>NKJC01000003.1 GCA_002256435.1 Chitinophagaceae bacterium BSSC1
AATAAATTCGAAAATAAAATCGATTTTAAATTCTATTTGATGCTTAAACCTTACCTGAATAATGATCTACATGTATTCAGATTTCTTCTGTTGCTTCCAAACTTTCAAAGATCTTTTAGGCCTTACTAGCCTCCCTTTTTATCGGGTTGCAAAAGTAATAAACCTTATCATTATCACCAAAAATAATTAGAATTTTATTCCTTCTTTTTTTTAGCGAATAACTGCGTGATTTTTTAAGAACTATCCGCTTTTTCTAGAAGCGGGTTGCAAATATACAGACAGAAAACCGAGTAACAAAATTGATTTGCAAATATTTATGAAAATTCAATTTTTTGTGGGAATCTGTTTGAAAGAGCACCGCTTTTTTCAGTTGCGGGGTGCAAAGATAAGGGTGAACGCTTTGCCGCCAAATCTTTTTTAAAACTAAAAACAAGTCATTTATTCAAACCCGCTCTGAGCAAGGTTTTCAAGCCATCATTTTTTTTTGAAAAAGTTTTGACTGACTATTGACAATCACCTAATTAAGCGTAAAAACGCTGTTTTTTGTTGTAAAATAAACTTGCAAATAATCTTGAGAATAAAACAAAATGCCTGTTGAAAAATCAGGAAAGGGTCAAAATAGTAGTTGGATAATTTACTTGCATCAAGCAAAGACCATGAGCAGGTGCAGAAAAATCGGCTTTAGAACAATCTTTGGCTTCCAAAATTTGTCGGAGCCCCTGCATACTTAAGGTACCCCTACCCGTTTTGAGCATGGTAGCTACCAACCCCCGAATCATGCCCCGCAAAAATCGGTTGGCAGTTACTTCATACACCAATAACCCATCTTTTTCCATCCATTCAGACCTGGAAAGCTGGCAATTAAAATTATTAACCTGGGTATTGCGCTTGGAAAAAGAAGTAAAATCAGTGTACTCCATTAAGACAGCAGCAGCTTCTTGCAAAGCTTCTTTCTGAATTGGAAAGGGATATAACCAAGCCGTTTCTGTCAAAAACGGGTCTTTCTGGGTATGGATACTATATCTATAGGATCTAGATGTGGCCTGAAACCTAGCATGCGCATCATCCGCCACCGGCACAATCCGGTGTACCGCAATGTCTTTGGGTAAAACCGCATTGAGACCATAGACTTGCCTAGAACTGATCTCCAGCTCTGTATCAAAATGAAAATAATTCTGTTTAGCGTGCACCCCGGCATCGGTTCGGGAAGAACCCGTTAAGGCAAAGGGTTGTCTGAAAATGGTTTGCAAAGCCTCTGTAACTACAGACTGAATGGTGGTTCCCGTATCCTGAATCTGGAAACCGCTATAGGCCGTGCCCTTGTAAGAAAGCTCCAGAAAGTAGCGTGGCATGGCTTATTTATAGGATGATTTGGCCTTTTTGGGAATGGCGCCTACCTGTGGCATAGGTAGGTTTAGAATAGCTTCCGGCTCTTGTTCTTTAGCACTTTCTTCTTTCAAACGCTTTTTGACAGGTGTTGGAAGGTCTTTTAACTCATCCAAAGCGGGTATGAAAATTTGAACCGTATCTAATTTAGACCCATTTAGTACTGCATAAGCTTGGTTAATCCCGTTCACCCCTACTTTTTCATAAGTCTTAGTAACACTGGTGGTAGGTGCGGGAGCCGGAGCTGCTGGTTTATACACTACAGATGTGCCACTTCCTAAATTGGGATTGCTGATCTTAATCCTTTCGCCTTTAGCATTTTTAGAAATGGTATCTATGACAGGCTTGTTTACTTTGTTGTCATAATTGATCTTGGCCAGCTCTTTACCCACGGCATTCCTAATAGATTCACGTGAAACCTGATCTAGCAATATGAAATTATTGTCTACGTCTTGTTTTAACCAAAATCCTCGGTCTTTCTCAGCCAATTGCACCAAAAAGGTCTGGCCCGCAAACTGGTGTTTTGGAAAACTAATAGCCAATCTATAATCGGCTGGAGGCAAACTAGGAATTAATAAGTACCCGGTATTATTAGAATAAAAGACCTTATCCCCCATCTGAACGGTGTAAGGAATTTTGGCTTCGGTTTGAATATAGATAAAGTATGAGCCTTGGGCATGCAAATGCTGCAGACAGAATAGGCCTGCAACCAACATCAAAATGGATAATCCTTTGCGCTGTTGCTGCATCAAATACGGTTTAAAAGGCAAAACTAAGTCAATTCTCAGAATTCATTCATCCCCAGTTATTGGTATAAATCCCTAGATTTTGCCATTTAACTGATTCTTAAACGTTTAAAACAGTCCTACTATTATCTTTATGCCCATTAAATTAAGCCTCATGAAGCAATTACTTTTAGTTCTTGGCCTTTTTGCCATGGGATTTGTTCAAGCACAACCTGCAAAACCAAACGATGCTTGGAAAAAAATCTATCGCGCTACAGCGCCAAAAATCAATGACCTAGTGCATACCAAGCTGGATGCCAAGTTTGATTACAGCAAATCTTACTTGAATGGGAAGACCTGGATTACCCTAAAACCCCATTTTTATCCCACGGATTCTTTGCAATTAGACGCAAAGGGAATGGATATTAAAACTGTGGAGCTGGTAAAAGCTGGTAAAAACAGCCCTTTGAAATTTAAGTACGATGGCTATTTCTTGAACGTTCAATTAGACAAGACTTATCAAAAAGACGAAAAATACACTGTCTATATAGTATACACTGCTAAACCAGACGAATTCAAAACAGAAGGAAGCGCCGCTATTACAGACGCCAAGGGTCTGTATTTTATCAATCCTAGAGGTGAAGAAAAAGACAAACCTACACAGATTTGGACCCAAGGTGAGACCGAAGGAACTTCTGTATGGATTCCAACTATTGACCGCCCCAACCAAAAGACCACCAATGAATTTAACCTAACCGTTCCTGCCAAATATGTGACTTTGTCTAATGGTAAATTGGTGGCTCAAACCAAGAACGCAGATGGTACTAGAACCGATAGTTGGAAAATGGATCAACCACATAGCCCCTATTTATTCTTTATGGGAGTGGGCGATTGGGCCATTGTAAAAGACAGTTACAAGGGTAAAGAAGTGAGTTACTATGTTGAGAAATCTTATGAGAAAGTGGCGCGCAAGATCTTTGGCTTAACACCTGAGATGATGAAGTTCTTCTCTGAAAAAGTAACTGGCATTGATTATCCTTGGGTAAAATACAACCAAGTAGTTGGAAGAGATTATGTAAGTGGTGCCATGGAAAATACCACAGCTACCCTACACCAAGAAAGTGCACAACAAGACGCTAGACAATTGGTAGATGGCAATGAGTGGGAAGGAACCGTTGCTCACGAGCTGTTTCACCAATGGTTTGGTGATTATGTAACTGCAGAGAGCTGGAGCAACTTAACCGTGAACGAAAGCTTTGCTGATTATAGCCAACTGCTTTGGTTAGAATATAAGTATGGACCCGATGCTGCCGGATTTGAGCAGTATAAAGAAATGGGTTCTTATTTGAGTAGTGGTAGTGCAGGCAAAGACTTGGTACGCTTCTATTACAATGATAAGGAAGACATGTTTGACCAAGTAAGCTATCAGAAAGGTGGACGCATTTTACACATGCTACGCAATTATGTGGGAGACAATGCATTTTTTGCTAGCTTAAATAAATACCTCAACACCAACAAATATGCTAATGGAAGCGCACATAAACTGCGTTTGGCTTTTGAAGAAACCACTGGTCAAGACCTGAACTGGTTTTTTAACCAATGGTATTTTGGAAATGGCCATCCTAAATTGGAAATCAGTTATGGATATGATGCTGACAAAAAATTGGCGCAGGTATTTATCAAACAAACACAGAGCGGGGACAAGTTATTTAAACTGCCTGTGGCGATAGACATCTACGAAGCTGGCAAAAAAACAAGACACCAGGTTTGGGCAGAAAACAAAGCCGATACTTTTCAATTTGCAACTTCTGTAAAACCTGACTTGATCAATGTTGACGGAGACAAAATCTTATTGGCTGAGAAAAAAGACAACAAGACACTTGAAGAATTTATCTATCAATATACCCATGCAGGTTTGTATTTAGACAGAAGAGAAGCCGTTGACTTTGCAAGTAAAAAAATTAGCGAGCCTGCAGCTTACCAACTAGTAGTAAAAGCTTTGAACGATCCATTTGACAGGATTAGAGCAAAAGCCTTGGGTAGTTTTGGTTCCGCCAAAATTGATCCTACTACTTTAGCCAAGATTGAATCTATGGCCAAGGCCGATCCTAAAAGGATGGTTAGAGCAGACGCAATTGATTTACTTGGCAAACAAAAGAATACTGCCTATGCTGCATTATTCATTGCTGCTACAAAGGATTCCTCTTACACTGTTGCAGGTGCAGGATTAGAAGCATTGTCACAGATTGATAGCACCAAAGCATTTGCCATTGCACAGGCACTATCAAAAGAACCTAGTAAAGGAAGATTGAATGCTGCCATTTCTAATGTGATTATTGAATATGGTGATGAATCTGCTTTTGATTTTATCTTGAACAGCTTTACCAGTATGCCATTGGGTCAAGAGAAATTTGGTGCAGTTGCATCATTAGGAGAATTCTTGGGCAAGGTGAACAACAAGCAAAATTTTGAAAAAGGGGTGGATGAGATTGTCAAATTCCGTGACGAAATTCCTGGACAAATTAAAGCTCAAACTGATCCATATATCAATAATATGGTCTTAAAAACACTGGCTGGTAAAAAAGAAGCTGCAGGTGCCAAGGCACAGGCTGATTATATCAACAGCAAATTACCTGCTGCAACAAAATAATCCGATTTATAGTATTGAAAAAGCCATCTCTTTTGGGGATGGCTTTTTGCTTGGTTGATGTTGGGAACATTACTGTTCAACAACTATTTTCGATTTTATCTTGAGCGACATAGGCGAATTAGTTTCAGCCGTTTCTGTATTTCCCGTCATGTCTGTTGTTGCAATTTCTTTTGAGAGTAAGCCATTGTTTCTTTGATACCATCGCCTAGCGGTAGTATAACCCTTCATGGTCTGCTTCACTTCCATTTCTTGCATTTTACTAGCCGAGTGAATATATGAATCAGTGGTTACATTTAATTCTAACTCGGTAGCTGTTACTGACATCACAGTGTAATGATTCACTGTTCGTAAGTCTGTAGTAATACTGGAATCAGCCCATTGATATCCTTGAACCATATTAGCGGGATCCAAAAAAAGAAAAAACCTATTGGCATCTTCCGAATTATTAGCTAGAGCGGGAACTTGTTTGATTTGTGTTTTGGAAACCAATTTATTGGAATCCATGACAATGGTAATGGGCTTGTTTAAAAGATCATACATAGCAGCTAATTCAGGAGATTGCATATTAGACATACTATCCGTATCCATTTTCTGCTCCATGCCCATCATACTCATTTTCATCTTCATTCTACGAGGAATAAGATCTAATGTATAGCCAGTTTTAGTAATAACTTTCAGCTCCAGATCATGGTAAGCAAATGATTCATTGGTTACTTCTTGGTGCTGATCCATAATAGTTACTTCAATAGTACTAGTGGACTCAGTTATTACTTTGAACTTTTTTCCAATAGGAACTTTTAAATACTGTGCATCTAATGAGTCACAGTAAACAAAGATGGACGCAAGAATAAATAGGTATTTTTTCATAGTACCGGATTTAAGTAAGACTACCAACTACCGCTGGCTCCACCTCCTCCACTGGACCCACCACCGAATCCACCAAATCCTCCTCCACCTCCGCCAAAGCCGCCACCGCCGCCGCCAAAACCACCACCTCTGTTACCACCTCCACCAGAAAGTAAAGATGTCCAGAACAGGGTTTCAGCAATATTGCCTGCGCCTCTGCGGCTCATCATGCCGCCGCCGCCACCGCCGCGACCACCACTAACAAGGGCAATTACAATGACAAGAATGATTAAAAAAGTAAAAATGCTACCGCCTCCACTACCCTTTCCTTTGGTTGCTTTTTCTCTTTGAACCTTGTATTCGCCAACGGCTGCTTTTGACAAGGAATTAGTAGCCAGGTCTAAACCATGATAGTATTCTCCTGTTTTAAAACTGGGAACAATATCATTTCTAATAATACTAGCCGTGGTAATATCAGGAATGGCACCTTCTAAACCATAGCCAACTTCTATGCGAATCTTTCTTTCATCTATAGAAGCAAGTATCAGAACGCCATTATTGGTTTTTTTATTTCCAATACCCCATTCTCTGAATAATTTGGTAGCGTATTCTTCAATGGGATAGCCGTCTAAGGTCTTCACCAAGACAATGGCAATTTGATTGGAACTACTATCATCCAATGCTACCAATTTGTTTTCCAAAATGGCTTTCTGTTCTGCAGACAATACGCCAGCCATATCCGTAACCAGCTTTACTGGATTGGGTTTTGGCAAAACGTTTTGTGCATGCAAAAAAGAAATGCTTAGCACACTGAATAATATGACCAGAAATTGTTTCATGCGATGGCTCAAGTGTTTTGTTGCTTGCTACAAGTAAATCAAGGCGCCACTAGGACGCCTTGAATGATTATTTTCCAAATACAATATCGTCCGGAAGTTCGTTCTTGTCACCCTTTGCATCATAGGGAAAATGTTCCACTAGTGCTTCGCCAATTTCCTTGACAACGGTGGCAATACCGGTTCCATAATCCTGCTTATTAAAATGCTGTAGCATTTTGGCTACTTCTGCATTCCAAAAAACATCTCCCACTTTTTCATGAATCCCTTGGTCACCGAATATCGCCAACTGGCGATCCTTGGTTGCCATATAGACCAATACTGCGTTTCTAGCATCGGTGGCATGCATGTTTAATTGTTCAAACAATTCCCTTGCCCTTCTAACTGGGTCTACATAAGCACATTTGCTTTCTATATAGACGCGTACTTCGCCACTAGTCCTGCGTTCCGCATCCTGAATGGCTTGAACTATCTGGGCTTTTTCATCGGCTGAAAAAAAATCAACCGCTTTCTTTTGGAAAAATGAGAACATGGAATGGATTTAGAATTTCACTTCTGGTGCTTTTTCAGAGCCAGCTTCTGCTTGGAATCCTTCTTTAGGCTTGAAACCGGTAAGACCAGCCAAGATATTCATTGGGAAGGAACGGGCTTTGATATTATAATCGGCCACAGCAGCATTGAAATCATTTCTAGAAACCTTGATCCTGTTTTCAGTTCCCTCTAATTGAGCTTGTAATCCACGGAATGCTTCATTAGCCCTAAGAGTTGGATAGTTTTCAGTAATCATCATCAACTTACCCAATGCCTGAGACAATTGTCCTTGAGCTGCTTGGAATTCTTTGATTTTTTCTGGACTCAGGTCTTTGGCATCCAATTTAATTTGGGTAGCACTAGCCCTAGCTTGAATCACATTGGTTAAGGTAGTTTGCTCAAAATTGGCTTCTCCTTTAACAGTGCTTACTAAGTTTGGAATCAAATCTGCCCTACGTTGGTAGTCACTTTGTACATTGTTCCATGCTTTCTTAACAGTTTCATCCTGTTGTACCAGTCCATTATAACCGCTGCAACCGCATCCGCCTAATAACAATACCAGGGCTGCAATGACAATGAGGGTTAGGTTCTTTGTGTTCATACGATGTTTGATTTATGATGTAATTTAAACGTTTGTAGTAAAACCATTTAAAATATTACAAAATAAATGCCATCTCTAAAAGATGCCTCTTTTGGCAGTTTACTGCCTAATTTGTCTTAACCCGGTTGGATTCAGCTTCAGATGCTGAGGCCCTATCTCTGGTAGCTTTGAGTTTTTGGTTTCCAAAATTATAGGTGAAAGCCAGTCTAATATTCCTGGATTCTGACCAAGAACGGAATTTGAGTTGAATATCTTGATAATTTAAACTGCCTCTGGCTTTTTCGGAAAATAGCATATCATTAAAGTTGAGGCTGATTTTTCCTTTCTTCTCCCATAGGGATTTTTGAATAGACAGACTCATGGAACCAACAGGCTCTGCAACTATAAATTCTTCCAAAAATCTTGTGGTATAATAGCCCGAAAATTCCATGCTCCAAGTTGGACTGGGTTTATAAGTAACCTGCCAATATGCCTGCCAATTCCATTTTCGTTGGTTAAAAACGCCACCTAAGTATTCTGCGTTATAGTGGTTTAAAATCAATTGGTTTCCGCCAAATCCGCTGATCTTTTTACCAATCTCAATGGGAAAATTCAATTCAAAAGTAATGTTCTCATATGCTGCCAAATTCTCGGGAGTAGTATAGGTCAAGTTCCCGTCTTGCTTGGGTGCATTCTCAATAATTACATCCGTGGTTTTGTTATAACTGACGGAGAAGAATGGTTGGTTGTCATAAGTTACAGAAACCTTGTAAGAATTGGTGTTCTCAGGTTTTAAGAGTGGATTGCCTCTGGAATAGGTAAGCGAGTCTAAGTACTCTACAAAAGGATTCTGTTGCTGATAGCTAGGGCGATCCACGCGTTTACTATACTGCAACACAGATGAAAAATGCTGGTTGATTTTTCTAGTCAAAAAAACCGATGGAAATAGTTGCAGATAATTTCTATTCAATACTTCTTTATTTTGACTTACCCCTTTTGCCACCGTTTGTTCTGCTCTTAATCCAGTGGTTAGTTCCCATTTGTTAAAACTATGCTGGTAACTAGCATAAGCTGCATTGATATTTTCAGTGTATTCAAAATCAACTGTTCTAGTAGGATCTATTATGCCGCCCTTTTTAAATTCCAAATAGTTATCAATGGTGGCAAGACTAAACTTAGCTCCCATTTCTATTTTACTTAGCTTACTAATGGGTTGGGTATAGTCTAATTTAACAACACCAAATTTTACAGGATTATCAACCGTTTGAAAGAGTTTACTGGTTCCCCCTCCCGCTACTTGGTTAGTAATATCACTGGTATTATTGAGTTGAAAATTGGAATAATCCAAGTCTAGATTCAATTCTTTTCCAGTGGAATCAAATTGGTGTTTCCAGTTCAGGTTCCCCGCTAAATTATTGCGTTGGATTTTGTTGTTGTTGAATGTTTTGAAAGTACTAAGCAATTGCCCTGTACTAGCATTGAATTGTTGGGTGGTATTGTCCCTGGCTTCATCACTCATGAGATTGAATCCACGGATTAAGATCCCGAAAGTGTTTTTATTATCGGCATAATAATCAAGACCAGCCCTATAATTACTGCTGTTACGGTTATTGGGACTATAATTGGTTTGGTAAAATCTATTGGGTGCTATAACACGGTCAAAGTCACTGTATTCAAAAAGGTTTCTATGAAAAAAGTTAATGCTGCCATAAGCATTGATTTTCCCTTCTCTGTGGTTTAGAGAAACATAAGGAGTGAACCTATAAAAATTGCGATCTATCAAGTCTTTCCCTTTTTCATACAAACCCATGGCCCCTGAAACCGTGACTGTTCCATTGGTTCCTAGATTGGCGTTTTTCTTTAGGATTATATTGATGACAGCTCCACCTGCCGCATCATATTTGGCGCCAGGATTGGTCATGAGTTCAATTTTCTCAATCCCCGCTGCGCTGATATTACTCAAGACCTGATTGATATCGGTATAAGGCGATGACTTGCCATTGATTAGAATGTTCACAGAGTTTTTTCCAGCCAAGGTTACCTGTTCATTTCTGACTATCACCCCGGGAACTTTTTGTAATACTTCTAATGCATTGGAACCAGCTGCTGCGGGACTGTTTTCTACGTTTACTACTAGCCTATCGGATTTTTGTTCTAGAAATGGTTTTTTGGCAACTACGGTAACTGCTGCCAGTTCGTTGGTTGCAAGGCTTAACGCGATGGTTCCTAATAGAACTGGACGATTGTCTAGAGTAACTGGTATGTATTTTTTTTGGTACCCAACTGATGTAATCAATAACAGGTAATTACCCGGCTTGGGCTCTTTAAAATCAAAATTTCCAGTGGTATTGGTCAATGCAGATTGATAAATGCTGGAGTCCTTTGTATAAAGCAGGAGCAGATTGGCTGCTTTAAATGGGGATTGTTTCTCGTCTACCACTTTTCCACTGATGATTGGCTGCGCGTTTGCATTGGTGATAATCATCAAAAGTAAAATGCAATTGAGCAGCAGTTTCATGTAAGAAAATTTTCTTTGAGACGAATAATTATCAAAAATGTTACAGGCATAAAAAAAGACTGCCCTTTGACAGTCTTTTCTTTATTGGAAAGTTGAATTATTCATTGATTGCCGCAATACCTGGCAATACTTTTCCTTCAAAATATTCTAGCATTGCTCCACCACCGGTAGATACATAACTTACTTGATCAGCAAATCCAAACTGGTTAACGGCTGCAACGCTATCGCCACCGCCTACCAAAGAGAATGCTCCCATTTTGGTTGCTTCAGCTACTGCAACGGCAATAGCTTTTGTTCCGTGTTGGAATTTTTCCATTTCAAACACACCCATGGGACCGTTCCACAAAATGGTTTTGGAGCGTTTGATCACATTGCTAAACTGTGCAGCAGCGTTTTCACCAATGTCTAATCCCATCCAACCATCAGGGATATTGTTGCTTGGAGCAGATGAGGTATTAGCCGTTGCAGAGAATGCATCAGCAATCACCGAATCAGAAGGCAAGTGAATGCAAACGCCTTTGGCTTCTGCTGTTTTTAATAATTCCAAAGCCATGTCTAGACGGTCATTCTCACAAAGAGAGTTACCAATCTGACCACCTTGGGCTTTCATAAAAGTATAAGCCATACCACCACCAATGATGATATCGGTTGCCCTATTCAACAAGTTTTCAATGATCAAAATCTTGTCAGAAACTTTTGCTCCTCCAATGATAGCGGTAAAAGGTTTCTCTCCTTTGTGCATTACAATTTCTGCACTTGCTACTTCTCCATTCATCACCAAACCAAACATCTTTTTGTCTTTGGCAAAGAACTGAGCAATCACTGCAGTAGAAGCGTGTGCACGGTGCGCGGTTCCAAAGGCATCATTCACATAGATATCGCCCAGCTTACTTAGCTTTTCTGCAAAAGCGGCATCCCCTTTTTCTTCTTCCTTATAGAAACGAAGGTTTTCTAAAAGCAATACTTCACCTGGTTGCAAAGCAGCAGCTTGTTCAGTAGCACTTGCACCAATACAATCATCTGCAAATTTCACGGTTGCTCCATCCAATAATTTCACCAAATGGAATACCAGATGCTTCAAAGAATATTTTTCTGTTGGACCATCTTTTGGTCTACCCAAGTGGCTCATTAAAATCACGGACCCACCATCTGCCAATATTTTTTTAATGGTAGGAATAGTAGCACGCATGCGGTTATCATCAGTGATTTCAAATTCCGCATTTAAGGGTACGTTGAAGTCTACACGGATCAAGGCTTTCTGGCCTTTGAAATTGTGTTGTGAAAATTGACTCATGGTAAAGGATTTAAAAATGAAAACCGCAGAGACAACATGGCACAGAGAAAATTACTCGGCGCTGCGTCTCTGCGGTTTTTAAAAATAGATATAGTAGTCAGACTAAGAAATCAGACCAGCAAAATGCTTCACAGTTCTAACCAACTGAGATACATAGCTCATTTCATTATCATACCAGCTTACGGTTTTCACCATTTGCGTATCACCTACGGTCATTACTTTGGTTTGAGTTGCGTCAAACAAAGATCCAAAGCTAGTTCCAACAATATCAGAACTTACAATCTCGTCTTCAGTATAACCAAAGCTTTCATTGCTTGCTGCTTTCATAGCTGCATTAATTTCTTCAGCAGTTACTTTTTTAGACAAGATAGCAGTCAATTCAGTTAATGAACCAGTGATTACTGGAACACGCTGAGCGCTACCGTCTAATTTGCCTTTCAATTCTGGCAATACCAAACCAATGGCTTTTGCTGCACCTGTACTGTTAGGTACAATATTGCTTGCAGCAGCCCTAGCCCTGCGTAAATCTCCTTTTGGATGTGGAGCATCCAAAGTATTTTGGTCATTGGTATAAGCGTGAATAGTGGTCATGATACCAGTTACAATACCATAATTGTCATTCAAAGTTTTAGCCATTGGAGCCAAACAGTTGGTAGTACAAGACGCACAAGAAATGATGGTTTCAGAACCATCCAAAATAGCGTGGTTAACATTGAAAACAACAGTTTTCAAATCACCAGTTGCAGGAGCAGAAATTACTACGCGTTTTGCACCAGCAGTAATATGCGCTGCAGCTTTGTCTTTATCAGTAAAGAAACCAGTTGATTCAATTACAACATCAACACTGTGTGCACCCCAAGGAATTTGGGCTGGATCACGTTGAGCATAAATTTTAACGGTTTCACCATTTACAATAATGGAATCTTCAGTAGCAGTTACTTCAGCATCAAAACGGCCTTGTGCACTATCATACTTCAACAAGTGAGCCAATACTTTAGGGCTAGTCAGGTCATTGATAGCTACTACATCAATTCCTTCCATATTATAGATTTGACGGAAAACCAGACGGCCAATACGTCCAAAACCATTAATTGCAACTTTAACTGTACTCATTATATAAGCATTTAAATGAAAAATCTAGTTTAGAGGTTGCGAAGTTAACGAATTCATGGAAAAAATGATGTGTAAAGTTTACATGAAGATTTTCCCTTAAGCATCATTTTTTTAGAAAAACTTATAAAAATTTTTGGTTGAAAGCATCGCCTCCCCTATTTTTGCAACCCATTATAAAAATGGCCGGTTCGTCTATCGGTTAGGACAGCCCCCTTTCACGGGGCAAAGACGGGTTCGATTCCCGTACCGGCTACAAAACCTTTCAACGTAAGTTGAAAGGTTTTTTCGTTTACGAACGTTGCAAACTCGTTTGCATAAGTGAGTAAACGAAAAAACCGCAACCCGAGCGCAGCGAGGGTTGCAAAGGTTTTGGGTAAATCCCCCACCAGGGAAGACTGCCGAAGGCAGTCAATCCCGTCCATCATCTCCTAACGGTCTGCCGAGCGCAGCAATGGCAGACCATCCGTGAATGCTCTCTTTTTCATCCTGTCTTGAGATTAATCACCTCCGCCTTGCGTAGCTTGGCTAAAGCCTCACAACCGCAGCAATAGTAAGCCTTCTCGAATAGAACCTTAAATAAACGAAAACCTTTCTCTTAAACGATAGTCCCCCCATTTACTTGAAAGCACCACCCTTAAACCGCCGCCACGATATTCCGGAGTGCGGAATTAGTGGTTGCGGTTAGCAACTCTGCAATCAGCGGCTAAGTAGGACCAGCTTCCACCTCGCAAAACATGTACAGTTCCCGATGATGGCCCTTTAGGATTTGTTGATGGGCTGCTGCTGTAATAAGATGCATCATACCAGTCGCTACACCATTCCCATACATTGCCACTCATATCATAAAGCCCAAGTTCATTTGGCTTTTTACTGCTACAGGCCTGTGTTTGACCACCTGCATTATTATAATTCCAACCAAGTTAAAATTATTTATGACTCAATAATTCAAACAGCGATTTGTTTACATAATAGCTTTCCCTACCCAACTTTTGCTTTTCTAAAAATTCATTCCTCACTAGTTCCTCTAAATATCTAATAGCTGTACTTCTACTAACAGATAAATCACGTTCTATAAATTCAATTTTTGTATATGGGTATTTAAATAAATTATTGAGCAAATCCTGACTATACAATTTTGGCAGTTTAGCTTTCATTTCATGTTTATACTTCTGCATTAACTTATGCATTGCATTAATTAAAAGAACTCCTTCTTTTGCAGTATTTTCAACAGCATCTAAAACAAATAAAATCCAAGGTTCCCAATTACCCGTTACTCTTACTTCCTGTAAATGAGCGTAATAATCACTTTTGTTTCCAATAATATACCTACTCAAATAAAGAACAGGAAGATCTAATAATTTTTTATTGACTAGATATAAAATATTCAAGATGCGACCAGTACGTCCATTGCCATCATAAAATGGGTGAATCGTTTCAAATTGGTGATGTATAATTGCCATTTTAATCAAAGGATCAAAATCACATAACTCATCATTATTTATAAACTCCTCCAGATTTTGCATTAAGCTTTCAATCTCTAATGCATCCTGAGGTGGCATATACACCACTTCACCGGTCTTTTCATTTAATAATTGGGTACCTGGAACTTTTCTAAATCCCGCTTCATTTTGTTCAATTACAGCTTGGATTTTCAAAATGTGGTTATTAGTAAGTAACCCACTAGACTTTATTAAATTGAATCCTAGTTTTAGAGCTTCCGCATATTGATGTACTTCTTTTGCTTCAGGGGATGTAAACAAGTTGGAATAAATGCTACTTTGGTAAACCTCGGCTAATGTGCTAATAATGTTTTCTATTGCTGAACTCTCCTTTGCCTCTCTTAATGTGAGTGTCTCTAAAAGAATGTTTTGATTAGGAATACTTGTCATTACTCCTTTAAATTCTGCAAGAAACTTGTTTGCTACTGCTACTTTTTTTAAAACAGCCTTTGTTTCAACTTCAATTTGCAAAGGTAATTTAAGTATCATTTTGACTTATTTCAAATAAATATAAGTCAAAAATTGCATTTTTTGACTTACGTTTTAAAAATAGGTGTCAAATATCTTTAAATTTGAATCATTAGCAAGTATGTAGGTTTTTAAGTTCCAACTCCAGTACAAACCAAACTTTTCACCAATAAAATCCCCCTTTTCACCGATACTAAGCTTATTTAAATCCTTTTGGCTGCCCCTTTTTATATATTGGGTTAAAATAACTCATATGAAAACTCTAAAGAATAAAAAGACCACCCTGCTATTAGCTTTAACCGTGATAACAGCATTACTTGTTCAATCATTTAGTTTTCAGCAACCTCAGCCCAAGAAACTAAAAAACATTAAGGTATTCCCGGCTACAGCAACTTATCAAGAAGTGGATCACGCTATGGACCAATTCAAAGTGGATCTTGGGGTAAAATGTAACTACTGTCACGCCCCGGAAAAAGACAATCCTAGAAAAATGGATATGCCCAGTGATGCCAATCCAAAAAAAGAGATTGCCAGAGACATGATTAGAATGACAGATGAAATGAACAAAAAATACATTGCCAGTATTAAGCACGCCGAAGGCGATACTACTAATATTCAATTAGTTACTTGTAATACCTGCCATAGAGGAGCACCAAAACCATTTAGCAAACCATTGCAAGCACCACCACCATCCATAGGTGCAAAAATGTTGGCCCCTGTTGGAAAATAGAAATTGCCATTATCTTTGACAACCACAAATAATCCAATCTATGTTTTTCAAGTTAATGAAAGAATTACCCCAGATGTTTGTTATTGCCCTTCTTATTTGGGGTGTAGTATTATGGATTTTCTATAAAAATCATCAAAAAGCAAATGTCAGTTTTTTACAAAAACATAGAACTACCATTATCGCAGTGCTTTTGGGATTGGTATTAACTGTAACAGATATTTGGCTATTTGTATCCTATATTCCATCCAATTTTAAGAAAAATCCTGTGGCCGATAGTACTCAATTAAGCCCTGATCTTTTATTGGACTCAACATGGAAGGATACCTCCCATGCAATTACTACTACCGCTGTTGCCAAAGACAGTTTGAAAAAAGTAGACAGTACTTTGATCAAGCAAGCTGGTAAAAACCATATTACTAAAAAGGCCAGTATCAAGTTTTTTTCAAAAGGACCGGCTGAAGATATTGAAGCAACAAATAGTAATGTGGCATGTTCCTTTAATGATAAAACGGGCGAATTAAAATTTACTGGTTTGATTAGGGGATTTCAATTTGAAAACGAATTGATGCAGGAACATTTCAATGACAAAGACTATATGAATAGTGATGTCTATCCCAAAACCAGTTTTACGGGAAAGATGGGTTTACCTGCCAATTTTAGTATAGAGAAAGAAGGTGCTTATAGTGTTTCTGTGGAAGGGCCATTAACCATCAGAGGGGTTACCAAATCCACCAAAGTAACTGGTACCATTATCATAGCTGGTAAAAGCGTTGCATTGAAAAGCGTTTTCAAGATTAAAAGAGCTGACTTCAACATCAATATTGATGAAGTGGCAGAAGAATTGGAAATTACCGTTACAGCTGTTTTAAATTAATCAAATTTATACAAGCAACAAACCCGCTTTGTACAAAGCATTGACGGGTTTGTTGTCCCAAAATAATTCAAAGTCTTCCAAACCTGTTGCTTCATAATCTGCTTTTAGTAAAGCAACCGTCCATTGCTTAGGATTGTCTAATTGCAATTCAGGAAGTACTTTCAATAACCAAGCTCCTTTTTCAGGATCCACACTAATGGCATGTGTACTTCGTTGGGTCTGAAAATTAATTTGCATTTGCTCCCAACTCATACCTTTTTTGGATTTTTGCACAATCTCCCATTGGGGATTTAAACCCAACCAGATGGGTTTTGCATGATTAGAAGGAAGTTCGGGCTCGTCTATTGCTTGCTTGATAAAGTCTGGTGCTACCGTGGTTTTGGGCACTTTAAAATCAAACCATTCCCGCAAAGAAAAATCCAAACAAGTACCATGCATATAATTCAACAAAGCTTTCTTTAATCCAAAGCCAAAACTTTCGTGATCTGCACCAGATGGATCATCGTGTTGAATATCGTTATTGGCAAAAGTTCCAATGGTATTGCTTTGTTTTCTCACTTGGAATTTGACAGGATCCAAACCAACTGGACTATGCGCTGTCATGGTAAACAAATGCCAGAACGCAGATTGTAAAACACCTGTTTCAAATAATTGCCTAACCATTTCTAGAGAATCAATGGTTTCTTGTGCTGTTTGCGTTGGAAACCCATACATCAAATAGGCATGCACCATGATTCCCGATTCTGTGAAATGCTTACAAACTCTTGCTACCTGTGCAACTGTTATGCCTTTATCAATCAGTTTGAGTAATCTATCAGAAGCCACTTCTAATCCCCCACTCACGGCAATACATCCGGAGGCTTTTAATAATAGACAGAGGTCTCTGGTAAAGCTTTTTTCAAATCTTACATTGGTCCACCAGCTCACTACCAATTTTCTACGAATGATTTCCATGGCCAAGGACTTCATTAATGATGGCGGAGCTGCTTCATCCACAAAATGAAAACCGTTCTGCCCCGTTTTGGCAATCATTTCTTCCATCCTATCTACTAGCAGGGATGCGGTAACTGGTTCATAGTTTTTGATATAATCTAAGGAGATATCACAGAAGGTACATTTGGCCCAATAGCAACCATGCGCCATAGTGAGTTTATTCCACCTACCATCGCTCCAAAGACTATGCATGGGATTGGCCACTTCAATGGCAGAAATATACTGGTCTAACAAAAGTCCAGCATAATCTGGGGTGCCTACTTGTCCTTGTTTATAATCGGCACAAGCCGTATTATTAATATAAACTACTTTTTTATTTTCTAAGGTAAAAGCCCGCTTGAGTTCAGTTAATTCCCTTTTCCCATGCAAATGCTCCCAAAGTAATTCTAAGGGGGCTTCCCCATCATCCAGCGTAATGAAATCATAATATTCAAATACACGTGGATCACTGAGTGATCTTAGCTCTGTATTGGCAAAGCCACCACCCATGGCAACTGTAACTTGGGGATAATGCTTTTTGATCCATTGCCCACACCTAAGAGAAGTATACAAATTACCAGGAAAGGGTACGGATAGACAAACCAATTTGGGTTGGTGAATGGCCATTTTGGACTCCAAAATCTGCAACAAAATACCATCTATATAGCTAATTGGTTGATGCAATACTGCATATAATTCATCAAAACTATTGGCAGATCTTCCAAGACTTTCTGCGTATCGGCTAAAGCCAAAATATGGGTCAATGGTATCCTTGATTAGATCACTCAAGTCTTCTAAATACATGGTGGCCAAATATTTGGCCCTATCTTGAATACCCATGGCACCAAATGCCCAGGTTAAATCATCCGCCTGTGAAAACCTACTGGCTTCCGGTAATAGATTCCGTTTGCAAATCAGGTGCGCCAAGGTATTGCGCTTACCCTGTAAAAACAGCATCACTTCATCAATGGTTCTGATATAGTCCTCTTTCAAAGCCAGGATCCTAGCAGCGTTAGCATTTAATTCTGGCTGTTTTTTTTCTATTGCTTCAAATAATGACTCTAACCCTGATTTACTAAAAATGGCTAGGGTAACTTCTATACCCAAATCGGCATGAACTGCAGGAATATTTTTGGTATTGAAAAACCCTTTTAAATAAGCTGTTGCCGGATAAGGCGTATTCAACTGTGTGAAAGGTGGCGTAATCAGAAAAATAGGTGCATCCAATGCTAAAAATATTTATTCAGCAAATGTAGGTTTCTTTTATAATGACTAATTGCCTTATAATTGAATATCTATTGAGCTATCATCACCTATCCAACCAAGTAGCTTTCACTTCCATATTTTTCATGGCACCCTGCTGCATACAAGACCTGATAGCTGCCATGGTAGCGTCCTCCTGGGTTCTAGCACCCGCAGAAGTACCAAAATGTGGAATACCATTCATGCCATTCCCGGTTACAATTGCACCATAGCCCTTACCATTGGTTGAAATCACTTTTTGAGGGTTACGCCCACCAGACTTCATACATCTTTGAAATGCATCAGTTTCACTATTCCTAATATTTCCCCCACCAAATGAATACCCCCATTGATTTGTTTGTGAACAAAAATAAACAGCAGATTGAGCCTTAATGGAGTTTGAAATTGAAAAAAAACAAACCCCCAATAAAACAATGATCTTTTTCATGGTTGCATTTTTAAATATTTGATTACTTCTCTGAAATTTCTATGGTTTTAACAAGAACAAATTTCTTTGATGCTTCTCCATTTTTAAGTTGGTAGGTCAATTGACGAATTTTACCAGTTGGTGTAGCATTTGCATCGTCAGATTGATAGGTTTTAAACCTTCTCAACAAATTACTTTCAACAATGGCAAATTCATCGTGTCCTTGATATCCCTTTGCAGCAGCTGTTCCCATTTCTAATTCAGGGAAACTGATTAATGAAATTGACTTCCCTTTGTTGGGAGAAAATCCAACCACTTTTCCATAACTACCAGAACCAGCAGAATGAGTGTAGATCAATAATTCAGGAAAGCCATCATGGTCAAGGTCTTCAATCTCTGCGTTTGAAACAGGATCAAGTTCCATATCTGCGGTATCAATTGACCCTTTTAATCCGGTAGTAATTAATCTAAGCTGTTGGATGGAACCTTTTCCCTTAACAACTATATTATAACTAATTCCTTGAAGCGATAATTTTTTCTCAAACGAAACCAGATTACTATCCGCTTTAGCGGAAACTACTTTTACGGAAGTATCTTTTGGGGAGTCCGATTCTGAACTGTTTTTCATATCACTTGGAGAATTGGAACAAGACGCACTTACAATGAGCAAAATAATACTTACTAATAGACTAGACTTTTTCATGGTAAATTTTATTTAAGTTTTTTTAATTTAAAATAATAGCCAACTGAATAAATGACACTATTCCTAATTCCCCCAGCCAGGCCAATACCATACCCAACTTGAGCTGTAACCATATTATTCTGATTTTTATTGATTAATCTCACACCCATACCAATGGGTGATGTAAGACTGACCAATCCCTGTTTATAGGTCCCTTGTAACCCTGCAAAAAGATAAGGTTTTAAACTAGATTGCGATTGATAAAAATAATAATACAAATCAGTTCTGAGAGATTGTGACCAAGCTCTTTTTTGATCTTCCAATAATGGATTTCTCTTTGATATATAACCATATCCAAATTGAAATTCACCTGAAAAAGCCAAGTTATTAGATAGTTGCTGGTAAAATCCAATACCTACTCCCAAATTTGCCTTGTCCAAAAAATTTCCATTTAATTTCCCATTAGCTGTATCAGCATACAAGTCTGTTACTGTAAAGTCTTGAATCTGAATTCTAGCAGGACCAAACATATTCCAACTAGTTGGTAGGGTTTTTAACTGTTTTATTTCAGTTTGTTTTGTACTTGTTTGAGCTTTAACATTTTGATATAAAACTGCCAAAAGCATCAAAATAAAAATTTGCTTACTAAGTATTGATGAAGATGTTTTCATTTGTTGCAATTGTGTTGCTAAAAATTAATTCAGTTGCTGAGTAATCGCCAATTCAAAAGCCTGTCTAGCATAACCTGATGCTTTTAGACCAGAAATATTCAAATCATAATGAATACCAATGCTTGTTTTATTGAACTTCATCTGAACATTTGGAATAATAGCGTCATGAACCCTTAAAGCAATTCCAGCGCCAATAGTATTCCCTTCTGAACTAGCATCTGGTTTGGAAAGAATTTTTGAAAATTTTGCTCCAATTAAATACTCATAGGCATTTGCCTGCCAATTAGCCAAACCATATACCCCAAATTGATCAAATTCAGATTTCATTGTCAATCCTCCTTGAATACCAAAAGCAGCTGAAAGTCTATTGGCTTGGGTTTTCAATTCATCCGTATAGGGCTTGTTTATATGTCTAATACTAGCACCAACATACCATTCCTTCTCTTCGGTATTCTGAAACATGGAAATACCCGCATTTAAACTACTCCAAGAATAGGATCTACCAGCTCTCAATGGATCCTGTGTACCAATAGGCAAAGGACCATATTGATCAAACTGATCTGGATAGGTTACATTAGAAGAACCAAAAATACTTCTGGTGTTACTCACTTGAAAACCTGCTGCCAAAAATGTCTGTGAGGCTGATAATTGTTGGGCATAGGAAAGACCCAACAAATAAGTATTATTCTTAAATATTCCAGCATTGGATTGGTCAAATGTTCCGGCAGCCGTTAGATTAAAGTAACTGTTCTGTGAGGCGCTTCCTTGTTGGCTTTTGAAAACAGGCAAATTAAGCATCGCCCCACCAGTTCTAAATGCAACCAAAGATTGATATTTCACGTCTCTATAGTTTAATCGGATATCTGACTTGGTATCTAATTTAAGAGACTGATTATACCAAATATTCATAGAAGCTATGTCTGCATAATGTAATTCCTGTGCAGTGGATCTAGAGCTGAATAGCATCAGTCCAAATATCATTGTCAAGCAGCAATATATTTTTTGTTTGAACATTTCCTTAAGTTTTTCAGTTGTGAATAAGGTTATCTAATAAGTGATATTGTGCCCGTCTTTTTTACTATTTCTCCCTTGCCATCAACGCCTTCTATAACCCAGATATAGGCTTCTGATGGTTGAGGTTTACCTTTAAAGGTTCCATCCCATCCTATTGAAGCATCCGCGGTATTGAATACTTTATTTCCGAATCTATTATAGACCTCAAATGTTCTGAGATATTTTAGCCCAGGTATTATAGCAAATACTTTGTCATTATAACCATCGCCATTAGGCGTAAAGACATCTGGCATCATGATAGCAGTAGTACAAACCACTTCTACTAATACTGCATTTGAAACATTAGAAATACAACCAGAAGCATTGCTTATTTTAGAAGTATATGTTCCTGTTTCATTTACTAGAATTGATTCAGTAATTGCTCCAGTAATTAGGATATTATTTTTAAACCATTGGATAGTGTTTCCCTGAGCAAGACTTACAGATAATTTTCTATTCTCATCTTTACAAATTTTCAGCTTCCCGTCTGCAACAATATTGGGAGTTAATGGAACTGGATTTACCGTAATCACAGTTCCCATACTGAATGGACTGATACACACAACAGAACTACTTGATCTTACAGTATAAGTTCCAGTTGTCAGCGCTTTGTAGGTTTGTAATGTTGCGCCAACAATAACTTGCCCATCTTTGTACCACTGATT
Organism: Chitinophagaceae bacterium BSSC1; assembly: GCA_002256435.1. Lineage (GTDB taxonomy): Bacteria > Bacteroidota > Bacteroidia > Chitinophagales > Chitinophagaceae > Sediminibacterium. The sequence goes on from NKJC01000003.1 coordinate 21,763, forward strand.
ACCAGTAGCATTACTAGAACTTAGATTCCCAACATCCCCAGCACAAAATAATTGTTTGTCAACTGTGACAATAGGAATTGTTGGAATCAGACTTGCCTGTATAGTCACATTGGCACTAATTGCACTTGAACATCCTGTTCCATTAGTAGTTTTAACTGAATAATTTCCTGAACTACTTGCTTTATAGCTTGTTTGATTGGCATTTGGAATCAATATGGCATCCTTATACCATTGATTGCCACTTGCATTACTAGAGGTTAATAATGCACTATCGCCAATACATATTGTAGTTTTATCCGCAGTGATTACAGGAGTTGTTGGAATGGGATTTACAGTAACTGTCAGTTTTTTTTCCATTGCCTGAAACATTCTGATTAACACCTGTTCCACTTACTGCAATAAAGTATTTAGTTGTTGTTGTTAATGCAGGTGTAGTATAATTGTCTCCAGTAAATACTAATGTTGTTAATGTTGAATCACTATACCATTTAAAAATGGGGCTAGCTACAGAACTACTACTAGCTTTTAAATTAGCAGAATTTGTTGAACAGATAACAGTATCCTTTACAATAATATCTGTTGAATCAGCCGTAATTGGAAAGGTTGGAAAAACAGGAGTTGCATAAATACCTAACCCATTTTGTACAGTCAGGTCTGATAATACCTTTAATTTGGAAGTTGCTGGATCAAATTCAACAAGGGTTCCATAACCATTAGCACCTCCACCCTGTGACGTGGAATATAATTTAGCATTATTGAGCGTCCATCCAGCACTAAAATTAGCTCCATCTATATCGGCATTAAAGCTATATACTTGACTATAGGCTTTGCTTGTTATATCATAACTGAAAATATAGCCATGATTATTATTCCCACCAGTTGCAGTTGATCCATATAATTTACCATTTACTTCAGTTAGTCCAATATTTGCTTGATTGGCATTTGCCAAAACTGCCACATTGGTCAATTTAAAATTATTGGCAGGGTCTAAAGAGTAAATAATGGATGGACTGTTTGTCAAACTTTTATCAGAAGAAGTAGTTCCAAAGATTAATCCATTGGAAGCTTTTAACCACTTACCTTGAAAGTCTCCATAAATAGCAGCATCGGGTATTTGTAGCACCGCTTTATTCACTTTTGTTGCCAAATCATAAACAATCAATGAATCAAAACTATTCATCAAGAATTTACCAGGAGTATATTCTAATGCCGGTAGTGGTTCTGCACTAATCATTTTTGTTAGTTCCTTAACCGAATTAGTAACTGGGTCAAATTCACATAATCGATTATAAGCCCGATGTTGAGGATAATATTCAGGATACCAAGGCACTTCACTTGATTGCAATGAAAAATATACTTTCCCATTTGAAGCTTTAAACATACCAAATGGCTTATAAGTAAATGGATAGTTTGCAAATGAACTAGCATCAGGGGAAGTTGTCAAAATTTGATCAATTTCTGCTTTTGTCATGGTGAGCAAATTGGCTACTGCATTAACAGTTTTCTTTGCCGTATTATATCGAAGAATGGTTCCACTTAAATTGCGGTAATTATCTGATAAGCTTCCTCCCGTATTACTAAAGCCTAAATACTCATTATTACCAATATCTAATAACTCTCCAACCGCAGATTTACCAGTTGGCTCATAGGCAGAAATGACAGAACTTACTTCTAAACTCAATGCATTAATAGATACAATGGCTCCTGAATTGTTTTTGCCACCAAAAATGGTTCTTGCATAAATCATATTACCAACAATTGCTAGTTGCGGTAAAACACCATATCCCAAAGCGTTTCCACCAGCCAATAAACTAGTAATGCTTCTTGTAGCTATATTATAACACCAGATTCCTCTATTAGAAGAACCATAATCTAAATAGGTTCCAAAAATTTTATCGGCCACAGCAATGATAGAATTACCCGAAGGAGCTTCTGGAAAATCTGCTGCTAAAATAAAGTCTGCACTTCCAGTTCTTGGACCATTCACTTTAATAATGGTTCCTTTACCTGATCCCCCATCAAATTCAGTAACACCATAATATGCTCCATCGTTCCCTCTAACAATGCCCCTAAGATTTGAGCCCAAAATACCTCTATTAGTATTGATTTCATTTAGGTTAATTACCTCTTTTGAATCAAAATTGAAGGAGTACATGCCACCACCACGGTTAGAACCACTTCCAAAATTTCTTCTTGCACCATAAAGAGTTCGGTTTGTGGGATCATAGACCACAGGCCCATTTGGACGAGAACTTGAATAACTTGAAACAGTAATATCCAACCCATTGGTATAAACAATGGAATCAGTAGCAGTTAAAACCTGGTAAATATGCCCATCAACACCGGGACTTCTATCATTAAAAGAAAGTACCCCATATAACTGGTTATTAAGAGCTTTAAATAATGGCCCACTGGGGGACTTTCCAAGCGTCAGAGGATTAAAAGATCCAACTTCGGTAAACTTGCGCTTAGCTATCTCATATTTCCAAATACCTCCAATACCATAGGCGCCTCCTTCAATACAAATGCCATACAAGACGCCGGGAGCTCCTTCAATGATTCCAAACCTGGGTTTACTCAATGCGTTTTTAAAAGCACCTACAGGCAGTTGACTATAATTCTGCATGATGCCATTAAAATTGTGCAAGGCTTCAATATTACCATTATCAGGTTTGAATCTATACAACAGGGCTGCACCTGAATTATTTGCATAAAATGTGCTTGCAAATTGGTCAATACCGTATACATAGCCATCACTAGCCCCATATAACCCATTTTCCATACGATGGTTATCACCAAATGCCGCATCTCCATCATAATAACCCTTAGTATCATACAATTTCCATCCATTTACTAACCCTAAAGGATTTCCAGATAAACTAATTGGAGTAGTTACAATTCCAGTACTAAAATCATAACTGGAGATTCCTCCATTTGATGTTTGACCACCGAAAGGGTTGGTGAAAATCATTCTTTGCCCAAAAGAAATTTGGGCTGACAAGAGGATAAAAAAGAATAGATACTTTTTCATATAGGAGCAATAATTGAAAGTGAAAGAGCTAGGGGCTGGATACAAAATTAGACTGCACTAATACCTTATCTAAAATTTTCAAGATGATTAAAAATCACTTTCCTGTTACTTTTTCTACCAAAATGTAATTAAACCTTCCATTTTTGTGATTTTCTAGTAAAAAGTGAACAAGCAGCAATTGATTTACTAACTTTATGATGGCCTTGAATGATTCCTGACATGCATGATTTGCATTAATGAGTTTTTATGAATAGGACATTCGCCATACTTCTTTTGCTAACTATTTTGACCTCCCATAGTGGATTGGGCCAGGATACTGTTTTTGTAAATCAATACCAATTTGAGGAACCTGTTAATAATATTGACGGCGACGGCAAAAACCTAATTGTAAGATCAGACAACTTTTTATTTCAATTAAAAAATGGGGAATTTCAGAAGATTGCCCACCCTGATTTTTCAAAGGGTCGATTTTCCTGGCTAAGTCAGACAGCAGATGTAGATGCATTACAATCCTATTCAACTAATGTAATCTTGAAAGAAAAATTGCTCCCACAAAAGGGGATTGAACCTTTTCTTCCAGGTTATTTTCAAGAGGGTATGACTTCGGCAAAAATTGGTAACAGGTATTTTGTATGCTATCGCGGAGCCATTTTAGAATATCAAATAAGAAATTTTTACAAAGTGGAGCACAAATCTCAATCTATCAGAAGTATTTATATGGATGATAGTGTTCGAGTAATTGCTAGTTATAGTGGCGTTTTTGTTGATTCCATTTTTACCCAATATAACAACAATCCTATTCCTGGGGCACCCTACTCAAACGGTGAAGTCAATAAAATTGGGAACAATATTTACGTTAATGTTGATTTTTTAGGAAAACTAGAGGGTAATCGCATTAAAGAAATTGTCAGAAGCCACGATAAATACAAGTTCAGAAAATTGATTTCATATAAAGACAAAGCTATTTGCCTGACTGATTATAGTATTGGGATCATAGACTTAAATACTTATCAGTTCACCGATACCTTATTAACTACCTCTTCTGGGTTCAATGATGCAGAATTAATTGGAAAAGATCTTTATGTATCTTCTGAAAATGGGAAACTCTATATGTTTTCAATGGATAACCTGAAATTAAGTTCCGTATCCATTTCAGAAAAACCAATTTATGATATCAATGCTTGCTCTGACACACTTTACCTTTCAGGACAAGAGGGTTTATTTAACTATATTCCAACCAGTGGTGTCAGGACCAAATTACTAGATCATCCCATGGTAATCCAATCCCTGTGTTTGGGTAATAGTATCTTGTTCACTACTTATAAAGGACTCTATTTATTCAGTGATGGAAAATATTATGAAATTATACATAATGTAGAATTCAACAAAAGGGCTTTGACAATTTATGACAATTATATTTATGCAGGTAGTATAGAAGGTTTATTCATCATTGATTGGCAATTGGTGAAACTAGACTTGATTCCTGGGCTAAGTCCCATGGTCATTAATAAACCAAAATATCCTTTATATATTATTATCATTCTCTCCCTTACTATGTGCTTATTGGGATTATTTATATATAGACAAAAAAAGAAACAAAAAGAGCTGGTCAATATTATTCATAAAAAAGAAAAAATTAGCCCCGAAGGTATTCGGGAACTAATGCTACAAAATGAGCAAATCATTAGTGTAGAAGCTATTGCTGAATACTATCAAACTTCTGTAAACCAATTAGGCCGAGTATTGAAAAAACATGATACTACCCCACTTAATCTTATCAAAGAGATTAAAAAAGAAATGGTGCTAGACATGATGGATAAAGATATTCCACTGTCTAAAATTGCGCTTAGGGTTGGCTATAGAGAAGCTTATGTAAAAGCCAATTTTATTAAGAAGTAAGTCAATTTTGATTGATGAGTGGAAGGGTAAAATAAAAACTAGTTCCCTTGTTTTCTTCTGACTCCACCCAAATCTGACTTCCATGTCTTTGAATAAACTCCTTACAAAGCAGCAATCCCAATCCTGTCCCTTTCTCATTTTGGGTACCCAAAGTACTTGTACCATGTTCAAGTTTAAATATTTTGTCTAGATCAGCTTTGGGAATACCCACACCATGATCTTTGATACAAATGACCCATTGTCCTTGATCCTGCTTCCAGGACAAGCGAATTGCATTGCTGGGGAAACTGTATTTGATGGCATTACTGATTAAATTTCTAAGTACCGCATTCATCATATCTATATCAACAGAGACTTCTATTGGCTCATGAGATGCTACAACTATCTCAAGAGATTTAAGTTTAGCGGTTTCATCAAAAAGTGCAATAGTATCTAGTATTAGTTGCTGCAAATTGCAAGTTATTGGATGAAAATCCATTGATCCCCCATTAATCCTTGCCCAATCCAATAATTGAACCAATAAATTCATCACTTTTTGCGAGGAATTATAAATTCCCTCTGCCAATTCTGGAAGATTTGTCTGGTGATCTTGTTTGATTTTTTTTACCAATAAATTACTTAACCCAATGATACTGTTGATTGGATTTTTCAAATCATGACCAATCAACGAGAAAAACTTGTCTTTGGTAGCATTTAATTCTACTAAGCGCAATTCATTATCCTTGTTATCTGTGATGTCATAACAAGAGCCTATATAACCTAAAAATTCATTGTCCAAATCATAGAAAGGCCTGCCATAATCCCTGATCCATCGGTATTCACCATGTTTGTTTTTCATTCGATACTCCATGACAAATGCCTGTCTTTTTTCAAAATTGCTCACATAAGTATCTACACATTGCTGAAAATCATCCGGATGAACTCCTTCTGCCCAACCATTTCCAAATTCTTGGGCCTTGGTTCTACCCGTAAAGTCTAACCAAGTTTTATTGAAATGATCACAAAGCATGTCCAATCTAGAACGCCAGATTAAGGCCGGAAACTCTTCAAAAATTTTAAGATATAATTCTTTAGCTTGGTTAATTTCAACCTGCTTTAAACGTAGCTGCTTGTTTTCAATTTCAAGTAATTCCACGCGACTACGCAACTCCTGCAATTCTAGAGTCATCTCCATATTTAGGGGATATATAGTAAACAATCATCTAGCGTGGGTACTAGATTTTCTTCTATATTAAGTTACAAAATTTTCAACCATAAAAAGCGAAAGCAGGAAAATGCCGAAAAATTTATACAGCTCTTAAAATAGGTAATTATTGGTATCTTATCCAAACTTCACAGAAGTCATGGTCAAAGATCCTCCCACTGCTTTGTCATTAAAGAATTCAATCTGATCCTTCTCTCCTTTTAATGCCAAGGTATAAATTAAGGGAAGATAATGCTCCGGTGTGGGAATGGCCATTAATGCCTCTTTACCTAATTGCTGGTATTGAATCAGACTATCATGCTGGCCATTGGAAATTAATTCTTTGAATTTGTTATTCATATATATGGCCCAATCAAAACCATATTCTGGTTCATTCAATTTATCCCATGCCACCATTCTTAGATTATGAACCATATTGCCACTACCCATGATCAAGACGCCTTTTTTTCTAAGCGCATAAATTTCTTTAGCCAATTGGTAATGATATTGAGCGTCCTTGGTATAGTCAATACTCAATTGCAAAACAGGAATATCTGCCTTGGGATACATATGTCTAACAATAGACCAAGTACCATGATCCAATCCCCAATCATGAGATAATTCCACTTTAGTGGTATGAATCATGGATGCTGTTTCTCTTGCCAATGCTGGATTTCCGGGTGCAGGATATTGTACATCAAACAATGCTTGGGGGAAGCCTCCAAAATCATGAATGGTGGGTGGAAAATCCATTTCTGTAATCATGGTGCCTTTGGTAAACCAGTGTGCTGAAACCACCAGCACCGCTTTGGGTGTTGGTATTTCTTGAGCCAATTTGGTCCATCGCTGACTAAATGGATTGTTCTCAATGCCATTCATGGGAGATCCATGACCAACAAATACCACGGGCATTAATTGTTCTTGCTCTTCTAGCTGATCCGTGAACTGTTTAAGACTGCTGAATGAATTGATGCCTGTCATGATAATTCCTCCTGTTGCTAATTTTAAAAATAGTTTCCGTTCCATGTCTGATTTGAAACTATGAATATTAAGTACACAAAGGTAGGGTACTTCATGTACCATCATGAATTTTTAAGTACATTGTAAACTCAATTACTTTCCCATGAGCCGTATAAGTTTTGAAGAAATGAAAGCCACTATAAAACGCGCTTTCATGATAGCAGGTATGCCAGAAGACAGGGCTGATACCTGTGCACAAATACACACAGAATCAAGTTGCGATGGCGTGTATTCACATGGTTTAAACAGAGTTGAAAGATTTGTAGACTATATCCATCAGGGCTGGATAGATGTTCATAGTAGCCCAACAATGGATAAAAACTTAGGCGCATTAGAGATCTATAATGGTAATATGGGTCCAGGTATTCTTAATGCACAATTTGCCATGAACCGAGCTACTGAAATGGCTGCCAATAATGGATTGGGGCTGGTTGCATTGAATAATACCACTCATTGGATGCGTGGTGGTGCATTTGGATGGCAGGCTGCTGAAAAGGGTTTTATTGGCATTTGCTGGACCAATACAGAGTCTTGTATGCCGGCTTGGGGTGGTACTTCCGGTGTCATAGGCAATAATCCCTTTGTCATGGCTATTCCCAGAAAAGAAGGACATATTGTTTTAGACATGGCCATGTCTCAATATTCTTATGGAAAATTGGGTGTTACTAGATTAAAAAACGAACAGCTTCCCTACCCAGGTGGGTTTGATCAAGATGGAAATTTATCGGTTGACCCTGGAGCCATTGAAGCAACCAGAAGGGTATTACCCATTGGATTTTGGAAGGGTTCAGGATTTGCCATTATGCTAGACCTCATTTCTAGTTTGTTATCCGGTGGTCTTTCAACTGCTGCCATTGACAAATATGACAAAGGTAGTTGCGGTAGTTGTTGTCAGGTATTTATTGCCATTAATCCCTTGATGATTAATACACAAGAATTTATAGACAAAGTGCTGAACGAAACAGTAGAACAAATCAAGGGATCAACAAGAGTACACCCAGACAAACCACTTTCTTATCCTGGTGAAAATTCTTTAAGGACCAGAAAAGACCATTTGGCCAATGGAATCATTGTGGATGAAGCAGTATGGGCCAAGGTTCAAGCATTGGCCACACCCAAATAAGCAACTATGAAAGCATTATTGGTTCAAGCTCCTAATCAATTGGAAATAGTGGAAAGGCCAATTCCAACAATAGCATCTACAACAGATGTTTTGGTGAAAGTAAAGGCTGGTGGCATCTGCGGATCAGATGTTCATATCTATCATGGTACTTCATCTGTTGCTACTTACCCAAGGGTAATAGGTCATGAGATTGCAGGTATTGTTGAATCTATTGGAACTGATGTTAGCAGTCTTGAATTAGGTGACCATGTAGTCTTGGATCCAGTGATGAATTGCGGTCAATGTTATCAATGCAAAATTGGACGAGGAAATGTTTGTAGCAAATTACAAGTAAGATCTGTTCATATTGATGGTGGATATCAAGAATGGATAGTGGTTCCAGCTATAAGTCTTTATAAAATTCCCAAACACTTTTCTTGGGAAGAAGCAGTGATGATTGAACCATTTACCGTTGCTAAACAAGTATGTTCCAGAGCAGAAATCACTAAAGAGGATCGGGTCTTTATCATGGGGGCAGGCCCTTTGGGATTGAGCGTTTTAAAAATGGCTAAATTCTACGGTGCCACTTGTTATGTTTCGGATATCATGGACAACAAATTGGAATTTGCCAAATTGTATGGTGCAGATGCCCTTATTAATGCAACCAATACCAATGTAAAAGAAACAATTTTGGAATTAACGCAGGGCGATGGCGCAACCGTAGTGATTGATGCCGCATGCACCAACAAATCATTAGAACAGGCATTGGAATGTGTCTGCGCAGCTGGCAGGGTCATAGCACTTGGGTTTGGCAACCAACCTACTGGTATCAGTCAACTCAGTATCACCGCTCGTGAAATTGATATTAGAGGTTCTCGCTTACACAACAATAAATTTCCAGAAGTAATTGCAGATTTTATAGCAGGTAATTTAGAAGTAAAAGACATGATTACCCATCGTTTTAATTTTATGGATATTCATCAAGCATTGGCACTAATTGAAGATCCCAAAAAAGAAAAAGGAAAAGTGGTGCTGCTATTTTAATTCAATGGTTTTAAATTTTGGGACCAATAAATGCATGATCAACCAAGCTACAAGATAAGCAGAAGCGCAAATCATAAATACTATACCATAGCCAATTCTAATATCGCCCAAGGCTTTATAGTGATCAAATAATAGACCTGCAGATTTTGAAATGATTATTCCACCAATAGCCCCAGCCATACCCCCTATTCCTGTAACCGCACCAATGGCTTTTTGAGGAAACATATCAGAAACGGTTGTAAAGATATTAGCAGACCAAGCTTGGTGAGCAGATGCTGCAATGCCAATAATGCATACCGCATACCACATATTAAAACTACCCAACCATTGCACAGATAATACCAATAAAGGAAATAGCGCATAAATAAACATGGAGCGTTTTCTTGCTTTATTTGCGTCCATCCCCCTTCCAATGAAAAAAGCGGGTAACCATCCACCAAATATGCTCCCCACAGTTGTCATGCTATACACCAATGCAATGGGCAAACTAAGCGCGGTTCCTGTAAGACCATATTGCTCTTTTAGAAAAGCAGGCAACCAAAAAAGAATAAACCACCAAACTGGATCCGTTAGAAATTTTCCAAAAAAGAAAGCCCAGGTTTGACGGTATTGGAGCAATTGAATCCATGGAACTGACTGCGATTCAGAAACTGATTTGGATGTTAAGCGGTCTTGATCTGCATGTATATAATCATATTCCGATTGTTGGATCTTTCCTTTTGAAAGTAAATTGGCAGGAGCATCATAGATTATTTTCCAGAAAATCAACCAAATAAGACCAATAGCTCCTGTAAGAATAAATGCCCATTTCCAACCCATATGAACAGCTATCCAAGGAACTACTATTGGAGCAATTATGGCGCCAATATTTGTTCCTGAAATAAAAATACCTGTTGCCAGCGCTCGCTCTTTTTGGGGAAACCATTCGGCAATAGTTTTATTGGCAGCAGGATAATTACCTGCTTCTGGAATCCCCAATGCAACACGAGCTAAGCCAAAACTAAAAGGGCCATAAGCAAATGCATGACCAATGGCCGCTAAGCTCCATGCTAATAGAGATGCCGCATATCCTTTCTTGATTCCAATTTTGTCAATCCATCTTCCAATTAATACCATACCAGCAGCAAAACCCAATTGAAACCCAATAACAATATTGGCATAGGTTGATTCTTGATGAGCTGGATCCAAACCAAACATACTATCGGCCTCTAACATGGGTTTGAGTAAACTCATGACCTGTCTGTCTAAATAGTTGATGGTAGTGGCAAAAAATACCAAGGCACAAATGGTCCATCTATATTTTCCAATGGTTCTAAAGCTCATCTGGAAAAGGTAGCAATTTTCCTGTATTAATGACAATGGGCATATGCGCCTTCCATTGCCTAAGTTGAACGGATAATGTTTTGCTCAGTGCATTAACCATATCCGGGTATTGAGACGAGAGGTCATGTAATTCACCCAGATCAGTGGACAATTGATACAATTCCTTTTTTCCATTGCGTTGGTTGTAAACCAGTTTCCAATTACCCTGTCTGATAGCACTGAAATAATTAATGCCTGGTCCATCATTGGGAATCCATTTATTGGGATAATGCCAAACCAAACTGCGGGTGCTATCCTGTAATGATGGATTATTTAAAATGGACAGAAAGCTTTTCCCATCAATGGTTTGAACCAATTTGGGGTTTTTAATTCCAGCCATTGCTAATATGCTTGGAAAAAAATCTTCTACCATTACATATTGTTTGGCAATGGAATTGGCTCTTACTTTTCCGGGCCATTTAACCAACATGGGAATACGAATACCACCTTCATAGACAGAACCTTTTCCGGCTCTTAAAGGAAGATTTTGGGTATGCGCCTCTCCACCTCTTTGTGGTTTTAAACTCAATCCACCATTATCACTGATGAACATAATAATGGTGTTAGAAGCAATGCCTTTTTGATCTAACCAATGCATAATGTCTCCTAAACTTTTGTCCATGCCTTCTACCAAACTGGCATACCTAGCTTCAATACTATCCAAACCTTGGTCATAATATTTTTGAACAAAACGTTTGTCTGCCATAATGGGTGCGTGCACCGCATAATGGGCCATGTTTAGAAAAAAGGGTTGATGATTTTTTACTGATTGCTCAAGTGCTTTAATGGCTTCTAGGGTTAAAGCTTCGGTTAGAAAACTATCGGTTCCAAAATATTCTTCTAAGTCAGGAACGGCTTGTGCGCTGGTTTTGCCGGGAAGATTTCCATAATTGTCTTTGCCCAAATAACTCTGTGGATGCCCTGCTGCATGACCCGCAATATTTACTTGAAAACCCATATTATGCGGATTAGCACCAGGCGTTCCCATAGAAGCCCAATGTGCTTTTCCTACATGAATAGTATGATAACCCGCATCAGCTAAGAGTTTGGGGAAAGGTGTAGCATAAACTGTTTTAGGTATATTGGGAACAGGGCTCAATCCATTGATATTCCAATCTACTGCTTGTAATTGCGTGTCGGGATTATCAGAATTATTATTGCGCTGGGGCGATGTCCAATTAGTCACCCCATGATGAGCCGCATTCATTCCGGTAAGAATACTGGTTCTGGTTGGTGTACAAACTGGCGTTGCATAGGCATTGATAAATTTCATACCCTGACTAGCCAGCTTTTCCATATTGGGAGTATGATACCTTTGATTCAGAGGGCTTTTTGTTTGATCAAAAGGAACAGAGCAATCCTGCCAACCCATATCGTCTACCAAGAATAAAATGATATTGGGTTTGGATTGTCCAAGACTTGAAACAGGGATCCATAAAAGCAAAAGCATTAATAGGCATACTACCCTATTTGCTAATAATTTGGCGTAACGATTCACGGCCTATTTGTTTTTAATTTGAAGTAACTTTTCCGCAAGTGCTTTTACTTTATCAGGATATTGACTAGCCAGATTATTGCGCTCCCTTGGATCCTTGCTTAAATCATAGAGTTGGGGTTCTTTAGCATTTCCCAATTCCGTATCTGTAGTGGGATCGTAAGCAGCTCTATCACTTGGCTCAATGTATTTCCAATTTTCTTCAACAATGGATAAGGTTCCAGCATGTTCTATTAATACCTGTCTTCCTGTTTTTGACTTCCCCAGAAATGCTGTCAATAGATTTTCACTATCGGTTGCATTGCTTTTGGGTAATTCTTTTTTCAACAAGCTAGAAAAGGAAGCCAAGAAATCTATTTGACAAACCAAGGCGTCTGAAACACCAGGTTGCACTTTACCAGGCCAACTGATGATCATGGGTACACGAGTGCCTGCTTCAAAAATACTGTACTTACCACCGCGTAAAATGCCGGCGGGTTTGTGTCCATTTAATTGGGTTACGGCACCGTCTTGATAACCATCGTCTAACACAGGACCATTGTCACTACTAAAAATCACGATGGTATTTTTTTTCAATCCCAAAAAATCTAACTCTTTTAAAATCTCTCCCACGGACCAGTCCAATTGCAAAATAGCATCACCTCTATAACCTAGTCCAGACTTGCCTTTGAACATGGTTGATGGCATTCTAGGAACATGTGGTTCTGTTAGGGCATAGGTCAAGAAAAATGGCTCATGTTGGTGTTGCGTAATAAATGTTTTTGCTTTCTCTAAAAAAGTCATGGGCATTTCCTCGTCTGTCCACCTGGCAGCTTTACCGCCATTCATATATCCTATTCTGCCAATGCCGTTCACAATGGTATTGTCATGACCCTGACCAGGCGATGATAGCATTTTCAATAATTCCGGATGCTCTTTTCCAGTTGGCTCAGTACCAATCTTGTTTTTATAATCTACTTGAATGGGATCTGATGCATTAGCTGCAACAACCGTTTGATTTTCTAAAAAAACAGTGGGCACTCGGTCTGCCGTTGCAGGAAAAATAAAAGAATAATCAAACCCTATTTCATTGGGACCCGGCTTAATGGGTTCATTCCAATTTTTGGCAACAGCTTCACCCAAACCCAAATGCCATTTACCCACTATGCCTGTTGCATAACCCGCGGCTTTGAATTGTGAAGCAAGGGTGGGTTGATTGGTAGGAATAATCAAAGCAGCGTCTCCAGGTAAAACGCCTGTCCCTTTTACCCTCCAGGGATAATTACCGGTCATCAGCGCATAGCGCGATGGTGTACAAGTTGCAGAGCTACTATGTGCATTGCTAAATCTCAAACCACCTGTAGCAAGCTTGTCTAAATGGGGTGTTTTAATTTTAGTGGCACCATAAGAACCAAGGTCTCCATATCCAAGGTCATCTACATAAATCAATAATACATTGGGACGGCTAACTTGCGCCTTTAAAATAAATGGGCAACAAATAACCAACAACAATAACCATCTTGCTATTTTCATGTATTATTCTTTTTTCAATAAGCGATATTTCTGGGGAGATACGCCAATGACTTTGCGGAATCTTTTTGAAAAATAATAAGGGTCATCAAAACCCATACTTAGGGCTATATCTTTGATAGACCTATCTGTGAAATCCAGTTGCTGACTGGCTTTCTGCATTTTCATCTGAATAAAATAATCAATAGGAGCATAACCCGTTTTTTTCTTAAATAGACTGGAAAATCTGGAAGGTGAATAATTAAAATGACTGCAGAGTTCCTTTAGGGTAATATTCTCATTGATCTGCTGTTGCATAAACAATATGACCGTATCTACCAAGTCTACCTTGCCCTGGTGCTCTACTGGATAGTGTTTGGAATTATACAAAAACAAAGAAATAAATTGGTACAAACACATATTTACAAACATGAGGTTGTCAATACTATAACCAAGTTCTAGGGTTTTGCAAATTTTAGAAAATAGGGAAAGAATATCGCCCTTGTCTTTTACATGAGCTGGTTTAAAATGGTTTTGCACCACACTCATTTCATTAAACATGGGCAAGGACTCACCCCCAAAATGTATCCAATATATTGACCATGGATTATCCTCAGAACTGCCATAAGAATGTTCTACGTTTTGAGGTAAGATAAAAAACTCATTGGGTGCAACTTCAAAACGTTGTTTGCCAATACTATACCATCCGGTACCATCAACACAGTAAAATAAAAAATTCTCAGGCAAACCATTTTTGCGATGAGTAAAATGCCCCTTTGCCTTTGGATAATAACCCAAGCTATTCACATACAAGTGCTTTAAAAAAGCATTGTTCTGGATTCTAGACTTTACGATGGTTTTGGATATTTCTATCCGCTGCCTACCCTGTCCATACCAGATATTTTTGTGAGAGCCTTCTCTAGTTGTCTTTTCCATATGCAAGTACTGCTAGTGGAAAGATAGCAAAAAAGCTACTAAATACTATCCGCTTGTACATTGGGTAGTCAAAAAGGATAACTTTACTACACCAATAAACTAGTCTAATAATTGCTTATGTACTCGGTCAAGAAATCTGTTTTTCTTTTTTGTCTTATCCTATTAGGAAATCATTTTTTGGCAAATGCCAAGATAGTCTTACCCGGATTTTTTAATGACCATATGGTATTGCAACAGCAATCTCAACCCGCTATTTGGGGCTGGGCAAGACCCAACCAAAAAATTATAGTGCAACCTAGTTGGACTTCTAAAAAATTCCAAACCAAATCTGATGCCACTGGAAAATGGCGCTTAACCATTGAAACCATTGCTGCAGGTGGGCCTTATGAAATGCGCATTAGTGATGGGGAGCAAATGGTCTTAACCGATCTTTATTTGGGTGAAGTTTGGCTATGTAGTGGTCAGTCCAATATGGAAATGCCCATGAAGGGGTTTAAAGACCAAGCCCTGCTTCATTCCAATGATGCCATATTCCATTCCAAAAACCCATTGATTCGTTTTTATACTGTTCCAAGAGCCACAAAAGCATTACCCCAGGACAGCAGTAAATCGGCTAATTGGAAAATAGCTGAAGCTGCAAGTGTTGCTGATTTTAGTGCCACGGCATATTATTTTGGCAAACACTTATTTGAACAATTACAAATTCCCATTGGGTTAATCAATATCAGTTATAGTGGTACGCCTATTGAAGCATTTATGTCTCCAGAAAGTTTAAAAGCTTTTCCGGAAATTCCAACAACCCCTACAACGGAACCCAAACCCAGTAATAAAATGGCCAGTACGGTGTATCATGGCATGTTGCAACCATTTTGGGGATTTGAGATTAAGGGTATGATCTGGTACCAAGGAGAAACCAATTATGACAGACCTGGGCAATATGAACATTTATTTACTGCATTTATCAAAGAGGCTAGGGCAAGTTCACATCAGGCTGAATTGCCTTTTTATTTTGCGCAAATAGCGCCTTTTGATTACGGCGTGTATGCAACTGGTGGCGCACCTGTGATTAACTCCGCCTTTTTAAGAGAAGCACAATCAAAAGTTGCGGCTTCAGTTGAAAATACTGGCATGGCGGTGTTAATGGATATAGGAGAGGAAAAATCTATCCATCCCATGGACAAAGAAACTGGGGGCAAAAGATTGGCCTATTGGGCATTGACAAAAACATATGGCATGAAGGGTTTTGCTTTTCAAAGCCCCAGCTATGATAGTGTTCAAATCAAGGATAATCAACTAACCCTGTTTTTTAAAAATGCCCCCAATGGTTTCACCGGTTATGGAAAGCCTTTGAATGGTTTTGAAATGGCAGGTGTTGACAAAGTATTTTATGCAGCAGAAGCCAAAATTGTACAGGGTAAAATAGTACTGACTGCCAAAGAAGTTACCAAGCCCATTGCTGCGCGATATGCATTTAAAAATTTTATAGCAGCATCTGTTTTTAGTACCGAAGGATTTCCACTTTCCTCATTTAGAACCGACCAATGGTAGAACGCTATTCCTATATCATGAAAGCAGGTTTGCTTTGTAGTTGTTTGATGCTGTTAGTAGCCGCTAGTTTTGCCCAACCCAAAGAGTTGGATCAAATGAATCCAATTTGGAAAACACAGAGCAAAAATGCATCCGAGTCCATGCCCTGTGGCGGTGGTGATATTGGATTAAATGTTTGGGTAGAACAAGGAGAAGTCATGATCTACCTTTCCCAATCTGGCATGTTTGATGAAAACAATGCACTATTAAAAGCCGGCAGATTGCGATTGAAATTATTTCCCAATCCTTTCAATGAAAACTTTAAGCAGGAGCTTGTTTTAAAAGATGGTGCCATCAAAATTAGCGGTGGCAATGGACCATTGGCCACTACACTGACTGTTTGGGTGGATGTGTTTCATCCAGTAGTGCATGTAGAGATGGCATCTGGAACAAAGATTAATACAGTTGCTAGTTATGAAAGCTGGAGACAGGAAGACAGAATCTTAACAAGAAAAGAAAACAGTGCCAATTCTTGGAAATGGTATAATAAGGTTTCCGTGATTACACAAAAAGACCAGATTGGATTTGACAAAAACACTGTCTTTTTTTATCATCAAAACAAGGATAGCAGCGTATTTGATGCTACCATGAGACAAGAGGGATTATTGGCTTATAAAGACCAATTTCAAAACCCTCTAAAAGGAAAACTATTTGGTGGATTAATGCAAGGGGAGAACATGATTCTAGCTGGTAGGGATTCTGGCATTTATGCTCAAACAAAGTTTGGTGCCTGGCAACTCAAAAGCAAAAGCCCAAGTAATCAAACGCACTTGGTGGTTGCACTCAATACAGTTAGTAATACTAGCATTGGTGCATTTCAAAACAAACTGCAGCAATTGGCAGCTGCTGCATTGGCCAATAGAAACAAACAAGAAGAGGATGCTAAAAATTGGTGGAGACAATTTTGGAATAGGTCCTATGTTTTTATCAATTCCAACAAGGGGCAAGAAGATGAAAACTGGCAACTCAGCAGGAATTACCAATTGTTCCGTTATATGCTGGGATGCAATGCTTTGGGAAAATCTCCCACCAAATTCAATGGCGGTTTGTTTACGGTAGACCCTGTTTTTACTGATAGTTCTATTCATGGCACACCTGATCACCGGAACTGGGGCGGTGGCTTACACACGGCACAAAATCAGCGATTGGTCTATTGGCCCATGCTCAAATCTGGAGACGCAGACATGATGAAAGCACAGTTTGATTTTTATCTTCATGCACTACACAATGCAGAACTAAGAACTAGAATTTATTGGAATCATGCAGGTGCTAGTTTTACAGAGCAATTGGAAAATTTTGGTTTGCCCAATGTAACAGAATATGGTTGGAAAAGACCCGCTGGTATAGACCCAGGTCTGGAAGCCAATGCTTGGTTAGAATATTGTTGGGATACTTCACTCGAGTTTTGTGAAATGATCCTGCAATCAAAACTATACGCAGGAAAAAATATTAAAGAATACCTCCCATTGATAGAAAGTTGTTTGGTCTTTTTTGACGAACACTACCAATGGATGGCCAAACAAAGGGGCGAACAGCCTCTGGATGCAAAGGGCAAACTCCTACTCTACCCCGGTTCTGCAACAGAAACTTTTAAGCTTACCACCAATGCCAATTCCACCATTGGTGGGCTGCGCACAGTAACACAGTCTTTACTGCATACAGGTTTATTAGATGTTGGCAAAACGGCTTATTATAAGGGCTTTTTACAGCGCTTACCTGATTTAAGTTTTGGAAATTACCTAGGCCATACCACCCTTGCTCCTGCTCAGAAATGGGAGCGTGTGAATAATGTAGAATCACCACAGTTATATCCTGTATTTCCTTGGGGAATTTATGGGGTGGGTAAACCCGGATTAGATACGGCCATCAATACTTGGCGTTATGACACATTTGCTTTGAAATTTAGAAGCCATGTGGGTTGGAAACAGGATAATATTTTTGCTGCTAGGTTGGGATTGGTAGAAGAAGCCAAAAAATGGAATACCCTCAAACTCAAAAATTCGGAAAGAAGATTTCCTGCATTTTGGGGACCAGGTTTTGACTGGGTACCAGATCATAATTGGGGGGGATCTGGCATGATTGGTTTACAAGAAATGCTCTTACAAACCAATGGCAGAAAAATCTATTTACTTCCTAGTTGGCCCAAAGAATGGGATACCCATTTTAAATTACACGCACCCTATCAGACCACAGTTGAAGCCCGTGTTCAAGGAGGCAAATTGGTAGAACTCATAGTGCTACCAAAAGAGCGGATGAAAGACGTAGTGAACCTACTCAACTGACCATAATAATTTTACAGGACCAATCAAACCCGCTTTGAGCAGGGATTTTCCCTCCATGCGCAAAGGAGCAGTAGTATTTGTAATGGGAGATCTGGTTTCTTTTTTATAGTCACCCAATAACCTATTAAACCAGGTATTAGTTACTTGAATACTTAAAACATTTTTCCCTTTTTTGATGGCATTACTAAGGTCTACTTGATAGGGTGCTGTCCAGACCGTACCACAATCTTTTCCATTCAATTGCACTGTAGCTATATCATGAATTTCTCCCAAATTCAATACTACAGTTTGGTCTACTTGATTATCTGCCACAAAAAATGCATTGGTATAAATTGCCGTTCCTGAATAATACTTAATAGCAGCATCTGAAAGATTGGTCCAGGACCTTAATGAATCAAAAGGTTGTTTGGCAGTTGGCCCACCATAAACTGGATTAAATTGAACAATCCAATTTTTATTAAACTCGTGTTCTTTCTGGGCCACCCATGTTTCTTCTGCAGTTTTTTGATTGGTGGCTTTTTTAGGAAGCACTATGAATATGGATCCATTGGCTTCAAACTGCAGACTAACTTGCGTTCTACCCCCCTCCCTACTCCATTGAAATACCGGATTGATTTTTCCAGTAAGTGCATCCCAAATTTCTGGTTTGCCCTTATTTGCTCTCAAAGAAAATTCAATGTATTTTGATTGTCCAGTTTGATTAGATATAAAATACAACTCAGCATCATCAGTAGACCGGTGGTTATAAGCAATACTGCCAGGTTCTGTGTTACTAGTTAGATCAGGCGCTACACCCAAATTACTCAAATCTTTTTGTATAAAAGGAATGCCCACCATTTTACCCTTTCCTGGCAAAGCTTTCAAGAGAAACTCCCTAGCTGAATCAGAGCCAATACTAGCAGGGTCAATTAAAATGGTTGCGCCCGCTTGCATGAGTGATTTGATTTTTTTAGCCACGGCCATACTCATTTCCTGATAAGGCATTAAGGGATGCTTGGATGGAAAAACCAAGACCGAATAACTGCTGCCATTGGCAAAAACCACTTTCCCATTTTCCACTTTTGCTAAGTGCAATAAAGCGTCTGGATTAAAACAGTCATAAGCATAACCGTTCAATGGATTGATCCAATTTTCGGGATCAGCCATATTAGCAGAATGGGTAACTCCTTCAGGCATGGTTCTTTGAGGTTGCCCAATATTGGCTAGTCTTTCTTTTTCTGATTCCAGTAGCTTGGGGCCAAATAAACCAGGAACTGTATTACCCAATCTATTGGGTAATAAAGACCTGCTGGGTAATTCCTCTCCTGTAAACACAGCTATGTCTACCACGGGTTTACCCTGTTGCAAAACAGCTTGTGTACGGCTTAAATAATCCAACCAGGCTTTGGCTTGTTTAAACCAAGTTTGATCTCTTTGAAAATAGAGTCCCACTCCATCCAAAGTCATACCCGGTTTTTTGTCCATCCATGGATTATGTGCCATTACATGAAAGACCAATTTATTTACACCTAGTGCTAGGTTTCTATCGCCAATGGCTTTGAGCATGCCTGGATGTTCATCCCAAGCCATTCTCAGTTCTGTAAAGCTTTCTGACTGAATGATTTTCTTGCCATAAATATGACCGCCAGAAATGGCGTCTAACATATCATTGGGCTTATCGTGTGTAGGGCTTCTTAACCAGAATTCACCCATGGGTAAATCAGACTGGCTATAGTGTAGTAAGCCATCGCTCATCATGGTTGGTGCAATACTCTCAGCACTAAACAAAGTGTTTTGTTTGTGCGCTAAGGTTTTGAGTGTTTTGTAAAACACGTCATTCACCAATTCTGCAATGGTTTTGCGTATATCTAATAAGACTTGTTCGGATTCTTTGGCAGAGCCAATAGGTACTCCTGCTACAACAGGCAAGAATGGACGTAATGCATAACCCCTTCTTTGATGAAACTCTTTTTCAAAATTGGCAGACCAGTTTTGACTACCACATTCCCAACTATCTACATGAAATACCTTTAAAACATCTTTTGCTGCAGGACCAGCCATTTCAAATGCTTTTCCAAACCAACTATTGTATTGTAGTTTTATGGCAGCTTCATTAAACTTATCCGCTTCTAGTCCCTTAGCTGCTCCACCAGTTTCGTTTTTGTGACCAGTAGAAGTATGACCCATTCTTAAAATAACCCAATTACCCGCAGGTACATTCCAATGCAGTTCACCATTTTTAAAATAAGAACTTAAGTCTATCAATTCCTTGGGCTGAATACTAAGAGACTGTGGTATTTCTTGTTCCGTAGTTCTTTCACTGACGCGCCAAACAGATCCATTCTTGCTTTCATATTGATTCAGCAATGCTTCGCTAGAAAGTTCAATGGCATTGAGTTTGAGGGTGGGTTTCCACTTGGCAGCGTCAAGGTCTTCAGAACCAGCTTCAGTACCTGTTTTGTCAAAAACAAATCTAAAATACTTGGCCTTGGTAGTAGGAATGCTGTGGGTTATTTCTTCATCATTATCCTGCCATCCATGTCTAGGAGATAGCAGTTGTTTTATGTTGGTAAAATGGATCCCATCATCACTGCTTTGCACCAATAATCTTTGGGCTTGGTAATTATTGCCTGCAGTTTTTACAACAAGTGAACGGCAAGTAAAGGGTTCTTGAAATTGGTATTGAATCCAAGCCGCACTATCTGATCTAAATGTTTCTTTGGAAGCAGGATTCTTTAAAAAATCTACATTCAGACCTATTTTACTAGAACTGATTTGTAGGGATACTTGGCTGCTTTGGGTAATGGGTTCTTGGTGCAGTGGATAAGCAAAAACTGCAATGTCTTGATAATAATTTTCTTTATGTTCTGGCACTTGTAATGGACCGTGAAAGCTGCTGCCTCCCTTGACCATACGCTTGGTCCAAACTATTTTTTGCATAGAAGCTTCGGGCTTGATCCATGGGCCACCAGCTAGGGCAAAACCATCACTCAAGTGCATGCCAATTTGAAGATTGAGTCGCTTGGCTTCAGACATGGCAAACTTGACTTTCTCCCACCAGGCTTTGGATAATTGTCTACTGGTTGGTTCAAAGGGAATCTTGGCACTAGTATCTTTAATGGGCATCAGGTATGCTCCTGCAATACCCACAGCTTTCATGGCTTCTAAGTCTGCGGTAATCCCTTTTGTAGAAACAGCACCGTGCATCCAATACCAGAATACCCAAGGTTTGGCAGAAGCATTGGGATGCAAGAATGCTTGCTCTAAACTGCTTTGAACTGCTTGTTCTTTTGTGTTTTTTTTCTTAGGCTTCTTTTTTTTGGCCATCGCAGGATTTGTTGCAATGGAACAAATCACCAATAGCAAAAGGATATACTTTAGTAGTTTCATTAGAATGCTTTGCTTGCATGAAGTTACTCATTAAAGGATTTCTGGGTCTCTGATTCTAGAAGGGCTGCTTCCTTGTCAGCTTGTTTTCGCCAGTAATTGGCCAAAATAGAACCAGAAATATTCATCCAAGGACTAAATACTGCTGCTGGAAGACCCACCGTACCCAATTTTCCCATGCTTCCGGCAAGCCCTGAAGCCATGCCTCCATTTTGTAAACCCACTTCAAAAGCAATGGTTCTAGAGGAGTTTTTATCCAAGCCAAACAATCGGCCCAGCCAATAACCAAAAAAATATCCGGCACCATTATGAATCACAGAACATAAGAATAACAACCAACCCACTTTGAGTAGGTTATCATGACCTGCAGCCGTGGTTACGGTTGTGAAATAAATAATTCCTGCCATGGATGCATAGGGCAACCAAATGTCTAGTTTGGTTACTTGTTTGCTCAACCAATAATATCCAACACCTAAGGCAAATGCAGCAACCAGGAAACAAAAGATTTCTATGGAATCCAATAAGGGGCTTACGCCGATTGTCTTTGATAAAAAACTCCATAGACCCAGGGGTAATGCTAATAGAAAGACCAAAGCTATTAAGGCAAAAATGCTTGCCTTTTTTACTTGTTGCAAGGAAGCCGTTTTTAAATAGTCAACCAATAATGCTGCACTAATGGGCACTATCACAATCTTGATAATTTCCATCATCATGTTTAAAAACTTTACTTCAATTAAAGTTCCTGCCAACCAGTTCATGAGCAAGGGTGTTAAAAAAGGCGCGGCCATGGTAGCCATGGCTGTAACCACTACGGACAATACCAAATTGGCTTTGGCCAAATAGACCATTACATTAGACGCCAAGCCACTGGAACAAGACCCAATCAAGATTATACCTGCAGCAATTTCTGGATCAAAATGAAATATCCTAGTAAGGGTAAATCCCATTAGGGGCATCACAGAAAAATGACAGAATAATCCAATGGCTACACCTTTACCAGTGGTAGCCAACCCTGTAAAATCTTTCAAACTCATTTGAATCCCCATACCAAACATCACTAATTGAATGACTACTAGAATCATCCATTTGTTTCTTAGATCAAAGGAACCCCATTTGGTAAATGCTGTTGGGTAAATCATGCCAGCCACTACTGCTACAAGAATCCAAGCCGTATACTGATATCCAGAAAGACTTGGAATTCCTTTAAGTGATAAGGCAAGGCCGATGGCGCCAATTAAGGAAGCTGGTTGCCAAATATTGGACATTTGCAAACCAATGCCTACAAGGATTCCCATTAAGGCTAGGACGGTTATGTATTGAATGGATTTGATCAAAGACATGGCAAGCAATTAAGATAAGATGGTAGCTATATGTTGTATGGCAATGCCAGGACTAGCCAAGATGGGCACTTTTTTATCTGCTTCAGAGAGTTGGTCTACCACCCTTGCCATGGATGCCTGTGCCAACAAAATCACGTCTACCTGACCAGACAATTCTATCAAAGCTTTTGCTACCATATTGTCATGGGTGGCTGCGTCTCCACTCATGAGTGCTTCAAAAGCACCTTCACATAATTTGGAAACCAATTGAATGTCTTTGCCCGCTAACGCTGCCCTTCTTCTGACCAAATCTGATGTGGGTTCTAGCGTAGTTGGCAAAGTGGCTACTACTCCAATTTTAGTCCCTGTTTTTACTGCTAAGTCTGCCATGGGTTGGTCTACACGCAAAACAGGAACACTTGACAATGCTGCTCCCATTTCTACGGCAGCACCAATAGAGGAACAAGTGACCAAGATAAAATCGGCGCCAGCTGCAGCAGCAGAACCAGTATAATCTACTACCCTTCTGGCTGTATCAGGTGTCAATGCGCCACAACTAATCACGTTTTTGATGAGACTATCATCTACAATATTGAAGACTTTTACGTTTGGTAAATACTGATTACATAGTGCTTGGAAAACCGGAACCAATGTGGCCGAGGTATGAATCAATCCCAATGTTTTTTGTGACATCCTTTCTAGTTTTTGTATTAGTTGAATAAAGATCCGTTGCGCAACAATCCAAAATAATTGGCTGCTCCTACTTGACCTCCTTTAAAATTAATTTCTATTCCATCCATACATGAATTGCTGGAAAAAGAGGTACAGAGTGGTGCACCAGCAATAAGTGGTGCTAGCATTTCTACGGCTTCAATACCCATGGCACGGGCAGCATGACTGGAACTATCGCCACCGGCTAAAACCATTCTTTTTAAACCCTGTTTTTCTTGCAAATGCAAACCAATCTGTCCCAATAGGCTTCCAATAATATCAGAAGGAATATTGATGGTATCTTGACTAACTGAACCATTTGAATGAATCACTACTGATTGTTTTGCAGTCAATGCTTGAGTAGCTTTCTCCAAAACAATTTGTATGGATTTGGCTTGCATGCCATATTCCACTGCTTCTTCTGCATTAAAAGCCAAGACTTCAAAACCATTGTCAGCAGCCCATTTGATCTGCGCATCGGTAACTGGAGAACAGGATCCAGAGAGCACTAACAAGTCTTCTATGGCTATTGGTTTGGGCCAATTTGTTTTTGGCACCCAATTACCTTGTACCGCCATAGCTGCTCCCAATGCTGATGCTACCGCAGAAGAACCCACACTAAACAAGACTCCTTTGGCACTTGCTAATTGTTCTAACAAGCAACCAATTTTAGTGAGTTGTTTTTGATACAATGCATCAAATAAAATCACCGATGCTCCTTTAGTCAATTCTTCTTGATAA
Organism: Chitinophagaceae bacterium BSSC1; assembly: GCA_002256435.1. GTDB lineage: Bacteria > Bacteroidota > Bacteroidia > Chitinophagales > Chitinophagaceae > Sediminibacterium. Next base: position 46,329 of record NKJC01000003.1, read on the forward strand.
CGTTGTTCAAGTTCTGTATCTGTTAATTCCAAATCCAAAATATTGATCAACCCAATAGATTGAGCAGTTTGATTGGCTAAGTGTAATCGCAGGTCTGATTCTGTTGCAGGTGTTACAGGATGGGCCTTCATGGAAGGATGCCGATCTAATCTATAAATGGTACCATTGCTTCCAATCCCCATTTGGGCAAATAGATTTCCAAACAAACCATATCTACCCAGTGCTGGGGCGGCAACCAATAATGGAATACTGGTAGGACCAAAAACATCCTGAGCAATGTCCATCACTTTTCCAATACTTCCCACTTGAGGGGAGGAATCAAATGTGGAGCAAACTTTGTAATGAATATGTCTAAGCCCCATGGACTTTAATTGCAACAATGCTGGTCTTAATGTGGCTTCCATGGCGGCTGGTGTTAGACTCCTAGTTTTTCCTGCAATTCCAAATGCATCTAGCTTGGGTAATGCCGCCAACATGGCTTCAGTGGGCGTATTAATAAATAAACGAGTATTGGCACCTGCCAAAGACAGTGATTCTAGGTCATCCGTAGAACCCGTAAAATCGTCTCCATAAAATGCGATGGTATTCTTAGAAAACATCTCTTATTTTTTATTGCCAAATTTTGTTACTGCTGCTCCAAATTCCGGAAAGAAATTGGCAGCTTGTTCTATGGTCCATCCATCTACTGCGGCTTGCCATGCTTGTTGTATTGCACGCACACCAGCTGCAGGCCCCATAGGATGTGCCATAATACCACCACCTGCCATATACAACAAATCTGTGGTCTTGGTTCTTCTATAAGTCTCCATGGCTTGTCCGCCCCATTGTCCAGATGAAACCACGGGCATGGGCAAAGCCTGATCAAATAAGGGTGCTAAGCATGCTTCTATAGATTGTACCACAGAATCATCGCTCTCCCAGAATTTATTATCAATGCCATTTACATGTAATTGGTCTACACCAATCAAACGCCAAATTTTTTGATAGGCTTTAAAATCTATACCCAACAAAGGATGTCTATTCAACATACCCCAACCATTTCTATGTCCGTGAATAGCTAGTCCTCCTTTTGAAATAATTTTTTGAGTTGCCGCCAACCCAACACTATTGAGGCTGATCATGGCGGCAGTACCTCCGGCTTTTAAAATGGCATCATAGCGGGATTGCATTTCATCTAATTCCCCACTAAGATTAAAAGCATACATGATTTTTTTTCCAGTCTTATCGGCATGTTCATTAATCACGTGCATCACCGCTGCAAGTCTTGCCTCAAAACTTGAATTGGCTGAAGCCGATAATAATTCATCGTCCTTGACAAAATCAATCCCCGCATTGGCCAAGGTTTGTACCATGCTAGCTGTTTGTTCTGGACTAAGACCAATACTTGGTTTGATGATGGTACCAATCAATGGTCTATCAAGAACAGCAGTTAATTTTCTACAACCTTCTATCCCAAATTCGGGTCCTTTAAAATGTGTTCCATAGGATTCTGGAAATTGGATATCCAATAATTTCAGTCCTGTAAACTGTTTGATCTCATACAAATTTCCCTGCAAGGTAGAAACCAAGACGGGCAGGTTATACCCAAAATTTTCAATGGACCAAGAAACTTTGACCAAGGCACGATGGTATTGGCCATTAGGGCTAGTTGCACCTGGAATAGCAGGTGTGGTAACGGTTTCCAAGTTTTCTACCGATTCTACCCTTGCAGCAAATCGCTCTTTTAATTCGGCCGTTTCACCCGGCACGGCCACAAATGTGCCTGAGGATTGTTCACCCGCCAAAACCGCCGCAGCAGCCTGAGGATCAAAAGGCGTTTCTATTAGATAAGTGGCAATAATTCTTTCCATGACTAGGGTTTCCATTTTTTAAGACTTGATGGTAAAGCTTCTGCTTTTATGGGCACCAAATAAAATCGATAGGCTGCAGGCGCGGCTTTGATTTGATATTGTTCAATAGGTGCAGCAACATCGCTCCAGCTATCATTACCACCAACACCCATTTGAACCAAGTCTATATTGAGGTTAATATAACCTGCATCGGTTAATTTGTAAGTATGCCTGGCAGTTTGAATTACTTGATTGGTATAGGGCCAGGCACTCATACTGAGCAAACTATCTGCTAACACAAGCAAGCCCTTACCCGTTTTGGGATTGGACAAATGCATCCACCTGGTATCAGTTCTATTGCCATTTTCTTGTGGCACTACATAGGGTTCCATAAAATCATTTAAACTAGCAGTATAAACGCCTGCATCAAAACCAGCTCTTCTATCTATATAATTTTCTAACGGACCTCTTCCAAACCATTGAATATTTTCATAAGAACGATTGATTCCTACCTGCATCCCAATCTTGGGCATATTGGGTAATCCCGGTTTTACTTGCAAATCATAGTCTACTTGCAATAGGCCATTAGCTTGGAGTTGATAGCATAAAGCTAATTGGGCGCTATCATGAATCAATTGATAGATTGCTTTTATTACAGTTGCGCCATTGTTGTTTTTCTCTTGTTGCAAGGAAATTAAGACAGGATTGGCTTGGTACCATTGAAATAATTTTCTTTGGGGCTTCCAACCGCGTTTGTCATTATCGGTGAGTGGTCTGGTAAAATTGGGTAGCAGGGGATGGAAAATTTGCTCCTCTCCTTGGTAGGTAAAATGCGTTAATGCCCCGGTGGTTTTGTCAAAATCCAATTGGGTTGACCCTGCCATCAATTGCAAATACTGCGCTGTTTCTTTTGTCTTGACAGTTAATGCATTGGTCTTGGGTAATTGCCATTCTTGCAAGCCTGTTAATGACAGTTGATTGCTAGCAATAGAATAGCCTTTTTCTGCCCAAGCCGTTGCTTGACTCAATAAGAAAGCTAGTTCCAAATGATACTCCTGTCCTTTTTTCAATACAGGAATTTCTTTGGACAGATCCAAGACTGTATCAAGACCGGCTGCTAAATTGATTGGCGAAAGTTTTTTGCTAAAACTGATGACCCCATTTTCTCTGATAGTCAATACTGCGGTATAGGAATTGGCATTGGTGCTTGCTGCGCGATTGCTCAAACGAATCCATCCTTTCTTGGCATCTTCCCAATCAGCTTGCAAGGGCTGAAACACGCGCTTGCATTCATACATGGCAGCCTTGGGTCTTCCGTCTGCCGCTACAATTCCCTTGATGGTAAAATCATCAAAATACTTTTCGCCATAATCTCCACCATAGGCATAATAAGGACGGTTCAAAGAATCATATTTTAATAGACCCTGGTCTTTGAATTCCCAAATACAGCCACCAATGATTCTTGGTGTTTTTCTAAACAGGTCCCAGAACTCTTTAATATTGCCTGCGGAATTACCCATGGCGTGTGCATATTCACAGAAGAAAATGGGACGCTTGTCTCCATTGGCTTGGTTGGCCAAAAGTTCTGGCGTATAGAGTGCAGGATACATTCTACTCACCACGTCTACATAGTATTGGTCCAAAGGATTTTGAATACGATGGGAATGATCATTTGATTTTAAATAATTGGGATTGGATGGGTCTATATAACCCTCGGCCTTGGGGCTACCCATGGCAGGCTCATAATGCAAGGGACGGGTAATATCAAAGTCATGCATCCATGCTGCCATGGCTGCGTGATTAGGACCAGAACCCGCTTCATTACCCATACTCCAAAAAATAATAGAAGGATGGTTCTTGTCTCTAAGCGCCATTCTACTGGACCTTTCTAAATAAGCACCTGTCCATGCAGGATCATTACTCAGCTTGCCTCCCAGACCATGTGTTTCTAAATTGGCTTCATCAATGACTAAGATGCCATATTGGTCACAGAGGTCTAATAGATAGGGATCAGAAGGATAATGACTTAGTCTAACGCAATTAAAATTGAAGCGCTTGATGGTGCGGATATCTTGCAAAATATCTTCCCTACTCAGGGCCTTACCCTTGGTAGGATGGTGATCCGGTCTGTTAACGCCATAGAGATACGTCTCTTTTCCATTGATCAATAACTTACTATTGGTGGGTGAAAACTCAATAGACCTAAAACCAAGTTTACATGTTTTGATTTCTAAAACCTTACCCAAACTATCTTCCAAACTCAAAGCCAGTGTATACAAATAAGGATGCTCATCACTCCATTTTTCGGGATGCGTTATCTTGGTTTCTAGCAAACCAAATTTGGCATTGTCTAGTCTTGGATAAATTTCATTGATAATGGATAGCACCGATTTTTCTAAGGGCTTTGCTAAAACGGGCTGACCGTTTTGGTCATATAATTGTGCTTTTAATTGATAGCCAGAAATATCTTTACCCGTTAGGTTTTCCATTCTTGGACGAATACTCAATAACGCGTCCTGATAATCCTTGTCTAATTTTGTCTGGTAAAAAAAATCTGCAATCCTAATCTTAGGCTCTGCTAATAACAAGACTTCTCTATGAATCCCACTCATACGCCACTGGTCTTGATCTTCCAGAAAACTACCATCGCTCCAGCGAATCACCCAAACAGAAATGGTATTCTCTCCAGCTTGTAAATAAGGACTGATATTAAATTCAGAAGGCAAAAAACTATCTTCTGCATAGCCCAAGAATTTTCCGTTTACCCAAACCTTATACGCAGAACTCACTCCCCCAAAATGTAGGGTCACATTCATATTGTTCCAATCAGTGGGCAAACTAAAACTGCGTTGGTAACATCCTACCCCATTATAATCTTTTGGCACATAGGGTGGATTCACTGGCCTAAATGGATAGACTGCACTTTTATAAATGGGTTTATCATAACCCTGCATTTCCCAACTAGAGGGAACAGGGATTTTCTTCCATCCCTGCACTTTGGATTTGTAAAAATCGGTTGGCGCATCTGCGGGTTTGAGTGCAAAGGAAAAATCCCAATCCCCATTTAAAGAAATGACCCTATTGGTCTTGGCTCTGTCTCCACTTAAAGCATCGCCCAATTGGGCAAAACTATAAGCCGTTGCTCTGGAGGGGTCTCTGTTAATACCACTCACCAGTGGATCTTCATAAGGCTCTCTATTAAAAATACTGGGTGCCATAGGAACAGCAGCTGGTGTTTTGTCTACCAACTGTGCTGCTAATCCATTAGCATATAAAAGCGCTACTATGAATAATTGCTTCATCATCTTATCTTATCAAAGGCATCCAAACCGTCATATCTGTATTACCCCGATTGGCCCAAGAGAAATAAGGTATGAGTTGTAGGGTGGCCGTTTTATCCATGCTACCAATGGGTTGATAGAGGTTTTGTTTCCAATCTTGGGGAGCCCTTGCTTTCACAGTTGCTTCTAAACCAGTAACTGTTCCAATATCAATTTTCTTGTTGATGGTTTTCCAATTGGCATTGGAAGGGATGGCAATATCTGAGATCTTGATTCCCTTTGGTAAATCAATTGACTCCAAACAATACACCAAGGGACCACGCTTCACCGTTACTTGATTTCTAGTTTCCTCTACCAAGGGATTAGACTCCAATAAAGCAACTGGCATTTCTAGTTTTAATTGTATTTGATCTCCTTTTTTCCAAATGCGTTGAATAGAAAAATATGTTCCAGATACAGGGCTTTGACTAGTAGCTTGTCCATTCACCAACACCGTTGCTTTTTTACACCAAGCGGGAATGCGCAAATACAAACCATACTCAAATTTGGGCATTTGATTTATTTGAATTTGAACAGACCCCTCATAAGGATAATTACTGATTTGGGTAAGGGAAATAGCAGTACCATTTTCTAATTGAGTATTCAAAACATTTCCCCCGTAGATATTTAGATAAAGCCCTTTATCTGAAACACTGTACAAATAATTACCCACTTCTGCAATGGTTCTTACGGTGTTGGGTGGGCAACAATTGGATTTTGAGATATAGGGTACCCTTCCACCTTGCCAACGCAAACTATAAGGAAAGTCTGCACTTGCTGCTAGTGGGTTGGTATAGAAATAATTATTCCCATTCATACTCACACCACTCAGTATACTATTGTACAAACAGAGTTCCATCACTTCTGCGTATTTGGGATCTGCGGTTAATTGCAACATGCGCCAGTTCCAAAGCAGGTTGCCAATATTGGCACAGGTTTCTCCATGTGCTGTTTTATTGGGTAATTGAAAATCCCTTCCATAAGCTTGGTGAATTTTCTGTACAGAATCGGGTTTATAAGAAGTACCATCTACTGATACACCATCATAGAGTGCACCGGCACCACCAGTAACATACATTTTTTGGTGCACCACATTATCCCATAATCCATCTAGAGTTGTGAGTAATGTTTTGTCGCCATTTTCTGCATACAAATCGGCCACGCCGGCAAATAAATAATTGGCTCTTACAGCATGCCCCACCACTTTTTTCATTTGTCTAAAAGGCATGCGATCAGAATTATCATCGGTACCTTCTACCGTTCCTCGAATGTCTATTAGCTTAACTAAGAGGTCTAGGTATTTTTGTTGATGATCCGTTCTGTATAATTCGGCCAATCCCATATAATGCGATGGACAAATGGCATTTCTTGCTTGTTCGGGTGTGGCTTTAGCATAAAAACCAATCAGAAAATCAGCCGCTTTTTCTGCCACTTGCAGCAAACTGGTTTTACCAGTTGCACGATAGTGTACACAACCGGCTGTCATGAGGTGACCAAAATTATAGGCTTCAAAACTCAAGACATCGTCAAACATTTTCTGTTTGCCCGTTTGCTGTTGTTCAATAATGGACTTAGTATAAATATAACCATCGGCTTTCTGTGCTTTGGCAATCACCGCAATGGCATGATCCATCATGGTGTCTAATTTATAATCTTTGGTTACCGCATACATGGCAGCAACTGCTTCCAAGGTTTTGTAAAAATCACCATCGTGAAAAGAAGGACCTCTAAATTTTCCGGGATAGAGCCCCGCAGCAATTTCAAAATTTCTAAATGAATGACAAAGGGCTTCATTGTGATAGGTATCCCATAAATGCGGCAACATACTATCTCTGCAAATAGCAAAACGGTCTGCCCAAAAACCCTTGGTAAACTGAACGGCACCCATATTCAAAGAAGATAGTGCTGCGTATTTGCTTTGAGAGGTATTGACTAATCCAGTTTTTTGTGCTTGGCCTTGTACAACCAAACAAAGCACTGTAATCAAGTATAAAAATTTCAATTGCTTCATTGCTGCTAATTTCTTGTCTTTATAAAGCTGAATAGCTAACGCGATATTGTTTACCAGGAGCTACCTGCAATTCATAAGTCTGATTGGCTTTAAGTACAATGGTTCCCTCATTTGATACTGGCAAGGTTTTACTCTTAATGGTAAGGGTTCCAACTCCTGCATTCGCTGTACTTAATTTGATCTCCGTTTTATTGCAATACAATTCCACTTCTCCATTGGGTGTTGGTACTTTTCCTTGCATCCACTCCAAACCACCCAATGCAGGATCAATGGCATAAGTAGCATATCCTGGACTGGTTGGTTTTACACCCAAATAATATTTGCCCAACAAATAAATGGGACTAGCTCCCCATGCATGGCAAAGACTTTTGCCAAATTCACGACCATACATGGCATAGTGTTCTGCTCCTTTTTTGGTTGGATTGTATTCTTCCCAGAAACTAGTAGCACCCAATGCCAGCATGCCACCCCAATAGTCTTTGATTTCCTTGGTCACAAATTTTTGTTCTCCCATGGCACAAAGCGCTTCCAATTCGTAAAAGCGCATATAAGGAGTAGTAATTTTTTGAATCTTGTCATTGAGTAAAACTGATTGTTTCACTGCCACTTTTTGATCCTGGTTAAAATAGTCAAAGAAAATGGCAAACATATTGGTGTACCTGGTTACATTCTCAGATTGAGCTCCATTAATCAAACTATGCACCATGGCCTGTTTAGAAGGGTTCCAATAAGCGGCCATTAATTTGGTTTTTAATTGGGCTGCTTCTTGCTCGTATTTAGCCCCAGCTACATTGTCATTGACCAATTTGGCGCAGATGGCCATGGTTTCCAAACTTCTGCAAAACAATAATTGCTCAAAACTCAATGCGCCTTTCTTACTCAATTTATCGGCCCAGTCAACAAAAACCCAGTCACCTGGTAAGCCTTCCATAAATCCGTCTTTGTTGCGTCTACCCAAACAATAATCCATCAGGGATTGCATGCGGGGATAAAATTGGGTTATAAAAGTTTTGTCTCCGCTGTATTGGTAATAATCATAGATACTCAAGAACCAATAAAAAGTATAGTCCATGATGGTGTTTACATGACCTGTTACGGGATCCTTTCCCCTTAAAGCCAAAATGGTTCTGGATACTGTTGGATTGTCAAAATAGAGATAATAATTCATCAGATAGCTCTGATAAGCATCACCACTCCAAACCCATCTATCTCTTTTAATGCCGTCAATAAAAAACTCACGGCTATTCAAATGCAGGGTATATTTTGCTACTTCATAGATGCGGTTAATCTCTGGATCTGAGCAAGTAAAACTTCCACGCTCTTTTAGGTCTGCGTATTCGTGTAACATAGTCACTTCTGATACTTGTATGCTAGGGTCTTTCACCACGCGGGCATAACGGAATGCTTTAGAAAGTGGCATTACGCTATCTTTTTTGGCCAACCCATTTAACTGCAACACATCAATGGTAACAGCATCTTGGTTGCTCATGGCTTCTTCCTTGCTCTCACCATAATAGATGGTTAGCTTACCCTTTCCAGACAAACCATGTAGTTTGATAAATCCAAAAGTTTCCTTTCCAAAGTCTAATACAAATTCATTGCCTTTTACTTGCCCGCTTACTGGCTTAATAACGCTGGTAGGCAACTTAAATTGAGAAGGTAATTTTTTAGGATCATTAAAATTCCAAGACCCTGCTTGTAACCATTTGGTGGCAGAAATATCAGAAGTTTTACCCGTCTCATCTATCCATTCCTTGTCTTCAAAAGTAACCAACCAACTGGCATCAGAGACAATGGTTTTGCCCTGTACAAAAACCGCTGGAACAGTTGCTTGAGAAAAAACCTTGATATTGATTCGGTGCTTACCCGCTGGCACCAACAATGTTTTGGGTTGGCCTTCTATTAATTGGCCATCTAGTTTTACATTATAAGTTCCTTCAGTAAAAATACTAACCTGTTCCGCTTGAGTTGTTTCAAAGTCTTTGTGAAAATCCATGAGCACATAGTGGGCGTCTACTTTCCAAAATACGGGAAAGAAAGAACCTCTATCGGTTCTTCTATTTTGCATTTGATTACTCAACCAAATTTCATAGTCACCGGGGTACCAGATCCAGGTAGCTTTCTGTGCTTCAGAAAAAAAAGCTGTTAGTACCAAAAAAGTCAACAAAAAATATCGCTTTAGCATCATATCAATTTTCAAAACTAAAATCCGTTAAAAAATAAATAGAGTGAGACCATGACTACTACCAAGGCTATCCAAACATTTCTCACCAATTTGGAAGGAGGAGCAATGAATTGCTGGGTAGTACTATTAGAAACAACAGGCGTTTTATCTATCAATGAAATCAAGACTGCTAGTACAAATAAAAAGACAAAGATAAAAAAGGAGAGCAGCATATAATGGGGCCAGAAGCCATAGTCCTTGGCAGGCAAGACCCATAGATATAATACACCAATTCCCAAGCTAATGGCAGACCCTATTGATAGTGTAAAATTTACGGCGCGCTTGCTGGTTCTTTTCCAAAACACGGCCAATAAAAAGACTACAGATAAGGGTGGTGCAATAAAACCCAGCACGGCTTGAAAAACATCAAAGAGATTGAGCCCTCGAATACTATCAATGGCCAATGCCATCATGATGGCAAATAAACAACCAACGATTACGGTGATCCTCCCCATTTTGACAATCTGTTGATTGCTAGCAGTAGGATTGATTTTTTTCACATAGACATCCATGGTAAACACGGTGCTCAAAGAATTGAGTGAGGAGCCAATGGTACCCACCAATACGGCAATCAAAACCACAATCACCAACCCGTTTAACCCTGCAGGAAATAAATTGGTTACCAAGACCATATAAGCTTCATCAGGATTGGCAAGATTGGGAAATAGTTCATAACAAAGAATGCCGGGTACAATAAAAAGAGGCAGGGAAAGAATTTTTAACCAGCCAATAAAGCTAACACCCAATTGACCCTGTTCTAAATTTTTGGCACCCAATACTGACTGGACCATGGATTGGTCGGTACAGAAAAAAGCAATGGCCGCTACCGGATATCCCAACAAAATGGCGGGCCATGGATAATTTTTATCAGAAGCAGGATGAATCAGGTTCCAATATTCAGCAGGGGCTTTGTGAAATAATGCCGATACCCCTCCTACTTTATTTACGCCAAAAATGACTAGTAGAAAAGACACCGCAATTAGGAGAATCATTTGAAACACATTGATTCTGGCAATGGCTTTAAGACCACCTGCAAAAGTGAAGAGCCCTGCAAACAAAACCAAAACAGTAACCGATTGCCACATAGGAATATGTAGGATCTGACGCACGAGCACGCCACCAGAAAACAGACCCAATGACAACCATGAAATCAAAATTTTAATCAGGGCATACCAAGCCAATATATTCTGTGTAGAATCGCCATAGCGCTTACCCATATACTCTGGCATGGTGCTTACTTTGGCGGCTAAGTACCTAGGAGCAAAGACAAGGGCCAAGAGCATCAAAAACACAAAAGCATACCATTCAAAATTACCCGCAACAATCCCCGTGCTATAACCAATGCTAGCAAAAGCCAATAACATAGAAGGCCCCACATTGGTGCCCCACATATTAAATCCAATACTTGCCCAGCCAAGCGAATTACCCGCTAAAAATAAGGTCTCATCTTTTTGCTTGTTGCCAAAGCTGGCGCGATAGCCAATGACCAAGAGCACCAATAAATAGATGACTACAATGGCTCCGTCTAACCAAGTAAGTTTACCAATGATATCATTCATGGCTTAGGGTTTTAGGATCCAATCCATTTTCTTTCATGACTTCTGCAATCTGAACCGGCCTACCTTCTTTGAGACTTTTGTCCATGGCGTGTAATACCGCAATAGTACCAATCCCTTCTTTTAAATCAGGATAAGCAGTAAATCCTTGTTCAATACTATCTGCAAAATATTCTAGGTAATTCTGATACTCTCCCGCGTGATGGCTCTTACCCTCAAATCGGAAATAGTGTTTTAATTTATGTTCCCAGGTAAGCATTCTTTCTTCTCCTGTTTTGTCTGTGATGGCATAACGCAGGTCCATATAATCTCCTTGGCTACAACCCTGCGTTCCCCTAAGAATACAAGTCATTTCACTATCGCGTGTAACCGGTTGAACAGGCCCCGTATAACATCCACTGACTCTTGCAACCCTCCCATCTGTAGATTTAAAAATAAAGTGCATGGTATCTGGGTGTTGCAATCCACCTTTTTGACCATTGGAGCTGAGCATGCCATAACCCATTACTTCTTGAATATTGGGTAAGTACCAACGAATAAAATCTACCGGATGACTGAGTCCTCCGTACAACCATTTAAAAGATTGTTGCAGACTCCAAGGCTTTTCTAAAAACCAGCGATGGTCTGCGTGGTAATGAGATTCTACGGTAATCAATTCCCCAATGGCACCATCCATAAAATCTGCGCGCTGTTTTTTCATTGGTTCAAAAAAACGAGAGCTCTGACCTACAAAAATTTTCTTACCTGTTTTTTCTTGCAAGGCAATTAATTCAGCCGCCTTACTCAGATCATCAATAAAGGGTTTGGTACATACCACATGTTTGCCATGCTCTAATGCCATTTTAATATGTTGAATATGCAAATGGTCTGGGGTATAAATAGCAATCACGTCAATGGCTTGATCAGCCAACATTTCTTCATAATCCGTAGTGAACTCATACATTTTAAATTCATCTGCGCGCTTTCTACAAAGATCCAAACTCAGGTCGCAGATCATTTTTAAATGCCATTTAGAACTATTGAGTGCAGCAGACATGGTGCTCCTACCCTCTCCTAGTCCTAGTATTCCCAATTCTAACATGTGTTCTTAATTTGATGATTGATTCAATTGATTAAAAAATACCCAAGTACTTCCCTTTGGTGCTTCCGGAATTCCCTCTTGGTATTGTTGCATGATTTTATTCCACTCATCTACCCTAGGGTTATCCTTGGTAGTTTTGGGATTGAGCTCATCCAGTGTTTTATCCTTTGGAATGCTAATGATTAAAATGAGTTGACGATTGTTTTCAAAAACCTGCAACTGTTGAAATTCTGCGTTACAAAATCCATTAGAAACTTCGGGCCAGTATTTGAACTGGGTGGCATGATAGTCTTTATAAGCCCTTTGCATGGCGGTGTCCTGCACTAAGTTGGCCGTTAAAATAATATGCTTCCATTCTTTGGCAATTTCAACCCCCTGACATTTTTGCTCACGCACAAAATCATAGAGTGGATTGCGATAGGCTTTGACCCTGGCTTTGGGAAATGTTTGTTTTAATGCTTGCAGCAATTCAAGTTCCTGTTCTATGCTGGCATACAAAAGCAAATGTGTTTTGTATTGATAGATAGCAGACTTGGAGAAACCTTTGCTTACACAGATTTGTTCAAACTGTTTTCTGGCCTGGGCCGATTCCTTGTCCAAGACCAATTCCACTACTGTTGGTTTAGAAGCATGATTAATGCCAATAGCAGGATTGATGGCTGTTTTTTCTGCTAACAAATATTGATAGGACTTTTCTAGTCCAGCTGCTTGTTTGATACTATCAGAAACTTGCGGACCATTGTTTTCCCAATGATTATTGGGCCCATTGTTGTTTTGCAAAAACTTATCCGATGGTGACCAATTGTCTTTTACCAAAAATCCAGAAGAACCTTCATCCGTATAATAATAAAACCAGTGCTCGGGATCATGGGCATAAGGCGCTTTGTAAATACTATCTGCCACATTGAATTTGACTTGGGTACCAGGCTGCGCCGATTGCGTATAGATGGCAGCTACATCATACATCTGTTTTGCATAATGATGAATCCGGTTAGAAAGGATTTTATTTTCTTTCATGGCATTGGGTAACCTAGTCCAACCCCAACCAAGACTAATGCCCGTATTCCCAACATCACTAATATCATTGTGCTCAATTTGAATACCTCTAACATATCCTGCTGCAATACCAACGGCACCCCAGTCTTCATTGGTGGCATTGTTGATTAAGTTATTGCGGACTTGTAAGTTTTGTGAGATCTCTCTTTCATCCTTTGGCAAATAAGGCAAATGAATTTCAAAACTGGGATCAGAATAATGACCAAGCAATAATGCAGTACCTCCAATATCCTTGAATAGATTTCCTTGAATCAGATCTTGGTTAGCCCCTTTTTCATAATCTAATCCGGTAGATGCCAAGTGTTCAAAACGGCAGGATACAATTTGGGTATGGTTGGCAAAATTAAATTTCACTGCAGCTGCTGGTCTACCAACCCATGCTTGATTCTCTAGTGTTTTACTCAGCTCTGTACCGGGGATTTTTAAGGAATACGCGTCAAGCATAAATAACCCAGCTTGGTGTGGCACATGACCCTGGAGTGAGGGTCTTAGCCAACCAGTATGTTCAAAAGACAGGCCCTTAAATTGAATATGTTGAACGGGTCTATCGGCGGAGCCAATGACTTGTACCAGGGTTTCAAGATGCGGAGCAATTACTTGTGCCTTGTTTAAGTCTTCTCCTTGTCTTGGCCAATAATAGAGTTTGTTGGAACCTTGATCTAAGAACCATTCTCCAGGTTGGTCCAAAAAATGAATGCTATTGCTCAAATAAAAAGCAGAATTGCCTGTCTTTTGTGAGATCCATGGCGCGGGCCAAGGATGCTCTGATTGGATTCTATTCTCTGGTTGCATAAAACGCAGTTGTGCAGAATCTCCTTGAAACTGGATAGACTTGATGCGCAGAATAGCAATCTCCCACCATTGGTGAATCAGCATTTCCATTCCAAGGGCTGGTTGAAATTGTTGCTCCTTTGGCCAAGGCACCCAACAGCTTTGGTCTTTTTTATTCCAAGAAAGGATGCGCTGCATTAGAGCACCATCGGTATTTTTAGCGCGAACAGCTTTTTGCCCGTTTACCCAGAGTTGTCTGAATGTAAACTGGGGAATGGCTAATTGATCTAGATCCGCTACCCAAACCTTTCCCTGGGCTTTGGCTGGTAAACCATTCAATGGAGCTTTCAATATTTTCCACTGTTGAATAGGAACACCTCCACTGAAAATGGGTTGCTCATTTTGGGCAGCTTCAAGAATGGTGGGGCTTTGTTCTGTGCCGCTATCTTCTGGTCTAACCAAAATGGTTTCTTCTAAAAAATAGGTTCCTCCTTGAATGACAATATGAATGGGAGATTGGGCTATAGGATCATGTAATCTTCTTAATTCTCTAGCTTTTCTGATTGCCATGTTTAAACTGGCAACAGGTTGATCCTTGGTTCCTGCATACCTATCATTTCCACTGGTGGAAACATAGATTTGAGCTATTGCATTTTCCACTTGGAAAAATAGACAAATCAGCAAGGCTAATAGCAATCGTTTTGAATTCATGACAACAGGGCTTGAACGCTTTTTTGGGCGTTAGAACAGGTGTTTAAATGTATTCTAGTTAAGCGTTTTTCAGGATATCCTTATCAACTTTTATGATGGATGATTTTACTATTTCCTTGTTCGAACCCCTTGAAATACAGACTTTAAATAGGCTGAATTGGCGCCATAATTTCCTTTTACGTCTCTGGGTTTGCTGGCATCCCTGGAACGTTCAATGACCAGCCATCCCTTCCAGCCCATTTGATCCAAGGTTTTTTTGATTTTTACCAAGTCAATTTGGGGATCATTTTGCAACCAAACCGAGTCTTTATTGGTGCAGTGGATCATGGCAATCCGGTTCTTGCCCAAGGTCTTTAATTCTTGGTACAAGTCCCTTCCCTCTTTGAGTGGGCTTGAGAAGTTGAAATAAATTTTGATGGCAGGAGAATGTATTTCTTTTAATAGGGCTTTTTCTTCTTTGGCTGATAGTGCTGTTTCTATGGCAATTTCTACTCCCGCTGCTGCAGCCATCGCGCCAGCAACTTGTAACCTTGCCACTACCGAATCTCTAATAGCTGGATTTTTTTTCAAATCACACTGGACACCCAAGGGCAAAAAAGCCGTATGCACATTCATCAATTGCATGGTTTTAATACAGTCTTCAATGGACTGTTTGTATTCGGTTCTTCCACAAAAAGACTGGGCATAATAACCCGTCATGGCCAAACAAAAAATTTCAACACCTGTTTCTTTTGACTTGGCAAGGAATTGCGCGCGAATACTATCGGTTAAGAGTTGGTTATCAAAACTCACTCTATTACCTAATCCACCCATATCTATTTCCAAACCATCCGCACCAATTTCTTTGGTGAGCGCTATAGCACCTAGTTTCTGTCTTTTCAAAAGCATGATATCTATCAACCCAATTTTATAGCCTTGATTTGATTGCGCCATGGTAGATAGGCTCAAGATCAGTAAGAAAAAAAAGGAATAACAAGCTTTCATGTTATGGTTTAATAGACTTGTAAAACAGGGCTTCTAATGTATCAAAACCCTTGATGGCTTTTTTAGGGAGTTGCGCTCCATTTTCTCCAAAAACATAGAGGGCTGTTTCTTTTTCAATGGTAATACCAGATTCGTCAATTTGTCCATTGGCATCCTGAATGGCTTTTAGATTTAATCCCAAAGTTTGCGCCATGAACTGATACACGGTTGTTCTTTTAGAAAGACCAAAATCGTGTTTGTCATTTGGTAAATGGGTATTGCTTACCAAGTTTTTTGCACCATACCATTCATAGACTTTTTGTAGATACGGAAAATCGTGTTCTGGCATTTTATCCGTCCAATCTCCTCCATCACTCACCACCAATTGTGGCCTAGGAGCAGCCATGGCGGCTATTTCTACGTTATTGGAACCACTACCACAAGCGTGAATGGGCATGCCACTTTCACAAGGACAACCACCATAGAAATAAGAACTTAATGAAACTACTGGTGCACTTGCTTTGATGCGATCATCAATAGCCGTCATTAAAACGGTATGGCTTCCTGCGCCAGACCCACCCGTCATGGCTACACGATTGGGATCTGCGTCTTTTAACGATAATAGATAATCTAAAATGCGAATAGAACCAAGTACCTGAATGGTCATGGACAAACTTTTTCGATGGTTCTCATAAGCAAATTGCAAGGTGGATTCACCCCAGGCAAATAAGTCATAGGAGAATGCCATAGCACCCATTTTGGCCATTGCCGCACAGCGGTATTGACAGTCTGGTCTATAACGCTGTTTTTCCCAGTGCCCATCTGGGTTGAGGATGACTGGAATCTTTCCTTTGTATTGCAGGGGCTTATACAAAGAACCATTGATATAGACACCAGGTAAAATTTCAATGGCAATATTTTCTACGGTATATCCATTGAACACTCTTTTAGCTGTGACAATGGGTGCCGTGCCCGGCGATGCTGGCAGGGGTGATAATTGCAGGGCTTTTATTAGCGCGGGCTTGAGTGAATCTTTTCTTTTTTCCCATGTAGCTTTACCAGCATATTGGCTGGCAATCCTATCCATTTCTGCCCATCCCTCTTCTACGTTCCATCTATAATATTCATAAACACTGAGCTTGTATTGTTTGTCTTTTTCCTTTTTTACTTTTAGGTCTAAGGGCTTTAATACATTGTCCATGGTGCTCTCTACGTCTGGCCTAAATCGCCAATCGGCATAATTGACCCATTTGCCCTGTACCAAAGAGTCTGCGTATTTGATCTTAACGCCATAACGCTTTTCAATAGTTGCAATCACTTCTTTTAAAGGACGTTTATAGCCTTCGTCAGAATTTTGTTGGGCATTGATTTGAACTGAAAGCAAGCTACATACCAGTAACAAAAAGTATGAACAAAACTTATTAAAGGAGCAAGTGTTGCTGAACAATGCACTAGAAGATGGAAATATCATATGGCTTCTCATCGTGGTCAATTAATATCCATCTAAGTTAAGCAGTAAGTATGGAATCACCTTATATAGCCGGGTCTTGCAAAACGGCTGTTGGACGTATGGTTTCTAATTGTACTTTCTCAATACCTAGTTCATCACACCAGTGGCAGAAACTATCATAAATACCGTCTAATACTTTTTTCTGATCGGGGGTTAATTCCAAAGCATGAGCCCTACTAATGGTTCTGACGGGCAAACCCCTTTTAGCCAGAAAGTATTTGGCACTCATGGGATAGGCAATATGAATCAAAGGGTCTACTTTAATTAATTCTGCTTGTAACCAATCTACCTGTTCTTTCTTGTCAGGATTATTGGCATTATTGCAGATCCACACTAGGATTTCTGGATAGAAATTTCCTGAAATAGAACTCATGCCCTTGGCGCCGTTGCGCAAAGAAAATGAAGCATTGGGTGTGTGCGCATCATAGAACTCCATGCTGGGATTTTTGCTTGATGCTAGAATAGCCAACTTGGCAAACACTTGGTCTTGTTGAATAGATGTGTCTTTGTGATAGACAAACCTGCCCGTTTCTAATAAGGTTTTAAACACTTCAGCAGTTAGAATCCGTTTATAGGGAGCTGGGCATTCATACATGCCAACTGGCACACCAGGTGTGAGCGCTAAGAATTTTTTGAAATTGTTTAATAGGATCTCATCGCTATCATCCACATTGGCAAAATGCCCCGTGATCAAAATCACCGCGTCAATGCCCGTTGCATAAATCCTTTTGGCAAAATCGGCTTTGTCTTCAATGGTTAAACCAAAAGAACCGGTAGCCACAATGGGCACCCTTCCATTCACATATCGTACAATAAAACTAGTTAACTCTAGTCTTTCATCCTCACTAATACTATACATTTCACTGCTCAAGCAATTGGCAAAAAAACCTTTTACTCCTGCAGCCAAATAAAAATCAATGAGGGTAGCTACTGCCGTAAAATCCAATTTGGCCTTTAGGTTAAAAGGCGTAATCATCACGGGTACAAATTTCTTTTCCATATTGCTTGGTTAATCCTATTTACAACACGGTAAGTTGTACATTTTTAGGGCGGTTTCAAATGCCGTATTTCACTATTCCCCTGTACTATTTTACTTTTTTCAAACTGGTTAAAAGAACCCCAACCAAGAAAATGGATAGTGTGCCAATCACAATGATCATATTCTTGTGTAGGGCGGGTTTTAAGAAAGCAACGCTATCTGGAATCCATTGAGAGAAACTTAGCCATACTATGATAATGACACCAACCAATACTGCTACAAAGGCTTCCTTGCTCTTGGTTTGTTTGCTGATGAGTCCTAGCAAGAACAATCCCAACATACCTCCAGCAAAAATGCCTGACAATTCCCACCAGATATCTAAAATGCTCTTAATGCCAATCATGGCAATTCCTGCTAATAAACCAATCAATCCACAAACAACGGTAGTAATATAGAGCACATTGAGCTCTGTTGCATCGCTACTGTTTTTATTAAAATAGCGCTTATAAATATCCTTGGTAAATACCGTTGCCGATGCATTCATGCCCGAACTAATGGTACTCATAGCTGCCGACAAAATTGCCGCAACAATCAATCCCAAAAATACAGTAGGCACTTTGGTGACCATAAAATGGGGCATTACTTTGTCTGCATAGTCTGCTGGTTGCATGGCAGTAACTGCTGTTTGAATTTGAGTCATACTCGCACTGGCACCTAATTTTTCTCTGACCAAACTTTCTTTCAGTGGCAACAGCAATTCAGGGTGTATTTGATAATAGGAAAACAGGGCGGACCCAATCACAAAAAACAAGAAAGATGCTGGCACATACAATGCCACGCATAACCAAACAGACTTAATGGCTTGTTTGGAACTGGTAGCCGTGTGATAGCGTTGTATATAATTCTGGTCCATACCAAAATTATTAAGGTTGATAAAGAAACCATAGAGAAATACTACCCAGAACCCCGAGTGTAGAAAATCAAATTGAAAGGAACCCAAACTAAATTTGTCTTGATCTTTGGCAATTTGATAAACCTGCTCTGTTCCGCCGGGTACTTCTCTTATAATGAGGAATAAAATCAGCAGTGCGCCAAATGTTTTCAATACGCCTTGAACTACTTCGGTCCAGATCACTGCTTCCATTCCACCCATCACGGTATAAAGAATGATACAAATGCCCATCACAATCATGATGGAAGGCATAGAAAATCCAATCAGTGCATGCAGGGTTAGGGCCATGCCAAAAAAGATAGACCCCATTCTTGCAAACTGGGTTAATAAAAAACAAATCACGGCATAGGTTCTGGCCCAGGCACCAAATCTATTTTCCAAATTGGAATAGGCCGATACTTCTCCCGTATTTCTATAAAAGCTGACAAAATATTTAGTGGCTATCCAAGCAGCAAAGGGCATGGAAATACTAAATACAAATGCATTCCAATTACCCCCGAATGCTTTTCCTGGCACACCCAAAAAAGTATTGCTACTCAAAAATGTGGCATAGATAGACATGCCAATGGCCCATCCTGGAATGGTTCCAGAAGCCTTGGTAAACTGAGCCGTACTATGATTGCGTTTGGAAAAATAATACCCAATCCAAACCATGGCAACCAGGTAGGCAAGTATGATTCCAATATCTAATACGGGTAGTTCTTTCATGTATTAGTCCTCACTTGGCTTTGCATTAGGATCCAATTTGATGCCCGGCCAGTTTTCATTTTCAATGGCCTTGGTTTCTATGCCATCTAAGCGAATCACTGCGTGTTTGATGGTTTGTCTGCGCCAAGTATACACTATATGCACTAGCCCATCCTTGGTTTGAATCACAGAAGGATAGGAATATTGACTAATAGGAGAATCTTCTAAAACAGCAACAGCTTTCCAATGAATACCATCATCAGAAATAGCCACATTCAAAGGCGTTCTAGAACCCTTACCATTGGCCAAATTAGCAGCAGGCTTTACGTGGTTATAGACCAATAATTGTCTTCCATCTGCCAAGGTTACCGCGTCTGTTCCTGAATTATTATTGGGCAGTGCACTTGCTTTCATTTCTGACCAAGTTACTCCACCATCCTTACTCCAAGATTCATTGATGGTTCTATTCCTGCTTCTACACAAAACTTGTAATCTTCCATCTTTGAATTGCAAAATACTTGGCTGAATAGCGGTGATGGTTTTGCCATCATTGATATCAATAGATTTTGTCCATGTTTTACCCCAGTCCTTGGTATATTCAAAATGCACTTTCCAGCCCGTTTTCTCTGTGCTAGAAGGGCAAACCAATACCCCATTAATTAGTACAGGTTTGTTTTTGATGGGACCAAGAAATCCGTCTGGAAGTGCTTCCCTACTTGACCAGGTTTGTCCGTTGTCTTTGGATCGCATCATCCAACCCGTCCATCCTGCCACATTGGGTCCAATTTTATAAAACAATAGTAAATCGCCCCCTGGCACTTGAAACAAAACAGGATTATAACAGGCATATCTGGTACTATCATTGAGTCTACCATCCGCCACTTTCATAGGTGTTGTCCATTGTCCATTTTTCAAATGCGAGACCCAAATGCAAACGTCTTTATTCCCTTCCTTGGTACCACCAAACCATGCAGCCACCAAACCCTTGGGTGTTTCTGCAATGGTAGAAGCATGGCTTTCTGGAAAACTAGCTTCCGTAAAAATAAATTCGTTTTTTACTAAGCCCTTTTTAAAAGGTTTTTGCACCAAAAATTGATACTCGCCTGATCCTATTTTTAATTCAGCAAATCCATTTGCTATTTTCACAAGTTCCACCCCAGCAACATTTTTTAAAAGCTTTCCTCCTTCAAAAATAGTTGCCTCGTCGGTTGTTGGTAGATAAATAGTTGCCGTGGTATTTGCAGGGATCTTGACATTCCATTCAAATTTGTCAATGTTATTTTTCCATTGACTAGCAATTGGGCCATAGGCCGATTGGTAGCTAGCTTTAACCCAGTCTAAACCATCCACCAAAGCAGGCTTCATAATGATATGCTTAAAAGCCACCGATTGTTCGTCTGATTTAATGCCACCTAAATCTTCATAGATCCAAGTGAGTAAATCGCCCAATAACATCACATGGTTTTGAGAGTTCATTTGTGGATTAGCGGTATTACCATTCCAGAGTTCCCAAATGGTAGTGGCGCCTTGCTCCACCATATAACCCCATCCTGGATAGGTTTTGGTGCTAGCTAGTTGAAAAGCAATATCGGCCCGATCATGTTTGGTGAGTCCACGCATCAGCCATTGGCTTCCTATTAATCCTGTGCTAATATGACCATGATTTTCCACCAATATCTTGGTCACAATATGGTTGAATACGGTGGCTTCATCTGCGTCTGATACTAAGCCAAAACTTATGGGCAAGAGATTGGCAGTAACCGTATTGTTACCATAATATTTTTTCTCTTTGTTAAAATAGGTTTGATTAAATGCTGTTTTAATAGTGCCATACAGGGTTTGCATTTTTGCTGCATCGGCAGGTTTGCCCAAGATGCCTGCAAATTTGGTTAAGAACTGCAAGAGCTTGGCATAATAAGCAGTGGCAATTAATCCACCATCCGTGATCCTTGCGGTATCTTTTGCATGAATCAATTCTGGTGATTCTGGTGGTACACACCAGTCTCCATATTTGTCTTTGGTGATCAATCCTTTTTTTAGGTATTTCTCTGCAATATGATCCGCCCATTTAATCATGGAAGCATAATGCTTTTCAATACTTTTTTGATCACCATATTGCTGGTATAACATATCGGCCACCGTAATATAAGCGGCAGGCCAAGTAATATCATCGGTATAATAATTCCAGAAAGCAGGTGCCACGTCTGGAATCACACCTTCCTCTGTTTGCGCGTCTTGAATATCATTTAACCATTTGGCATAAAGATTGGCATTGCCAAATAAAAAGCTCTCACCCAATGCACCCATGGTTCTGTCTCCCAACCAAGGTTGACGCTCGTTTCTTTGAGGACAATCTAAAGGCATGCCTTTGTAATTGCCTGAAATGCCCCACCAAGCATTTTGATGAATTTGATTCAATACAGTATTGGATGAACTAAAGCTACCTGTATTAGCAAGGTTATCATAAATGACCAAGCCTTCAAAATCCTTGAGTGTAGGCTGTCCTGGATATCCCGTAATTTCTACAAAACGGAATCCATGAAAAGTAAATAAAGGCTGCCAAGATTCTTGTGCCGCACCTTTCATGGTGTATAAATCAGTGGCTCTTGCATCCCGAAGATTGGTGGTATACAAGGAACCATCTTTTTCCAAACTTTCTGCAAAACGCAGTTTTACGGATTTCCCTTTTATACCCCCACGCAGTTGTAAGGACAACCATCCTACCATATTCTGCCCCATGTCTAAAATATAAACACCTGGCTTTCCTTTTAAAGCTTGAATACCAATAGGCTGAACTTTGCGCATGATTTTAATGGGCTCCTGCATTTGTGCCACCAATTGTCCTGCTGGTTTTTCCACTAACTGAACGGGCAACCAATTGTTATCTTGATACCCAATATTGGACCATCCTTTGAGTTCTTTATTGGCGTCATACTCTTCCCCATCATATTCATTATTGGTTCTAATAGGACCATCGGCAGTTAGCTTCCAAGTTTTGTCTGAAACAATAGTTTCTTGACTACCATCTTGGTAAGTAATGCTTAATTGCAATAAGAGTTTGGGGAAACCAAAATTGTTGATTTTTTTGGGCTTATAATCTTGACGCATGGTAAAATAACGGCCATTACCTAAGACAACACCAACGGCATTATTTCCCTGTTGTAATTGTGTACTTACATCATAACTATTGTAGAAAAAAGTTTTGCGATAATCGGTTGCAGCAGGAGCTAGTACCTGGTCTCCTATTTTTTTGCCATTGATCTGTAAATCATATAATCCCAATCCGCTGATTTGTAGGGTGGCGGTTTTAATGGGTTTGCTGGTCTTGAATTCTTTTCTCAAATAGCGGGCTGATAGTCTGGAGAATTGGGTAATACTGTCCCATGCAAAGGGGGCATCCCAACCAATCCACTGCGCCTTCCAATCCGAATTGTTGAGCAGCCCCATGCTCCAAAAAGCGGGTTCACTCCAAGCAGTCATTCCTTGATTGGTGTACGACCTGACTTTCCAATAATATGGCTGGTTGGTTTTTAATGCTGCACCTTGGTAAGTAATTTGAATAGAATTGCCTGCGGCGATTTTTCCAGAAGACCAAAGATCTCCTTGGTTTTGTGCCAATTTTTCTTTGGAACTGGCTACCAAAATTTCATAGTCATTTTGCAACACATTTCTAGTATTGGCTCCCAAATTCCAACTCAACCTGGGTTGTGCAATATCAATACCAATAGGATTTATCAAGGATTCACATCGTAGATTTTTAACCTGAACTGTTTGTGCTTGCAGCTGATTAACAGAAAAGAGTATCCAACAAATGCCTATTAATGAAAACCAAGAAATACGATGTTTCATAATGATTTTTTATTGACCAAGAAAATTGAAATAGACCACTATTTCCAATGCCCTAGCTGAATCTTTTTCATAATCATAAAATATATTTTTCAAACCCATAGGGCCTGTTGTTTCATTGCGTTGGCTTTTAGAACCAATACTTGGAATGCCTTGCATCAAAGAAATATCGCCGCTAGGAAATAAAGTCTCATAATTTTTCCATTGATCCGTTTTAAAAGCGGGAGTAAACAACCTTAAAAACAGGTCTTCTGTTTCAGTAACAATGGTAATGGGTTTTTCTTTGGTCAGGAGCTTGGCCCAATATAAGTTGGCATGATAGCCCTTGAATTCAGGATAAACCCATGACTCCCCTGTTTCTGTATTATTATAAGCCTTGTTCCAAATGCCAAGACTTCCACCTTTTAATCTGTTCTTCCAAACTCGGTATGGTCCTTTGCCCAAGTATTCCACTCCCTTAATTTGAGATTCCGGAAAGGAAAAATTCACCCCCACAAAATCTGTAAAATAAGCAGAGGGGAAATACCTTGTTTTCATCTTGATCCAACCACTGGGATAAATGGTCCATTCAAGGGTATTGTAGCTTTTCTTTTTGTCATACTGTGAAGCAATGACCAAATTCTTCCCTTCAAAATGATAGTTAAAACCAGCAAAATTATTGACGCCCTCTTGCAATACTGGACCTTGATTAAAAGGGATAACAGTACTTCCATTTTTCACTTCTTGTAGCAAGCCATTTTTGTTATTAATCTTTAAGGAAAGATCACCTACAAAAATCAAATACAAACTGTCTTTATTTTCCATTTGCACAATAGCCATTCCTTCTTTCTCCACCATTTGTTTAGCCAGATCTTTGGGGAGACGTATGGGATAAGACCAAGTAAAAATTTCTTTACCGTCTGGACCAGTTGCTGTTAGATACAAACAATCAAAGGACTGCCAGTTTTGTGGAAGCGAAATTGAAAGGGATCCTTTCTCTAGAGGTTTGAGAGAAGGAGCTTTAATATTCCCCTTAATAGAATTAGTAGCAGATCCAAATTTGACTAGGCGCCAACTAAACCCACAGGAATTTAAATTGGTAAAGGAATACCTATTCTCCACTTGAAATACGCCATTAAAATCGGTTGCTATTTCTCTTTTCTCAATATGAACCGGACTCCAGATTTCTTTGATGGCAAAATAGGATCCTTCTTTTTCATGATAGGGTCCCACTATCCCATCGGCCCCGCGAAAATTATCTGTGTCTAATAACCCATTCTTATCCGTTCTTAGAACCGCTTCATCTGCAAAAGCCCATAGGAAACCACCTGCAGCCAATGGATTGGTCCACATGGATTCCCAATAATCTTCTAATCCTGCGCCATGACCTCCATCAAACCAACCGTGCAAAAACTCTGTAGGTAATAAAATATCATGCCCATTTTCATAATTCCCTACCCCATAATGGTATTCGCGATAGTGCTGAGTTTCTATTCCCTTGTACAATTGCCAAGGATGCACAATAGGTCTTTTTTGCAAGTCAAGATCTTCAAACCAATGATCCAATTCCAAATTATGACCACCCTCATTACCATTAGACCAGATAACAATGGAAGCATGGTTCTGGTCATGTTGCATCATTTCTTTTAAGAGCTTGGTACCTGTTGGCGTATCATAATTCCCATGCCAACCCGCTAGTTCATCCATGACATATAAACCCAATGAATCACAGACTTCTAGAAAATGTTTGTCTGGTGGATAATGACTCATCCTAACGGCATTCATGTTCATGTCTTTCATTAATTGCACGTCTTCTATACTCAAAGCCTTGCTAGTAGTTCTTCCTGAATTGGGCCAGAAACTATGCCTATTCACACCCTTGAATTTCATCTTCACCCCATTGATATAAATACCATCGCGCGGTTTTACTTCAACAGTTCTAAATCCTATTGACTGGCTTTGAACATGGACTAATTTTCCATGATCATATAATTTAATCCTGGCTTGATAGAGATTAGGAAATTCTGCGGACCATAATTTTGGATGTTCATAGATGGCTTTCAACAAGCTGATGCTATCTGTTAACTTTATTTGAACAGTCTTTCCAAATTGCTTTCCAGATTTATCAAATAAGTCAATTGAAATCTGATCAGCATCTCCCTTGGTTTTAACCCTAACAGACAATACGCCATTGGCTTTTGCATCAATGGCTAGTTCTTCAATATGTTGCTTGGGTAATGCTTCTAAAAATACCGGTCTAAAAATGCCACCAAATACCCAGAAATCTCCTTTGCGTTCCGCTTCATTCACGGATTGATTGGCCGAATGTTTGGCTACTTTAACTTCTAATAGATTTTCCTGATCCCATTTTAGTAAATGACTGACTTCATATTTAAAAGCATAAAAAGCACCTTGGTGAATTGCCCCAGCTAGAACCCCATTTACCCGTACTTCTGCGTCTGTCATCACGCCTTCAAAAACCAGGTTTATATGTTTATCCTTCCAACTATTGGATACTTTAAAAGGGTATTTGTACCATCCTGCTTCCTTGCCCTTGATACTGTCTTTGACAAATCCATAATCGTATTTTCCAAAACCTTGCAATTCCCAACATGAGGGTACTGGAATTTGGGTCCATACTCCAGACTTGGCTCCAGCGGTACAGAAGAATTGCCAATTCACGGTATGATCCTTATCCTTACCAGAAAGATATTGAATTTGGGTTTCTTGTGCTTGCATTCCTAAGCATAGCAATAAACTAATGCCTAGTAAACAGATTTGATATATTGACTTTGTTTTCAAAGACTAAATTAATTTGGTGTTGATTTTTACTAATTGGGGGCTATTGGCTATTTTTTTTCCGTTGACAAAAACAGTAAATCCCATTCCCTTCTTGTAATGTTTGCCGTCTTTGTCCCAAAGAATGCAAATGGTTTTGCCATGATATAGCAAATTGTCTAAACAAAACCAATCCCATTGATTGGCCGGCACCAGGGGGTTAATTTCTAACTGATCATCCGTTCTAGGTCTTAAACCAATAAGCCCTGTAATAATGAGGTCATTAAAAGTACTATGGTTATAATAGCGGCTTCTTTCTTCATCACCCTTTAACCAATAACCCGTTTTCTCATCTAGGTATTCTCCAATATAAGGACGCCCACGATAATACTGTGATTCTACAAAAGTCTGTAGCATTTTAAAATAATCTTGACCCGAAACATAGGATTGTGAAGGACCATTCAAAAGATTGGCCATCCCCGTAAGGGTTTGAGAAGTAGCAAATGGCCATACAGCACCATCCCATTCGCAGGTGCAACAACCATGTGTTCTAAATTTAGGATGAGACCTATCTGCCGTGGTTAGACCAAATGGTGCAGAAAATACTTTTTGGTCTTTGGCAAATTGCCATGCTTGGTTAAAATTAGAATCGGGTAGGTTAAAATACCAAGGAATAAATCCAATGGCTTCACGCACTTGAGCCAGACTATCTTTTTCTTTTCTAACATCAAAAAATTGCAAATCCTGGTTCCAAAGTTTTTCCTGCACCAATGTTTTAATGGTATCTGCTTTGCGTGCATAGAATCCTGCTTTCTCTTGATTGGCAGCTAATGATTCCATAGCAGACAATGCTTGTGCATTGCCATACATATAAGCATTGATACTGGGTCTGGCATTTTTTTCCTTTCTTCCACCGCTAATAGTTTCTTCCATAGCATCTCTTACATCAAATTGCCAAAACAGTCCAGACTTAGCTTTCTTTTCTTGTTCCCAAGCTTGGTAATCCTGTTCTAAATCAGGCAAAAGATTTATTACAAAATCCTTGTTCTGATTTACCTTATACCTATTGTAAATGGCGTCTATATTCCAACTGCTGTAAAAGCGCAAACGCTTCAAAGCCTTCCCATCATTGCCCCTGTACCAAACCAATAAATTATTATCCAAATATTGTTGGTCATGTAACCATCTAGCTTCATAAATATGATGGCCAAGCGCAGAACTAATCATATTGTATTTGTCTGCATAAGACCTTGGCACTAAAAACTCTGTAAAAACATATCCTTGTGGGGTTTGCTTAATGTGTTTTCTTAGTGTCCACCACCTATAATAAAAGAGTTCTTCAAAATTTCCTTGAGGGCACTCAAACAATGGAATATTGGCTTTGATCCAGGGCCATGCTTTTTCATTGGGAATGGCCTGCTGAATATTTTCATCCTCCATTTTATTGAAATAGTCAATATAGTGTTTGAACTGGTCAGCTTTGAGAACAGTGGGTTTTGCTTGCGCGCTGGCTTGATTGGAAAGGACTAGCCATACCAGTAATAACAGCGCACCCTTTGATACTTTGGTTAAAAGATATGAAGTCAGTTGCTTGATCATTGAATTTTGGTTGCTTTAATAGATTTGATCAAATAAGATGCTTCCTTGGTTTTTTCTCCAGGTTTTGCTAAATCATAATCCTGATCTGTAGGCGTGTCCGCGTCTGGAAATCTTCTTGTACTACCCGTTCTAAAAACTACTCTTTCTACTTCATGAACTGGGGCAAAAAACAGGTTATTCCCAATTTGTTTGCCATTGATATTCATTTTGTAAAACCTAGTGTTAACGTCTAATTCCAATCCAATGTTTAAAGTTTCGCTGGCGCGATATTTACCAACCGATTTATTCCTATACCCCGCTTTTACATTTACAGAACCAGTTGAATCAAGAAACACTCTTATGCAGGGATTCCCCTTTGCATCTAAAAATTCCATTTCCAATAATCCAAATTGGTCTTGTTGTGGTAGAATTGAAAATTCAAATAGTGCCTTCTTTGAAGTTGGAATCACCCTTTCCAATTTGGCATAGTCAAAAGGATCTGAATCCTTTAATAAAACGCCCTTGGTGCTATCATTGAGGGTAGCAAGACTCACGGAAGCCCATAGAGGGCTATAGATATTATAGAATTGCAGCGCAGTCTTTTCAGACATGGTTGCAAAATTATCCTGCACATTATTTGTTACTTTTTGCGTTACAGGCACTGGAATTTCACTTACCCAAATATCTTCTTTGTTCATGCTATAAGTGACCCAAAGATTGCCTCCGGGTGGATTCCCATCTGGTTCTTGAATACCACGCACATATTGCGGACCATAAGACTTATAAGCGCCGCCATAGCGCAAGGAACTGATCTCACCATTTACCAATAATAGGTTTTGATAATCCAACCCATTATCGCTTACAGAGATAGCCAGCGGCCATCTAAATTCTGAAGGATTGTAAACGGTGGCATAGTTACTATCGGAGGTTTTTTGCCCCCAAATTTTTGCATTGGCATTCACAAAACCAGGTGCACGCGTTGGACTATAGGCCCAGGTTTTCCCTTGGTCTTTGCTAATAGATGTAAGGGCATATTTCCATAGGCCAACTACCCTACCATCATTCAAATGATAATAACTAAATGCTTTGAAATCTTTTTTCAAAGGAATCAAAGGATCATTTTTGTCTGCTTCTTCCACCCATTGTTGCATCATTAATGGAGAAGCCAAGAGTTCATTACAAGCCGCTACAAATGCTTTATCTGGACTACTGGTATACAATGGATAAGCCGTATTTTTTTCGTTGAAAGCATGGTTATACCTAATAAAATAAATAGGACCATAGCTTCCATCATTTTTGATTTCTCTGACTACCCTACCAATGCCATTTCCATCATTGGGATCATCATGTGGTCCCATGACCAATCCGTAATAACCCAGCCCTAATAAATGTTTGGTACTGGAAGTAAAAAAACCAATACGTTGGTGCATCACAGCCGTTAAGTCTTTGGCTATTTCTTTTCTACCTTCTTTGGTAGTTCCATCAGGAATTTTATAGGGTGGAAATAAGATGCTTGGTTTGGACCAATGATAACCATCTAAGGATTCCATCAACAATGTCTGACCTGGAGGCTGGTGTTCGCCTACAGGACAGCTCAAATATTCCAAATAGAATTTCTTGTTCCAATAAGCCAACATGGGTGCGTGGTTATAAGTCCAACCAGCGTCTCCTGCCCAATCCGGGTGTTCTCTGTTTGCTCTAAACACTTGAATATTGTGTACTCCAACTGCAGGGCTTAATTGTCCATGATGATAGTCAACATTAGAAATGGTATTACCCATATAACGCAGCGTGTCTTCTTGTGCTTCAGAGTTTAGTGAACATCCTAAAGACATCAAAATTATCCCTAAAATGTATTTCCTTTTATTTATCATTAATTGCCAATAAGGATTTGAGATAATGTTTATCTACGCGTATAATGGTACCGTGCTTGTGCCCTGTTGGTACACTAATCAAACTATCTGCCGATTGAAAGCTTTTAAAATCACGTGTGTATACTGCACCAAATTTCTTTTCTTGGTAAGCATCAAAATAGATGAGCCAACCTTGCTTCAATTTTGCCACTGCTGGACCTTCTGTAAATTTTTGTGTAAAGGATGCTGATGCTGCCGTAAATGGACCAAGCGCGTCTGTACCAAATGCCATTTTTAAATCTCGCTCTGGTCTGGTATTGTCTTTTAACACTAGGGCAATTTCATCTGAAGACTTTTGAACCAAGACAGCATCAATGGCACTAAACCCTGGGTCTAAGAATAATTTGGTTTCTGAGAAAGTCTTGAAGTCCTTGGTAAGGGTATAATATAAGCGATGGTTATTGTTTTCTTCCTCAATGCCCTTGGCAAATCTATTAGGAATACAAGAGGCCCAAACAATGATATAACTTGCTTTGTTTTGATCATAGAACAATTCAGGGGCCCAAACATTGACTACTGTTGGTTCTGATTGCATTACTGGAATATATTGCTGTTCAGACCAATGCAATAAGTCTTTGGAAGAAGCATAACCAAAACCATTACCTCCCTTCCATTCCGTTGTCCAAACAAGGTGGAATAGACCATCCGGGCCTTGCAAAATAGAAGGATCGCGCATGATTTTGTCCTTGCCAATCATGGGTTTTAGTAAAACCGAGTCAATTCTTTTCCAATGATAACCGTCCTTACTAATCA
The DNA here is from genome assembly GCA_002256435.1 of Chitinophagaceae bacterium BSSC1. Classification (GTDB taxonomy): domain Bacteria; phylum Bacteroidota; class Bacteroidia; order Chitinophagales; family Chitinophagaceae; genus Sediminibacterium. Next base: position 76,826 of record NKJC01000003.1, read on the forward strand.
GTGTCTCCAATCCCTTATTTGCAGGCTCTTGAAAAGAGCTAAACACATAATAGGATTGTTTACAAGAACATTGTATGAAAATCAGGCAACCCAAGAAGATAATATGTAAAGGTTTTTGACTCATTTGCCTTGAATAGATTCTAATACCAATACCCAATCATTTCCGTTTTGCGCTGTTCCTGTTGGTTGAAATTGTTGGATGCCCTTATTGTTAAACTGACCAATGAATTGTTTAGTTCCATTTCTAGGATTATACCAAGACGCTTTTACTTGGGTGCCAGTAATCTTACCCATCTGAATGTCAAAAGCCCTACCAGTATATGTATAGGCAAATACATAGTTCTTTCCCCTGCATGCTACTACGCGCTCATATTTTTCTCCCTGTTTGGAAGCAATCAAGGATTGGTCAGGTACGCGATCAAAATAAGATTTAGAAAAAAGTAATTTCTTTACCCATTGCATTTGTCCAGCACCTGGATCATTGATTGCGTCTTTCCAGTTTTGCTTGGTTCCATAATCTCCTACACCTTGTCCATTATGAAATTGCATCACGGCATTCTGCCCATAAGTAAAGCCTGCTCCACCAGCAAACACTGACCAATAAGCGTATCTGCGTAAATCGGCTGCCTGCCATTTGGGTGCAGTGGTATCGTGCAAACCATGAGGAATCATTTCATAAGATGGCTCACCGTCAAAACTGGGTTTGGTGGGTTGCAAAGCATAATCGTTTTGCATAAATTTCCAGTTATCCTCTCCCATTCTTGGTTCCACCGTATCCTGTGCATAGTCTTTGTGCCCACTTTGAAACATATTAAAATCTAGCCAACTACTTTGGTGAAACCATTCAGAAGAAGTAGACCTACCTCTTGGGTGAAATCCAACCAAGTGCTTTTGATCATTGGTTTTTAGCGTATTGCCAATAGTATTCCAAATCTCTGTTTTTTCTGAACCCCTTAAATCACCTCCGTTTAACCAAACCAGATTGTTGTATTGACCAAAACGCTTTACCAAAAACTGAGCAAAGGTTTGAGCAGATGCAACTGAGACCAAGCCTTCTTTTACATTGGATCCCCAAACAGGAACCAATGCCAAATAGATGCCCCTTTTAGATGCTTCTTGAATGGCAAATTCCAAATGGTCCCAAAAATCATAGGCCAAAGCATTTTTAAAATCATTACCTAGCGTAGTAATTGGTTTGGCAAGATCTCTACTGGCAAAAGCAGAGTCACCATAAACATTCACGGCTTTCTTTAAATCGTGAACTACCATTACCTGAACCAAATTAAAGCCCTTGGCCTTTCTATTATCAAGGTATTGTACTATCTCATCTCTATTCATTTTTACAAACAAGAGCCAACCCGTATCGCCCAACCAAAAAAATGGTTGGCCATCAGAAGTTTGAAAATAATGTTTGTTGGGAGCTACTTGAATCAATGGCAATGCTTTTTGTGCAGATGCTCTAAATAAAAAACTCCCTAAAAGGGCTAGAATAAAAAATCCTCTTTTTAATGCTATTTGTTTCACGGTCTATTTTTTTATCCAAGCCACTAAGTCATTAGACACTGGCTTTTCAAATTTTTCTAATGCTGCTCCTAATACTTGTATCTCTTTAAAAATGCTTCCATTTTTGGGGTCTATCCAAACCAACTGATAAATCTGATTGGGGTCTATTTGTGGAATAGTATGCTCCCCTTGATTGCAATAGATGACCCATTCCTTGTTTTGGTTGGAGAGTACATATTGCTTGCCATCTGCAGGCTTCATATTGGTAACTGCTTTTAGAAAATTGGCAGGTAGTTCTGGTAATACGGGTAAAGATCCTCCCGCCATGAGTACAGCCCATCCAAATTGATCAAAACTATCTGAACTATAAATCACGGCCTTGGTTGGATAGTTTTGTCTGTAAGATTTAACTGCTTGATAGACTTGTTCAAAACTGGTTTTCTTGGGCTTGAGTAAACGAGCGTGTTGTCTAGGTGCTAGATTCTGCCCCCCCTGTGGCGCATAAACGCTACCATCGGCTTGCAAATGCCAATAGCGGATATCTATCAAATCAATCCATTGCGCTAGGGATGGGTTGGCCAAAATGCTGTCTTGTACGTCTTTGGTAACACTGAGTCCAATTAATTGCTTAATACCTTTTTCTTTTTCCCATGCTGCTACTGTTTCAATCCAGAATTTGACAAAATGATAGGGACCTGTAAATTCTTCACCAGTTAATTGAATCACGGAATGATTGTCTTTAAAATTCTCCAAACACTGTCTAATATATTTTACGTGCAGAGCCCTTCTAACTGGATTACTGATATCATAGAATTGCTCAGCCATAAAAATGCGCTTGTCTCCTGCATAAGGTACGGGTTCAGGAAATCCAGTTTGATTGATATTATTAGCCGTTCTCCAAGGAAAATCAGCATAATGCGCTCCAGCTTCAATGATATTGTGTTGAAAATAATTCTGGTGCACCAATAACAACCCTTTTTCATCGGCTAGGTTGGCATAGGTTTTCAAACGTCCCCAATACCATGGGTTGTATTTGGTTAAATCATATTTACTCAACCCATCCCATGCAGTTTCTTTACCTGACCTAGCAAAGGGTAATTCATAAAATGGCGCCCATACTTCACCATCCATTCTGCGGATGCGTTCGTGATCATCCCTTCTTCTTTCATACCATAAGGCATAATTCTGTTCCATGCCAATGATCCTATTTTTTAGCATAGAATCTGTGAGTACATCCAAGTCATCGGTTAAGCCCTTTCCTGTTCTTCCAGGAACCCATCTAGTAATTGCAGGTTGTGCATTCAATAAATCTTTTCCTTGAATGCCACCATTCCACCATGGCACACCCTGTCTTCTACCAATTTGCAATTGTTGATTTCTATTGATGACACCATTAGTAATAGTCAAAGTAGGAGCCAATACACGGGTAATCATGGGACTGAATCCAATTTGATCAATGCTTTTGATTCCCTTGGTACTGGTATTAAAATTGTTTTTGGATGCTGCTATCAATATCCATTCGTCTAATTGCATTTGCGGCTTACTGGCTTCTGCAGTTAATGCCATAGCAACTGCAACTGAAGGGCTACTAGATGCTTCTGTTAGCGCCTTCATTAGCCTTGCCTGATCATCTACATTACTGTTCAAGCGTTGAGCCAGTTGCGCATAATATAAACTTCTTGGGCTAATGCTATTATTGGATGCATCCCAATAACCATCACCAGCAAACTGACTCCAAGAACCAAATGCCCAGTTCTGTGCTGTTGGTGGTTTGTAACAATCAATCCTTGCAGCAGAACAATTCCAAAACATGGAATTAGCTGCAGCCCAACCAGCTCCTTGACCGTCTTGACCACGGTTTCCAAAACGTAATGCATTTCCGTCAACATTTACAATATCAAATAAAACGCCTGATGCCCATGAGTCAATGGCACCGCTAAAATTATAAGGCATATTAGAATTGCATTGAACAAAAGCATTGGGTCCCGCAGCGCAAAAACCAGTTGCAAAATCATGGTAACCATTAATGGCAAAACAACGTTGAAACAAATTCTGTTGTCCTGCTGTGATAAAAGTATACCTGCGTTGTCCTCCAATTTCAGAAATAGGATCTTTTGAAATACAGTCTTCAACCGTAATACGTTTGGTGCTTTCTAGTAAGTTGACTGCAGAACCTGCAAAATGCTGAAAGCTAATAGCTCTTACCCAAGCGTCTTCTACATTTTCCATGGTAATGGCCATCCAGCTATGCGCTTCATCCTTGGGATTGGACAAATCGTATTCTGAATCCATCACCAAGTTTTCTATACCTACTTGATTAATCCTACTCTCCCATTGATAACCCATTACAAAGCCACCTCCATACTTACTATCTATTGCAGTGGTGATAGGAGCGTCAAAGAATATTTTGTTTTGATTTATAGCTGTAATGGTTCTATCAAAATATAAATCCCTTTCACCCGGTTTCCAACCAAGTGTGGTAAGTCCTCCACCAAAATGCAGGGTACCCAAAGTTTCTAACCAATCCTGTGTACTTGGTCTATGAATGAAAATTTTATCGCCTACTTTATAATTACTACCAGCTACAAGGGTTAATTGTTTAGCTCCAACAGGCACATAATTGTCTGCAACTGTAATGGGTTTTGATTGAATCTTATTTTCCTTACCATAAACGCGAATCAGGGTTCTTCTATCCACACCTGTGGCCAATAATCTGGTACCTCCTTGGTCCATACCAACACCCCTTATTACAATTCCTGAACTTGTTATCTTGAGCTGACCAGCTATGGCATAAGTTCCTTTTTCTAATTGAATGGCTCCTCTAAAACCTTTATTATCCAATGGCTGGCGCGATAGATAATCAATGGCAGATTGTATCCGAAATGTGGCATCGCCCTTGGCAATGGGCACATAGACCAACGCTGTTATTGATGGTATTTTCTTTTCTGAAGCCGCATAACCACAATAAGAAAAATCAGGAATTTGATTGCCCAATGAATCTGGTGCATATTGCAAAAAGCCGCCCGCAGCAACAGAAATGGGAGGCAGTGGTTTGGGCTTTTTTTGCGCCATTACAGCAGTTCCCATTACCCAAAACAAAACAACAAAAAGAAATTTCCGATTCAATGGACGGTATTTTGGTTAATACTTAATACTATACAAGTTAAAACCTTCTATTGGTTCCTTCAAAATTGCCTAGTTATATAAAATAAAACTGGCTTTTGCAAAACTCCGATTTGCAAAAGCCAGATCTAGATTAAGCTAATCGGTAAGCAGTTATTTTTTAGCTGTTTGAGGCACTACTTTTTTCAGGTCTACAACGCTATTTAAAAAATGCTCAATATTGCTATAGCCATTTTTGGCAATTTTACCTGCATCTGAAGCGTCTTTAGGATTCAAACCATTGGCCGTTTCCCAAGTATCTGGAATACCATCATTATCTGAATCTTTATAGGGTGTTCCCGCATATACAGGATATCCACCAACTTGGTTAGGGTCGGTAATAATGCCAATTTTATAAGAATCAATGGGCAGTCTACGGTGTTTAAATTGAGTGGCTGGCAAGACTACATTGGGGCTAAATTCAATCTTACCTGTTGCCACTTGCTTAACAATTCTTTGATCCACCGCATCCCTTACAGGTAAAGTTGCACCCGCATTTGCCAAAACAAATTCCTTAGCATCTAGCGTAGGCAAAATAGTTATTTGTGGCATGGGCATGGCTTTGTCTACTTTCATGGCATCCTTGTACTTATTGGCATCTGGAAATTCTTCTACTTGAACACCACCATCCCAGTTATCCTTGGTTACACGTTCATTTCCTTCTACAATATTTCCATTTACATAAGCTCTTCCGTACACCAAATAGCCCAATTTGCTTCTGCCAGATTCTGGCTTAAGAATTCTATGTGCAATAGGTTTGCTTTGATCTGGAGTGGCAGGACCAGGTTTGTAATAGTTGTTGATGATATTATACATAGCGGTATAATCACCACCATCTGTAGAACGGTGTACCCAGTTGAACACAACATTGTTTGCAAAATTGAATATTCCATTCCAACCAATGGAAGGATTTCTTCCTGCATTATCAGCCCAAATACTTCTTATAAATGCACAATTTTCTCCTCCCAATGTAGATCCAAATGAATGGTTATAAGTATCCAAACACTCTGAGAAAATACTGTTTTGAATAGTTACATTGGCAGTACCCAATTTGGCTTCTGCTTTTAAATTGGGGGTACTATCGTTATACATGTGACGATAGATGCTCATGTTTTCATCTAATCCCCAACTAGCTGAAACGTGGTCAATCATAATATTACCAACCGGATTTCCTCCAATAGCATCATCCCTTCTACCTACATTGGTTTCCCCCCTGCGGAAACGCATGTATCGAATAATCACATCATGTGTATCAATCCAAACCGTTTCACCTGCAATACAAACCCCGTCACCTGGGGCTGTTTGACCTGCGATGGTAATATAAGGTGCCCGGATAATCAGAGGAGAATTTAAGCGGATAATACCAGCTACATTAAAGACAATAGTTCTTGCACCACCCTGTTCACAGGCCCAACGCAAACTACCTAGTCCATTATCATTCAAATTGGTTACAACAATTACTTTTCCACCTCTACCTCCAAAACTAAATTTGCCACCACCTTCTGCTCCAGGAAAAGCAGGCACATCTGCTTGAGGTAGGTCATAAGGCCTAGTAGCCCAAGGAATATAGGGCTTACCGTGCTTGGCCTCTTCTTTTACAATAGGATAAGCAAATGCCCATGCAGAATCTGAATGCAGTTTTGCAGCTTTTAAAAGTGAATCACTCCACTTTTGAACATCCGGTGGAATAGTTGGGTATTGCGCTGTTGCTTGATAGCTAATGCCAATGGCAAACAATATTGCAAATAATGCAATGTTCTTTAGTTTCATCAATTTGAAATTTAGTTAAAACAAATAATATTCGTTTTCGTTGGCCTAGCAAAGTTATCGTTAGAATGAAAATGGGTGTTAAAAAACACCCATTTTCAGTTAATTATTGAAGCGGGTCAAAACTTCCACCCCAATCTTTATTTTGAGCAAGATTAGGATTGTTGGTAATGGCCAATTGTGGAATTGGGAAGAAATAATATTTAGCCAAGAAATTGATAGGCGTTGCATCCAATTTGGTAGTAGCATTGGAAGCATCTTTATTATTATTTCTAATAGTTGTAAAGAAAGTAGTAGACATATTATCCAAGCTCTGACCATCGCGGAAAGATGCATTGGTTGGGTCTTTTAATTGAGCAGCAGTAGGAATACCGGCTCCAGTTTTCAAGACAATACGTAACCTATTTCTAGTCCATCCATTTAAGTCTGTGTTGCGTTTCCAACGATACAAATCCCAGAAACGTTTTCCTTCATAAGCAAACTCAATCTTTCTTTCCTGCAAAATAGCATCAAACAATTGAGCCCTTGTCATACCCGCATTTAAACCGTATAAACTAGCTGTTCCAGCGTCTATTCCAGCCCTTTTTCTAACAGCTGTTATACCTGCATAGCTAGGATCAGTGGTTCCTAATTTATTAATTCCTGTAGCAGCTTCAGCCAAGTTCAATAAAACTTCAGCATACCTGATTTCCATCCAATCAGTACCACTAAATTGAGGATCGCCATTGGTATAAACACCCTCTTGTACTGCTTTTCTGCAATAGAAACCAGTATTACTAGCTGCTGTTTCTGTAGAAGCAGAAGCCGTTTCATAATAGGTCCAAATTTTCCTTGTGGCTACACCATCCAAAGGCCAAACACATCCATTGTAAGCAATTGTTGCGTCAAAACGAGGATCCCTATTTTTATAATACAAACTATCATAATAAGGATAGGTAGTAGAAGTACCAGGAGCTTTACCATCTTTCATAGGATAAGAATTCACCAATTCCCAGGTAGGTAAGTTAGAACTGCTTCCTTGTAAATAAGAAGGCCTACAAGATTTGTCCCAACCGTTGTTTTTCTTTACCTGATCCGTTGGAGAGTTGTTATACACAGTTACCATTACCGCTTCTGGGTTATTGGCTTCTGTAAACCACATGGTCTTGTAGTTGGCATTCAATGCAAATCCATTTGCATCCAAAATGGTTTTTGCTTGCAAATTAGCATCATAAGCGGCCTGCCATCTTTCTGGAAGATCGGTAGGGTTAAACATTGGGCTAGCCCAATACAGTAAAATTCTTCCCTTTAAAGCAGCTGCTGCACCACTGGTGATTCTACCCCAAGTAGCAGAAGAACTGGTGGTCCATTTACCTGGCAAATAAGCAATGGCAGAATCAAGATCCTTAGCCATTTGTGCAAAACAGGCAGAGGTTTTATCTCTAGGTAAAAGAGCAGCATCTCTTGCGGCTTGTCCAACCCCATCTAAAGTGGTTAAAACCAATGGAACTCCACCATAAATTCTTACCATATCCCAATAACGGAAAGCTCTGAAAAACAAAGCCTGAGCTTTGAATCTATCTTTGGTATACTGAGGTAATGTACTAGCATCTATATTTTCAATAAAGCTATTGAGTTGTCTAATCCTACCATAGTTATTTGAAGGCTGTGAGTTATTAGTGTTCAATGATGTACCAAAATCGGTAGGTTCATTGGTTCCTAAACTAACAATCCCTGTCATAAATACATTGGCTGCAGAATATCCCTCTTCACTCAATTGTGGTTGAGTACCACTTAACACACTACTACCAACCTGACCACCAAATGCAGGCAGGTTATTATCATAAATATTGTCCAAATTCAACTGCACAATTGTTGAATCAGAATACAACAATTCTCCTGAAAGTGCAGAAAGATTCTGCTTGTCTAAGACTTTCTGACAACCGGCAAGTGCAATCATTCCGGCCACTGCTATATTTATATATCTAATTTTCATTACGCAATCTTTTATAGGTTTAAGTTCAATCCAAATGTGTAGGTTCTCAACACAGGAAATACATCGTAAGAACCGTTGGTATTGTCTTTGTAATCAAATGGATTTAAGAAATTGAATGGATTAGTACCTACCAAGTAAACCCTAACATTATTCATACCCATTTTGCTTGCAACTTTTGATGGCAAGTTATAAGACAGGTTAAAGTTGGTTACTCTAAAAGAAGTAGAACTTCTCCACCAAAAATCTGTTGCTACATCATAAGAGAAAGCATAGAAAGGAGAAGGATATGCAGCGCCTGTATTGGTTGGTGTCCAATGGTCAGCCCAGAAAGCTGGTCTGTTCTGCCAGATATTATTACCTACTTTTCTTGCTGCAGATTCAACTGAACTTACACCTCCCCAAGAAAGACCCATAACCACATTTAAACTCAAACTCTTGTATGTAACACCCCAGTTGATACCCAATCCGTAGTGATTATTTTGTTTTTTATTCAAATAATCTTGGTCATCTGTGGTAATAGTACCATCAGGTGCAGTATATACACCATTGGCATCTTTTGGTCCACGGATATCCTGATAATACAACATACCAGGTTTTGGTGCATTTCCAAAGATTTTGTAGTTCGGATACAACTTCAATAATTCATCAACGTCTGCTTGGGTTCTCAACAATCCCATACTTTTATAACCCAAAAATCCTATGTCATCTGATTTTCCTTGACCATCCAAATAGGTACCAATATTACCTTTTGCCTGATCAATCACAATTTGTTTGTTATCAACCCAGTTAAAGTTGGCAGTTACATTATAGCCCCAGTCTTTGTTTATTTTTTCTCTCCAATTAGCTGAAGCTTCAAATCCAAAAGTATTTGCTTTGGCAAAGTTTTCAGAAGGCAATGTTGCTCCAATTAACATTGATGGAGAAGAAGTTAAGTTAGACAACATGTTATACCTATAATCAATATACGCATCAGTGCTAACAGACAATCTGCTTTGGAAAAACTTCATGTCAATACCAACATTATACTTATCAACATTGTCCCAATGTACGTCTCTATTTGCAATGGCTACGTTGGTTACTGCAGCTAATCCCCTATCTGCATTACCTCCAAATACAGCAGCTTTACCAGTTTGAATGGCATAGCTAGTTAACCACTGATAAGATTTGGTTGCATCTAATCCTAAGAAACCTGCTGAAGCACGTAGTTTAAAGTAATTCACGGTTTTAGAAAGTCCTGCAAAGAATTTCTCTTCAGAAACAACCCAACCTGCAGAGAAAGAAGGGAAAACACCCCATCTGTTTTCTGGTGCAAAGTTTTGACTGGCATCGGCCCTCCAGTTAAATTCTAACAAGTATTTACCTGCATAATTGTAGTTGATCCTACCAATATATGCCAAACGACCTGCTTCAGAAATGGGTTCATTAGAGATAACAGCCACTGTAGCAAAGTTCATATTGTCTAAACCTCCAGTGATTACACCATCAGTTTCAGCATTCACCCCATTGGTGAAACTTTCACTTTGCTCATAACCTACAAAAGCTGAAATTTCATGTTGGCCAAATTTCCTGTCATAACTCAATGTTGCATTCAACTGATATGAATTAGCAAATGTTGGACTCAACCTTACACGATCACCATTAGAGAAAGTGTAAGTAGCATTATAAGTATTAGAAAGAATATGATTTTTTGCACCTGTAGTATTAAAATTATATACTTGGTATTTGGTACCATATTGTTTACCCCAACCATTAGCTACGTTTTTATTGTAGTTAACGCCAGCTTTCAGTCCTTTGATAAAGGTTGGCTCATAGCTTAATTGGCCTTGAAAGTTCAAAACAGAAGTATAGGTCTTGGTATAGTTATCCAAATCGCGGACAGCAAAATAGTGGTAGTTATTAATATTACCATTAGTGCCTGCACCAGGAATTGCAATGGGCAAACCATTAATATAAGGAGGATTAAATTGTGCCTGCCCAATCAAGGTTTTCCAGTCATTATCCAAACTTTCATTACCCTGTTTGTTAAAAGTATTTTTTCTATCTCCTAATTCTCCACTAATAGCCAACCCAAGTTTTAAACCAGTGGCCAATTTAATATCAGTACTAGACCTAAAAGAATATCTCTTATATCCCAACCCATCAAAGTTGCTATTGTTTTCATTGTAAGAGATACCAGCAAAGAAAGTAGCTCTTTCAGATCCACCACTTACATTGATGGTATGACGCTGATTATGAGAACTATGAAAAGCCATTCCTAACCAGTCATAATTGTTTTTTGAGAAATAGTCCAATTCATCAGGAGTATAATATGCCGCTAAAGCAGATGTAGCAGCAGTATCCCAAGCTTTTGATCCAGCATTATAACTATTCAAATACAAAGCTTGCTGATATCCATTTAACATAGAAGGCATTCTAGGTGCATCAGATGTACCATAAGATCCATTGTAACTGATAACTGGAGCACCGCTCTTACCTCTTCTGGTTTTGATTACAATCACACCATTGGATCCAAGGATACCATAAATGGCTGCAGATGCATCTTTTAACACGGTAAGACTTTCAATCTCCGTTGCATCTAACAAATCAAAATCTGTTTTAGAACGGATGATATCGTCTATGACAAACAGCGGTTCTTTAGATCCACCATCTTTTGAATAATAAATAGGGTTACGAATGGTAATGGTGGCGCTTTCACCTGGTCTGGCAAAACCACCAGATACGTTTACACCAACAATTTGTCCTTTTAAAGCTTCTGAAAGGTTACCTACGGGCAAATCTTCAACGGCTTTCATAGACATGGTTCCAACAGAACCAGTAAGGTGTGACCTTTTCTGAGTTCCATAACCCACAACTACAACATCATTTAGTTCATTGGCTACTTCAGATAAGGCAACTGAAACTGACTGACCACCCGAACCGGCCTTTTTTTCCCAAACGCTAAATCCAACGTGTGAAATTGAAATAATGGATTCTGTAGAAGGTACTTTAATAGTGAACACCCCTTCTTCATTTGTCAAAACGCTCTGTGTACCATTTTTCACCTTTACGGTTACATTGGGAATTGGAGCTCCTGTTTTTTGATTGGTCACTTTCCCTGTGATCTTTTGTTCTTGCGCAAAGGCACTCAAAGTACCCATTGCAAAAACACAGACAAATAGGAAGTACCTAAGCAGCTGTTTAGTTTTCATATAGCATGTTTGGTTTATAAAAATTTTCAATCGTTAACTATTAGTATTGGTCAATTTTTGTTCTTTGATTCTTTTCTGCCACTCTTCGCCTTCTTTCTTCATATCATAGCCTGCAGCTGATAAGTAATTATTGATTCGGCCCTTGTATTTGCCAAACCATTCGTGTTTTTTATTGGAAGATTCAGCATCCATGGCCAATTCTCTTGCTTCTAAGAGATAGGTTAGGATTTGTTTTTTTTGTTGCTCATTTAAGGAGAGGATCATCTCACCATAAGCTTTGTAAGTGATGTTGACAATATTATAAGTCATACCATCCTTAATTTGGTCTATCTGTGATTGGGAAAGTTCTTTTCCTAATTGCTGTAGATAAGACACATGAAGCTTTTCTAAAACCTGGGTTCTTTGCTTTTCAATTGCTGCAATAACCAATTTGGCTTGATCTTTATCAATATTGGCTTTAGCAATTTTAATCTGCGCATTAGCGGAATCATGAATTTTCCCAAGCTGCATGTATTGATTGGCAACTACGGCTTCCACTCGGTAAAATTTGGCAGAATCAGCAATGCCCGTTGGGACAACAATTTTATAGGCGCGTTGATGAATGACTTGTTGGTAATCAGATGCGGGAGCATTGCTCTCTTTAACTTGGGCAATTCCTTGCACCAAGAACAGGAAATATCCTGCAAGAAATACAATGGGGGTTTGGGTTTTCCTAAGCATCGTTTGGCAAGTTTACAATCGGCACACAATCCTTTTACAAATTGTGTTCGTAAAAATAACATAGCCCTATCCTTAGACAATGTAAGGTTTGACTATAATGATGGAATATTTCACTATTTCGGTGAACAGGCATGGGAGGCAACTCAACGAGACATTATACGTATGGAGCAGGGTTGCAAACCAGGTGATGTAATTTTCACCTCTATCACACCTGCTTTTTTACCTGATTGTATAATAGCTAAACAGAGCCCTTTGTATGCTGGATAAGGATTTGCTTGGAAAGATTTTGTTGAGGCCTGAAATCCATTGTCCATCGCCTTTAGGCTACCTACACCTTGAATAGACAGTTTGATGGGATTGTCTGATTGCGGAACCATTTGGCCATTCTGATCCAAGACCCTAATGGTTAGATAACTCAGGTCTTTCCCGTCTGCATGGATTATCTTCCTATCTGCTTTCACTTCTAAACGGTATGCGGGTCCGGCGGTTTTAATTTCCCTTACCTGTACTATTTGACCATTTTTGCGAGAAACGGCTTTTAAAGTACCTGGCTCAAAAGGCACACGCCACATGAGGTGCAAATCATCCATTTGTTTGCGTTTGATTCCCAAAGATTTACCATTCAAAAATAGTTCTACTTCGTCTGCTTGGTTATAATAAGCCCAAACGTCTACGGTTTTCCCTTTTTCCCAGTTCCAGTGCGGAAACAAATGCAACATGGGTTTGCTAGACCATTCACTTTGGTACATATAATACACGTCTTTGGGAAATCCAGCTAGGTCTATTATGCCAAAATAGGAACTCCTAGCGGGCCATGGATAAGGCGTAGGTTCTCCTAAATAGTCAAAACCAGACCAAACAAAAAGCCCAGACAAAAAGGGATACTTTTTAATCAGTTTCCAAGTGGCTTCATGGGTACTTCCCCAATATGCTGCCACATGATCATAAGCCGATACAGAAAGATCAGGGTTTCCTTTTTCTACGGTTTTAAATTTGGAGCTTTCTGGCCAGAATCTAAGACTGTCAGATGGCTGGTCATAACTGCCCCTACTTGCTAGTCCGGAAACGTTTTCTGCACCAATGAATTTTTGCCCAGGATATTTTTGAGGGAAGTCTTCATAAGCTTCAATATGATAATTAAAACCAAGCACGTCCAATGCACCAGACTGATAAATGAAATTCTTTTTGGGGTCCGGTTCTGTTAAAGCAGAAGTAACCGGCCTGGTACTATCTAGCGTTTTTACAATATTCACCAATTCTTTGGCAATGGCTATTCCACTACTATCAAATTGTTCTCTGATTTCATTACCAATACTCCATAGAATAATAGAAGGGTGATTCCTGTCACGCTTTATTTGGTCTTCCAAATCTCTCTGATGCCATTGAGGGAAATCACTATAATAATCAAACTTGTTTTTCTTCTTATTCCACATATCAAATGCTTCATCCATGACCAAGAAACCCATTTGATCACAGAGGTCTAGCAATTCTCTTGCTGGCGGATTATGGGCTGTTCTAATGGCATTAGCACCCATTTCTTGTAAGATGCGCAACTGCCTTTTCAAAGCAGCCGTATTCATGGCCGCACCCAGTGCTCCAAGGTCATGGTGCAAACAAACCCCTTTAATTTTCAAGGACTGACCATTTAGAAAAAATCCTTTTGCAGCATCAAAATGAAAAGCACGAATCCCTAGAACGGTTGTATAGTCATCCACCAATAAATTACCCTTGTAAATAGATGTTTGAATATGATAGAGATTGGGATTTTCTATTGACCATAAGGCAGGTTGTTTTACTTGAAAACTTTGTTGCAATAGATTGGTTCCCTTTTGTACTTGTAACTCTGAAGCCTGTTGGGCAACAGGAATATTTGCTTGGTCAAATAACACAGAAAAAACGGTTAGTTTTTCAGCACTTGATTCTATAGAATTAATGTTTAGTGCCAATTGAACCGAAGCCATTTGTTGATCCACTTTAGGCGTTGTTACAAAACTGCCTTCATAGCCTACGGCGATATTACTTGTGGTAACCAGTCTTACATTTCTATAAATACCAGAACCCGTATACCATCTAGAATTGGGCTGTGCGGAATTATCTGCTTTAACCAATACTTTGTTGGGTTTGTCTCCATAAAACAAAAAATCTGTTAATTCATATTGAAAAGAAATATAACCATTGGGTCTTTTACCTATTGCATGACCATTGATCCAGACTTCTGCATTTCTATAAATGCCATCGAATTCAATATAAATTCTTTTCCCTTTTGAAGTTAAGGGCAATAGAAAAGATTTTTGGTACCAGCCAATTCCACCAGGCAAAGCTCCACCCAAAGTGGTAGCTGCTGCTTTTTCAGTAAAGGGTAATTCAATACTCCAATCATGTGGAAGATTCACTGTGCGCCATTTGCCGGTTGGAATGGAATCAGCCAATTGAAAATTCCATGATTGATTAAAATCTTGCATTACTCTTTGACCAGCAATTGACCCAACCAATAGCAAACAAAAAAAGAAAAATATAATTCTATAAAATCTAACTAACATCTTACTTATTTCAAATTGGGTTGAATAAAACCAACAGTAGTTTTTCCAAGGTCCTTAGAAGTGGCCACTGCTATACCACGCTGGTCTGCTTGATTGGTGGCACAATAAAAATGATACACTACTCCTTTGTATTTTAAGACATAGGATTTGTGTGCGTATTTATTGTCATAAGGTTCCGAAGAATGAATTAAGTCTGCCCCCTTCCAATCTGTCCAATTGACCAAGTCATAAGAGCAGGCAAATCTATTAAAAGCATCTTTTCTGCCCTCCCAAAAAGCACCATAATAAAACATAACCCAGAGCCCTCCCATTTTTTGTACAACAGCATCTCCCGTAATGCCAACCGGGTGTTGCATGATAGGTGTATCTAAATAACGTTTCCAATGAATCATATCATTGCTCAGCGCCATGCCAATTCTTTCAAACCACCTGATTTTTTTATTCCCATTGGAACTATCGCCATTGGCATTATAAAACATCACAAATGGAGCACCTAAAGATTGCTGCTTATCCCAAATAATGCTACTCTTATATTCTTTTTTATTTTCCCACCAACGAGCATCGGGGTCATTGGAACGCAATACGGGTGTTTCTAAAACATTCCATTCATGTACGGTATTGGGTGATGCTTGACTATTGGCTACCCCAATAGATAAATCACCCGCTTCATAACCCTTGTCCCTGCCACCAATATAAGACATCCAATATTTGCTATTGTATTTTTCCAAAGCATAAGAGCCCTCCCATTGTGGATCTTGCAAAGCCATATATCCAGCACGTTGATTGGCATCCCATCTGGTACTGTCTTTGGGAAATGACAATAATTTGCCAGTGGTTGTCCAATGAAGCAAATCATTACTTTTTGCCAACATGGTTTCATAACCCTTTCCATCAAACACTATATAACTCATGAACCAATCCTTACCCACTCTAAATACTGTGGGACAGTCTATTTTTTTTCCATTGTCCTCGGGTACCACCACCATGCCATATTTATAGGGTGTTTTTATTTCTTGGTAAACCCGCTCCATGGTTGTATCAGGTACAGTCTTTTTTGTCATTTGAGCATTGACCATTGTAACTAGCAAAATACTAGCGCCTAACAGAACGGATTTCAATATTGGCATCATGGCTTTTGTACTTTAAAATGATACAAACCTGATCCAATGGTCACCACTAGTTGGTCTGCTTTTCTTGCAATAATTTTAATATTTGCATCCTGACCAACCAACTTGCCAGATTCAAATATTTTGTCTTGCATGCCAGCAGGAATCTCCACTTGTGCCGTACTGTTTGCAGGAATTTCAACATCTAATTCAAATGCTTTCTCATTTTTCCAACTGGTTTTAATCAAACCTTTCATAGAACCATAAGACACTGATACCTGCTTGAGATCTCCCACTACTTGTGGTCTAATCAGCACTTGACCAAACCCAACGCCATCAGTCATTTGACTAATGCCACCTAGACCTTCATAGAACCATTCCATAATATGTCCTAACATAAAATGGTTATTAGACACATTCGGTAACGCCTGCCAGCTTTCTGTAAGTGCAGTTGCTCCCTTAGAAAGTTGATAGCCATATCCTGGCACGTCACTTCTATTATTCATAGCAAAAATCAAATCACTTCTACCCGCTTGATCCAATGCTTTCAGTAAATACCTATACCCAATATCTCCAGCTGTTAAGGCATAATTTCTATTGGTCAAATCCTTCACCAAATTATTTAGAACGGCTTGTCTATTTGCGGGCTCTACCAAATTCATATAAAGAGCCATGGCATTTGCAGTTTGACTACCGGTAGCATATTGAGCAGTGGCTTCTTGGTAGAATGCTTGATTAAATGCTTTTTTTACTGAAGCACCCAACACCTGATAACGGTCTTGGTCTGCCGTTTTTCCAAGCACTTGAGCAATCTTTGTCATAATGTCTATGTCATGATAATAGATGGCCGTAGCTGTTACACCTTTGGGTGTTAACTGTGATTCTCCTGGACGCTTTGGACCAAGGTCAAACCAATCGCCCAAGCCATGTGATAAAATATGTTGGTTGGATTTTCTATCTAAATAAGCCAAATAGCGTTGCATCATTTCATAACTCTCTTCCAGCACTTGTTTATCGCCGTACCATTGATACAAATACCAAGGCAATAAAATGGCATTGCTTCCCCATTCAGGTGAATCCCTAAACCCTTGTTCAAACTGTACATATTCAGGAGCAATATCTGGAATCAATCCGTCTTCTGTTTGTGCTACTTGCATGTCTTTTACAATCTTTCTACAAAGACTAGCAATATCGTATTCAAACTTTACAGAAGCTCCAACCAAGTGCGCTTCTTCTAACCAACCCAGTTTTTCTCTATGCGGACAATCTGTAAATACACTGGCCATATTGCTTTTAATAGCCCAGTCTATCAGTTGGTTGGTTTGATTAAATAGCTCATTGGAGCTTTTAAAAGCTCCCACAGATTTTGCAGCATTACTGGTATGCAACCCTTTCACTTCTATGACCACGGGTAGATGACGTGCATTGGGTTCTCCTGGTTGTACTGCCTTTTGAATCTGCACATACCTATATCCATAATAAGTAAACTTGGGGTGCCAGCTTTCAATACCATCGCCCTTTAAAACATAGGTATAATAGCTTGGGCTTCCTGTTGCTTTTTGATTCGCCGTTCCATCTTCATTCAGCAATTCCGCTGTATAAATTCTAAGCGTATCTCCTTTTTTACCCTGTACTCGAATCAGAGGAATGCCACTCATATTTTGACCAAGGTCATAGACCAAGGATTGATTAGTCAGTGACCTCACAGATTGGGTTGAAAATGTTTTCATGACTTTCAAGGGCTCTGCCATTTGTGCTACTAAGGCAGGTCCGTTAGTTACAATTACTTCTTTCCAATCCCGGTCATCAAATCCGGTTTGATTCCAACCCTTTTGTTCCAAATTGGCATCATAGTCTTCTCCTCCATAAATACTGCTAAAATAGGTGGGCGATGAGGCCGTTTTCCAACTCTGATCTGAAACTATATTCTCAGTTGTACCATCTGCGTATACTATAGCCAAGCGGCAAATCATTTTGGGATACCCATAAGCCCCTGTTAATTTCCTATACCGTTCTCTAGGTTGATAATAAAAGCCATTGCCTAATTCCGCACCCAAACAATTTTCTCCATTCTTCAACAAAGCAGTCAAATCAAATCCAACATAGAGTGCTTGTTTACTGTATTGTGTCCAACCTGGATCTAAGAAATGATCACCAATTTTTTTCCCGTTTAAACTCATTTCAAAATGACCTAAACCAGAAACAAATAAGGTAGCTTCTTTTATTTTTTTATTTAGAGCAAAAGACTTTCTAAATAAGGGTAATACATCTTTACCGGGACCCCAATTTTTCTTTCCATTCCCGTGTATGGCCGGAATAATTTTAGAAGAATCTGGTAAGATCTCATAAGCCATCCACTGGGCATTAATCCAATCTTCTTTTTGCAAAAGACCCATTCTCCAACTTGCTATGGCAGACCATTGACTGGTATTGCCTTTGTTATCTTTTACTTGAACCTTCCAATAATATTTTTTAGCTGGCACTAATGATTTACCAGCATATGACACTTGTATAGATTGATTGGAATTGACCCATCCGGTTTTCCAAATATTTCCTTGATCTTTCACCAAAACCAAACTATCATCCGATACCAAAATCTGGTAGGCTGTTTGCAATACTGATCTTTGATTGGAAATTAGTTTCCAATGCAACATCGGCTTGACCTGATCAACCCCAATGGGATTTTGCAAGTAAGCACATCTAAGCTCTTGCAGTTTTAGTTGTTGACTATTGGCCAATTGTACCAATAGTATCAAACAAAATCCTATCAATATTTTTTTCATATGGTTTTATAATGAATCCAGATGCTGGAAGAAACATTTGAAAAATTTACTGCAGCTTTAAATCTTTATCAAAGACATATTGAGTTCCCTTTGTAGTGCTAAAATTGGCCTGTTTATCTCCGTATACCAATTTACAATCAGCACCAGCTTTAGAAAGAATAACAAGCTTATCCAATACCCCAGCTTTCCATACCATACTCACTTCAAACCCTCCCCTAGCAACTAATCCATTGATACTTCCTGATGACAATAATTTGGGTAATGCTGGGAGAATCTCAAGATAACCTAGATGGCTTTGCAATAACATTTCTGCTATACCTGCTGCACCTCCAAAATTTCCATCAATCTGAAAAGGAGGATGAGCGTCAAATAAATTCTTGTATACACCTCCTTTTTCACCCGTTCCAAATTCTTCTTCCGCACTACTCAATAATTTACTTGCCATCATTAGGGTATGATCCCCATCTTTGAACCTTGCCCAAAGATTGGTTTTCCATGCCAAACTCCATCCTGTACCATCATCCCCCCGATAGCGCAAAGACTGTCTTGCAGCTTTCATCATAGCAGAGTCTTTCCAAATAATATCGGTACCCGGAAATACCCCCCACAAATGGGAGACATGTCTATGCTTATTGGCAGTATCGTCCTTGTCTTGCAACCATTCTTGTAACTGTCCATATTTACCAATAGTATTTGGTGCAATTTCTCCAGACTGTTTGGTCAACAATTGTTGAAAGTCTTGATCTATTCCCAATATTTTAGCCGCAGTTACCGTATTCTTATACAATTCCCGAATGATTTGGTGATCCATGGTAGGGCCTGCTACCAATCCACCGTTTTCAGGAGAATTTGAAGGGCTGCTGATCAGTTTGCCTGAAACTGGATCCTTACTTAAAAACTGGGTAAAAAAGGTGGATGCAGATTTTAAAATGGGATAATACTGTTGTAAAAATGCTTTGTTCTGTGTAAAGAGATAATGTTCCCAAATATGCAAACAGAGCCAAGCACCACCGGTAACCCAAATACCATGATTGGCTGCATTAATGGGAGCTGTTCCTCTCCACAAATCGGTATTATGGTGCAATACCCAACCCTCAGCGCTATAATGTGCCTGAGCCGTTGCCTTGCCTGTTATAGACAATTCCTGAATGGCATTAAATAAAGGCGCGGTACTCTCAGACAAATTCAAAGATTCTGCTGGCCAATAATTCATTTGCAAATTGATATTACTCGTATACTTACTACCCCATGGTGGCGTTAATAGATTATTCCAAATACCTTGCAAATTGGCTGGATGTTTGGAATTTGACCTTGAGCTTGCCAACATCAGGTACCTACCATATTGTAAATACATGGCAAAGAATTGGGGATCTTTTTCAGGTGAAAAAGCTTTGATTCTTTGATCAGTTGGAATACTGGTATTGTCCTTGCCAAAACTGATTTGCAATCGCTGATACAATTGTTGATAGTCCTTGGTATGTTGTTTGACAAGTGCGTCAAAACTTTGGTTATTCAGACCCGATAAAAGTTGCGTGCAAATGGCAGCAGGATTACCTGAAACATCTTGGTAATTTTTATAACTACTGGCTGCTACCAAATAAAACACCGCTTCATCTGCTCCATCTAATTCAATACGGTTGTCAAATACTTGCAGTTTCCCATGCAAAGCCTTTACACGTAAATAAGCCACCCCTTTTAAAACACCATAATTTTGTTGGATAAAAATGCCAATGGTAGATGCGTCAACCTTTTTCAATTGGTATTGAGGGTGCACTGTGCCCAGTTTTGCAATCAGACTAATTTTCCCAGATTGATTGGCAGAAAACCTTGTAATGATAGCATCCTTGGGTGCAGAAGCAATATAGTCTCTTTGATAAATCACAGCATTTGATTCATATTCCGTGTGGGCAATGGCAGTGCTGATATCTAATGACCTTTTGTAATTTCTGATAGGATGAGTGCCCTTCATAGAAAAATACAAATCACCAAATGGCTGGTAAGTAGCTTGGTATTGGGGCACAGTAGGTGGCGCCTGATTCTGCACAAAATATTTCCATACCAATGGCAGTTCAACCCCCTGATCTGGACTTTGATCAACAGGATAGACAACAAATATTTTCCTGTCTTCTTTTATGCCAATAAAACCACCCTTGTCATAAAAATTCAAAACCTGTATGGCGATGGTATTTTCACCCGCTTGTAACATGTTAGCTTCAATGGTATAGGATCTTTTATTTGTGGTGCTTTCTGTTGAACCCACCAATTTTCCATTCACATAAGTAAAGTCTACATCTCTGATTCTACCCAGGTCTAATTTTATGGTCTTGCCCACCCAATTTTTGGGCAATAGAAATTTTACCCTAAACCAAACAGACCCATCTAATGATTCTCTCCCCTCTGTTTCCCAACCATTAATGGTAGGTACCGTCATGGTTTTCCATGAAGCGTCATTAAAACTAGGACTTGTATAAGTCAGGTTTTTGCGAACTGATGCTACCCATTGTTCTTTGTCCTGTGCATACACCAAATCATCCTTTGTTTTTAAACCCATGAAATGTTTTTCAGCTATGGAATCAGCCTGCTTTTGCTTTCCATCTAACAAGGCTTTACGAATAGCTCCTAAATATTCAGAAGCGCCTTTTCTGGCATATGCCCTAGGCATTCCAGTCCAGAAACTAGATTCATTAAATTGCAAGTGTTCTTCTTGTACACCCCCATAAATCATGGCTCCCATTCTACCATTACCAATAGGCAGGGCTTCTGTCCATTTTTCTGCAGGTTGTTGGTACCAAAGTTTGAAAGGATCCTGCGCATGAACTAGCGTAGGAAATAAAAACAAGCAAAAGATCCATTTGAATTTCATGGCAAAAATTTAACGATTTGATTCCTCCAAGATAATATTGTTCAGGTTATCTGTTTCCTTTTTTAGTGGATTCACCGTTTTACGCAGGTAATTATCTTTAATGAGCATCTCTTTGTTCTCTGTTCCCTTTAATTGTATAAAATCTCCTGTACCAATTATGTTGCAGCCATGAATAAATACTTGGCTGGCATTTTGAAATCTGAGCACAGGCAAACTCAAATTCGTTATTTGGGCCTTGATGCCATCTAATTCCAAATTGGTCACTGCAAGAGCACTGATGGGTGGGCTATTTTTGGAACTGATTTGCACCTGATGAAAAGCTATGTTCTTGGCATTTTTTAGCACGAACCCTTCTTCTGTTATTAAGTCAATATTGTGAAAACTAATATCACTTACTGGCATTTCTTCTAGTCCATTCACATAGGCCGCTTGCTTGGCATTTCCTGAAACATTACTGATATGAATATTTCTAAATCTTGGCGTACGTTCAGACAAGGGCTCTTCCTTGGTTTTGCTATACTGCATGTCCATCACAAAAGCAATGTCTTTAATATTGTTCATGACAATATTGCTTACCCTAATATCTTCTACTACACCCCCTCTTCCTCTTGTTGTTTTAATTCTGATGCCTTTATCTGTACCATCAAAAATACAATTAGAAATGGCAATTCTTCTTACGTCTCCACTCATCTCAGAACCTATCACAACGCCACCATGTCCAGACAACATGGTACAATTGGTAATGGTATAATCTTCGGCAGGCATTTGTTTGGTTCTACCAGGAATGTCTTTCCCAGATTTGATAGTAATACAATCATCCCCAACAGAAATATGGCAATTAGAAATATGCACGTATTTGCAAGACTCTGGATTAATGC
This sequence comes from Chitinophagaceae bacterium BSSC1, assembly GCA_002256435.1. GTDB lineage: Bacteria > Bacteroidota > Bacteroidia > Chitinophagales > Chitinophagaceae > Sediminibacterium. Next base: position 99,311 of record NKJC01000003.1, read on the forward strand.
CATCTGTATTGGGAGAATGCGGATTGTTAATAGTCACTGCATGCACTGTAACATTCTCGCAGAATTCAGGATTCACTGTCCAAAATGGAGAGTTTCTAATACTGATTCCTTCAATCAACACATTCTTACAATACATGGTTTGAATAAAGGGTGGTCTTAAAAAACCTCTTTTCATTTGTGCAGGATCATCAGGCAACAAAATATTTTTATTTAATGAATCAAATTGGAATTGCCATTTAGACCTTGGTTGGTCTTTTTTATATCCTTCCACAAAGTCCCACCATTTTTTTCCGTGCCCGTCAATAATACCTCTTCCTGTAATACTAATATTTTCAGCTCCGTACGCATAAAACAAAGGGGAGAAACTGGTAACATCAACCCCTTCATATCTAGAAGGAACCATGGGTAAATAGTTGTCAAAATTGTCACTAAAATGAAGTTCCGCACCTGCATCAATGAATATGGTGATATTGCTTTTTAAATGAATGGGGCCTGTTAAGTATTTGCCAGCAGGGAAATACACGGTACCACCTCCCGCTTTAGAAGCCGCTGCAATGGCTTTGGCAATAGCTTTGGTAGCTATAATAGAACTATCATTCTTAGCGCCATAACTGATCACATTGTAAAAGCTTTGGGCTGATACTAGATTTGTAACCAAGACTAGGCAAGCACTAAACAAAAAGGACCATTTCATTTTCATACAATACATTTATTCAAATAACCAATCAATTTCTAATTTCCTACCCTTTTCCGTAATTCCCGCATCATAAGATTTAATTGGTTGATTCCCGCTAATAAAGCCCAGGATCAAACAAGCTCCTTTGGGAAGTATCAATTCATTATTACCAGCCTTAAAATCATAGCTATGTACATTCACTGATGGTAGTCCTTTTAATTGAATGGCATTGGCAATCTTGGTTTCTGCTTGACCCAGATCATTGGCAGAAGCATCTGTTTCCAATTCTGGGGCTTTTAAATATTCAGGAGATTTTTTATTAAAGAACCCTACTAAGACTTTTATGGGTGCCTCATTGCTAAAGCGCAATTTGGTTCCTTGCATTTGTTGTTGTTGAAAAGAAAGCTGAATGGCTTTTAATCCTATTAACTCTTCTGCAAGATCCTGTACCTGCCAAACACTATCAGAAAATGGCATGGCATTTTCTTTTAAATTAACCCAATTAGCAGAAGTTGTAACTGCGGCATTAGTCAAAGAGATTCTTGTTTTAAGATGATTAGCTGGTGAATGTTTCAGAGAATCTAATACATGCTTAAAATGTTGGAATTCTTGTTCAAATGGCACCAAAACTTCGGTCCAGGTTTTGAATGTTCCGTCTACACCCCTAATAGGAATTTTCCTTTGTTTGGTTTGCATGCTATTGGCATACAAATAAGTATTGGCAGTGTTTTTTGCCAGTTGGCGATAGAAATCAAGACTTTTTTCTAAATGCGGATAAGCACTATCTAAATCTACAACAGATTTAGAATATTTATAACGTAATATCCAAATGGCAGCCCTTGCTTTTTGGGCATAGTGATTGGCCAATAGCTGATAGCAAATCATATCATTGCTAATTCTTTTAAATTCAGCTTGCTCTTTTTGAATATGAGGTGCTGCTTTTTTAATTGCGGCTACTGCTGCTTTGGCATGTGCTTCTACTTGGTTAATAATCATTACTGGAGTTTCACCCACATGCGCTTGTTTTTTCCAATCGCGTTCAGCGTATTCAATCAATTTTTCACCAACAGGGCTTTCTGCATCATACAATAAATCCAATAAACTATATCTATATGGATTGATCAGTTGGGTCATGAGCATCCCAAGACTTAGTGTCTGTCTATTACCATCCGTAATACCAAAACGTCTTAATAGTTTGGGCGCAATCTGACCTGACTGGTTATAGGCTTCCATGATAGCCGCACCAGACTTTAGATCAGTGCCAAACTTGCTAGCCAAACTACTTGCCCAATATTTGGCTTCTTCCACAGAATCCCTACCAGCTTTCCAGGCATAACGGCTCCAGGTCTTATACCAAAGCCAGTCTCTTTCTATCTGTAACAACCTTGGGCTGGTTTTATCTGCGCTATATGGCCAATCCCAATAAGAAGCTTGTGGATATAAATGCAATCCATTAGCCTCCATAATACTGTGCATAGACTTTACTGATTTTTGAATAAAATCGGCGGAGCCATAACGGAAGGGTTCTAGATTGGCCAGAATATGCACATTCTCAATTTGCACAGAACCGGACCTACTCAATTTTCTATGCAATTCTGCCCAAGTTCCCCTTGGCTCATAAGTAGTCAAGGCCTCACCATTGAATTTGGCTTCTGTGTAAAGATTACTATACAAGGGTTTGGCGGCTTTGATCACTGTTGGTGCATCCGTATCATGCGCGCGCAGGACAATGGGCGGCTCTTCGGTTTTTCCTAGCGCGCGCAATCCGTCTTTTACGCCGGGAATAATGGTTTTGGTAAACCACTCTGTATCATCACTCCCCACCCCTTCCATGGCTTCTCCCAATGCTACCATCAAACCTACATTGGGATACTTTTCTACAAAAGCTGCAATGGATTTTCTGGTATAGTCCGCAATCAGGGGAATGATTGGTCTATTCCGATCCTGCGTTTTAATATGATGGTATTCGGCAAAAGGTTTTGAGACAATAATATTATAAAACATTTGGATGACCCAAATACCACGCTTATCCGCTTCTTCAGTAAGGAATTTGTAAATGGCTTCATTTTTTTGAAAAGTGACTGAATCCACTTCCACCGCATAGGGATATTCTTTTAATCGCACTAGTGATGCAAAGGGATGTCCATTCCAGAGATAGAGTGAGTTTAATCTATTAGACACCATACTGTCTAAATATTGCAACCATAATTTTTTATCATAGAACCAAGGAAAAGTTTCTGGCGTATAAGGATATTCGTAAACTTCTCTTCCAGGCAAATAATCTGTTTTTTGCATACCAATACATGTGCCACGAAGTACCATTTCTGGGGCATCTGAGAGATTAATTGAATGTACAAGCCGAGCATCTTTTTCAACTATGGATGCCATTTCTAAACAACCATATAATAATCCTGAAGCGTCTGCTGCTGTTATATGAAACCCATTTACATTAGTCCCATTAATCTGAAATCCTTCTTTTTTAATTCCCTTTGTTCCATCAATTACGAGTACAATGCTCTGAGTTTTTTTTTCAGGTTGCTTGCTAAGCCCTAAAACCTGCCAGCCATTATTTTCTAAAGTTTTTTGGAGTTGTTGAATAGCAAATAAGGTTCTTGGAGATTGATCTTGGTGCAGAATCCTAATTTGTTTTTGGGGGCTTTGTGCCATCAATGCCAATGGAAGACAAAGTAATCCTAGCAGGACCATTTGAAAAACACGTGATAGTTTCATAACTGCTGGTTCTTTGTAGTATTCATGTATTTGAAAAACTATTGTATGTCTGAAAGTAGTATGCTTCCTTTTTCACTACTCAAATAAGCGGCTTCTACACAGGCCATAGTTTTTAAAGCATCATCCACACTATTACCTGGTGTTGCAATCTTTCCTTCTGCACAAAGCATGACCTGTTGCATGGTACCAATAAAAGCATGTGGAAACCAACCACCTTCAATGGGCAATTCCTGCCATTCAGGTTGTTTTCCGTCTTCCATGATAACAAACTCAAATTTGTCAGGTACTCCTCTTGGGTAGTCAATTAAAACACCCATATTAATTTTAATGGCACCCTTGGTTCCTTCAAACTTGATATAGGATTGTTGGTTATGGTACCCAAATTCATGACAATGATTGGTGAGAATATTGGCCCTAACGGTTTCGCCATAATCCATGATCATATTGGTTCTAACGGAAGCCAGATTCTGCAAAGATGGGTGCTTCACCGTTTTAGCATAGATACCAATTGGGTCTCCCAAAAATGAACGGACCAAATCTAAGTAGTGAATACTATGATATAATATTTCTAGCCTTGGTTTACCATATAAAAAGGTCCACAAATGCCAAGGTGTAAAAACATTCACGTGCACTTCAATGTCATATAATTCCCCAATATCGCCCCTTGTAACAATCTCTCTTGCTGCATGAATAAAGGGCGCATATCGCAATTGAAAATTAATCCCAGCTTTCATTGATTTTCTCTCTGTACAAGCTTTAATAGCCAATGCTTCTTGGTAATTGGTACCCATGGGTTTCTGAATCAAAACCGCTGCACCATGTGGCAATTGTTCTAAGACGGAGATAATTTCTGAAGCTGGTAAAGCAATGTCAAAAACAGCATTGGGATGTGCTTGAATCATTTGATCCAAACTTGCATAAGCAGTAGGTATCTCAAACTTATTTGCTAGGTTCTTGGCTTTCTCAACATCTCTATCATAAATACCTACTACTCTAAAACCCGCTATGGCATAGGCTGGCAAATGGGCATCGTTTACTATACCTCCTGCGCCAATAATGCAAATGCTAGTATTTTTGTCTGGATCAAGCATGAATAACCCTGATTTAATTAACTCCACCCAAATAATTTCCGTAAGTTAAGATTAATACGGCGGCTATTAGAATCCCCAAAGCCAAAGCTAGTATTCCCTTTGTTTTGCTGGTACAGCCTGTCCACTCCTTTAAAATTAATCCCGCAATACTACTAAACAAGACCAGCATAATCATGTGAATGGCCCAACTTGAAAATTGATATTCACCTAAACGCACATGGCCTAGTCCATAAAAGAAAAATTGACCATACCAAAGCACTCCTGTGATAATGGCCATTAAAAAATTCTTAGACAGCACTAAGCTTCCTCCCTTAAATTGATGACCGTATTCTCCAAAACTGCCTTCTTTAATATGCAGGTATAAACAATAGATGGCCGTACTTAAAAATGCACCTGAATTGGAGAATAGATAAATGACATTTTGTTTATAATCTGCAGCACCATATTGTTCTGCAAGATCTGCAATGGGTTGACCTGCATCTAATGAAAAACCATAAAAGGCAGAGAGTACACCAGCTAAAAAACAAAGCGGCAATCCTTTTGTTAATGAAAACCCAGATAGGTTTTGCTCCTTGGCCAAATCCAATTCTTTTTTTCTTCCCGCTATGCCGCAAACAGCTATTCCAACTGCGCCTAAAAACACCCCTGTAAAGATGAGTGTAATGCCCTTACTTTCTAATAATACTTGCATGGTACCACTAATAATGGGTGGCACCAATGTTCCTAGAACACAAGAAATGCCTACGGCGATGGCATAAGTGAGGGAAATTCCAACGTGCTTAATGGCCATCCCAAATGCAGTACCACCAATCCCATAACAAACACCCAATAAAAAAGAATGCCAGATGGCAGTTGATGGCGCTAGTTGCAATACCTGACCAAGATTTGGAATGGTTAACCAAGCTACCAATATGGGCATGAGTAACCAACATACTGCAGCCTGTGCCAACCAATAGGTTTGCCATGACCAACCTTTTACTTGTTTCTGTGGGGTATAACAAAGGGAAGCACTAGAAGCACCTACCGCATGAAATAAAATTCCGTTGGCTAATTGCATGTTGGTTGTGTGGGGTTCAAATGATAGAAAGCAATAGCATTGGTAGCAAAGATTTTTTGTGCATCATGTTCTCCTACTAAATCAAGAATAGCTGCTTGATAAATCTGCCAAGTACTGGTATAATCTTTTGCTAATAGCGATACGGGCCAGTCTCCACCACAAAAGCATCGGTCAACTCCAAATTGCTGTATGATGAATTCCAAATAGGGCTTGATGCTATCTTTTGTAAAATCTATTGTTCCACAAGTGGTACCTAGTCCAGAAAATTTTGCATAAAAATGGGGGTTGCTTGCAGCGGTTGACATAAATGCACCCCATGCTCCAAATTTTTCTCCTTGCTGAATAGGCGGTTGATTCAAATGATCAAATACCATTTTTAAATGAGGAATTTTTTCTGCTACTGCCAAAGCTGTTTCAATATGTGCATTGTTAATTCCTACCAAGTCATAAGTTAGACCTTGGTTGGCCAATTGGGTCAAACTTTCTATAACAGTTGGTTGCAATAACCATGCAGTATCTGGCTCATCATGAATCAAATGTCTTACACCTTTAAAATAGGGATGCTGCTGATATTGTGTCAAAGTTTTACCAGAAGTAATTGGATCCATTAAAGGCAACCAACCCACAACTCCCTCAATCCAATCTTCTTGTTGAGACACTTGTAACATGGCAACTGTGTCTTCCGCATTATTTGATGCTTGCACCAAAATGCCTTTTGTAACTCCTGCCATTGTCAATTGAGGTGATAATTCATTGATTTGATAGGTACGATTTAAAATAGACTGATTACCCTTTAACCAAGGATAATCCACTTTCTCTAAATCCCATATATGAACATGTGTATCTATCAATTCAAATGGCATGGCAGCAGCTTAAAAACTATCTATAGGGTGTAATTCCTTGGTATCAATAATATTGAATTGTTGGTCAATTTCGGCATTATGTTCGCCTAACAAAGGTGCTCCTTTTTCAGAAACCAAGATTTCGCCGTCTACCCTAATGGGGCAACGGGTAGTGGTTACAGCAACACCTTTGGATGTTTTCACTACTAATTCCATATTCAATTCTTGATAGCCCGTTTCATGCATTAGCAATTGGTAGTCCAATACCTTGGCACACCAAATGTCTGCAGGCTCTAAAATAGCTAACCATTCAGCAGTTGATTTGATGACCAAATGGTTGGCTAATATTTGTTTGATTTCATCCCTTCTACTAAACCACTGGGCACTGTCTTCAAAAATCAGTAATTGAGGACAAGTTAATAAGATTCCAAGGATTAAAATATCGCCCATGGCCAATGCCAAATGACCATCTTTTGTAGCATAAATACCATATGGGGCTGCAATATATGCATGCCCACCATTTACGGCACTGCGAACTGGTAACGCTCCACCATCATTATAAAAACAGGTGAGCACTTCAAATTGAAAATCTAGTATACTTTCTAACATACTCACTTGTACCAATCCACCCTCTCCTGTAATGGTTCTTCTATACAAACAGGCAAGTATTCCTTGTGCTATATGGGTTCCCGCTAATATATCTACCACGGCTACACCCATGGGTGTGGGGTTTTCAGACTGACTATTGCTTAACCAGGTTAATCCAGAAGCAGCCTGTAACAACAAGTCCTGACCTGGTAAATCTTTCCAAGGCCCTTCTGATCCAAACCCTGTAATCTCAGCATAAACTATTTGGGGATTTAGAGCTTTGACCGTATCATAATCCAAGCCCAATCGCTCCATCACACCTGGTCTGAAATTATGGAGCAACACGTCTGCTCTTTGCAAAATCTGTTTTACTTTTTGTAAATCAGTATCCTTTTTCAAATCTGCTGCATAGCTCTGTTTGTTTCTATTGATGGCATGAAAAATACTTGACTCTCCTTCAATAATTACATCTGATACATACAAGTGTCTACAAATATCTCCCGTATCTGGCCGCTCAATTTTAATTACCTGCGCGCCCATATCTGCCAAACGCAAAGCGGCAGATGGGCCAGATAAAAACTGACTCAGGTCAACAATAATAATATCTTCTAATAATTTAACCATCTTATTGGTTTATCAAATCTCTTTGTATTTGTAGTTGGTGCTCTCCCAGTTCTGGCGCAGGTTTGGAAGAAAATATTCTTTTTCCATCAATTCTAATAGGACACCTAGTTGTGGTAAAAGACTTGTTATTTACCTGCAAGGTTTGTTCCATTTGCAATACTTGGTAAGCTTCTTTTTGGGTCATTTCATGCCAATCATTTACTTCCATGGCCCATAACCCATGGTGTTGTAACATTTCTAACCAATGTATAGAAGAAGCTTGCAATAAATGGTTTCCTAAAAGCCTTTTAATCTCATCTCTTTTAACAAATGTATCTGACTGAGAAAATTGTTCCAATTGTTTAGAACCAATAACAGTTGCCAAGACTTGTATATCCATCATGGCTATGGCAATATAACCAGTAGCTGTTTGATAAATACCATAAGGCGCTCCAAGCAATGGATTTCCATTACTTACCTGACTCCTATTCAGACCTTTTCCACTGCTATAATAGGTAGTCAATAATTCAAATTGAAAATCAAGCAATGATTCCATTAAGCTAATTTCTATCAAAGCTCCTTTGCCAGTTTTTTGTCTGCGAATTAATGCAGCAAGAATTCCTTGTACCAATTGCCCACCCGCCATATAATCCGCAATGGATAAACCAAATGGCATGGGTGCGTCATTGGCATTTCCTGTTGTATATGCCAACCCGGTCATGGCTTGCAGTAGCAAGTCTTGCCCGGGTTTATTTTTCCAAGGTCCTTTTTTACCATATCCCGAGATTTCTGCATAAATCAGTTTGGGATTAATTTTGATTACATCGCCGTAGCCCAAACCTGTTTTTTCCATGATCCCAGGTCTAAAATTATGGGTGACTACATCGGCCTTGGCAATTAATTTTAAAACCAATTTCAAATCTTGGGGATCTTTCAAATTTGCCGTAAAACTTTCTTTGTTTCTATTTATGGTATGAAACAACAAGGAATTGTTTTCATCAGCCCAAAGATTCTTGATAGAGAGTTTTCTACATGCATCACCAGTTTTTGGGCGCTCAATTTTTATGACTCTGGCGCCTAAGTCTGCCAACCTCAATCCTGCAGAAGGACCAGAGAGATACTGGCTAAATTCCAATACCAATAAACCTTTTAAAGGAAGCTGCATCATACTAACGCAATTGAGTGGTCCATTGTTAAACTGGTTTGGTATAATTCATTCATTTGTTCTAATGCATCCAATGCACTGATTTTTCCCATTAAAAATGCTTGCACGGGTGCACCCGCATGATCTTGAAAATATAAATACCCATTGTAACGAGGTCTTGTATACCCCCTTTCCATCAATGGCAGTACCTGCTTGAAATAATCATTTGTGAGGGTATTTGCTATGTCATTCTTCCATGCGGCTAAATGACCAGGCTGCCCCCCATGCTGCACATAGATGCCAGATTGCCAAGCCTCTGAAACAGCCATTTGGGTAAATGCCAATGCCAGTTCTGGATATTTACTATGTGCAGAAACAGACAAACCTGTTCCGCCAATAGTGGTTCTTAATTGATGCCCAAGAACACTTACAGTTCCCGTATACCTAAGAAGGTATTGGGCATAACCATCTCTTGCATAGTTAGAATATCCGTATGCAAATGGACAATACCAATAGTCATTAGTGCTGCTCATTAATTCTGCCACAGCAATTGGATTGCATTGAAAGAAACGGGGATCTAATAAGGAATACAATTCCTTCATAGTTTCAAGCGCTTTACAACCTATTTCATTATCAATTAAAATTGATTGATTTGTAAATGGGTATTTGCCATGTAGGATGCAAAAACTATAAAAATTCATGAGACAGTCAATTGGAATGGCTGGTATAGCTACTTTACCTGCTTTTGCCAAATCCAATAAAGCTTCCCAATTATTGGGAATTGTTTGATGTGCTTTTGCAAATAAGTCTGGACGATAACTTGCGGCAGGCGTTGCTGCATCAATGGCCAATGCCCATTGGTGTCCCTGATAGTGATAACTCAGGTGGGAATTTCCCACAGAATTTTCTAATTGATTTTCTAGATAAGAAGCATCTAGGTATTGATCCAGTGGCAACACACAATTGGTGGCTGCTGCACATCCTACCCATGGATGGTCAATGATGAGTAAATCATAGGATTCGGTGAGTTTTTCAATAGGATAATCCGCAAATGCTTGTAGGCTACGAATATCCCATTGAATAGTTACTTCGGGATACAATTCCGTATAGCGTTGAGACATAGCCAATAAGGGGGTAAATCCCCTACTATGCCCCCATGTTATCCCTTTGAGTGTAACTTTAGCCATTGGCTATTTGCTTTTTTTGTACCAATAATACATGCTCACAAATCATCACTAATTCTTGGTGCTGGTTGGTCACTTCTAATAATTCTGACACCAAACCAAAGCCTGGTTTTTTATGATCTTTCAATTGGCTTATCTGCACTTTTACGCGAATTGTATCACCTATAAAAACTGGTTTTGTAAACCTGATTTTTTCATAGCCATAGGTCATGGAAACGGGATTAATGTAACCGGCTGTTAATCCAACTGCAACGGTGAATACCAAGGTTCCGTGTGCCATTCTTCTTTTAAAGGGCTGGGTTTTGCACCATTCCTCGTCCATGTGGTGCGGGAAGAAATCGCCAGATTGCCCAGCATGAATCACAATATCTGTTTCTGTAATGGTTCTTCCATTGGTAAATCGAACAGTGTTCAGTTCAAAATCCTCGTAGTACATGGTATATTCCATACAAAGCAGATAAGTGATTAAACCACTATGCTAACGAGATGGAAACCTTGTTTTGAACAAATCGGGAAAGTGTTGGGAGAAATCTCCACAAACATCTAGGGCGAATGTTATTCAGGGCGGCCAGCAATTCGTTGTAATAGCAATAAACTAATATTGTTCGAAAGTAACTGAAACTGACTAGGAGTAAAATGTAAGGTTTGACTATAATGATGGAACATTTTACTGCTTATGCAATAAAAAAGACCACCCAAAAGAGTGGCCTTTCTATTTAGACGGGTTTGTTACAACTTAATGGCCCATTCGTTCAACATAGGCCTACCCAGTAGCGCATTGGCTTCGGGGTCATTTTTAAACTGTTCTTTCTTAGGATTCCATTCCAATTTCCGATTCAATTGGTAGGCAATATTTCCAATATTACATACACTTGACGTGCGATGTCCAATTTCTACATCGCATATAGGTTTGGATCTGGTGCGCATGGCATTTAAAAAGTCTTTGTAGTGGTCTTCGCTTTTGTATACATGCTTTTCAGTTTCACCAATCACTTTGTCTTTCAAAGAAGCTGGTGTGGTTTCTAATTTACCCCTGGCCACTTTAAGCTCTCCTTCTGATCCAATAAAATGAATGGCATTACCCCATGCCCATTTTTCGTGGGTCATAACAATCCCATTATCATATTTGTAGGTCAAGAACGGATGCTCTTTACCATCTGGTGCAATTACTTCTACGGGTCCACTTGCATCCATATCCAATGCCCATTGTACAATATCAAACATGTGGGCTCCCCAGTCTGTAACCATACCTCCACCAAATTCTTTGTAATTACGCCAGTTTGGATACACGTCTTTTGTAATTGGCGGTGCTAGTTCTGAATTAAAATTCACAGGCGCATTGGGTCCTAACCATTTGGTCCAATCCAATCCTTCTGGAATGGTTTCTGCTGGCAGATTATAAGGTGTTGGAGGTGGCCCTACATTAACTTTAATCTGTTTTATTTGACCAATATATCCATTGCGGATTAATTCGGCTGCCTGTCTAAATTCTTTCCAGGAACGCTGCATGCTTCCTGTTTGAAAAACCCGATCATACTTTCTGGTTGCATTCACCATGGCCCTACCTTCTTTCACGGTTAATGCCAATGGCTTCTCACAATAAATATCTTTTCCAGCTTGAGCGGCTCTAACTGCTGCTGCGGCATGCCAATGGTCTGGCAAAGCAATCACCACCGCGTCTACAGATTTGAGTGCTAATAATTCTCTAAAATCATTGTACACTGGAATCTCATTATATGCACCCAGTTGGGTATTTTTTGCATAATTGGCCTTGATACTATCTAAGGTTTTTTTAGCTTTTGCTTGGTAAACTTCACTAATGGCAGTAAAACGAATTTGTTCTGTCTTTAGAAAATAACTAGATAGAATGCCTCCTTGTTTTCCTGCACCAATTAAACCCAATGAAATGATATCACTAGGTGCGGTGTATTTGATTCCGGATAAGCTGGTTCCACCCAAGACATGTCTGGGTAGAATCATGAATCCAGCCAATACTTTGGCCGAATTACCCATAAAATCTCTTCTGGAAACCGATTGAGGTTTTTGTTCTTTCATGGCAAGAGTTTGTGTTGTTTTTGCTTTTTATTTTGAGAAGGAATAAGGTACGGATTTTTGAGATATTCCACGTTTAAAATTGGGTTTTTCTGACATCTTAAATTCCAAAACCCCACCTTTGATAAGATCTTGGTGTTTCAAATAATTCAAATCATATTCCTTACCATTTAGATAAGCTGATTGAATATAAAGATGACTAGGGTTGTTTGCAGGAGCTTTAATTAGAAATTGGTTGCCATTGGGTAGGTTCAAAGTGATTTTTTTAAACAAGGGAGCCCCCACCACATATTGATTGGTACCCGGACAAACCGAATAAAAACCCATGGCACTAAACACATACCAGGCACTGGTTTGGCCATTGTCTTCGTCTCCACAAAAGCCATCAGGGGTTGATTTGTAGAGTTTATTCATGGCATCCCGAACATGGTATTGGGTTTTCCATGGTGCGCCACAATAATCATATATATAAATCATGTGTTGGATGGGTTGGTTACCATGCGCATATTGCCCCATATTCATCACTTGCATTTCTAGCATTTCATGAATGACTTTTTTGTAAGCAGATTCATCAAATATGGGTGGTTGATTAAAAACAGAGTCTAACATTTGCTCCATGACTTTATTCCCGCCCATTAAATTTGCTAGCCCCTTAAAATCATGAAACACCGACCAACTATAATGCCATGCATTACCCTCCACAAATTCGCCTCCCCACCTAAACGGATTAAACCCTTTTTGAAAACTACCATCCCTATTTTTCCCGCGCATGAGTAGATAAGAGCTATCAAATAAATTCCGGTAGTTCTGTGATCTTTTAGCAAATTTTTCAATACTAGCTGCAGGTTTGTTGAGTGCAATACTTAATTGATTCAAGCAAAAATCGGCATAAGCAAATTCCAAGGTCTTTGCTGCTGAACCACCATACATATCAACTGGTAGATATCCCAATTGATTGTATTCTTTGAACCCATCGCGCCCCAGCGTATTCATGGGGCCCACACTATCCGTATTTTTCATGAGGGCTTCATAGAGTAGATTCATATCATAGCCCCGAATCCCTTTTAAATAAGCATCTGCAATGACAGAAGCGGAATTGCTTCCAATCATAGTGCGTCTATGACCCGGACTTGCCCATTCTGGCAACCATCCACTTTCTTTATAGGTATTGACCAATCCCTGCATCATCTGACTACTCATATCAGGATAGACCAAGGTCAAAAAAGGAAAGAGTGCCCTAAATGTATCCCAAAAACCCGTGTCTGTAAATAATACCCCTTGTTCAAGATGCCCATTAAAAGGACTATAGTGTACCGTATTTCCCGATGCATCTATCTCATGAAATTTTCTTGGAAATTGCAGCATCCTGTACAAACAAGAATAAAATGTCTTGATCTGTTCATCAGTACCCCCTTCTGGCTTGATCCTGCTTAATTGTTTGCTCCATTCTGTTTTTGCTTTTTGGGTAATTTGTTCAAAAGTTTGTTTACCCAATTCTCTGTTCAGATTTAATTCCGCTTGTTCAAATGAAATAAAAGAAGAAGCTACTCTTAGTTCTAGTTGCTCCCCTTTATTGGTTTTAAAACCCACAACTGCCTGAGCATGTGCACTGGTCAATTCTTTTTTAGAAGCTATCAGAATGCTATCATCAACAGTCCAAGATAGTTGGAATGGCTTGCTAAATTGAATCACAAAATAGTTCTTAAAATTAGCCGGCACGCCCCCCCTATTCCTAGTAGTATATCCAATAATTTTATTTTCTTCAGGAATAATTTTCACATAAGAACCCCTATCAAATGCATCTACCAAAAGAAAGGAACTATCTGATTTTGGGTAAGTGATTTTAAAAATAGCTGCCCTATCCGTTGGAGCTATTTCTGTTTTAATATCATAATCTGCTAAATAGACCTGGTAATAATAAGGATGCGCTTCTTCCGCTTTGTGCGAAAACCAACTGGCCCTTTTCTCTTCATTGACTTGCAGTTTTCCTACCATGGGCATGATGCTGAATTGTCCATAGTCGCCCATCCAGGGCGATGGCTGATGCGTTTGTTTGAACCCCCTGATCTTGTCTGCAGTGTAAGTGTATGTCCAACCATATCCGTTGACACCCGTTTGTGGGGTCCAACAATTCATCCCCCATGGAAGTGTGATGGCAGGATAGGTATTCCCATTGGAAAAACTGTATTTTGAATCAGTGCCCATCATGGGATTAACAAGTTCTTCTGCAGGCAACTGGGCCATAGCCAATTGATGCATTAAGACCAAGCATATTATTTGACAAATCTGTTTCATGATGGCTATTTAAAATTCCTATTTCAATTCTATCAAGTGTTTACCTGATTCCAACTTATCTACCCGATATTTTCCGTCTGAGGCTTTTTGATTAGTAAGCTTACCATCTATCCAAAGTCTTGCTTTTTCATAGGGTAGTTTCAATTCTAACTGGGCAACAATGCCTGCTGGAATAATGATTTGATAATTAGCAGCTGCACCCTTTAACATATAATCAATGGATACTTTACCACGTATCAAAGAAGTAGTGAGTTGTGCAAATTGCAAATAACCTAGTTGAGGTTTTATATGTACTACGGATGCACCAGCTTCTATAGGTTCAACACCCATCAATTTGCGTACAATTAAATTTGCTGGTGCCGCACCCCATGCATGGTTTAAGTCTAAATTGGGTTTGTATACTTTGTCCCAAGCTTCCATGCTAATGGTAGATCCGGTTCGGATCATATTGTACCAGCTTCTTTCTTTGATACTGGTCAAGAGTTCTAAGGCATAGTCAGCTTCACCGGCATCAAACAATCCATCTAATAAAAACTGAGCACCATATACACTACAGGCCATTTGTCTGGTCTTTATAAAATTGACAACAGCAGTTTTATTTGAAGGAGAAACTAAATTAAAAGCCAGCGCAAACATATTGGCATGAAGCGATGAATGATTGGTAGTATCCCCATCTTTTACTAGTCCTGTTTTTGTGTCTACAAATACCTGTTGAAAAGCGTTGAATGCTTCTTTGGATTTTTGTTCATAAAAAACGGCATCTGCTTCCTTACCCAATACCTTGGCTAATCTAGCCATTAAGACCAAGTTCCTATAATAGAAGGCATTAACAACTGAATTCATTTTGCAAAAAACAAATCCATCGGTCTCGCCTTGGTATTGTTTTTCTTTACCAATAAAGCCACCACCTCTTGGCCAGTCAACAATGTCTTTTAAGTCTTGTTTGCCGTCAAAAGCCTTGGTAATATGAATGGTTGCTAGAAATTCCTTGGTCTGTTTTCCTGTAAGGGTACTGATGAGTCCATTGGGTTCCTCCAAGGGCATGAGCATTTTTAATTGCAACTCTGGATAGTATTTTTTTAGATAACTCAAATCTCCGGTATAGAGATAATCATTCCAAGCCATCAATACATTTTGCAAACTCCATTCCGTTGGCCAAGTGGGATGGTCAATCAAATATGCCATGCTTCTTCTAGCAATACTATACTCTGCATCTACTGCATAATGAGACAGTTGGTTAATCAGCGCATCTGCCTCATAAGGAACGCGTTCTCTGTCACCGTCTAGATAATATCCCGTAAAACTAGTAGCCTTAATACTGTATTTACACAGGTCCCAAACCTTATTCAATACGGTATCACTGGAATGAAAATAGGATGCTTGGTCATCAAAAGGATAGTAGACCAATTTTCTTTTCACCATCCCTTGGTCTAAATTGCCCTTATAACCCCTAATGGCCACATACCTAAAAGGAAATACTTCTCCCATATATTGGGGCATCTGTATAGGATTTCGGCTATTTCTTTTTTCATTTACAGGCCATTGAAGTTGGTATTCGTGCAAGCCTTTTTGAACCAACAAACCCAATTTGATATATCGAATATTGCCATTGTTTTTTAAAAATCCATTCCCACCATCCATGGCTTCTGCTGCTTCTATAAAAACACTATCTGTTTGATCACTGTTGAATTGAAAAAATAATTGGCCAAATCCGTCTTTCCCAAAATCAAGATAGTAAGTGCCATTTTTTTCTCTTGACTGTGCAATGGGCAATTCATAACTGGCTGCAAGTGGGCTATGTGAAAAATCATTTTGATCAGTTGCCAAGTAAAAAGAACTAATGGTTGAAAATGCGGAAGCTTTACCCGATCCGTCCCATTCCTGTACCTGCCAATAATAGGTTTTACCGGATTGCAAGGGTTTCCCCTTGTATACCAAAGGATGTTGCTTGCCCATGATTTTTTTAGAGTCCCAATAGTCCGCTTTTTGCTCTTTTAATAGTTCTGGCTTTGATGCTAATAAAACACGGTAAGCACTAACCCCTTTAATGGCTTTAGCACTGATCCAATCAAAACTTGGATTGGATTGCAAAATGGTAGCGTATTGGTATTGCCCATTTTCAACTGCTTTGTTTAAGTTGATTGAGACTGGGAATCCCGATTTACTTACCTGCTGGGTATTTAATAACAAATCCGTTCTCAAACCTGTTGGGCCTGGCAGGTTTTGAGCGAACAAGCATCCACTACTGAAACAAGCCACTAATACAATGCAAATCCTTTTCATACTGAGTTATCATTTACGCTTGATCACAATGCTAGGATTAATGGGATACCTACCAAAATCCGAACCATAGATGGCCAATCCACCATCACCTGCTGTGCTTAGTTTCAAAGAAAGAAAACCTTGAGCCGCAGACTGTTTTAATACAGCAGCGCTGATAGGTACTTTAATCAGATAACCATATGAACCCGCTTCTCTTAATTTTTTATCTTTTAGTTGACTATTCCAAGAGAGTACCCCACGGTGGTCTGCTGGATCATCAGGCAGCGTTTCTGTTTTAACTGTTTTCCCGTTCACCTCAATTTTTACTATTGAAGCAAACATGGTTTCATCCGTCATTGGATAAGCATTGGGGTTCTTATGTGGAGATACTTTTGCTCCCAACATATAGTCTTGGTCTTTTTCAAAACCCTCTCCCTTGTCTTTATCAAACAATTGTTTAGCAGATGCTTCTACCAATACATATGCGCTATTCATACCCTTGGTATCCAGATTAGCTGGCACAGGAATTTGATACTCCATAAAACCCTTACCCGCTCCATTTACTTTCAATCCATCCAATACTTTCCAAACCTTATTGCTAAACTCAGCTTTGAAATAATTCTTTGCGTCCTGTTCTAAGATGGTGGTTTTATCTGGAGCTTGACCACCTTTTACTACTACATGCATAAAATTACTGTGCAAGAGTTTTCCGTCTAGATCTTTTAAGCGCAATTGCACCATGCCTAGTCCTGCATAATTGGGCATTTTAATAGTAAGAGCAGGTAATTGTTGTTGCATCCAAGGCTGGTAAGGAATTTTGGTAGTTTCATGAACCAATCTTTTAGTTTCCCCTGTTTTGTCCATAAAATCCAAATCATATTCTAGCACCAATTGATTGTCTTTTACTGCAGTTCCCGTCATAGCAGAAAGATAAAGGGGCATTTCCAAAACCGTTCCTGCTTGCAGATTTTTACAAATTTCATTGCCCGTAGAAATATAAAATGCGGAATGAAAATCTTTGTCAGACATGCCTTCCATCATCTGACTTAGACCTGTAAATTTTTGGGTTCTATCAAAACGCCAATACCCATTCCATTCATTGATCACGTCATGGTGTTCTGTATACAGCCATCCAGCCACTTTGGGATACTTTCTAAATGTGTTAATCATTCTATGGTAATCCCAGCTCCAATCTACGTCTCCGGTACTTCCATCATAGCCCCAAACATTGCCACATTCTGAATTGATATTCGGTTGTAAGCCCTGTTTGAATCCTTTTTCAAAATGGTCGGTACTACCTTCAAATGTTTTAGAGGTAAGATTGGCCAAATGGTCTTCCCAGGCCCATCCTGGTAAGTACTCGTGCCAAGAATTAATATCTGTTTCAGTATGCCCCCTGCCACAACAAACTGAATTGTCTTCTACCAACCTAGTTTGGTCTAAGGACTTAGTCAAGTAGTACATAGAAGCAACCCAATTTTGGGTCTGTGGCAAATATTGAGACCTAGTTTTGCCATTTTCCGTAACCTTGGTTTGTAGTCCCCAGGTTTCATTAAACGTGATCCAAGAAAAAATGGCCGGGTGATTATAATCCCTTTTAATCATTTCTCGTAGCGTGTATTCTGACTCCGCTTGTTGCTGTGCATCAGGCTCGCCCCAAGCATTGGGTAAATCAGACATGACCAACAATCCCAATTTGTCTGCCCAATATAATTTTCTTGGTACGTCTACTTTAATATGTGTACGAATGCCATTGAGTCCAATCTCTTTGGCTAGGACTATTTCATTTTTCATAAACGCATCCGTAGGAAAAGTATAGAATCCTTCAGGATGGTAAGATTGATCCAATGTCAATTGCAGATAAATGGGTTGGTTATTCAAAGCCACATAGGGATAATTGGAATTGGGCAGGTTCATCACCGAAATCTTACGCATGCCAAAATAGGATTTGACTTTATCATCACCCAAGCTGATTTCCGTTTCATACAAAAAGGGATCTTCTAAATTCCAAAGTCTGGGATTGGGTATGGCAATTTGAATATCGGCCTTGGCCTTATTTTTCAAAACCTTTGTGCTGGTAACAATGTCTTCTCCAGCAGTTTTAATCCTAATCTTAACTTCTGTATCTGTGCTTAATTCATTGGAAAAAACCAAGGATGCTTTTACGTTTTTCTGATCTATATCCGGGGTAAAATGAACGGTCTCCAAATGGGTTTGGCCCCTACCTTCTAGATAAATGGTTTGCCAAATACCACGCGCATTGCCATAACCCTGTTTGCCATACAATGCAAAATCTCTACGCTTGTCATCAACGCGAATCACCAACTGTTGTTGCGCGCCATATTTTACCTGTGCCGTTAATTCAAAAGAGAAGGGGGTATATCCACCTTGGTGTTTGCCTACCAGCACCCCATCAAGCCAGATACTGGTTTCATAATCAGAAGCTCCCACGGTTACAAATACACGTTGCCCAGTCCAAGTTTGCGGCACTTGAATGCTTCTTTTATACCAGGCATAGTCTGATAAATCCTTGACGCCTGACAAAGGTGAACCCCATGGAAAAGGTACATTGATTTTGTGTTGAAAAACAGCTTTGCCTTTTTGCCAATCTTTTGACAAACCTGTATTCAATGAATCAAATTCAAAATCCCAAACACCATTTAGGTTGATCCAATTAGCCCTTTCAAAATCGGGTCTAGGATGTTCGGGTAAAGGAATGTTTTGAGCAACTGCAAGATTTACTGCCATCAAGCATAATAGCATCCATTTGAATTTCATATACAGGTTTTGATAAGCTTAACTAAATCAAGTCTCGTGGTAAAAGGCAATTGAAAAAGAAAGTCAGCAGGCTTTCGCCCACCGACTTCTACCAAACTGCCAAAATCTTGCTATTCAGGTTTATTTAATTTCCCTGATTTTGATGCTTCTGTAATATACGTTATCTCCATGTTCTTGCAAAAGAATGGGTGATTGACTTACATTGCCAAAATCCTTACTTTTTGCATACTTACTATGGGCCAACAACACCTTATAAATTGGACCTCCCTTTTCGTATTCCACTACTTTAAATCCATTTAACCAATGTTCAACATGGTTATTGGGATAGACTACAATTTTACCTTGGTTCCACTCGCCTATTTTTTTCTGAAAACGGGCTTCCATTTTAATAGAAGGAATTAGGTCATATAAACTTGCCAAAGTTCGGTTACCCTCTACACCCATTTTGGCATCGGGGTGCAAGGCATCATCCAATACTTGGTATTCCAAACCTAGACCAGCCCTGCTTCCTGGGGTTTCCTTTACAAAATATTTTACCCCAGAATTGGCTCCTGGAGTGAGTTTGAAATCAAATACCAGTTCAAAAGCTTTGAATTGTTTTTCCGTAACCAAATCACCTGGTCTACCTGAATGAGCACTGTCTTGTACATGCAAATTACCCTCTTCCACAACCCAGCCTTTTAGTGGTGTAGTTACCTGACCAGCAGACCTCCAACCGGTTAAATCCTTCCCATTAAACAACAGTTGGAATCCTTGGGCTTTTTCTTGTTCAGACAAATGGTTTACCAAATAATTGGCCACAGGTGTACTTGCATCCATGGGTCTGGGTTTCATGGCTGCCCCAGTTTGAATGCGAATATTTTTCCATTGAATTTGTTGACCACCTTCACCTTGTTTTATGGCATGAACCTGCAAAGCAATAAATCCTTTTAATGTAAGATCATCCAACATACAAGTTACAGGTACATCATTGACCCAGGTACGGAACAAGGGTCCAATAGCTTCAACGCGGTATTTATTCCAGCCCGTTTTATTAAATGCTTTCTTGGCCGCTGGATTCATTTCTGTTTGGTACATCCAACCCCTTCTTGCTTCATCATAAATACCACCAGACCAAGCACGGTCTGAAGGATCAATTTCTACTTGATAGCCGTGTACGCGTCCATTATTGTATTCTGGCAAGGAAAGACTCCTGATCTGGATACCAGAATTCATCTCTCCCACTTTTAATTCTACTTCCAAAATAAAATCGCCATAGGTTTCGTCTGTTGCCAAAAAAGAGTTGGGTTCTCCCGGAACGGTTGTTCCTACAATAGTTCCATTGACAATTTCATATTTGGCTTTTCCGTTTAATTGATGCCAACCTTTGAGGGTTTTGCCATCAAATAGGTTTTTCCATCCAGTGGATTGTGCAAAAATGGCCGTACTACAAAGTAGGGCGATGATTGGTAAGATTTGTTTTTTCATATGTCAGCTTGAGCTTTATAAAATTGAACTATTTATTTCATATTATTGATCCATTCCTTGATCAATGCCAGACCTTCTTCGTGTACCAAATTCCTACCCAATTCTGGCATTCTTTCACCAGGTTCTTTGGTTTGCATGCGATACCACAAAATTGAGCCTTCAGCATCTCCTTTTTTAATATCTACCAATCTGCCCCCAGATCCAGTTCCGGCAGCAACAGGTGGTTTGTTGATACCCAAGACGGTTGGGTCTTTTTCTGATTCGGTTAAAAACAATCCAGATGTTTGGGCCGGCCCCTCTCTTCTATGGCAATGCGCACAATTAATGGCCAAATAGGCGCGTGCGCGATCGTTTAAGGAACCGGTACTTGGATCATTCCAAACAGCGGTTCTTGGTAGATTTGATGCGGGTAAATCAGTAATCATTTGATGAGATTTCCAATACGCCAATTGATTTTCTTTTCCTGTTGAATAGGTATAAGCGCCATTTAATTGACTGGCAGATGGTCCAATGGGCATGATCTGGTCATTCCTATTATGACATCCTTTACATTGGTTTTGATTGGGCACAACATAGCGCACTTGTTTTTTTATTCCATTCTGATCAATAAAACTTACTTGTTTATCATCTCCTGCAATTTCCAATAAAGCTTCGCTTTGGTCATCTTTCCAAACATAGGTAATGGCTTTCCATCCTTCTGGCTCATGTACCAATAGCCTAGTTTCTACTATGTTTTTGTCCACCCCAGGCTTTCTAAAGTCTGCTGAATAATAGAAATTCTTAATCAATAAACTACCCACGGGAAAATCTAAAACGGAACTAGCATTATAGGTAACTGAAGCTCCTGCTGGCAATTTTAAAAACCGAAGTTTTTCTGCATAGTCTGTGTACAAGGGGGTATTTAATGCATAAGGCACAACTCCATTGGATGGTTTCAAATCAGCCAATTTTCCAGCAAAGATTCCCCAGTCCGATAATTTTTCCGGATAACGCTTGGGTGGGGCAATCATAAATGACCCTGCTAAAACAAATAACCCTATTCCAATAATCAATTTATGCATGGTCTTATTTTCCACATTTAAATAAATCATCTGCTCTTGCCATGTCTTTAAACATATGCTCAACGTCCATGATTACAATGCTTTGACCTTTATTATTGATGATACTGATACAATTTCCTGGAAGATAGTTGCCATCTGCGTCTATCACTTTCTTACTCTTGATCCCATCAAACAATATATTAGGCATATCGGCTCCATATTTTCTTCCCACAATCATTCCAATAGGATCCTTACTCACAGGAGGCGTTGGTTTTCTTTCAAATACATTGTCATGGATAGAAATATTAGAAGGAACTGGATCATATTGTTTGTCTTTGATAGGCTTTTGCATGGTATAATAGCTAACAATACCTGCACCTACTGACTGGTTATTAATAAACTTGTTATCATATACTTCAACCCCCTTAGTGGCCAAGATTAACAAACCTGTTCCTGTTGGAACATTCGCTACAATATTTCCTTTGCTGGCAAAGTTTTCAAAATTATTATCATGAATATGGTTGTGATAAACTTGAACGTCTCCCCCTTTTTTCTGAATCAGATCTGGCAAGTCAAATACCAATAAGCCACCTGCATTTTCATAGGCTTCATTATCAAACACTTTGGCGCGAATACTATTTTCAATTTCAATTCCTGCCACATTGTGGTGGGCAACAGAATTTTTGACAATAATGTCTTGTGATTGTCCTACATAAATCCCAGCATCGGAAGCACCAATGGCAACGCATTTATCAATAGTCACATTGGTACATTGCACAGGATACAAACCATATCCCCCATTTTTGGGATTTGGACCACCTGTCCATTCTGTTTTAACTGATTTAAAAACAATACCATTAACGTGCATGGTTTTAATGGCATCGCCCTTGGCGTCTTGCACGGTAAATCCTTCCAAAACAATGTCAACCCCATCACTTACGCGAATCCCTTCTGCACCATCTGTTTGTTCTTTAAAACTTAGGATGGTTTTATCCATTCCTTTTCCGCGAATGGTAATTTTTTTCTTTCCCTCTAAAGAAAGTGTATTGGTTAATGTAAAAGTTCCGGCAGGTAATTCAATTAATGCGCCATCTTCTGCCAAAATCATTTCTGACTGAACCTTTTTTTGAAATTCTTTTTGCGCACAAACCGTCATAGACAGTCCCAAGAGCGCAATAAATAAACTAGATTTTTGAAACATGTAACAGTGGTTTAACGAATGATCATTTTGTGTTGGAAGGGGGTAAATCCTGTTAAATAAACGGATGGCGCATCCATCATTGGAAGGGATCCTCTTAATTGGGTATTCTTGTGTTCAAGTCTACCAGGACCAAAATGAATACTATCATTTCCAACCGTGTAGGATGCCTCAATTCCCTTCATTAAATAACTATTGGGATGATTGGGTAATAAATCAACACCGGAGAGTTCACCACCTTTTCTAAATACCAATTCCAAGGTAACCGGTACACCCTCTGTTCCCTTGATCTCAATGTCAATTTGCATGCCTGAATTGGCTTCAGAAAATTGAATTGTAGTCTCCAGATATTGTACTTCTGATTGTTTGCGATTACTCTTGGGCATTTTTCCCAAATCGCCATCAGGCGATATAAATTGTTTTTCAAAGGGTTGAAAATAGGGACCTTCTAATTTTTTATTCATGATCCATACATCACCCTTTTGAACAATCTCTGCAGACTGAAATTGTCCTTTACCAAAAAAAGAAGTGGCTACGCGCATGGCTTGTAACACTGCATTACCCTTATGAAAAGTAAACCATCCCGGATTATTAGACAACAGGGTTGCGTCCCATGCTCCGCGTCTAAATCTAACAACACCTGAATATGGAAATGCTTTTATATAACTAGTGGGTAGTGGTTTTGATGCAGGCAATTCTTTCCATAGATTACTGTCTTCTAACAAATAAGAAAAAGAACCATACAAAGATTGAATCTTTGCGTCTTGGATAATCCTACACATGGCCGCAAATTCGCCGTCATTATCTTTCAGAGCCATATAACGTAGGGGATAATAATAGTTTTCCATATTGCCAATCTGCCCCTTGTCCTGTCTATTAGACGCTTCTGTAACCACTTCACCATTGGGATGTAAATAATAGCGCATCATCTTCAAATTATTACGCACCGCTTCATATAGCTCGGGCTTGTTCAATCCCTTGGCCATGGTAATTAACACACGATCTATGACGCCTGAATAACCATAAGTACTTTTCTCTGTGTATTGTCCATCGGGGTCAAGGTCAATATGCTCAGCCAACCATTGGTCAATTCTTTGCAAGTACTGCGGATTAGGAAATAGCTCATTTAATTTGGTCAAGGCTGCAGAAACTACCCAACGGTGATTGGGTGTATGAATGCCTCCTACTATCAATGCCTTGCCAGCACGCTTTAAAAAACTTTCCATCAAAGCCAGTACAGGATCCAATCCTGGCGTTCCCGAATTTTTTAGAAACAAATAAGACTGGGCCATTCTTTTGACCATGAAGGCCGTGTCAGGTGTAGAATGAAAATTGGTATCTACCAAATCAATGGTACCATCTTCATGCTGAAATTTCAACAATGCTGTTAATGCTTGTTCTAATTCTTTGAGTAAACTCTTTGATTGATAGAAACTGGATTCTGGACAATAGAGTGCCGCGGAGGCATTGTTGATAAAACTACAGGTACTATGTGGATTGGGAATTGCGGAATCACTCATATAGCCACCAAAATAGCGATGGGTCTGATCAAGCAGTTTGTACTTGGTCATGGACTTCACACTATCATCATTGATTTTAATCAGCTCCAATAACCAACTTGGTTTGGCCAGTGGCGTTTGATAACGTTCTTGTTGAAACGCAGCAATCCCAGCCAATGGCATGAAACAAGCAGCAGTTCCACTCAATTTTACAAATCCCCTCCTATTCATATACGTCAATTTTCTTGTTCAATTATTTTCTAGTTCCTTTCCATTGTTCGTAAGCCGAACCAAATAAGATAAAGGAACCATATCCAAAACCAGTGCCTTCTGTGATCTTCCTTGTCAGGTAATAATTTTCATCCCCTACACAGGTTCCTCCAGAAACTCTTGATGGAATTAAATAGGCATCTCCGCCATTTTTGAGACTCAAGCTACGCAAGCCCAGATAGGCTTTGTCTGCCATGGGTCCGTATTGTTGTTTGTCTAGAATCTTCATTTTTAACCCCATGGTAATGGTATAAGCAAACATGGCTGTGCAAGAACTTTCTAAGAAGTTGCGCGGCTCTGATGGCAATGTAACCAACTGATACCAATGTCCAGAATTGGGATCTTGTAAAGACGCTATAGATTGCACATAGTGTACAAATGCTTTTTGCATGGGTTTCCAGTATTTGGAAGAACGAGGCACCGTATTCAAAGCATCGGACAATGCCATACCTACCCATCCATTGCCACGAGCCCAGATCTGACTGCTTTTGCGCGTGGTTTTATCGGGCCAGCCCATGATACTACAACCATCATTGTAATCCTGGTTGTCATCGTCATAACCGTGTACCCACAAACCCGATTTGGGATCAATGAGTTTTTCATCATGTGCATTAAACTGTTCTAAAAAATCAGCTATGTATTTTTCATCTTTGGTGAGTCTATACATTTCAAGCAAGAACATATTCAGCATATACACAGTATCATCCCAGAGTTCTACGGTTTCTGCGCGGTGCGATACCCCACCATTTTTAGCCCTTGGTATTTTTAAATAGTCCGCATAAATTTCTTGGGCCTTGTCTAGGTATTTTTTCTCGCCAGTTATGCGAGCTAAGAATGCCATTCCATGAGCAGAAGCTACTGCATTGGGATGCTTTCCATTGGCTACTGCATAAGTAGCATCCATGGCGGTTCTTACATAGTCTAAATAGATTTTTTTCTCTGCTACAGTTTGTTTGGATTGATACAAATGAATCAAAGAATTTAGAAAAGTGGCTTGACCCCAATCCCATTTGTATTTTTCAGCAGGCATAAACTGTTCCCTACCGTGTCTATCTACAGAATCAACCCAGGTTTGGGCTTGTACAGATAGGGTCAAAAAAAGAACAATAGCAAGCGGGGCGGCTTTTCTCATGGCATCAATTCTAGGTTAGAAAGGGTAAGTTAAAACGTTTTAGTAAGATTAGCCATAAAGGGTCTAATCCTTTTTTGCGAAATCGATTTCGGTTAAATTTCCTTATTGGATTCCCCAAGCCCTTTGTGTCTGCAATGTTTCTAAATCAGGCTTGATCTCAAAGTTGCTGGGCTTTTTACCTACATAAATAAAAACTGTTGCTCCCTTGGGAATTTTTAAGCTAACGCGATGGCCTTCTTGTTGCATGGTGGCTTCTTTGGGACCAACAAAATGAATAGCTCCCTCCAAGTCAGTTTGCAACACACAATCCAGTCCCGCCAAACTTTTCACGGCTATGAATTGTGTGATTCCATTTTTCCTTTTGGCACTAACTAAAAAACCTCCTTGGGCTTTTAGTTGATAAAAACTGGCATCCTTCCAAGTACTAGGGATGGCTGGAAAAATTCTCATCACGCCTCCCCAATCTTGAAACAAGAGATCAATCATGGATCTGGTAGAAGCAATGGGTGATTCAAATGTGGGATTCTCTCTTTCTGAGTAAAGCGTATTGGGTGTAACCGTTGGTGTTCTTGCAGGTGCTGGTGGTGCAGCAAATCTGGGCAATAAATCCAATGAACGGTTTAACCATTTGTAGGCGGAATCTCCTTTTCCTATGGCAGCCCACAAAGAAGCAGCTCCTGAAAATTTATACATGCAATTGTCTCCGTCTAGGGCTGTGAAATGAGTAATGGATTTTTCCATCAAAGGCAGGCGATTGGCTGCATTGTCCAAATTCAAATCATACAAAGGAAAAATAGAGAACAGGTGGCTATAATGTCTATGCGGTTTGGCAAATGCTTGCCCCCTACCAATCATAATGCCATTTTCATTGATGGAATAATCTGCCATATTAGATAGTATCTCTTTCCACTTGGACAAATATGGATCTTGAATATGCAATCTTTCTGCAGTTGCAATCAGTGTTTTAAATCCCCAGCTGGCTAGCGCGATGTTTAAACTGGTTTCCTGTGCATTACCATATTCATCTGAATAAGTATAAGGAATATGATATTGGCCATCTGCGCCTTTGTACATGATGCGTAGGTATACATTAAATGCCCGGCGCATCATGGGGTAAACCTGATTTCTTAAGGCTTGATCATCCATGATGCGCCTGTTGTGCAGGTAATACATTTGTGTTAACCAAGGCAAAACAATGATATTGATTTCTTTTCTGTTAGCAGTATCTGCAGATAAAAAAAGCGGATTATAGAGATCATCAAATCCAACTGGGTTGCGCACTCCCGCGCAATCATTTTGAAACTCAGGAGGAACATTGGCTATTAACTGATTCTTGTGCCGCTCTAATAATTGGTACAAGTTTTCTTCCAGTTCACTATGATTGGTCATACCCAAAGTATAATAGCTCAATTGCACATTTAGGTTCATCCAAAGCAAGGGCCAAGAACTGGGTTTGAACCAAGGCCCCATCAAATCAATCACAGGTCTATTGGGGTGTGTGGCACTGGCTAATTTGTATAATTGAATCCAATAAAAACTTTGCAGCTTGGTTTCAGGAATATTGATAAAGCTTGCTGGATAATAAGCATGCCACCAAGCTCTATGGGCTTTCTCCATTTGAGACATGGATGTCAACATAGCATTTTGAATGGTGCTTACTGCATCTAATGCAGATCCTGCTCCTGATTTTCTAGCACTACCCCATCTATTGGCCACGGTAACGAAAATGGTATTTGTACTATCCGAAGTTTTTTTGGACTTCCAAGCAGTGGCATAATCATCACCCATCAATAATGGTTGCGTAATGATTTCTATTCCTGCTTGCTGTCTTATTTGAGCTGGCGGATTAAGTTGATAGGGAATATTTAATTCAAGTCCACTGGCTCTTTTAAAAATGTATCTAGCACTTTGTGCAGACTGAGGTCTGAAAAAATATTGATACCCACGTTCTCCTTCCGTACTCTGAACATCAATCAAAATCAATTCTTCAGAAGAAGGTGTATAGCACCTAAATTGAATCTTACCCAAACTAGTGGTAATGGTTCCTCTAATTTCTGCGTTCCATAAATCCATCCGCATTTGACATTTGACAACTTGCCCCTTGGGACTGATCAAAAATTGACCAATGGGCAATCTGCTGGTTTCATAAGCACTTGGCATGGCAGTGCGATGGTCATAGACATCGGTTCTACCTATTTCAAAACGCAAAGCATTGGGCAGTTGGTCATCTTTGAATACCATGGCACCCAATAAACCATTACCCACAAATGCCCCTTCAAAATAATCCTTGGGCATTTGATTCCAAACCAAATCCTGTTTTGACAAAAAATGCTTCCAGTCCAAAGACAGTTGCAGTTTTGGTTGAGCCATACCATTCAAAAAGAATAGGCAAGCACCAAATAGGAAAGCAAACTTTAAGGTCAATTGCATGAATGGAATGTTGAAAATTTTAATCTGGCTATTTGTATTTTTCTAACAAGGGCTTGCCAATTTCCTTGCCATCAATATTAAATAGAAAACCAGCGGGCAATGCCATAGGGTTATAATAGTCCAACCGCTTCTTGTTGTTCAAATCTGATTTTACACCTAATACCCCTGTTGTGGTTGTTACTTTCACATCTACTATCCCATTTTGATTGCTCACTTGAACAGGCGCAGATAAAACAGATTCACGGAACTTTTTAAAGTCTGCATCTGTTTTAATACCCTCTGCTGTTTTCCACCACATAGCAATCATGGCTTTTCCATTACTAGGATGCTGCAGCGTGAGTCTTAATGCTTGGTCATTGACCATTTGAAATTTCTCTCTAGATGACTTATAAGCAAACCCATCATTGTATAGTCTGGGTTTGGAACTATCATCTGCATTGCTGATCAAATATTTAAAAGCTATGGCAACGTCTTCAAATAGGCCAAAAAAAGTATTGCTGGCATCCAATGCTGTTGAAGCACCCACCGTTGGAACGCTAATTTTTTGATTGCCCAAATAGATCTCGTTAAAATAATTGGGAAGAATGATAGTTGAATTCACATAAGGCTTGATGCAGTTATGGTCACGCTCTCCAGCTACCAACATCACAAACTCTCCCTTATTCTGAGCGGATTGCATAAAGGGCATCAAATGCCTGGTCTTACCCCATCCACCATTGGCGGGATAATTGGCGGGCATTAAGTGTTTCATTTTATCACCCATGCCTGTATTGGACCAAGTACCATAGTGGTCATCTCTTCCCTCCATAGCAAAAGCAATATTGGGCATTTCTGGTTTAGCTGGGCTAAACAAATACATGGCAAATGGTTTGTCATCCGGACTATAGTATTGATTAGAAGAAGCAATAGAAACTTTCTTACCCACATAATCTACTGCATAGGTATGCGCCAAACTATCCCATCTTTGAACACTAAACCTATTGGGTTTATTCATCAAAGTTTTTTGTTCCTTAGATAGTCCAATTTCTTGTAGCGTTGATAAACAGAGTTGATTGAACAATTGTGTATTGTTATTTTTTCTTCCAATCAAGGGATTGAAATATTTTTCTTCTAACAGATCTCTACCAAATACCCTGTTATAGTCTCTGCTATGTGCTCCACCTAAATATCCTCCCAGTGGATTATAGTGCATACTCAAGTCATTCAAAAAGAACTGAATCACGTCTTTTGTTTTGGCCCTAATATCTTCATCTTTTGCAAAACGATAAAGTAATAACAAAGACTCCAAATCAACCCCACAATAAGTAGGACTATCGTATTCCCGATTACCATAATTGGCTACATGTTTTAACCATTGATTAAAATAAGTTCTTCCCTCTTCTAAAATGGCTGGATCTTGATAGACTTGAGCAAATGCCACAAAATTCCAAATCTTCATCAAATAGATATTGGTATAAGAGATGCGCACTTCTTGGTTCCGTGCACCCTTAAGACCAAGCGTAAAAATCTCATCCAAAGTTTTTCTGGCGCCAACACTTAAGCGGTCATTGAATAATAACTTAATGGGCATGCCATACTGCATACAGAATTCAATATTGTTCCCGTCTCCAATATCTGTTCCCGTTTCTTGCCATCCCCAAAAAATGTTCCCATAACTTCTTCCTGCTTTAGGATCATGAATCATCCTGGTCTGTACCAATTTAAGTACCCATTCTACTTGTTCGGGTTTTAAAAAATTGGCGTCTAATGCATCCAACACAAAAGTAAACACATCTCTTACACCCAACTGTGGTGGCGTTTTCTGTACGGCTTCCCATTGATGTTGTAAACTAGCCAATCTTGCGGCCGGATCTGGCATGGCTGGAACTTTAAAGTTGGGTTGGCCCTGACCCAAAGCGGTAACTTGTAACAATACAATCAGAGAAAAGAAAACAAATAACTGCTTCATAAGTACTTTTTACTATTTAGATGGAATATCTTTTAATTCAAACCAGTCAAAATCGGCTGGACTTTCTGAGTCATGGTCATTTCCTGTGGCATACATACCAAGAAATACACCTGTAAACGTTAATAGGGTTTCTGAAGAAATAAATTTAGCATCGGCCAAGCCCATTAATTTAAACTCACCTCCTTGTGCATAATAAAAACTAAAACTGGTTTTATTGGTTTCAACCTTAAGTTGAACGGTCCCCTTTGCTAGGGTTACCACTTTCTCTGTATGATGAATTCTTCCCAGTGTGTATCGTAATACCAATTCCCGATTACTTCCATTCTTACGAATAAACAAATCATAATGTCCTTCATACCGATGATATACAGAAAGCCCCGCTTCTTCGTTTTCTTTTTGTGGATTAAACTCCAGCTGGGTAGTGGCCACGCAATCAAAATATTGTTGTCTTTGACCAATAAATTGAGCTTGGTAAATACTGTCTAAACTTCCTTTTTTACCATTGATGCGTAAGAAACCTTTTCTATCTGTTAATGACCATGAATTGGGCAAGGGATTGCGCATAAAATTCCAATGCAGGTCTAATTTCTCTGAATTGAAATCATCTTTGGCAGGCCTTTCAGTAAAAGGATGCAGGGGAAGTGTTTTGGTATAATTCTCTAATTGCGCTGTTCCATCTAAAGGCACAAGAGGCCAACCTGCAGAAGTCCAACTCAATGGTGTTAGATAAGTCTCTCTTCCTAAATGGTGGTGACTGGCAACCTGTCTAAAAGCCAAAAACACCATCCACCAACTACCATCCACAGCGTCTACCATATCGGCATGACCTGCTCCTTGAATCAAGGCGGATTGTGTATTTCTATTGCGTTGGGTGAGTATGGGATTATTGGGACAAAGTTCAAATGGGCCCCAGGGCGATACACTCCTGGTCATAGACACTAGGTGACCGTATTCTGTTCCTCCCTCTGAGACCAATAAATAATAAAGCCCCTTATACTTATACAAATGTGGTCCTTCTTGACTTCTAATACCAGAGCCCCTCCAAATGAGTTTGGGTTCAGTTAATAGTTTTCCCGTATTAATATCAATTTCCGTTTGAATAATGCCGTCAGAAATGGTAGACTGACAATAAACTTTTCCATTTTCAAAATAGAGCGATGGATCAATGCCGCGTTGGTCTACCCAAATAGGATCAGACCATTTTCCCTTTGGGTCTGTAGCTGATACAAAAAAATTCTCACCATTGCGTCTATTGGTGGTGATCACATAAAACTTGCCATCATTGTAACGGATGGTGGCTGCATAAATACCCGTTCCCTTATCCAAATTCAACTGCGATTTTTCTGAAAGCGCATATCCAATCAATTCCCAATTAATCAAATCCTTGCTATGATAAATGGGCACACCCGGAAACCAATAAAAAGTACTGGTTACCAAATAATAATCATCCTTAACCCTACAGACACTTGGGTCTGGATTCATTCCAGCAATAATGGGATTGGTAAAATAGTTGGGCGTTGTCTGAGGATGTTGTGCACGCAATTGATGTACCATCAATCCCATTACCAACCATATAAAAAAATGGATTTTCATGGACGATTATTTAATGGGGATTAATTGAAACATGCTAACACCATGATACCGAATTGAGGTACTAATCTTTCCACTAAAAACACCCAGGTCTTTTTGACGCCATAGATCCCTGACCTTCCACTTGCCTTTTAATCCTAGGGCTGCAAAATCAAATGCATAATTGATTGGGGTTTCCTTACCTGATCTAAAATATGAGATAGGTGTAATTCCATAACCTGCAATATTGAATAAACCCACTGCATATGAACCGTCTTCCAAAGGCTTTAACCAAACCTGCACTTGTCCGTCATCTTTGACCAGTCTACCTGCTTTACCCAATGGATCTTGGTTTACGGCAATTACTTCATCGTTGGTTAAAAGATTTAATGTGAATGCATCTAAGCGTTCTACTGGACAACCAATTAACATTGGCGCAGCCAACAAACTAAAAATACTGATATGGCTATACTGCTCGTCAGGTGTTAATCTAGTGGGGTGCAATATTGGTCCAATGGAAACATCTCCTACTATCATCATGTCTGGATCCATCCAATGTCCATGTCCTGAATAAGGCGCCCATTTATCCAAAGAAAAACTGGTGGGGAACAAACTACTCCAACTGTCTTTGATATCTGGCCCTGTTCTATACATCTGTGAAAGTCTTACCCAATCAGTTACTTTTTCAAAAGGTGCATTATTGGACAAACTCAAAATAATATCTCTTCCAGATTGCTTTAAGGCAGTAGACATTCTTTCTGTAGAAGCTACATCAATACGCCAATCATATTTGAGAAAATCAAAACCCCAATTGGCCATTTGTCTAGCGTCATTTTTCTCATATTGGTATTTACCCATTTTATGAAAACTCTGGTTATTTTTCATAATCATTTCACGAGTTTCGCCACCCAATGGTAAATCTGTAGAAGCACCTGGATAACCCCCATAACTAGAAATATAAGGCGTAGAATAAATACCTGCTTTTAGACCCATGCCATGAATCTGGTCAACCATTTGTTTAATCTGTGGAAATTTAGCATTGGGTTGCAAAGCCGTATCCGGACCGGATCTAATACCTTGCCAACTATCATCAATATTTACATAGGACCATCCATGGTCTCTCAAACCCTTGTCCACCATGGCATTGGCAGACGCCAATACTTTCTCTCTATCCAAATGTTGTTCCCATGCATTCCATCCATTCCATCCCATAGGTGGAGTTAGAGCAATGGTATCACCAATTTTAATCAGCAATTTTTGTGATGCTGTTCCAAATTTATTTTTTGCATGAAGTACTACTGCATAATCACCTCTATCTTTTACAGACCCACTGATAATACCTGTTTCTGTAGATACACTCAATCCCTTGGGCAGTTTATCTACACTATATTTAATAGGCCGCTCACCAGTTGTGGCAATGGTAAATAAAAATGGATTGCCCGGTGTAGCACCAAACAATTTAGCCGCATGAATTTTGGGTTGCTTGGGACTAGGTGGCGTTAAAATATACTTCTCATTATCATTGGGTATATAACCTGGTGCTTTTCCATCTAGCATTTCTAATTGAGCATTGGCCCAATTACCATAAGTTTTCTTATTGCCAACACCACCTACATGATCTGTAATTAATAATCCCAGTCTTTGAACACCAGTTAAATCAAGATCAATTTGCACAGGTGCATCACCAATGCGCATTTCCTTAGATTCAAATACGGTCTTTCCATCGGCTACCACAAAAAAGGAAAGTGGAATGTCTTTATTCCCTAAGTTGTCTGCTCCTACTAGTGCTTGAAATCTTTTGGCTTTACCTTCTAATAAAAAGGGAATCACACAAGGTGACTGAGCACCTAAGCCCCTACTGTAACGCAGATTACCCATTCGCATGGTGTCTTTGCCATAATTGGTTTTTACCTGAACAGGACGCATCCCTTCTGAGTAAGTAGAAATGGGCAATTCATCCAACCAAATGGTTGTAGCAGTTTGGGCCATTGAATTGCTTAGGATGAAAAGCAAGTAAGCTGTGACTATTGATTTCAATTTCATCGCAATTATTTTGTGGGGGTTAATTTTAACATCACCACACCATGGTGTCTGATGCTATTTTGAATAGTAGTTTGAAAACTGCCAAGGTTTTTCTGCTTCCATACATCTCTGACCAACCATTTTCCTTTTAGACCTAGTTTGTTCAAATCCAAATCATATTGCTTAGGTTGCTCATCACCCCATCTAAAAAAAGACTGTGGCGTTTTTCTAAACCCATTGATATTAAACATTCCAAGAGCATACGCACCGTTCTCTAATGGTTTCAGCCATACCTGAACATCATTTTCTTCCAACACCAATCTGGCAGATTTTCCCAATGGGTCTTGGTCAATTTCAATGACTTCATCATTGGTCAATAGATTCAGTGTAAACGCATCTAATTGCTCAATAGGACAACCAATTAAAAGCGGTGCTGCCAACAGACTAAATAGGCTCACATGACTATACTGTTCATCTGCTGTTAATCTGGTAGGATGCAATTTGGCGCCGGTGGTGACATTTCCTAAGATCATCATGTCTGGATCATTCC
Organism: Chitinophagaceae bacterium BSSC1; assembly: GCA_002256435.1. Taxonomy (GTDB): domain Bacteria; phylum Bacteroidota; class Bacteroidia; order Chitinophagales; family Chitinophagaceae; genus Sediminibacterium. The sequence goes on from NKJC01000003.1 coordinate 133,738, forward strand.
AATGCCCAGGACCACCATAAGGTCCCCATTTGTCCAAGGTAAATGCAGATACATACAAGCTCTGCCAACTATCCCTAATATCAGGACCTGTGCGCCATGCTTCTGCTAGTCTTACCCAATCTTGCACATTTGAAAAGGGTGCAGAATTAGACAAACTATAAATAATATCTCTTCCTGCATTACGAATAGCCACTGACATAGCTTCTGCAGCTTTTACGTCAATTCTCCAATCATATTTTAAATAGTCAACGCCCCATTCGGCCATCTGGCGAGCGTCTTCTTTTTCAAATCTATATTTGCCTGTGTATCTATATGCGCGTTTGTTGGCCCTAACAGAATCAGGATAAGCGCCATTTTCAAAATTGGAAGATCCACCAGGATAACCTGCATAACTTGAAATCCAAGGTGTGGAATAGACACCCAATTTCAAGCCCATGCCATGAATCTCATCAATCATTTTTTTAAAGTCAGGAAACTTTTCATTGGCTTGTAATGCATTGTATTTTCCACCTCTTTGTCCTTGCCATGCATCATCAATATTAATATAGGTCCAACCATGGCTGCTCAAACCCATAGATACCATGGCTTTGGCAGATGCCACTACTTTTTCTTTATCAATCTCTCTTGCCCAAGAATTCCAACCATTCCAACCAATGGGAGGAGTCAATGAAATAGTGTCTCCTATTTTTATCAATAAGGGCTTCTCCGCTTTACCATACTTGTTGGATGCTTTCATGGTAACGGCATAAGTGGCTTTGGAGCTTAGAACGCCAGTGATAATCCCTGTCTTTGAATCTATGCTCAATCCTTTGGGCAAATTGCTCACGCTATACTGAATGGGTGCTTCACCAGTTGCAACCACGGTGAACAAAAATGGATTTCCCGGTCTTGCACCAAATACTTTGGGCGAATTGATTCTAGGAGCTTTGGCAACTGGAGGTGTTAGAATATATTTTTCATCACTATTGGGAATATTTTTAGGCAGGCTATTCCCAAGCATGACAAATTGTGCATTGGCCCAATTGGTATGTGAGCGCTGCATTTCTTCCTTGGGTAAAACCAATAGACCTAGTCTTTGAATCCCATCCAATGAAACTGAAACTTGTTTGGGGGCATCTCCAAGTTTCATGGTTCCTGATTGGAACAGAATTTTCTTATCCCCTATCACAAAAAACTCCACAGCCAATTCTTTGGCCGATTTGTCATCTACTCCAATAGTTGCAGTAAACTTTCTGGCCTTGCCCTCCATTAGAAAATAAAGAATACTGGTAGACTGAACTCCCACCCCATGTTGAAAACGCTTCCCCAATAATTGAATGCTGTCTCCACTGGTACTCATTTTGGCTTGCGCCGATGGTATGGCTTCATTGAATCCCGGCAGATTTAAATCATCTAACCAAACCTTTGATTCTTGTGCCTTCAATGTATTGGCAAAGATGAATAGCACTGCTAATAATAGGACTCTGTTGCGCATGATGATATGTTTGTAAGAATGAATCAATGTTGATTGGTTTGTATGATTTGTACTTGTTTTTGGGCATCTACAATAATGGCATTAGAATGTCCATTGGTATTTTCAAAAAACAGATCCGCTTCTTGAGACAGACTAAAAAAAGATTGTCCGTTCTTCATCAAGTTTTGGAACCCAGATCCTGCCAGTTTTTCTAAACTTCCATCAGCAGCAATTTTAATGGCAATCAGACCTTTATAATTGCCGGAATAAGTATTACCATTTTGCTGAAAGGAGAATTTAGCGGGTTTGTCTTTTCTAAAACCAAGGGTATCTGTAAAAACATAAGAGCCATCTTGATTTTTGGTTCCACCTTTAATGGCATTTTTTGGAATACCCAAATCTGGAATGGCAGCTATATTAAAACCCTTTACAGTGGCTTTGTCAACAATCAAATCCATTCTATTGATAATGTCTTTGCCTTCAAAATCATGTGTAGCAGTTCCTACCATCATTAATTTACCACCATGATCAACAAATGATTCTAAAAATTGCAAGCTTGATTCTTTTGCAAATTGAGGATAGAGATATACAATGGCATCAAATACATGACCATTCAATTCGGCTTGATGTTTCGCGTTCAAATGCAATTTCCCTTCCGTAATTAAATCAGATGGAACCAAGGCATTTCTGTATCCTGCCTTCCAAATCTGCAATGCCTTTTCTTCAATTTTTAAATGGCTATTGATATCATATTTGCCTCTTTCAGATTTATTAGGATACCAATTCTGCAAAGCTTCATTGCCAAATACTACCAATAATTTCAATTCAGGAAGTGAAGGATTAAATTGATTAAGTAACCGAGCACATCTTTCTACTAGATTGATTTCAGCAACAGCAGCAGGTTGCTCCAAACCAATGCCCCAATGGGTATCATTATAAGCATGATAAAAAGTACGCACCCCATATTGCAAATCTGTCAAGGTTTTATTTGCAAAGCGTTTAATCTTATCATCATAATACATATTGTACATGATATTGGAAGGATAAGCCATTGCAATCCCCATCCTTGTTGGAATAGGTGATTTCTCATCAGAAAATCCATTATCCCTGGGAATGGACCACCACTTAATTCCAGTTGCCCAAATATCATCATGAATCAAGGAATTGTGGAAGGTATTGTGAGCGGCAATAAAACAACCTGAACCATATATTTTCTTAGCATGAGTATACAATGCCATTTCAACTTGCATGGCACCTTCTCTCATCAGGTCCATATAAACATTGATGCATTTAATTCTTTGCGATTCCTGATCAGCGGGTGCAAAGCGCATTTGCAATAAAGTCAAACCCGCATCCTGCCCCAATTGCTTTTCTAGTTTAGCTGCAAATGGTTTTGAACAAGACCTTAACCTTAGTCCTTTGAATTTAAAATGCAATAACCAAGGGGGCATTAACCTGAAATTAGAATACTCATCTAGCATAACACCATCAAAAGGAACAGCAGCATAACCATCCAAAAATTTTCTTAATTGTTCAGGTGCTTCAATACTATGATTGCTCAAAATATTGTAGACAAACTCAGCCATTACATAAGCCGTATAACCCTTGAATTTAGGATCTGTATGTAGCTTAACGGTAATGGTTTCTCCTTCTACAGACATTTGATAATCTTTGGTTTCCTGTAAACTAGCAGGATCATATCCACCTTGCTTTGTTTTTTTGAAAAGAAACACTTTATAGACCTGCTGTTTAAATGATTTTCTAGATCGTACATACTTAGAATCCATGCTACAAGTGCCATTTCCAGCTGCATCCAACTTGGTTTCTCCTTCTGCCATAAACCTTTCCATAGCAGATTCAGGAACCTGTTTTGACTTTTCTAAGTGCGCACGATAACCTATTTTAATATTTCGTCTGTGTGCAGCCTGTACAATATTGCTGACAATGGGTAACATTTTTTTTGTGTCATCCAAACTAGCTCCCTCTCTTGCATCCAAGAATAAAAAGTCAAAATAACTATGATCCATGATGCTGTCAAGGTCTTTCAAATATTGCCCATTCTCCAAAATGGCAGGCGTTAAAAACCAATAAGCAATTTGTGGATGCTGGCTATTCTCTAGACGGTCAACGTATTGAATCTTAGTTTGGGATTGTGCCAACACCAAACTAGTCATCCAACAAAAAAATGGCAGTATGATCCAGTTTTTTTTCATCAGTTCAACACAACTTTAATGGTTTTGGAACTATCTGCAATCAGGCAGTTAAACTTTCCATCTGTCTTGGTAAGAAATACATCAGCTTCTTTGGAAAGGGACACAACTGGTTGGCCATTTTTGCTAAGACTACCAAATGAAGTTGCAGCCAATTTGATCAAATTGCCTTTGCTATCAATTGCTATTGCAGCAAGTCCTTTGTAAGTACCCTGGTAATGATTTCCTACATAGTCAAACTCAAATACCGCAGCCTGATTATTTTCTAAAGAAGTCTTATTGGTAAAAGTAAATGAACCAGGACCATTGCTCACTCCGTCTACTAGTTGATTTGGCAGGATTCCTAGTTTGGCAACATTGTTTAAACTATATCCATTGGCAATGGCTTTAGCTGCAATCCCTTTCCAAACAGTACTAATGTCTTCTCCCATAAATCCTCTGTCTGCTACACCTTCAATCAAAAGTTTACCACCTGATTGAACATATTTCTGAAAGAATTGGGTAGTGCTGGTTTTGGCATATTGAGGATTTAGAATAATTACAGCATCAAACTCGTATCCATTTAGAACAGGCTTTCCCTTGGCATTGAGTGTAAGCCTACCGTCTGCAATCAAATCTGTTGGAACAGCTGCATGATAATATCCATTGTTCCAAAGCTCTAATGATTTTTTTTCCATACCCAATTTGTCATTGATATCATACATTCCTCTGTCTTTCAAATTGGGATACCAGTTGTAAATGGCTTCCATTCCATAAACTACCAATAATTTGATAGCTGGAAAAGGTGGATTAAATTGATTCAATAACCTAGCGGCATTTTCAACAGGGTTGATTTTGGCCAAAGCATAAGGTGCATCAATAGAGACGCCCCATCCTTGCATGTCATTGGCAGCATGATAGTGTGTTCTGATTCCAAAACGCAAGTCATACAAGGCCTTGGTCCAAATTCTATCAATCTTAGGACCATAGTACATATTGTACATGGCGTTCTTTTTGTAACTCATTCCCACACCAATTTGTATAGGTGTTGGGGTTTCTTCATCCGTGTGACCATAATCCCTTTTGATGCTCCACCAACTCACACCAGTTTGCCATACTTCGTCTTTGTCTAAGTTGTTGTGAAAGGTATTGTGCAGACCTATAAAATTATTAGGCCCGTACATTTTCTTGCCCAAATCATATACAGCAGTTTCTAAAGGAAGCGTAGCAGACCTAAGCAATTGCATATACTGGTTAATGGCACTAATTCTGACTTCGGGTTTACCAACTGGCGCGTAACGCATATCAAATAAAACTTGATCCATTGATTTGCCCGTGGTGGATGTCATTTTTTTGGCCATGTCTAAAGAATAAAGCCGCTCTCTAAAAACTTCTCCTGTAGAATCCATCACTTTCTGTCTAGCAATTTTGAGGTTCTTATACTCGTCTAATCCAATCCCGTCAAAGGGAATATCTCTATAGGCTTTAAATGCATTGAGTAACATCTTCATGGCCTGATCAGAAAAATTACTACAGGAATTATAATAATGTTGGGTCAGAATATAGACTTGGTATCCTTTAAAAGATACTCCAGCATTGATGGCCACAGAAACAGTTTCTTTACTATTGTCGGCGGTAGCTTTAGAAGTAAGATCTACCAAACTACCCGGCTGGTAAAACCCTTCGGCTGTTTTCTTAAATGCATAGACTTTAAATAACTCACTCTTGATCAGGACATTCATTTCTCTTGCACCAAAAGCATTTACTTGATAACTAGCAACACCTTTATCATCCAGTGTTTGTTCTCCCTCTTGAATTAACCGATCTGTATTTTCTAAGCTTGTAAAAAAATCTCTTTTCCAGATTTGCAAACCTAATTTCAATCCCTTTTGATGGGCATAAGCCACCATGTCTTTAAAAATAGGATGCATGTTCAACGAATCATAAAAACTATAACCCGCTCTTTCAGTTAGAAAAACCAACGTGTATTTACTAAATTTTGCAAAACTGTCAATCTTGGCTTTATACACTTTAGGTTGGTGTTGATCTTCCGTAATAAACCAATATGCCACTTGTGGGTGATTCACATTCTCAAATGCATCAACATAGGAAACTTTGATAGATTGCGCCTTCAAATTCCAAGTAAGAAAAATCAGTAAACTTAACGCGATGTATTTTTTCATAATTTATTTTAAAGCTGCTGCCGAAAGTTGTTTGTCCGGAATTTGAATTCCCCATTGATAATTTGGTTGGTTTCCCATTTGCAATACTAGTTTCCCCCCATGAATGATTTCATCGTGAAAAAGCCATGTTCTATTAATAGGCTTCCCATTCAAACTGGCAGACTGGATATATTTATTTTCTTTGGAACAGCCTTTGGCAATGACTTCAAAGGGCTGTCCATTGGGCATTTGAATAGACAGTTGTTTAAATAAGGGGCTGCCAATACTATAAGCTGCAATTCCAGGTGTAACCGGATAAAAACCCATACTTGAAAAAACCACAAATGCACTCATACCTCCTCCATCTTCATCGCCTGGCATGCCCATTAAATCATTTCTAAACCATTCTTGCAAGAGGGTTCTGATTCGTTTCTGGGTCTTCCAAGGCTGACCCGCATAATTGTACAAATAAGGAATATGAAAAGATGGTTCATTGGCCATAGTAAACTGACCAACATTCCCAGTTTGATCCGGAAATGACCTATAAAAAGTACTTTTCCCTTTACCTAAAGGCTCTGCGAACATGCTATCCAAAGCTTTACAAAAAGACTGATTACCGCCCATTAAATGAATCAAGTCGGCAATATTGTGTTGCACATCCCAACGATAGGTCCAACCATTGTTCTCACCATAATAAGCCGATCTTCCACCTGAAGAACGATAGTCAAATGGCTCTATGAATTTTCCATCCTTGTCTTTTGGATGAAAAAAACCAGTCTGGGTATTAAATATTTTCCGGTAGTTATAGGACTTGTTCAAATATTGCTGAAAGGAAAACTCATCTCCACCAGCTTTTGCCAATTGACTCAAACACCATTGATCATATGCTGTACCTAAACTGACCGCAATGGTTTGGCGTTGCTCTCTGGTATTAACTTCTGGCACGGTTTCTTTCTCATCTTCACGCAAACCAGGAATATAGCCACTGTCTTTATAAAACTGGTCTAACCATCCAGCTGGTTTGTCTGACCAAGGTGCCAATGATTTTTCCTCAATACCTTTTTTAGCTGCTTCAAATGCTTTTTGAACATCAAAATTTCTTTGCCCCTTTGCCCAAGCATCTGCAAAAATGGCAACCCCATGATTGGAATTCATTCTTCTAGAATCACCGGTCACTTCTGGAAAAGTTGGCATCCAAAAATGAGCCATCTGACCAGCCATGGTTAAATAAGACTGAAGAATATTCATTTCTTTTTGGGGCTCCAATATTAAACGCAAGGGATGCGTTGCGCGATAGGTATCCCAGATCCAATCATCCGTGTAATATGGCTGGCCATGATCTGAATGCACTTGCATGTCTGATGCACTAAAATATTGACCGTCTTCGCTGATATTAACCGGACGCTCTGCTGTTCTATAGAGTGCCGTATAAAAAACCGTCTTATTATTTTCATTGGGATCATTGACTTTTATTTTACCCAAAGCTTTGTTCCAGATGTCCCTTCCTATTGCAGCAACTTGATCTAGATTAAATTGTTTGATTTCCCTTCTCAAATTGGCTTTTGCCTGTTGTTCACTGATAAATGAAATGCCGTATCTCAGTTTAATAGTTTGTGCCTGATCACCAAAATACCATTTCACAATATTAGAATCAGAGACCAGTTGTTGAGGACTGCCATCTATTTCTGCATAGATATAAACTTTGCAATTGTGTTTCAGCCGCTGATAACCCGCTATTGTATTTCCCTTGCTTTTAAAAGCCCCAGAAGCTGTATTGAAAATCAAATAAGCGGGTTGATTTTTTACAAATTTGATTTCATAGATAGCCGATTGATGAGATGGAGCAAAACGAATTTGGGTTCCCTGCTCCTCCACCATCACAGCATAGAAATAGGGCTTGACAATTTCATTGTCATAGCGAAAAGGGATAATGGCTTTAGTTCCCAAGGCATTTCCCTGATAGACGCTCAAGTTAAATGCGGTGGCACCACGATGGCTGGTTAAAATTAACGGAAGACCATTTAAGACATCACCTGTATAATCTCCTCTTTCTGGTACCATTCGCATGATACTATTGGGTAAATGCACCGTTGGAAAAGTAGGTACCAATAAATGACTGATACTACCAATATATGGATTCACATAATCAACAGGCTGTTTAGGGCTTGGCGCTTGCGCCTTGGCCCCTAATACACCTAAAATGAATACAATACCAATACAAGTTTTCAATTTCATGATCCTTATTTTACAAGCGCTGCTTTTGCTGCAATCATTTCTATTACTGCTTTATCACTCCATTCTTGTGTATGTCCTGCCATAGCAGTGAACTTTATAATAGCATCCGATTTTGGATTGGATGTTTTGTCTAAAAACTTCTGTAAGTACCTTGTAGCTACATTGGAATACAAACCATCCATATCACCCATCCAGATCCAGATTTTTCCTTGCAACTTGGGTCCAAGGGTAGCCCAATTTTTTTTCAATATTTTCTTCAAATCATAGGCTTCCCACTGTTTAGCAATACTGTGATCAATCACACCTGTATAAGGATCAAACATGAGACTAGGTAGACCATCGGCCCCCTTTGGCCCAAATACCGCATTATAGGCCCCAAACTGTCCACCAGACACACGATAGTCATTGGTTCTACTATTCACATTTTCACCATGAATCCAATCCTTCATGGAAAAAGTAGGTTCTCCATTGGTGGTTCTTCTACCCGGCTGCAAATAGCCCCAGCGATTATAAAAAATGGTACTATCGTGATAAATATCAATTAAGCCATAGTGTTCAAATTCTACAGGATCCGGGCTATAAGACCAGCAACCATCAAAAAAATCAGGATACAGTACTTGCAAACCAAATGATACCCACCCACCTGTTGACTTACCAGCTAAATAACGCTTTTTGGAATCGGGTGCATAATGGACCATCTGCTCAATGGCAGGAATCAATTCTTCCGTTAACGCTTTACCACAGGGTCCATTATTTTCAGAATCTACTTGGTAAGTATCGCCGTAAGGCCCTTGAGAATCTAGAAATACATAAATAACCTGGGGCGATTCTTTGCTAAACCACCAAGTAGCAAAATCTTTATTTGAAAGCATGCCATTGACTTGGTCATGTCTTCCATTTAATCCGGGAGCCCTGTAACAAATAGGATAGCTTTTATTGGGATTTTCAAAATAACTCGATGGCAACAAAATGGACGCTTTTAAAAAACGGTCATGTTTGGAAAAGTTTGAAAGCAATTGACTCTTGATAGTAATGGTTTTAACATAGGGATGATTCACTATGCTAAGGGCAGGAATCATGGATTGTAATTGCAAGCTAAATTTGGGTTTTTCTGTAGCCAAAAAACTATCCACTTGACTATACAGATTACCTGCTACATTTTCATTACCATCGTCTTCATTTTGTTTGTATACTACTTGACAATACCATTTGACAGGTTCATTCAATTTGAATTTTTCCAACCCATTGACCAATACCTGTTGATCCTTAGTATTGATCACAAAAGCTTTTTGAGCATTCCAATCTTTGGGAGTTACGCAAATGGTCAATTCAGATTTAGACCTTGGTTCTTTTTCAGCTTGAATGGTTAGGTGTAACAACAATCTTCCACCTGTTTTAAAATTGGACTGCATTTTATCAGAAACAGAAACAGGAATTTTAAAACCTAGATTATTTTGTGCAAAGACCTGCCATTGAATGATTCCTATTAAACAAACAACTAAATACAAATTCTTTCTCATGCTTTTTTTAATTAAGTTGAACGGTTTGTTTCAAACGAATATCCTGTGAGGAAGCACCTACCATGATCTCATAGGTTCCTTTTGGTGTTAGAAACCGTTCTGTTTTTTCATCCCAATATCGCAATTGCGATTTGTCAATTTTAATGACTACATCTTGGCTCTGTCCTTTGTTAATCTTGATTCGTTGAAATCCTTTTAGTTGCTGAATAGGCATGGGGATCATTGCATCTGGCATTTTCACATAGACTTGCGCTACTTCATCACCATCCATTTTGCCCGTATTCTTGATTTGAAAACTAAGCTCCAAAACCTCTTTTTGATCCTGTATGTTTAGGGCACTGTATTGAAAATTGGTATAACTCAGTCCGTGACCAAATGGATACAAGACCTTACCCTTAAAATATTGATAGGTTCTACCCTTTGATACATCATAGTCATTAAAGGGCAGTAAATCATCCATTGACTTGTAAAACGTTAATGGAAGTCTACCAGCGGGATTATAGTCTCCAAATAAAATATCAGCTACCGCTGTACCTCCTTGTTCACCTGGGTACCAAGCATCCAATACCGCGGGAATATTTTGATCTACCCAATCAATAGCCAAAGAACTTCCAGCTACAAATACCACTACGGTCTTTGGATTTGCCTTTCTAATTTCTTTGATAAATATTTCCTGATCTTTTGACAGACCAATTTGACTTCTATCCTGACCTTCTCTTTCAAAATTTTTGTTCATACCCAATACTGCCACAGTGATATCTGATTTTTTTGCAGCTGTTACTGCTTCATTAAAGAGTGAAGTAACATTGAAATCAATATCAGGGGTCTTCCAATATAATTTGGCTACAGCGTCTCTTCTTACAAAATATTCGGCCTTAAAATCATAGACTTTCCCTGCTTCTAAAACAATATCTGCAAATGTGGTTACGGTAGCTTTTCTTTTCCAAGAATCAATCACTACTTGACCATTAATAGTTAATCGGCATCCATCATGGGCCAAGAATCCAAGGCTGTATTTTCCAGAAATATTGGGTTTGATTTTACCAACCCATTTAATAGACAAAGATTCCGTAGGCACAAACGCATCAGGAGCTTGGTTGGCTGGCTCAAAATTCACTTGTGGGTCAATTCGTTTTTTTGACTGCCCCTCTAAAGTCATATTTGAAAAATATTCCGCCTGCAAACCATCTGGAAAAAATTCCTTTCCAATTAAAGCATATCCTTCCAATCCATTGATTGGCTGCCAAGCTGCGTAGTTGATCTTAACTTGACTGCCCACCTTATTTTGAATGCCTTTTAAAATACTTATAGGTTCAACAACAGGTTCGCCACTATAATCACCAAACTCTGTATTTCCTGCGTTGATGCCCACTACAGCTATTGATTTTAACTTAGTTAGATTAAGGGGAAGAAAAGCTTGTTCATTTTTTAATAGAACTATTCCTTGTCTAGCAGCTTCTAATGCCAATGCTTGGTGTTTGGCAGAGCCAACTACCTGTGGTGAAATTTTATTATAGGGATTGTTAGCAGGGTTATCAAATAGACCCAATTGCATTCTTGCTCTAAGTACCCTATAAGCAGCGGTATCAATATCAGCTTTTGAAACCATGCCTTGCTGATAAGCATTGAGTAATGGTTGTTTATAAATATTGTCACCACATTCCAAATCTAATCCTGACTTCAAAGAAACCATGGCAGCTAGCTCTTTGGTTTTTACATACTGGTGTGCAGTAACCAAATTAGACGGGCCACCACAATCTGATACCACATATCCTTTGAATCCCCAATCTTCTCTTAAGACTTTGTTCAGCAACCATGGGTTAGCGCCGCAGGGAACACCGTTAATGGCGTTATAAGCAGCCATAATGGATGCGGCTTTCCCTTCCTTAATAGCCATTTCATATGCGGGCAAATAATATTCTCGCAACATGCGCATTGATATAACTGCGTTACAGGAGAATCTATTGGTTTCTTCATTGTTGGCCGCAAAATGTTTTGGAGTAGCTATCACTTTTAAATACTTGGGATCATTGCCTTGCAATCCTTTTACAAATTGAGTAGCCAATACTCCTGCTAAATAAGGATCTTCTCCATATGTTTCAGGCGTTCGTCCCCATCTTGGGTCTCTTGCCATATTGATGGTGGGTGACCAAAAAGTTAATAGGTCATTAAATCTTAAGGTTTGCTTTTTACCTTGTTCTAATTCATTCCATCTAGCCCTTGCTTCATCAGAAATAACCGATGCTACTTGATAATGCAAATCCTTGTTCCACATACTAGCCAAGGCAATGGCTTGGGGAAATACGGTGAATTTACCTGGCCTAACAATTCCGTGCAAGGCTTCATTACCATGATAATATTTATCTATTTGAAGTCTTGGTATGCCAGGTGAACTGGCAATTAACAAACTTGCTTTTTCCTCTACCGTTAACTGGCCCAACAAATCCATGATTCGCTCATGCTCTGATAAAGATTCATTTAAATATTTGGGAACCTGCTGCCCTATAGAAGGAATAGCGGTTGCCAAAAATAGTATTGGCAACAAAAGGCAATATTTTGTCAGGTTCAAAATTTTCATCTTTCTAGCTTGCATTTAATTTTTATTGACCCTTTGAATGGCTTTGTCTTGCGCAATAGGAATAACCAACTTGTTAATAATCACATCCTTGCTATTGTTGAAATAGAGCATGGGCAATTCTTGATAGCTTGGAATTTGAACATCGTTTAATTGCACATTTTTCACGTCATCAAAAACCATGGCAGGTCTAAAATCAGCGTCCTTATAACTGATTTTGAAATTTTTGAATTGAATGCCTTCTGCATGACGCATGTAAAATCCCCAGGCTGGTAATTCTCCAAACATGGAAAACTCTGGATAACCTTCTTCGTTTTCGGGAATCAAGTGAATCTTGTCTAAGGGAACTTGCGCAATTTCTTTACTTGCCCTTCCGCCATAAACAATATTGATATTTTCCATCACCACATTTTTTACTGGATGGCCAGGAATACCCACAATAGACGAGGGCACCAAATTATAGGGCAGGAAAGGATGTCCATAAATATGAAAATGAGATGGTCTAATAGGCATTTTATCAAAACCTGGTCTTAAGTGATCTGGTGGACCTTCAATTGGATAGCCTTGGTCTGGTTTGTACAAAGGGATTTCAGCAGTCACATTGGCAATATAGATCCCGTTGAGGGTACTCACAGGCCCTGTCTTATTTCTATGACCTAACCTTATAAAAATGGCATTCCCCGTATTCTTGGCGTCTACATTTCTGATGTCAATATTTTCCATGACACCACCATCCACGGATTCCAAAGCTATCGCGGAGCGATAGGTATCGTAGACGGTTAGATTGGTAATCTTGAAATTTCTAAATCCGGCGCCATTGGCTGTTCCAAATTTCAACCCATTGGCACTAGAACGTAGTGTGCAATTATCAACTACAATATCATCGCAACCGTCACTATTAAGATCTTCAGATTTAAAGCAGAGTGCGTCATCAGATGCATTGATAAAACAATTGGTGATTTTAACATGCTTAGAATCTGTTACGTCTAACCCATCATTGTTCCAATAAGCCGTACTCTGTACTTTAATTCTATCTATAACTAGATTCTCACAACCTCTATAATCCTGTACCCAATCAGTGGTATTCTTTAAAGTGATATCCGTTACTTTAATTCCTTTGCATTTGTAGAATATTACGCCCAATGCCCTTCCAACACCTGGTCTTTTCACCAACCAAATGGTATCGGACTGCAAAGCTCCAGATCTTAATTGTTTAAAAATATCCAACATCAATTCCTGTCCTTGACCATCAATAATGCCTTCTCCTGAAATGGCAATATTGGATTGTCCATTGGCCATTATTAGCGCAGCCCTTCCTGCAACTTTTCTATAGTCTTTTACATAAGTTGATCCCAATAGAACAGCTCCTAATTCAATGTGCAAATCCACACCTGTTTTGAGCTCTAGGGTTCCAGTCATATAGTTTCCCGGAGGCACTATGATTCTTCCACCACCTGCAGCAGATGCTTTATCAATCAGGTTTTGAATAACGATGGCATTATTGGTTCTACCATCGGCCTTGGCCCCAAATAGCTTAATATTATAATCCTTTTTCTGTGCACTAACCTGAGATACTATCAGTAGCAAACAGGCTATTAAATACTTATTTTTCATGGCTCTTAGGTTGTTGTATTTGAATGGTTTCAGAAGCTGTATTCCAGCCCTTTATAATAAGTTGTAGTCCTTCTTGGTTTTCGGTTAAACTATTAGTATCAATTGTCACTTGTTTGGATTGGCCAGGCAATAAGGAGAAAAAATTATCTGTATAAAAACTAGGCCTCACTGGTTTTCCAACTTTGTCTAGCAATTGTAATTGGGTAAAAAAAGCAATCTGTTTACTGGTGTTGGTCAGGTTTAGACTCAATACCATTGATTTTCCAGAACCATCCACTTTCAAAACAGATTTCAATTTGGCTGGCTTCATAGTTGCCAATGATTCAAAACCTGCAGTGGCAGGCCCTGTCATGGTTTCCTTACCCATATATTTATCAGAAGAACGCCAATAAAAACTATTGGAAACTATTTTCCCCTGATCATCATTAATGGCCAAATAAACAAATTGAATAGGGCTTTGCACTTTACTAAAATCAAGTTGCAATAAATTAGTCATCACAGCGTCTGCAGGAATTTGATCTAATGGTATAGTTTGCTCACTGACTTTTTTGCTTTCCAAATCATAGATACTTGCTTGCAATTGATAATGTTGGAAAGATTTGAATTGGTCATTATAAACAGAAACTGTGTTTTTCAAATAATCAAATTGTGCATGTAGTGGTTCCAGTGCGTGTTGTGTATAATAGAGCGATGCGGTAGGTTCCAAAGACCAATCCCACATTCTACCACAGACCTGTCTGGTGGGTGAATTATGGTACCAGAATAATAAGCCAGATGCATATCTGTCTCCGTACCCAAATTTATTGGCGTTCCATACTTCCCAAATAGAAATAGAATTCATGGCGCCTACCAACTGGGCTTTTTTGGCAAACTCATCAATGGAATTGGACATGCCATACTTGTTCACCATCTCTGTATACTTTCCGGTCATGCCATGAAATGCATCCCCGTCTAAATAATCCCATACGGGTTTATTGATGGGCCATAGGTCTTTCTCCTCCATCATCTCACGCAATACTTCTACCGTAGGAAGTGTAGGTGCGCCATACTCAGGATTAAAACCATCTACCCTACTTCCACGTGCAGACGCCGTATTTTCATAATGCTGCATGGGGTTCACTTGCTGATATGGACTTCCATCATGCACACCATCCGTTTCCGATTGCATTTGATAAGGCCTGGTTCCATCTATTTGTTGGAGCAGTTCTTTTACACCAGAAACTTCTGTGCTTTCATTAGAACATACATAGAATGCTACTGAAGGATGGTTTCTGATTCTTTTTACCGCAGATTGAATATTATTAAAATATAGGTTCTTGTCTTGTGGGTGTTTGGTATCACCTGTTAGCCAAAATTCCTGCCATACCAAAATCCCAAATTCATCACAGAGTTGATAAAAATAATCAGACTCTGCTATGCCCCCACCCCAAAGACGTAAAAGGTTAATGCCTGATTGTTGGGTATAGCGCATTTCTGCATACATGCGTTCATCCGAATTGCGTAGCATGGCTTCTGGAATCCAGTTTGATCCACGGATAAAGATCTTTCTTCCATTAACGTAAAAAGTCTTGGAACTATCTGGTGTATTCCTGTCTGCGAGAATTTCTCTGATCCCAAAACGGCTATGAATAGAATCACCCAATACGCCGTCTACATATACTTTTAAATGCAAGTCATAGAGTTCCTGATTACCCTTGTTTTTGGGCCACCACAATCTTGGGCGTTGGATATTTAATTGGGGAAAATCCTTGGGACTAAAGATCACGGTTTTGTCTTCTCCCCTTAATAGGATCAACCTTTTTTCAAACTGAATACCTGTACCAGCAATCTCACCTTTCACCAAACACTGAATGGTTTTCATGGCTACATTCTGAACTTCTACAGATATGGTTTCAGCAGCTTGATCATAATTTGGCTTACTCAAATTAGACTGAACAAAGGGATGTTTTAATGCTACTTTATTGGTAGCATACAAGGAGATACTTTTCCAAATACCTGTATTTCTATCTCTGATCCCATCTTTAAATGTAAAATCCCAACCAACAGACATGAGCATAGAAGTATTTAATCCCATGTTACCATCTCCCCCATTTCTATTTTCACCTCTAGCCCGCCAAGGTTTGGCTTTGTTGGACCCCGGCATATCTACTGGATATACTTTTATAGCAACTGCATTTTTCTCTCCTGGCTTTGCAAAATCTGTGATCTCAATAAAATCCTGTTGAAACATCCCAGAGATGGTTTGCAAGAGATTTCCATTAACCCAGATTTCTGCACGGTAATTAATCCCATCTACTTGCAACCAAATATTTTTTTCTTTATAATCGGCTGGCACTAAAAATTCTGTTCTAAACCAATAAGTGTAAAAATCTCTTCCGGTTTGTGCAATATCAGGAATGACCTTATTGGTGAGTTTGTTATTAGTTCCAAAATATGGTTCTGGATAAACTTTGTTATACACCAAGGAATTCAAAACGGTGCCTGGTACAATAGCGGGCATCCATCCGTTACTCTGAAATCCAACTTTTGAAATCTCCTCTGAATGAGCGGAAATCTCTTCAGCTTTTTTCATCACCCAAGCAGCATTTCCAGCATGTCCATCTTTGGAATCCAAGATTATTTTACGTGCATCCATGGCTTGATTAGGAACCTGCGCCATCAAGCCTTGCATCATTAATACCAGTATACCAGAAAGAAAATATTTCATCATTTGGAATTAAAACTTATCTCAGAATTTACTCACCAAGGGTTTGATCTTTTTTTGACCATCTGCAATGGTCATCTTGTTTTGCCCTCCCGTTTTATCTACAAAAACATCCACAGGTGTTTCAAATTGCAAGATGGGTTGTCCATTCTTTTTCAATTCAGACAAACCTGTTGCGGCTAATTTGATTGCACCTGTTTTATCAGTTTTGATCACAACTATGCCCCTATATTGACCTGTATAAATAGCTCCATTTAAGTTTACTTCAAAACTAGCTGCAGTTCCAGTTCTCATAGAATTCAAATCATTAAATGTGTATGAGCCGTCTTCATTTCTACAACCATTAGGCAACAGATTTTTATTTAGTCCAAGTTTGGCAAGTCCTGCAACAGAATATCCTACCACAGTGGCTTTGTCATAAATGGCTTTAAACCTATTAGGAATTAATGTGCCTTTAAAATCTCTATCTGCCTGACCTTCTACCATAAGCTTACCGCCCTTGGCTAGATATTGTTCCAGAAATTTCAAAACGGGTTCCCGAGCATACTGAGGATTTAAATAGAGAATGGCATCAAACTTGTGTCCATTCATTACTGGTTTACCATCTGTACCAATGACCAATTGTTTATTGACTATCAAGTCTGAAGGAACCAAGGCATTGAGATATCCAGCTTTCCAAATTTCTACTGCCCTTTCTTCTATATACATTTTGTCATTGATATCATATACGCCCCTGTTGGCTACCACGGGATACCAGTTAGACAAACCTTCCATTCCAAAAATCACCAACAACTTAATATCGGGCAAAGCCGGATTAAACTTATTCAACAATCTGGCGCAGTTCTCATTGGCATTGATTCCTTTTACAGCATCTGCGTCTTCTAAATCAAAACGCAAGGGTCGTTTGTCATTCATTGCGTGATAGTGCGTTCTTACTCCATAACGCAAGTCATTAAAAGACTTTACCAATACGGGTTCTAAATCCTTGTCATAGTATTGGTTGTAAAATGCATTCTTGGGATGCGCCATGGCAATACCCATTTGGGTAGGCAGAAAAGTTTTTTCATCTGAATGACCATAAGCCCTTGGTGCAGACCACCAACCAATACCATTTGCCCAGATTTCATCATTGATCAAACTATTGTGATAGGTATTATGGATGCCACTAAAAATTTGTGTACCAAAAATCTTTCTGGAACTATCATATACGGCTTGTTCTACACGCACACCACCCTTGCGCATAAACTGCATGTATTGGTTAATAGCATTGATTCTTACTTCTGGTTTTCCTTCCGGTGCATACCTACCATCAAATAGGGTTTTTACCAAATCATTACCTGTTTCTTTTTGGTATTCCCTTGCCATGCCATTGCTGTACCATCTTCCTCTAAAAGGATTGGGCGTATTTAATTCAAAAATTCGTTCTACAAATTTGTTGCCGTATTCATCTAAGGAGAATCCGTCAAATCCAACGTCTTGATAAGTACGCATGGCTTCTGCAAACGTATTGGTCTCTACATTATCCCAGTTGCTGCTTTGACTGCAATACTGTTGAGTCATGATACAGACAGTCATCCCCTTCATGTCTGAGCCAGCTTTAACTTTTACATCTACTGTTTCTTTATCAGGTAGTGTATAACTACAATCTTTAGTGATATCTTTTAAACTTGCTGGATCATAGAAACCATCTCCTGTTTTTTTGAATGCATAAACTTTGAATAGATCAGACTTTAAAAGCCTATCTGGAAATCTGATCCACTTGGCCTTCACTACTGCAGCTGCATTCCCTTGCTGATCCAATGGAACTTCCGTTTCAATGATCATTCTTTGAGAGCCCTCTATATTCTTGTCCTTATAATTGCCCCAGAGCTGCAAGCCTACTTTCAATCCTTTCTTATGAGCAGCTGCAACAAGGTCTTTAAAAATGGGGTGCATCTTGGGATAGTCATAAAAATTAGCCCCTTCTCTAGCAGTTAAAAAGATCAGGGTATACTTACAATTTTCAGCAATGCTGTCAATATGTTTTTGGTACTCCTTTGTTTCTGTTAATAGATTGGGAGAAATAAACCAATACCCCATTTGGGGATGGTTCTCATTGGCAAATGCTGGCACATAATTAACGGGTTGCGCAAACAATTGCGTTCCTAGAATGGAACAAAAAACTAAGGCAATAGAAAATGACTTTCTCATATAATTATTCTGATTTTCCGTTTGATATAAAAGGTTTTACCCCTACTTTTTTAGACCATGTTTCGTATGCCATTTGCATGGCTTTTAACCTTTCAGGTTCTTTCTTGGCTAAGTCCTTGGTTTCTGTTGGATCCAATTTTAAATTGTATAGTTCCCAACTAGGGTCTTCTTGGTCTTTTACTAGTTTCCAATCGCCTTGGCGAATGGCTTGATTACCTTCATGTTCCCAACAATAGGTTCTTGGTGCAACTGATTTGCTGTTCCATAGATAACTCAAACTCTGACCAGGCAAATTTTTAGTGCTAACGCCAGCCAACTCTAATGCAGTTGGCAACAAATCTATTACATGACCAATTTGATTAGAATAGGTTTTGTTTGGCTTGATGCCATTGGGCCATTGAATGATAAAAGGTGTAATCATTCCTCCCTCGTGCATATAGCGTTTGTACTTTTTGAAGGGTGTATTTGACACATTGGCCCAGGGATAATCATAGGTTACATAGGATCCTTTTTCACCAATTTTCTTGGTGCTATCATTGAAATTACGGCCACTCACATTTTCAGCGCATCCCCCATTATCCGATAAAAAAACAATCATGGTATTATTGTACTGACCGTTCTTCTTGAGGGTTTGAATCAGCTTTCCAATATTTTGATCCATTCTATCAACCATGGCTGCATACACTGCCATTTTCCTTACCCAAGTTTTTTTGTCTTTTGCATTTTCCCAAGCAGGTATATCCGCTGGTCTTTGCGTTAACTGATATCGCTGATCTATTACACCCAGTTTAGCCATTTTCTGATAGCGATTCTTTCTGGTGATATCCCAACCCTGCTCGTATAATTTTTCATACTTAACAATATCTTCCTCTAGCGCGTGCAAAGGAAAATGTGGTGCAGTATAAGCCAAGTATAAAAAGAATGGATTGTTGGCTTTTGTTTGCTGTTGTTGGTTTAAATATTGAATGGCATGGTCTGTAAAAGCATCGGTCATATAGAATCCATTTGAAGGAATAGGATAATCCTGATTGTCTTCAACAACATGTCTCTTGCCTAATTCTTGTGGGATAATTTCATAAAAACTATTGGCACCAGAAATCAATCCAAAATAATGTTCAAAGCCTCTTTTCAACGGCCAATGTTCCTGACGCTCTCCAACATGCCATTTACCGGTCATATAGGTATTGTAACCAGCATCTTTTAAGGTTTCTGCAATAGTGGGAAATTGGTCATTTAAGAATCCCTGATAACTGCCTTTTTGAATGGGTGCTTTGGGCATTGTCACCATATTACCCATACCTACTGTGTGAGGATATTGTCCTGTTAATAGCGATGCTCTTGTTGGGCAGCACCTTGCATTATTATAAAAACTTCTAAGCTTTACACCATTGGCTGCTAACAAATCTAAATTGGGAGTTTGAATTTCACTTCCATAACAACCAATATCGGAATAGCCCATATCATCAGCCATGATGAAAATAATATTTGGCTTTTGAGCAACAGCTTCTATTGTTTTTTTCTTTCCAGACAAGAACAAAATTAGCATCAAAGGCATAAGTATCCAGATAGCCCAATTGGTAGAATGCCTTTTTGAAATCTTGATTGGGGTATGCTTGTTCATGAAGTTATTTTACTAATTTAATTACTTCTGACCCTGCCAAGAGATAGGCACCTGCACCATAGGCTTCCCAACTATTGGCATTAAAATTTCTTCTTGGATCGCCTCCAATGGGTTGTACCCAACCAACAGTTCCATCTTCAAGCAATAAGCTATTCAAGCCCACCCACGCTTTTTTAACGGCTGGCAAAAAGGTTGGCTTATCCAATATTTTCTGATTGATGCCCCATGCCAATGCATAACAATTAAAACCAGTACCACTTCCCTCACCACCAGGATAGGCACCCGGGTCAAGCAAACTGGTTCTCCAAAGACCATCTGCTTGTTGCAATGCCAATAAACTATTGGCCATTTCTTTGTACAGATTTATATAAAAATCTCTTCCTTCATAATTTTTGGGCATTTCTTGCAAGAGTTTTACCAATCCTCCCATGACCCAACCATTACCCCTTGACCAAAAAACTTTTTGGCCATTGGATTCTCTTTTACCATTGCCATTTGCGTCAATCAAATAGTTAGCATCTCTTGCAAACAAATGGTATTCCTGACTATATAATAGCCTATAGGTTTGGCGGAAAAAGGTATCACTCAACACCAACCATGTTGGGTCTTTCAAGGTCTTGGCCAATTTTGCCATGGTGGGTGGGGCCATAAACAAAGCATCACACCACCACCAAATAATTCCATGCTTCTTAACTTCGTTACCGGGTAAGGATTTCATCTTGTCTAAAGAATCCAAACTTGGTTGCAGCATGGCTTTGTCTTTCTTTAATCGATAGAGATCAATATAAGTTTGCGTAATGGCATAATCATCAGCGTGATCAAATCTTCTACCCGGACGCCATTGATATCGGGTACCCATCGCCATCATAGAATCCAATAATAATGGAGACTTGGTGGCTTCATAAGCGGCAAAAATTCCCGTATACAATGCGCCATTGGTCCAATCATTCAAAGGCTTTTTGTTGGAATGCTGCATTTGCCAACTGGCTACTTTTAATAAGCTGGCTTTGATATAGTCTTTTTCAAAAACAGTTGTTTGTTGACCATTGGATCTTAGGCTAAGAAAACAGCCTATGGCAAATAGAAATGCAAATGATTTGTTACGCATTTAAACTGGTTTAAGGTATCAATACTGGTAATGTTTCAATTATTTAAAAGTTTGCCCCTTGGGTGCTTTTTGAATTTTTTTTAATAGATCCATTAATTCACGCACTTTTTCGGGACGCTCTGCATATAGATTATGGTCTTCATGAA
This sequence comes from Chitinophagaceae bacterium BSSC1, assembly GCA_002256435.1. Lineage (GTDB taxonomy): Bacteria > Bacteroidota > Bacteroidia > Chitinophagales > Chitinophagaceae > Sediminibacterium. Next base: position 155,255 of record NKJC01000003.1, read on the forward strand.
TATCTTCAGTTAGGTTGTACAACTGACCAATGGGTTCACCTGGTTTGGCTTTCACATCTACTGGAACTGTGAAACCACCGGAACCTAGTTTGGTAATTAGTTTCCAACCGTCTTTTCGTATGTCAAGCGTTCCTTTAGAAGAAATATTCACTACGGCTTCTTGACCTTCGGCCAATTTTGCCTTACCCATTAAAATAGGAAGAATAGAATAGCTGTCTTCTGTAACAAATTTTCCTGATTGATCACCAATCAATTCAGCACAAGTAGCCATTAGATTGGCTAGCGTAGTGGGTGCATCAGAAACTGTTCCAGCTTTTGCCATTCCTGGATAACGGACTATTAAAGGAACACAATGTCCTCCTTCAAATACATCACCCTTCATTCCCCTAAATGGTCCTGCTGCATGGTGGTTAAATTGCTCTACAAAATTATCTCTCCAATAAGGGCCATTATCACTAGAGAAGATCACAATAGTATTTTTTGAAAGACCCATACTATCTAACACATGCAACACTTGCCCAACTGCGGCATCCATTTCTAAGATATAGTCACCATACTCTCCCACTTTAGATTTCCCTTTGTAGTCTTTATTAGGTACCCAAGGAGTGTGCGGTGCTGGCATGGGGAAATACAAGAAGAAAGGATTTTTGCTACCTGCTTGTCTACGTATAAAATCATTGGCCTTTCTAGTAAAGAATGGCAATACATCATAAAAATCAAAACTGGGAGACATCAATCCTTCTCTCCAAAAAGGACCAGTATAGCCAGATTCTAATTTGTTGCCCTTGGTATAGGAACTAAGTGGCTCTGTTAATTTGTCGTTTTCTAAATAGCAATATGGAGCCATGTCTAGTGATGCAGGAAGCACAAAAGAATAGTCAAACCCCTGAGTCTTAGGCCCCGCTGTTGGCCCTTTAGAAAAATCTATTTGATCTGGATTCATGTCACTAAGAATACCATAGAGATTGTTTTTATTATTCTCGGGTTTCAAAGAATCCATATATGCCTCTTTTGGAACCCAGTCCAATCCTAAATGCCATTTACCAACTACCGCTGTTTGGTAAGATTTTGTTTTGAGTAATTTGGCAACAGTGGGTAATTCTGGTTCTATTAAAGTACGGCTATACCCATGCAAGACACCAATGGGTAATCTACTTCTCCAAGGGTACCTGCCTGTGAGTATGGAATACCTAGAAGGTGTGCACACAGAAGAAGTTGTATGGGCATCTGTGAATCGCATGCCTTGGGCGGCTAGTCTATCAATATTGGGTGTTGGCAATACACTGCCTGGATTATTCACAGAGACATCGCCAAAGCCAAGGTCATCCGCTAAAATGTAGACTATATTAGGTAAGGTGTTTTTGGACTGAGCCAATAAACACTGTACTGAAAATAATAAGCCAATCAGACCCATTATTCTAAATACCATATTTGCTTTTTTCATATGCTGCATCTTAGAATTGATTATTGTACTTTATCAGATTTTTGAATCCCGTATTTGTAATTTTTGAGAAATGTTTGCATAATTGTTTTAGGAAGATCTAGTCTGTCACCGGTTTGTTTCATGTGTTCCCTTAACAAGAATAATAACTCATCCGTTTTAGAAGCAAAGTCCTTGTTGAATACCAAGTTTTCTTTTTCACTTGCATCTTTTGTTAAGTTGTACAGTTCCACATATGCTTCATCCTTGAACATATCTACAGTTAATTTGTATTCCCCCATTACAACACAACGTTGAGAACTGCCCAAGGACCCATTTCCATCGTATTGCAGGAATATGGCCTTCCTTTCAATTGGCTTTCCTTGCAGTAAAGGCAAAAGGGAAACACCATCCATTTTGTTAGGATTTTTAATTCCATTCAAAGCCAAAACAGTAGGAAGAAAATCTATTAAACTAATGACTTCATTAGACGCTTTGATACTTGATTTGACTGATTGGGGCAATTTTAAAAGAAATGGCACACGTGCCGATTCTTCATACATGCACATTTTCTGCCAAAGTGAATGGCTACCCAACATCTCTCCGTGGTCCGCCGTAAATAAAATAGTAGACTGTTCATAAATGCCTGCTTCTTTTAATGCAGCAATCAACCTACCAACTTCATCATCTAACAACTTGACAAGCCCAAGATATTTTGTCCAAATTTGCCCCCATTGATCTCTACTATATCTAGATCCAATAAAGCCTGTTAGATTATACATCTGCAAGGGTGATTGACCTGGATACCATTCTCCAACATTCTCTGGTAATACAAAATCATTTAAATGGTATTTAGAGAAATAGGGCTCTGGTATACTAAATGGTGGATGGGGTGCTAAAAACATGGCGTTTAATAACATTGGTTTGTTAACGTCCCTGTTTTTAATAGCCTTGATGGCTTCATTAGCTATATAATGATCCAAGAAAAAATCTACTCCTTCTTTGTACAATCCAGTTGCAGGTGTTGAATAGGAACGCAATTGGGTATGGGTGGAAGAAACCAATTCTGGTGCAACATCTTTATAAATTTTTCCTCCTGGCTTTGGTTTGCCCTGCTCTTTCATCCACTGGCTGTAAGATTCTTGGGTAATCCATTTTGTATTGGTACTTGGATTTTTATCCATTTTGTCTTCCGTGAAAAAATGCTGTTTACCAACATGATAACTATCCCATTGCGTATCCATCAATCCATAAAGATTGGCAATCCCTGCTTTGGTATTCCCATATACTTCATCATCCTTTTCCCAAGGATTAATCATGGAACCCGTTCTATTAGGATATAAGCCTGTAAAAAAAGAAGCTCTTGATGGAGCACACAAAGGCGCTGCGCAATAAGCCCTATTAAACGAAACAGCTTCTTTTTGCAATGCATCAATATTGGGTGTAAATCCTTTTCCCAAAACATCGGCCCTTAATTGGTCTGCCATGATGATAATCACAGAGGACTGTTTTGAAGACTGTGCCAATATTGCAACCTGACTCAATAGAGCTAGGAAGCATAATATGCCATATTTAAAAATCAATTTTTTCATAAATACCTTTTGGTGATTTCTGGATTAACAGACTCCATGTATTTCAACAGCTTTACTTCTAGTTGTTTTACTAATTCAGGCTGCAACTTTGATAATTCCTTAATTTCTCCCAGATCCTCTTTGATATTGTAGAGTTCTAATTTTTTAGTTTTCCAAAACTTAATCAACTTATAATCGCCAGAAATTATAGCCGAATGTGGATACCCATTATTATATCGATGAAAATACAAATCGGATGAAGGTCTATCTACTGTTCCTTGTCCTTGATTTTTGATCAATGGCACTAAACTTCCGCCATCTATATTGGAAACTAGTTTAGTTTTATTGCCAACCAATTCATTGATAGTGGGTAACAGATCCCAACCTATGGCAGGAACATCTGTTTGTGTTCCTGCTTTTATACCAGGCCCCCTAATCATAAACGGCACTCTAATACCACCTTCGTACAAGGTCCATTTACCTCCACGTAAAGGATAGTTTCTCATTAAGTGATCAAAACTAGAGGGAGGGTCTAAGCGATTATTAACGGGTGGAATAAATTCAACTGCGCCATTATCCGCCATTAAGAATATATAAGTGTTATCTGAAATGCCTAATTGGTCAACTTCTTTTAACAATGATCCTATACTAGCATCCAAATCATTGATCATGCCGGCCCAACCTGGATTATCATGTTTTTTTCCCTTTTCTTTAGCCAAGAATTTATCGTAACTAAGTTGATTGGTTTCTGTATTAACATGGGTAGCATAGTGAGAAACCTGTAAATAAAAAGGCGTTTTTGATTGTACTTGTTTTTGCATAAAACGAATGGACCTAATAGTAATGCTGTCCATTTGTTTAGGATTTTTAGTGATATAATGCTGATTCCATTTTTCTTCTTTATCAGAAATAATATCACCATTTTTATTACCTGTATCTCCATCGCTTTCATCATAGCCAACTTGCTCTGGCAGAATTTTCGCCCTCAAATCCCATTTACCAAAATGCGCTGCTTTGTAATGTTGATCAAAGGCTTTTAATATTTGTGGAATAGTTTGTTGATTGCTAACTGCAGGTTGATACACTTGAGGAAAAGATTCATCACCCTGTCTTATTGAACTCTGTCCATATTGAATACTTCTTCTAGTGGGTGTACAAATGGGATCAGATGCATATCCCCTAGTAAAACGAATAGATTGACTGGCTAATTTGTCAATATTGGGTGTTTCATGAAAATCAGATTTGGAATCATTGATTCGTTGATCCGCTTTTGATGAAAAACAAGACCAACCCAAATCATCCACCAAAATCAAAATCACATTGGGACGTTTGTTGGTTTGCGCATCCACCACAATTGGTCCCGTAATCAAAAAGAAAACGGAAATGATTAGCAGTGGATGAATGAATTTATTGGTCATGTTCAAATTACTTTATTGCTTATAAGCTGGGTTATATTTAGCTCTTTCCTTAAAACCATCAAATGGACGCATCAAACCAAAACGAGGATAACTGTCAAATACATCGCCATTGCCTGTCATTCTTGGATCAGACTGTTCAAGTAATTTTGAATGTAAGGTTTGTTTCAATTTAGCTAATACAATACTTACATCGGTTTTGCCTGAAATATCATGCATGCAATAGGGATCATTTTTAATATTATAGAGTTCAAATGAATTCCTTTTTTCAAAAGACAATTGGAATAAAGAGGCTATCAATGCTTTGTTCTGAACCATATATGATTTGGTAGGTGAATCGTCAATATCTTCATAACCTTCCAAAATAGGTTTCAAATCTCCTTTCCCAAGTATCTCTGTTTTTTTTACTGGCGCTGGATCTCCCAATGGCCATCGGTCAGTTTTGAAATTTTCAATCAACAAATAATCTTCGGTTCTAATAGCCCTTGCTGGATAGCCAAGATTATCGGGTCTGGCATGTGAATGTCTTTCTCTTCCTGTAAATACATATTGTTTGTTGGTAGATAATTTTTTATCTGAAATAGCACCTTTTAATAAGGGCAGCAAACTAGTTCCAGCAATCCCTTGTAATGCAGGGGCTCCGGCAATTTCAGTTATGGTAGGTGCAAGGTCAATCAACCCCACCAATGTTTCTATTTGCTGTTTTGACTTTTTAATGTTTGGACCAGCCATTGTCAGCGGAACATGGGTGCCATATTCTTGCAAATTAGCTTTGGCATAAGGAAAGGGCATTCCATTATCAGCAGTAATGATTACAATGGTATTGTCTAGCTCTCCCCTTTCTTTTAACATGGCCAACATCTTTCCTAATTGCTGGTCAAACCATTGAATTTCTAAAGCATAGTCTAGGATGTCATTGCGTACCAAATCATTATTGGGAAGAAATGGAGGAACAATTACTTCATCCAATTTCAAGCCAGATGCTTTGCCTGAACCCTCTTCATATACCCTATGCGGCTCTTGAGATCCAAACCAGAAAAAGAAGGGTTTATCTGTGGGTTTATCTTCTAGAAAGTCTTTAAAATTGGCAACATAATCCGTTTTACTAATGCCCTTTGTTGGTAAGCTTTTTAATTGTTCTTTGTTATACTCCGGCCCTACTGGATTGCGCGTCCATCCAGCGTCTTTAAAATTACCAGGGTCCCAAGGTTTGCCGGTATATCCAATAAAATAGCCTACTGATTCAATAGCATCTGTGAACACAGGAAACTTTTTTGGAAACAAACTAGCATGCGTTCCTGCTTCTTCTAATTGCCAGATTTGTCTGCCTGTTAAAAGGGCTGCCCTTGATGGGCTACATTGAGGGGCTGCCGCAAAAGCATTCTTGAATAAGACACCTGCTTGCGCGATGCTATCAAAAACAGGTGTTTTATACAATTTTTGACCATATACAGACGCGTGTGGATAGGATTGGTCATCTGCAATAGCAAATAAAATATTGGGAGTTTTTTTATGAGCTTGGCCAAAAACACAAATAGGTATTTGAGTCATGAGAAAACCCATCACCAAAAAAGAACCCATCTGTTTCATTTGTTGTAGCATCATATTTGATTATCTAATCATTGGCATTGCCAAGTCAGTTGCTTCTATTAATTTCATTTTCCCATTTATTAACTCCACCATTTTTGAACTTCCTTCTATAGCACCAGTATAAGTTTGAGATTTAAATGATAGTTTATTACCATAGGCAGAAAAAGCCGTATTATCTTTTGTAGATTGAATGATTAACTGTGGTGCTAATTGAGTAGACAAACTTGCTTCTATAGTCCAGTTACCTATTTGAATTTTCTGATGACCATCAATAGTTTGAAGCGTTTGTATGGTTGCTTGGGTACCCTCTTTGCCAATTTGCAAAACAACCAGAAATCGCATTTTTTCCTGAGCTGTTTTATTGGTAGCTTTTAAATGCCATTGTGTGTCTTTGTATTCCTTGGTTCGCATTCCTTGGTAATTCCTAAATAATACAGCAGGAACATCAAACTTATTTGTGATTCCCCAATTGATGGGTGCAGAACTCCAAAGCCTTCCCTTTCCAATAGCTTCCGCAATACTTGCCGTAAATTGATTACCCAAACTGTCTAATTGCATATTTTCCAAACTATGGATTAACCAAGACCAGTTTACAGGTTTATTAGCAGCCAACTCATCATAAATGACTATATAACCATCTTGCATCATGACCACATTCCTAAAGAATTGTGTTACCCCAAAATCTTCCTTAGTCTCCTTACTTTGATAGGCATTTGAAGCATCTGCTTTTAAGTACGCCAAATGTTGTCCTTGTAAGAATCTAGAAAAATGACCATAAGCTTCCACACTATAAGGTTGACCTTCTCCATTTACAAGCATCCCATTCATACTCTTGGTATGTTTACTCCAACCCAATCTATGTGGATCATTCATTGATACTTTGTAGCCAGTTCTATAGAAAAGACGCTTACCTGCGTAGAGAATATTAAAGCTATTCTGATCAGCCAATATATGACCATAGGCACCAAAAGAGCTAGAGCGCATGGCAATCATTAAGTCTTTACTGGGAGCATTCAAATTGCTGTGAATAGCTGCAACACCTTCTTCCTGAGAAAGCTGAGCCATAGGCCATTCCATTTTTGAAGGAACGATTGGCTCAGTATAATTGTATTCATTTGCTAACCGAAACCATCTTAGTACAGGTTCAGTTGCTAGTTGATGAGGATGAATGGCTTCTAATTTTTTAGCATACCATGTGTATTTTGGATTTTGAGTAAGCCTGCCCATAATGGATGCATATGAGGCATAAGAAGCAGGTGGTTCAAATAATTCTTCTGTATTGTCTCCAAATCCATCAGCAGAAGATCCTGGCGGAAATTGATAGACTAGCCAATCAGCATTATTTTTAAACCATGGATGCTTAGCCATAAAATCAAATCCTGTATAGGCTTTGATTCTTTGTGGAATTTCTACCAGGGTTTCCATGTTCATATGAAAATAATAGGCACCCTCTGCCCATCCTCCATCTAATCCGCCCAAAACTGGTGCTCTGGCTAAGAAAAGCTCATAGCCATATTTTAACCATTTGGCCGCATCCGGATCATGCTTGTATACTGCAATGCTTGTATTGATAAATTCATTGAGCAAGAGTTGCCAAACATGCCCACTCAATACTTTGGAATCAATATTATTGACCCAAGATTTGTAGAATTGTGATGCTCTATTATGAATGGCATCTAATAATTGTTTTTGTTGAACCGGGTTCAAGGACTCATGAAAATTATCAAAAACAATGGCCATGTCATACATACATACTCCATCCATAAAATCACTAGTACCCGTAACTCCTTTATGATCCCAATGAGCTATTTCCAATCCAATCTCAATAGCCTTTGCTTGAAATAATTTATTTTCAGTTAAGAGATAGCCCTGTGAGAGGGCTAGGACCATTTTATGCATTCGATTACCCAAGCCAACAACAGCATCCTGATTTAGTTTTTGATCTTGCAATTCATTATCTCCCTTTGTTGAAGCAATGGCGTCTTGTTCTAAAGGAGTTTTTTCTTCCAATGCCTGTTTTGCTTCTGTTACAATGGCCAATGCTTCCGGTTGCTGAGCCCGTTGCTTTAAATTAGACTTTGAATCCCAAGAAAAAATTCTAGGATGTGACATTGGAACACCCGCTAAAAATTTCTCAGCACTGGGAGAAACCATGGGTTTGGCTTTATCCGATATGATAAAACATAAAGATTTAGACCAGTCCTTACCAACTACGCGATAATGCCACCACCATTTTCCTTGATCCAACAACTGGTGTGGATTAAAAAATGCACTTTCTAAGTCAGTAACTGAAATACAAGTTGGATCCTGAAAATTGGCATCTTTAGAAAGTTGTAATTCATATTTTGACTGTTTACCTTTTTGAAATGGCCAACGGAGTATGGGTGCATTAAAATAGGTTATAGCTCCATTTTCAGGAACTGCCTCTTCTAAAAACATATTATAAACTGCCTTCTTTTGTGCTATGCTGGGGCTAAAACCAAATAGTATAAGTGTTATACAGTAAAAAATCTGCCTATGTAACATATCTTTCAAGTTGAAATAAGCAATCACTTATCTATTGGCTACAAAATGTTCAAGCTTTTTAACGGGGCTTGATTCCCTCACTATAATTTCCGGCTTGATTACCTCGCCCCTATTTTCATTTAATTTTTGTTCTTTCTTGATAATTCTGAGTAACATTTCAATGGACTTAGTGGCCATTTCATGAATGGGTTGAGAAGCCACAGTGATACTGGGTTTCAACAATCTAAAAAGATCATTGTCATCAAAACTCACAACAGCTATATCATCAGGTATACTAAGATTGGCTTTTTGCAATGCTTCAATTCCCATTACCCCTAAATAGTTAGTAGCAAAAAACAATGCATCTAAATGCTTGTTATTGGCAAGAAAATCAGCTATATGATTGATAGTAGATTGCCCTTTTGCAGCAAATTGAACTTTCAGAAAATTATTTTCAGATAGCTTTAAACCTCCATCTAACATTGCATTAGTAAAACCTTTTTCACGTTCCGTCATCATGGTCATCTCAGAATAAATACTGATAAAACCAATATTCTGATATCCCCTTTCTATTAAATGGTTGGTAAGATTATAACTACCCTGATAGTTGTCTAATATTACATAATTGGTTTCCAAATCTGGAATCAATCTATCTATCAGAACAAAGGGAATATTTTCCTTACCCAGTTTCATTACTTCCTCTTTTAGACCTTGGGTAGCAGTAATAATATAACCGTCTACAGAGCTGTTTCGCATTTTATTAATCAGCTTCTTGGCTGTTTCATCATTATTTTCTGTACTACTAAAAAAGACATTATACCCGTTTTTATTGGCTTCTATCTCAATGATTTTAGCAATATTTCCAAAGAAAAAGTTTCCAATATCTTCTACAATCAAACCCAAAGTTTTTGATTTGCCCGTACGCAACATTCTGGCAGCACTGTTTGGATTAAATTCTCGCTTCTTGATCAAGTCCCGGACTTTTTTTTCTGTGGCAGGGCTAATTCCCATTGCTGCACTTTTTCCATTGATCACAAAAGACACTGTTGTAATAGAAGTATTTAACTCCTTTGCAATGTCTTTCATTGAAACCTTTTTCATGCCTAACTATTTAAATCACAAAAATGAATGCTTTAATCCTGAACCTTTGTCATTGATGGAGGTGCATTTTGCAAACCTGCACCCCAGTTTTTATTGGGACTTGCACCCATGTCTAAAATCAATTCTCCTCCTTTGATCAAACTTTCATGAAGGAACCAAGGTTTATTTAAACTAGCACCATTCAATTTGGCAGACTGCACGTATACATTCTTTGAACTATTATTCCTAGCCTGAATAACAAATTGTTTTCCTGGATAATAATGCTGATTTAACTGTATGGTTACTTTATTAAAGATGGGACTACTAATTTCATAAAATGGTTTTTCAGACGTGCCCCCATTGGTAGAAAATAGACCAATTTTTAACAATACAGCCAATGATCCCATGAGACCTTGGTCTTCGTCTCCACTATATCCTTTTTGAGGAGATATGCCACTATATACAGAATCAATTAATTGCCTAGTCCAATATTGCGTTAGCCAAGGCTTTCCAGCATAATTGAATAAAAAAGGCGTTTCCATACATGGTTGATTGCCATAATTGATATACACTTTTCTAAGTAACTCTTGGTCTGTAGGGTTTTCTGATTTCCCTGATACAAATCCATGTGTTCTTGCTTGAACAAAAGACTCATTTAATTTATTACTGAAAATTTCTGGACTACCCATTAAGTTGATCAATCCATTTACATCGTGGGGAACCCACCAAGTATATTGGGCGGCGTTTCCTTCTTCAAATCCGTGTTCGTATTGCAAAATATCTACTGGCTGATTCCATTCACCTTTTCGGTTCCTGGTCCACATCCAACCAATTTCTTTGTTATAAACATTCTTGTAATTCAAGGCTCTTTTACTAAACAATTCATAGTCGGATTTTTTACCCAACAGTTTTGCCATTTGAGCCAATGCATAGTCATGATAGGCATACTCCAATGTTTGGGTAGACCCATCCATATGAAAACCATATTTTACATTACTCAGTGGATTAGGGATATATCCCAATTCCATATATTCTTCAATACCACCACCTTTGAATGTGGTGTGCTCGTATCCTGCTTTGCTCATCATTCCACCAGGAAAATGGTCTTTACGCATTCCTTCATAGGCTTTATTGATATCAAAACCACGAATCCCTTTTAAATAGGCACTCACAATAAACGGAGTAGTTGCTGCCCCAGTCATTACATAGGTATAATTACCTCCAGATGGGCCTCTAGGAATAAGACCACCATCGTCATACATCTGTAACAAGGAATTGACAAAAGACTCCGTTAATTCTGGATAAACCAAGTGCCAAAGGGTATTTAAAGACCATTGAGCCCCCCAAAAAGAATCAGAATTGTATTCATTGAATTTTGGTTTCCCCTTTGCATCTAAAGGAATCTGACCAATTCTAGAAGTAGCTCCTGTATTATCAATATAGGTTCCGTTTACATCACTCACAATTCTTCTACCTTGCAAAGAATGCCAAAGGTCTGTATAGAACCTACGTTGTTCAATTAATGTACCACCCTCAACGTCTATCCTACCCAACCAATTATTCCATTCGTCTGCAGATGCCTGAACTGTTTGATTAAAATTCCAATGCGGCAATTCGGCTTCCATATTTTTCCTTGCTGCAGAAATACTAGTATAAGAAATGGCCACTTTCATCTGTCTAACTTCAGCAGCTGTGGTTGCAAAATTCACATACACGCCAGTATGGGCGCCTTCAATTTGATTGGTACTGTCTACTAATTTCCCATCTTTCCAACCTTTAAAAGCGTCAAAAGGTTTATCAAAATCAACTACAAAATAAACCACAATGGGTTTGGGTCTGCGAATGGTAGCTGCCATTGTCACTTGACCTTCAATGGATTTGTTGGATATTTTTTGAACAATTGCCGACTGCGTTTCTGACGACCCTAACACAGTTGTAAAATCAAAAAGAATTTGGCTTTGAGCCGATTTAGGATAGGTGTATTTGTGAAAACCAACTCTTGTTGTAGAAGTTAATTCAGCAGTAACACCATAATCTTTTAAAACCACTTTGTGATAGCCAGGTTTGGCAATCTCGTCTTTATGTGAATAGCTTGAACCATATTTATCTGGGCCTAATTGTCCTTTAAATACACCGGTTGTAGGAAGTACCGGGATACCTGAAAGTTCCCAGCAATGAATATGACTAAAACATTTTATAGTATCTTGATTATACCTATAACCCGTATTCCATGTGCCTTTTAAAACCATATCGGGACTAAGGTTGACCATTCCAAAAGGTCTTGAAGCAGAACTAAAATAAAAGAATCTAGAATTTGCTGCATCCACCATGGGCTCTACCAAATCTGTCTTTTTGGGTTTTGTGGTTTTTCCAACTTGTGCATCCAATTGAACTGTTGATAAAAACATCAAACTACAAACAGCAAAAATTATTCTGTATCCCATAATTGTTTGTTTCAAGTTGTGGTAATTAGCATTAAAAAAGGATTTGATCAGAAATTGAAAAACAATCACTGAGCAAATCCTTTTCATATTTAAATATTAATAACCGGGGTTCTGCGTCATTGCAGGGAAAGACAAATCAATTTCACTTTGAGGAATTGGCCTCAGATAATGCATATCCTTGATGGTATTGCTTTTTGCAGCCCATGGATTGTATTTCTTAACGCGTTCAATTAATTTACCTGTCCTTTTCAAATCGTACCACCTGTCATATTCTCCCAATAATTCTCTGGCTCTTTCATCCAAAATCAAATCAATATTAATAGTGGCTGCAGTTGCACGATAAGAAATAGGCACAAGTGATTTAATGTCTTCGGGGAATTTAGCACATTGTGGATCTTTTCCAGTATTGGCACCAAGTGCACGATCTAATACTTTGTTATAATAAGCTTCCGCTGCACCTAATTTACCACCAGTAGCACCTTTTACAATGGCTTCAGCAGCAATTAAATAAGCTTCTGCAGAACGGAAAACAGTTTCATTTAAAGTTCCACCAGCATCACCATAAGGAATACCTGGTTGCCAGAATTTCCACATATTGGGTTCGCCAGAAGGGAAGCCACTTGCTGCTACGCCACCAACAATATTGTAACCACCACCCCACTCGTCTGGATTAATGACTGAATAGTTTCTTTTACCACCAACGTCAATACCTCTATCGGCAGGCAGTGTGGCAGGATTATTCCAAGGACGGAAATAAACAACCGTATCACCTGCTTTGATATCAATTTTCAAAGACGCATTGGTTAAAGGCAATGGTTTAAAGCCAGCTACTGGCAATAGAGCATATCCAACTTCCAAGAAATTATGGTCATATCTGCCATCCAGAACTGGATCAAATAAACGGAAGATGGTTGCTCCCAATGGATAAATGGGTTGAGAACGGTTATAGTCAGTAGTTCTACCCTTGGTACCTGGGAAACCTTCTCCCCCGCCACCAAAAACAGAATGCAGATTACTACCACCAGCAACATCTTGCGTAAATGCAGCATCTGTTTTACTTGTCAAGATATCAGAGCTATACTGAACAGAAAAAATAATTTCTGCATTTTTATCATTCTGAGCACCGGTGTATTGTGTTAAAGGATTCTCATTACGAACTGGAAACAAATCTTTGTATTTAGCAGCTAGAGGATAAGCATCAATTACTTTATCTGCATATTGAAGTGCTAAAGTAAAATCAGCAGGGGTTCCACCCAATGCATTACGAAAATTCCAACCACGAGTCAAATAAACCCTTGATAATAAAAATTGTGCAGCACCTTTTGTTACCCTTCCATAATTTGAAGCGGTTACAGGTAATTTGCTTTCAGCTTCAGTAAGATCTGCTATAATCTGTTTGTAAATGTCAGCAGACAAGGCTTTAGTACCATCTTTACTGGCAGTTTGAGTTTCTACCAATGGCATGGGAACATCTCCCCATTGCTGAACCAGATAAAAATAGCAAAGCGCTCTTAAAAATTTAGCTTCAGAAACCCTTACACCCTTAGTAGCCTCATCCATAGTTACTGCAGACGCACGGCTTATAGCTGTATTGGTTCTACCTATTTCTGCATATAACAATGTCCACAGTTGTCCCACATCAGCTAAAGCACCATTTAGTCCAACATCATATTGATGTATTGAACCTGCATTGGCAGTTGCAGTAGGAAATTTAGGATCACCATATCCACCTGGATAAAAGATATCAGTTCCGTTTAATACTAATTGTCTTGTCTGATAAATATTACGCAACAATGGATAACATGATCTAACAAGATCTTCATACCCTGCTGAAGTTTTATAATAGGAATCCGTTGTTAATGTAGAAACGGCATTCTCATCCAAGAAGGATTTTTTGCAAGCAGTGGCCATAATTCCTGTTAAGGAAACTGCCAGTGCAATGAGTCGTAGATTATATTTTGGGGTCATTGTGATAAGTATTAAAAATGAATTAGAAACTGATATTTAATCCCATAGTTACAAGAACAGATGGAACATCATCTTGGTAAATAGCTGAGTTGAATTCAGGATCAAATCCGGTATACTTTGAGAAAATAAATGGATTAGACACTTGCGCATAAATTCTAGCATTAGACATTTTAAGCTTAGTTTTCAAAGACTGTGGCAAAGTGTAACCTAATGTAAAATCAGAAATTCTAAGGAAGCTAGCATCTTGATAATTAATAGCCGATCTATAAGGATTAGCAACAAAAGGAGACCAATAAGTATTGGAAGGATTGTCTTTAGTCCAATAATCAAGTGAAGCCAAAGAATTGTACCTATTACCTATATCTCCAAATGTTCCAGACAATGTACTATTACTATATTGTACACCATTACGGTAGTAGATAAAGAATGAGAAATCAAAATTCTTATAGTTAAAACGGTTGGTCATACCCATTAACCAATTAGGCAATTGGGTTCCTAAATACGTTCTATCATCAATAGCATTGGTAGAAGAAATTTGACCGTCACCATTTTGGTCAACAACACGAACAGATCCTGGTACTTGTTTGTACACTTTAGCTGCATTACTATCAACTAATTGCCAGATACCATCAAATTTATAATCAAAATTTCCTCTGATAGGATAACCAACAAACAATTTATTTCCTTTGTCTACTAATTGACCATCGCCGTAGAGTTCTAACAACTTGTTGTCATTCTTAGTAAAAGTTAAGGTAGTTGTCCATTTGAAATCTTGCTTTGCAATGTTGACACTATTCAAAGTAAGTTCAATACCCTTATTTTGAATTTTACCAACGTTTGCAGTTACCTGACTAAATCCTGTCAAGTTTGGAATTTTCTGGCTTAAAATCAAATCAACTGTATTTCTATCATACACTTCAATTGATCCAGATAACCTACTTTTTAATATGCTAAAATCCAAACCAAAATTCAATTCCTTACTTCTTTCCCATTTCAAATCTTTGTTAGCTAAGTTTAAAGGAGCAAAACCCGTTGCAGCTACACCATCAAAATCGTATCCGGTATTGAGCAAGCTAGCTTGAGTACTATAAGGATTTACGGTACTATTTCCTACTTCACCATAGCTAACCCTTAGTTTCAAATTGTTAACAAGGCTTTGATTTTGCATAAATTTCTCACTAGAAATTCTCCAACCAGCGGCTACAGATGGGAAGAAAGCCCATTTGTTACCTTCAGCCAATTGAGAAGCACCATCAGCCCTGCCTGTGATAGTCAATAAATATTTATCATCATAAGCATAGTTTACCCTTCCCATGTAAGAAGAAAGTGTACGTTCTACTAAGGAACTACCTTGTGCAGTAATGGTTCCTGTTTGTAAAGCATACCAATAAGAGTTATAAGGCAAATCTTTTACAGCAATAGTTGTGATTTCATCACGTTGATAAAATGCACTCTGTAAAGCGGTGAAATCAAGTTTATGCTTACCTAAATCCGTTTTATAAGTTAGGATATTGTCAATGGTATAGCTCTGAGTTTTCTTATTATCCAACTGTGTTCTAGGCTTGGCACCAATTTGAGATTTAGACCACATTCCTCTCCAGTCTCCAATTTCCTGTCCCAAATGAGAAGCAGAAAGAGATGTTCTGAAATTCAATCCTTTTATGATATTGATATCAACATAACCATTAACAATAGCATTGATTGTTTTGGTTTGCAATTTTGAAGTAGTAGGATCAATATCACTCAATGGATTGGGAACTTGTTTATCATTGATTCCCATCCAAATGGCAAGACCATTAACGTCTATATCACCATTTTGAGAAGGATTGGCTAAATCTTTATAATATGGAGTACCTGTTGGTCTTGCACGGAATACACCACGCAAAGACTCTTGAGAACCCCAGTTCTGGTCACTATAAGTTACATAAGAAGTAAATCCAGCTTTAATTCTATCACTGATTTTACTATCTAGCCCAGCATTCAAATTATAACGTTTAAAACCGGTATACAACACGTTACCTTCTTCATTTAAATAACCACCAGAAAAACGGTAAGTAGTATTTTCACTCCCACCTGAAACACTGATATTATGGCTTGCCTGCATGCCTGGATCGGTTGCTAAATCAACCCAATCTGTGGTCTCGTGTGCATCAATTTTTGCTTGCTCTGCAATTGTAAACACAGTTCCAGTTTGACCTGCTGCAATTCTATCAGTATAGTTTAATTTATAAAACTGGTCAGTTGTTCTCAATTTAGGAATATGTGCTAAATACTTAATACCCGCATAACCGTCATAACTTACTTTAGGTTTGCCAGATACGCCTTTTTTAGTAGTAATAATTACTACACCATTTGCACCGCGTGCACCATAAATAGCAGTAGAAGACGCATCCTTTAATACATCCATTGATTGAATATCATTGGGATTAATATTATTGATATCTCCACCCATTAATCCATCAATTACAACTAACGGAGCAGTACTATTATTAATGGTATTTTCTCCACGAATGGTAATAGCATAAGGAGCGCCAGGCCTATTACTTGCTTTGGTTACAGTTGCTCCAGCTACTTGCCCTTGAATGGCTTTGGCTGCTAAAGTTGGGTTAGATCTTACAATGTCTTTAGACTGAAGTGAAGACATTGCACCAGTCACATCTTTTTTCTTTTTCTCACCATAACCAACAACTACCACTTCATCCAATGCTTTGGAATCAGGATTTAGGTTAATGGTAAGACTGGTTTGATTTGTTACAGTAATTTCTTTGTTGGCAAAACCAACAGAGCTAACTACTAATACTACATTTCCTGAAGGAATGCTGATGGCAAATTTACCAGCTTGATCAGATACGGCAGCTTGGCTAGCTCCTTTTACCATGATGCTAGCACTAGGCAATCCCGACCCATTTTCATTGTTGACCACTTGTCCCGTAAGTCTACGGGTCTGGGCAGTTGCAATACCTACTAAACAGCATAGTAGCATTGACAGAAGAAAGACTTTTCTCATAATGGCAGTTTTAAGCAATTTTTATTGGGGCAATAGCTATAGTTATTCCTATAACACGGAATAAATCTAGTTAAAAGGTTTTAGTAAAACGTTTAAACCGGAAGGAAAAAATTACGAAAACGAAATAGCCTTAGGTAAAAAAATGGAAGAAAAAATCAAGATAGTATTATCAATTTCCTTTGCCCAGATTGGAAAATCGGAACCTTAAACCCATTTCAAAAATGCCATTTGCAAGACCTTTCAGGTTTTTAGTGGGAGTATTATACATGCAAACTAATTGCCATTGATTTTCATAAGCATATGAAACACCTAAACTGTAAGATTGAGTACTATGATAAAGGGCAGAAACAGAAAACGGTTCTTTAAATTGGACTTGAACACCCAAATCTAATATATTATTATAATTCTGTATTCCTCTAAAAGCTAATTTAGGATTAATCACCAACTGGTCACTTAATTGCATTTCATAATTGACGGCAGCATAGAAAATGGGATAATCAGAGATGAAATCATTTTTCTTATTTAATGTCCTATTTAAATTTGGTGCCGCTAATTGAACAGTGAATCCATTTAAAGCATAAGCAATTCCTGCATCAACTGCCCAATTCATTACCCTTCCATTATAACCAATCACTACTGGATCTGTAGCATCGCCAATAAGGCTGTTATAATCTAACATATCCTTGCTAAATCCAGCAGAAAAACCCATGTGTAGGTATTCATCTTCTTCATCAGAAAGGGGAATATGGTATGCATAACTTAATAGTAAATTAGTTTGGGTAAGTAAGCCAGCAGATTGACTATTAAAATTAATACCCAGACCTACATTATTGGGAGATCTATAATCAGCCGTAAAGGCGATAGTTTTGGGCGAACCAGGCACTTTATCCCACTGGCTTCTATATGCAGTATTAATGATTAATTCCTGGGGTTTCATACCTGCCATAGCAGGGTTGGCTAAATATGGATTAATAAAAAACTGTGACTCAGACGGATTTAATTGTTGCGCTACTGCTGGTGCAGCAATCAGCAAAACCAAACAGAACAAACCAAGTATCGTTTTATGTAGGTGCATCTCTATTAGCTTAATGTATAATGGTCAGGTAACCTTTAATGGGTTTTACATTGGGTTTATTAAATTGAATGATGTAGAAATAAGCATCATCCTTTAATGGAACCCCATTCAACTTTCCATCCCATTGATTCCTATACCCTTTTTCCTTATAAACAAGTTTTCCTGCTTTGTCATAAACGGCAACCTCATTATCTGGATACAATTCAATATTGGCAATTAACCATCTATCATTGTGTCCGTCGGCATTGGGTGTTAGAATATTGTTTGATTCTAATGCATAATCCATGACCACTGTTACTTTAACTGAACCGTCTGCTGTATATCCCCATTTGTTTTTAACAGTTACAGCAAATTGATCGTCTTGAATTGGCCTAACCACAGGGTTCTTAATCACAGCACTACCCACCATGGCACTAGAATTTTTCCAACGATATTCAATAGCGTGCGCAGCTTCCACTTGTAATTGTGTGGTTTTACCAAGACTAATCTGATCTGGGAATGCGGTTACTTTTGGAAGAGGATCAATACCCAAAATAAATGTTCTAATGACTGTATCTACACCACCATTTGAAATCCCTCCATTATCTTTAACAAGCACTTTCATTAGAACGTCATTACCAAACACGTTGGGTTTTAAAGTAAATAATATTTGATTGCCTACCACTTTTAATGATTCAAATACATTGGATTTATTGCTAGACAATTGCACTTCAAGGGTTTGATTCAAATCGCTTCCCGTACTCATATTTGAAAGACCAACTGCTTGTTCAGTTGTAAGATTATATACCCTGATATCTCCCATGGATGCTAGCGTAGGCACTTCATTAACATCAATGATAAAAATATGGAATGATTTCTCATATGCTAACCCCCCTTCATCAGTAACTCTAACCCTTATTTGATAATCATTTTTTTGTTCAAAGTTGAAACTAGTTTTACTTACTAAAACATTGTTTCTAATTTCAAAACTTGCATTATCACTAGATCCAAGGCCAGAAACAAATTGATAATTATGTGTATCTCCATCATCAATATCTGCCACATTTAATATACCAATCTGTGTACCAATAGGCATATTCTCTAAGATTTGATCATTGCTCAAAAGAATGTCAGTAGGTGCCGTATTAAATACCAATGTATATTTTGCTGTTGCAACACCACCAGAATTTGTTCCAGTAATCAAATACGTTTGAATTCCATTTCTAACGCTACTAATTTTACCAGAAATCAATCCAGTTTGAGCATTTAATTGTATTCCTAAAGGAAGTGCAGGACTGATGCTATAATTAACCACTTTACCACCTTTAGATATAGGAACAGCATTTTTAATGGGCAGCCTAGGATTGGCATTATCATAATCTGGTTGATACACAAATACTGGCGGTATATCATTTACTTGAATATTCAGTATTGCCTGCAAACTCAACATTCCATCAGTTGCTATTACAGTATATTCTGTCAATTTTGACAAAACAGTTGGCGTACCAATGATATACCCTGTATTCTGATCTATCGTTAATCCAGTTGGCAATGCAGGGCTAATACTAAAGCCTGACAAGACACCTTGAATTATTGGTTTTATAGGCTGAATAGTTTTGTCTACAGTAAGAATATTCATCAGCGGATATTCAAATCCATTTTTAGGAAGTGGATTAATCAATAATTGCGCTTTTACAGTGGCAGCTTCAAAAATGTCCGTAGCTTCTTGTGAAGCTGTAATGGTAGCAATGCCACCAGATTTTAGTGTTATTATATTACCAGTAACTGTTGCAATACTTGTAATATTAATAGCATAGTTGATTTTGCCAGGACTATTGCTAATAGCAGCAACAATAAAATCGGGGTCACCAAAAGTTTTTCTGATATTATTCATGCTGATGGTGGGTACCAATTTATTTACGGCAATACTCACCGTAGTACTAATATTGCCTGCTGTATTATTGGCGGTAACTGTATATACAATAGCTGCAGTGGCTTGTGTAGGTGTTCCACTAATCACACCTGTTGTTGTGTTCAGGCTTAATCCTGTTGGCAAAGCTGGGCTAATACTATAACCCTTAACTGTGCCACTCACAGTAGGAGTTAATGATGGAATAGCACTTAATACAGGATATACATTTGGACCAGGATAACTCAATCCAGATGGGGCTAAGTCACTCACTGTTAAGGTTGCTGTGGCAGTACCCGCTAGATAATAATTGTCAGCTGCTTGAGTAGCTGTGAGGGTGGTTACTCCCACACCTGTTAAACTCACTTGATTACCACTAACGGTAGCTACTGTTGCATTGCTGCTGCTATAACTAATGGCACCAGTACTATTGCTTGTTGCAGTGATACCAAAGCTTGGATCACCCATGGTCTTAGTTAGACTAGACAAACTAATACTAGGCATTAGTTTGTTCACCGCAATACTCACTGTGGCACTCACATTACCAGCTGTATTACTTGCAGTAACCGTATACACTATGGCCGCAGTGGCTTGTGTAGGCGTTCCACTAATCACACCTGTTGTTGTGTTCAGGCTTAATCCTGTTGGCAAAGCTGGGCTAATGCTATAGCCCGTAACTGTTCCACTCACTGTAGGAGTTAATGATGGTATAGCACTTAATACAGGATATACATTTGGACCTGGATAACTCAATCCAGATGGGGCTAAGTCACTCACTGTTAAGGTTGCTGTGGCAGTACCCGCTAGATAATAATTGTCAGCTGCTTGAGTAGCTGTTAGGGTGGTTAATCCCACACCAGTTAAGCTCACTTGACTACCAATAATAGTTGCCACTGTTGCATTGCTGCTGCTATAACTAATGGCACCAGTACTATTGCTTGTTGCAGTGATACCAAAGCTTGGATCTCCCATGGTCTTAGTTAGACTAGACAAACTAATACTAGGCGTTAGTTTGTTCACCGCAATACTCACTGTAGCACTCATATTACCAGCTGTATTACTTGCAGTAACCGTATACACTATGGCCGCAGTGGCTTGTGTGGGCGTTCCACTAATTACACCTGTTGATGCGTTCATGCTTAATCCTGCAGGCAAAGCTGGGCTAATGCTATAGCCCGTAACTGTGCCACTTACAGTTGGGGTTAATACAGGTATAGCACTTAATATAGGATATACATTTGGACCAGGGTAACTCAATCCAGTTGGCGCTAAGTCACTCACTGTTAAGGTTGCTGTGGCAGTACACGCTAGATAATAATTGTCAGCTGCTTGAGTAGCTGTGAGGGTGGTTACTCCCACACCAGTTAAGCTCACTTGACTACCACTAATAGTTGCCACTGTTGCATTGCTGCTGCTATAACTAATGGCACCAGTACTATTGCTTGTTGCAGTGATACCAAAGCTTGGATCTCCCATGGTCTTGGTCATATTTGACAAACTAATACTAGGCGTTAGTTTGTTCACCGCAATACTCACTGTAGCACTCACATTACCAGCGGTATTACTTGCAGTAACCGTATACACTATGGCCGCAGTGGCTTGTGTAGGCGTTCCACTAATCACACCTGTTGTTGTGTTCAGGCTTAATCCTGTTGGTAAAGCTGGGCTAATGCTATAGCCCGTAACTGTGCCACTTACTGTAGGAGTTAATGATGCTATAGCACTTAATACAGGATATACATTTGGACCTGGGTAACTCAAACCAGTTGGCGCTATATCATTGACTGCAATATTGACTATCGCGGTATAACTATTACCATTAATGGTGGCTGTAACCGTATAGTCTTTGGCAACACTAACTTGTGTAGGTGTGCCTGTAATAATACCTGTTGTTGCACTCATGCTCAACCCTGCAGGTAGTGCTGGACTAATTACAAAGGCGGTAGCTGTACCGCCAATGGTTGGAACCAATGGATTAATACTACTGTTAACCGTATACAGATTGGGGCTTGGATAACTAATTCCTACCCATGCTGCAGCATTTACTGTTAAAGTAGCTGTAGCAGTACCCGCTAGATAATAATTGTCAGCTGCTTGAGTAGCTGTGAGGGTGGTTACTCCCACACCTGTTAAACTCACTTGATTACCACTAACGGTAGCTACTGTTGCATTGCTGCTGCTATAACTAATGGCACCGGTACTATTGCTTGTTGCAGTGATACCAAAGCTTGGATCTCCCATGGTCTTGGTAAGACTAGACAAACTAATACTAGGCGTTAGTTTGTTCACCGCAATACTCACTGTGGCACTCACACTACCAGCTGTATTACTTGCTGTAACTGTATAAACAATAGCTGCAGTGGCTTGTGTAGGCGTTCCACTAATCACACCTGTTGTTGCGTTCATACTTAATCCTGCAGGCAAAGCAGGGCTAATACTATAGCCCGTAACTGTTCCACTCACTGTAGGAGTTATTGCTGCAATAGCACTTAATACAGGATATACATTTGGACCAGGATAACTCAATCCAGTTGGGGCTACATCTCCTACAGTTAAAGTGGCAGTTGCAGTACCACTCAAATAGTTGGCATCTGCAGCTTGAATAGCAGTGATAGTAGCAATACCAATTGCTTTGAGGCTTACCAGACTACCACTAATATTTGCAATTGTTGCACTATCAATACTGTAACTAATAAAACCAGTACTATTACTAGTTGCTTGCAAATTAAAATCAGGATCGCTTAATTTTTTATTCAAATCAGCCAACTGTATGGTTGGACTAATCTTGTTTACATATAAGTTAGCAGTATCAGTTGCTGCTAAATAATTGAGACTTGCTGCTTGTTGAACTGTAATACTTGTAACTCCTGCACTATGCAATTGTATGGTATTACCAACAACTGTTGCAACAGAAGAATTGGCAATGGAATAACTAAAGGCACCGGGTGCATTGCTAATGGCATTGACAACAAAATCTGGATCGCCAAAAGCCTTGCTAATATCATTCAATAATAAGTTGGGTTTAACCTTATTGATGGTTAGATTGGCAGTAACAGACAAAGCATTATGATTAGCATCTGCTGCCAAATTTGCGATGATGGTAGTAGAACCTGCAGAAACAATATTGATGGCATTTCCTAGAACAGTTGCAACTGATGTATTAGCAATGGTATAGGTAATAGCACCTGTACTATTACTAAGTGCATTTACATTAAAAGCAGGATCTCCATAATTTTTGACTATATCTCCAAGACTAAGTGTAGCAGCCATTTTATTGATGGTTAACTTCACCGTAATAGAAGCAGGTAAATAGTTGTTATCAGCTGCTTGAGATACCAAAATATTGGTAACACCTGCTGCTACAATACTAATCTGATTTCCACTAATAGTAGCAATACTAGGATCAGCAATACTATACGTAATCAGACCATTGCTATTGCTGCTAGCACTAACACTAAATGAAGGATCTCCATAGGTTTTAACAATATCAGCAAGACTTAAAACAGTGACTGCTTTATTGATGACAAGATTTGCGCTCACCGAACCAGCCAAATAGTTTGCATCTTCTAATTGAGTAGCTGTTATAGTGGTTGTACCAGCAGCTAATATATGAACCGCATTTACACTAAGACTTGCAAGGCTATTGTTGGCAATACTATAACTAATGGCTCCCACCCTATCAGAAACTGCATTTAATGTAAAATCATTATCACCAAATGTTTTTATTATATCAGCTAAAATTATTGTGGTAGCTTTTTTATTGACTAATAAAGTAGCAGAGACAATAGCTGCCAAATGATTGGCACTTGCTGCTTGAGAAACAGTTATAGTTGCTGTTCCAGCTCCATTAATGTTGACCTGATTACCAGATATGCTAGCAATAGCAGGATTATCAATACTATAACTAATGGCTCCAATGCCAGTACTGGTAGCATTTAAAACAAAACTGGGATCTCCGTAAGTCTTAATAATATTAGGAAGTGATAAAACAGGAGCAATTTTGTTCACATTCAGAATAGCGGTGATACTAGCTGCAAAATGATTTGCGTCGGCTGCTTGAGTAACAGTAATGATGGCGGAACCAGCACCTTGAATAGTTACTAAATTACCTGTTGTGGTAGCAACTGCTGAATTGTCAATGCTATAACTGATGGCACCGGTACTATTAGATATGGCATTGATAGTAAATGCAGGATCTCCAAAATTCTTAGTGATATCTGCAAGACTCAAACTTGCAGGAATCTTGTTTACGGTAAGGGTTGCAGTAGTTGAAGCAGCTACATGTTTATCATCTTCTACTTGGTTAGCAGTAATACTGCTGGCACCCGCCCCAACAATAGTTACATTATCTACTGCAATAGTTGCTACTGCGGAATTGGTAATTCCATAACTAATGCCGCCCGTACTGTTGGTTGTGGCTGCAATTATAAAATTAGGATCCCCGTAGCTTTTGGTAATATTAGCAAGTGCCAGTGTGTTATTAATTTTATTAACAGTAATACTGACAATGGCAGTGGCTGCACCTGAAGCAATAGAAGCCGTTACGGTATAGTTTTTAGTAGCACTATAAACAGTTGGCTTACCACTAATAATACCCGTAGTAGGATGAATAGTAAGACCAGCAGGCAAAGCAGGACTAATTGAATAAGCGGTAGGTGTACCAACTACTGTTGGAAATAAGGGACTAATGGTAGCATCAATGGTAAAGAAATTGGGACTTGGATAACTAAGATCACTCGGAATCAAGTCAGACACAATTAACAAGGCCGTGGTGCTAGCCGCATGAAAATTTCCATCTGCCAATTGAGTGGCTGTAATGGTAGCAGAACCAGAAGAAAGTATATGTACTATGTTGCCTGTTATAGTAGCAATGCTAGGATTATCTATGCTATAACTAATGGCACCACTACTATTGCTGCTTGCCGCAATAGTAAAATCAGGGTTACCAAAAGTCTTACTAATATTCGCTAGACTGATAATTGGATTCAACTTATTTACCACCATGGTTGCAGTTGTGGAACCCGCATTAAAATTAGCATCTGCAAACTGTGAAGCAGTGATGATACTAGTGCCAGCACCCACAATAGTAACTTGATTATTAACAATGGTAGCCACTGCTGTATTACTGCTGGTATAACTAATGGCACCAGTACTATTAGAAACTGCCGCAATAGTAAAAATAGGATCATTGTAGTTTTTAGTAATATCCGCTAGACTAAGGGTTGGATTTTGTTTACCAATATTTAATACAATGGGAATAATAGCAGAAACACATCCCGTGCTGGAATTACGAACTACTATATTAAAATCATAAGCACCTGCAACAGTTGCTGGAATAGTAACAACTAGACTAGTTCCGGAAACTGCTTGATTGCTGATGGCACTAAAACTAGGCATTGCTCTTGTTCCTGTGCTAATGCTGAATTGGTTGGCATTGGCAGATGTAAATGGAATACTGAAGCTGGTAGCAGTAGTGTTAATACTTGCAATAATACCAGGCATAAAAACAGGAATGGGATTCACGCTCACCAATACTGGAGCAGTAATTGCTTGTGCACAATAACCGTTTTGAACAATTGCCCTATAATAAGTATTGGCCAAAAGATTAGATGCTAATTGGGTATTATTGGTATTAGCAATATCAGTGGTGGTACTAAATCCAATATCTGGAGCGGATTGCCATTTGAGAACGGTACCCAGATTACTAGCTAATGTAAGTGTAGAACTATTTATTCCTGCACAAACCGTATTGGCACCACTAATAGTTCCTGCAATGGATAAAGCACTAACTATAGCTATGCCTGTGGCGATATTAACCGAGGAAGCATTGGTACTAATTAATTGAATATTTCCAGTAGCAGCATTAACAGCAGTATTGGCTAACCGTACAAAAATAGTTGTGCTAGCTACAGTTCCTGCCACTGGGCTAATGGAAATAGTATTGGCAAAACCAACACCTGTAGTAGTACTCAATTCATAACCTATAGGTGCAGTAATAATTAGATTAGCTATTAAATTGGAAGCAGAAACGCTAAAATTTTGTTCTGAAGAAACTGAACCAATACAGGCATTAAATACATTTAGTGTACCAGAAACGTTGATAACTGATGGAGGTATGACAATGGTTGCTACCACCAAGGTTCTGCTGCTAGCAACACAACCTGTAGTAGTATTTCTAGCCAATGCATAATAGTTGGTAGTACTTGAAATACTGGGTGTGTTAAAACTATTGGTACCTGTTCCACCGGAGAGTATGGTTCCTGCAGATGGTACTTGGTACCAATCGGTAGTTTCTCCAGCTGCAACTACTGCACCAATATTTACCACCCCAGCACCAGTTCTTGAACCATTAATGGCAGTTGCTGCACTAGGTAATGGATTGATGGTAACAGTAACAACATTACTATACACATTTCCATCTGCTACCGTATTAGCTACTCTTCTAAAAAAGCTGGTTTGAGACAGTGTTCCAGGTGCATATGCAATTGCATTGGCAGAAGGGATATCAGTAAACCCAGTTGAATTAGACGTGGTTGATGCCTGCCATTGATAACTAATGGCGCCTGTTCCACCAGATGCATCTGTAACTGAATTAAATGGTGCAGCGTTTAATCCCAAACAAAAACTTTGATCCGCAGAAATGGACCCTGGAGCAAATGAACCATTGATGGTAGCTACTACAGGAATTCTATTAAGCGAAACGCAACCAGTAGTACTATTTCTAGCTTCTACATAATAAGTAGTTGTAACAGATATAGAAGCCGTTGTATAATTGGTTACTGCGTTCCCACCTGCTAAGATGGTTCCACCACTGCTAGCAGCATACCAATCCAAAGTAGCACCAGCTGATGCGGTTGCACTCAATAAAACGGGTCCAGCGCCAGTTCTAGCATTATCAATAGGAAGACTAGCAATAGGCAAAGGATTTACCGTAATGGTTATGGTATTAGAAGCAATACTTCCATCAGCAACCGTGATTGCCAATCTTTTATAATAAGTAGTTTGGGTTAATCCAGTTGGAGCATAATTTATAAGTGTAGCCCCTGGAATATCTGTAAAACTGGTATTATCTAATGAAGACTGCCACTGATAACTAATGCTACCTGTTCCACCAGATGCTGCAGTGATAGAACTAAGTGCAGCAGCAGAAGCACCTAAACAAATAGACTGGTTAGCACCAATGGCACCAGCCGAAAAACTACCATTGATAGTAGCAATCACGGGAACCCTCAAAGTTGAAACACATCCTGTACTGGTGTTTCTAGCTTCGGCAAAAAAGGTGGTAGTACTATTGAGTATGCCAGTGGTATAACTAAGTGTTCCAGCACCAAGAATAGCGCCACCAGTTGATACTGCATACCAATCAATGGTAGTTCCTGCTGCGGGTGTTACCGTACCTGAAAGTGTTACCGTACCAGGGCCGGTTCTTACTGCTCCTGTAACACCTGCTATCACAGGCAAGCTATTCACGGCACCAGTAATGGCTAAATTCTGGGTAGTGGCCCCAGTTGAACTAAAGACAAGATTCCCAGAAACAGTACCTGTACTACCCGCAGCTATTCTGATATAAATATTGGTAGCTGCAATAGTGCCACCTGTATGAGTAAGCGTTGCGGTTGAAGCATAACCAGTTCCTGCCGATGTTGAAATTTCAAAACCAGCCGGGGCAGTTATGGTTAAATTATTGGTCATACTTGAACCAGCTACTACTATCATTTGACTAGCAGAAGCTGAACCAATACAAGCACTAAATGCCGTGAGCGATTCTGTAATATCAATGGTGGGTTGCGTATTAGAACAGTTAAAACTAATAGGTGGAGGCGCGTCTAGTCTGGCAATGGCGGCTTTACTAATTACGGCAGCTGTGATTGAGGGTAAACCAATGGAACCACCGGTGTTGTGACCTACATAACAATACTGGTCAACAGCCGAAACTGGATTGGTAAAAAAGGCAATGGTAAAGTGACCGGAAATACTAAAATCCATAAAACCATCCACACCAAAAATATCAACAGGAGAAGCATTGGTGTATGTGGTGTTTGCAAAATTAGATTGAGATGCAATTCCTAGCATACATGCTACACCATCTCCCCAACCATAAATTCTACCTGTACTAGACATAGCACCCATGGTAAACAAACTGGCTTCAGTATTACCATCAATATGTACAATATTACTGAGACCGATTACTTGTTGAAAAGTAGCCTGATTTAAAGCAGTATTATTATCAGCAATGCCAAGTACACCATCTTCATTTAATCCACAACTATATACTTTTAAGTTATTACATAATAAAAACAAAACATTAGTTCCTGCGCTTTGACCAAGTACTACCAATTCTACCACACTTGTTCCAGATGGAATCTGTGCAGACATATCATAGGCATAATTATAACTAGTTGTTGTATTTACAGCAGCATTTACATTAGCAGGCCTGCCCCAATAATAAATTTTCCCTGAAGCTGTTAATGCAAAAGCCCCTGAACCAGACAAAGAAAATTTAACCACACCAGTTAAGGCGTTACCATTAGATAATTTTACTTGGTGCCAAATTGCAGCATTTGCGCCAGAATTATCTCCTTGAAGAGTTGCCAATTTTGTAAGCATGTAAACATTTCCTGCTGTGGTAACAATACCAATTGCTGTTGGCGATACGGCAAATTGCGCAACATCCGCAATCCCAACACCTGCAGGAAGTTTATTGGTTACATCAGCATTGGCGTTTGTAAGTGAAGCTGCACCAAAATTGGCCATACTAGTAATGCTGCTGATATTGGTTGTGCTACCAAACACATAAAATTTAGTAGAAGTACGCATGGCCATCACACTTGGACCTGTGCCTCCTCCGGTACTGGAAGACCTTACTTCATAAGGAATACCTGCGTAACTACTAGTATTAACAAAGAATGGAGCAGTATAATCGCCACCGGCACCCGTGGTATAGGTTTTCATATTCTGCCCCCAAGCCAATAATACATTGACCCCATTGGCGTTGCCGATATATAAATTACTATGATAAGAACCTGTAAACCTATTTACTGTTCCAGGTACACAGGGTGCCATAGCATATAAAGGAAGAGACGCAGTTCCAAAATTGGGTTCTGAATGGGCATCCGCAGATTCAGACAATTGCACCTGACCCATTGCCACTGAAAGGGCAAGGATGCCAAGAAGCAGGAATAATCCCGCTTTGATGATAGATGCTTTTAATTGTCCAAGTTTCATGTAACGTATCCAACTTTAAGTTTAAAAAACTTTAATCATTGCATGCGTTGACTAGATAGCACAGCCCAATAATGGAATGGATACCTAAGATCAAAACAGCAATAAGAGTTGGTTACAAACCGGGGGATTGGGGTAACTAAGAGAGGGATACAAACAAGTACAAGATAGGAAAAAAATCAGAAATTTTCACTTACGATACTTAAAATTTTTAACCGATTCCCCTGTTTGTAACGCTCCTTACAAAGTTGCCACAGGGGAATTGGTCAAATGCTAGTAATGCAACTGATTTAGGGTAGTACTCTACAGTGAGATTGTAGTAATTATGTCAGTGACCTGCAGCATCCAACATATTGAAAACGTGCAGAACCTGTGGAAACAAAGCATCAGCATATTCAACTGCAGCCTTGGTGGATCCTGGCAAACAAAGCACCAAACTATCTCCTACTGTACCAGCAATGCTTCTAGAAAGCATGGCAAAAGGCATTCTAGCTTGTCCATAAGACCTGGCTGTTTCCATCACACCTGGTAATTCTTTTTCTAATAAAGGACGGATGGCTTCTACACTAATATCTCTTGGTGAAACTCCTGTACCTCCTACAAAAAGGAGCAGGTTGATCTTATCTTGAATCAATTTGTGAAAGACTTGTTCAATGGCAGTAGTTTCATCCGGCACTATTTCATAATGCACTGTTTCCACTGCATGTATTTTCAATTTTTCTATCAATGCTAGTCCCGCTTTATCAATAGCTTTTTGCTGAAAAACGGAATCTGAACAAACAATCACTGCTGCACAAAGAGGTTTGGCAGGAAGCCATTTTTTGTCTGACTTACCCCCAGTTTTTTCTAAGAGTTTAACCTGTAAAATTTCTATCCCCTTGTCCAGAGGTTTGAGCATATCATAAAGGGTTAGTGCAGCAATACTAGCACCGTGCATGGCTTCCACTTCCACACCAGTTTTATAAATAGTATGTACTTCTACTTCTATCTGAATTTGCAAATCATGAATGGCAAATCTTACATCTGAAAATTCCACAGGAAGTGGGTGACAATCTGGAATCATGTCACTGGTTTTCTTGATGGCAAAAAATGCAGCCACTTTTGCAAAAGAGAACACATCGCCCTTGGGCACTTGGTTTTTTTGAATAGCTTCAACAGTTGCTGCATTTGACAGCTGAACAATGGCAGTTGCTGTTGCTTTTCTGAGACTATCTGATTTATGGGTAATGTTCACCATATCAATTATTTTTTTTCCAAGTGCTTGTCTGATTGTTCAAAATTTCCTTGCCCCAAATGGGTAATTCTTTTTTAATTAATTCTAGTAATTCTGAACAAGCAGTTATAGCCGCTTGGCGATGTTTGGAAGATACAAAAACAAACAAACAAATAGCACCTACTGGCACTGTACCCAAACTATGGTGTACGTGCATACAGGTTAAATCATATTTAGCAAAGAGCGCTTCTCTGATTTCATGCATTTTCTCTAACGCCATTTCTTGGTAACAGGTATATTCAATAGCTTCTACCAACCCATCTTCAAATTGATCAGCCCTTACTTGGCCCAAAAAAATGCTATGAGCACCAATATCAGTTTTACTGGCATGTTTCTGAATGTCATCGGCAATTTTCTGAGCTGGTATAGGCCCCTCAAAGAAAATATTTTTGGGTGTTTTTTGCATCATGTTAATTTATTGAAGTAGGCAGTAATGCCTCCTTTTAAACTATATGTTTTGAGTCCTTTCTTTGCTTGAATCAGTTGTGCAGCATAAACACTTCTGATTCCTTGGTGGCAAATAACGCAAATCTCTTTATTGGGTAATAAGTCTAATTTTTGAATTAATTCAGACATGGGAATCTGCGCGTCTGAAAAATCAATTGCCGGATACTCCTCGCTTTCTCTTACGTCTAAAACAAAAACTTGTTCCTTGGTTTTGAGTTTTAAAAATGCATCAACTGTAATTTCATCCACATCTATTTCTTCCCAATACTCAGAAGACTGATTTTCAGTAATCAAAAATGCTTCCCTTGTTAATGGTTTTACTTCTTCATTTTTCAAAATGGCAATTTCATAATTGCTGGTTTCCAAAAAATCATGGGTATACAATCGTCCAGCCAATGACCTTCCAATTCCTGTAATAATTTTAATGGCTTCAGCTGCTTGTAAGCAACCAATGATGCCCGGCAATACACCAATCACACCCAAACTTTCACAGCTTCCAGCAATGTTGTCTGCAGGCTCTATGGGAAATAAATCTCTGTAATTATAACTAACACCCTCTTGGTCTGGAAAATGAAATACTGATACCTGTCCTTGATATCGCGTTACAGCGCCGTAAATCAAGGGGATTTTTAAGATGGCTGCTGCGTCATTGAGTAGGTATTTTGCTTGAAAATTATCCGTTGCGTCTATCACCAAATCATAGCCTTTCATTAAATCCAAAGCGTTCTGTCTCACAATCGCAACGGGATAAGTTTTAATCTTTATTGCGGGGTTCTGCAAACGCATCGCGCCAGCAGCTATAGCCACTTTGCTTTTTCCAATATCAGCTTGCCCGTATAATAACTGTCTGTGCAAATTGCTTTCACTAATGGCATCTGGATCAACCATACCAATCTGACCTACACCTGCACCTACCAAATATTGTAAGGCTGGGCAACCCAAGGCACCAATTCCTACTATCAATACCTTTGCCTTAGCTAATTTACCTTGGGCCGCTAACCCAAAACCAGGTAAGATCATTTGTCTAATATATCGTTGCTGATTGTCCAAATCTTATCCTCCTGAAAATGCTGGCATCAATGCCACCACATCACCCTCCTGTAAAGGTTGTTTTTCTTGAACCATGATTTTATTAAGGGCTAAAAAAAAATGCGTTTGCTCTAAACTTGGATATTGCTTCAGCAAACTAACTTTCAGCAACTCTGTATCTTGCGGAGTTTCCAGCACAAGCTTATCTGTTCCAATAATATCTGTTAAAGACCCAAAAATCAAAAGCTCCATCTTATTTTGAATATTGTTTAGGTAAAAAACAGTTTCCCAACTGCCATGATTAATACGGTTGCCAACAACCATTTCATTTGTCCAATGGGTACTTTCTTTGCACCAATACTGGCTCCCAACCATCCACCCGCTAGAACGGTTGCAGCTATCCAAACCATGCCGGGAGCAAGATCAAATCCTTTTTGAAACTGACCGCCTAACCCTGCTAAAGAGTTTAAAAATATAAAAACAGCACTGATGGCTGCAGTTTCTTTTTGATTAGCCCAACCAGCAAGAATTAAGATGGGAGATAATAAAATGCCACCACCCATTCCAATCATACCTGATAATAATCCAATGCCAGCACCAATTAAAAACAGGACCCAGAAACGAGGAGCTGATTTGCTAATTGCTTGTGATGAATTCATCAATAATCTCAGTACCGATAATAATAAAATCAATGCCAGTATTTTCTTGTACCAAGCATCTGGCAAAGGAATTATTGCCCCCAGATAGGCAAATGGAATGGACCCAATAATGAGCGGCCATAATAATTTTGGCCTAAAATATTGTGCTTTGTAAAAGGAAAGAAATGCTATCAAAGAAACAAGCAAATTTAAGACCAGTGCCGTGGGTTTCATGACTAAAGGAGCAAATCCAAATAATGCCATCAACGCTAAATAACCACTTGCACCACCATGCCCCACTGAGGCATATAGCATTGCCACTAAAAAGAAGCAGAGTGCATATAGTATCAATAGTTGATCCATGGTCTAAATTTAATGGAATGGGTGCAATTTGACCATACTGAATTGTTCAAATCTTTGTTGATGCGCGTCTAATTCTATCCAACAATTGGCTTTTACAAAGCTATTTTGTTGATAAGACGCTTGCCCACCTAATATTGATACTATGCCATTCTCCACCCTTCCTTTGAGAAAAAAGCAAAGATTAGACTGCTTTTCATAACTATGTTTCAACTTTCCCATCACTGGTTCATCCAAGCTTTTACCAGACATCATCTGAATGGCAGGCAATACATATTGTCTAAAACAACTCATCACCGATGCTGGATTACCAGGCAAGCCAAAAACTAATTTTTCTTCAAGAACCCCAAAGAAGATAGGCTTTCCAGGTTTTTGTGCTACTCGATGAAATACCTGTTCCACCCCAACTTGCTGACAAGCTTGAACCACAAAGTCATAATCACCCACACTCACTCCGCCAGTTAATAATACCATATCATGATTACTCAATGCTTCTTCCAATCTAAAGGCTGTTTCTTCCAAATGATCTTTTGCATAAAATACACTAACCCGTTCAACACCCTGTTCTTTTAGTAAAGCAGTTAAAGCATAAGAATTGGATTCATATACTTGACCGGGTAACAAAGGATTACCAGGCGCAACCAATTCATTTCCCGTAATCACAATGGCCATACTTGGTTTGCGATATACTTTAATGGCACCAAAACCCATACTAGCTATAAATCCTACCATACTAGCAGTAATTAGGGTTCCAGCGGGTAAGGCCAAAGTTTGTTGGGCAATTTCAGAACCTGGCATGCGTATATGCATCCCAATTTCCAGTTTTTCAGTCTGAATCCTAATCATATCATCATCCAATGCAACCCATTCTTTTTGTACCACCGTGTCTGCAAATTCCGGAATAGGACCTCCCGTAAATACTTTAATGGTTGCGCCAGGATCAAGCTGCAATTGTTGGAAACTACCTGCAGGCAATTCATCTTGTACGCGCAAGGATTCATTGCGCTCTTCCCACCTAATAGCATATCCATCCATGGAAGACTGTCTAAATGAAGGGATATCTATTTGACTGAGCAAATCATCTACTAATACATGCCCTACAGCTTGCTCTATTGGCAAAATGATGGGGTCCAAAGGTTGACTATGGGCTTGAATCCTATTTCTTGCTTCTGCTACTGAAATCATGTTCTTAGTTTATCCACCAATGGCAATCATACTTCTATTATGAAGGGTATTGGCGTCTATTTTCTCAAAGTCTTTTGAAAATTGTCCACCCAATGCTGCGTGCTTGTCCCAGATGGCCATTTGAATTAATTGTGTCAAGTCTCCACCTGATCTTAAGGTACCTAAGAGATCTGATTCTGTCTCTGAAAAAAGACAATTTTTAATCTTACCATCGGCCGTAAGCCTGATTCTATTACAAGTACTGCAAAATGCAGCACTCATGGTAGTGATAAATGCCAGCTTTCCTTGGTGTCCTTCTATAGTATAATATTTACTGGTATCACTGGCCTCTGTTGCAAATGCTGTTAACTGATGTTTTTCACCAATCTGTTGCAGCATTTCTTGCCATGTAACCAATTTATCCGATTTCCAATTATTCCCATCAAAAGGCATAAACTCAATAAACCTGACGGTGATGGGCTGGTCTTTTGTTAAGTTTACAAAGTCTAGTATTTCCTGATCATTTAACCCTTTTACTACTACCACATTTAATTTAACCTTGAATCCTCTTTGCATCAAAATCTGGATATTCTCTTGCACTTTTTCAAACAGGTCTCTACCAGTAATCAATTGAAATTTCTCTCTTTGAAGGGTATCTAAACTAATATTGATTGAATGAATTCCTGCTGCAGCTAACTGATCTAAAAACAGTTCTACCCTAGTACCATTTGTTGTAATGGCCAATTCCACACCAAGACTGCCAAGTGATTGAATAATTTCAGCTGCATCTTTTCTGACCAAGGGCTCTCCTCCTGTTAATCTAATCTTCCTAATTCCAAGGTCTACAAATGTCTTAGCAATTTTCAAAATTTCATCTGGCTGCATCAATTGCTGCTGGGGCATAAAATGATAGTCCTCATTTGGCATGCAATAAAAACATCGCAGATTGCAATTGTCCGTTAAAGAAATGCGCAAATAATCATGTATCCGATGGTGCTGGTCAATGAGCATCTTGCTGGTTTAATAGTTCTTGAAATTTTGCATAATCCTCCGCTGTGTCAATATCTAAAGCACCCAATGGGAAATCTACCAAAACTACGTCCTCTATCTGTTTCGCTACTAATTTCTTGGCGCCTCTGTCTCCTTCAAGTAGTTTGATTTCTGGAATATAGTGATTAGAGAACAATACTGGAGTTCCAAATTGTTGCTGGTACTGAGCTGCCACTATTCCTTTTCCTGATTGTTGAAAAGCGTCTATCATCCTAAACAATAATTGTCTATCTAAAAATGGTTGATCACTTACAACAAATAATACCGCATCAATGTTGGGTTCTTTTTCTAATAATGCCGTTAGTCCAAATTGAATAGAGGCAGACATGCCTGCTTGCCAATTTGCAAATGGTACCATTTCTAAGGTCTTGACATTAATAACTGCTTCTATTTCTGTTGTGTATTTTCCTGTTACCAAACAGATGATGGCGGGATTTAGGGCTGTTACCTCTTCTACTATATGACCCAAAATGGTTTGCTCACCATAAGGCAATAACATTTTTGCTTTACCCATTCTAGTTGCAGCACCTGCCGCCAATATGACTACTCCTAGTTTCACTGGCCGCTATGTATGGGTGAGTCTTTTAGTTTCAGGTGGATGGGTTCCTTTTCATGAATCACGGCCATAATCTCTGCGCAAATAGAAAGGGCAATTTGATCTGCCGTTTCTGCCCCAAGATTTAACCCGGTTGGACCATATAGTTTATTCAAATCTATTGTTGCTAAGTCAACACCTTTGTCTTGAATTTCAGAGAGTATTCTGTTTCTTTTGCCGGATGGTCCCAATAAACCAATATAAGGAAGATTTACAGTCAGCAAAGATTCCAACATGGCTAAATCGTATTGATAATTATGGGTCATCAATACTATGGCCGTTCTATTGTCAATTACCATTTTGGGCAAAATTTCTGTAGGCTTCCCCACTAAAATTTCATTTGCTTCTGGGAATCTTTGTGCATTAGCATGGGTAACCCTTCCATCTACAATTGTGGTATGCCAACCCAAAATCTTTGACATTTTCAATAATGGAATAGCATCATTTCCAGCACCAACAATGTATAAGGCAATAGGAGGCAAACAATAATCTAAAAAATACATTTGTTGATGCGCTCCAGTCTGATATTCAAAATGATTAGATTCCTGCTTTTCAACTTGTTGTTGAATCAGATTTTGTACCATTTGATCTTGCACCGTCTCAGTTAAGGTTTGCAAATCCATGGTTCCCAAATGGCTATCATGATTGGCAGCATACACAGTACAAACCCATTGTGGTAATCTAGTTTGCAAGGTTTGTCTTAGTGCTTCAATGGGTTTACAACCAATGACTGGAAGTGGTTCAAATAATATACTAACAATGCCATTACAACCCAATTGAATTCCTATGCTGGCGTCTTCATCATCAGTGGTATCATATACTACCAGTTTATTCTTACCCTGACTCATTGCCAAAACTGCTTTTCTTAGGGCATCCCCTTCTAAACAGCCACCACTAATGGCTCCCGTCATTTGTCCTATTTCTGTAACCAGCATCCTTGCACCAGGTCTTCTGTAAGATGATCCCTGTACATGCACAACTGAGGCTAGTGCACAGGCAAGTCCTGCAGCAGTAGCCGCATCATAAGCTTGAACAATAGCGCTAGACTCTTGCATTTATTTAGACAATTCAGTTCTTTTTTTAGATACCATGGCTGGAGTAATGGCCACAGTTGACTTATTCCCAAAACTATTCCTTACATAATTATAGATGTCAGCAATTTGCTCATCCGTTAAATAATCCTGTGCAGGCATCACTGCATTGTAAACTGAACCATTTACTGTAATCTCTCCTGTTTGACCTTTTAGTACGTATGCAATTAATTCTCCAGCTGGTTTACTAAGATAACTTGATTTAGCAAGTGGAGGAAATGCGCCAGGCAAGCCCTTGCCATCTGCCATATGACAGTTCTGACAATTTGCTGTGTACGCTTCTTTACCGTTGGCAATACTTTTTGCAAGGTTAAAAGTCTGAACAAAGGAACTGGCTCCTAACAAAAAAATGGCTAGCACTGTAACTGATAAATATTTTTTGCTCATGATTTGATACAATTTGGGATATCATTTATGGATTAAGTAGCAATCTACGAATTCGTTTGGCAAAGGAATTAAGAGAATTGCATTAAAAGTTGGGTAAAAGAAAAATTAACTGAAAATCAATCCCTTAAACAAAAAAGCCGGCACGGTTAGGTGCAGGCTTGGATATTGGAATTTATGGGGGATTAATTGTTCAACTCAGAAATCTGACCTTTCTCACTGATCTGTAAATACAAGTCTTCATTAAGACCGCTTAAAGACAGATAATAATTGGTTTCATTGTCTGCATTTACAAATTCAATGCATTTAATTAATTCATATTCGGGGTAGGCATATTTAATAGCCATTTGATTCAAGGCATTTTTGGGCAGCTTGTCATAGGCAAAAGTTTTGCTTGTGCCAATCAGGTCTCCATCCAGATTGTAAAACATTTCTGTACTTACACCAGAAATCACCAAACTTGCTTTTTGATAGCTTTCATACTTAGTCCAGGTAATTTGATTGGATTGTTGATACGCTTTTTTCAAAGCAATAATGGATTTATAAGGCGCATCTTTGGGAGCAGCAAAAGCGGTTGTTCCAATAAAAAGGGTAATCATTGCGGCAAAAACTAACTTCTTCATGTGTTTATTTTTTAAATTTTTTAATCTAGTGTTTAACTGTTTGTTATTTGTTTTCAAATCAACAGGACAAAACTATAACAGGTTGCATCCCAATTAAAGTGGATTGTGAGCAATGAAAGCGTTAAAAGAAAAGATGTGACCAGTGGTGTTAACTTCTTAGTTAACCTATGTTAAATTCAGGCTGGAAAGCGCTACAGGATTGAAAAGGAGGAAATTTCTTAAGAATATGCTAAAGCATGTAAAAAAAAGGATAAAATGTAGGACTGGTGACTAGACCAAGGATAAATGGCAAAATATCGGTTAATCGGCAACTTTGGTAAAAGCAGTAGTTTTTTAGCCAACAATACCAATAATCCCTTATTTTTAGAAACTAAGTAACTATATATCAATACATTAGAATATAAGAAGCAATGGGTCGGGCCTGTATTATTATTGAAGACAATTTAATTGAACGGGATGCATTGGCATTGCAAATCAAAAAATTAGGTCAGCTAGAACTCATGGCAAGCTTTGCCGATGGTTTGGAGGCACTCTCCTATTTGAGAAACCATCCCATTGAAATAGTATTTTCTGATATTGATATGCCAGACTTATCAGGAATTGAATTACTGAAAAGTTTAAAACAGCCGCCAGTCTTTATTTTTATCTCTGCCCATACTGAGCATGCTGCAGAAAGTTACAATTTAGACGTAATGGACTTTATTGTAAAACCTGTAAAGCTAGAAAGACTGATCAAGTCTGTTGATAGGGCTTTAGATTTTTTGAATCAAAAAGAACAACTATTATCCAGTACTTCAAAAACAGATGCAGTACAACAGGAAGCTGAAATGGACTTTTTCTTTATCAAAGAAAATAATACTCATATCAAAATCAATGTTGAAGACGTACTATATATAGAAAGCATGGGGGATTTTTCTAAGATTATGGTAAAAGACAATAAGAGCCATATGGTGCTGATTAGTTTGAAAAATCTAGAAAAGCAGCTCTCTCCTTCAAAATTCATGCGTGTACATAAACAATTCATGGTTAACCTTGAGCAGATTGTATCCATTTCCAATACTGATTTGAAACTGAGCAACCAACAACAGATTCCAGTAAGTACCGTTCACAAACAATTATTGATGGACCAATTTATCAATAAACGAACCCTTTCTAGATTCAAAGAATAATTATCCTGCTTTGGTTTTCAAGTGCAATTGAAATGTAGAACCTTGACCCTCAATAGAACTTGCTGAAATACGCCCTTCCATCAACCTTGCAAAGTGTTTGCATAACATTAAACCTAAACCAGTTCCTTTTTCTCTATTGGTTCCAGGTGTGCTAGCTAATGACCTAAGATTGTTGGAATTAACCAATTTCAATTTCTCTTGACTTAAACCAATACCCTTATCTGCAATCACTATGCTGCAATCAGTACCCATTTCTTGTTGGGCATAAACTTTAATAAGACTTTGTTGATGAGAGAATTTAAGTGCATTGTTTAACAGATTTCTGATTACCAATTCAATCATATTCTTATCGCCAAAAACCATCAATGAATGATTTAGCTGGTTATCCAATTCTATTTGCTTTTTCTGCAAAGCGGGCGCTATTCCTTCTAAACAATCAGCAATGATTGGC
Organism: Chitinophagaceae bacterium BSSC1; assembly: GCA_002256435.1. GTDB lineage: Bacteria > Bacteroidota > Bacteroidia > Chitinophagales > Chitinophagaceae > Sediminibacterium. Next base: position 194,714 of record NKJC01000003.1, read on the forward strand.
TGCAAGTCTATCATTTCCATCACTGGTTCAAAACCCTGCATTTGGCTGGAGGCCCAATTGAGCAAGTTTTCCATCATGGAAGAAGTATGGTCTAAGGTTCCCCTAATTTGATCAATATATAAAGCTAATTTTTCCTGTGGAATAGTATCATCCTCTAATAAAGAGCCAAAAGCAATAAGATTATTAACTGGTGCTCTCATATCATGGCTAACAATGCTAAACACTTTGTCCTTTACCTTACCCATTTCTTCCAGCTCTGATTTTTGCGCCAACACCAATTCATTCAATTTTTGCATTTTCTGCTTGGCTTTGTAAGCAAAAATGGCGGCAATGGTTACAACCAATGCAAATAGTCCAAGGATATAACTGATCCGCTGATTATTGGTTAACTGTAATTGCTGGTCTTTGAGCTTTTGATCAGCAACCCCCATTTCTAATTTTTTCTCTAAGTCTTTTTGCTTTAATTGAGCAGTACTCAGCTTTTTCTCATTCTCTAGTTCAGCCTGCTTTTTTAAATAATTCAATTGCTGAATTTGCTTCTCACGATTGGTCAGTTCTAATTGCTTTTCACGCAAACTCAATTCTTGTTGCTGTTGAATAGCAAATGCCTGTTGTTGTGCAATCTTATTATCTGCCAATTGCTGGTTGGTCTGGTATTCTTTTTCTTTAGAGGCAAATTCAAATTGCAATTGCTTTCTGGAGATTTCTCTTTTTCTTTCATCATTATTGATGGCGTCACTAATAGCTATGTATTGCTTGTAAAAAAAATATGCGCTGTCAAAATGTTGTTGCTTTTCGTGTAACTGACTTAGGTTAAATAAAGCGTCTTTTTCTATGATTTGATTTTTCAATTCTCTTGCTCCTGTTAATGCCAACCTTAACCAAGGCAAAGATTGCTGCAGTTTAACCTGTTTTAAATAGACCCTGCCAATATTCAGAACAGCCTGATAGACTTCATTTTTCCGGTCAATTTCTTTGTAAATGACCAAGGATGTTTCAAAAGCCGTCAAAGCATTATCATAGTGAGATTGTGTTTCTTCAAAATATCCAATATTCTTTTTGGCACCACCCAACCAGTCTTCGTCGTTAATTTCCTTTGCCAATATTTCTGCTGAATCCAAATAAGTCTTACAAATAAGATATCGTTTATTCCAGTCGAATCCAAGTTTGCGAAAATCTGATTCTGAAACTTTCAAAAGTAAATTGGCAATACCAGAATAACCTTGATAAGCACCAATTTGACCATCTTTCCCCTGTTGCTTGAATCCATATATTGCTTTTTGGTAATAGCTTAAAGAAAGGTCTAATTGGTCTGGAAAATCGCTATAGAGCTCTCCCATATTAATATAGCAGCTCATCAGGTTTTCCTGCATATTTTTAGCCAAATAGTGCTTTGCGGCAACTTGTGTTAGAGAAAGGGATTTGGGAAAATCACCCAAACTTTGGTACACGGTTCCTAAATTCATGCTATAAGTTGCCAACGCATCAAAATCCTGAAACTGTTGGGCCAACTCTATTGCCCTATTGTAATGTTTGATAGATTTTTCAAATTCTCCAAATCCTTCATAGCGTAAACCAAAAGTATTGTAGATTGGATAAATTGGTTTTAATACCCTGATTTTTTCACCAAGGTCAATGGCTTTTTGTGCGTATTGATACCTTTGAGTAGTTTGCTTTAGTGCCCGATACTCACGCATTAATTCAATATATATCTGAACTTTTCCAGAATCTTCCTTCAAGTGCTGCTCTTGCAGCCTCAACAAAGAATCAAGGCGGCTGGATTGCCCAATGGCCCAGTTTCCAAAAATCAATACAACAAGTAAAATAAAGCCTTTCAATCTCATGTCTGTTCCTTAATTACCCATTTAACAGCTAAAACTATTAGTTAAAGTACAGATTCAAAACCAAAAATGCAGAAATAAAAAAGGTCCTTCATTTTGAAGGACCAAATTTGTGTAGGATTATATGTTTATAAGCATTTCAAAACAGCTTCGCCCATGGCAGCTGTTCCCAGAATATTCTCAGGAGCAGTTGTTGCATCTGCAATATCTCTAGTTCTAAATCCTTGCTTTAATACTTTATCCACTGCACTGATCACCAACTCAGATTCTGCTTTCATACCAAAAGAAATATCCAGCAATAAGGCAACAGAAAGAATGGAAGCCAAAGGATTGGCCACCCCTTTTCCAGTAATATCGTGTGCAGAACCATGAATGGGTTCATATACCCCTGTACCGTCTCCAATAGAAGCAGAAGCCAACATGCCCATGGAACCAGCAATTTGAGAAGCTTCATCAGTTAGAATATCTCCAAATAAATTGGCAGTTACCACTACATCAAAACGGGTTGGGTCTTTGATCAGCATCATGGCCGTGCTATCAACAAATTGGTGTTCTACCTCAACGTCTGGATACTCCAAAGCCAATTTCTGAATTTCTTCTCTCCAAAGACGGCTAGTCTCTAATACATTGGCCTTGTCTACTGAGCAAAGTTTTTTTCTTCTTGTTCTGGCTGCTTCAAAAGCTTTACGGCCTATTCTTTCCACTTCAAAACGGTTATAGACCGCATGATCATAAGCAGTATCCCCATTATTGGTTCTTCCCTTTTCACCAAAATAAATATCCCCAGTCAATTCCCTAAAAAATAAAATATCAGCTCCTTTTAAAATTTCAGGTTTAATGCTTGAAGCACTCAATAATTCATCAAATAATTTGATTGGACGTAAATTAGCATATAGACCTAATTCTTTGCGCATTTTCAACAAACCTTGTTCTGGTCTCACTTTTGCAGAAGGATCATTGTCATATTTGGGATGACCTACCGCGCCAAAAAGCACGGCATCTGATTGACGCATTTTTTCTAAAGACTCATCTGGCAAGGGATTCCCAGTTGCTTCAATAGCCACATGTCCTATCAATGCGGTGTCATAAGTAAAATTGTGGTCAAATTTTTCAGCAATTTTGTCTAGAACTAATTTACCAACTGCTGTTACTTCTTGACCAATCCCGTCTCCGGGTACTATTAAAATATGTTTGTTTGCCATTTTGTTATGTTTTTAAATAAGTGGGTTAATTCATCATGTTTAACATCTTGGTAGTGGCTTTAATGGCCGATACCGTTTGATCACTATCCAAGCCCCTAGTCTTAAATTCCTTGCCATGATTCATCCAAGTGATGATGGTTTCACAAAGGGCATCGGATTTTCCACCTGGTGGAATATGCACGGTATAATCGGTTAATTGTGGTAGCGCTATTTGTTTAATAGCATACACTTTTTTCAATGCATTCATAAAGGCATCGTATTGACCATCGCCCTGCGCACTTTCTTCAAATGATTCTCCTTCAATCACAATTCTAAGTGTAACAGAAGGCCTTAAGTTTTTAGAATGTGTGAGTACATAATTTTCAACCTGTACTTTTTCTTCAATGGCACTGCTATCTAGTACATCAGAAATAATATATGGCAGGTCTGCCTGAGTAACCATTTCTTTTAGGTCTCCCAATTCAATAATCCTTTGGGTAACTTTTTTGAGATCTTCTTCTGACAATTGAATCCCCAATTCATTGAGGTTATTTTCAATATTGGCTTTGCCGCTGGTTTTACCTAAAGCATATTTTCTTTGACGCCCAAACCTTTCTGGCATCAGGTCATTGAAATACAAATTATTCTTCTTGTCTCCGTCTGCATGTATGCCCGCTGTTTGTGTGAATACGTGCTCTCCAACTACAGGCTTATTTGAAGGGATACGAATACCAGAAAAGGTTTCTACTAGTTTACTTACAGAATAAAGGGCCTGCTCATTCACAGATGTTTTAACAGACTTCAGATTATCATGTAAAACGGCAACAGCACTAGCAAGCGCTGCATTACCGGCTCGCTCACCCATCCCATTTATGGTTAGGTGAATACCCTTGGCACCTGCTTTTACAGCTTCCAATACATTGGCTGTGCCTAGGTCATAGTCATTGTGTGCATGAAAGTCAAAATGCAGTTGCGGATAGCGCTTAACTAGCTCACCAACAAATTCAGTTACTTCAGAAGGGATTAATACACCCAAAGTATCAGGCAACAAAACCCTTTCAATAGGTTGCTGTTGTAAAAAATCTAAATACTGTAACACGTATTCTTTGGAATGGCGCATACCATTACTCCAGTCTTCTAAATACACATTACTTTTTAACCCCTTCTCCTTAGCCAAATGCAATACAGCAGCAATTTCTGCAAAATGCTGTTCAGCAGTTTTTTTCAGTTGATGAGTTAAGTGATTCAAAGAACCCTTGGTTAAAAGATTCATCACGGTTGCACCTGCTTCCAACATCCAATTAACGGACACTTCTCCATCTACAAATGTGAGTACTTCTACCCTATCTAGGTAGCCGTTTTCTTTGGCCCAATTTGTAATCTTCTTCACTGCCTGAAATTCTCCTTCTGAAACCCTAGCTGAGGCAATTTCAATTCGGTCAACTTTTAAGTCAGTTAAAAGTAGTTTGGCAATGGTTAATTTTTCAGATGCTGAAAACGACACGCCGCTGGTTTGTTCCCCATCGCGGAGTGTGGTGTCCATGATTTCTATATGTTGCTGTTCCACAGTTAGTATTTGTAGACTATTAATAAGCTTTAGCTGATGCAAAAGCCTTGATTTCTTCTTTCATTGCTTGCAAGTAATCAATGTCATCAAAGCCATTCAACAAGTTGTGTTTCTTGTATCCATTGATGGCAAAGGATTCAGTTGCGCCTGTTGCTACAATACTAATGGTTTGAGCTTCCAAATCAACGGTTAATTCTGCCTTGGGATCTGCTTCAATGGCTAGGAAAATTTGTTCTAAAAATGGTTCAGAAACTTGTACAGGCAAAATGCCTACATTAATGGCATTCCCTTTAAAGATGTCTGCAAAAAAGCTGGATACTACACAACGGAAACCATAATCATAAATGGCCCATGCAGCGTGTTCACGGCTGGAACCACTTCCAAAGTTTTTACCACCTACCAATATTTTGCCTGTATAGATGGGATTGTTTAATACAAAATCCTGTTTAGGCGTTTCGTCATTATTGTATCTCCAATCTCTAAAAAGATTGTCGCCAAAACCCTTACGCTCCGTTGCTTTTAAAAAACGTGCAGGTATTATCTGATCAGTATCCACGTTCTCAATGGGTAAAGGCACTGCAGAACTGGTTAATTTGGTGAATTTATCGTAAGCCATAATAATTGATTCTAAAATTTAAAAATGTTGAATTATAACAGTTCTCTTGGGTCAGTTACTACGCCAGTAACAGCTGCAGCAGCTGCCACCAGTGGACTAGCCAAAAGGGTGCGGCTTCCGGGACCTTGACGTCCTTCAAAATTTCTGTTGCTAGTACTTACAGCATATTTGCCTGCAGGAATCTTGTCATCGTTCATGGCCAAACAAGCAGAACAACCTGGCTGTCTTAATTGAAAACCTGCTTCTGTTAGTATATCATAAATTCCTTCTTCTCTAATCTGTGCTTCTACAATATGAGAGCCTGGTACAATCCAAGCGGTTACATGGTCTGCTTTCTTGCGTCCTTTTATAATACTGGCAAATGCCCTAAAGTCTTCAATGCGTCCATTGGTACAACTACCAATAAATACATAATCTACTTTTTTACCAATCATGGGTTCGCTTTCTTCAAAGCCCATGTATTTGAGTGATTTGGCATAAGTAGCTACCCCTCCTTCTAAATCAGTTGCTTTGGGAATGCTTTTAGAAATACCCATACCCATACCAGGATTGGTACCATAGGTAATCATGGGCTCAATATCTGCAGCGTCAAAACTATATTCTTTGTCAAACTGAGCAGCAGCGTCTGTTTGCAAGGTTTTCCAATAAGCCAATGCCTGATCCCATGCATCGCCCTTGGGTGCTTTTTCTTTTCCTTTAATATAATTGAACGTGGTTTCATCAGGGGCAATCATACCGCCTCTTGCACCCATTTCAATACTCATATTGCAAACCGTCATACGGCCTTCCATGCTCATGTTTTCAAATACGTCACCAGCATATTCTACAAAATAACCCGTTGCACCTGCAGTGGTCAATTGAGCAATGATGAATAAAGTCACGTCTTTAGGTGTTACTGCTTTACCCAATACGCCATTCACATTGATGCGCATTTTCTTTGGCTTGGGTTGCATGATGCACTGTGAAGACAAAACCATTTCAACTTCTGAAGTTCCAATCCCAAAAGCAATGGCACCAAAAGCACCATGGGTAGAAGTATGGGAATCTCCACAAACAATGGTCATACCAGGTTGGGTAATTCCATTTTCTGGTCCAACTACATGCACAATCCCGTTTTTAGGATTACCCAATCCCCAATGGGAGATGCCGTATTTGGCAGAATTGGTTTCAAGTGCCTTAAGTTGATTAGCTGAAAGTGGATCAGCAACGGGCAAGTGTTGGTTAATAGTTGGGGTATTGTGGTCAGCAGTAGCAAATGTGCGTTCTGGAAACAATACATCAATGCCCCTGGTTTCCAAACCAAGAAATGCCACAGGGCTGGTTACTTCATGTATAAAATGACGGTCAATTAAAAACACATCTGGTCCGTCTTCAATTTTTCGGATCACGTGTGCATCCCATACTTTGTCAAATAAGGTGGTAGGTTGATGGCTCATTATGAATGAATTTGATGAATGTCTAAAATGGATTACCCCTAGTGGGAAGACAAATTTAACTTGATTTATTATGACTTATTTATACTTATTTTGACTATTATTAATACCTTTAAAGTATCATGGAAATCAGACACCTGAAATATTTTCTGACCCTAGCCAAGGAATTAAGCTTTACCAAAGCATCTGAGAAATTGTTTATCGCACAGCCTCCTTTGAGTAGGCAGATCAAGGAATTGGAGCAGGAATTGGGCACTTTATTGTTTAATAGGAATAACAAAAAAGTGGTGCTCACAGAAGCCGGTAAATTTTATCAAAAAGAAATTACCCAATTATTACAAAACCTTGATAGGATTAACCTGAAGGCACAGAAAATGGGGCAACATATTAGTGGGGAATTTAGGATTGCCTATATCAGTTCCACTTTTTCTGGCGATATTACCGAGTTGGTTAAATTTCTCTCCGCCAAATACCCCTTTGTCAATTTTAGGTTATACGAAGTTCCTACGGTAGAACAAGTGATTGGATTGGAACAAGGCAAGATTGATTTGGGTATTATTAGAGCTCCATTGTATTCCCCACATATAGAAACTAATTTATGGTTCAGAGATAGTTATTCCTTGGTTTTTAATAGGGCCAACGTGAATATTAAATCTGAAAAAGAGATTGCCAAACTCAAAGACGAGACCTTTGTATTCTTCAACAAAGAATATGCCCCCTTCTATTACGATAGCTTGATTGAAATCTGCGCCAAATATGGGTTTGCGCCAAAAATTGTACACGAGTCTAATAATATTTCCTCCATTATTCAATTGGTCAAAAATGGACTAGGTATTTCTATTGTACCTACCAATATTGTCAAAAGTTATAACTATCCAGAACTTGGTTTTTTAGAACTCAAGAAACCAAATTTATATACCGATATTTTATTGGCCACACCCAAGGATAGCGATTCTGAAATTGCCAGAGAAGCCATTCAATTTCTCTTAAAATAATGGTCTAGATTATAGCAGCTTCCGCATTGGCCTTAATCAATCGCACTTCATCGGCCGATGCATTGAATACACTGCCAAGATCATGTACCAATGGATTCTGATAACTCAATGGATTGGCCTTGTCTACCCTTGCGGCACTATGGTATTCAAGGGCCTGTGTTGCTTGCGCGATGGCTCCTACATTATAACTTCGCAAACCACAACCAGGCATGATGATGATTCTATCTCCTGCTTGATGTATGAGGCCTTTTAAAATGTCAAGGGCATCAATGGCAGCTCTTTTTCCCCCACTGGTTAAGACGCGCTCAAAGCCAGCCTGAATGGCTATTTCTAATGACTCCTCCAAATTGGGTGATAAGTCAAAAGCCTTATTCAATGTAGCTTTCATGGGATAAGCCCATTCCACAAATTGTTTACACAAATCCGCGTCAAGCCTACCGTCTAATTGTTGTGCACCAATAGAAATACCATCACATCCAATTTGCTTACAAAACAAAATGTCTTGATGAATACTTTCAATTTCATCTTGACTATAATAGTAGTAGCCACCTCTTGGGCGGATAATGGGATACAATTTGATGTCTAATAGTTTTCTTGCTTGAATTAAAACGCCAGGAGCAGGAGTAGTACCACCTTCTGTTGGATTCCCACAGAGTTCTACCCTACCCGCACCACCTGCTTGGGCATTGATACAACTCTCAAGGTTAAAAGCACATACTTCAATCAAAACTTGTTTAGACATGGTTGCTATTTGAAATGAAGTTACAAAATGGAATGCTTTGGCATAGAAATACCCTTTGAATCAAGACCAGTTTTGGTAACTTTGAATTGCCCAATCAATCATGGATTGATTTTTAAAGCTTGTAGCAACTGATGGATATTCAAGAAGCATTATTAGAAATTCTTCCCAAAGAAAAAATCAAAGCCAGCATTAGTGATAGGTATAGCTATGCTAGTGATGCTAGTTTTTATTATCTAGTGCCACAAGCTGTAGTTCAGCCTGCAAACCTAGATGATGTCAAAGCCATTTTTCAATTCTCTCAAGCCAAGGGCATTCCCATGGTATTTAGAACAGGTGGCACCAGCCTGTCAGGACAAGCCATCACCGATGGCATTTTAGTGGATTTAAGCAGGTATTGGCAAGGCGCAAAAGTATTGGATCAAGGGAATTTTGTTCAAGTTCAACCAGGGATTATTGGTGCTCAAGTAAATCAATTACTCAAAACCTGGGGTAGAAAAATAGGGCCCGATCCCGCTTCTATTAACGCGGCCATGATGGGTGGAATTTTGTCTAACAATTCCAGTGGGATGTGTTGCGGCGTGGTTCAAAATGCCTATCATACCATCAAGAGTATGGCTTTTATGTTACCCGATGGTAGCTACTTTAATTCTGCAGAGCCAAATGATTATATCAAATTTCAAACAGAAAAAAGCGCTCTATACCAAGGCATTCTTGATTTACAATTAAGGCTAAAAAGTAATCCTGAATTAGTTGCCAGCATTAGGAGAAAATACCAATTAAAAAATACAGTGGGTTATGGCTTAAATGCCTTTCTGGATTTTGAGCACCCACTAGATATTTTGGTTCATTTGTTAATTGGCGCAGAAGGAACACTGGCATTTATAGCAGAAGCTGTTTTGGAAACCTTGCCAGATTTGGCTTTCAAGGCAACGGCCATGTTGTATTTTGAAAACCCATTAATGGCTTGCAACGCCATTGCTGGTTTAAAAGAAACTGGTGCTGCCGCATTGGAATTAATGGACCGTGCCGCATTAAGATCCATTGATGCCCATCCCTATTCGCCCGCTGCTTTAAAAACACTTCCTGGAAATGCAACGGCCATTCTTTGTGAATACCATGCAGATTCAAGTGAAGCACTAGCAGCCATTTTAGCAAATGCGCAACCAGTGCTAGGCAATTTATCTACTGTTTTACCATACGAGTTTAGTATAGATCCAATGCAACAAGCCAAGTATTGGAAACTACGCAAAGGAATGTATCCTTCTGTTGCAGCCGCCAGAGAAAAAGGTAGTACGGTTTTATTAGAAGACATTGCCTTCCCAGTTGAGGTCTTGGGACCAGCTGTATTAGAAGTACAGGAACTCATGATCAAACATGGCTTTAACAATGGAATCATCTTTGGGCATGCCAAGGAAGGCAATTTGCACTTTGTCATATCGCAATCCTTTAACCATTCATCAGATGTAGAAGCTTATGAATTATTGGCCAAGGATATAGCTGTATTGGTGCTAGACAAATACAAGGGTTCCTTAAAAGCAGAACACGGAACAGGTAGACAGATTGCACCTTTTATTGCGGATGAATGGGGGCAAGATGCTTTTATGATCATGAAAGATTTAAAGGCTTTAATTGATCCACACCAATTATTAAACCCTGGGGTGATTATCAATGAAGACAAGGATTGTCATATCAAAAACTTGAAAACCCTTCCAGTAGTAGAAGAAGAAGTAGACAAATGTATTGAATGTGGCTACTGTGAACATAGATGTCCAAGCAGGGAATTTACTATGACACCCAGAAGAAGGATTGTGGTTAGAAGGGCCTTACAAAGACTATCCAAAGAAAAAAATACAGCAACTTATCAGCAGTTGCTCAAAGAATACCAATTTGATGGTTTGGATACCTGTGCGGTAGACGGGCTTTGTGCACTAGAATGCCCAGTAGATATTAATACTGGTGATTTGGTGAAAAGACTGAGAAGAGAAAACCATTCACCCAATGCCAATGCCATGGCCCTGATGGTAGCCAAACATTTTGGCACTGTTGAAACACTGGTTAAGACCGCTGTAAAAACAGGCCGATTTGCCAACCGATTATTGGGCAAACAAACCATGCCCAATTTGACCAAGGGTATTCGTGTTTTGATTCCATCCTTTCCATTATGGTCTAATGAGATGACTGGCCCCATTGCTACTAACAGCAATGAACCTATTCAAGCCGCTGCTGTATGGTTTAATTCCTGCATTAGCCGGATGATGGGTGCAGACAAGGATTCAAAGGAATCAACTGTAGACTTGGCATTGCGCATTTGCAAAAAAGCGGGATTGGAATTATTAATCCCAAATGATTTGAATGGGACTTGTTGTGGTCAAGCATTTTCATCCAAAGGATTTCAAGATGCCTATTCACATACTGCCAATCAAACTATTGAGAAATTATGGAAATGGACCAATCAAGGTCAGATTCCAGTAGTCATGGATACTACTTCCTGTACACATTCCATGCAGCATAGTAGACCGTATTTGAGTAAAGAAAATCAACAAAAATTTGACAGCATTCAAATCATAGACATTGTAGCTTTTCTTGCAGACACTGTGATTCCCAATCTAAACATTAGTACTCCTAAAAAGAATATTGTATTTCATCCAGTTTGTAGCACATATAAAATGAACTTGGTAGAAAAAATGCGTGTAATCGGGAATGCTTGTTCAGCCAAAGCTGATATACCCGTGAGTGCAGGATGCTGTGGTATGGCGGGAGATAGAGGATTTTATTATCCGGGACTAACAGCATCTGCCACTAGAACAGAAGCTCTAGAAGTAAATCAACAAGATTATGACGGATATTATTCTACAGGTAAGACCTGTGAAATGTCTTTATCAGCCTCTGTTGCCAAAGACTATCGATCTATCTTATACTTGGTTGATGAGGTAAGTGCTTAAGGCAATTTTACTGCTTGACGCGCAATTAATTTCCAAGCCTTTTGTTGCTTTTGCCAAACCAAGATTAGGGCTAGTTTTACTTCGCCGGGTTTTCCACCATCGTTAGTGGAAGCAAATAATTTGTTTCTTACAATGGCAGTTTTACCAAACAACTGAATAGTTTGGTCTGTCAAATTAATCTTTACAAAATCAGAACTACCACTGGTCAATGATTCAATAAAAGAAGTTCTACCTTCTAATTTACCACCAGAATGTCCATAACTCACTTGATCAGACACCAATGCTTCTAGTGCTGCTTTGTCTGGATTGACCATTAGCTCGGCCAGCTTGTTTACGGCTTTTGCCACTTGCAAACTGTCTTTTGATTGTGCATGTGCCGTATGGAGAACAAACAGGGCTAGTATAAGGTAAATTCCTTTTTTCATATAGTAGTATTGAATCACTAATGTACAAAACTTGGATGAGAGATTTGGTTTGAAAAATAATAAAAGTATTTATTTACTTTTATTAAATAAAAACTACTAGCTTTGTATAGCAAACAAAAAACCAAGAGATGCAAACAGAAAACAGTTTAGACGTAACACTGCTAGAACCCAAGATGAAACACCCAACCATATTTAATCGATTTGATCAACTTGCTGCAGCAGAAACACTCACCATTCATAATGACCATGATCCCAAACCATTATACTACCAATTACTGGCAGAAAGAGGTAATACTTTTTCTTGGGAATACCTTGAAAAAGGCCCACAATGGTGGATAGTCACTATTACTAAAAATGGAGTTGATATACACCAATCAACTTTGGGAGAATTAGCAGCATCAGATATGCGAAAAGCGCTTCTTCTTAGACAAAATGGCTTAGACTTTTGTTGTGGTGGTAAGAAAACGCTGAAAAAAGCTTGTGAAGAAAAAGGTTTAGATAGCAGCAGATTGGAAGAGGAATTGGCCATGATTGACCAATTGGGAAAAGGAAAACATCCCCCCTATTTAGAATGGAAACCAGATTTTCTGGCCGACTATATTGTTAACACACATCATTACTATGTTCGGAATAGACTCCCAGAACTAAAAGCCCTTTCTCAAAAAGTGGCATTTAAACATGCTGAAAGTCACCCAGAATTAACAAGGATCAAGGAATTGGTAGAATTGATAGATTCAGAAATGATGTCTCATATGGTTAAAGAAGAAAGAGTTCTTTTCCCATACGTGAAGGCCTTGGTCATGCACAAAGACCTAGACAAAACCCAATTTGGATGTCAATTTGGAACGGTTCAAAATCCTATTAATATGATGGAGATGGAACACGAAGTGGTTGGTGAACACTTATTGGAAATTAGGCAGGCCACAAAAAATTATAAACTTCCTGCAAGTGCATGCAAAAGTTATCAATTGTTATATGCCGTATTAGAAGAATTTGAAGAAGACCTACACTTGCACGTACATTTGGAAAACAATATTCTTTTCCCAAAAGCTTTGCAATTGGAAAAAAATCTTGTTAAAAATTAATGTGCCATGCTTAGTCTCACTTGTCAAACAGCCATTAAAGCAGTAATCTTTTTAGCATCTAAAATTGAATCAGATGAAAAAATGGGAATTCCAGTTATTGCTGCTGAAATTGGAGCCAGTGTTCATACAGTAGGGAAATTATTACAAACCCTGGTTAAAGCTGATGTAATAGAAAGTTCCAAGGGACCAACGGGTGGATTCTATATGACAAAAGCGCAATTAAAACAGCCTATTTTACAAATTGTCATGGCCATAGATGGCGCGGATGTTTTTAAAAGATGTGGTTTGGGGCTGAGTAAATGTGCGGCTACACACCCATGCCCTATACATTATGATTACAAAGAAGTTAGAGACAGATTTGAACAGCTTTGCAAGAATAGAAAAATTGCAGACCTATGTGCACCACTAACGGAAGGAGTGAGCTTTTTGATAGGATAATTTAATGCAATTATGATTTGAATCACAGTTGAAATAAACTACAAAAGATAGCTTTATAGTATTAATTCATCAAAATGAAAATACATGAAAAAGTTATTTTTTGTGGTCATCTGTAGTAGTACTGTATTCTTACATGCCTGCCAAGATAGTGCAAGTACCAGTACAGAAAGCCCCAAATCAGCGGAAGAAAAAATGGCTGGTCAATCCGGCGTCCAAGATGATGTTTCTCAAAAGAACGTGGTTCAAATTGCTGTTGGGAGTAAAGACCACAGCACATTGGTTGCCGCAGTAAAAGCTGCTGAATTGGTAGATGTGCTAAGTAATACAGGTCCATTTACGGTATTTGCACCAACCAATGCTGCGTTTGATAAATTACCTGCCGGTACTGTTGAAGGATTAATCAAACCAGAAAAGAAAGATGCTTTGACAGACATTTTACAATACCATGTATCTGTTGGGGTCTATAAAGCAGACGCCTTTAAAGATGGTCAAGTGATTGGTCAAGTGAATGGATCAAATATTACTATCCAGGTAAAAGATGGAAAGGTAACCATCAACGGCGGAGCAACAATTGTGGCTTCTATACCTGCTTCAAATGGTATCATACATGTTATAGACGTTGTATTATTACCACCTGCTACAAAAAATTAAGTTTACCCATTAAAAAAGTGCAGTCATCATCTAGGCTGCACTTTTTTAATAATAGAATTCCTACTTTTAAGCCTTTGTAATCATCCCTGATAAAATAGAAGCTAACTTTTTAGCTTTCCGTTTGGCTATACTGGCATTTGCACCTTTAAAATGTTTATCTATAGTAGTAGTAAACAGGAGCAACCACCTATTAAAATGTGACTGATCCAGTGCATGCACTTTATTGAGATGTTGGTGCAGGGTCATGGGATTTCCCTTGTAGCTACCTGAGAAGAACAAAGTATTTTCCCAAAAATCAACCATGAGTGGAATATGCCTTTCCCAATGAACCAATACTTTTTCATTAAAAATGGGCGAGAGCAAATCGTCCTCCAGAACTTTTTTATAAAATAACTGAATTAAAAGTTCTATATCTGATCTGTTTAAAATGTCTTTTTTCATAACATTTAGAGATCTTTTTTATGAAATAACCTGGTGGAAATCCAAAGTGGGATAATTGCCCATGCAAGCAGAAACAAACCAGTTATGATGCGTCCTAGGTCTGTTCCAAAAAAATCTTTGAAGACTGCCCCTGTATAACCCATCATGGCAGATATATCTAATTGCAATAAGACCATAACCCTAGTAAGGTCTACAGGATTTAAGCTACTAATGCCTACCATCCATTTTTCTAAGGGATAATCCGCAAATTGAAACAACAAGAAAAGAACAAGTCCGTCAAAAAGTATGGAAAAATATAACCAAAGCAGTATGGCAATGCCAATTCCCTTTGCTTTGTCCCTAGTCTTAACGGAGGCCAAAAGTGCAATGGCTACAAAAATAGCCGTCAAAAACAATCCCGACATTGTCATTAAAACGGCAGTTAATCCGGGCTCATATACAAAAAGTGGTATTCCTACACCAACCAAGAATGCCAACATTAAAGCAGCTGTTAAGCCGGTGTAAAGGCTTAACCAAATTTTTTTCCTAGGAAGGGGTTGGCTTACCAATAACTCTAGAAACTCTGCACTATTGTAAACATAGATAGTAGAAAACACAAGGCTTACCAACGGCACAATTAAAATACTCACATTGAGCATACTTAGCAATCCCTTACTACTATTGTCTTCCAAGCTAAAAACACTAAAACTGGTTACCAATAGAAATAGGGTATATATAAGTACTATTCTATTTTGAATAATATCAACCAATACATATTTGATGATTTTTTTCATACCTATTTATTATTAGACAGTTTGCTTCACCATAATTTTAGCAATGGCTTTGTTCAGTTTTAGTTCTCCGGTATATTCCCTAAGGTCTTCTATAGATTTATGGAATACCAATTTACCCTCTTGCATAAAAACTACTTGGGTAACTAGGTCATCCAATTCACTCAATACATGTGAAGTGATGAAAATTAATTTACCCTTTTGCTTCTCCTTGATAATTTTCTCTTTTAATATTTCTGTAGCAACAGGATCTAATCCGGCAGTTGGTTCATCTAAAATCAAGACATTGGGGTTGAATAAAAAAGCTAAAGCGGCACTCACTTTTTGACGGGTTCCACCTGATAGCGTACGCATCTTTTTTTGCAACATGCTATTCAACTCAAATGCAAAAACCAAGTCCTCATCTAATTCTCCATGATGATTTCTAATATCTTTCATCATAGAAAGCAAATTCCCAATGGTCATATTATCCGGATAACGGCCAATTTGTGGCATGTAGCCTATTTGACTTCTAAAATTCCAATCGTGTAAAATATTTTTCCCATTAAATGTGATAAAACCACTGTCCGGCATCACCATACCCAAAATACATTTGATCAAAGTTGTCTTTCCACTTCCGTTGGGTCCTATTAAAGAAATACATTCACCAACATTACAAGCAAGACTAATATTGTCTAATACTTGTAGTTTGGAAAATCGTTTGGATACATTTGTAGCTATAATCATAGGTAGATTGATTAATTAGAATGCTTTTTTCATTAATGGAAAATTATCTTTTAGTCCTTCGGGGGTAATACTTGGTAAAATCTTTTCCGTTTTATCAAGTAAGGAGGTAATAAAACTTCTAAACAATAACATGGCAGGTGGATTCTTTTCAACTATCATAGAATACATACTTACTGGCCTATAAGGCAGGTCACCTATCTTATCTTTATTTAAATCATACCCTTCATACTTATCCCAAAAATTGCCATTGAAACTATTTAACACCAAGCTTCCATTGGTACTAACATCAAAACTATTGCCGAGGAAATTATTTTTTTCCACCTGAATATCCATGCAACTTGCTTGAATTTTCATGGCCCACCCATTATTTTCAAAAAGATTTTTGAACAAGTGTACCCTGCTTGCCCCCTCCATATAAATGCCACTTGTATTTTTCACAAATACATTTGCTTCAATATAACTATCAGAAATTTCTTTTAATAATAAGCCATAAGCAGCATCTCCCCAATTGTCCTCAAAACGATTGCTAAACATTTTGACTCCATGTGAAAACATCACTGCCACTCCTGCCCCATTTCCTTTAAATTGATTGCTTACGTATGCGTCATCGTTTGAGAACATGAAGTGCAATCCATAACGAATATTTCCATGTGAATAATTTCTCCAGATAATGGAATGGGTTACAAATTCAAAATAGATGCCATCTCTATGTCCCGTGATGGTATTGCCAATAATGCGCATACTGTCACTTTTCCAGCAATGAATGCCATTTCCACTTTGTTGTTCCTCTTTACTAATGGCAGTTAATTGATTATTGAGAATACTGCAATTTTTTCCAAACTGGGTGTAAATACCAAAAAAAGTGTCTTCCAATACATTATTTTGAATAACTACATCTCTACAATCATAAATCTTGATCCCACCCATGTCTTCCATACTGGAAACGCCAGAATGAATAATTTTAAATCCATCTACTACAACCGCATTTGCCTTGATAGAAATCAATTCAAATTTGTGTTGCCCGTCTAATACGGGCAGTTTAATTCCTTTTAGAACAATGCTTTTATTGATGACAATATTCCCTTCTCTATACCGTCCTGGATGAACTATAATGGTATCTCCATCAGATGAGAACTGAATGGCTTGTTTGATAGTTGAAATACCATTTTTTCCGCCAACTGTTATAGTTTTGGAATACCCATTCAACCAAAAAAAAATAGTCGCTATAATGATCCAGCTTTTCATCATTGGAGAATTGATGTCTTAATTACAGGACTTGCTGAAAGAGATTGGGAAATTTGTTTTTGATCAGACTCATTGGCAAAAGCCGCCAAATTTCCATTCATAGGTGTCTTAATAGCACCTCCCTGCAAAAGAAAAGACTGTTCAAGTTTAATCAATTGGTGTGGACTAAGATAATTTACAAACCAAACTTCATCACTAGAAGTACTGACAATTTGTTTAGATTTAAGAAAGTCTTGCATACACTTGATATCGTCAAATTTATAGGTCTTACCTTTTCCTGTTAAATAAGCCGCGCCAAATTTGGGATCACTGATGGTCATTTTACAAAATTGGCAATTATCTTTTCCAATTTTAATGACCGATGGCCCAGAAGAACAAGAAACTAACATTGAACTAACTGCCATCAATAACATCATTAATTTTGCAGCATATAGCTGACTAGCCGCTTTCTTTAGTTTTCTTTCAAAAACAACCAAGGCCAATAAACAGCAACCCACTGCAACAAAAATCCATCCCCCAATATCAGGTATGGAATAAGCCCCAAAATTGAGTAATTGTTTAAATCCTATTAATGGAGGTTGGTAAGCCATTCCCGGAATTCGAATAGCTGCATCGGGGTTAAGGTCATGTCCATATTGGTATTCCCATCGCCAAAAATCAGCCATGGCTATAATACCAAAACAAATAAAAATACCCAGTAACCATTCTAGCCATTTTCGTTTACCAAGAACCGCTACTAACAAACAGGCAATGCTAAAAAAAACAATAATACCTGGTAATACCTTGAATTCCACAAAATCATGGTCATGCAAGGTTTTCATTCCTATATAATGATTCAATCCATTGATGATATCTACATTACCACCAAGCTTATTGGGATAAATCTGCATCATTAAGCCTTCTGGATATTGAGGAGCGTCTAATTCAATGCGCCACATAGGAACAAACAATACCACTAACAATGCTATTCCACAAACAAACAGTAACACCCTTGAAAGCGTTTTCATAATTAGGATATAATGGTAAAACAAAGACCAATCCATTGGGAAAATACCCAATGGATTGGTTGAAAGCTATTTTGATTTGGGAGCTGATTTGTCTGTATTTGTAGCACCTAGACTAAAAGTCAATGGAGTAGCACTACCTGCCGGAGAAACTCGCACATATCCTTGCATTTCTTGGTGTAAAGCACTACAGAAATCGGTACAATAGATAGGGAACATACCTACTCTATCTGGTACCCATTTTAAGGTTTGTGTTTCACCAGGCATGATCAATAATTCTGCATTAACAGCACCTTTTACAGCAAAACCATGAGGCACATCCCAATCTTGTTCCAAATTGGTTACATGGAAATATACTTCATCACCCATTTTTACTCCTTCAATATTATCTGGAGAAAAGTGAGAACGAATAGAAGTCATGTACACATGAACCTTATTACCCTCTCTAACTACTTTTGTAGCCCCCTCTCCCTTGGCAACATAAGGGTGTTTGTTCTCATCAATTTTAAAGAATTTAACAGAATTCTTTTTCACTATATCAGCTTCAATAGCCTGTGCATAATGCGGCTCACCGATAGTTGGGAAGTCTAAAATCAATTGCATTTTTTCTCCACTAATATCATAGAGTTGGGCACTCTGAGCAAGCTCTGGCCCTGTGGGTAAATAGCGATCCTTGGTAATCTTATTATAAGCAATCAAATATTTAGGTGAGGGTTTTTTACTGTCTCCTCCAGGAATACATAAATGCCCTACTGAATAATAGGTAGGAACGCGATCTAGTACTTTTAAATCCTTGATATTCCATTTAACTACTTCACTAGAAACAAAGAAAGAGGTATAGGCATTTCCCTTACCATCAAATTCGGTATGCAATGGCCCTAGGCCTGGCTTTTTCACTTCTCCATACAAAGCTGACTCATACTTCACAACAGGAATACCGTCATAATCTCCAATAAAATCTTTGGCAGCTATGGCTTTTACTAATTTGTCAAAGCTGAATACAGGAATTAAAGCAGCCAATTTGCCACTACCAACAATGTATTCACCAGTTGGATCTACATCACAACCATGTGGTGATTTGGGGCAGGGTATCATATAGCAGATATCTTTTAATTCCTTAGCATCCAATACAATCACTTCTGTTTTAATAGTAGATGTTGCAGTATGCGTTTTCTCATCATATCTATTGCTAGCATATTTAACGGACTGCTTCCTACCCTTTCCTGCTTTTAAGTACTCTTCTGCTTTTTTCCAGTTCACAGCCATGATAAAATCCTTATCCCTTTGAGAAGCATTTACTTCTAAGAGTGTATTGGCTTGTTCTGTATTATAGCAACTAAAGAAGAACCATCCGTGAGACTTTCCCTTTCCAGCATGACTTAAATCAAAATTGACTCCTGGACACTGAATTTGGAATGCGATATCCATTTTACCATCACCCTTGTCAACACTAATAAAACTCAGGGTTCCTTTAAAATTTTGTTTGTAAGTACTAATAGGAACGTCTCCATTGACATTATCTGGAGGTACACTGAAACGGGTACCCGCTACTACATACTCCGTATTCTCGGTAATAAAAGGAGACGAGTGATTACCCGCACTATTAGGCAATTCAATGATTTCTGCTGTTCTAAAAGTGGCCAAATCAATTCTTGCTACCCTAGGTGTATTGTTGGCATTTCCAAAGATCCAACGACCATCTACTTCACCATTGGTTTGAGACAATTCAGGGTGGTGCAGATCGTCCCAAGGAACAAATCCGTGCGAGGTATTCAACATGGGTTTGGTTTCTTCACTAAATCCCCAACCTTTTTCTGGATCAACAGAAAAAGCAGGAATTACTCTTAAAAGTCTACCACTGGGCAATCCATACACGGCCATTTGGCCACTAAAGCCCCCAGATACAAAATTGTAATAACTATCATATTTTCCAGGTGCCACATAGGCTTTCAATGCAGCATCGGCACTGACCGCATTTCCCGCATTTTTGGGTTTACAAGCAGGCACCCCTATCAAACAGATGACTGAAGCAGCAGCTAACAGTTTTTTTGCAGAGAGATTCATAGCATTATTTTTAATTGAGAAATAAAATTGAATGATTGGTCTACTGTTTATTGCAAACCATCCACTTTGCGCATAAACTCATACAAACTTTTGGCATCATCGTCACTCAGGTTTTGATTAGGCATTCTTACCAAACAGATTTCTAATTGGGCTTGCGCTTTAGGGTCTTTTGTAATCATTTCATCTGTATTGGTAATAAAATTCAAAATCCAAGCAGCACTATGTCTACTGGTCACGCCCTTCCAACCGGGACCTACCAATTTTTCCTCTGTTGTTTTATGACAACTACTACATTTTACCGCATAGACTTTATTACCTGATTCTGCTAGTGTTGCATTTAATTTGGGATTAACCACCACATCTTTAAATTTACCCTCTCCTCTGTTGGGATCATATCCACCGGTGTTTTCTGCAGGCTTAGCTGCATCTGTTGCATTTGAAGAAGGATTAGCAGTTTCTTGGCTTCCACAAGCATATAATGCCAAAAGAATGGTTAATCCAAATAAGACTCTTTTCATATTGTTCTGTTTTACATGTTATTAAGGATACAAGATTACTGAGCCTAGTTTTGGCATTTTATGCGTCAAATCATATGGGCAGAACTTGCTTAAAAAAAAGCTATATTTCCATTAGTAAAAATTGAAAACATGATTAAAATCATGTAACTGGCTAATAAGAATCATGAGCATAGGGGTTACAGAAAGATAGTTTTACAACATACTTAAATTCCATTTTATGGTAGACGTAGACTTACTTCTTGCATGGGGAGGCACTTATAAAAAATTAGACCAAGATGAAATCATTTTTAAAGAAGGGGCCAGTTGTCAATTCTACATGCAATTGGTATCTGGATCTGTAAAATGGTTTAACATTGATGAAGAAGGAAAGGAATACATTCAAACCATTATTGAACCGGGAGAATGTTTTGGTGAGATTCCTTTGTTTGATGGTGGCCCATATGCGGCTACTGCTATTGCGGAAGAACCCACCATGATTATCAGATTGAGTAAGACCAGTTTCCTACAACTCATTAGAGATAATCCAGATATTCACTTCTCCTTTACCAAACTACTTGCCAAAAGAGTTAGATTCAAATTCTTATTATTAAAATCATTGGCTTTACAAGCTCCCGAGGCAAGGATCTCAACCCTACTCAATTATTTAAAAAAAGAGAACAAGAATTTTTGCCCTGAGTGCAACCAACTAAACTTAACGCGCCAACAAATTGCAGATATGACCGGTTTAAGAGTTGAAACTGTGATCAGAACAATTAGAAATATGCACGAGAAAGGCGTTTTAACTATTGATAAGGGAAAGGTCTATTGTTGAATATGATTCCAATCATAATTATGCTGCTTGAATTGACATTGCTTTGCTTAATAAGCAATGATATTCATGAAAAAGCAATGGCTTCAATTAGCATTCTTCAACCTTTTTCTAGTTGCCTTTATTGGTGTTGTATTAAGGTATAAAATTGCCTTCTCTTTGCCTTGGATAGATCAAAAACACTTATTACACGGGCATTCTCATTTTGCATTTACAGGCTGGGTTACACATTTATTGTTTGTTCTCTTGGTTGCCGAATTAGCCAATGCTAAGGGAAATCAAGTATACAAAGAATACAGCTATTTAATTAATGCCAACCTGTTATCAGCCTATGGCATGTTATTCAGTTTTCCTATTCAAGGATATGGCCCTATTTCTATTGGCTTTTCCACTTTGTCCATATTAATAAGCTATGTATTTGCTAGAAAATACTGGAAGGATTTAAATAATCATAGCTTGGGAATAGCTAGCATTCTGGCTTTTAAGTTTTCCCTATTAGCAAATATCATTTCATCATTAGGAACATTTGCATTGGCTTGGATGATGGCAACAAAAAATCTTCACCAAAATTGGTACCTAGCAAGCGTTTATTTCTTTTTACACTTTCAATACAATGGTTGGTTCTTTTTTGCCATCATGGGTTTGTTGTTCGGTAAAGTAGAAAATTTAGAAGGCTTGGCATTGCCTTTAAAAAAAATTGTTTTACTCTTTGGGTTAACATGCATTCCAGCTTATTTTTTATCAGCACTTTGGCTTCCTATTCCAATCTGGGCATATTGCATAGTAGTGATTGCAGCCTTAGTGCAAGTATGGGCCTTGGTATTAGTGCTTAAAACCATACTACAATTTAAGGATTTGATGAAACCTATATTCGCAAATGGATCCATTTGGCTATTCCAATTAGCAGGTCTGGCATTTATCATCAAAACCTTGTTACAGTTAGGTTCTACCATTCCAAGCTTGAGTCAGTTGGCATTTGGATTTAGACCCATTGTCATTGGTTATTTGCACTTGGTCTTATTGGGATTTGTGAGCATTTTTTTAATTGCTTTTACTTGGAGCCAACATTTTTTACAAACCCATCTACCATTATCTAAAGCTATTGGCATATTTGTTTTTGGAATTATCATCAATGAAACATTACTTATGATTCAAGGAATTGCCGCATTGAATTATTGGAGCATACCCATGATAGATATGGCATTGCTCATAGCTGCCATCATCTTGTTTACAGGGATTGCGTATATTAACTTATGTGTAAGAAGGTCTAGTATTAGGGAATAATACAAACCAATAAACTTCTGGCTCCATGAGCCCCAATCACCAGACTCTGTTCTATGTCTGCAGTCTTGGAAGGACCAGCCAAAAACATTCCAAAACCAGTATCAAAACTGGAAACTTGTTGATAGGCATGGTGCATGGTAGCCACTATATTTTTTGCTTCAATGACTATGACCAAGTGTTCCGCAATAAAAGGAAGCAAACGGTTGACCATGGCGGTTTCATCTAACCAAATAGATCCATTTTCTGCAACTGCAATTCCACCTTTTAAATAAGCTCTTTGAACTGTAGCTAATTCCGTTGCTTCTAAACTAGCAAGTGCTGGATCAATGCTAGCAATTTCTGCAATGGCATTCACTACCCTTTT
Source organism: Chitinophagaceae bacterium BSSC1 (assembly GCA_002256435.1). Classification (GTDB taxonomy): domain Bacteria; phylum Bacteroidota; class Bacteroidia; order Chitinophagales; family Chitinophagaceae; genus Sediminibacterium. The sequence continues at coordinate 217,854 of NKJC01000003.1, forward strand.
TCCTGCTGCTAGATCATCTTGCACCATATTCTGCAATTCAAACCAACCGCTGATGTCAATAGCTTTCCCACCAATACTTTCCAATACGGTTTTGAACTGGCTTAGATTGCTATCGTATTGTATTACTGCTGATACATCAATTATTGGTAGATCTTGGCTCAATGGTTGATTGGCCATGATCCCAGCTAATATGGTTTCTCTTGCACTCATTTTTGCTTGTTGTTTAGGTACCAATCTCTAAAACTCTCTTTAGGAGCTTCAGGCATTTCACGCTGTTTGAACCAAGGGTTCATTCCATTATTGGTTAAGAAAGGTAGATGCTTCACTACCCATCTTCCCATCTTGCCCGCCATGCGATAAATAGCAGGATGCGCCAATACTTCAGACATGCCCCACATGGCAAATGTTTTTCCTTTTGCCGCCATCCCTTCCTTGGTAATTTCTTGACGCCAGAGATATAATTGCTCATGAATATTAATCTTCACCGGACATACATTGCTACAACTACCACAGAGCGTGCTAGCAAAAGGTAGATCCTTGTTGGCCTGCATGTCTAGATTGGGATTCAAGATGGAGCCTATGGGCCCCGCCACCGCCGTATGATAACTATGACCACCACTTCTTCTATACACGGGGCAAGTATTAAAACAAGCAGCACACCTGATGCACTTAAGCGAGTTTCTAAATGATTCTCTACCCAATTGTCTGCTCCTACCATTGTCAACAATGACAATATGCATTTGCTGACCAGCCCTTGGTTTGCTAAAATGACTGCTATAAGTAGTAATGGGTTGACCAGTAGCACTTCTAGCTAATAGTCTTAAGAATACACCCAAATGTTCTGCCTTGGGAATGATTTTTTCAAAACCCATACAGGCAATATGAATCTTGGCAGCGTGCGCACCCATGTCTGCATTACCCTCATTGGTGCAGACCACAAAACCTCCTGTTTCTGCTATAGCAAAGTTCACACCCGTAATAGCCAGTTCCGATGCAATAAATTTATCCCTTAAATGCCCCCTAGCAGCTTCTGTTAAATACTGTGGATCATTGTTCCCCTTCTCTGTACCAAGATGCTTGTGAAAGGTTTCACTCACGTCTTGTTTTTTCAAGTGAATAGCAGGAAGTACAATATGACTAGGTGCTTCTTTTCTAAACTGTACAATTCTTTCACCCAAATCTGTATCTACAATTTCTACCCCTTTCTCCGTCAAGAATTCATTTAAATGACATTCTTCCGTGAGCATACTCTTGCTCTTGACAATTCTTTGTACTTGGTTGTCTTGGATGATTTTATAAATAATCTCATTGTGCTCTTTGCCGTCTACCGCCCAATGCACTTGTATGCCGTTGGCGATGGCGTTTTTTTCAAAGTCCACCAATAACTGGTGCATATTACTCAATCCATGGTATTTGATATCCGATGCCCATTGTCTGAGCTGTTCCCATTCTGGAAGACTATTTGCGGCTTTGTCTCTTTTCTCTCTGACAAACCAGAGCGTATCATCATGCCAGTCTGTTCTGGGCTCGTCGGCTATGAATTGTTCAGCCGCCTCTGCGTGGGTAAAATTGGCTTGGCTGCTCATAACTGACTGTTTAAAATCTCTGCAATATGAATGGTCTTGATCTTGCTACCTTGTCTTCTTAAGATACCTTCTAAGTGCATCAAGCAACTGGTATCAACACCAGTAATATATTCCACATCATTGTCCTGGTGTTCCCCAATTCTGTCCTTCCCCATTTTCACACTCACGGCTTCTTCAAACACACAGAAGGTGCCACCAAAACCACAGCATTCGTCTACCCTTTTTGGTCTAGTTACTTCAATGCCTTTCACCATTTTCAATAATATTCCTGGCTTAGAAAATGCAGGAGCCACCAACTCACTCATAGAAGCCAAGTGCAAACCCCTTTGACCATGACAACTGGTATGCAATCCTACTTTAAAAGGAAAGCTTGCTTGCAGCGATGTGACTTTTAAAATATCTACCAAAAATTCTGTGAGTTCATAGACCCTGCTTCTGATTTCATCTGCAGCCTTGGGATCATCCTCATCATGCAAATGCTCCTTGATATGCAAGACACAACTTCCCGATGGGGCAACTATATAATCAAAGCCTTTAAAATTGGAGACAAAGTTTTTATCGCAACCCTTGCTCATGGCTTCAAAACCACTATTGGCCATGGGTTGGCCACAACAGGTTTGGTTTAAGGGAAAGCTAACCTCACAGCCCAACTTTTCTAATAACTCCAAACTTGCAACGCCTACCGCAGGATAAAACTGATCAATATAACAGGGAATAAATAGGCCAACTTTCATAAACTAAGTCCTTGGTGAATGGAATACAAACGTAAGTCAATCATATCAGCTGGCAAAGGTTGAGGATTCCAATGATGGTGTAAGGCCATGGCTGCTCCTATAGAAGAAGCTTGTGGAACAGAAGCCGCATAGACTTCTAAATCAGGATAAGCCCTAGCTAATAAGTACATATAAATGGGGTTTTTACTAAAGCCACCATCCACAAAAATCCTGGTTACTTCAGAACCCTTTAATACCAGGTTGGTACTAAAAACTTGTTGGGTAATAATGTCTGCAATGAGTTGGTGATAAGCAGCTTCATAGCTTTCAAAACCATTCAAATCACGCTTGCCAAAAGCAGACTGGTGCAGCATAGCAGAAGAAGCTTCCGCATCAGTAGGTTCTACATAAGCAATTGTTTCTGGCAATAACTTGGGATTACAATAAACCGTTTTATAATAATCCAAGTCTGTATTAAAATGAGCGGCTAATTTTTTGATTTGTTGCTCGTGTTCATTCCCTGCAAATAGCCTGGATGCTTTTACGGGATTGCCCTGAAAACTCAAATAACAAAGACAATCCTGCTCTAGCTCTGCACTGGTCAAGGGTTGGTTATTAAAGGGATGCAAACTAATACACCAGGTACCAGTAGAGAGTAATACAAAGGGTTCTGTGAATGCTACTAAGTAAGGAATTAATGCAGCCGAGCTATCGTGCAAACCAATGCCTATGACTGCCCCATCCTTATTTGCAGAAATGGTATCATAAGGAGCAATAGGTGCTAATAATCTATCAATCCCTTCTGCTGCAACCCAAGGGTGATAGGCTTTGTGTTCAAAATCCCATAACTGGGTATGACAGCCAATACTGGTAATATCTGAGTAGCATCCGCCGCCCAAAATAAAACTCAGGTATTGGGGTAAGTGTAAAGCATGTTCAATGATTGGAAACAGGGCTTGCTTTTCCCTACTAATCCTATACAATTGCATCCCAGAATTGAGGTTGCCCAAATTTGGAGATGCGGTTTGCAAAGCCAAGGCTGCAGCACCACCATATTTTTCCTGAAATCCATTCAACAAATCCTCATTCAATGGTTTGAGGTAATTATACAAAGGCAATACAGGTTGATGGGCTTTGTTTAAATACACAAAACTGGCACCATAAGCAGAAAAGTTGACTGCTTGAACATCAAATTGTTTGTCAGATTGTAGTTGGGCAAATCTATTCAATACCCAATCCGTTAAAGCTTTTAAATCATCACAGGGATATCCGTCTTCATCACTGATTTCAGGAAACTGTGATGACTCTTCCAATACAATTTGGTATTGTCTGTTAAACAACAACAATTTCTTGTTGGTCTTGCCAATATCAAAAATGGCAATGACCGGTGTAGCTGCTATATTAGAGTCCTGTTGCAACGGTTTGAGCTCCTCTTTCTTTGATCAATTGTTCTCTGACTGCTAAGTTACGATATAGTTCCAATGGTTTTAACGCACCGCCACTTCTAAGCCTTGCTTCAGCAACAATGGCGCGGGTATCGGTACGATAAGCTTGCTGTAATACTTCCTGTGCTTTTGCCACATCATTGGATTGTTGAGCAGCTACCAAGGCAGCTTTATCAACCAATAAGGCTTGTGCGTAGGCATTCATGATGGCTTCCACAGACTGCAACAAATCTTCTAAAGGATCTTTTACATTATGAGAAGCGTCTATCATCCAACCAAGGTCTTTGGCGTGGTTCATGCCGCGAGCATCCATACCTTCAACTAGTTCATTAAAGATCAAGAACAATTGGTAAGGATTAATGCTACCTACGGTTAAATCATCGTCGCCGTATTTAGAATCATTAAAATGGAAACCAGCTAGTTTTTCTTCCATCAATAAAAGCGAAACAATCTGCTCAATATTGGCATTGGGTAAGTGGTGACCAAGGTCTACCAAGGTATAAGCCTGTGGCCCCAGTTTGCTAGCATACAGATAACTCTGACCCCAATCACCCACAGTCATGCTGTAAAAATTGGGTTCAAAAGCCTTGTATTCAATATACATTTTCCAGTTAGCTGGTAATGCTGCATAAATCACTTTCAAACTCTCCAAAGTATTTTGAAAAGCTTCTCTAAAATTCAATTGACCAGGAAAGCAAGAACCATCACTCAACCAAACGGTTAAAGAATCAGAACCAAGGGCAATCCCTTGTTTGATCACTTCTAGGTTATGGTCAATGGCTTGTTGTCTAACTGCTTTGTTCACGTGTTGCAGTGATCCAAATTTATAAGAGTGCTCCTGATTTTTTTGATCCTGAAACGTATTGCTATTCATGGCGTCAAAACGCAAACCCTTTTGAGCAGCCAATGCTTTAATGGCTTCTGGGTTCTCAGGTATATCCCAAGGAATATGCAATGAGATAGCTCCGCTTGATTGGTTCAATTGGTGCAAGACACCAATGTCTTCAATTTTTTCTTCTAGGTTACGGGGTTCACCTCCACCGGAAAAACGTCCAAACCTAGTACCACCTGTACCCAAGGCCCAACTGGGAATGGCTACTTGAAAAGCTACTAGTTTTTCTATAATGCTTTCTATATTGGCATTTTCAGCAGCAATAAAATCAATCTTTCTTTGGTGCGCCGCCTGTTGGGCTTGGTTATGCGCTTGAATTTGTTCTTGAGCAATTTGCATGATGCAATTGGTTTATGGCAGATAAAAAACTTCGGTTAAAGGTATGCTTACAGGAGAATTGTCTGGATTTGATTCCATGATATCGCCCATATATTTCCACCAGCGTTGCATCACTGGGTCTTTGGGAAGATCATCCAATTTCATAGCCGATGAAATCTTTAGCACCCCAAACAGGGAAAGGGTTTCCTTGTCTAAGAAAATGCTGTATTCACTAATACCAGTTTCTTTTAACAGACTTACTAGCTCAGGCCAGATTTCATCATGGCGTTTCAGGTATTCCTCTTGGAAACCCGGAAACAATTTCATTTTGAATGCTACTCTTTCCATGGTTATCTTAAAAATGCTGCTGCAACTCCACCATCTACGTTAATCACATTACCAGTTGACTTATTCAATAGTCCTCCGGTAATAGCAAAACAAGCATTGGCAATATCTTCAGGCAAAATGATTTCATTTAACAAAGTACGTTTGGCATAGTAAGCAGGCAATTCCGCTACCGTAATACCATAAGCTTTTGCACGGCCTTCTGCCCATGCACCAGCCCAGATTTTACTATCTGAAATGACTGCGTCTGGATTAACCACGTTTACACGAATATGGTCTTTACCAAGCTCGGCTGCATTTAGTCTATTCAAATGAATTTGTGCTGCTTTAGCAGAACCATAACCCGCGTTATTGGGACCAGACACCAATGCGTTCTTACTTACAATATTTACAATATCGCCACCCAGCTCTTGTTTGCGCATAATATTTACGGCAGACTGTGTAACAAAGAACTGACCTTTTACTAGTACATCATATAAGATATCCCAGTCTTTCTCTGTATGTTCTTCAATGGGTTTAGAAATAGACAAACCTGCACAGTTCACTACAATATCTACACCGCCAAAAGCCAAAGAACCTGCTTTAAAAGCGTTTTGAATACCTGCCAAATTGGTCACGTCTAATAACACAGCAGAGAATACGTCTTTACCATATTGGGCTTTAAATTCTTCGCTGGCATTTTCTAATCTGCTATTATCATTGTCATTGATGATGACGCATGCACCTTCATTGGCAAACTTCTTGGCAATAGCTTTACCAATACCACCAGCACTACCAGTAACCAATGCAATCCTACCTGTTAAAGCTTTTGGCTTTGGCATTCTTTGCAATTTGGCTTCTTCCAATAACCAGTATTCAATATTAAATGCTTCTTGTCTTGGAAGTGCGGTGTAAGAAGAAATAGCTTCTGCACCACGCATCACATTAATGGCGTTCAAATAGAATTCAGAAGCAACTCTTGCTGTTTGTTTGTCTTTTGCAAAACTAAACATACCCACTCCCCTATAGAGAATGATCACCGGATTAGCATCGCGCATAGCGGGACTATTGGGGTGCTTACAACTATCATAATATTCCGCATACATTTTACGGTATGCTTCAAACTGAGGTGCTAATTTTAATTTAACGGCAGCAACATTTGACAAGTCTTCGTCAGTTGCAATATCCAACACTAGCGGACTGATCTTAGTACGCAAGAAATGGTCAGGACAACTGGTACCCATTGGGGCCAGTCTATCCAAATCATGGCTATTGATAAATTCTAATACCCTAGCATCATCTGTAAAATGACCAATCATTTGCACATTGCTAGAACAGAATCCACGCAAAATAGGCGCCAAATCAGCAGCCCTATCTAAGCGTTGTTCTTGTGGCAATGACTCCATTTTTGCTCCACCAAAATTGGCAGGCAATTTGGCTTGTGCATCTTGTATAAAATCGGCGCAGCGCTCAATCACTTCCAAGGTATTGATATAACACTCATAAGCCGTATCGCCCCAGGTAAATAAACCGTGAGATCCCAACATGATGCCTCTGATTCCGGGATTTTCATCCAAGCACTGACGCAATTGCAAACCAAGGTCAAAACCAGGTTTTTGCCATTCTACCCAACCAATGGATCCATTGAACAATTCTTGGGTAATTTTTTTGCCATCTTTTGCTGCCGCGATGGCAATTGCTGCATCGGGGTGTAAGTGGTCAATATGTTTGAATGGAAGAAAACCATGCAAAGGCGTATCAATAGAAGGTGCTTTGGAAGCAAGGTCGTAAATGCAATGGTTGAATAGTTCTACCATTTCATCTTCATGGGCCAAACCGCGATACCTTGATTTCAAGGAATTCAAACGGTCTACATATAATGCAGCCAAACCATTTCTTTTCATGGTTCCCAAATCGCCACCGCTACCTTTCACCCACATTACTTCCGTATCTAATCCTGTTAATGGGTCTTTTGCCATCAATTTGCAGGAGGTATTACCACCACCATAATTGGTGAGTCTCAAATCGGCTCCTAATAAATTGGAGCGATAAACCAATAGGGCAACTTCATCACCGGCCATGCTCTCTGCCTGTGCATCGTCCCATAAATAACTTACTTGCTTAAATTTTGTTGCTAACGCTTGCATATCTAAAACTTTACGATTGAACTATTTAATACTATTACCATAACCCACAATCAAAACAGAAAGGATAATGGTAGCTATTCCTATTACAATGGTGCGAATGGTTTTTGGTTGAACACCTTTCCACTCTTTTAAAACCAGACCCCATAGGTTGGCAATCAAAATAATGAATGACATGTGCAAGATCCAAGAGCTAGCACCATTACCCATTTTGCTTTCTCCCATTCCGTAGAAGAAGAACTGTAAGAACCAAGTGGTTCCACCCAAGGCACATAACAAGTAGTTCTTCAACAAGGGTGTTGAAGCATTGCCATAATCGCCAAAGGATTTGTTTTTAAAATTCAGAATCAAACACCAGATTAAATTGGTGGTTAAGCCTCCCCAAAGAATCACTACAAAAATTACATTATTACGAAACAAGAATTCTCCCTGATCAGGATTGGCAGCTTTCCAAAGGTCATTGGCCACAGCACCCAAACTGCTACCCGCTTCTATTCCAAAGCTAAAGCAAGCACTTAATACACCAGATATCACAGAAAGGATTAAACCTTTCACCAAGAGGAATTCACTTCCCGAAGCATCGGTATGGCTCTCGCCAAGATCTTTGTCTTTCATGCCGCCGGCCTTGCCACTGATGACAATACCCACCACACAAACCAATAAACCTAAGAGTACAAACTGACCCCAAGGCTTGGTTAATAAATCAACAATGGTATCCTTATCCTTGGTTGGATTAAAATAATAAAATACAGATGGAATCAATGAACCAAAAATGGAGCAAAGACCCAAAATGATAGAACTACCCAAGGAAACACCTAAATAACGAACACCCAATCCATAGGTTAATCCTCCAATACCCCAAAGTAAACCCATGCCAAAAGTAGTTGCAATCACGGTTCCGGGCGCTTCCGTAATAATTTGCATGAAATTGGGGATAGTCAAAAAAGCCGCAATGGGGGGCACTATTAACCAAGAGAAGAGTCCTCCTACAATCCAGTAGGATTCCCAAGACCAACCTTTTACTTTTTTATACGGGAGATAGAAGGATCCTGATGCGAAACCTCCAACAAAATGAAATAGTATACCCAGAATTGCACCCATGAGCGTTTAGTTTTTCTTTATGGCAATCAAATAACGTGTGAATTTAGTTTCAAAGCCTATTTATCCCATCATGTACCATCATGCTTTACTGCACCTACATTTGCAAAATATATTTTGTAGGTTTGGGCCGCAGGTATCAAAAAAGCAGGCCTTCCATGAGAAAAGCAGCCATATTTAAACATCTTTTTATTGATTTTTACTCGGCTACCCCAAAGTACCTGCAATTATCCAATTCCATTGTCAAAGCCATCAATGAGGGTAAACTCAGAAAAGACGATATTCTCCCCTCTATTAATGAGCTTAGTTTTGAGTTTGAAATCTCACGTGATACAGCTGAAAAGGGCTATAAACACCTCAAAAAAATAGGGGTTTTGGGCTCGGTTCCAGGTAAGGGCTATTTTGTCAAAAACGCAGAGGTAAACCAGCACCTGAAGATATTCCTCTTATTCAACAAACTCAGTGCACACAAGAAGATCATCTATGATGCATTTGTAAGTGTGTTGGGAGAATTGGCAACCATTGACTTTTATATCTACAATAACGATTTCGCATTTTTTAAGAAATTGTTGACCAATGCCAACCAAGACTATACCCATTATGTGATTATCCCCCATTTTATGGAGGGGGGAGAGAACGCCCATGAAATCATCAATACCATTCCAAAGGAAAAATTAATCCTCATGGACAAATTGGTTCCTGGCGTGGTGGGTGATTATAGAGCAGTCTATGAAAATTTTGAGGTAGACATTTACCATGCATTGGAACTGGCCAAAGAACGATTGAGTAAGTATCATACCCTGAAAATTATATTTCCAGAGAACACTTATTTTCCACAGGAAATTTTGAAGGGGTTTAAGCATTTCTGCCATGAATATGCTTTTAACCATCGCGTGGTGCACAATATTGCCAATGAGCCCATTAAAGATGGTGAAGTCTATATTAACCTCATGGAAAATGACTTGGTCATATTGATTGAGAAGATTCTTTCTACCAAATTAAAAGTAGGTAAGAATGTGGGACTGATTTCCTACAACGAAACCCCACTCAAAAAACTCATCTTAAACGGCATTACCACTATCTCTACCGATTTTCAAATGATGGGGACCACGGCAGCTAATATGGTCTTGGACGATATTGCCACACAAATGGAAATACCATTCTATTTGACACTTAGAGCTTCATTATAAATTATTCCTTTCTTTCTTCAAGATGGAACAGGATGGTTCTAGCCCTGTTTTGTTGTTTTTTTAAGGATATGATTGCACCTGCTTGGCTGGTCTATAAAAACTGAATTCAACTGTTTGCTATGATGAAAAAACAATTTCTCCCAGTATTATTATTTTCAGGGCTATCTCTTGGTGTTGCTGCTCAACAAAAATCAGCTACCAATGATGTAACAACGCCTTTACATTTATTAAAGGCCGAATATCCTACTCCCTATGGAGCGCCCTCTTCTACTGAAATTAAAACGGTTTTAGACAGGGTATTTCATTTTTTAGATCAGAATACGCCTGCCGCAATAGTCAATAAAAAAACAGGGGAAATAATTCAAGGCATGCCTTTCCCTGATAGCAATATCATACTCAAGCCCGGACAGTTTAGGTTAACCAGTTATGAGTGGGGTGTTACTTATGCTGCCATGCTCAATGCAAGTGCCGCCACAGGCGATATTCAATATGCCAACTATACCAAGGATCGATTGCAATTCTTAGCCAAAGTAACACCTGGGTTTAGACAAAATCTAGTAGCATTTCCAACAACAGTAAATCCATTAAAACAGGTGTTAACACCCAAAGCATTGGACGATGGTGGCGCTGTTTGTGCTGCCATGATCAAGGCCCTACCCTTGTGCAAAGAAGCTGACCTAAGACCATTGATAGATCATTATATGGCATTCATCAGCAAAGAAGAATTCAGGTTAAAAGATGGTACACTTGCTAGAAACAGACCCTTAAAAAATACCCTTTGGTTAGACGATATGTTTATGGGTATTCCGGCACTAGCACAAATGGGCAAACTCACTGGTAACAAATCATATACAGATGACGCCGTAAAACAGTTTTTACAGTTTTCTAAAAGAATGTTTAATCCTCAGCTAAATATATACATGCATGGTTGGGTAGAAAGTATGGATACTCATCCTGAATTTCATTGGGCAAGAGCCAATGGTTGGGCCTTATTGGCCACAGAAGAATTGTTAGACGTTCTTCCCATTAACCATCCCCAAAGGGCACAGATTTTAGACTTACTTAGAAAACATATTAAGGGGCTTGCTAGTTATCAATCAGGCTCAGGATTTTGGCACCAGTTACTAGACCGTAGTGATAGTTATCTAGAAACATCGGCCACAGCCATTTATTCTTATGGCATTTCACACGCCATTAATCAGGGATGGATTGACGCCAAAGCCTTTGGACCTGCAGCCATTTTAGCATGGAATGCGGTTGCCACCAAAGTAAATGCACAAGGTCAAGTAGAGGGCACTTGCGTGGGCACAGGCATGGCTTTTGACCCAGCGTTTTATTATCATAGACCCATCAATACTTTTGCTGCACATGGTTATGGCCCAACTATTTTAGCTGGTTCAGAATTGATTCAAATGCTCAAGAAACATGCTTTTGGCATTAATGATAGCGCATCGCAATTACTAGAAAAATAATGACATGAAATTTAGAAAAAGCTTTCTTTTGGTTTTACTCCTAGGTGTTTCGAGAATGGCATTTTCACAATCCAATACCAACAAAACCCTGCTCTTTGATTTTGGTAATGGTAAGCCTGCCAAAGGATATACCAAGGTTGGCGCCAATGATACATTCAATTATCAAAGAGGTTATGGATTTACTGGTGTAGCGCCAATACAAGCTGTTGATAGAGGTGGAAAAGATTTATTGCGCGCTGATTATTGTACAAGTGAAAAGCCTTTTTATTTTTCGGTAAAATTACCAGAAGGAAATTATGACGTGACACTGATATTGGGAGACAAAAATTATACAAGTTTAACTACGGTTAGAGCAGAGAGCAGACGTTTGATGGCGGAAAATATTCACACTGATAAAGGACAATTTCAAACAGTACAAATAACAGTGCATATTCGGGATAGCATTATTAGAAATGCCAATGGCGATTCTTTGACCAAGGTAAAACTCAAATCAAGGGTTGGTGCTTCTGAATCTGACTACCTGCATTGGGACAATTTATTAACACTGGAATTCAATAACAAAGCAGCCAAAGTATGTGCTATTGAAATTAGACACAATACCAACGCTACTACCCTTTTCTTAGCGGGTAATTCTACGGTTGTTGATCAGGACAAAGAACCATGGGCCAGTTGGGGCCAAATGATTCCAAGATTTTTTCAACCAGGTCTTGTGTCAGTTGCCAACTACGCTGAATCTGGAGAAACACTCAATAGTTTTTGGGGAGAAAGAAGATTAGAGAAGATTTTAAGTCTGATGAAAAAAGGAGACTATCTATTTATTGAGTTTGCACACAATGATCAAAAAATCAAAGGTCCTGGAGTAGGTGCTTTTACCACTTATAAAGATATGATTCGCAAATTCATTGTTGCTGCAAGGGCTAAGGGTGGCATTCCTTTTTTAGTTACTTCCATGAATAGAAGAAGTTTTGATTCTGCTGGACAAATAAAAAATACACTGGGCGATTATCCTGAAGCCATGAGACAAATGGCTGCAGAAGAAAAACTAGCATTGATAGACATGCATGCAGTGAGCAAAGTTTTGTATGAAGCATGGGGGCCAGTATTGTCTAAGAAAGCATTTGTACACTATCCTGCCAATAGTTTTCCCGGGCAAACAACTGCCTTGAGTGATGATACCCATTACAATACTTTTGGGGCTTATGAACTAGCCAAATGCATAGTTCAATCATTAAAAGACCAGGATCATCCTTTGGCTAAAATGCTTTTGCCTAATTTACCAATATTTAACCCCGCAAAACCAGATTTACCGGAGCAGTTTTATTGGCCCATGAGTACAAGAGTTTCTGTATCTAAGCCAGATGGCAATTAATACTGAACCTGAATTTGAATTTGGTTTTCTTGGTTATTTAATCCAGTATGAATATGCAATTCTTGATTGACTGCATCATAGTTCCAACCAGTATTCATTGGCATGTCTTTACTGCTATTATTTTCAAGTAATTTTTTGCCATTCACCATTACTATTTTGGGTACCGCTGCATGGTGTAGGGTTGCCAGATATTGAAATGTTTTAACCGAAAAATCATTGGTGATTTTTTTGATCAAGATCTTTGTTTCCTCACTGTTGGAAGCTATTTCATAATCAGTAGTGCTTGACTTTCCTTTTTGATAATCAAAGCTCAATCCATCGTCCTGATACAAAAGATGACCTTTACCATTTCCTGGATAGACTTGTAAATGCATTTTGTCTACTGGCTTTTCTCCAAAGAATTTCATGCCGGGTTGCATGGGAATCATAGACCCTGCTTTTACAAATAAAGGAACCTGGTCTAAGGGAGTTAACACATGAATATACTGTTGACCCTTCCATAATTTGCCAGTCCAGTAATCATACCAATCGCCCTTGGGCAAATAAACAGATCTGGTAACTGCGCCTTTTACGGTTACGGGACAAACCATGAGATCATTACCCAATAAATATTGGTCTGCAATGCCATATACATTTTCGTCATCCTGGTATTGCAAAACCAATGCTCGCATCATGGGCATCCCTGTTTTATGGGCTTGATAAGATACTTGATAGAGGTAGGGAAAAAGTCTATAACGGAGTGAATCAAATTTCTTAAAAATGGCAAATGCTTCTGGACCATAATTCCATGGCTCTTTGTATGTTGGATGATCCATTCCAAATAAATGCGCAACAGGACTTAACATACCAAACTGAGTCCAACGAACATACAATTCTGGATCTGCCACGTGTTCAAAGCCACCCATACAATGCGCCCAGTTACTCACTCCAGAAATACCAATATTCAAACCGGCTTTAATCACTGGTGCAAAATATTGCCATTCACTTGGCCAGTCTCCTGCAAACAAATAAGGATATCGTTGCACGCCTGCATAACCCTCTCTAGTGAGGTTCATGCCTCTGATGCCATTGTATTGTTGAAATTGCTCATAAGCTGCTTTGGCGTAAGCAATGGGGAATAAGTTGTGCAACTTAGTTACTTCTTTTCCTGTTGGACCTACTTTATCTGACTCATTGGCCAATGCTCCAAAAGCACTACCCTCATCTGTTTTCAAAAACTTGGCTCCCAAATCCGCAATCCGTTTTACCCCATGCTTCCACCACCAATTAACTGCTGAGGAGTCAAAGAAATTGACAAACTCACCAGGCTGTCCATTTTCAGGATAAGTATATCCCAGTGTTCTTGCGGTATCTAATAATTGTAATTTGTTTCCATTGTCAAATCTGGGTCTTACGTGCAAACCAACCATTTTAAAATTCATGGCATACAAACTATCAAACATAGCTTTTGGATTGTTAAAAGTTTCCCTCCATTCAAAACTAGTTGCACCCTTGCCTCCTATCTTGCCAAAAATGCGCCAGATAGAATCAATATGCAAAATATCTACGGGTACGCCCATCTCTCTTAACTTTTTGGCCAGTGCCAAAACATAAGCGTCCGAGCTCATTTGTTCATATCCCCAAGTTCCTCCAGCATAAGTACCCACTTGCAAACCCAAAGCAAAATCTGGCATCAAGGGAGACTTCCCAGTAATGGAAGTATAGAGGTCTAACAAATGCGGAAAATCAGGACCATACATAAAATAATAATCCAACTCTTCTCCTACTGCTTTTACGGCATAAGTATTTGGATTGGATGCGCCCATATCCCATTGGGTAGCAGAACTGGTATGCAAAAAAATGCCATAACCCACCGTGCTCATAAAAAATGGAATGGGACTATAGTTGGCTTCCAAAATATTGTAAGCACCAATGATATGGGGTAATCCTTTTCCCCTTCCCACATTGAGTTGTATTTGCTTGGCCCGCTGATCTAGAAAGTCCATGCGCTCTCCAAATCCAAAGACATGCTCTCCAGCTTGCAAAACTTTATGCATACTTACCGTATCCGCATTGACTTGTACTGGCGCTTGATTGTTGGATCCTGCATCAGCATTGAGCAGTTTACCCGCCGCATCCAAGATCTTAATTTGAAAGGGTTGTTTGTTAATCTGTAATTGCAGTTTGGATGTCTTGATTTGAAAACCTGTTCCAGTTTCTGCAACAGTCATATTAACAGCATCCCATTGATATTTGATGACCATCCAAGGTTCTGCGCTTTCAAAACTTCCTGCTTTTCTAAACCTGATTCTAAATAGGTCTTCTTTACAAGCTTCTATCAGGTATTTTCCGTTTTTGGTTTCAAAGGAAATGGTATTGCCTTTTCTGGCAAAATTGTTGGCATATTGATCAGCAGTAGTTGCTGCAAAAATAGAAGCACTGCTGTAGCATATGGCAATGCAAAAAAGGAATGACTTTAAAGACATGCAATCTGTTTTTAGTCCATCCATCATGGACAGACATTGCAAACTAACCATTCATCTAGATTAGCCATCCTGTAGCTGCCTGTAAATTTGGTATTTTTATAACCCGCTCAAGGCCTTGAGCAGGATGCGTAAGCTCCAGAAAATCACTAGAGAGCCAACAGCAATAAACATGGTTTTAACGGGTAACTTTCCTGAAAGTCTAGCGGCCAAAGGTGCAGCTGCCAAGCCTCCAATAATTAATCCCGCAATAATCTGCCAATGGCTAATGCCCAACATGGAGAAAAAAGTCAGTGCACTGGCAAGGGTTACAAAAAATTCGGTGATACTAACGGTACCAATCACAAATCTGGGAGTTCTCCCTTTTGCAATCAGGGTACTGGTCACCAAGGGCCCCCAACCACCACCGCCAAAAGAATCTAAGAAACCACCTGCTCCTGCCAACCAACCAGCGTTTTTAACTTTCTGTGGTTTTTTGTTTTTCTTAAATGCGGCATAGAAAATACGCAAGCCCAAAAGAAGGGTGTATGCGGCTAAAATAGGTCTAATATAATTGGCGTATTCATTTCCCAATACAGACAAAAGATAAGCACCAGCAACGGCTCCAAGAATGCCTGGAATTAATAAGACTTTGAATAATTTTTTATTCACGTTGCCAAATCTATAATGGCTATAACCAGAAGCGCCACTGGAAAACATTTCTGCAGTATGTATACTTCCACTGATAGCTGGAAGATTTACACCAAGTGATAATAAAATAGTGGTGCAAGTAACACCATATCCCATCCCCAATGCACCATCCACCAACTGGGCCAAAAATCCGGCAAAAATCATCCAATAAAAACTACTGTCAACAAAAGTTGGAATGGCACGAACGCCTTTTAAGATATCATTGAATGGAATATACGTGAGTATGAAATACCCCACAAACATGAAGAAAAAAGCAAAGACAAATTTAGAGGCAATATTTTTCCATTTCTTTTCACTGATGGCAATATCCTCACCTTCATTATCTACCAAGCCCTTTGTTAATTCATTGAGCTGTTTCACTTTTGAACTAAAATCACCTTTCAAAGTTTTTCTAACTGCAGCCATATTATCCAATAAATCATCCAATTCATTGGGCAAGGTTTCCTGCAATACTTCTTTTAGTCTTTTGGCAATAGTGGGTGATTTGCCATTGGTAGAAATGGCAATTTTTAAATTGCCCTTGGTCACTATGGATCCCAAATAAAAATCACAGAGTTCTGGCTTATCGGCAACATTCACCAATAGTCCTTTTGCCTTGGCATCCTGTCTAATCAGTTCACTCAAGGGAATATCATTCACCGCAACAAACACTAATTCTGCGCCAGTTAAATCAGAAACATGATAGTCTTTTTCAAAAATGGTTAGACCAGAAAATGAAGCTTGAAGCTCCCATATAGCGGGATCTACGTTTGCTGCCACCACTCTAATAGTAGCATCGGGTGCATTGTTCAATAAGGCCTGCAATTTTTCCAAACCCACTTTTCCAGCACCCACCACCAACACTTCTAAGGAAGATAGTTTTAAGAAAACAGGGAAAAGCCTGTTTCCCCCCGGAGCAGGCTTTCCCTGGTTTTCAGATGATATTGCTTGCGGATCTATATCAGTTATTTCTACCAATGATTAGTGCTTTCTTGAACCCTGCGAAAATAAGGTAAAAATTCATTAATCCTACAATTTTAGTAGACTTAATTATTGAATCAAATTTTATAAGCCAAATCTCAAAGTAACCCCATAAGTTCTTGGGTCACCTAACACGCCTGCATAATGTCCGGCATTGCCACCAGCGGGCAATAATTGCTCATAGTAATCCTTGTTCAAAATATTTCTTCCCCATGCAAAAAAGGACAATCCATTGGTGACCCTATAACCCAATCTTGCATTTAAAATGGCGTATCCATCAATATTTAAATAAGCCGAAGGCGATGGACTAGAAGAATATGATGACCTATAATAAACCTCAGAAGCTATAAAAAACTTACTGGCTTTACCAAAGAACACTGCAGGAAAATTGTATTCACCACCCAAGGACCCAGCCCATTTAGAAATGCCAGGTAATGCCCCACCAGAAATGTCTTTAAAAGCAACCTGCACGCCGTTTTGAGTTGTACCTGTTTCTTCTAATGGAAGTGGCGCATTGGTAAAGCTTACATATTTGCCGTCTGTATAAGAAATGGCGGTAAACAAACTGAATTTATTTTGGAAATTAATGTTACCATCCAATTCAATCCCATTTACATTTACTTTTTCAGCATTGGCAATATATCCTCTGTTTACACCTAGCTGTGGTGATTGAACATTGGCTTGATAATTTTCAATATCTGTATTAAACAAACTCAGGTTCAGCGTAACATTTTCTAATGGAGTAGTTTTTACTCCCAACTCAAGATGTTTTACATATTCCGGTTTAATCACGGCCAGATCTGTAGCAGCTGAATTGTCAGGATTATTTGGCAAACCTGCAACATTCACACCTACTGGTTTGAAGCTTGTTGAATAAGTAGCAAATGCATTGATTTTTTTGGTAGGCCTATAAGAAACAGTCAAATGATAGGTCAGGTTATTTTCATCCGCATTAGCATCATAGGATTGGCTGGTATAGACCAAGTTTTTTAAGGCTAATAATGCGGCATCTGTAGTTTGTAATCCACCTGCGGCTACTCTGTTATAGACAACATCTTTTTTGTCAAAATTAAAACGCAAACCTGGTTGCACATGAATTCCATTGACAACCTCCCAATCAATATTGGCAAAAGCAGCAGCACTCAGCGATTTAATAGATGCCTTTGTTTTAATGCCATAACCGTCTAACAAACCTGGGGTTTGCCAAAGGGCACTGGTAGTACTTTGTACAAAACGCCATTGGTCTTTACCTGATTCTTCATTACCATCAATCTTAACTTCTTGACCAAGAGCAAATAAGCCAAAAACCGCATTTACATTAGAAGCTAACTCGCCAGAATAACGAAACTCTTGAGACCATTGTTGGTGTTTAGCAGGATTCTGTGATTTGGCCAATGCTTGCAAACCTGTAAAATCACGATCATTTGACGGACCCCAATTCCAATAACGCCAAGCAGTGGTAGAAGTAAATGTACCAGCACCAATTTTTGAATCTATGTTAACGGATGCTCCTCCAAAATCATTGTCCGAATTCCATGGCGTATCATGATCAATTAATCGGTCAAATGCATTTTGACTAGGAAGGCTATATTTCAGGTCTGCAATAATAGAAGCAAATTGTCTATAAGCTGCGCGCTTGGTAGTAACAACTCCTGCCACCACTTGTGCATAGCCATCAGGTTTTTGACTAGAAGCATCAGCTGAAAAATTGATGTTGGTATTTTCTGATGCTTTGTACAATAACTGACCATGGAAACCAAGATTATTCAAATCATTGGTATTTTTATTGGTGCGTACATTTTCAACAGTACCATCTCTTTGGGTACCTGAAAAAGACAAACGTCCTGCCAATCGTTTATTCAATGCACCAGTGATAGAACTCTTGGCCTGTATATAACCATAGTTGCCATAACTCAATTCAAAATTGGCACCTGATTTAAAATTTGGTTTCTTAGTAGTAATATTCAAAGCTCCTGAAGTAGTGTTCTTACCAAACAAAGTTCCTTGAGGACCACGCAATACTTCAATCCGCTCTATATCAATAAAATCTAGTGTGGCAGCAGCAGGACGGGCATAATATACCCCATCTACATAAAAACCAACTCCTTGATCAAGGCCATCATTGGTTAGACCAAATGGCGAACCCAAACCACGGATATTGATGCCCGTGTTTCTTGGATTAGAAGTATACAACTGTACTGATGGAACAAATTCTTTTACCCGATTCACATTAAATGCACCAGCGTCTTCTACTTTAGAACCACTAATTACTGAAATAGAAATAGGCACGTCTTGTAATACTTCTCTGCGCCTGCGCGATGTTACAATGATGGTATCGCGTTGATATAATACTTCCAACTGAACCAAAATGTTGTTTTCGGAACTACTCTTTATTTGCTTTTCCAGTTTTTCAAAACCTGTAAAAGATACCACTACCGTAAAAGGAAATTTCTGAATTTTTGAAAATTGGAAATTCCCTGCGCTATCGGTAACAGTATTAAGATTAGTTCCTTTAATGCTAACATTAGCATATGGAATAGCTGTATTATTTCCATTGACAACTTTGCCTGAAAATTGCGCAATCACAATGGCTGGCAAGAATATGGTTAAAAATAAAATGATAGATTTCATAACTGTAGATAATATTATAGTCTATATTTTTAATAGACTATTATGATAAAAAATAGTTAGTGCTTGTTAGACTTTTACCTTAAATAAATTCATTGAGGGAATCAACAACAACAACAGCAACAACAGTGAAGAGAACAATGGCTGTTTATACAAAATGTCTTAGGCAGAAAATTTGGTTTCATGACTTTATACTGGATATTGCAAGGCAAAAATAAGCGCTTGTTATTAGTCTACCAAATTTGTATACTAATATTTTTCTCCCATTTCTTTAATATGCTATCCCTTCAATCCAGGTCTTTGCATTTCTAGCAGCATAAGATATGATAGCATCGGCCCCAGCCCTTTTAAGCGAAGTCCAAACCTCTAGATGCGCTTTACTTCTATCTACCAATTGCTTTTCGGCCAATAATTCTAAAGCCTGATATTCTCCACTCACATGATAAGCTACCAATGGGAATTTGGTTTCTTGTTTAATAGTTTGAATAATATCTAAATAGGGCAATGCGGGTTTCACCATCACCATGTCTGCTCCTTCTTCAATATCTCTGATAGTAGATAGCAAACCATCTTGCGCATTGAATGCAGAAAACTGATAGGTTTTTCTATCCTTTAAAAGCGGATTATTTCCAGGACTTGATTTACAAGCGTCTCTAAAAGGACCATAGAATTGAGAACTAAACTTAGCAGAATAACTCAAAATAGCTACTTGATCAAATCCATTGGCATCTAATATTTTTCTAATGGCGGCAATTCTTCCATCCATCATATCGCTTGGCGCAATACAATCTGCACCTGCTTTGGCCAATGCAAGTGCATAATCAGCAAGCACTAATACAGATTCATGATTCAAGACGGCTGTCTGTGCTTCATTGAGCAAACCGCAATGACCATGTTGGGTATAAGCACACAAACAAGTGTCTGCCGCAATCCAAACTTGGGACCCAAATTTTTCTTTGATGGCTTGTAAGGCTTTGACCACAAAACTAAAATCAAAGTCATGATTTGACTTTGACAAGGGTACCGGAAATAATAAAAACTTACTGATCCCCTGTTCCAAATCTGATGCAATCTGTTCAAGTAGGCTTTCAATAGTATCTGCACCAATACCATTCAGGGATGTCATTGGCGTTCTAACAGCAACTGACTCATCAACAAATAGTGGTTGAATAAAATCACGATGGTCCAAATATACATTTGCCACCAGCTCTCGAATATGTGCATTGGCCCTTATGCGCCTTCTGTTACTGGTATATTTTGTCTCCATGACTGGAATGCTTTGATGGTGGGAAAAATGAGTGGATTCAAACCCAATCCTAATAAACGATTGGCCGTTTTTCCAGAGGGGCATGCGTGAATGGCCCCTTGCTTTACATATGATGAACCAACCAAAAATTGCTGATAACTTGACCAAAACACAAGATCTGCTTTTTCAATACTAGTTTTTAAATTGGTATCAAAATTAGGATGCAAACAATAGGTAGCTAGGGCATGCCAGCCTTCAGATAACCATCCCACCAAACTGTTTTGATTGGTGACAATGCAACACTGTGATTTTTCTATTTGTATCATCGGTGATTCAAATAGTGGTAATAAGGATTCCAATCCCAAGCCATCGGCAGAACCCTCTACCCAAATTCCTTTTTTGGCCAGCGCTAACCATGTTCTGGTTCCAGCGGCCCAGACCTTTTTCCGATGACATTGTTTAACCAACGCATCAGAATGAATGGCTTTTTGAGATGCAACAAAAATAGTAGATGCTGTAGTTGGTATTTTTCCTTGATCCAAATTGGTCTCGGTATAAAAAGAACGCATATGGTCCGTTCCACTAAAGACATCAATACTTGCAGGGTTTAGATTAATGGGTTGTTGCCACTCAGTAAATGGTTCCAATTGCTGATCCAAACCAGATGCATAGGTAAAAGAACAATGAGACAAGTCCTTGTGAAATACACCAAATGGTCTGGAACAACCATAACCATATTTTTCGGCAAACAGCCTTTCTGCTTGAACGGCATTGGTATGTTCTATACTTGCAATCTTGTTTAAGATGTCAATGGCTTCCTGATTATCTTGATTGGTCTCCACCGCAATCGCCCCTTGACCTGCCGCTGGTGGACATTCAAATAAGGGCAAAAACATGATGCGTTTATTACGCAATAGTTCTTGCACAGTTTCACTGGCTGGCTCATATTGCAACAACCTGTTTAAACCAGCTGCTGCAAGGATGATTCCATCATATTCTTCTAAGTCTGATAGTTTGCGTAATCTTCCATCAACATTTCCCCTAATGGGAACGGCTTCAACTTGCACTGGATATTGACATAATTGAGGTAGTGCTTTCTGCAAAAAGCCGGTAGCCATGACTGTTCTTCTTGGTGAAGAAGTACCAATGACAATGGGCTTACCTGCTGCTAATTTGTCTAGAATATTTGCGTTAAAAATGGCTACATCCCGAATATCATTTCTGTCTATGATGCGGTAAAAACTATTTTCAAAAAATGCATCACCGCTTACGTCTTTCATACTATGAACTGCAAAATCAGCTATTCCATTCCTCAGATCTTCTTGAATCTCGGCGGTAAAAAAATCCTTGCCCTCTACTAAATGCAATGGAGTGCTTTGTTCACGGTCTCCCTTGGTCTCTTTGATAACAGGATGTAGAACCAAGTCAGGAAAATGGGCTTTAACCTTTTGGCAAAACAATTCCACTTGTGCTAGTGACAACCAAGAACCCCTACAAACTATATTGAACTCCTTTCTCATAGGGCCAGGGTTTTAAATTCAGCAGTTGGAATATTAGCAGGGAATAGCAACAACACTTCCGCTAAAGCATCTGCCAATTGCTCCATTTCTGTTTGCCCATGCTTGGTAGTGATGGTTACCCTTAAACAAGCTTTACCCTTGGGTACCGTTGGGTAATTAATGGGTTGGAGATAAATTCCCAGTTGATATAGCAGGTAATCTGCAATTTTCTTACAACGTAGTTCATCTCCTATTAAAATAGGGGTTATATGAGTTGGATTGTTTAAAAAAGGAATCTGCTTAGCCAATAATAACTGACGCAAGTGATTTACTTTATTAAAATAATCTACCCTAGTATTTTGGGATTGCATGAGAATCTCAATACTCTTGGTAGCTGCAGCACAGATAGCTGGTGGCAAAGAAGTGGTGAAAATAAAACCCGACCCAAAACTCCTAATGGCGTCTACCAAAATAGCTGAACCGGCAATATAGCCACCCAACACGCCAAACCCTTTGGCCAATGTTCCATTGATGATGTCAATGCCATTTTGCAAACCAAGCGCTTCAGATAAACCCCCACCAGTCTCCCCATATAAACCAACGGCATGCACTTCATCCAAATAGGTTAGTGCTTGATATTTCTTTGCAAGCAACACCATTTCTTCCATGGGAGCAATAGTTCCACTCATAGAATAAACAGACTCAAAGACCAAAATCTTGGGTTGATTGATTGGCAGTGATTCTAAGATTTGCTCCAGCGCGTTTAGGTCATTGTGTGGAAATAATCTTTTCTCATTTCCACTGGCTTTAATGCCTTCAATAATAGAAGCATGGTTGTCTTGATCAGAGATAAAAATAGCTTCTGGCATAAGTTTACCAAGGGTAGCCAGAGCTGTTAGATTAGCTAAATAGGCACTTCCAAAAACCAAGGCTTTTTCTTTACCATGTAATTGACCCAATACGTTTTCAAGGCTTCTATGAAAATTGGTAGTACCAGATATATTCCTAGTGCCCCCGCTCCCGGTTCCACTTCTATGGGTCACAAAACTTAACCTACTGATTACTTCGTCATGAACACTCATGGCTAGGTAATCATTGCTACACCAATTCACCGCTTTTCGTTTTACCCCTGTTGCATCTTCAAAATAAAAATGCGGAAAATGTTGGGCAGACTTATTTACATCCAAAAAATAACGGTAGGTACCCTTCTCTTTTAGTTGGTCTAATTTTTCAGCTAATATTTGTTGGTAGTTGATCATGCTGCAACCCAGTTTTTCCGAATTGCAAAATCACCAAAGGTTTCATCAATCAAGCGCTCAGCGGCATAGGTTTGAAAAAGGCCATCAAGGGTTTCCAAAATGGCTGCTTCTTCCAAGTTTTCTTGATAAATTTTATTCAACCTAGCTCCCTGTCTGTCTCCACCTAAGTGCAGGTTATATTTTCCAGGAGCTGTTCCTACAAAACCTATTTCAGCTACATAAGGTCTGGCACAACCATTGGGGCAACCAGTCATTCTAATTACAATGGCATCATTGTCTAATTGGTGTTTGGACAATAAGGGTTCTATCTTACTAATTAATGAAGGCAAATAACGTTGCGCTTCTGCTAGTGCCAATGGACAAGTGGGTAATGCCACGCAGGCCATGGAATTTTTTCGAATAGCAGAACTCCCTTCCGTATGTTGAATAATCCCAAACTTTTCTAAAATAGTATTGACAGCATTCTTATTCTCAGGAGCTATATCGCTTAGGATCAAATTTTGAGAACAGGTAAAACGAAAATTGGCAAATCCTGTTTTGGCTATTTCAAACATGGCAGTTTTGAGTGGTAAATTTGCTTCATCTAATACCCTTCCATTCTCAACCAATACAGTATAATACCACAAACCTTCTTGGTTTTGCTGCCAACCAAAATGATCCACTCTTTTGGTAAACAGCACCGCTTTGGCTGGTTCCAACTCAAATCCAATTCTTCTTTCCAATTCTTCTTTAAACCATGCAACACCCAATTTGTCTACTGTATATTTTAACCGAGACATTTTCCTATCTGATCTATTACCATAGTCTCTTTGAATGGTCAGAACTTCATATACGGCTTTAAGTGTGTTCTCTTCTCCAGCGGTAAAACCAATCACAGTTCCAAGTCTTGCATAAGTATCTGGATTGCCATGTGTAGTAGCCAAGCCACCACCAATAGCTATATTAAACCCAATCAATTGGCCTTCTTCTATAATAGCAATCAAACCAATATCATTGGCAAATACATCCACATCATTATTGGGCGGAATGGCAATGGCAATTTTGAATTTCCTAGGCAAGTAACGGTCTTGGTATAAGGGATCTTCCTCCTCTTTTCTGTCTAGGATTTTCTCTTCATCCAACCAGATTTCATAGTAAGCCTTGGTCTTGGGCATTAACAATTCACTAATCTTGTCTGCATAGGCAAAGACCTGAGCGTGAATAGGTGATTCATTGGGATGCGAGCTACAAAGCACATTCCTATTAATATCTCCACAGGTAGCAATAGAATCCAATTTGGCTTCGTTAAAAGCTTGAATGGTTGGTTTAATATGGCTTTTGATCAAACCATGCAATTGCAAAGTTTGTCTACTGGTGATTTTGATTACACCAGTTGCGTGTTCCCCAGCAATCTCATGGGTAGCCAACCACTGTGCGGGTGTTACAAATCCTCCGGGTAAGCGTAGCCTAATCATAAAAGAATACAATCTGTCTAATTTCTTGGCTGCGCGTTCTTCTCTCCTATCACGATCGTCCTGTTGGTACATACCATGAAACTTAATCACGGCTTGGTCATCTTCCCGAATAGCACCGGTTAGTTGGTCACCCAAACTTTCTTGGATGGTTCC
This sequence comes from Chitinophagaceae bacterium BSSC1, assembly GCA_002256435.1. Lineage (GTDB taxonomy): Bacteria > Bacteroidota > Bacteroidia > Chitinophagales > Chitinophagaceae > Sediminibacterium. Next base: position 242,756 of record NKJC01000003.1, read on the forward strand.
ACGCAAACCACGGCTTGCCGTTTTAATGCCTTCTATATTGGATAATTTTTCTTTTGCTGACATACTAAACTAGATATGCTTTTATAAATGGATCAATACACGTCTTTATGGTATCGATGCTTGTCTTTTAATTCATTGAAATAGGCTTTGGCAGCTTCTTCGGTTTTATTACCATGAGTTTGAATGACCTCTATCAACGCATTTTCAACATCTGTACTCATGGGATCTTTTTTACCACAGATATAGACAAAAGCACCACCCTCAAGCCATTCAAACAATGCTGCTCCCTGTTCTTTGATTCTATGTTGCACATAGATTTTCTCTTTTTGATCTCTTGAAAAAGCCAGTTCCGCTTTATTCAATACGCCAGTAGCAAACCAGTTTTGAATTTCTGTTTGGTATAAGAAATCTGTAGCAAAATGTTGTTCCCCAAAAAACAACCAGTTTCTTCCTGTTGCGCCAATAGCTTCACGTTCATACAAGAATCCCCTAAATGCTGCAATCCCTGTTCCAGGACCAATCATGATCACATCCTTGTCATGAGCTGGGAGTTTGAATCGTTTGTTTTTCTGAACAAAAAAAGACAATTGGTCTCCCACCTGGTGTTTGCTTAAAAAATCAGAACAGCGTCCATATTTTTTTTCTTCACCAATCCAAAAAATATCTCTTGCAACTGTAATATGCACTTCTTCACCTTGCGCTGCTGGTGAAGATGAAACCGTATATAACCTAGGAGACTGTGCAATCAATACATTCAAAATTGCTTCTACAGTCTTTTTAGATTGAATGGAAAATTTTTGAAGTATTCCTAATAAATCTAAACTAGCACCTTTTAAATCTTGACCAATAATAGCACCAATTCTCTCTAATACTTTTTCTGAGAGATTAGCAATATTGAGCTTGGCATCTAATAATTCATAGAAAGAAGAACTAACAGATTTATAGGCAAATTCAGTTCCAGCGTCTATACCTGTTACTGATAAAATAGCTGCTACCGTTGCAGGATCATTTTTTGGAACAATACCAATAGAATCACCAGATTCATAGGTTAAACCCCCAGCAGCAATTTCAATATGCCAGGTTTCTTTTTTAGAACCCCGATCATTCAAATTAAAATGAGTTAGAATTTCACCTTGATAAATGGTTTTTCCTACAGGTTTAGCAACTGGCTTGACAACTGTTTCGGTTGGCTTTGTCTGCTCAACAGGGTTTGATTGACCAGCCTGAAACACCTGATCCAAGACCTTATGGAACCATTGCTCTGCGTCTACTTGATAATCCAAATCGCATTTTTGAATGGGGACGATTCTTTTGCCACCTAGCTTTTCTAATTGGCTATCTACATCTTCTCCTGCTTTGCAAAACAAGGGATAAGAAGTATCGCCCAAGGCTAATACGCTAAATTTTAATTGGGGCAATTGGAATCCACTGCGATGAATATGGTCATAGAATTTTTGGGCTGCAGGTGGGGGATCTCCCTCTCCCTGAGTGCTAATTACTGTTACAAAAAATTCTTCCTTTACCAAATCGCTCAAGCGATATTGATCCAAACTAACCAATTTGGTGAGTAGTTTTTTTTGTTTGGCAATAGCCACTAAATCAGTAGCCAACTTTTTTGAATTACCCGTTTCTGTGCCATAGGCGATGGTCAATTTCTGAGGTGCACCAACAGCAAGATTGGGTAAAGCGGTTGTTAAACCTTCACCCAATAATCCACTGAGGTATCCATTGACCCAAGCAAGCTCTTCTTTGGTAGCATTATGCACCAAGGCCTGCAACTGTGCCTGTTTTTCTTTTGTTAGCATCTTTATCTAGCTTACTGGATAAGGGTATCCAGACTATTCTTTATGGGTTTAAAATAATGTTCTGTTGTTGTTGCAGTATGCATCCAATGAAATTGATGATGCAAGGAGACTACGCTACCAATGATTACCAAAGAGGGAGACAGAAATTCCTGATGCCCCAATTCTTCTTGATATAATCCCAATGAACAAGTATACACTTGCTGCATGGGCGTAGTGGCCTGCTCTATGACCGCTAATTCTTTTGTAGGATCAATTCCGTTCAATAATAATTGTTGCACAAGATGATCCAAACAAGTAGATGACATATAGAAAACCAATGTGTCATTGGTCTTAGCAAGGTCTTGGTATGTTTCTGCACTTAAATCCTTGGTGTAATTGGTTAAAAACCTAACTGAAGTACTGTATCCTCTTGCAGTTAAAGGAATACCAGCATAAGCCGATGCACCAGAAGCAGCAGTAATACCTGGCACCATTTCATAAGGAATTTCATGGGCAATTAAAGTGGCTAATTCATCCAAAATATTGGAGAAGAAAGCAATATCGCCTCCCTTTAACCTAACTACTAATTTTCCTTCTAAAGCCTGTTCAAGGATCAATTGGTTAATCTCTTCTTGTGAAGTAGAACCTGATTTCAGGTTTTGTTTACCTACATAGATAATGGGGACACCCTTTGGTACATGTGTATCCAATATAGTCTGACTCACCAACCTATCAGTAATCACTACATCGGCCTGCTGCAAATATTTGGCAGCTTTGAGCGTGAGTAGTTCAGGGTCGCCACAACCAGCCCCTGCTAAGATTACTTTTCCTTTTTGATTTGCCATTATCAGTCTACTTTTTTAGTAGGTTTAATAGTTATAAGTTTAGAAATATGCTTTTGTCAGATTTGATTAAAACAATCCTTCAATAGACAAATAACGTTCTCCGGTATCGTAATTGAAAGTGAGCACTTTGGAACCTGCTGGAATTTCTGTTAATTTTTGTGCCACTGCAGCAAGAGAAGCTCCGGTAGAAATACCAACCAATATACCTTCCTGTTTGGCCAATTCCTGTGCATATTTAAATGCATTGTCCTTGCTCACAGGGATAATGCCATCCAAGATAGCTGTATTCAAAATAGAGGGCACAAAACCTGCACCAATGCCTTGCAATGGGTGTGGACCTGGTGCGCCACCACTCAATACAGGAGAAAGTTCTGGCTCAACGGCATATACTTTTAAATTGGGGAATGCTGCTTTTAATACTTCGGCTACGCCAGTGATATGACCACCGGTACCTACGCCAGTAATTAGATAGTCTAATCCGTCTGGAAAATCTTGCAGAATTTCTAGCGCAGTGGTTTTTTTATGAATTTCTGTATTAGCAGGATTATCAAATTGTTGGGGCATCCATCCATTGGGTGTTTCAGCAACCAATTCTTTGGCTTTTTCAATTGCACCTTTCATTCCTTTCTCTCTTGGAGTAAGTACAAATTCTGCCCCATACAAAGACATGAGTCTTCTACGTTCAATACTCATGCTCTCTGGCATGACCAAGATTATTTTGTATCCTTTAACAGCTGCAACCAATGCCAAGCCAATACCAGTGTTACCTGAAGTAGGTTCAATGATCACGCTGTCTTTATTTAGCAAGCCCTTTTGTTCTGCATCTTCAATCATAGCTAGTGCAATCCTGTCTTTGATACTAGACCCAGGATTGGTTTTCTCAAGTTTCATCCAGACTTCGTGGTTAGATCCAAAAATTTTATTTAATCGCACATGGGGTGTGTTGCCAATGGTTTCAAGGATATTATTTGCTTTCATATTGTGGGTGCTGTGTACAGCTTTTTATAAAAATTAAATGACAAAATTTAAAGCTTCAGTAACTGGGTGTTTGTCTTTAACAGCTACTTCGCTTTTATGGTAAACAATGGATTCGGATGCAACACTGTAGGTAAGCCAAACATTACCACCAATGACTGAATCATGACCAACCACGGTATCGCCACCTAAAATAGTGGCACCAGAATAAATGATCACATTGTCTTCAATAGTTGGATGGCGCTTGGTACTGGCTTTGTCTTTACTTACATTCAAAGCTCCAAGGGTAACACCTTGGTAAATTTTTACATTGTTGCCAATATTGGTTGTTTCACCTATTACAATTCCGGTTCCGTGATCAATAAAAAAAGAAGTTCCAATGGTAGCGCCAGGATGAATATCAATTCCGGTTTTTCCATGGGCATATTCAGTAAAGATTCTTGGCAGAATTTTTACACCAAGCTTCCATAGTAAATTAGAAATTCGATAAATAGCCGTTGCATAAAAACCAGGATAAGCTACCAATACTTCTTCCACAGAAACAGCTGCAGGATCAAATTGCAAAATGGTATTGGCATCCTTAATCAGTTCTTCGTGCAATTCTGGAATAGAAGCAAAAAACGCTTCTGTTACCAATTCAACTTTTCCGGACTCAGGCAAAACATCATACACCAAAGCGCTAAAATGGTCTTTCAATTGTTCAAACTCTTTCTCCAAATCAGCAACCTTCTTGTGTTTCACCGTTTTGGGTAAAAACAAAAATTCAAAGAGCTTATCAATAAAATCTTCAGCAGACTCCTTATCTGGAAAAAAGGAAAACTGCTTGCTATTTTGTTGGAACAATCTTGATATAAATGCTTCTTGTGACATAGTTATTTATTGAATCATGCATGCACCTACAGTAACATGACTGGTTTCATCAATCAAAATTGCTCCCCCATTCACCCTTAGATGTTGATAGGAATCATAAGGAATAGGAGCTGCCGTTTTAATAGTGGCTTTAATAATATCATTGAGCTGCACTTTTTCAGGTGCTGCTTCTTGCAATAAGGAATTCACATTCACTTTATATTGAACCTCTTTCACTACCGCACGCACCAACCTGCTATTGATTTGTAATTGATACTTACTTCCAACTTGCAATGGCTTGCTATCCATCCAACACAATAAGACTTCTAATTCATTGGACACTTGTGGTGCATTATCAGTTAGGGTAATCAAGTCTCCCCTACTTACATCTACATCATCGGTTAAATGCAATACGGCACTTTGCGGTGCAAACGCTTCAGCAACTTCTATTCCACCAACTTCAATAGCCGAAATAGTAGAACTGATCCCGGAGGGTTGAATGGTTATAGCATCGCCCTTGCGATAAATACCACTGACAATTTTACCTGCATAACCTCTATAATCATGCAGGGCTTCTGTTTGAGGCCTGATTACATATTGCACTGGGAATCTAGCATCTGTCAAATTAATATCATTGTAAATAGGAACTTCTTCCAAAATTTGCAACAAGGGTTTACCATCGTACCAACTAAAATGGGTAGAAGCTTCTACTATATTGTCTCCATTCAAAGCGCTGATAGGAATATAAGTCACATTTTTTAAACCCAAGGTTTGGGCAACAGCCGCATAGTCAATGAGGATATTATTATACACATCCTGAGAAAAATTGACCAAGTCCATTTTATTCACGGCCACAATGACACGAGGAATATTCAACAAGGAAGCAATTATACTATGTCTTCTTGTTTGCTCTACTACCCCATGTCTGGCATCAATCAATATGATAGCCAGGTCCGAATTAGAAGCACCAGTAACCATGTTACGGGTATACTGAATATGACCTGGTGCGTCTGCAATGATGAACTTGCGTTTGGGCGTAGAAAAATATTTATACGCCACATCAATAGTAATGCCTTGTTCTCTTTCTGCTCTTAATCCATCTGTGAGTAATGCCAAATCAATCTCGCCATCATCGCGGTTCTTGGTTTGCTTTTCAATGGCTTCCAGTTGGTCAATCATAATAGACTTACTATCGTATAACAAGCGCCCAATTAAAGTGCTCTTGCCATCGTCTACACTACCCGCTGTGATAAATCTTAAAATGTCCATGTATTTATTTTAAGCCCTAGGGCCAGATTTAAAAATATCCGTTCTTTTTACGGTCTTCCATTGCCGCTTCACTCACCTTATCATCAATCCTGGTCTCTCCACGTTCACTGGTCTTGGTAGCAATGATTTCAGAAATAATATCATCAATATTTGATGCACTTGACTCTACTGCTGCGGTACAAGTCATGTCTCCCACCGTTCTATACCGAACACGCTTAGTGCTCACTTTATCAGTTGGCTCTAGGTCTACAAATTCAGATACAGCCACCAATTGCCCTTCGTATTCCAATACTTCGCGTTCATGCGCAAAATAAATAGAAGGAAGAGCTATCTTTTCTCTTCTTATATAATTCCAGATATCTAGTTCGGTCCAGTTGCTAATAGGGAATGCCCTTACATTTTCTCCCTTGTCAATTCTTCCGTTATAGGTATTCCATAATTCCGGTCTTTGGAGTTTGGGATTCCATTGTCCAAATTCATCTCGCACAGAGAAGATTCTTTCTTTTGCCCTAGCTTTTTCTTCATCCCTTCTTGCGCCACCAATACAAGCATCAAACTGAAACTCTTCAATAGTATCTAACAGTGTATAGGTTTGTAAGGCATTTCTGCTGGCAAATTTGCCTTTGGGCTCTGTTAATTTTTTTGCCTGAATGGTATCTGCTACATGACGAACAATCAGTTTCTCTCCAATAGATTCCGCCAATGCATCTCTATAATCTAATGCTTCTTGAAAATTATGTCCAGTATCAATATGTACTAGTGGAAAGGGAAATTTTCCTGGCCTAAAAGCCTTTAAAGCTAAGTGCACCAAAGTGATAGAATCTTTACCACCACTGAACAAGAGAGCGGGACGCTCAAATTGTCCAGCCACTTCTCTTAGAATATGAATGGATTCCGATTCCAACTGATCCAAATAATTCAATCTATAATTACTCATAACTATTTTTATTGGGCTGGGCCCTTTATTTATGTTCGTGTAAACCACATTCTTTTTTATTGGCGTCTTCCCACCACCATCTTCCTGCCCTAAAATCTTCCCCTGGCTGAATAGCCCTGGTACAAGGTGCGCAACCAATACTTACAAAACCCTTATCGTGTAAGGGATTATAAGGAATATTGTTAGCCGCTATAAAATCAGCTACTTGTTCATTTGTCCAGTCTAAAATGGGATGATACTTAATAATTCCATTACCTTGATCCCACTCAATTTTATCCAAACCTTGTCTTGCCGCAGAATGCGCTGAGCGCAATCCAGTAATCCAAATTTGATTTCCTGCCAATGCCCTTTTCAACGGTTCTACTTTTCTAATATGACAACAGGCTTTTCGCAAGTCAACTGAAGCATAAAACGCATTGGGGCCATTGCTCTCAACAAATGGCTCTAAGGAATCCTGATTTGGATAATACGCTTTAATGGGTATTTGATAACGCTCTAAAGTACTATTCCAGACACTATAGGTCTCTGCAAATAACCTGCCAGTATCTAAGGTAAAAATTTGAATGGGTAATTGCTGAGAAGCAATCAAGTGCGTGATTACCTGGTCTTCAAAACTGAAACTAGAAGAAAAGACCACCGCATTTGGAAATTCATTGGATATTGTTTTTAAAAACGGGGCTGGCTCCAATTCTTTAGACCTGGTAATCAGACTTGAAATATATTGTTCTGTTTGGGTATTCATGGTATTCTGTTGACTTGAGAAACAAATTTAAGCAGGTCAGCTACAACAGCTGCATTTGCAACAGAAGGGCATAGGTATAAATGTGAAAATGCGTTTCATACTTGTATTAGTCTACTTAAACAGTGCACAAATATACAATAAAGGACCTTTTGGCAAAAAAATATTCCTATTTAGTTAGTAGACTAATTAAAAATGACGGTTACCTGACAGTACTTATAACACTAACAAACGTTATTATTTCTTTAGTTTGGCTATTTCAGAACCCGCTAGTAGATAGCAGCCAAGACCAAAGTCTTCAAAATCGGGCACTTTGGTAAAGCTAAGTGGTTGGGCTTCTTTGGGTTCTTTTCCTGTGCCTTGCACCCAACCCAAAAAGCCATTGGGATGCAAACAATCCTTTTCAAAAGCATTCCAGGATTTTACAACAATGGGTAAGTATTGCTTTTTATTCAAAATTCCTTGATTGATTCCCCAAGCCATGCCATATACAAAAAGAGCAGAGCCCGTTAATTCCTTACCACCAAAATTGCTAGGATCTTTCAAACTCACATTCCAAAAACCGTCTTCTCTTTGAAGGGGTATCAAGGCTTGAACCATGGCTTTATAATCACTCAAATATTCTTGATAATGCGGATCAGATTTAGGCAAAATAGACAATACCCTAACTAGTGCAGCAACAACCCATCCATTTCCCCTACTCCAATAACAATTGCCACCATTGGGTTCTTTGTATGGAGGAACAAAATCCTTGTCTCTAAACCACAAACCAGCAGCAGCATCAAATAAACCACCACCCTGTTTGTATTTGGTATGCGCATACATCTGGTACATGCGATTAAAATAACTGGTGTCTTGATAAATAACCCCTAAACGCGCAAACACTGGCATGGCCATTTGAATGGCATCAATCCAAGTCCAGTCATCAATTTTAGCAGAATGCTTCATGCTATCAATACTGGCTTTGATTTGTTGAATGCGCTCAGGTTGTTTGTCTATCAAATACAAATCAATATAGGTTTGACCACAGGCTTGGTCATCTCCGTTTCTAGTTTTAATGCCATTGCGCAAACCCCATTTATGGGCTTGACCCCAACGAATAGCATAATCCAAATAAGCAGGTTGTGGGTTCACGGCATTCATAGCCATCAATCCTTCATAATAAACAGCCCTGGTCCAAATATTACTAGGTCTTTCTCTATTGGTCACAATGGGTTTGCTTACATCAGGCCACTTGTCCATAAAATATTGGTTGGCCAAATGCATGGATGCCAAGACTTGTTTTTTGGCAGGTATTTTTTGAGCAGAAAGATTCAAGGAAAAAGTACAGGCCGCTAGGGCGATGGGCAAAAAGAAAGTTCTTGCATTCATATATGACAGCATTTGATTTGCATGTTACACCAAAATACAGGAAGTCTTATCCTGTAGTATCCTGAAAACTAAAAGATGTCTAAAAGAAGGGTTGCAAACCTTCCCATCGAACATCCCAGTTACCATCTTTTGGAAAACCAGGATTCTTGATCTTATTGCCATCATATCCTGCGCACATGATAGCAATGGCGGTTAATAAACCCCCATTACCAGGTAAATAAAGCCTAAGACGCGCGTCTTGATAATTATGTCCATTAATCAAATAGGTATTGGTTTTAATGGGCATCAGCAAAGCTTCCACAGCTTTTTCTGGCATACCCAAACGGGTAGCACTCATGGCGGTCATGGGAAAATCCCATCCCCAGGTATCTTTCCAGTCCCATTTATTCCAAACCAGGTTAAAAGTATTGCGCATGATACTGGTATCTAACATACCCTTGTTGGGGAGCATGCCAAAAGTGCCTAAGACAGAAGGATGGTCTGTTAGAAAAACGGGATTGGTATAAGAATCTTTGGCCGACTCCGTTGACAAATAGACTTGGTCTTGAACGGGCAAAGGAGACAGGAATTTAATGACAGAATCCCAAGTAGTATTGCGCTTCATTCCAGAACGTATACGCCAATCCTGAGCCGTTTTTAAAGCCCAATCCCAATAGGCTAATTCATAACTGGGATTAAATGTTTCTTCAGGTTTGAATCTTTCTTGAGCAGGTATCAAGCCCTTACCCAATTGGTATTTTTTAGTTGTAGGATTCCAAGAAGCATAATCCGCCATAAAATCGGCAGTAGCAAAAACCAGGTCCCTATATTTTTTCAAAGTAGTGGCGTTAGGATTTTTCCGATACAAAAGCTCTGCAAAACTGATATAGTGTGGTTGCTGCCAAATTAAAAATGCCCCAACTGAAGAGGGCGCTTCTGCACCTTTTGGATCGGTCATTTTCTGCCACCTAAGTCCTTTGTATCCTTGCCGTTTGGCAATAGCAAATGCCATAGGAGCTACATCTTGGTACCAGCCCATGGATTTTTCTAACAGCTCCGCCCTATTCCACAAAGGAAAATGAACCCCATGCCACCAATGCATTTCTAAATGCGGTTTGCCAAACCAGCTGTTATAAGTTAGACCTGTTTCCTGAGGAGGTTGACTATTGGCGCACTGAATCTTTGTTAAGTAAAGCGATAACATGATTCTACGTTCAATCTCCTTGGCCCTTGGGTCTTTACAATTTGAAAAATCAACTGCTGCACCCTTGGTCCAGAAACCCTGCCAAGCTTCCTGATTAGCTTGAGCAACTGATGCAAAATCAGGTGAGGGAGACAGCCTTTCTTTTTGTTGAAAATGACAGGTAAAACTGAATTCATCTGTAGCGCCAATTCCCATCACAAATTCATGTTCCTTTTGGGTTGTCCATTGAAAATAGGTATTTGTACTTGCTTGTAGATAAACAAAATAGCGTGTGCTGTCTAAAAAGTGTTGAAACAAAACGCCCTTTTGATAATCAGATGCTCTTGAATAGTGTTTACTTGCTTGGGTATAATCAACACCCATATCAGCAAAAGCGTTTGAGGGAAATGGAAAGACCATTTTTAAATGAATCCTTTCTTCTTTTAATAAAGTTGACTTGACTTTTACCGCAATCATGTCTTGTTTGGGATGCACCAGTGTCTGCACTTCTACTAATTCCCCTTCAATTGTAAAAGAACTTTTGATTACACCAGTCCACAAATCAAGTTCTTGGTTTACATCTTTTATGTCTTCAATTTGAGCAATGGTTCCGTCCTTTTTGTCAAACTCAAAACCTAGATTCCCCAACTGTAATCGATGCGGATTTTGTCTAAACCAATTACCTGCTTCCAAACTACGCTTGGGGTCTTTAATCTGCACACCATAAGAAACCTTTCTACCATCAAAAGGATAGTCTCTCAAGGTTTCTTCAAACCTATAACCAACTGTATCTTTAAATGAATGCCAGCCCCAAACAGATTGGGTTCCCAATGGAATACCAGACTGATACTGTTTTGGAAAACTTTGCAAACCAGTAGCATCTACAGTAAAGGCAAAGGAACCATTACCTACTGAAAGAGAAGAAAGAGAGTCAAATTGATTAACATGTACATTATTTCTTTTGGCCAAGGCCTTTCTGTCTATCTTTTCTTGTGCTTGTATTGATAGAAAAAATAAACAACTCAATAGTAGGTTGATGGCTTTCATGTTACTGCTTGTTAACGGGTAAGGTTTTCTTTAATTCATCTGGCGAATCCTTGGTAAATGGATCAAAGATTTCTTTGGATGGTTTTTCTGTCAGGTCTTTGATTCGTTGAGGATCTACTTCAAGCTGCGGTTGAAATTTATCTGATAGCATGTATTGGTGTAAGCTGCTATACAACTGTCTTGCAACTAATGCATCAGTAGATTTGAGTTTGTCCAAATTGCTTTCGTTTGCTAGATTTAAACTACTCACCAATAATTTTCCCCTTCCAATCCTTACTTCAAATACACTGGCCAATCTTCTGTTGATAAACCAAGTATCTATTGGTTGTACCAAGGGTCTTAAGTTAGAAGGAAAATCTTCCAAATGCATCACTTGTGCTTTGTTGACTAATGACCACCATTGAAAATTACTATGATACTCCGTTGGGAAATTCTTGAATGCTGGATGATTGGGATCAACTACAAAACCCAAAGTATGTGGGGGACGCATTTTAAACCAACTGGTATTCCAAAAAACAGGCGTAAAATTTTGTACAATCTCTTTGCCCTTTGTCACCCTTCCTGCTAGATTCAAAAATACTTTACCACCCGCATCCAATACTTTTAATGCTGCATCATCTAAAACCGTACAATCGTAAATACTAGAGAAATCGCTAGCTGGAATGGCAACCGGATAGACCCAGAATTCCCAGTCATTGGCAAATACGGTATTGGCAATACTTACTTCTAGGGTTAACTTGGTAGGTTGTTGAATGGTAGCTAGATCAATATCTACATCTACTATTGGATTTTGTGCAGCAATGACCAATTTCTTATTGACGCTATTAATACGGCTAACTATTTTTCCAGCAGGGTCTTTGAATGTAATTTGAATAGTTGCATCCAAATCCTTTTCTCCAAAATGATAGACTTCAATAGCGGCTTTTAAATGCTCGGCATTACTGTAAACAAATTTGGATGTTTTCATCAATGGAACCGTGCTATTACAAAAACGTGCAAATGCTTTTGCAGAGGAATATGGTTTGTCATTCCAAAACACATTCATGGTTCCAACCAATGCCGTGCCTTGTCCAGGAAAATCTTGCAATCCCAATAATTGGAATCCACCTAGCCCAGGTGTACGCAAAGATTTTTCAATTTCAGCCTTGTAACAGAGCAATTGCAATTTGCCAGAAGAAGCAAGGAATTTTTCGGCCATATCGGCCATGCCCCTGTCTTTTAAATCTTCCTGAAACATTTCATAGTTTCTGGCTTTATAAACACCTGTAAATTGCTTGATCTCATTAAAGTCTGGATAAGCACACCACTGACCCATTTCATGGGTAATATAGGGCATACTAAACGATTTAATGGCTTCACTATAATCAGTTAAAGATTCTGGCCCCTTGCCCCAAGACAAACCTCTAGAACCAGACTTGATCATATAATCATTCTCTGGTACCAAGGGCCAACTCATGGCAACCGAAGCTCCTGTATAAATTCTTCTATTATCCCTTGCCTTCCATTTTAAAATAAAATCGGCCAACCATTTGGCTTGGTTTCTTCCTGCTGGTTCGTTCCCAGCAGAGAGCATACAGAAAGAAGCATAATTCCCATAGTTGCGCACCATTCTTTCTGTTTCTGCCCAGAGAAAAGCGTCAATGGGTCTACCATCGCCCAAGCTGGTTCCGTGATTGGGCCAACTAGGACCTTCCGGTTGTAAATAAATCCCTACCTTATCAGCTGCTTGAAAAGCTGCTTCGGGTGGGCAGAAAGAATGAAACCGAAAATGGTTCAGACCATGTGCTTTGGCAACTTTGAAAATTTTTTCCCATGCAATCAAATCTGTTGCAGGATATCCTGTAATGGGAAACTCACTATTGTTCACGGTACCCCTCAAAGAAACGGGTCTACCATTGACCAAGATTTGTTTGCCTACCACTTCAATCTCGCGCATCCCAAAGTTTTGAATACTGGTATCCCTATTTCCTTTGGAGTCTATTATGATGGTGGTAAGTTGGTATAAATTGGGATGAAATTCATCCCATAATTGCATGGACTTTCCAATAGGAAGAACTACTTCTAAACTATCATTAGCTGAAGTTATTTGAAACTCAATCTGCTTTGCAACAATGCCTGCTTTACTTGCAAACAAGGGCTTGATTTGAAAACGAAGATTGCCTTTTTGTGTGCCAGATAACAAAGTCTTTAATTGTAATTTCAACAAGACCAATTGTTGGTGAATATCAGGATAGACTTGCAAATTATCTACCCATGTAGTATTGCTTGGTTTCAGTTCTAATTTTCCTGTTAACCCGTTCCAATTACCAGAAGTATGATCCGTAACACTATGCGAGTCTGGCCCCACATTAATGGCACCAGGTCTTCCATCTATTCTATTATCTATTCTAACAGAAATGGTATGCGTTCCCTTTTTCAAATATTCCGTTAAGTCATATTCGTGGGCTGTTACTAGTGAATTGCGCATGCCTATTTCTTGATCATCTATCCAAACCCTGGTTTCAATATGCGCTCGTTCAAAAGACAAAACCCATCTTTTGTTCTTCCAATCCTTGGGTAATTGAATTTGTTTTTGATACCAAGCTACACCCACGTAGTGCTTGGCAGGTGTTAGCCAAAAAGGAATTTTCAAATTACCTGGCTCACGATATTTTTTGAGGCGGGGATTAAAAAAGAAAGAACTATCATAAATACTGCCCGTCCATTTGGTTTTTAAACTCACTTCATCACCCTTGCCATTTTCTGCCATGGAGCCAGGCAAGTGAACCCGTTCTGGAAGTTGCTGTTGAAACCATTTGGCAACTATGCCACTGTCTTTGCTGTCTGCTTTAAATTGCCAATTACCCGCCAACGAAATGGATTGGGCCAACAATAAGTTCCCAGAAAAAAGCAAAAACAAAATAGCAAACCCAATTTTTACACGCATTTTATTTTGATTTCAATAAGTATTTTTTCAGATTGGTCTCTTTCAAATCTTTCACAGCAGTAGCAATAATATTGGCGTTTAATTTGGCACCTGCTTCATTGGTATGGGTATGATCTTTCTCCGTAAAATATTGCTTCACGGCTTCTTGACCTGCAGCATCATAGTTATCTGCTATCAATCCATTCAATTCAATAAAAGGTACTTTAGCTGCCTCAGCAACCTGCTTTGCCCAAAGCCCATAACCAGTATTGGCCCTATTTACTTTTCCTTCTTTCCAGTCATTTCTAGGTATAGGTGAACAGATAATGGCTGTAGCTCCTTTTTGCTGAATGTCTGTTACAAATTTGTTGAGGTACCAACCATAGCTATGCACGGTTTCAGGGATTTTCTTAATGGGATTATAAATGTCTTTTGTTTCAGTTCCAATGCCCTTGATAGTTCCTCTTGCCCTAGCCGTATCGTCTAAAGGACTACTATCATTGTGTCCAAATTGCATGATTACATAGTCTCCTTTTCTTACACGTTCCAGTGCTTTATCCCAAAGACCATTGGTCTGAAACGTACGGCTACTAGTGCCTCCTAGTGCATGATTCTCTACCACTATTTGATTGCTATCAAATAGTTCTCCAAAGAAACTACCCCATCCCCAAAGATTTCCATCACCCTTGCCCTTACCATTTTTTACGGTACTGTCCCCAATCAAAATACAACGAGGTCTTTTGTCTTCCTGAACAGAACTAAATGCCATTAAAGAAAATACGGCTAGTAATACATACTTAGAAAATTGGTGATGCTTCATACATGCTATTTATACTATTTTTAAACTAACTATTTCTTTTTATTGATTTCTACGATATTTGGTTTAGGAGGATTTTTCATGCCATCGCCCATAAAGAAACTGGTATGCGGCGGTTGATTATATCCTACATTTTGCCAGGCCACACTTAAGCGATACTGAGGGTCCTGCATCAAACTATAAAATTTACGCGTAGTGGGCAGATTGGTTGAAAAGATTCTCAATTCTTTGTTATCCGCAGAGCGATAAATCACTTCTTCTCTCCAATCACCTAATACATCTGCAGACAAAACAGGATTGGATTTTGAGCCATTATTTGACACGCAACCATATTCTCTTGCATCAAGCATTTTCACCAATTGCTTGTTTTGATAATCCCATTTTTCAATGCTAGTGCCATTCAACAATTCATAGAGCGGTTCTCCATCCCATTGAATTATAAAATTCACACTCCGTGGAGCAGCGCCAATTCTTTCTCCCTTGGCCGATTTTAAACCCTCAGATCCACCCCAGGCTTCTGCACCAGGATAAGTTGGGTCAATATCCGCTGCTACGCCCCTACCTACGTCCTGATCCATTTCAGAAGTCCAAAGAATCTTACCCGATTTTGCATCATACATAGCGGCACCAGCACCCTTGGTATTGTCTTCTATTTCGTGAACTCCATAAACTTCCAGTCCAGGATTACTCAAGTCAAGATCACTTACATGAATGGCATCGCCATGTCTTAACCCCGTGCTATACAAACCCTTTCCATTATCATCTACACACATGGAACCAAAGATGATTTCATCTTTTCCATCAGCGTCAACATCGGCCACGCTTAAATTATGATTACCCATTCCAGAAAAAGGATTGGCCCCATTTTCAGAATCAAATACCCATCTGGAACTGAGCTTTCCTCCCCTCCAATCCCAAGCAGCCAATACTGTTCTACCATAATAACCACGACACATGACCACCGATGGCAAGGCCCCGTCTAGATAAGCTACACAGGCCGTAAAACGGTCTACCCTATTACCTGATCTATCATTTCCGCCATTGCCACCACGGCCGCCCCAGGCACCAATATCGCCACGGGCAGGCAAATAAGGAGCGGTAGCTAAAGCGGCTCCTGTTCGTCCATCAAACACCGTAAAAAACTCAGGCCCATCCAAGATTTTCCCATCTTTATTTCTGTAGTCTTTACTAGAATCTCCAATGGGTTTTCCTAATCCGTCAATAGTGCCATCGGCTGTTTTCATACAGACTTCTGCAATGCCATCTCCATCCAAGTCATAGACCATGAACTGTGTATAGTGCGCCCCTTCTCTAATATTCTTTCCGAGGTTAATTGTCCAAAGTAATGTACCGTCTAATTTATATGCTTGAAAGATGGGGGCATCTGAAAAACCAGCAGAAGCATTATCTCTTCCCCTGCCTGTTTGGTGTAAGATAATTTCATAACCACCATCTCCATCTAAATCACCAACAGAAGCATCATTGGGACTATATCCTGAAGGGGTTTGTAGCGGGATACTCAAATATCTTTGGGCATTAGCTGCAAATACAAATTTGGAAACCGGTTCAGATTCTTTTCCATTGCTGATCATGGTAATGCTATAGTCATATTCCTTGGTAGAATCCAATCCACTATCTAGAAAACTAGTTACACTAACAATTGGCGATGCATTGATTTTAATTTTCTTAGCCCCCTTTTCCTGTCTATACAAATTAAAAGATAGATTTTCAGGATCAGCAGCCAAGCAGCGCCAACTTAAGAAAGCTTTTCCTGCACCGTCAGGTACTGCCACTAAGGCTCTATTGAGTTTTTCCATAACGCGTTGCGCGATGGCTACTTGCGTATTTTGCACAAGCACTAGTAACAAACAGATGACTGGCAGTACTATAGACTTAGTAATATTTTTCACAGTGTGGTGAATGTGGTGACTCATTCTAATTTCATGTTTTGTGCATTTTCAACCAAAATAGGTTTCTTGTCTGCTGCTACCATTTTCAAGTTGCTCATGATCCAATTACCCGCAAAACGAATTTCCCCAGCAGTGGCCACTTCTATTTGTAGCTTATCAAAATAAAATCCACTGAGTGCTGATTCTTTGAGTCCAGTAGCGGTAACAAATTTCCTGGAATGCTTGGCTACTACATTTGAAACATGGATATCTCTGAATACAGGAATACCCAATGATGCGGGTTCATTTTTTTGCAACAATGTTTTCCAATGTGCAGGAACAGTTGCAGGATCATATCCCGCAGGTAATGCAGAATAACTATAACTAGGATTCCAGTTCATGTTAAACTGAAATACATTTCCTACACTATCCAGTTGAATGTCTTTGAACCAAATGTCTTCAACAATTCCGCCCCTGGTTACAGCAGATTTAATGTGTAACCCATTTCCCGTTCCAAACCCTTGCAGGTTCTTGGCCAATACGTGTCTAATACTTCCTGATGTTTCACTACCCAAGGTCAACAGTCCTCCTCCTTTGCGTGCAATACAATTTTGAATGACCACGTATTCAGTTGGTTTATTTACCCTAAGACCGTCCCAGTCTCTGCCCGATTTTAAACAGAAGTCATCGTCATTACAATCAATATCACAGTTTTGAATGAGTACCCAAGTAGAAGAGTCTACATCAATACCATCGGTACTTGGTCCTTTTCCGTCTTCGTTATTTTTAACCACAATCCCGTCTACTGTAATCTTGGTAGAATACAATAATTGTACCGTCCAGAAACCTGCATTCTTTAAAGTAATATTGGAGACAGCAATATTTTCTGAGTTTTGTACCAAGATAGTTCTAACTCTTTTGGCATCATAGTCAACTATCCAACGCAAACCCTTGGGTTCATATTCTTTGCGCATGGCCCAGTATTTGTCCCAACAGAATTTACCCCTTGCATTTACAATACCTTTACCCGTAATCTGTGCATTTTTTTGACCAATGATATTGATCAAGGCAGCTGGCCATTTCATTTCTATACCGGCAATCCTAGTATCAATTTCAGGATAATCTTTAAAGTCTGTGCTTCCCAAAATCAGTACATTATTGTCAATATTTAGTGTAACCCCTGTTTTCAAAAAAATGGATCCAGTTTGATACACGCCTGGCTTAAAAGCAACAACACCACCGCCCTTTTGTGCACAAGCATCAATGGCTTTTTGAATGGAGGAGGTAGACAAAAAATTAGAATCGGCCTTGGCGCCATAATCATTTACCCAGTAATTATTTTTTTTGAGTCCAGTTAGATTGGCTCCTACTTTTGAAGCCCATGCTGGGTCTGCATCTAATTTGGCTTCTTCCTTTTTCAGTAGTTCCAATTCTGCTTGGCTAATGGCTAAAACGGTACCATGTCTTAAGCCTTTTGGAAAATGCACACTGTCAGAAATATCGGTCCAATTGATCAGATCCTTTGATTTTACAGCGCCATATTTATGGTCACGATATTTGTCAAAATAAACCACCCATTCATTTCCAATTTTTAAAGCCGTAGGACCTTCTGCCCAATAATTTCCAGTAATTGGTGCCGATGGTTTTCCATATCCTCCACTGGCTTGATTGCTAAATGCCACACGCAGGTTTTTCTGCACGGGTTTTAGGGTTTCATCTTTTAGAATCATCACGTATTGCTTACCCGCTTTTTGTATTGTAGCATCTATCACATTAAACCCTTGGTCATACAAAAGTTTGGTATCGCTAAAGCTTTTGAAATCCTTGGTAGTTACATAATAGATTCGGTGGTTATTGTCACCTAGGTTTTCTGTTTCAGGAAATCTACCAGGAATAGTAGTGGCCAAATAAATCAGGTATTCTTTTTTGGCGTCGTCATAAAAAATCTCAGGAGCCCAACAATTTTTGGCCGTTGGTTCTTTTTCCATCACGGGAACAAACACTTGCTCTGACCAATGAATCAGGTCTTTGGAACTAGCATAACCAATACCTCTGTCTTTCCAACTCACGGTCCATACCATATGAAATAAGCCATCCTTTCCCCTGATAATGCAGGGATCACGCATCAATTTGTCTTTTGCAACAGTTGGTTTTAAAAAGGAACTATCTTTTTTTAAACTACTCCAATTGAGCCCGTCTGAACTATAAGCCAAGTGTAGTCCGTCTTCTCCATTTCCTTTAAAATAAGAAAACACATAAGCGGGACTTTCTTTTTGCTGTGCAGTCAATTCATGACTCAAAAAAAAGCAAGCACCAACAACAACTATAAAACGAGACAAAATTTGCATCTACTTATTTTTTCAAAGTCAATAAAACAATGGATTGAGCTGGCAGGTCTACTACCAATTCATTTCCCACTTTTTTAGCACCGTTAAACACTACGGGTTTAACCGAATTGGGTTGATTAAACGTATTTACGTCAGTTAATTTAGCAGATGTTAATACCATGCCTTCTACCTTGGTCCAATCTACTTCATTCAAAGCTGTATTAATGTGCATCACATTTTTAGGATCCAAGTTTACAAGGGTCATATGAACCACTTGGTTACTGTCTTTGGAAGCAGAAACATTGAGTGCAGGTATTTTATTTTTACCATTCACCAATTCAGGGCTACTGAATTTTACAGGTAGTAATTTGGCGTCTTGGTGCACTTTGAACAAATCAAATACATGATAAGTTGGAGTCAATAACATTTTATCACCCTCGGTCAAAATCAAGGCCTGTAATACATTAATGGTCTGTGCCAGATTGGCCATGCGAACACGGTCTGCATGATTATTGAAAATATTTAAAGTGGTTGCAGCAACCATGGCATCGCGCAAGCTATTTTGCTGATATAAAAATCCGGGATTGGTTCCTGGCTCTACATTGGTCCAGATTCCCCATTCGTCTACCACCAATGCCACGCGTTTGGCAGCATCATATTTATCCATGATAGTTGAATGCTTGGTTACCAATTCTTCCATGTACAAGCAATTCTTCATGGTATTGAAATATTCATTCTCGTCAAAAGCAGTAGCAGAACCTTTGTTTCCCCAATTGCCTGTTGGCAAAGTATAATGGTGCAAGGCAAGCCCCCACATTTGGCCAGCGTTTACATTTTTCATCATGGTCTCCGTCCAGTTATAGTCTGCCACATTGGGACCAGCAGCAATCTTATTCATCCTAGCATTAGGATAGTTTTTGACAAAAGTGGCATAACGCTTGTATTCGTCTGCATAACGCTCTGGTGTCATGTTTCCACCACAGCCCCAGCTCTCATTACCTACTCCCCAGAATTTCACGCCCCAGGGTTTGTCTCTTCCATTTTGTTTGCGAATTTCAGTCATGGGACTAAGGCCATCAAAATTTAGGTATTCCACCCATTTAGACATTTCTTCCACCGTACCACTTCCTACATTCCCCGTGATATAAGGATCCGCTTTGAGCATGCTACAAAGCTCCAAAAACTCATGCGTTCCAAAACTATTGTCTTCGGTTACATTGCCCCAATTGGTATTGATCATCTTAGGTCTTTGTGTGCGAGGACCTATCCCGTCTCTCCAATGGTATTCGTCTGCAAAACATCCACCTGGCCAACGCAAGTTGGGAATTTGAATTTTTTTCAAAGCATCCACAATGTCTAGTCTGATTCTACCCTGATTTTTAATATTGGAATTTTCACCCACCCAAAAACCATCATAAATACATCTACCCAAGTGTTCCGAAAAATGGCCATAAATATGTTTGCTAATCACCGTATTGGCATTAAACCCATCTACTTGCAACTTTACATTGGTTTGCGCAAAACCTTTCAAGAGCGTCAGTTGGCAACATATTACCAGCAATAGCATTTTGATTGTTGAATTGTATCTCATGGTTGATTTTTGACTTTTGAATGTTGAATATCTATGTTAATTTTACTCTCTCCTTTATTTTTCACTCTTCACTCTTCACTCTTCACTCTTCACTCTTCACTCTTCACTCTTCACTCTTCACTCTTCACTCTTCACTCTTCACTCTTCACTCTTCACTTTTCACTTTTCACTTCTTACCAAGCTAATGGCCATTAACCCAATAACCACATCATTGGCAATGGTTTCTAATTCTATAGACTGCAATGTCTTTTGATTGTTTAACGGCAAGTCTAATACTGTTGCAGCACCGCCACTAATGGGTTTGCCATTAAATGGTTTGATTGACTGATCATACACGGATACTACTTTCCCTGTTTTTAAATGAATCCGAATGGGCTTGGGTGCATTGGTTTGAAATGCATATCCATCATCCAAATAGTCTTGATCAATAGGCCACCAATTCTCTGGGTTCTTTAATTCCAAACTATCAGAACTTCCATCCGTATAACGAATTCGAACTACCCCATTCACCATTCTGGATTGCATGGGATTGGTAGAACCCGCCATCAATAAATAAGCATGTGATGCGGAACCCTGTAATGGAATTTGTTTTTTGTGCGGATAATTATCCCATTGAGAAGTAAATAGAATATTGTTTTTCAAAGTGTCACTAGGACTACTAAACTGTATTCCCTGTTGCAATTGAATGGTTCCAGTAGCTTCTAATTTTTTTCTAAATCCACTATCACTAATATTGGCCGTTCTGAGTGGGTAGGTCCATTCTCCAATGCCTTGGGTAGGCAATTGCAAGGTAGGCACGGTTGGCCTTGGACTTAAGTATTGATTACGGAAAATCTGATTTACTTTGCTATTAAAATAAGGACTCAGATTCACGGTTTCTAAACGGCCTTTCAAAGGCTGTTCCATATTCCAATTCAAGATCTGCTGGGCAACCTGTTGACCATTCCATTGAACTAAGATTTGATTGGAGCCAGGAACAAGTTCAGATGCAGGAATCAATTTAGTTTCCGAAGTTGCATGAGCAGGCAAATGCATCGGTGTTGATTTTCCATTCACCCAAACTTTTGCATCCACTGCTGTTAATCCATTATTGCTGATTTGATAAGCTACCTGATTTCTTTGTTCTTGCCCAACGGCTATAATACTAATGGGAGCCTCCACCTTTAAATCAATGGGCTGCCACCAAGTGAAAGTCCCCGATTGCAATTGCAAAAAGATACTATGCATTCCTGGCATGGCAGCTATAGTTCCTTGAATGCTTTTACCATCGTGTTTGGAATTTTCTAAAACAGACTGAGGATCCTTTATAGTCTTAATAGTAGCGTTTGCTATTGAAAAAGTCCATGGATTACCTGTTGCCGTTTTTTGTTCTGGAATCACTGGTAAACTAGCTTGTTTTTTCCATTGAATAGTAATGGTATAAGACTTGGCATATGCAGCTTTGATTTCAATCATTGGCCTGCCAACAGCGCTTGCATCATTTACCCAAACACTAGGTTTTCCATTCACCAATACAGAAACAATTTCAGCGGCTTCTGCTGGCAGTTTTAACAAAAGATCCATCTTGGCTGCAAACTTATTTTGAATCAGGTATTGGTCAATAAGTCCTTTTCTTGTGAAAGAAAAATCAATATCTGGAAGTACAATGCTTGCTTTATCCCATTGTTTGGGAAATCCTGGTCTGATCAATAATTGATGATCCAATGCCTTAGGTGTAATCCCATACAATCCTTCTACCAAGGACCTTGCAGTCATAGCAACTGGATCTGCAAAATCCCGATAGGTTTCACCTCTAATGGCATCATAAAAAGAAACCTGTACCAAGTTACCCGCACTATTACCCAAGTACATGCTTTCAATTAAAGCAGACTTCCATAATTGAAAAGCATTTTCTCTTTCACCTGTTTGCCATTGTGCTAAAGCAGTATGTAATACTTCTGCCATGGCTACCACATTCAAACTCCAGATATAGGGCATCCAGTTAGAAGTAGAAACGGTATATAAACCATTTTCCAATTGCTTTGCCCTTACTGGGATATGTGGAATTTGGTTATCTATGAATTTGGAACTTTGATAAGCCTGAAAAGGATCTGGCACTTCAGAATCCACACTATGATAAACCGTCCACAAAGCAGCTGCTTCATGTAGCAATTGGTTGCCTAATAAATCCTTGAATTCTGCATACCAACCTTTTTTAGAAAGCCATAATTTTTCATTCATGGCTTTTAAAATCTTGGCTGCTTCTTGTTCATAAATACGTCCATCTTGTTTCAGGATTTTGGCAATTTTAGCAGCCATTACATTTGCCCAATAATTATAAGCCGAACTATGAGCAACTCCTCCTCCACTATATTGCAAAGCATCACTGGCCCAAATGGCGGCATAGGAATCATAGAGGCCATCGCCATCCATATCAAAATTTCTTTTTTCCCAATCCAAATGTCTTTGTAATAGTGGCCAAGATGCTCTTGCATAAGCAGTATCTCCCGTCCATTGCAAATGCCTTAACAAAGCATCTATGTACACTAGGTTCATATCATAATGGTGTGCTTTAAAATCGCCATTGGGATTTCTAGAAATATAACCACTGGAAAACACAGCGTTCCCCAAACGTTCTTTTTGTCTGGCCAAATGCAATACCGTATCTGCTTCAATAGGACCAGTTAGCGGTTGGGTCATTTGAGAAAGTGCATAACTGCTAAAATGCAATCTGGCCCTATCGTGCCAACCAAGTACATCACCCACATAAGGTCCTCTCCAACCATTGAGTCGCATACGCCAACCAATGGAGCCGTGCAAATAAGAAGGTGATTCCCAGATAGCATCAGCAGCAATGGCTAATACGCCACCTAGTGTATTCAAGTAAGGATCAGGGGTTTGAATCTTGATTCTATTGGCCAGTGCTAATCTGGCTGTTTCTGCTTTTGTGGCAGCAAGTTCCAATGCTTGTTGATTAGGGATGGAAATGGATTTGGGCTGATATAGACAAAGCAAATTGGCTTGCGCCGATGTTACCAACCAAGAAGCCAATACCAAGGGTGTTTTGCTAGGCTTGCTTGCCAATAATTGAAGCGGATTTTCTTGTTGTGTAGCATCAGCTATTTGTACCAATGCATTTGCAGGAAATAAGCCATTGATGTTTTGTTCAGGTCCTGCTTTCTTGGGCGTTTCTTTGTTTAAATGATTGATTTCATATCGCTCTTCTTCAGACAGAACAACACCCGTTCCATAAACCAAATTAAATCCGTTCTCTTTTAGTTGATAGCGGTTATCTGAACAAGCTGCAGCGTTTAAATAAAATCCAGATTCTGGGTCTACATTCATTTCTCCATCCCTACTAAATTTCTTTCCATTAGCTCCACCATAAGCAGCAACTATTTGTAATCCTGCCGGTACTTGATCAAACTGGGTACGAACCACCAAACCTTCTCCTTCTCCTAGTGCCCAAATATGCAATTCCATTTTACCTTTACCCAACAGCGAATCCTGAATTTGATAGATCATGGAACCGGGTCTGTAAATGGCTTTGATTTTTTGAGCCTGAATGATCCATTTGGATTTTCCGTTCAAGACCAGTCCAAATTTCAGGTTTCCTCCCATGCCAGGCATGTACATGGCAAATTCTGGAAGGTCTCCTGCTTCAACTCTAAAAGCAGTATTGGTACCATAAAGGGCCCTTGTAAAACGTTTATTCCCATTCTGAATAACTATATCATTGCCTTCAGGATGGTACCTAATTTCTCTGGGTTTATCATGCCAAAATTGCATGGGCTCCTGAGCTTTTAACTCCGACGCACCATTTAACAGCACTAAGCAACTTATTGATGAAATTATTTTGTGTAACATGTACAAACTTTTTATCAGCAGCAATTAGGGTTTTAATGGATTCAATAATTGAATGGGAATCAGTTGAACCGTTCCACTCAAACCAGATGCTTTGGGTAACCAATTACTTGCATCAAATAATCCGTTGGCATTTCTATTTTGCGCCAGTCTAGCTGGATAATTGGTATTGTTGAATTTCTTCCAAACTACTTTTCTTTTCTCCAAATCAATGATCCTATTGGCCATGCTATTAGCTACTTGTATCTCTAATTTGTTTTCAGCATTCAAAACTGATGCGTCTATTTTCAATTGAAATACGGGGCCAATTAAACTGGCTAGTTTTACACCATTCAAAATAATATCCGCTGATTCTTTCACCTGACCCAAAGACAATACATATTGTTTGGCATTTCCAGTTGGTTTCTTGAAGCTAGTAGTATAGGCTGCCGTACCAGAAAAATATTGGTAACTAGTATCAATACTGGTCCAGTCTTGCAGGGTAGTTAGTTGTTTTGGCGCAGGAAGTACTGGACCACCTTTTAAAAATTTTAGGGTCCAAGAACCATTTAATTCAACTGGATTACCTGCGGTTTGATAATAGGGATAAGCAGTTACAGTAACTGTTTCTTTAGCAGTTTGCAATAAGATGCTTTCATCTTTTGACAATTGCAGATAGATTTCCCAATCACCACTAGCAGACTTACGAACACTGGCTTTGCCAAGCGCATCATTCATGGGATTAAAACAAATACTATTCTGCAAATTGCTATTCACAGGATACCATCCTTCCAAATTTTTTCCAGAACGATTAGCAATAAAATACAATTGACCTGATCCACGTTTTGCTCTAACAAATTCTAAACCTTGATGTACCATGGACTCTTTTCTAATAGCTGCTAATGCTAACATAGCTATTAGGTTGTCACTCATGTAAAAGACACCTTTTCCAAGAACCGCTTTTTTAACATCGGGGTTAGAGGTTGCTTCAAAATGGAGCTTGGCCAACATTTGATCATAATGTGCTTTATTGGCTGCATAACCACCCAATCCAGGAATGTCTTTAGGTAAGTGTTTCAACGCAACAATGGTGGCGCCATTTTCTGCCAAATCCCAAACCTTTTTCAAACTTTCTAATTGCATAAAGGCCGTAGCTGGTAAAACAATGGTTTGGTATTTTGAACCAGCAGAAAGAATTTCTTTACCACCTGTTTTTAATTGCGTTATTTGTCTATCTGAAATATAGTCAAAGGAATAGCCATTTTCTTGCATGGTGGTGCCCGCTATTTCAAATGGGGTTCCATTGAATTCGGGTTTCATACCATCAAAATGCCATAGATAGTCCCTACCCGCTAATTGATACTTATCATAAATAGGAAAATACAGGAGAATATCATTATCCGGTTTGCTGTCTTGCAACAAAGACTGGGTTCTTGCCACATAATGGTTTAGGGCTGGAAACTGCTGCCAGAAAGGGTTTGCTTGTGTAAATTCTACAGCAGCATAAAACAAATAACCAGGCCAGGTATCGGAAGGAGGTGAGTAACTGGTACCATGATAAACAATATGATTTACTCCCCCAATAAAATAAGTATCCAATGCTTTTTTAACGTCAGACAATGTAGAAACAAAATGTTCGTTTAACCATGTAGCACTTTCCGCAGAAGTTAATTTCTTACCCATTACATGAGAAGTGGAAGATGCAAATTTAATCCGCAATAATTCCGTGCCTTCAATTTCGGGAATATCTACAACGCCATACAAATCCAATGTATTAGCTGGTGATCCATGCGATTGGTTTCTAACAATTTTCTTTTTGCCTGCAGCCCATTTTTTCCACTCTCCTGTAAATTGTTCCAAGATTAATTCATCAATGGTCATCCTATAATCACAGAGTACACGCAGGTCTCTTTCTGTTTTGTCTTTTTTGGTCAATGCAATCAGTTCTTGCGCCAAATCATAGCCCCTTCTATTTTTAAATTCTTCTAAGAAATGAGGTGTGTAATTAGACTGACCTCGTGCATCATCAACTTCATAACTATCATTAAAGAAGCCACGCAAATTACTCAAATCATGACCCTTAAAAGCTTCGTCAAACTTAGAAAGATAATTGTCTAATGCGGTTTTAGAAAAGTGGTCTATCACGTTTCCTTCTCCACCGGGAGCGGCCCTTTCTACTTGCTTTCCGTGTTGGCCCATAAAGAGCCCAATTAGGGTCCAATTGCCTGGAGGAGCCACCCAGTCTAGGTTTCCGTCCTTGTCTACTTTTGAAGTCAGGTCCAAACTTCCGCCAGCATCGGCGTAAGCCATTAAGCGTTGTAAGGGAAGCCAAATTTTAAACCGCACCTGGTCTAAAGACAAAGCCTGCATATTGGTATTGGCAGAAAGCGGTTGTTTGATTTCTGATAGATCACGGGGTTTGTAATTTTCAGTTCTTACCAAGGGCTCTTGTTGCAATACCACTTTCTCTTTCAATCGCTCCCCAGCTTTTAACTGATAGCGCGTGAATTGCATATTCTTACTGGCATCTTCTTCTCCTACCCAAGGACCACCAAATGGCCAACCAGTAGCATTGGCCAAATCAATTCCAAGGTCAAGTCTTTTGGCTTCAGCAAGTGTATGGTCAAATACGCCCATCCATTGTTTTGACAAAAATGGAATCCATTTTGCATCATTACCTGTTACGCCATAAATGGGTGTGATTTCTAGTCCACCCAATCCTGCTTTTTGATAATCTTGCATCACGGTAGTCAAGTCTTTATTATTGACTTCACTTCCCAACCACCACCACCTTGTCCATGGTTTATTGGTTTGCGTAATGGTTGGCCACTTGGTTTGAGCAATAGCTGGTACTGCCAAAACAAGGGTCATGAATACTATCAAAAAGGATTTCCAAAAACGAGTTGGGGCAATAGGTTGGCAGGCTAAACTTTTCATAAGCAAATCAATCGTGTTTAAAACCAAAAAGGCTATCCGAATAAAGTGCAAAAGTTAAAGCCAACTTAGCTGCCATGCATCCTGTTCAATCCTGTTAGACCAAAGAAAATGGGCTTTATTTTACGCTAAACTTATACACCGTTTGGGTACTATAGGTTTTACCAGGCAATAAAACGGTACTGGCAAAGCTTTTTTGATTAGGCGCGTCAGGAAAATGTTGGGTTTCTAGACAAAAAGCTGACCTAAAAGCATAGGGTTTTCCTTGTTTACCCACCAGGCTTCCATCTAAGAAATTACCCCCATAAAACTGGATGCCAGGCTCTAGGGTAAGCACTTCCATTTGAATGCCCGTACTAGGCGCATATACAGTAGCGGCGGTTTGCAATCCAGGAGCTGCTGTTCTATTCAAGGCAAAATTGTGGTCATAGCCCTTGCCATTGATGATTTGAATGTCTTTTGATCCAAGGCTATCTCCAATAGCATGTGCTTTGGTAAAATCAAAAGCTGTTCCTTTAACTGCTGCCAAAACACCAGTAGGAATCAGGGTGCTATCTACTGGCGTAAAATGGTCTGCGTTAATTTGTAGCAAATGATCATTAATGGTAGCGGCACCAGCACCATTCAAATTAAAATAGGCATGGTTGGTTAAGTTAACCACCGTTGCTTTATCCGTAGTTGCGGTATAATCTATTTGTAGTGCATTCTCATCTGTTAAAGTATAGACCACTTTAGCGCTTAGATTGCCCGGATATCCCTCCTCTCCATCCTTAGAGACATATTGCAATTCTAGGTGTTGCGCATCTATTAGTTTGGCATCCCAAACTTGGTTGTGAAAGCCCTTGGGACCACCATGCAAACTATTGGGTGCATTGTTAATGGGCAATTGATAGGTCTTGCCTTCTAATTGAAAACTACCTTTGGCAATTCTATTACCATATCTGCCAATCAATGCCCCAAAATAGGCTTCGTTATTGTGTAGGTAATGATTCAAGCTATCGTATCCCAATACAATATCCGTGGGCTTTCCAGCCTTATCGGGCACCATAAAACTGACAATTCTTCCACCAAAATTGGTGATAGCAATTTTGAGTCCGTTTTTATTAGACAACTCATATAATTCCACTTGCTTTTCGTCTACTTTCTGGGCATAAGAACCTTTGTTGGGCACTGATACACTATCAGTTTTTTCTGTTTTGGAAGCTTCTGGATTTGAGCAACCAACAAGTACAGTAAAGCCAAGTATGGCTAGGGCGGCAAAGCAATGTTTCATATAAATGGTTTAGTTATTGATTAAACTGGTGCCATCACCAATGGCTACAATATACGATTTCAAATCCTGCTGAAACCTGTTTTTAAATGCAGCAGCAGCCCCCGCAATAAAATTGTCTACTTCCGCATCCCTGACCAAATTAATGGTACAGCCGCCAAATCCACCACCCATCATTCTAGCGCCAATAACAGCCGATTGGGTTTTGGCGTAGTCTGCCAGAAAATCCAATTCACTACAACTCACTTCATATTCCTGACTCAAGCCCTTATGTGTTTCAAACATTTTCAAACCAAATGCAGCAATATCTCCTGCCACCAAATCCTGACAACCTGCTTGTAATCTGGCAATCTCTGCTACAATGAATTTACAGCGTTGATACACTTTAATATCGCCACCGGCTAATATGCTTTCAACCATGTCCATACTGGCGTCACGCAGGCTTTTCACTTCTGGATAAAGCTTGGCAATGGCTGCCACACCAGCTTCACATTCCAATCTTCTGGTATTATATTCTGTAGATGCCAAACTATGTTTCACACAGGTATCCAATAAGACAATTTGAAAACCGTCTTGGTGAAAAGGCATATAATGATATTCCAGAGAACGACAGTCTAATTGAATCACGGAATCCTTCTTTCCAAACATGCTGGCAAACATATCCATGATGCCACATTGTAAACCTACAAATTCGTTTTCTGCTTTTTGCGCCAAACGCACCATGTCTAATTTAGAAATACCCAATTCAAATAATTCATTCAGTGCAAAAATGGTAGCACACTCAACTGCCGCAGAAGAAGAAAGACCTGCACCCAAGGGTACATCCCCTGCTACCACTGCATTAAAGCCACCAATGCTATATCCCTTTTTTTTGAGTTGATCCGCAATCCCCAACAAATAATTAGGCCATTGCATGTCCGATGGTTTCAAGCTTTCAAGACTGGCTTCTATAGACTGGTCTAAGTCTGCTGCAGTTAAACAAATAGTTTGATCAGCTCTTTTGCCTATGGCGATATAGATAGCTTTATCAATGGCTGCGGGTAAAACAAATCCAAGATTGTAATCAGTATGTTCTCCAATTAAGTTGATTCTTCCAGGAGACTTTACCATGAGTTGGTGCTGGCCAAATTGTTTGGCATACTGTGTTTGCACCAAATGGGCGCAGTTGTTTTTTTCAGACATACAAGCAATTTATGTAAACTTCTAAAAAATTGAGCCGAGGCACGCCTCAGCTCAATTTCTGAATCTGCTAATCTTACTTACTCACTCAAAATATTATGTAAAACAGCAGTACAAATCTAGGGGATTTTAATATTAAATGTACTTTTTACACTTATTTTTTAACTTTTTTACAAATTCGTGGCAAAAAAGCGCCAAAATTCATTTCATCTGGCTAAATTGGTTTCCATTGCTATGCCAAAGTATCAAAAACAAACCCGCTTTCTAGTTGCCGTAGACTGTATCATTTTCGGTTTTGACGGCACTGAATTAAAATTACTCCTAGTCCAGAGAGGGCTAGAGCCTGAAAAAGGTAAATGGAGTCTGATTGGAAGTTTTATCCGAGAAGAAGAGGATTTTGAAAAAGGTGCCAACCGGATTCTAAACGATATGACTGGATTGGAAGGCGTATACCTAGAACAATTACACGCATTTGGAAAACCAGACAGGGACCCTATTGAAAGAACCATCTCCGTAGCTTATTTTGCCCTTATTGATATTCATCAATATGAACGGCAGCTTAACGATGATTTTCACGCAGAGTGGTTTCCCATCAAATCCGCTCCCAGACTCATTTTTGACCACGAACAAATGGTAGAAATGGCCAAGAAAAGACTGCGTTATAAAGCAGCATTCCACCCCATTTTATTTGAGCTATTACCGGAAAAATTTACAGTACCCCAATTACAAAATTTGTACGAGGGAATCTTTGATACGGTTTTTGACAAAAGGAATTTTAGCCGAAAAATTCAATCAACCAAACTACTGATCAAACAAAAAGACAAGGACAAAGAGAATAGCAAAAAAGGGGCCTATTACTATAAACTAGACAAGCGTAGGTATGCAGCCAATTTTCACGCATTTCTCAATTTTATTCCCAACCCAGATAATATCAAATAAGCCAGCAATAAAATTTGCTTTTATGCATTAATAAGTGTTAATTTGACACGAATACAAAATCGATTGATTCATGCCAGAGAAAAAATATGCCATAGGTGTTGATTTTGGAACAGACTCTGTACGTTCTATTATTGTAGACACCAGCAACGGAACAGAAATGGCTGCTTCCGTTTTTCATTACCCTCGTTGGAAAGCAGGTTTATACTGTAATCCATCGGCCAATGAGTTCAGACAACATCCCTTAGATTATATAGAAGGACTAGAAGCCACCATCAAAGAATGTGTTGCAAAATGTGGCCCAGCAATAGCTGCAGCGGTTTGTGGTATTGGTGTTGACACAACGGGTTCAACACCAGTAGCGGTTGACAAAACTGGTACACCATTAGCACTTGTTCCAGCATTTGCAGAGAATCCAAACGCCATGTTTGTTTTGTGGAAAGACCATAGTTCTGTGAATGAAGCGGCTGCCATTAATGAACACGCCAAAAAATTTGATACCAATTATTTACAATTTGTAGGTGGTATTTATTCCTCAGAATGGTTTTGGTCTAAACTCTTGCACATTCTTCGTGTAGACGAACAGGTAAGAGCAGCCTGTCATTCTTGGGTGGAACACTGTGATTGGATTCCCTTCTTACTCACGGGCCAAACGGAACTAAGTCAAATGAAACGTGGGGTTTGTGCGGCAGGACACAAGGGTTTATGGTCAGCCGCATTTGGGGGCTATCCACCCAATGATTTTTTTACCAGCCTAGACCCTTTGTTAGATGGCTATACAGCGTCATTGGGTGTAGACACTTATACTTCTGATCAATCAGCTGGAACATTATCTGCTGAATGGGCCAATAAATTAGGACTTCCTGCAACAACTATTGTTGCAGTTGGTGCATTTGATGCGCATATGGGTGCCGTGGGTGGACAAATTGAACCATATCATTTAAGCAAGGTCATGGGTACCTCTACCTGTGATATGTTGGTGGCCCCAAGGGCCGATATGGAACAGATTCTAGTAAAAGGGATCTGCGGTCAAGTAGACGGCTCCGTGCTTCCTGGCATGATTGGTTTAGAAGCCGGTCAGTCTGCCTTTGGCGATAGCTATGCCTGGTTTAAAAAATTCTTGCTTGGACCATCGGAACAAATCATTGGCAATAGTCAATTGATTGACGCATCTACTAAGGCGAAACTGTTAGAAGAGCTCTCTGCCAATATGATTGTGGATCTCACCAAATCTGCAGCAGCATTGCCTTTAAAAGATACAGACCCGCTTGCCATAGATTGGTTAAACGGAAGAAGAACACCTGATGCCAACCAATTACTAAAAGCAGGGTTTAGTGGATTAAATCTATCAACAGATGCCGCTGCTGTGTTCAAAGCCATTGTAGAAGCAACCTGTTTTGGAGCAAAAGCCATTGTAGACCGCTTTGTTCAAGAAGGCGTTCCAATTAAGGGATTGATTGGTTTGGGTGGTGTTGCCAAAAGATCTCCGTATATTATGCAGGTAATGAGTAACGTAATGCAAATGCCCATTAGAATTCATAAGAGTGAACAAACCTGTGCACTAGGTGCTGCTATGTTTGCAGCAACTGCAGCGCATGTATTTGAAAACTTAGAACAAGCCATGCAAGCCATGGGGCAGGGTTTTGATGCCACTTATTATCCTGATGCAAGTACTGCTCATTATTACCAAACCAGAATGGAAGCCTATCACAGAATGGGGGCTTTCTTAGAAACCGAATACAAATGAGTTATTACCAAGACATTAAAGAAGCTGCTTACGAGGCCAATATGCAATTACCCAAACTAGGTTTGGTATTGTTCACTTTTGGTAATGTAAGTGTGGCTGATCAAGAAAAACACGTATTTGCCATTAAGCCAAGTGGGGTTCCATATGAAGACTTAACAGTTGACAAAATGGTGGTACTTGATTTTGAAAATAATATTTTGGAAGGCAGTCTAAGACCTTCTTCAGACACCAAGACACACGCACTCTTATACAAACAATGGGAATCCATTGGCAGTATTGTACATACCCATAGCACTTATGCAACAGCATGGGCACAAGCACAAAGACCTATTCCTATTTTTGGTACTACTCATGCGGATCATTTAACTACCGATGTTCCTTGTGCACCACCAATGGCTGATGACCAAATAGAGGGAGATTATGAGCACGAAACTGGGTGGCAGATCATCCGTCATTTTGAATTGCTTGGCATCAATTACCATGAAGTAGAAATGGTGCTGGTGGGCAACCATGCTCCTTTTACCTGGGGCAAGAATGCACAGAAAGCCGTGTATAATGCAGCAGTATTAGAAGAAGTAGCAAGAATGGCTATGTTCACAGAACAAATTAATCCTGCAGCACCTAGGTTAAAAGATACTTTGATTAAGAAACATTTTGAAAGAAAGCACGGCGCAGGTGCTTATTATGGTCAATAATAATTACAAACCCCTTTAAAAAAAAGATATGATTGATTTAAAAAAACTGGAAGTCTGGTTCATTACAGGAAGCCAGGACTTGTATGGAGAAAGCACTTTGTTACAAGTGGCTGAAGATTCAAAAACCATTGCTAGCTATTTGAATGAGTCTCCTGAAATACCCGTGAGTATTGTGTTCAAGCCAACGGTAAAAACAGCAGAAGAAATCAATGCTGTGATGCAAGATGCCAATAATGCCACAAACTGTATTGGGGTAATTACCTGGATGCATACTTTCTCTCCCGCAAAAATGTGGATTACAGGGCTAAAGATTTTAAGAAAACCCTTATTACATTTTCATACCCAATTTAACCGAGACATTCCTTGGTCTACTATTGACATGGATTTCATGAACCTCAACCAGAGTGCCCATGGAGACCGTGAATTTGGTTTTATGATGACGCGTATGCGTATCAATAGAAAAGTAGTGGTTGGCCATTGGCAAGACGTGGAGTCATTGAAAAAAATCAATGGCTGGATGCGCGCTGCTGCAGGTTGGCATGATTGGCAAGGCGCCAAGTTCTGCCGTTTTGGAGACAATATGCGCAATGTTGCCGTAACAGAAGGAGACAAGGTAGAAGCCGAAATGAAATTTGGTTACTCCGTGAATACTTATGGCGTTGGCGATTTAGTAAAAGTGGTGAACGCTGTTTCCGAAGAAGCCATTAATGAACTAGTTGGCATATATGAAAACGAATATACACTGGTACCTGCTTTGCAAAAAGGTGGTGATCAACACCAGTCTTTAAGAGAAGCCGCAAGAATTGAAATAGGTATTGAGACCTTTTTGAAAAACGGAGGATTTAAAGGGTTCACTACCACGTTTGAAGACCTACACGGTCTGGTACAATTGCCAGGTATTGCTGCACAGCGTTTAATGACCAAGGGTTATGGTTTTGCAGGAGAAGGAGATTGGAAAACTGCTGCATTGGTACGCGCTATGAAAGTGATGGGTTCAGGCTTAAAAGGAGGTAATAGCTTTATGGAAGACTATACTTATCACTTTAATCCAGACAACCGCATGGTCTTGGGTTCCCATATGCTTGAAATCTGCGAATCTATTGCAGACGCCAAACCTAGTTGTGAAATTCACGCACTAGGCATTGGCGGCAAAGCCGATCCGGTAAGACTGGTATTTAACTCCGGACCTGGCCCAGCATTGAATGCATCTATTGTAGACATGGGTAACAGATTCCGTTTATTAGTAAATGAAGTAATGGCTGTTACGCCGTTTAACCAATTACCCAATTTACCAGTTGCACGCGTATTGTGGAAACCATATCCAAATATGCATACTGGTTGTGCCGCATGGATCTTGGCTGGCGGTGCACACCATACCTGCTATAGTCAAAACCTAAGTCCAGAAAACTTGGAAGATTTTGCAGAAATGGCGGGTATTGAATACTTGCTGATTGGCAAAGACACCCAACTCTACCAATTCAAAAATGAATTGCGTTGGAACGAAGCTGCTTACAAATAGTTGCACATAAACCACACAAACAAATACAAAAAAACGATTGTACATGAACAGTAAACTGGTTAACATTGACTACGTCATCTTTCTGATCTACTTTCTAATAGTAGCAGGTTATGGTTATTGGATCTACCAACGCAAAAAGAAGGGCACCATGGATACCAAGGACTTTTTCTTGGCAGAAGGATCACTTACCTGGTGGGCCATTGGCGCATCCTTGATTGCCTCTAATATTTCTGCCGAGCAATTTATTGGTATGAGTGGAAATGGTTTTTTTGTGGGGATTGCCGTTGCCGCTTATGAGTGGTTGGCCGCTATCTCACTCATCATCATTGCTGTTTGGTTTATGCCGGTTTACCTGAAGAATAAAATCTTCACCATGCCACAGTTCCTGAAAACTAGGTATAATGAATCAGTAAGTTTGGTGATGACCATTTTCTGGTTATTCCTGTACATTTTTGTGAACCTTACTTCTATCATGTTCTTGGGTGCCACCGCCATCAATAACTTAACAGGTGGTACCAACCTACACTTAGTCATGTTACTCTTGGCCGTGTTTGCCATTGTAATTACACTAGGTGGGATGAAAGTAATTGGTTACACCGATATTATTCAAGTAGCTGTTCTAATCATTGGTGGATTAGCCACTACCTATATTGCCTTGACCTTGGTCAGTGAAAAATTTGGCTTGGGCAAAGACGCCCTTGCAGGTTTTAACCAACTCTTGATTCAAGCACCGGATCACTTTCACATGATCTTAGACAAACCCACAGCTTCTACCCCACAGGGTGAGATTGACAAATATTTGATCTTGCCCGGTATTGCCATGTATTTTGCTGGACAGTGGATTGTAAACCTGAACTATTGGGGTTGTAACCAATACATTACCCAACGTGCCTTGGGTGCTGATTTAAAAACAGCCAGAACAGGGATCCTGTTTGCAGGTTTCTTAAAACTTTTGATGCCGGTAATTGTGATGTTGCCAGGTATTGCCGCTTATGTTTTATACAAGAATGGCTCATTACAACAAGAGATGAATGCAGGTGGTAAATTTTTGACGGATAATGCTTACTCTTCTATCCTGGGCTTCTTACCCAATGGATTGAAAGGTTTGTCACTAGCCGCATTAACTGCTGCCATTGTGGCTTCTTTGGCAGGTAAAGCCAATAGCATCTCAACCATCTTCACTTTAGACATTTACAAGAAATACATTAAGACCGATGCTAGTGAAAAGCAAATGGTTTGGATTGGTAGAATCACCATCCTTGCGGCCATGTTGCTTTCTATCATCTTTACTTGGGATGATTTGTTGGGTATTGGCGGAGAAGGTGGATTTACCTTTATCCAAAAATATACTGGCTTAATTAGCCCAGGTGTATTTGCCATGTTTATCCTTGGTTTCTTCTGGAAGCGTACAACTGCTTCTGCAGCCATTGTAGGTTTGGTTACAGGATTCTTATTGGCATTGTTCTTTAACAACTATGCTCCGGCAGTATTAGGTAATGAAACCATCTTGTATACAGCCTTCCCTAATGGAAAAGGTGGATTTGAAATTCCTTTCTTAATTGGAATGGGATGGTCATTCTTCTTTACCATGGTTGCCATGATTGCAGTAAGCTTTGCAACTGGAGCAAAAGAAAATCCAAAAGCCTTTGTTCTGGACAAGACCATGTTCAAATTGGCACCCAATCATATTGCCATGATTGTGGTTACACTCATCATCATCACCCTGCTTTACGCAAGGTTCTGGTAAACAATAGCCTCAAACAACAACTAAAAATGCCCCCCGATATAAAGTCGAGGGGCATTTTTTATGCGCTTATTAGTTTAGAAGATTATTGCAATTTAACCTTGATCACTACAAAACTATTTGCAGGTATTTCATAATCCAATTTGTTCTTTTTAATCAACACCGTAGAAGATTTTGGTGCTACCAACATGGGTTGTTCAATACTATTAATAGCCGTGGGATCTGGACTGTTTAATAGTATGAGTTCTGCTTGAGGCAACATTTTTTTAATGCCCTCTAATTGTATTTGAGTTTGTTTGGCAGAAAAAGAAACGTTAACCAATTTGATGATTAGCTCATTGGCAAG
Source organism: Chitinophagaceae bacterium BSSC1 (assembly GCA_002256435.1). Classification (GTDB taxonomy): domain Bacteria; phylum Bacteroidota; class Bacteroidia; order Chitinophagales; family Chitinophagaceae; genus Sediminibacterium. The sequence goes on from NKJC01000003.1 coordinate 279,455, forward strand.
CGTATCTACAACAGAAGATGCATACAAACTATCCTGACCAGCTATTACTTCTTTGTTCCAACTTGTTTCAACAGCTTTATGCCCCTTGTTCAAAGAGTATAGTTTTTGAACATGGTATTCTGGTGTACCATAAGACTGAAGGTTATCTACCCAAATTAAATCAGGGGCCCATTGCCAGGCGTCAAGGTGTGCAAACAAAGGCGCATAAGAAGCCAAGTGTACTACGTCTGCATTGCGTTCTAAACCGGTCATAAAAGCGGCTTCACTCAAGGCAGACTGCCAATTGTTTTTCTTATTGCCAGAAATACCATCAGCATGAGAAGCATATTCTCCTGCCATTACCTTAGAACCCGTTCTTGGAAAAGTATCATAGCGTTTGGCATTCTGCAAAAACCAATCACGGTTTCTATAAAAATGTTCGTCAATGATATCGGCATTCATGCCACGTAATTCCTTATTCAAGTATTCATAACGCGCACCAGAGGGGTCCGTACCAGAACTGGTGACCAAATTGATTGCTGGATATTTGGCTTTAATGGCTTTTTGAAAATGGGCTAGGCGCTCAATATATTGTGGCCCCCAGTTTTCATTACCAATACCCAAGAATTTTAAATTAAAAGCTGCAGGATGTCCCATGGCAGCACGTTTGGCACCCCAAGTAGTAGTGACTGCCCCATTGGCAAATTCAATCAAGTCTAAAGCATCTTGCACATAGGGATCTAATTGATCCAATTGTACAAATTCGGCTGAGTTAAATTGACAAGCCATACCACAATTCAAAATAGGCAATGCTTCAGCACCAATATCTTCTGCCAACTGAAAATATTCAAAGAACCCTAGTCCAAAGGTTTGAAAATAATCAGGTGCGTTTCTGTTTGGGAATTCAAAATTCCATCGATTGATAATCAACTGTCGGTCTTCAATAGGCCCAATGGTTTTCTTCCACTGATAGCGTTGAGAAAGGTCAAACCCTTCCACAATACATCCACCAGGAAAACGAATAAAACCGGGTTTCATATCGGCCAATAATTGAATCATATCGGCACGCATACCACCAGGTCTTTTCTTCCAAGTATCTTCTGGAAATAAGGAAACCATGTCTAAGTCAATGGTACCCTTTCCTTCTAACCAAATACGGCACTGTCCTTTTTTCTCATTGGCAGTTGCTACTAGGTGAATGGCTTGTTTGGAAAAATCTGCACTGGGCTGAATAGCCAATACAGTTGATCCAATCTGATTGTTCTTAGCGTCTAATAGTTCAATGTGCAATTTTAATCCTGTAGCGGCTGTTCTACTTTGAACGGAAAAATCATAGCCATTTTTTTCCTTGATGCCCATGCCCCTAAACCCTTCGTTCACCATTGCAATAGGAGCTTGATTGTCTATTCCGGATTTTACACGCAAGAATCTTGGGTTGGGAAGGTTCTCTCCTGCCCTATTCAAGACAGTAACAGCACCTTCTACAAATGGCTTCTGTTCTATTTTCCAACCCATTAAGGGTTTGGAAAATTCAAAAGAACGGTTCTTGATCAACTCGGCGTAAATACCACCGTCTGCACCAAAATTGATGTCTTCAAAAAAGACACCCCACATGGTGGGCTCAATTTTTGCAACGGTTTTATTGGCGTTGATCACAATATTTCTGGGAGTCTGAGCCATAGCTACAAATCCCATTAAAAACAGGAATGCCCCAGTGGTAAAAAATTGTTTCATGTGTTTGATTTGAATCTTCAAATATGGATCAAACTATCAATATTGAGTTCCCGATAGTCTTTGATAAAACAAACAATATTGTCATATTGCGCAAACTCTGCTGCTTCATGCATAGTGGTTATGACCACGGCTTTCATCCCGGCTAGTTTAGCTGCTTCAACACCCTTTGGTGCGTCTTCAAATACCAAACATTCCTGTGGTAATACACCTAATTCTTGGGCACCTTTTAAATAAGTTTCCGGATCTGGTTTACTATTGACCACATCATCCGCACTTACTATGGAAGGAAAATAATGTCTTAGGTTTAGCCCATCCAGCACAAAATTGATATTGAAAGGAATGGCCGCAGAGCCAATGCCCATCTTGATGCCACGCTCTCTAGCAATTTCTAGGAATTGATCCAAGCCGTCAATCAATTGTAAGATGGGTCTATATTCCGCTTGGTACCTTTTTTCTTTTTCAACTGAAAGGGTGTCCATTTCTGTTTGGGTAAATTTATCAGGACCAAATACCCTGATCAAGAGTTCTGTGTTCTTGCCATACATATGGCTTTTCACTTGATCCCAAGTCAGATTGGCACCAAGGTCATCGTTCAAAATATGAAACCAAGCTTTGTTGTGATACTGCATATCATCAATCATGGTTCCGTTCAAGTCAAATAAAAAAGCTTTAATGGGTAAAGACATTCCGAATACTGGTTTAATGATTTGCGAATCTACTGCATGACCTTGGAAATAATCCTTAGAAGCAAAAGCTTATTGAAAAGACTTCCAAGCACGAATGATAAAATCGGCAATGCCTTCTGGTTGTTCTATAGTTACATGGTGACCACTTTGTTCCTGCTTACCCCTAGTCATGGGGTAAATGGTTACTGGACCACCTAATTTTATATAGGCATCGGCAATGACCAAAGCATTTTCTTCCATGGGAATCATCGCGTCTTTTAAACCAAAACTAAAATAGAGTGGCACTTTTTGTTCTGCCAATTTTTGCAAATTGTCTTTGGGGTTGTCATTGTAAGCCAATGCTTGTTCTTCTGTAAAACCATAGGAAGCCAATAACTGTTTCCACTGATCAGGAGAAGCACCCACACCTTTCATTTTCCCACCTGGCCAACTTTTAATGTCTGCTACTGGATTCTCGGAATAAATACAGGAAACTCTATCAGGATATAATTTGGCCCAAGCAAATTCACAAAGAGAACCCCTAACTGCACCAGAGAGCGCCGGTTTGGTAGACAGTTTTTTTTCTTTGACCAAGACCTGATAAAACTTGTCCCAGATCTTCATCAAATCTGGTTGACCATACAATGCTTTGTTATTGATATTGATAAACCCAATATAAAAACCCTTTGTTACTAAAATGCTATCAATCTCTACATGAAACTCAGGAGAATAAGTGCGCCATAACCAAGGATTTCCGGCCATGGGTTTTTCAGGAACAACTATATAAGCAGATGCAGTATCTACTTTAAAAGACTGTTTTTTAAATCCATGCCAGGTTTCAGCTGAAGCTTTGTCTTGTGCCATCAGTTGTCCTTGCAATATTAAAATGCTTATAAAAGTCAAAAGGTATTTATAGCGCTGCAATTTCATATCGTTGGTTCTTAGTGGTATTGAATTCAATTAAATAATATCCTTGTGTAGTTGAAATTTTACGAACAGATGCACCCTTTACAGTAATGGGAACCTGTGTGCGAATGCGGCAAACAGATCCTTGTAAAGAAGTAATACTCGCCGTTTTAAGTTGATTGGCCTTCCATTGAATGGCTACTTCAAAACCACCCCTGGCTTTTAATCCCTTGATGGTTCCTGATGACCAAACCGTTGGAACTGCCGGTAATAAATGCAATTCACCCAAATGGCTTTGTAACAACAATTCTGTGATACCTGCTGTAGCTCCAAAATTTCCATCAATCTGAAAAGGTGGATGAGCATCAAATAAATTGGCATAAGACCCACCACCTTTTGAATAATTGGTGCCAGAAGTACTTACATAACGCAGAATATTTCTCAGCAAACTATAAGCATGATCCCCGTCTAATAAGCGAGCCCAGAAATTAATTTTCCATGCAAGACTCCAACCTGTGCCTTCATCACCGCGTAGTTCCAATGTTTTCTTTGCAGCATTGGCAAAGGCTGGGGTAAATATGGGTGAGACCTGATTACTAGGATGCAGGGCAAATAATTGTGACACGTGCCGATGGTGCGGTTCAACGTCTTCCCAATCCTTGAACCATTCTTGTAAGTTGCCTTTTTTTCCAATCTGCAATGGAAAGAGTTTTGCATAGCGTTCTTTTAATGCAGTTAGAAATGCCGCATCCTTGTCTCCCACAATGGCAGCAGCAGCAATAGTATTGGCAAATAGGTCTCTGATAATGGCCATATCCATGGTAGTAGCAACTGAAACATCACCAGGATTTCCTTTGTCATCAATGAATTGGTTTTCGGGAGAAACAGCCGGCATGGTTACCCAAAAACCAGCACTGTCTTTGACCATCCAATCCATACTAAATTGCGCAGCACCTTTCATGAGGGAATAGTTGCGCGCCAAGAAATCTTTATCCAATGTAAATTGATAATGCTCCCATAAATGCTGGCTCAACCAATTGGCGCCCATGGCCCAGTTGGCCCATTTAGGATCTCCTTTACCAAGGTCTCCTACTGGATTAGAGAGTGCCCATATATCACTGTTATGGTGCGCTACCCAACCACTCATGCCATAGAATTCTTTGGCAGTTCTTGCACCCGTTACAGAAATATCTTTAATGAGTTTGAACAGTGGCTCGTGCATTTCAGAAAGATTGGTCATCTCTGCGGGCCAATAATTCATTTGCGTATTAATATTGATGGTATAATTAGAACTCCAGGGTGCTTTTAATTCCTTGTTCCAAATGCCTTGTAAATTAGCAGCGGTTCCACCTGGTCTTGAACTTGAAATGAGTAAGTACCTACCATAATGGAAATACAAACTTTCTAGTGCAGGATCTTCCGCCCCATTAAAATAACCAATCAGGCGTTGGTTGGTGGGTTTTATAGCATTCTCCGTTTCCTTACCATCATTCAAACTAAAGCTAACGCGATGGAAATATTTTTGATAATCCATTAAGTGCGCTTGCAATAATTGATCAAAGCTTTTTCCTTTGGCTTTTGCAAACCAGCCTGCGGCGATGGCATTCTCATCCAAACCCTGACTATCGGGGCATTTATCAAACCCATTAAAACTAGTTGCTGCACTTATGAGTACCAATACTTCTGTAGCATTGGAAACCTTGATACCTGATGTATCTGTTTGTACTTGACCATCTTTATTAATTACTTTGACCCTATAGTCAAAGCGCATACCATTACAGCCACTTGAATCTTGATAAGTGATAGAAGGATTTTTATAACGCACATAGCTTGGGAAATTCAAACTAGGCGCCTTGCCCTTGACCCCCATTTCAGCTGGGCCATGAATCACGGGATGATTTTCCAAAATGGATTGAGGATGTAATTGCAATTGCAAAGCACCCGCTTTATTAGCACTAATGCGCAAGACCATTAACTGATTGGGAGCAGAAATAAACAGCTCCCTTTTAAATTGAACCCCATCAACAGTATAGCTTGTTGTGCTAAGCGCTTTATCAATGTCTAATAAGCGCTGGTATTGACTTACAAGGGTGTCCTTGAATATTTGTTTGATTTTTAAATCGCCCAAAGGCATATAACTTTCTGAATATAGCCCCTGCATTTTCTTAGTTAAGGCTTCTGCTTTTTTATAATCACCTTGATTCAATGCAGCTCGTATCAAGGGCAACAGGTCTTTAGCACCGGGGTTCACATTATTTTTAACAGGACCACCTGACCAAAGGGTGGATTCATTTAATTGCAACAATTCTTCTTTCACCCCTCCAAAAACCATGGCTCCTAATCTGCCATTTCCAAGAGGTAGGGCTTCTGTCCAAGTTTTGGCAGGTTCTTGGTACCAAAGCTTTAGTGGCTGGGCCGATGCTGATAAACATAAAAACAAACAAATCAGTACAGTAACTGTTTTTTGATTCATGGAAGCAATGATTTAAGGCAATCAATTTAAGGATTAATCCCTTTAATGCCATCCTGTTCCATAATATAAAACCCCACTCAACTAAACAGCTTGATTATTGTAAATGCTTGGTTTCATGCAAGTCAGGAATTTGAACATCTTTAAACCCTTTTCTCTCTAATCGTTTAGCAAAATCCTGTTGTACCTCATATTCACCATGCACCAAAAACAACTGTCTTACAGTAGCCGCGTTTTGACAACTAATAAATTGACAGAGGTCATCATAATCGCCATGCGCACTCATGCTTCTCATAGAACCAATCTCTGCTTTTACTTCAAATTCTTCGCCAAAAATTCGAACTTCTTTGTCTCCGTGCATGAGTCTGCCCCCTAGAGACCTAGGCTCACAATATCCCACCATTAAAATGGTATTTTTCTCATTCCCAATATTGTTCATGATATGGTGTTTCACGCGTCCAGCATCTGCCATACCGCTGGCCGATATAATCACACAGGGTTGCTCTAAGAAATTCAGCCCCTTACTCTCATCCACCGTTTTTACATAATTCAGTCCTTCAAAATCAAATGGATCATCATCATGTTCCATCACTTTTTGAATTCTTTTATTAAAATACTGGGGATAGCTTTTGATCACTTCAGTAGCTTCTCTACTCAATGGGCTATCTACATAAATAGGTACTTTTGGTAAGCGTTTCTCTAAGGAGAGTTGGTTTAAGTCATAAAGAATCTCTTGGGTTCTACCCACTGAAAAAGCAGGGATAATCAATTTCCCTTTTTTAACGCTACAAGTATGCTGTACCCACTTGAGTAGATTATCTGGTGTACTATATACTTCATCGTGCAATTTGTTACCATAAGTACTTTCTAACAACAAATAATCAACGGCTGGAAAATTGGCAGGAGATCGTAGAATTACATCGCGATAGCGACCAACGTCACCACTAAAACAAATATTAGTTGTCTTTCCCTTTTCAGTGATTTTTAAAGTCACTGCTGCGCTCCCAATAATATGACCAGCGTCTGTAAACATGATTTCAACGCCAGCAATGATGGAATGCCATTGCCCATATTCCACGGTTTCAAATAAGGTCATGGCCAAAGCCACATCGTCTAGAGAATACAATGGTTCATACAAGGGGAGCCCCTGTTTAACCCTTCGCTTATTGATAAACTTGGTATCTGCTCTTTGAATTTCTGCGGAGTCTTCTAATAAAATAGCTGCCAAATCTTTGGTAGCTGGCGTACAAAAAATTTGTCCCCTAAATCCTTCTGACACTAATTTGGGAATCAATCCTGAATGGTCAATATGTGCATGTGATAAAACCAATACATCTACTTCAGATGCAACAAATCCAAAATCTCTATTCAAGGAATCCGTTTCTTTTCCCATGCCCTGGAACATGCCACAATCCAATAAAATTCTTTTTCCTGCATCTGTTACCAACAAGTGTTTGGAACCGGTGACCGTTCTGGCGGCGCCATGAAAACTAATAGTCATGATTACAATATTTAAGGTTCGTTGATTTTTTTATTTGGCTTTAAAACTCCAGGTAAACCAGAATTCCGAAACCGTTTCTCCAGCTTCATTTTTACCTATAGAATAACACTGAATAGTTTGTCCTTGACCTGTTTGTGTAGCTGCTTCTACAGCATTGGCAATAGCTATTCCATCCATGCATTCAAATGCAATGTTACCAACCGCTTTTTTGTGAAATTTTGCTTCCATTCCCACTACCAACATACTCACTGCTGGATTTCTTTGATACAATTGCCCAAATGCCAAAAGACCCGTACTCATTTCTGCCGCCATGGATTGAACGGCAAAATACATAGACCTAAAGGGGTTTTGATTCAACCATTTGTGCTTTACTGTAATCACTGCCCCAAGAGATGATAGTTCTTGAACCTTCAACCCTGCTATTAACGCAGAAGGCAGTTTTTGCAAGAGAAAGAACCTGAATTTCACAGGATGCAAAATGATTTTTTGAAAGCGTTCAAATTTGGGATTCACTTTTTTGAATTTACTGTTTATCAATGGCAACTATACAAGCTACCGCATTTTTATCTGTTACCGGGGTTTCAAATGACATGATCTTGCCATCGCTGGTAAAACGGATCCCTGCAACGCTTTCTCTTTTAACGGCTTTGTTTACCGCCGCTTCAAAACCCAGAGATTGGTTTTGATTGACTGCTTTGTTTAGATCAAAAACATTCATGGGTTCCTTACTCATCACTACTGCCATATAATCCTTGTTCCCAATACTATCGGCCATCAATTTCATTCCTTTTGGAAACAATCTATAACCAGTGATACCACAATAAGGAGAGAACTTGGTCTTGGTTGGATCATCCTTGCTAGGATAAGGAAATAGCACATAACTGCTTCCATCGGTTTCCATACCCAACACATAAACATAACAATCCGTATTGTTCTTGACTTCTATTTTAAAGCCCGTACCCTTTTTAATAGGACTGCTTGTTTCAAATAAGTTTCCTGCTGCTAATTGAAGTGGCAAATAAGCCTTGGTATTGGCGTCTACCAAACCAATGCTGCAACTCAAATGATCCACTACCGCGTCACCTGTTTTTTGAAGCGGATTAAGCCCATACGCTTCTCTTACAAATCTTCTAAAATCTTTGTACTTAACCCAAGCTACGCCGTTCACACCCCAATCAGATCCCCATGAATTCATGATCTGAAAAGCACCACCCTCTTTTCTATCGTCATATCCAATGACACAGATAGCGTGTCCACCAAAACCCATCATGGTATAGTCATCGCTATTGGGTTCCCACACTTCTTTCCCAGCCATTTCTTGCATAAAGGAACCACCAACCATCATCCCTATCACCACGGGTGCATCTTTGGCCAAATGTTCTTTAATAGCGTGTAAATTCAAGCCCCTAGTGCTTTCTCCATCGGTTAATCTATTAAAGCCCTTCATTCTAAATTGCTGGGCAGCTTGTTTGAGTGAACCATCCGGTTGTCGGCTACAATCATTTTCATCATAGGGGAATTCATTAAAAGGTACAGCTCCTACCTGAGTCATGTTTTCCATGGCACGAATAATATAACTGCCTTGGCATCCACTAAGACCTATTTGATTGTATAAAAAAGAGGGACTAAACGCTAGTTGATTGGGGTCTTCTCCAGTGCTTACTGCTTGTAAGATAGTTCTGGCACCATAGGCACTACTCCAAGCAACACAAGACCCTTGATGGCCTTGATTCAAACGCTTTGGAGCATATTTTAATAAGGATACGGCTTCTGGTAATTCATTTTTGGATTCATCCAATCCTTCATAGACTTGGGCCTTGTCAAACTCTTTTGGATCAAGGATGCCACCAGTGGCCAACTGGGCAACATCTTGCATGCTACTCATGCCACTACAACCATTTTTCAAAAAGACAAAACCACCAATAGCCAGTACTACCAACAACAAAGCCGGCTTGCGAAAAAGCAAACCAATAATAAGTGGAAGTAGGTTGAATAAACCGCCACCTCCTCCTCCTACAGTATTTCCACCACCTCCACTACCATCATCATTATTGTCCTGATCATTGGGATCATCCACCATTCTTATGGGCATAACAATTTATTTGTACACTAAATGTAACAAGTAGTCCTTGCTGTAAAAAATTTTAGCAGGGTATTTGGCAATAGTTTACAAGAGTATGGCGGCTAGGGCATAATCGGCCAATAAAATAAGAATACAGCTCACCACTACAGCACTGGTACTTGCCCTACCAATTTCTAATGACCCACCTTTTACATTGTACCCATAATAGGCTGGTACCGAACTAAGTATAAAGGCAAATGTATAAGACTTGTACAATGCAAAATTGATATTGAATAAGTTCAGGTTTTGCCTTAAACCCGCATCAAATATATCATTGGCCAAAATGCCAGACATGGCACCAGCAGTTCTTCCACCCCAGATTCCTAAAACCGCAGAAATTACAATCAAACAAGGAATCACCACTAAAGCTGCCAAGATCTTGGGGAAGATTAGATAGTTCTTTGAATTGATGCCCATAATTTCTAGCGCGTCAATCTGCTCACTAATGCGCATATTACCCAACTCACTAGCAATCTTACTTCCTACTACTCCAGCTAATACAATACTCAATACCGTAGGTGATAATTCTAAAATCATACTATCTCTAACAATCTGAGCAATAGTAGACAAGGGCACCAAGGGGCTCACCAATTGATACGCCGTTTGCACGGTGGTTACCGCACCTAGGAAGATAGAAATGATGATCACAATGGGCAATGCGCCAATGCCTATTTCTACACACTGGTGCATGAACTCTTTCCAGTACATACGCCAGTTTTCAGGCTTGGTGAACATGCCTTTCAGCATCAATAAAAAGGTTCCAAAGTGGGTGAAAAAATTCATGGTTTATTTTTTTCTTTTTTTCAAGCGCTTCCACCAACTACTGGTTTGAACGGCTTCTTCAATATTGCCCTTGCATTTCAATTGTGCATCTACCACAGCTACAATTGCCATATTGATAATATTGCGCACACTACTACCCAATTGTAACACGTGTACGGGCTTTTTCAATCCTAATAAAATTGGTCCAATGGCGTCTGCACCACCTACTTCTTTTAAGAGATTATAGGTTACGTTACCCGATGTTAGGTTGGGGAACATGAGCACATTTACTTCCTCATCAACCAACTCACTAAAGGGATAATTGTCTTTTAAAATTTCTTTGTTAAACGCCAGACTACCTTGCATTTCACCGTCTACAATCAAGGAAGGATTTCTTTGTTTTAGAATCTTGGTTGCTTGAGCCACTAGTCTTGCTTCTGGCGAATCACTGCTACCAAAATTACTATAACTCAACATGGCAATTCTGGGGGTCAGGTTAAAGTTGCGAACCTCCTTGGCCACCATCATGGTAATATCGGCCAGTTCTTCTGCAGTAGGATTAAAGTTTACAGTAGTATCTGCCAAGAACAAAGGTCCTTTCTTGGTTAGTAACAAATACATACCCGCAATTTTCTTCACGCCTTCTTCTGTACCTACTATTTGCAAAGCAGGTCTAATGGCTTCTGCATAGTTCTTGGTTAATCCAGAAAGCATGGCGTCTGCATCACCAGTTTCTACCATCATACAACCATAATGGTTCCGGTCTTTCATCAATTTCTTACTCTCGTATGCGTTCACGCCCTTGCGTTGACGCTTCTTGAAAAACAGGTTGCCATAGAATTCACGCTTCTCTTCATTTTCATCACTACGTGGATCAATAATGGGCAGGTCTGTTAAGTCAATATTGTTTTGTTCCGCTATGCGATTGATCTTGATAGGATCACCCAATAATATAGGATAGGCTATACCCTCATCATAGATAATGCTGGCCGCTTTAAGAATTTTCTGGTTATCCGCTTCTGCAAATACCAAGCGCTTAGGACCCTTTCTAGCTTTGGTACCAATCACGCGCATCAGCTGGTTATCCAGCCCCAAACGTTTGTTCAATTCCACCACATAAGCATCCCAATTATGGATACTTTTTTGTGCCACACCAGATTCCATAGCAGCTTTGGCTACCGCAGGTGCTACTGCAGCCAGCAGTCTTGGATCCAATGGTTTTGGAATAATGTATTCCGGACCAAAGCTCATGCTTTGTTGGTTATAAGCCATGTTTACAATATCTGGAACAGCCGTCTTAGCCAAATCGGCCAAAGCCCTTACAGCAGCCAGTTTCATGGCTTCATTAATTTGTTTGGCGCGAACGTCTAGTGCTCCACGGAAAATATAAGGAAAGCCCAATACATTGTTTACTTGGTTGGGATAATCCGTTCTACCCGTTGCCATGATAATATCTTTTCTCACAGCCGCAGCATCCGGATAAGTAATTTCTGGATCAGGGTTGGCCATAGCAAATACTATGGGATTCTTAGCCATGGAACGGACCATATCTTGTGTAACTACATTACCAACACTTAGCCCCAAGAAAACGTCTGCATCCTTCATAGCTTTTTCTAAAGTCCAGTCAGATTTTTTAACGGCAAATTTTTCTCTAATGGGTCCTAAGTCTGTTCTACCAACATGCAAAACGCCATCCTTATCAAAGACAATAAAGTTTTCATAACGAGCACCCAGTGCCACGTACAACTGAATACAAGCCATGGCTGCTGCACCAGCACCATTGATTACAAACTTTACTTTCTCAATTTTCTTTTTCTGTAATTCCAATGCATTGAGCATGGCGGCACTACTGATGATAGCGGTTCCATGTTGGTCATCGTGCATCACCGGAATATTCATTTGCTCTTTTAACTGCTGCTCAATATAAAAGCATTCAGGTGCTTTAATATCTTCTAAATTGATGCCTCCAAAAGTGGGCTCCAATGATTTGACAATCTGAACAAATTTCTCAGGATCCTTCTCGTTGATCTCAATATCAAATACATCAATATCTGCAAAGATTTTGAAGAGTACGGCCTTTCCTTCCATCACGGGTTTACTGGCATCAGGACCAATATCGCCCAAACCCAATACCGCTGTACCATTGCTGATCACACCAACCAAGTTACCCTTAGCGGTATATTTATAAACGTCTTCTACATTTTTGAAAATTTCTTTACATGGTTCTGCCACTCCAGGGCTATAAGCCAAACTCAAATCTCGCTGTGTCTTGGCTTCCTTGGTAGGAACCACTTCTATTTTTCCTGGCCTGCCATTGGCATGATATTCCAACGCTTGTTCTCTTCTTAAATCGGCGTGTTTAGACATACTTATTTTTTAGTGACCAATTTTTGCATTAGCTCCCAACCAAGCCATGATGCCAATGCCAGTTTCAATAGCATCTTCGTCAATGTCAAATTTGGGGGTATGCACATTATGAACTATTCCCTTTGCTTCATTTCTAACACCAAGTCTGAAAAAGCATCCAGGAATCTGTTGCGTATAATAACCAAAATCTTCTGCACCCATTCTAATCTCAGTCTCTTCTACATTTTCCTTACCCATATAGGTTTCTGCTAGCTGCCAATTGACTCCTGTAAAAACAGGATCATTGTCAACGGTAGGATAGCCAATATCAATCAACAAATCAATTTCTCCACCCATGGACTCCACCAAACCTATGGCCTGCTTGGTTATCAGCTCATGCGCTTTAAAACGCCAAGCCTCATCCATGGCCCTAAATGTTCCCTTCAATTTTACTTCACTAGGAATCACATTGGTAGTATGACCACCTTGAAAAGAACAAATAGACAATACCGATGGTGAAAGTGGATTGTTATTCCTTGATATAATTTGTTGCAAACTCACAATCAGTTGTGAAGCAATTAGAATAGTATCTGCTGTTAAATGCGGAGCCGCAGCATGCCCACCCTTGCCCTTGATAGTCATATAAATTTCATCGGCGCTAGCCATGACCCTACCTTTTCTAAAACTCAATTTTCCAACAGGCAATCCCGGATGAACGTGTAAGGCAATGATGCCGCTGGGCGATGGGTTTTGTAAAGCACCATCTCTAATCATAAAACTAGCACCACCCGGATTTTTTTCTTCCCCAGGTTGAAACAATAGTTTAACCGTTCCAGACCATTGGTCTTTTGTTTCATTTAAAATTTTAGCAGCACCCAATAAAATACTGGTGTGTACGTCATGCCCACAGGCATGCATCACACCCTCATTCACACTGCAATAAGGCACTTGATTTTCTTCTTGAATTTGCAAAGCATCCATATCAGCTCTTAGTGCAATGACCCTGCTTGATGGATTTTTCCCTTCTATCAATGCCACTAAACCAGTAGTAGCTTTTTGTTCAAAACCAATACCCATTACTCGGAGTTGTTCCTGAACAAATAAACTGGTTTCAAATTCCTGATAACTTAATTCAGGGTTTGCGTGCAAATGTCTTCTGACTGCAATAAATTCTGCAGCATAGGCTTTTGCCAAAGATTGTATGTGCGCTAATAATTCCATTCAATTTAGTTTGCCATATTTTCTTCTTCTTCCTTGGTAGGCGTATAGTCAATGGCGTCTTCTACAATAAATACGCCTGTTGGATAATATTTGCTAATTAGGTTTCTAAATTTTTCAGCATCTACCTTTTTTAGAAAATTTCCAATCCTTACTTTAAAATTGGGTGATTGAAACAAAGCATAAGATTTCTGATCCGGGAAACGGGTTAATAAATCAGACTTTACTTTAAATGCTTGCTCCCTATTAGAGGTACTAACTACTTGCACCCTAAATCCTTTGTATTGACCCGAACTGGTTAATAAACTGGCGTGTTTGTTAATCTGATTTTGCTTTGCCGTTAACTGATCCATTCTTGGATCTTTGTGCACTATCACGGTATCATTGGCCTTGGCCATTAATCCTGCAAAAGCGGCTACCAATAAAAAAAATATATACTTAGGGTTCTTCATATTTCAATGGACTATGTTCTACAATAGTCTTACAAGTTAAATTAATATCCTGAATCTTGTAAAGGGGCACCAGAAACAATAGCTACGCCCGCGCTACAACCTAATCTGGTTGCACCTGCATCAACCAATTGTTTGGCAAATGCATAGTCTCTAATACCGCCAGAAGCCTTTATTTGAACCTGTGCAGGTAAGTGTGCTCGAAACAAGGCCACGTCTTCTACAGAAGCACCTTTTTCAGCATAACCAGTAGAGGTTTTTAAATAGTCAATTCCTGCTGCTCCATAAATATCGCAACAAGCAATAATTTCTTCTTTGGTCAATACCCCAGATTCAATGATCACTTTAATGGTCTTACCCTTGCTTCTGATAATGGGCATGATATGATTGATCTCATTAGCTATATAGGTAAAATCCTTGTTCTTAATGGCCGAGATATTGCAAACCAGGTCTAGTTCGTCTACCCCATCAACCATGGCCAAAACTATCTCTGCAATCTTGGCTTCCACCGCACTATAACCAAAGGGAAAGCCAATCACCGTTGCAACTTTAACAGTAGTACCAGCCGTTAGTGCTTTGGCTTGTTTGATAAAATTAGGTGGTACGCAAACCGCCGCAAACCCATACTGGATAGCTTCTGCGCAAAGCTTGTCAATATCAGCCACCAAAGTGGTTGGCTTTAAAATAGTATGGTCAATAAAATGGTTCAGTTTCATGGAAAAACTTTGAGCAGCAAAGATAACACAAGTACCAAAGCCAAATGCCCCGAAATCGGGGCATTTTATGCTAATCTATTCTAACTTCTCTTTTCTTCTCATTCTTCATTCTTCTCTCTTCACTCTTCACTCTTCACTTTCTTCCCTCTCTTCACTTTCTTCTTCCCATTCTTCACTCTTCACTCTTAACTCTTCACTTTCTTCCCCCTCTTCACTCTTCACTCTTCACTCTTCACTAAAGAACTATGCGTCTTTTCCATGACAAGCTTTGAACTTCTTCCCACTTCCACAAGGGCAGGGATCATTACGGCCAATCTTTGGTCCAACTTGAACGGGTTGTTGTTTCACGGTTTCAGAAGGATCAATATAATCATTATCATGACCAGCTGCATCCAATTCTTCTTTCTGGGTGCGCATTCTACTCAAATCTGTTTTTTGTGCACGACCTTCTTTTACATTGTCACCATCATTTAAAGGAATAGCAGAATGACAAAGGAATTGAACAATCTCACGGTTTACTTCTCCATCCATTTTCTTGAACAGGTCAAATGCTTCCATTTTGTAAATCACCAATGGATCTTTCTGTTCGTAAGTAGCCGTTTGCACACTTTGCTTTAAGTCATCCATGGCGCGCAAATGCTCTTTCCAAGAATCATCAATAAAGCCAAGGGTAATGGTACGCTCTAGTGCATTCAATAGTTCCATACCACCAGAATTGATGGTCTTGTCCATAGAAGCCAAAACGTTCATCATTCTTCTTCCATCAGTAAATGGAACAATTACGTTTTCAATATGATTACCCTGTTGTAAACGAATATTCTTAAACACTGGAATGCTCTGAGCAGCTAGGTCTGCTTTCTTGCGTTCGTAATTTTCAACCGCTTCGTTATAGAGTCTTTCCGTTAATTGTTGTTCGTTGGTTTTAGACAATTCTTCGGCAGAGATTTTTGAATCAATCCCAAAGTTCACAATCACCGCCAAGCGGAATCCTTCGTGGTCATTTTGTTCTTTAAATGAACTCACCAAACCTTCAGCAACGGTATAAAATGCGTTGTCCAAGTCAAGTGCCAAGCGCTCTCCAAACAATGCGTGGTTACGCTTGCTATAAATAACAGTGCGTTGTTTGTTCATCACATCGTCATATTCCAACAAACGCTTACGAATCCCAAAGTTGTTTTCTTCTACTTTCTTTTGAGCCCTTTCAATAGACTTGGTAATCATGCTGTGTTGAATTACTTCGCCCTCTTTATAACCAGCAAAGTCCATCACTTTGGCAATACGCTCACTACCAAACATGCGCATCAAATCATCTTCCAAAGACACAAAGAACAAAGTAGATCCTGGATCACCCTGACGTCCAGCACGTCCACGTAACTGTCTGTCTACGCGTCTAGACTCGTGGCGTTCTGTACCCAAGATGGCCAAACCACCCGCTTCTTTCACGCCTGGTCCTAGTTTAATATCGGTACCCCTACCCGCCATGTTTGTGGCAATGGTAACGGCTTTAGCCAAACCTGCTTCAGCAACTACTTGTGCTTCTCTTGCGTGCTGTTTGGCGTTTAATACATTGTGTGCAATTTGTTTTTGACGCAGCATTCTGCTCAGCAATTCACTCACTTCAACAGAAGTAGTACCTACTAGTACTGGGCGCCCTGCATCGGTTAGTTTTACAATCTCATCAATCACCGCACCAAATTTTTCACGCTTGGTTTTGAAAACCAAATCCTGATCGTCTTTACGAATAGCAACCACATTGGTAGGTACGGTAACCACGTCTAATTTATAGATATCCCAAAGCTCTGCAGCTTCAGTTTCTGCAGTACCAGTCATACCGGCCAGCTTATGATACATTCTAAAATAGTTCTGTAAGGTTACAGTTGCATAGGTTTGTGTAGCAGCTTCAATCTTCACATTTTCTTTTGCTTCAATGGCTTGGTGCAAACCATCAGAATAACGTCTACCATCAAGGATACGACCAGTTTGTTCGTCTACTATTTTTACAGAACCATCCATTACCACATACTCAACGTCCTTATCAAATAAGGTATAAGCTTTGAGCAATTGTTGTACGGTATGAATCCTATCGGCCTTTACTGAATAGTCATTGATAATGGATTCTTTGGCTCTGAGTTTTTCTTCATCGCTTAATTCAGTTTGTTTGTCAACTGAAGCAAGAGAAACGCTAATATCTGGCAAGATAAAGAAGGTAGGATCTTCTCCAGAACCAGTAATTAATTGAATCCCCTTATCGGTTAATTCAACTGAATTATTTTTCTCATCAATATAGAAAAATAGTTCCGCATCGGCCGTAGGCATTTCGCGGCTTTGATCTGCTAAATAAAAGTTTTCTGCTTTCTGCAATTTCACACGAATCCCCGGCTCACTCAAGAACTTGATCAAAGCATTATTCTTAGGTAAACCACGGTGGGCGCGGAACAGGGCCAGACCACCATCTTTGGGATCATCGTTTCCTTCTGTAATTTTTTTCTTGGCTTCGTTTAAGAATTGATTGGTAGCTCTTTTCTGTGCATCCACCAATTTTTCAATTCTTGGCTTCAAGTCAAAGAATTGTTGTTCACCAGTATTGTGACCAATAGGACCAGAAATAATCAAGGGGGTACGAGCATCATCAATCAACACAGAATCCACCTCATCCACCATGGCATAATGGTGTTTGCGTTGCACCATTTCTTCTGGGGTATGCACCATATTATCACGTAGGTAGTCAAAACCAAATTCGTTATTGGTACCATAAGTAATATCGGCTAAATAAGCGTTTCTTCTAGCCTCACTATTGGGTTCGTGTTTGTCAATACAATCCACTGTAATTCCCAACCATTCAAAAATGGTTCCGTTCCACTCACTATCCCTTCGGGCCAAATAATCATTCACGGTTACAATATGCACGCCTTCACCAGCCAATGCATTTAAATAAGCAGGTAGTGTAGACACCAAGGTCTTACCCTCACCCGTTGCCATTTCAGCAATCTTACCGGAATGCAACACACTACCACCAATCAACTGCACGTCATAGTGCTGCATATTCCAAGTAACCTGACCACCACCAGCAGTCCAAGTGTTTTTGAAAACAGACTCCTCACCTTTAATAGTAACATAGTCTTTTTTCACACTCAGGTTTCTATCCAGTTCAGTAGCCGAGCTTATGATTTCTGTATTTTCTTTAAACCTTCTAGCAGTTTCTTTTACAACAGCAAATGCTTCTGCTTGAATCAGCCCCAAAGCTTCTTCAATTTTTTTGTTGCGGTCTTTGCGCAATTTGTCTACTTCTTGGTAAATAGTATCCCTACCATGAATATCCGTTAAAGGCAATGCCTCAGCTTCGGCTTGCTTATTGGCAATAACTGCGTCAATATCTATTAAGTGGGTTTTAATCCGCTGTTTGAATTCCTGGGTTTTGGCGCGCAAAGCGTCATTAGACAAGGATTGGTATTCTTGGAAAAAAGCATTTACTTTTTGAACAATGGGCATGATCTGCTGCACATCTTTCTCGCTCTTGCTACCACCGAATAATTTGGATATGAATTTCAACATATGGTTCTATTGTGTAAATCAGTTCTTTAATGGTTGTTTTTCCTAGTCAAAAAGGATGCTACCCAGCACATTTAGACAAAATGGCAGCAGTTTTTTACAAAAGGATGACAAAGGTAAAGATTTTCAGGCCTTGCCGCCCCTTTCACTAATGTTTTGTAAAATTTGGGGCTTCCCTAACAAAGTCAGGACCGATTGGCTAATTTTAGGCCAATGAAGCATCTATTGATTATCATGGGCGCTTGCCTCATAGGCATTGGCACCCAGGCACAGGACAAAAAGGTGGATACCCTGACCTATCAGTTAGCACCAACTTTCAATTTTAATGTGATGGATTCGGTGGCCAATAGAAGGAATCAACTTAACCAAACCAATCTCACTGTTTTATTGGCTTGGTCGGCCGCCAATATAGTACAGGGAAGCATTTCAGCGGGAAACCTCGCGGGTTCCAAACAGCATTTTCACCGAATGAATGCCTATTTCAATACCGTAAATTTGGCCATTGCCGGTTATGGTTTGTATAGACTTCAACAAACCAAAAAGCTGCATTATACCCTTGCCGATAACGTAAAAGCCCAACAAAAAATCAGCTCCTTATTACTTTTAAACTCGGGATTAGACATTGCCTATATGACTACCGGGGTTTATTTACAAGAAAGGGGAAATAACCTGAATAATGATCAAACCAAGGGTTATGGAAGTAGTTTAATCTTGCAGGGGGCCTTCCTACTGGTTTTTGACCTGATTCAGTATGTACAACACCAACAAAATGGCAAATTACTGAACCAATACCTAGGAAACTTACAATTGACTACTACCCAAAATGGTGTAGGCTTGGTAGTTCCCCTGTAAATCCTGCCAATTTTTAGCCCTAAAGGGCGATGGCAGGGCCAAAACCACCCAAAATTTTCCACATTCCCTGTTTTTTGGCCGAAAGGATGGAATTTCAGGCCGTTTCTGCTACTTTTGCATCCCGAAACAGGACCCGTAATCCGGTTCCCAAACCAAGAATTTTTAGAAAATCAAGATATGGCAGGTCAATTAAAAGAAGTACGTAATAGGATCAAGAGTGTTCAAAGCACCCAGCAAATTACCAAAGCCATGAAAATGGTTAGTGCTGCCAAGTTGCGCAGAGCTCAGGACAGCATTACCCAAATGCGCCCCTATGCTCAAAAATTACAGGATATGCTGAGCAATATTGTGAGCAGCATTGAAGGTGGTGTAACCCTTAAGTTGGCTGAAGAACGTACCATTGAAAAAGTATTGTTGATTGTTGTAACCAGTGACCGCGGACTTTGCGGAGGATATAACGCCAATATTGTTAAATTGGCTAAATCTACTATCGCTGAAAAATACCAAGCTCAATTCAACAAAGGAAACGTGGCCATTTGGAATATTGGTAAAAAGGGATTTGAAGCTTTAACCAAATCAGGCTACAAAACCAATGAAACATACAAAGACATTTTCTTAAACCTGAAATTTGAAACCGTTCAGGCTGCTGCACAAGCTGCTATGAAGGCTTTTGAAAACAAGGAATTTGACGCCATAGAAATTATCTACAGCGAATTTAAAAATGCCGCAACACAGGCATATGTGGCTGAACCATTCTTACCCATTCCAAAAGTGGCCAAGAAAGCAGGAGCTAAAAACACAGACTTTATCTTTGAACCAGCGGTTGAAACCCTGATTGAAGAACTGATGCCAAAGATCCTGAACACCCAATTATACAAAGCTGTATTAGATGGCAATGCCAGCGAACACGGTGCACGTATGACAGCCATGGACAAAGCCAGTGAAAACGCCAATGAATTACTCAAATCTTTGAAGATCAGTTATAACCGTGCCCGTCAGGCCGCTATTACTACTGAGTTAACAGAGATTGTAAGTGGTGCTGCAGCTTTGCAAGGATAATATCCTATCTTTTCAAACCATTACTAACGATACAGAAACGCAAGCCTTGGAAATTAGCACCATTATACCGCATATTGAAGTACTGATTTTTGCCAGTGACAAACCACTGACTTCTTTGGATATTGTAGAACTGATCAACAACAGTTTTGGGTTCCTTGAAGAAAGAATCATGCCTGACCAGGTAGATAGCGCATTACAGGGCATCAAAGAAAAATACGATTCTGAATTTTATCCCTTTGAAGTAAAAGAAAGCGGCGGTGGCTGGCAGTTCCTTACCAAGAAGGATTACCACAAGACTATTGCCCAGTTAAATGGAGACAAGTTCTTAAAAAGACTCTCCAATGCGGCTTTAGAAACCTTGGCCATCATTGCTTATAAGCAACCTATTACTAAGGGAGAAATAGAAGCCATTCGTGGTGTGAATAGTGATTATAGCATTCAGAAATTATTAGAAAAAGAATTGATCTTAATCAGTGGGCGCAATGAACACGCACCCGGCAAACCTTTGGTATACGCCACTTCTAAAAATTTCATGGATTATTTTGGTATCAATTCTGCATCTGATCTTCCAAAAATCCGAGAGGTATTGGCAGAGCAAATGGTAGAAGGAACCAGACCTGAAGACTTTACTGATTTACCTGTAGCTGAAAATATTGGCTCCGCAACTTTGGCCGGTACCCTACCAGGAGAAGAAGGCGATATTTCTGAAGTAGTAGCAGTAAATGAAGATGGTGAATTGGTATTGGCTCCTGAAGAAACTAGCACAGAAGAAATTGCTGAATCAAATACTTCTACTGAGACTGAATCTGAAGAAACACCTGCTACTGAAGAAACTTCTGAGGATACTTCTGAAGAGACGCCTGATGAGCAAGATTCAACCGATGAATCAGCTGCTTCTGATGATGAAGATCAGAAGGATCAGCCTGAATAATCTTTCCGTTTATTTCCATTAAATTATCTTTGGCAAATGCAAGCATTGTCTTTTGAAACATTGGCAGCCATTGCCAATACCCATGGTACGCCCGTTTATGTCTATGACGCAGACAAAATCAGTCAACAATACAGGCAATTAAAAACGGCTTTTCAGGATTCGGATACCCGATTCTTTTATGCATGTAAAGCCCTCACCAATATTAATGTACTCAAGCATGTAGCAGCTATAGGATGCGATATTGATTGTAGTTCTATCAATGAGGCCAAACTAGCCCTACATGTGGGTGTGGCCCCAGAACGCGTACTCTATACCAGTAATGGCATCCATTTTTCTGAGATCCAAGAAGCTGTGTCATTGGGTATTAATGTGAACATAGATAGCCTTTCTAATTTAGAAAAATTTGGTGCTGCTTATGGCCATGATTATCCTGTAGGCATTCGTTTACGCCCCAATATTATGGCAGGTGGTAATTTGAAAATTTCTACAGGTCATGACAATAGCAAATTTGGAATTCCCATTGACCAATTGGATCAGATCTTAGACCTAGTAAAAAAATACAACTTATACATTCGAGGCCTACATATACATACTGGTTCTGAGATCAAAGAAGTAGCTGTGTTTATGCAGGTGGCCGATGTGTTTTCTGCCCTTCTACCCCATTTTCCAGAACTAGCTTTTTTAGACATGGGCGGCGGCTTTAAAGTAGCTTATAAAGACAGTGATCATATTACCCATATTGATGAACTTGGTGCGGAGATAGCTCGCTTTCAGAAAAATCTAGAAGCCCAATACGGTAAAAAATTCCAGTGCTGGTTTGAACCAGGCAAGTACTTGGTAAGTGAATGCGGATATCTATTATCAACCGTGAACGTGCTCAAACAATCTGGCAATACCGTTTTTGCTGGTATAGATACGGGACTCAATCACCTGATTAGACCCATGATGTATGACGCCTATCACCGCATTGAAAATATCAGCAACCCAGATGGGGCGCTACACGCATATACAGTAACCGGAAATATTTGTGAAACAGACACATTTGGCAGCAATAGAAAATTGCATGAAGTACGCGAGGGCGATGTTTTGGCTATTTATAATGCGGGAGCTTATGGATTTGAAATGTCTAGTAATTACAATGCTAGGTACAAACCGGCTGAGGTATTGATTCTTGGCGGTGAAGCCAAACTGATTCGAAAAAGAGACGAATTTGCAGATTTATTAAGAAACCAGATTCCTGTCTTATAGAACAAAATTGTAGTTTGCACTTAGATGATTGAAATCCGCAACATAGTTAAACAGTTTGGAGATAGAACCATCCTAAATGACGTTAGCGCCATTATGGAGCCAGGCAAGTGCAACCTAATCATTGGCACCAGCGGTAGCGGCAAAACCGTATTGACCAAGTGCATGGTGGGTTTGTTCAAACCAGACAAAGGAGAAATTCTATACAATGGGGATGATATGTTTGCCATGGATAATGACACCCGCAAACAACTACGTCAACAAATTGGTATGCTATTTCAAGGCACAGCCCTATTTGATTCTATGACCGTAGAACAAAATGTATTGTTCCCTTTAGACATGTTTACCAGGTGGACCCAGGCTGAGAAAAAGAAACGCGTGAACGAAGTATTAGATAGGGTTAATCTCAAAGACGCACACAAACGCTACCCTTCTGAAATCAGTGGAGGAATGAAAAAAAGGGTGGGTATTGCCAGGGCCATTGTACTGAATCCCAAATACCTATTCTGTGACGAGCCCAATTCCGGACTGGATCCACAAACATCCATGGTCATTGATAAATTGATCAAGGAAATCACAGACGAATACCAAATTACCACTATTGTGATTACCCATGACATGAACTCTGTGATGGAAATTGGAGACCATATTGTGTATTTATATAATGGTCAAAAACAATGGGAAGGTTCTAATAAAGACATCATTTTTAGCAAGGATCAATTGCTCAATGACTTTATTTTTGCTTCAGAATTCTTACAAGACGCCAAACAAATGCGCATGTTGGAAGCTGGTAAAAACAATAGCAATATTTAATACTTGTACCATGACCAAGAAACTGACCCTTTTTTTGTTCTTTGTAATTGCTTTTGTAAGCCTAGAAGCTCAAGTTCAATCAGATACCCTTCCTCCTTATAAGAAGGACAACCATATGCCCGCGTTTAAAATCCAGAAATTTGACGATAGCTGGCTTACCCGGGACCAATTACCCAAGAATGTTCCAACAGTTATTATCTATTTTAGTCCAGACTGTGGTCACTGCAAACACGAGGCAAGAGAGATTGTCAAGAATATTGACAAATTGAAAAACGTGAATTTTGTATGGATCTCTTATAAGGAGATGGAATTGATCAAAGAATTCTTCTATGTTTTGGAATTATATAAGTACCCAAATATGTACGCAGGAAGAGATCCTAAGTATATGGTACCTGCATTTTATAGGGTTAAGTTCACCCCATTTGTAGCCGTTTATGACAAAAAGGGCTTGTTTGTCAAGGCCTTTGACGGAGGCGCAGAAATGCCCCAATTATTGCCCCTACTCAAATAGAAATAACACAATTATATAAGGCAGAAGTCTAGCTATTCAGTAACTTTACGCGTAGAATTAATCATTTTTAAATAGTTAACGCATATGAAAGTTACAGTAGTAGGTGCTGGTGCCGTAGGAGCAACCTGTGCCGACAACATCGCACGTGCCGCACTGGCACAAGAATTGGTGATTTTAGACATCAAAGAAGGCTTAGCAGAAGGCAAGGCACAAGACATGATGCAGACAGCAGCCCTGCTGGGTTTTGACACCAGAATCAGTGGCAGCACTAATGACTATTCCAAAACTGCCAACTCAGACGTGGTAGTAATTACTTCAGGTATTCCTCGTAAGCCAGGTATGACTCGTGAAGACTTGATTGGTACCAATGCTGGTATTGTAAAAGGAGTAGCAGAAAATATTTTAAAATATTCACCCAATGCCATCATCATTGTGATTAGTAATCCAATGGATACCATGACTTATTTGGCATTGAAATCAACAGGACTTCCTAAACACCGCATCATTGGTATGGGTGGTACTTTGGATAGTGCTCGCTTCAAATATCAACTGAGCCAACACTTAGACTGCAGCCCAGCTGATTTGAATGCTGTTGTAGTGGGTGGACACGGAGATACAACCATGATTCCTTTGATCCGTCACGCCACTTGGAACAGTGCTCCTGTTACTAATTTCTTGACCAAAGAGCAACAGGATCAAATAGTTGCAGATACTATGGTGGGTGGAGCTACCCTAACCAAATTGATTGGAACCTCAGCTTGGTATGCACCAGGTGCAGCCGGAGCAGCACTAGTAGAAAGCATTTTGCGTGATGAGAAAAAACTCTTCACTTGCTGCGTTAGCCTAGAAGGCGAATATGGCCAAAGCGATATTTGCTTGGGTGTTCCTGTTGTCATTGGTAAAAATGGCTGGGAAAAAATCTTGGATTTCAAATTGAATGAAGCAGAACAAGCAGCCTTTAACAAGAGCGCAGACGCTGTTAGAAACATGAATGAAGTGTTGAAGACTTTGTAATTGTTTCATATTTTTTTTCTAAGCCCCGATCAAAAGATCGGGGCTTTTTTTTTATTTTTCATCCCTTTATTTTAAAATTTTATTTTTTTTATTCCCACTCAGTTCTACTTTTTTTGACTTTTGAATTTTGTCTTTTTACTCAGATTAACTTTCATTAACACCACTTATCCTCTTCTTTGGCTGCTCCTCACTAAAGCTTACAAGTTTTGTAACCTTTCGCTGTCATCTTCGTACTAACCATACAAAAACTAACAAAGATGATTAAGGAAATTGTGAGCATGGCAACTGCACTGATAATAACAGCAAGCAGTATTGCACAAACAAAAACAACGGTGAGCGGTACCGTACAAGACAATGGTAGCAAGGCTTTCAGCGGAGTAACCGTTGCTTTATTAAAACAAAAAGACAGCAGTTTGGTCAAGACAGCCATTACTGAAAACGACGGACGTTATGAGTTAAGCAGCTCCGTATCAGGCAATTACATTCTTTCTTACCAAGGACTGAATACTGAAAAAAAGTTTAGCAATGCTTTCAAATTAGAAGAAGGAAAAGACATTCAACTACCAACCGTAGTATTAAATCTTAGCTCAAATAAATTAGCTGACGTGACCGTGGTTTCTAAAAAACCCATGATTGAAATCAAGGCAGACAAAACCATTTTCAATATTGAGAATAGCATCAATGCTACAGGAAGCAATGCATTGGAACTCTTGCAAAAAAGTCCTGGTGTTCAAGTTGATAACAATGAGAACATTAAGATGAAGGGTAAGTCTGGTGTTAAAATCTACATTGACGGCAAAATGAGTCAGCTGAACGGTCAAGACCTTGCAGCTTATTTAAAAAGCATCAATAGTGCAGACATTGAAGCCATTGAAATGATCAGCAATCCAAGCGCCAAATATGACGCAAGTGGTAATGCTGGTATTGTCAATATTCGTTTAAAGAAGAATAAAAAATATGGCACCAATGGTAGTGTGAATGCTGGCTTTGTACAAGGGATTACACCCAAGGGCAATGCAGGTTTGAACCTCAACTATCGCGATAAGAAAATCAACCTCTTTAGCAATATCAGCGGCAATTTAGGTGCCTATGAAAATGGATTAGACTTCTATAGGGAACAGCGTGATACCATTTATGACCAACACAGTGTCAATGTCAACAACAATCAGAACTTCAATATCAAGGCTGGTGCTGACCTATTTGTGAATCCCAAAAGCACATTTGGGGTCATGGTTACAGCCAATACCAGTGATGGTGAATGGACCAGCTCAGGAGAAACTGATGTCTACTATAAACCCACTGGACAGTTTGTCAAAAAGCTGGTTGCCAAGAATAGTGTACCCATGAATAGAACCAATGTGAATGGGAATATCAACTATAGATTTGCAGACACCACTGGTAAAGAAATTAATTTTGACGCTGATTATGGTCAGTTTCGTGGCCGAGGCAATTCTTACCAGCCCAATAACTATTATGACAAAAATGGCAACTTATTGTATCAAATAGCCAATAGAAACTATACTCCAACCGATATTGATATCCTCACTTCTAAAGTAGATGTGGAATTACCAAAATGGAAGGGCAAATTGGGTTATGGTGCCAAATTTAGTTTGGTAAAAACCAAGAACAGTTTTGATTTTTATACAGACGTAAATGGAACTGTTACTAAAATAGCATCGCGCAGCAATAGCTTTAGTTATGATGAGAACGTGAATGCGGCTTATGTAAACTATCAACGCCAGTTTAATCCCAAATGGAGTTTCCAAGGTGGATTGCGTTTGGAACAAACCAATAGCAAAGGTGTATTAACAAGGGCCGATGGACAAGTACAGGCAGACAATGAAGTCAAAAAGAATTATCTAGACTTCTTCCCTAGTGCAGCCATTACTTATACCATTAATCCTAAGCATACTTTGAACTTGACTTATAGCAGAAGAATTGATAGACCTTCTTACCAAGACTTGAATCCTTTTGAAAATAAGTTAGACGAGTTAACCTATGAAAAAGGTAATGCTTTTCTGCGTCCACAATACACAGACAATATAGAATTGGCACATACTTTCTTGTCTAAGATTACTACTACCCTAGGTTATAGTTATGTCAAAGACTTTACTACCCAAGCAACGGATACCATTGGTAACGCCACATTTGTACAACAGAAAAACCTGGCCGTTCAACAGATCTATAGTTTGACTGTGGGTTCTCCTTTAAACCTAGCTAAATGGTGGAGCGGCTATGCCAATATCTATTATAACTACCAAATTTTTGATGGTGAAATTGGCGCCAGCAAAGTGCATAATGAGATCCCAACTTATGGTGCTTATATGCAAAACAGTTTCAAACTTGGCAAAGATTATTCTGCAGAATTGAGTGGCTGGTTTAGTGGCCCCAGTGTTTGGGGTGCTACCTGGATCACCAAGCCACAGGGTGGTGTTGACCTAGGTGTACAAAAATTATTTATGCAGAAAAAAGCCACCGTAAAATTGAGTGTGACCGATATTTTCCATACCAGTCCTTGGAAAGCTACCAGCAATTTTGGTGGTCTCTATATCAATGCTGGCGGTTATTGGGAAAGTCAAACCATTCGTTTGAATTTCACCTATCGCTTTGGAAGCAACCAAGTAACAGCTGCTAGACAAAGACAAACCGGTTTAGAATCAGAATCCAAAAGGATCAAATAAGATCCAATATCCCAAATTAAAAAGGCTGGCTCAAATATGAGTCAGCCTTTTTTATTAAAGCAATTCAATCAACTTATGAAGATGAATGTTACTTTAAGAATTTTCTTTTATCCTTATTTACTCATCAAGAGGTTCACCAAATTTCTAGCGGCTTTACCGTTTTCAAAATCAGCAGGCAGGTAAAAATGTTCAATGTATTCATTGTATAACCATGGGTCTCCAATCACCAATACATAACCCTTACCATATTTGGCTTCTGCAATCAGGGTCTGCCCATTTTCCATAAGAATGGCTTTGGCAGGACCTTCTAGCGTAATAGGTGCTACTTCTTTTAAGAATACTTTGGATACACCCGCAAATAAGGCATGATTGGGTAAGTTAATAGATGCACAACTATTAAAATTTCTGGGCTTTCCTTTTTCTGATAATTCAGGATGCAGGGTCTCGTGTGTAAACTGCATACCAAAATATTGAGTAAGTAGACCAATGCTATCTAGTTCTGCATTCTTATAGTTATTGGCCATGAGCAAGAATACCCCACCCTGTTTTACCCAGGCAGCAATACTGGCAGCAGTAGTTGCATCCATGTATTTGGGATTAGCAGATTCATCCTTGGTATCAGGATCTACCATGATAAAAATATCAGCATTTTTTAAAGACTGCTTGTCTGGTTTTGTGGTGAGCGTTGAAAGCACGGCACCTTTGGCTTTAAACAGATCACCAAACTGCGAGAACCCACTGATGGCCGTATCGGCCCAGAGATAGTGAAAGGGCAACCCCGTTTTGGCATTGGTTTCATTGTTGTAATAATTGTCTAGTACAACGCGCTTTTGAGCGGCGCCTGTAATTGCGTAGACAAGGCTTGTCACACTTAAAATGGTTCCTAATAAATACTTGTTCATGGGTTTAATTTGGATGCTATATGAGATGAATTATTTTTTTTGAATAGGTACAAGTTCAATGGCTTGTCCACCTGAAGCTACTAAACTTAGGTGCAAAATAGTTTTGTTATTGACTTTCATTTTCTTGATGGCAACATGGGTACGAATACTGGCAGTAGCATCATCACTATAAATAGTAGCTTCATACTCCTGACCGCTTTGCAAAAAGTCTAGAGACAGATCTAAGTTCCTAGCATCACTATTGGTGATAGCGCCTACAAACCATTTATTACCCGATTTTCTAGCCATGGCAATATATTCACCAATAGTTCCCTTTAGTACCTTGCTATCATCCCAAACGGTGGGTATATGATCCCAGAATGTTAACTCTGGCTCATCCTGTGAATCAGAAGGTTTGTCATACCAATACATATGTTGTAAGGGACTATAAAAAATAGCGGCCAGTGCTAATTGATGCGCTGCCGTTGTTTTGATAAACTTATTTCTAGGAACACCATTTTCAATAGCACCCGTTTGTTTAAAATCTTGTCTATAATAACAGAAAGTATAATCGGCTGCCCCTGCAATAAAACGCGTAAATGGCAAAATGGTATTATGCGTAGCCGTTGGAAAACCTTCATTACCCAGAATCCCTTCTTGGGTCATCAGATTGGGATAGGTTCTACTAAAGCCTGTTGGGCGATACTCATCATGAATGTCTACCATCAATTCATACTTGGCGCATTTACGCACCGCTTCGTGCATCCAGGTAGTCCACCTAAAAGAACCCACGTGTACAAATCCAAATTTCACACCAGCCACACCCCATGCATGAAAAATGGGTAAGATGCTATCTAATTGTTTGGCCAATGCCCGTTGGTTTACATAAAGAATTACCCCAATGCCTTTTGATTTACCATAAGCAATCACTGCTTGCAAATCCAATGCATTCACTGGATTTCTCTTTGGGTCTACACTAACCCTGCTTGCATTGGAAGAATCATGGTATTCATAACCATACCAACCTGCGTCAAATAAAATATACTGTAATTGGTGTTTGCTGGCGAAATCTATGGCTGTTCTAGCACCGTTAGTAGATAGTGTCACTTCTCTAAAAACCTTACCAGGCTTAATCCAACTGCTATTAGCAATTTGATTGGGTGGATTTAAGTTTTGAATCAGGTCGTTGTTTTCTAATAATGCTCCAGCCGATTCTGCCACCATGATCCATCGCCATGGACTGGCAAAGGGCGCAATCTCTTCTACATTGTCATATAGTACACCGATAATGGTATTGGGCTTCTCAGCAATGGCTTTGAATTTGGTTCTGGAATAATTCACCATTTCTGCTTCACCCAAGCATGCAAATAGTCCATTACTTAATTGCAACGTCAAGGGTCTTTCTGATTCAACAAGCATTTTGTTTAGATCCATCAATTGGTATTCCTGCTGGGCAAAAGAAGTATACCATGCTTTGGTGGAATCCGGAAAACGATACTCTGTTGACTCACCCGTAATTTTAATCAAGGGTCCACCATTTTCTAGTTCAGGAATCAAGTACTTAAAAGCCATTCCCTGATTATATACCCTGACAAGAATTTTTAATTGTTTGTTCTTATTGTCTGTTTTGTTTAAATAAAAAACCGACTCATTAAATTGGTCTTTCACTTTTGAACGCTCGCCATAAATGGGTTGCCAAACCGTGTCTACTGAGCTTGCTGTAATGGTTTTAATCACTAGGTTTTGATCCCAATTATCTCCATTTACTTTAATACCAAACTTAGATTCCAATACAATGGGCTGTTGTAAATAAGATAATTGATAGGTCAATCCCTTCTCTTGATTGAGGGCTATAGTTACTGCCAACTTACCATCAGGAGATTGTATTTGGTAGGGTTTGATTTGCGCAAAAATGTTTGCAGCAAATAAAATCAAATAGAAAAATAGGCTGAATTTTTTCTTCATAGCAAACAATCATTCATTATTCAACTGTATCAAATCAACTACTGTGCCCCATCAATTTTAGACTTGTTGATTTTTGTATCAGTCAAGCTTTTGAATTGCACAGCAGACATTTTAATCACCACGGGATTGGGCCATTTGTTATTGGTATACAATCTATGACCATTGACTGCACTAATTAAAAAACCTGCATTGGTATCTTGAAAACGCAAACCAGCATCAAAGCCTTCTTTGTATTCCAATAACTGACTATCATAACCCAGAATGGAAACCTTGGTGTTTGGGGTTGGTTTAATTTGTCTGAATACAAGCTCTTTTCTATCGCCGTAAGGCCATTGGGTTCCACCAGGTACAAATGCAAAAACGGTATTGCTGTCCTTGGCTGAACGGGTATACCAAATGGGACCCTCTTTGGTAATAGCAAATGGTCTCACTGTATGCACACTTTCTTCATTTACAAAATTCCACAAAGCCAATTCACGCAACAATGCTTCCTGTTCTATTTGAATTTCTCCATTGGGTTTTGGCCCAACATTTAACAACAGATTGCCACCTTTTGCTCTAGTTTCAATGAGCATATTGATCATCTCTGTTCCTGTTTTTTGCGGATCATTGGTGGGTTTGTATTGCCAGTCTGTTCCCATGGTAAAACAGGCTTCCCAAGGACCCGGAATGGGTTTGTCTGGCAGGTTCTGTTCCTGTGTTTTCATCTGCCCCCTAGTGACCACAATTTCTGGCTGTAATTGCCAAGCATATTCTTTTAAACCTTCGGCTGGTCCATCTAAAAATAAAAGGTCAATCTTACCATAATTGGTCAGTAATTCTTTTAATTGGGCTTTATCCAAATCCATCAAACCCTTTTTATTGGCGGGATAATGCATGGGATGCTGGGTTCTACCAATAGGAATTTTCTGTTCATACAAATAATGAAAATCTTCTGGAGAAAAATAAAATCCAATGGCAATCCCCTGTTTTCTAAATGCGTCTACAATGGCTTTGGTAATATCTTTTCCAAAAGGTGTTTGCGCAATACTGAACTCAGTTGTTTTAGTAGGCCACATGCAAAACCCACTATGGTGTTTGGTGGTAAAGACCATGTATTTCATCCCCGCCAATTTGGCTAAGGAAGCCCATTCATCCGGCTCAAACTTTTTGGGATTAAATATTGCAGGCAATTCTTTAAAATATTTCTGCGCATATTCTGGAGAAGCACCAGCCAAAGAATGACTAATTACGCTTCCTAATGAAACATCTACACCCCAGTGGATGAACATGCCAAAGCCCATATCTTGAAACCATTGCTCGCGCGATGCAATATTAGCGTTCTGTGTTTGCTGTGCTTGTGCTTGAAATAGGGAAATACTCATTGCAATCATGAGCATCCATTTCCTAGTCTTCTTTAAAAACAAAATTTTAAAATGATGATTCATGTTAATTGGCTTTTAGTGTAACCGTATTGGTTAGGGTTCCAATTCCTTCAATGCTTATAGAAACAAGATCATGTTCTGCTAAGGTGAATTCATTGGGTGGCACCAAACAGGTTCCTGTCATCAGAAATACCCCATGCGGAAAACTCATTTCTCTAAACAGATACCCAATCAATTCAGTATGACTTCTTTTCATCTGATTGATATTGATTTGTCCAGCAAATACTTCCTCACCCTTTCTACTGATGCGCATGCTAATGGCTGTATTGGCATCAATAGGAGTTGCTGGAACATACAAACAAGGACCAATAGCCGCGGAATGGTCATAACATTTTGCTTGAGGCAAATACAATGGATTCTCCCCTTCTATATCTCTTGAACTCATATCATTTCCAATGGTATAAGCCACAATATTTCCATTGCTATTGGCGTAAAGGGTAAGTTCTGGTTCTGGCACATTCCATTTAGCATCTCTGCGTATGCGCACTTGACCTCCTTCACCCACAGCCCTTGCAGCTGTTGACTTAAAAAAGATTTCCGGTCTTTCGGCTTCATATACTTTGGCATAAAAATCGGCCGCGCCACTGTCTTTGGCTTCTTCCATTCTGGCTTCTCTGCTTCGCAAATAAGTTACCCCAGCAGCCCAAATTTCTTGAGACTGAATAGGCGGAAGACTATCTGTTGGAATTAGGTCAACAGCTTTCGCATGTAAAGAGCCAATCAATCCCAATAAAAAATCATAGAGCCCATCTCTATTAATCAGATAGTCCCAATCCAATTCTTCTAACAGATAAAGATCTGTTTCGTGGGTCATGATCACCCCTTGCGTTGTTTTGAAAATTTTCATGCTTTAAAGCTATCCAATTTGCTAAATAATATAAGCCTATTCCTCAAAAAGCAATTGCAGATCCTTGATCTGTGGTGCTGCTTTTGCTTGTAATATGGTTAGTCTAAATACCTGTGCTTTAACGGGATCAAATGTTTTAAAGGCAGATGAGCCCAAGCCCTTTCCTTCTACCAAGGTCTTCCATTCTGAACCGGATTGGTATTCCAATTTGTATTGTTGAATATTGCCACCTGCTTCAGCTGCGGCCATGGCGCCAATACTATAAGGCTTACCCAAATCAATTTGCAACCAAGCCGTTTTTTGATCTGCTGCAGCTTTCCAAACGGTTTTACCATCGCCATCTAAGATATTAGCAGGACTAAATTTTTCTGAATCTTGAGAAGAAGCAGTGGCTGTCTTTCCTGATGAAGGAATGGGTTCAGAAATAGACAATTGTACCGGACCATTGATGTCTAAAGCAATGACTGTTGCAATAGTATCGGGAGCTGTTTTTGGTAATTGTAAAACAGCATAGAGTCCATCTCTACTAATGCCAATCTTTGTTTTTTTATCTGTCAACAATTGCGCTTTAGCAATGGCATTGTTCATAGGAATTTTCAATTTCCCATCTGCAGGCCACTCAAATACATGCAAGAACAATTTGTTGTTTTTCTGAGTAGCCCTACCCCAACGCAAATAAGTAAAGGGGCTTGCTTTGCTACCATAAATGGCGTCTGCATTAGGTTTGAGCCAAGCACCCACTTGTTTTAATCTTTCCACTGATGGTTCTGGAATAATTCCTTCATCTGTTGGACCAACATTCAACAAATAGTTTCCACCTTTAGACGCAATATCAATCAGGTTTCTAATTAACACTTTGGTACTCTTCCAATTCTGGTCATAAGATTTAAAACCCCAGGTATCATTCATGGTCATGCAGCTCTCCCAGTTCTTACCAGGAATTCCTGTTGCTGGAATATATTGTTCGGGTGTTTCTAAATCTCCTTCATATCCACCACCCAATCTGTTATTGGTAATAATGTCCGGTCTATTCTTCAAGAGGTCTGCTAATTTGGTGGCGCGTTCAGGATTCATATTGGTTGGGGTATCCCACCAAATAATGGCAGGATTATAGGCATCCAGGATTTCCTTTACCTGAGGCACGGCAACCTCATCTATATACTTGTCCATATTACCTTTCTGTGCCGAATCCCAATAACCGCCATTGGCTGCACCACCTGGATGGTTCCAGTCTTGGGCCTGAGAATAATACAAACCAAAACGGATCTTGTATTTTTTACAAGCCTCTGCCAATTCCTTTATGGGGTCTTTTTTAAAAGGCGTTGCGTCTACAATATTGAAAGGATCTTTGGAATGAAACATGGCGAAACCATCGTGGTGTTTGCTAGTAATGACTAAGTATTTCATCCCTGCTTCACTGGCTAATTTTACCCAAGCATCTGCATTGAATTTTACTGGGTTAAATCTGGCGGGATAGGTTTGATACACAGACATGGGAATTTTTCCTCTATTCATGATCCACTCACCAATACCCGGAATCTGTTTACCATCATAGGTTCCAGCCGGAACCGCATAAAGCCCCCAGTGAATAAACATGCCAAAACGGGCTTCTTTCCACCAATCCATTTTGGGATCATTCAGGGTTTTACTTTGAGCATTGAGTGAACATTGCAGAGCAGCAAATGCCAGCAATAAAAGGGCTTTTTTCATATAGCGCAAGTGTTGGTGATTAGGTAATTCAATTTAAGCAATCTATTCATTATTCATTGGCTATTAACCCACCAAAATCACCATAGATTTTTTGGGTCCATGAGCACCAATGACCAAGCTTTGTTCAATATCGGCAGTTTTAGAAGGACCAGCAATAAAAGCTCCGAAACCGATTTCGGAAAAATCAATTTGCTGATAGGCTTGGCCCATATTGGAGACCATATTTTTCCTATCTACTACTAAAACCAATTGCTCCGTAATAAAGGGAAGAATTCTCAAAATCATTTGTTCTTCTGAAACCCATACAGCTCCTGATTCAGCAACTGCCAAGGAACCATTTATAATGGCCATATCAATACTAGCTAATGATTCCAAACTGTCTGTTTGCAATTGCCTAACAAGGGTTTGACTTGGATTAATTGCATTCAAAACAACTTGTTTTTCCTTGATCAATTCCTGCAAAATAGTGTCAAGTTCCTCATGGTCTTTTACTTCTAAGCATGCTCCTCCAATAGCTTCTAATATGATTTTGAATTGACTCACCAGATCCTCATATTGAATCATTTCATTTACCCTCACCACTGGCAATTTCTGGCTCAATGGTTGATTGGCCATGATCCCAGCTAATATGGTTTCTCTTGCACTCATTTTTGTTTGTTGTTTAGGTACCAATCTCTAAAACTCTCTTTAGGAGCTTCCGGCATTTCACGCTGTTTGAACCAAGGGTTCATTCCATTATTGGTTAAGAAAGGTAGATGCTTCACTACCCATCTTCCCATCTTGCCCGCCATGCGATAAATAGCAGGATGCGCCAATACTTCAGACATGCCCCACATGGCAAATGTTTTTCCTTTTGCCGCCATCCCTTCCTTGGTAATTTCTTGACGCCAGAGATATAATTGCTCATGAATATTAATCTTCACCGGACATACATTGCTACAACTACCACAGAGCGTGCTAGCAAAAGGTAGATCCTTGTTGGCCTGCATGTCTAGATTGGGATTCAAGATGGAGCCTATGGGCCCCGCCACCGCCGTATGATAACTATGACCACCACTTCTTCTATACACGGGGCAAGTATTAAAACAAGCAGCACACCTGATGCACTTAAGCGAGTTTCTAAATGATTCTCTACCCAATTGTCTGCTCCTACCATTGTCAACAATGACAATATGCATTTGCTGACCAGCCCTTGGTTTGCTAAAATGACTGCTATAAGTAGTAATGGGTTGACCAGTAGCACTTCTAGCTAATAGTCTTAAGAATACACCCAAATGTTCTGCCTTGGGAATGATTTTTTCAAAACCCATACAGGCAATATGAATCTTAGCAGCATGAGCACCCATGTCTGCATTACCCTCATTGGTGCAAACTACAAATCCACCAGTTTCAGCTACTGCAAAGTTCACCCCCGTAATAGCCAGTTCCGATGCAATAAATTTGTCTCTTAAATGCCCCCTAGCGGCTTCGGTTAAATACTGTGGATCATTGTTCCCTTTCTCTGTTCCAAGATGCTCGTGAAAGGTTTCACTCACGTCTTGTTTTTTCAAGTGAATGGCAGGAAGTACAATATGACTAGGTGTTTCTTTTCTAAACTGCACAATTCTTTCACCCAGATCTGTATCAACTATTTCTACGCCTTTCTCCGTCAAGAATTCATTTAAATGACATTCCTCCGTGAGCATGCTCTTGCTCTTGACAATTCTTTGTACTTGGTTGTCTTGGATAATTTTATAAATAATCTCATTGTGCTCTTTGCCGTCTACTGCCCAATGTACTTGTATGCCGTTGGCGATGGCGTTTTTTTCAAAGTCCACCAATAACTGGTGCATATTACTCAAGCCATGGTATTTGATATCCGATGCCCATTGTCTGAGCTGCTCCCATTCCGGAAGACTATGCGCGGCTTTGTCTCTTTTCTCTCTGACAAACCAGAGCGTATCATCATGCCAGTCTGTTCTGGGCTCATCGGCTATGAATTGTTCAGCCGCCTCTGCGTGGGTAAAATTGGCTTGGCTGCTCATAACTGACTGTTTAAAATTTCCGCAATATGAATGGTCTTGATCTTGCTACCTTGGCGTTTTAAAATACCTTCTAAATGCATCAAGCAACTGGTATCAACACCCGTAATATATTCCACATCATTGTCCTGGTGTTCCCCAATTCTGTCCTTCCCCATTTTCACACTCACGGCTTCTTCAAACACACAGAAGGTGCCACCAAAACCACAGCACTCGTCTACCCTTTTTGGTCTAGTTACTTCAATGCCTTTCACCATATTCAATAATGTTTCTGGCTTAGAAAAAGCCGGTGCCACCAACTCACTCATGCTTGCCAAGTGCAAACCTCTTTGCCCATGACAGCTGGTATGCAAACCTACTTTAAAAGGAAAACTGGCTTGCAGCGATGTCACTTTCAAAATATCTACCAAAAATTCTGTGAGTTCATAGACCCTGCTTCTGATTTCATCTGCAGCTTTGGGATTATCCTCGTCATGTAAGTGTTCCTTAATATGCAAGACACAACTACCCGATGGGGCAACTATATAATCAAAGCCCTTAAAGTTATTTACAAAGTTCTTATCACAACCCTTGCTCATGGCTTCAAAACCACTATTGGCCATGGGTTGGCCACAACAGGTT
This sequence comes from Chitinophagaceae bacterium BSSC1, assembly GCA_002256435.1. Classification (GTDB taxonomy): domain Bacteria; phylum Bacteroidota; class Bacteroidia; order Chitinophagales; family Chitinophagaceae; genus Sediminibacterium. The sequence goes on from NKJC01000003.1 coordinate 316,447, forward strand.
TGGTTCAAGGGAAAACTCACATCACAACCCAATTTTTCTAATAACTCCAAACTTGCAACACCTACCGCAGGATAAAACTGATCAATATAACAGGGAATAAATAAGCCGATTTTCATAATACTGAATTAAAGACTAACCCCTCTTTTCCAAGGAATAAAATCATCCTGCCCCAGTTGAACTGCTTTTGGAATGGTTTTGCCACTAGCCACATCAATACAATATGCTAAAATATCAGCTCCCATTTCTGCAACTGTTTTTTCTCCCCGAATAATGGAACCTGTATCAATATCAATAATATCAGACATGCGTTTAGCCAATGCGGTGTTGGTAGCAACTTTAATCACTGGACAAACAGGATTACCAGTAGGTGTTCCCAAACCAGTTGTAAATAAAATCAGTGTAGCACCAGCAGCCGCTTTTCCTGTAGTAGCTTCTACGTCGTTGCCAGGAGTGCAAACCAAATTCAACCCTGGTTTGGTAGCAGGCTCTGTATAATCCAACACATCAGTTACGGGAGAATTACCTCCTTTTTTGGCAGCACCTGTGCTTTTAATGGCATCTGTAATCAAACCATCTTTAATATTACCAGGTGATGGGTTCATGTGAAATCCAGAACCTGCTGCGTGTGCTTGGGCATCATAGGTTTGCATTAAATGAATGAATTTTTTTGCGTTGGCTGCTGAGACACATCTATCTATTAAATCTTGCTCAGCGCCACATAGTTCTGGAAACTCTGCTAACAAAACTGTTCCACCTAAAGCCACCAATAAATCTGCTGCAACACCTACCGCAGGATTTGCAGAAATACCACTAAATCCATCACTTCCACCGCATTTTACGCCCAATACCAATTTACTCAATGGCGCAGCCGTTCTCTGATTTTTATTGGCTTCTTGTAAACCTATAAATGTTTGAAGAATGGCTTCTCTAATCAAAGATTCTTCACTCTTGCTTTGCTGTTGTTCAAAAGCAAAAATGGGTTTATTGAAATTGGGATTTCTTAATTTAATATCTTTTTGCAATTGCGCTAATTGCAAATGCTGACAACCCAAACTCAATAAGGTAACGCCAGCTACATTGGGATGGTCTGCATAGGCTGCCAACAACTTACTCAAAGAATCCGAATCCTGTCTGGTTCCACCACAACCACCTTGGTGGTTTAAAAACTTAATTCCATCAATATTAGGGAAAACCCGCTTTGTAATGGGGTCTGAAGTTTGAAAATCAATTTTATGTATATCTTCTTTTTTCTCAATACTCTGTGCTAACAATTTGGCAAATTGTAAATACTTTCCAGTTACCGCATATCCCAAGCTATGGTGCAATGCTTCTTTGATGACGTCTAAATTTCTATTCTCACAAAATACCGTTGGAATAAATAACCAATAATTAGCGGTACCCACTTTGCCATCGCTTCTGAGATAACCCATAAATGTTTTATCCTTAAAGGCAGAAACATCCGGTGCTTTCCAAACATAATTGGTAGCCCTATAAGCATAAGGCTCGGCAGCGTGTACCGTATTATCTGTAGTCATTAACATTCCTGAAGACAGTGCCTTGGTTACTTTGCCAACCACAACGCCATACATGAAGACTTCATCTCCTTCCTTCATATCATTGATAAAAACCTTGTGCTTTGCAGGAATTGGGTCTTTAAGATCTAAAACTCTATCCTGAAAATCAATCTTATTTCCAACTAGCAAATCTGTTAATGCTACAAGTACATTATCGTTCTCGTGAATATGTAAAAATGATGTGTTTCTTTCAGTCATATATTCTATTAAAATGAATTAAAATCTAACATCTAAATTAAACTAGGTTCAATTAGAATCAGTAACATGAATTAGTCAATAAGTAAACTATTTTACCACAATTGAGCATTTCTAATAATTGAAACAAATGTATCAACTACCTTTATAATATCATTTTGCCTATGAAAGCTTCCTTATTAGTTGATGCTCCCATCTTGGATAAAAAACAGATTTGGGTTAAAAAAGTATACAAACCTTTTTTTGATCATGATTTTCACTTTCATCAAACAGAAGAGATTTGTTGGATCCAGGAAGGGCATGGCAATATGGTGGTGGGAGACTATTTAGGAAGATTTGAAAAAGATGACTTAATCATTTTTGGAAAGGGACTGCCGCATATTCTTAGGTGTGACAAATCTTTTGAGCAGAAAAACGCCAAAAAAAAGACCACTGCTTACAGTATTTATTTTACAGTAGAACATATTCAATCCATTACGGATGACCCCTCTATGACAAAGAGCTTGACGCAGCTGATCCGGAAAAATGAAAGGGGCTTTAGAATCACTGGAATAGATAAACAGCGGGCTCTTGATTTATTTCTTCTGGTGATAGAAAGTACCGGTTTTACCCAATTGGGTTTATTACTTCAGTTACTAGAACATTTACTAAAATGCAACAAAACCCATGCTTTGGCCAGTAGCAATTATCAATTGCTGCCGTCTGATACAGATATGATGCGCTTTACGGAAGTATATGACTATCTTTTAAAAAACTTTCAACAACCCATTAGTCTTGATCAGGTTGCGGCTATTTGTTCCATGACCACTAATTCCTTTTGTAGGTTTTTTAAAATCAAAACACAAAAAACCTTTGTTCAATTTTTAACCGAAATCAGAATTGGTCACGCTTGTAAATTATTACAAGATGAAAATCTGGCCATTAAGAATATCATTTATGATTGTGGGTTTAATAATCCGGTATTGTTTCACCGAAACTTTTTAAAAATCACCGGTAAAACTCCAAAAAAATTCAGAGATGGTTTACTAGGCATTTCCTAAATTAAAAGCACCCGCAAGAATACGGGTGCCCAAGTTTAATGACTAAACTTGCTTGCTTAGGAATCGTTATAGAATCATAAGATTAAATTCTATTTATGAGCTTATAAAATTATTTTGAACCAGGTGTATTTAATAAGGTTTTTAATTGATCAAAGTGTTTTTCGTACACCTGTCTTGGACTAGCATTGTTTTTAATACAAACTGAAGCTGCTTTACCAACAACCTCTCCCATCATACCACAGGTTCTCATAACTCTTACTGGCCCCAAACCGGTTTTGGTAACACTGATATTTCTACCTGCCATAAATAAATTACTAATATTTCTGCTGTATAATACTCTATAAGGAGCCCAATACAGGTTGCCATATTCATACTCTTTTCCCCTGGTGAATTCGGCAATAAATTCATTGCCTTCAAATCCCTTTAGGAATTCTTTTTTAGGAGTATGTAAATCAACTCCCCAAGAACAAGGGAAAGATCCGTCTTCAAACTTTCGTTGACTTTTAAAATCTTCCGCGTCTAAAACAACGTCGCCCATTAATCTTCTAGACTCGCGCTTACCAGCAATAAAGGCTGACCATCCTAATCGATGATTGGGATACATTTTATCTACGTTTTTAATCACGTCCCATGCTCCATACATGGCTCTAAAATTGTGATCCCTAATTTGTTCTATTTCAGTAACCTGATTTTTATTAAACCCACTTTCCCAATACCAAGAATTGGCAAAGGACTGCAAGCCTTCTTTGCCATAGGTTTCTACGCCTTTTCTTCCAGGAAAAGGTTTGTCCTTTAAATCCAAAGCCCAAGGGCATCTTGGAAATGGTTGTGCGTATTCCCCAATTTCTGTTTTCATGGCTAATGCAGATTTGTCTTTACACTCACACTTCAAAACTTCTTCGCTATTGGCCGCATCTAAAACATTAAACAAATTAGAACTACCCATTAAATTCTCCACCTTGTATTCATAATCGGCCCCCGCCTTAAATCCTATGACGGCGTCACCCGTACAATCAGCAAAATAGTTGGCTTTTAACTGGGTTTGCCTTGCAGTTCTGGTATGTTGAATAACAATGCCATTAATTTTATTATCTACTACTTGAACATCAATGGCTCTTTGTTCTATAAACAGGGTAATATTAGGTTCTTGTTGTACTATTTTTAATTTTAAACTATCATCATAATATTTTGCTTCAACACCATTGAGTACTTGCCCTTTTTGTTTTTCAATTTTTGGCAAAATTTCAGATACAATATCTCCAACATGTGGGTATGGTTGTTTATTGGTATGACCTTCTGGCCAAACACGTACTTCAGAACTACCGTTACCTCCTAATACGGGTCTATCTTGCACCAACGCTACTTTTACGCCATTTCTAGCAGCCGATATGGCTGCACAGGTTCCTGCAAGTCCACCACCAACTACTATTAAATCAAATGAGCCACCATTATCAGGATGATCAGGTAGACCAAGTAGCTTTCTTCTAAACTTAGTTAATGCGGCTATATCATGAACTGGTTTAAAATTAGTATCCTTACAAAACAAAATGGCTTCACACCTGCCTTCAAATCCTGTTAAATCGTGTAAAGAAATCTTTTGTTTGCCAGATACTTTTACCGTCCCTCCATCATGCCAATGCCAATCCGCCCCTTTTGTCCCAAAGGTTTCTTTTAATGGCTTACCATTGATGAGCAACTGAAACTTACCTGGAGTTCCAGGTGCTTTCCAATAAGCTACCCAATCTTTGGTTCTTACCCAAACCCTATACGTACCCGCAGATGGAAATTCAACCTCTGTTTCTGCGTCTTCAACAGGAATTCCTAATCCATGGGCTAATAGATATGGACTACCCATTTTGTCCATGGATTGTTGGTCTAAATTCCAACCACCAAATTTTTCAAATTGTTCAGCTTCAAGAAATACAAATTCGCTGGAACTTGATGTATTTGAAGAAGCTAAAACACTGTTTAACCCTCCTGAGAGAAGCAATAAACTTGTATTGCCCATTAATCCAACAAAGTTTCTTCTATTCATACTGATAATTTTGAAAAACTAGTTAAAATAAAGTTCTATTTGATTCCAATACTCACAGACTTACCAAATCCTAGATAGCCATAAGTAGCTGTTATTGTATTACCAATTACGTTTTGAGGAATAGTCAATTTTCCAACAAATGAGCCAGAATTATTTCCTGTTTCAAGCAATTCAATTTTAATGGCTTGATTTTTCCCAATCACCAAGTCTACCCATCCTTTATCAACTTTATTCCAATCCTGATTTAAAGCGGCTTTTAATTCTATTAGAATGGTCTGTCCTGGCTTAGCTTGGGTAATACTAGTATTAGTTGCAGCATCTTTGAAAATAATTTCCTGAGTTCCAAGAGTGGCAAAACTTACTGTTGCTTCCCATCCTCTATTGGATACACACCAACCTTCTGTTGCATAGGCGTTTTTACCAAAAACCTGACCGTTATTTTGACCAACAATTTTTTCTACAGATTTTGCAATTGGGAACTGACTATCTAAAGGTGTTCCATCAAGTGTACCTCTGACCAAACCAAGTTTACCGTATCCGTCAGGATGGGCTTGTGGCCAGCCATCTTCTACCCCTTCCCAGAAACCTCCAATTTTCACACGTTCATCACTCTTATTACTCAAGTGGGTACCAACAGGATTAACACCAAAAACAAAGTCAACTTGTGCCCATCCTAAATCTCTTAAAGTCTTGTCTTTTAATATATGTGCAACTGCAAACATTGAACCTCCTAAGGCAGGAGCGCCACCTAATTCTTTAGTTTTTGCATGTGCCCATTCTGTCTCACTATGCATTCTGTATTTCCAAAAATTATTAGTGCGTTGTTTCATGTGCAGAGACCAAGCTTCTAATTTCTCCTTTGTTCCAGTAGGTGCAAGCTCTGGTGCAACCATTAAGAACCAAGCCAAGGCCTGCGGCGTAATATGTTCTGCATTTCTAATCCACCACATATGTCTAGGATTATTAAAATCCCAATTTTTAATAATATCCGCTGCACTTTGCTGTGCATATTTGATAAACTTTTCAGGATGGCCTCCTTTTTGATATTTTTCAGAGAGATACATAGATAAATTACTAAAGACCGATTGACCAAAAGCATTACCCATTTCATTGAATTCCTGAAACCCTTCGTCTACCCATTTAGAACTATAGGTCCAGAAACGGACCACTTTATGTCTATCGTATTTTTCCCAGTTATCAAGACATACTTTTCTATATTGCTGGTACTTCTCTTCTGATAAATATGGTTTAAGAAATTTTTCATACGCGCCACAAACAGCAGCTAATTGATCAAGGGTATTCCAATAATCAAAATTCATACGTGGCTCTCCCTGATATCCCAGTGTACCATGTCTATATCCTGTTGGACCATTATAAGAAACATATTTATACGCAAACTCTGCATGCCATAAAATAAGATCAATTAAATCTGGAACATTCTTATCTCCCAATTCTGCTTTCCAATTATCATATAAAGCTGGATTACTTGCATATTGTAAAATTTCAAAAATGGTTTCTAAACCATATGCTCCACAATCTCTTGAGGGGCCGCCACCATACACTTTATTCATATCATATTTGCTCAAATCTTCAAAGCCTCGCACATCTGCAAAGAAATCATAGGCTAATTTGGAAGAAAGTTTTTCCATTAAATGACCAGCAACCCAAAATGGAACAGACTTTCCCCTTCCCTCTACTTCAATGATAAATTCGTCTGAACTACTTACAGGATTAAAATTGCTAAACCATCCTTCATTATTAAGCATTTTGCCCTCAAATACTGTTTGAGCAGTTTTTGTATTTACAATTTTGAAAGGGGCATTATTGGGTGCCCCATAACATACAAATCGCTTGGACTCTCCTATATTGTAACCTGCCTGATTCACATAAGGTCTATACACCGGTTTTGAGTCATTTGTTTGTGCATTTACATTAAAATTGAAGTAACAAACAGTTAAAATAATTTGAAGCAAAATGAGTTTTTTCATCACAATTCTGTATTAAATAATTTACTTGGAAATAAACATATTTGTTTTTGAAGAAAGAAAATATTTTTTACCAACCACAGTTCTCATCATCTGAATTTTTCCATCATAATAGGTTTTAAAATCATTCCCCAATAGAGACTCAATATTGCAGGATACCAATTTACCATCTTCCCATTTCATGTCTATCACAAAACCGCCCCTAGCCCTTAATCCTTTCACTTCTCCATTTTTCCATGCATCAGGTAACGCTGGTAGTAATTGAAGAATATAATGATTCCCTTCTTTAATTTGACTTTGAAGCAGCATCTCGGCTATGCCAGATGTGTAGCCAAAGTTTCCATCCATTTGAAAAGGCGGATGCGTATCAAAAAGATTTTCAACAATACATTTTCTAAATAGCTGTCTAATCAATGCATAAGACCTGTTACCTAAACCTAGTCTGGCAAATAGATTAATTTTCCATGCGGTACTCCAACCAGTACTAGTATCCCCACGGGCATTTAGTGAGACAAGGGCAGCTTTTGCAAATTCAGGAGTTGTCAATGGACTAATTTGTCTACCCGGATGAAGTGCAAACAAATGGGAATTATGTCTGTGATGATCATCTTGTAAATCAACATCTTCCATCCATTCTTGTAGTTGTCCCCATTTGCCAATTTGTGGACCTAATAACTTGTCTCTCTTTAAACTTAACTCATTTTTAAACAACTCATCCGTGTGTAAAACGCTAGCAGCTTCTACACAATTATTAAACAAATCATATACAATTTGTTGATCATAAGAAACACCTGGGTATGGTGTCCTGTCTCCTTCTATATTTCCGGGACCATGTTCTGGAGACCAGCCATCAGGTGTAACAAGCTTTCCCTTCATTTCAATCAAATGGTCTTCCCAATAATTAGAAACATCTTTCAACATGGGATAAGCTCTATTTTTCAAAAACTCCCGATCTCCAGTAAATGCGTAATGTTCCCAAAAATGTTGGCTTAACCATGCACTTCCGGGACGATGAATTCCCCAAGTAGAAGGACCACCCATTATATTATTGGTACTATAGCTAATCCAACCCCGTTTTGTTTGCAACTTTGGATCAGTTGATTTTTTCTGAACTGCAGCAAAATTTTCAATCCAGTCAAATAAAGGCATATGGCACTCAGACAATGCGGTTTGTTCTGCATGCCAATAGTTCATTTCTATATTGATATTAGTAGTGTATTGAGAATACCATGCGGGTTTGTATTCATTGTTCCAAATGCCCTGTAGATTAGCTGGTAGACTACCTGGTCTAGAAGAACTAATTAAAAGATACCTACCATATTGAAACAACAATGCTTCAAGAGCAGGATCTGTTCCACCTTTTTTATAGGCATTAAGTCGATTGATGGTTGTTTGATTAGGTGTAGAGCCCAAATTCAAACTAACCCTATTAAATAAATTTTGATAATCAGAAATATGTTTTGATCTAAGTTGTTGATAGCTTTTCTTAGAAGCCTCAGATAAGATTTTTGAGAGAGCATTGTGTGGATGCTGCCCCTTAAAATTCATTTTGTGATCATTGAGAAATGAAGTTCCAGCACTTAGCAAAATAATTAATTCATCAGCATTGGTTAGGTCTATTCCTGTTGAGTCCGAAACTAATTTTCCACCAATATGTTTGATTTGAATCTGTGATTCATATTCCATTTGATTTTCTGCAATCTTACCTGCAGCCGTAATTTTGTTTCCTTCAACAAGAATGCTAGCGCGATGGGCATCTGTCAGCTTTATTTTTCCTGAAATCATTCCTTTCTTATTGGCTGTAAATCTAAAAACCAATAGTTGATCAGGGTAACTAGCAAAAGACTCTCTTGTATATGTTACATCTTTTGATTTGAATTGTACTTGATGAATAGAAGAACTGATATCTAATTCACGAGTATAATTTTCAGACTCAAGTCCGGTAAAATCAATTATAACATCGCCGAAAGGCTGATAAAATCCAACTGTTTGCGTAGTACCAGTAATTAAACTCTGTTGGTTAAACTGAATATGCTCTTGTTTTACGCCACCAAAAATCATTGCTCCCAAACTACCATTTCCAATAGGTAAAGCTTCTAACCATTTATCAGCGGGCTTTGAGTACCAGAGTGTTAAATTATTTTCCTTTTTCTGACCTAATACCAATCCGGTAAAAAATATTACTGAGGCAATGACAAGTAGATATTGTTTCATAAAATCAATTAATTCTTATTTGCAAGTGGAACTGCAACATTAAAAGACATAGTTTGTCCCTTATCGGCCCTAGTGGCACCATATAAATATTGGGGAATTCCATTTTCAAGAAGTAAACAGGGACGCTCTAACTGTGAAGTATTAACGGAACCATCCTTCCAAAAAAATGTTCTTCCAATTACTTTTGGATGTTTTGCAGGTTGCCAATTAGATCCGTTTTTAGACACCATTAGTGCCCATGCTCCTCCATCTCCAGTGAATTTCCCAACTACATCTCTGACTATTGCTAGATAATACCCTTTTTGATACCATACAAACGGATCCTCAGCTACCATCCATTCTTTTCCGGCATCTTTGATTTCAAAAATTGGTTGATCCTGCTTTTTAAAAGGACCAAGAGGACTATCTGAAAATGCCACGCCAAAACGTACTTTTCCACCACTAATTTTTTCGGATTTTCCTACTTGTTTATAAAGCAAAATCACTTTCCCATTATTATCAAAAGCTGCCGCAGGATTTGATACCATCAGTGCATCGTGAGCTGTAGAATCAGAACTAATATCCAAGACAGGATGATCAAGTCTTTTCCAATTTCCATCTGGTTTATCTGCTACAGCTACACCTATACGTTGTGTATTTCTATACTGCCACCAGTTATTAGTATAAGCTTCTTTTTTCTTAATAGGAACAGTACAACTAGTTCCCATATAAAAAAGATAATATTTCCCTTTATGTTGAACAACAGTTGGATTATGTGTGGCAGATCCATCCCAAAATTGAGTACCTCTTGCAGGTAATGCTACTTTTACATGTTTAAAAGGACCGCCAGGCTGATTGGATATCGCAACTGCAATTTCGGAGGTAATTGGCCAAGATTCAAATCCATCCGCTAATGGCCATCTTGAATACAACATATAATATTTATTGTCTTTCCCCTTTGTAACTGAACCGCACCATACATAATAACCAGAATCAATAAACTTATTTGTTAAGGGAACAGGCTGAACCATTGCATTCAAATCAAAATTCTCTGTCCAATTATCAGAAATATTTATACTTGCTTCTTTTTTAGCTTTTCCTGTTGTATCTAGCCCAAAATGATTTTTATTGATAATGTTCCCAATGCAGCTACTAATATTTATGTCTCTAGACAAAAAAAGATTGTTCGCATAGATGCTTGTTATGAATAAAAACAAAACAAAACTGGTGAACCATATTTTGATATTACTAGAATTTTCCCTTTTCATACACTAATTTAAGTGAACATGATAGTTAAAAAGTAAAGGCTGGCTACAAAGAACCAGCCTTTTTCTATCTTACCTTACATTGCCAACTTTTATAAAAATATTACCAACCTGGATTTTGCTTTAAGTTCGGATTCAAATTCAACTCAGTTTCTGGTATAGGCCATAGATAATCACGACTCTTATTAAAATTGGTTAGAATTAAAATACGGTAGTCTGAAGAAGGTTGCGGTATATAAGTAGTATAGTTATAAATAGGTTCGTCAAACTCATCAAATTGAACAGAAGGGTATTGGTTAAATTCACCTATTAATGGTCTTCCCATAATTGGCCTTGTCATAATAACTTCAGCACGCTTCCAACGTAACAAGTCATCCCAACGAAGATTTTCATTCCATAATTCAATTTTGCGTTCATACCTTACCAATTTTCTCATTTCAGTTTGACTTAAGCCAACTGTAACTAGAGGCATTTTAACATCACTCCTACCGCGAACCAAATTGATAGCATTGATACAATCAGCATCTATTTGATTCAATTCAATTTTAGCTTCTGCAAAAGTCAATAACACTTCTGCATATCTACAAAGCATAAAAGGTGTTTCACATTGTGTAAGCGTGGCTGTGTATTTGAAATCAAAGTACTTTCTTACACAATATCCTGTAAAAGAAGTAAACACAGTTGAAGTATAACTTTCCGGATTCTTTACAGTAGCACCTGCTGCATTTAAGGTATTTGGCTTGTCTGCCCTTGTGTCATATACAAACCCATTCCACATATCTCCAGGAACAACAAAGCAGTAACGCATACGTGGATCACGGTTATCGTATGGCTTTAACTTATTGTATAAAGGAGATGCATTAATATTTTTTCCATCAATACACTGATAAGAATCCATCATATTCTGTGTTGGAACAATAGTGGTAAATCCACCAGAAACAGATCTAGGTGCAGTGTACTGTGGAAATGCTGTTGCATTGTTAGCAGTTACCAAATGCCCCTGGGTTAAAATTTGTTCTGTATTGCCTGCACTTCTTAAAACAGCTTCAGTAAACAATGCAGAATAACTAGGCATTAAGCTATACTGCTTTGAATCAATGACTACTTTGGCAGCTGCAGCAGCAACAGCCCAATCATTATTCTGAAGCGCAGCTCTTGCTTTATAAGACATTGCGGCTCCAGCTGTTACCCTCCCTATTTGTTTGTTAGTTGATCCAGTCAATAATTGATAGGACAAATCTAAATCAGCATAAATTTTCTTAAGAACTTCTGCTCTAGCTGTTCTGGATACATTTTTACCTTCATCAACAGTTGATACGGGTTTATCAACATATACTACATCTCCAAACATATTTGTCAAACGCAAGTAATAATAAGCCCTTAAGAAATAAACTTCACCTTGGAATTGTTTAACATTTGCTGCAGAAATTTTGCCCTTATTTTCCTCAATTTTTTGCAACATCAAATTACACCTACCAATACCCTGATACATACTTAACCAAAGTGATCTAAAGTGCCCTTCTTTAAAGTCCAATACTGACTGCATAACGTTTTGTGCAAAACCGCCTCCACGAATAAACACTGTTTCCGTTAATGCATCCATACTAAACTCGGGTGCAAAATAACCATTATTCCCTGCTGTAATAAAAGTATAGCAAGCATTTACGCCTCCTTGTATTTCAGTTTCGTTAGTGAAAAATGTTTCTGCTGAAGGAACGGTTAAAGGGTATAGTTCAATGGCTTTATTACAGCTTGAAATAAACACCGTAATAGTTAACATTATATATAATAAATTCTTCCTCATAATTTTAATCATTTAATTGTTATACTTTATTATCTTAAAATTTCAGGTTCACGCCAAATGTGTAGGTTCCTAGAAGTGGAACTGTATTTTGAATAGATTCAGGTGATTCAGGATCCATGCCAATAGGCATTTTACTGATGGTAAACAGGTTGTTTCCATTAGCAAAGAAACTTACTCCTGTTAATCCAGTTCCTTTTAACCATGTAGTAGGTAATGTGTAACCTATTTGAACGTTCTTTAAACGTATATAGGCTGCATTAACCATCCAGAAATTAGACGATTGCAAATTATTAGATTGCTGATTAATAGATAAACGAGGATAAGCAGCATTAGGATTAGGATTTGCTTCTGACCAACGATCAAGATGTTGTATAAGTGCTGTGGAAGCATTTTGGAAGGGGTAAGCAGCCCATCCGCCAAAATAACTATCCCTTTTTCCAACTCCTTGGAAAAATAAGCTCAAATCAAATCCTTTATAATTCATAGCCAATTCAAGTGAATGGGTATATCTTGGAATAGGACTACCTAAAACCACACGGTCAGTCCCAGTTAACTTTTTGTCTCCGTCTTGATCAATATACCTGAGGTCTCCTCCTTGTAACTTGCCAAATTGAGCCACATTATATGCCCTTGCTTCAGCGAAAGATGAAAAGAATCCATCAGATACCAATCCAAAAAAAGCATCAATAGGAGAGCCAACCTGTCTTACTTTGTTACCAGACACTTGAGGAGCTAATCCACCAAAACTGGTAATTTTATTATTTACATCAGATAAAATACCTGTTATTTTAAAGTTTACATCTCCAATATGATTCTTGTAAGATACGGCAGCATCCCATCCAATGTTTTCCATAGATCCTGCATTTTGACTAGGTGAGTTAGCATAACCCATTACCCCGGGAATAGCAAGACTAAGCAAGATATTATTGGTGGTTTTTTTATACCAGTCAAAAGTTACATCAACTTTACCCTTAAATAAGGATAAGTCAATACCATAGTCAATCATGGTACTTGATTCCCAAGTAATATTGTTAAGTGCGTAGGTTGTAGCAGCATACCCTGGATTAAGAACTCCATTGAAAACGGTAAATTGGCTAGTGTTAACATTTAACGCAAAAGGATAATTGCCTAAACCAGACTGATTACCCAATTGTCCCCAAGACGCTCTAAGCTTACCATTGGATAACCAATCAATGTTTTTCATGAATTTCTCAGCAGAAAAGCGCCAAGCACCTGAGAAAGATGGAAACAAACCCCATTTATACCCATTAGCAAATCTAGAAGAACCGTCATTACGAACATTGGCCTCTAAAAAGTATTTGCCTTCATAATTATAGTTCAATCTTCCGAAATAAGACATTAAAGCCCATTGTGTGGCACTTCCACTATTGGTCATTCCTGTTGGATCATAAGAACTGATTTGTTCAAACTGTTGAAAATTATTCCCTTGTCTGTAGGCTGATATGGTATTATAATCATTGGTTAAATATTGAAAGCCACCCAAAGCAGAAATGGTATGCTTACCCAATGATTTGGTATAATTTAACAGAAGGTTCAAATCATTCTCCGTTGTTTGTTCTGTTTGCTCCGTCATATTTGCTAAAGCCGTTGACTTCAAAGAGATTAGACCTGTTTTGTAATCGTATACATCTGCAGTTTTATTTACATTCTTATAACTGTTATTATTGATTTTGGGCGTGTACCAAAAATCAATATGCATTCCTTTAAATGGTGTAATTCTTGCAGAAATTTTTGCTAGTATTTCTTGATACTCCTCCCTTCTTACAGATAAACCGTCGAAGATAAACTGCATGGGATGAGCCGTACCAGCATAGCTAGTACCCCAAATACCGTTTGAATAAAGTGTTTGATAAATGGCTGGATGCCTCATCATACCTTCAATTTCAGTATTGGGAGCTGCGTCTTTAATAAATGTATTCCTAATAGATAAATCAAAGCCAAATTCTAAGACTTTATTTACCGTATAACTATTATTGGAACGCAATCCATAACGCTTGTATTCAGAGTTAGGCAGAAGTGCGTCTTGCCAAGAATAGTTCACAGAAGTATTAGACCTGAATTTTTCATTACCCACAGAAAATCCAATATATTGTTGCGTTTGAAAAGCCTTGTCTTTATATGCCTGACGCATCATATCGGTATTGGGATATGCATCACGGTCTGTAGCATTCTTCCAAGTATCGATTAGTGTTTTTCCGTAAACACTACCTCCAGCAACACCTGCATCTGTACGCAAGTCATTTCCATTAGCTTCATCATACAATGTCATATAATCCCATGCTGTAGCATTTGTAGGAAGTACCAATGGTTTTGAAAAACCTACAGAACCCCTATAAGTAAGGTTAACTTTATCAGCTTTTCCACGTTTGGTAGTAATTAAAATCACTCCATTTGAAGCACGTGAACCATAAATAGCAGAAGAAGCGGCATCTTTTAAAACTGACATAGATTCAATGTCGTTAGGGTCTACTGCATCAACAGAAGAAGCAACCCCATCAATCAACACCAAAGGATTATTGTCATTTACCGTACCTATACCTCTAATTCTAATACTGGCACCTTCTTTACCAGGCTTTCCACTATTTGATGTTACAGTAACACCTGGTGCTATACCTTGTAATGCTTGGGTAGTTAGTATGGTGTTTCTCTTAGTTAAATCCTCTCCTTTTAGTGAAACAACTGATCCTGAAAGGTTTACTTTCTTTTGGGTTCCGTAACCTACTACCACCACTTGGTCCAATTCATTAACAACTTGGTTCAATGTAATAGCATTCTCTTGACCGGGAATTGGAACCAATTCTACAATTTCATATCCCACTGCTGAAATAGCAATCGCTTTTCCTTCTGGTACTTTAATAGAGAAAGCCCCTTGTTTGTCAGAAACTACACCGGCGTCCTGTCCTTTAATTTTAATTGAAGCGGATTCAATGGGTTTTCCATCTGCCGATTTAACAATACCCTTAATTGACACAGTCTGGGAGTAAGCATTTTGAATCCCGAGGAAGATGGCAAAAAAGAGAATAACAAGCGAAAGAAATGAATTTCTTTTTTTCATACAGCAATCGTTTTGGTTTGGTTTGGTTATTAACGATTTGGCAATCGCAGTTGGAAAGTATATAAATAAATACTGCCATTAGACTACCCAAGAACCTGATGCTGATGAATACCTATCGAAAACGATTCCGCAAACATTATCGATAGATAGTATTTTTTTCACGTTTTTAAATAATTGATCAAAATGGACAGATTTTCAAGAATCTCCAAAGCAAAATATTTAATATCTAAATGCCATTTGCCTCCTTGAACTCTTTACCAGCAGCTCCTTTAATGGGCTTACAGATTTCTTCCAATTTTTCAAATTTATCATAATCATTCCCAAGCTGTTTTTTTACTAGTTCCATAAATTTGGAAGAAAATTCAGAGGTAATACCTATACGTTTAACATCAATGTCTTTAAACCCTAATTGGTATGCTGGAGAGTTCTCTTGTAAGCGAAAATCCCCCGTTTTAATATCTCTGAATAACGGATCAGCTACAAAGCTATTTTTATCTGCTCCGCGTGTCCTATAATAATCTAGTGCTGATTGTCCGTGATCTTTCAAATTTGCATCGAAATACAAGTTTTTGTCAATATTGGGTTCTTCTATTTTAAGTTCTGTCAATTTACCATTAACCGTACCCTGTCTATAAAAAGTATTATGAGAAGCTATCTTGTAAAAAATATTGTTTTGGATATTACAAGCAGTATAAGGGGGCATTTTATCCCTAGTAAAGACATCCATGATACTGAAATAGCCAATAAACATTCTATTAGTTTTACCAGCAGAGTTCTCGTAAACAATATCATGGATGTCCGCTATAATGTTATTATATGCATTATTCTCATAGTACTTAAGATTAATACCCCCACCATTACAATTGTAGATGACATTTTCTGAAATATGGGTGTTTTTCAGAAATGCATCGGTTCTGATGGCTTGCTGCATGCCTACCCCGTTTAAATGATGAATATAATTTCGCTTTATTTGGTTACCATCACCAACATCTGATAAGTAAATGGCATTTCCATCAAAACATTTTTGCATGACCAGAAATACCTCATTGTCTTCCACAATATTATTTCGAGTATGATAATAAGGCGCCGTTTTGGGCCATTGATTATAAAAAACAAAATTGTTGAAATTATAAGAAGTGGTATCATCTTGGTATAATGCTTCTGGAGCTATTTCATCTAACCTAAGACTACCTACCTGTTCTCTGTTCTCCCCCTTTAATTGAAAAAACATGGGGCGTGTACCACTCAATACAATTGCATCATAAGGTAAATGATGCAACTTATTATTTTGAATGATGTTTTCACCACTTTGCCATACCATTATCCCATTTGACTGATAATAAAATTCACCACAATGATGAATTTGGTTATTGATTATTTTATTTGATTTATTTACATTGAGTTTACCTGGCCCATATCCACAAAGTAAAATGCCAGTACCTCCAACATAATCAATCAAATTGTTTTTGATCACATTGCTTTGGGCATATAGATCCAATCTAACAGCAGCACTCCCAGCATTTGTTAACCTACAATTACTCATCTCACAATACTCCGCATCGCGAAAGCGTACCATAGCATTTTCCTTATTCCACATATCCCATTCATGCTGCAGCCCTATGTCTTTTTTGGTAATTACTTCTCTTTCTCCTCGCGTAAATGTCAACCCTTTAAAGGCAATATTTCTTACAATCCCGCCCGATTCGTGCCCATCTACCAAAATATACTCAGACAAAGCAGGGAATGTCACTTGTTTTGGCTGACCACTAATTGGCCAATAAAAAACCAATTTTTCTTTGGTGTTTATCACCCATTCGCCTGGAGTATCCAGATAATCAATCACATTTTCAACCCTGCAACTCCCCCCCTCCATTGCATGTAAATGTTTATCAATTTTACCCATTGGATATGTTGCTGGAATTGCAGTTTGAGCTACTGATTTTTTTTCATCAACAGAAGCCAGTGTAAGATAATTGGTAACATAGCCAACATTGGGCTGAACAAAGATTTCAATGTCGTTTAAATTATCCCAATTTTTAATAATTCCACTTGGAAACCAAAGTGAATTCCTATCAGCTTTAATCATTCCCTTCCAGTCTACACCTCCCCCATCTCCACCAGTCATTACTTTAGTTGGCTCAAAACCCTTGGAAGCAGCCCTTGGAAGTAGTTTACCATTATCATATAATGTATAAAATCTTTCTTTACCATTTGGCAATTCTGGAAGATGGGCAACAAATACTTTCCCATTTGCAATTGATGGTAGTCCTTTAATGGATGAAGCCAATTTCCATCCTGTAATTGCAATATCGGAGGAGAAAACAGGATTTTCATCAGGATAAGCCATATAAACAATTTGATAGGAATCATAATGACTATCGGAAGGACTAAATTTTTCTGATGCTAACAATTGAAATTCTCCTCCACGAATAAGCACATAAATATTTCTATAGCAATCTTTCTTAATTAACCTAATCGCTTTTTTGGCTTGGCCGATAGTTGCAAATGGGCCATCCGTTTTATTAGCATTGGGTTCCGCTAATTTACCAGTCCAATTGTCATTACCAACAGTAGAAACATAAAAATCAGCAAATGGCTTACTGGTATTTTGGGCTAGAATATGTTCAAAATGATGTATCAGTAAAACAAAAATTAAAGCTTTAAGCAAGTGATACTTTTTCATATAATTATTTACAGATTTGCGTATGGTTATTAGTGATTGACAGCATGGATTGAATCATTTATAATCCAACCAGGCTGTAGCTATTGTATTGGTATCAGTTACAAAGCGAATCCATCGAGCCTGAATATTGTTCGGGAATTTGAAACTGAATTTTTCATTGGCTTTTACAACAAAGCTTTTATAATTCACCCATTCATTGTCTCCTGTTGGATCAAATTGAATAGAAATGGTAACAGATTTATTTGATTGATGTGATAGACTAAGTGTACGATCATCGTAAAAACCAAACAAGTAGGGGTCCGATGGTATATTGGCAAGAACATTGATATTTTGCCAAGGCCCTCCTTTTCCAACTGGCTTACCTAATTGCCATAAATCATCTATCACGCCAGCCCAAACAGAACATTGCTTATCAGTTGATTGAAAAATATGAGGATTACTAAGAGATGCTGAATTTTGAGTTAAGCCTGTCATAACAAGCATTCCCCTAAATGATGTATAATCATTGATTTTAAATTGATGAGAAGAAATAGGTCTAATTTTGGCATATCCATCTGCATTTTCAGCTGGCAATTCGTAGAATGTTCCACCGCAATTAAACAGATCTCTTTCAGTAGCCACTTCCCTACAAATACGTAATTGCTGTTTTGCCATTAACTCCTGATATTTTTCATTTCCCAATGGCAATCTCCACCTTCTCTTAGCATCATCCACAATTAGATAAGAACTAGCATCAACAGTAACCACTTGACTAGGAATAGCAACTTTATCTCTAATAAAATGAGCAATTGAATCATTTGATATAGGAACAATCTTCATTTGTTCATCCATCTCATAATACCCTGTTTCTGTTTTTTTATTATCATTTTCAGCATTTGCCAAAATTCCTAGTACACCTCTATTGTTTCCTACACTATAAAGCAAACCTCCTTGATTTTTAGTAGAAGAAACAGTAGCCAACCCGTTGAACATTTTACTTGCGTTTAGCAATCTTGGCTTATTTGAGGAATACACAAAAGAGATAGTTGCTTTAGTAGCATTATCTGTCTTTACTCGAATCCATTCTGCATGTTCAGACGGATCAAATGCAATCCAAGTAGAACTATTTGCTGCAAGTTTTAGCGTTTGCAATTTGCTCCATTGGTTATTTCCTTTTTTGTCAATTTCAAAAGAAAAATTCAGGTCTTGCGTTCCATCGTTCTTTACCCAAGCTATTCTATTATTCCAACCCGCAAACAAAAATGGATCTGATACTTTTCCTGAAGGAATAGATTCCCCAAGCCATACAGAACCAGATGCATCCGTGGTTCCTGTTTGATCTGGCTGAGTTAAAGATGTAAACCAAAGATTTGATTGAGATTGCCCCGGACCAGCAATCCCTCCTTTAGCTTGTCTTTTATTTAAAAACTCACTTTTGGCAGCATCGTCACAACCAAAAACCAACTGATCATTCCATCTTGTAAAATCTCCAATAACTTTTAAATAAGAAGATCTAGGACGAATGCCTGATGTATTTGATGCTGTAAATGTTTGTGGAAACTTCCAAAACATTCCATGCATGGTCATCAAATAATCCGGAATATTATCTGTACCTATATTCCTAATCCTAGGCCATTCAGTATTCCAACCATGAGCACCATCATAACTATTACTTGCTTTGGGTAACCTATAAAAAGTCCAATTCCCTTTGTCTCTCAAACCCAACAAAACAGATTTATAATCCCAACCCGTAGTCCAAATAGGTTGGTTATTGGGATTGTCATTCCCATATATTCCACCTGGCCCAGTTACTTCAGTAAATTGATTTCTTCTAATCAATTTCCAATTTTCCCCATCCCATTCTGAAAGTGAACCAGCCTCAATTCTCGGATCTATTCTGGCTTTTTCTCCCTCCTCGCCGTTATTGGAAAAAACGACTACTTTCTGACCAGAATAAGTTCCTTTACCATGTACACCAATTAAAAGTCCGCTTTCGTAACTTTTAGCTCCTTCCCGTTTCAATTGGTTACCATCTTTGTACAAAGTCTTTACATCCAATGAATGAACATCAACATCATAAAAACCTTCTTCCATAGTTCCAATAATCACTTTATTTGCAGGATCCGTTAAACTTCTGGCAGTACCTGTAAATCTTCCAGGAGCTTTACTAATAGGAATTACACGAACATTTCTATTGGTATCAATAGCATAAGGCCCAATGAATAATTGACTACTTTCTTTGTGGATCATTCTATTAGCAGGAGTTCCGCCAATACTTTCAGGTCTTGTGATCTTTTGTAGGGATGTTGTAATTTCATAAAGCTTATCAGAAGATCCAAAGGGCAAATGAGGACCATAAGTTATAACCCATAGACGATTGGCCCAAGGCACAACTGCACCAGTTCCACATTCCCCTTCGTTGTTAAAATAAGCTAGGCTTGGATAAATTCCACTTATGCTAATAGGCGATTTAATTTTTTGTGCAAACAATGCACCAGCAAAGACAATCAAGCAAAATGGAGTTAAAAAATATTTTATTTTCATATTCAATTCATTAATAATTCTTACTCTAGATTTTAGACAAAAATGGTTACCTATTTAAGCATAAATTCAATATCAGATTTTCTAGATTCTGGCGTTACTTTTAATGAAACTATTTTCCCATCTTTTAATTCTCCTTCAATGGTTGTTGCATATGGTGCGTGTAACTTGAAAGAAACATCCCAGTCTTTAGGCCAGGAGGGAAATAAATAAATCTTATTGTCTACGGTTTGCATTAACATTTCTTGTAGACCAATCATTCCACTACCACCCCAATTATGGTCTGGTACCCAATCATGCCCAGGCCCCCAAAAAGTTGGAAATCTTCTCTCTGAATCGCGCAGTTTTTGAATAGTAATTGCAGCTGCCTCATTAGTAAGACCTAAACGAGCACAAAAAATAGCATCCTGATGCCAACTGATATAATTCTTTTGAATTGGCAGATCCGTTCCGTATTTCCATGTATTAATAGCAACATCTAAATCTGGCTTTCCAATACCGTAAATACCATATGGGAAAACAGGATATAGTTGAGGAATTTCTTGATTATTTATGCGTGCCCATGTCCAAGCTGGTGAAATGGTTTTGTGACCATTATTCTCCCTAAATGCAATGGGAGGAATACGATTTAGCATGGCTTCCCAATGTTTGCGCTTTTCTGTTGAAACATATTTGTCTGAAAGTTCAAGCAAACGAGTTAACACTGTTTTTAATCCTGCAATGGTGGATGTAGAATTATAAGCCATCTTATATGTTTCAGCACCCGTACCGGGATATAAAATTAGTTTGCCATTCCCATCCAATGCCTGACGACCACGCAAGAGCGCTTCTTTTTGATAATGTTCATCAAAAAAGGTTAAACAACTTTCAATAAAATGAATATATTTTGAAATATCCTGACCTGAATAACGATCCAGATCCAACATCATCAAACAAAACTCCATTTGTGTATCCCACAAATATTCTAACCAAAAATTGTATTCTACACCTTTAGGAAAATAGTCAGGTCTTTTCCATCCATAAGATGTGGCTAAAGGAAGCCCAAATTGTTCAAGTTGCTCAGTGAAAGAAGCACCTTTATGTCCCCAATAATATTCCGTTCTTTTTTCTGCGTTTCCTAAGGCTTGTAAATAAAAATTTAACTGTGGCGCAAGCATATCAAAATCTCCGCTTTTAAACATAGGAAAGTATACTAAACGCTGATTCTGTGCGGTATGCGTGCCCCCACCCCAGTTTCGATGATCAGGAGTAAAAGGAAGACTTTTATCTATATATGATGGGTCAAAAGTAAATAAGCCGCCATTGAATTTAGTGGGATATTTTCCATAAGCATTACATGCTAATTGATACCTGAAAAGTTGATAGTTTCTTCCAACTTGCCATTCAGGTAATTTTTCATTTGTATTGGTGGGATTGATAAAAATATAGCTGCGGTTCCAAAATTCATTCCACCAACGCAGTGTTTTTTCTTTGGCAATTTTTTGATTTAAAATGGCCATAGCTTCAAAATCAAACAATCCCTTTTTCCAGACTTCAATGGAAGGAACATTATCAACATGCAGAATAACACTCAAATGATTATTACGAGAAGGTTTTTTTGTTTTTAACTTCCATCCTTTAAAATCTGTATCTGCATATCTTCCAAATGTGGTTCCAACTGGTTCCATATTTTCACCTATCATTTCACCTCCAAAAGTCAGATTTTTAAGAGGATTCCATAGTTGGTCTTTAATGGGAACTAAGCTCTGTTGTTTAACAGTAAAATCAAACAAGGATTCATCGCGGTTGCGATGATAAAAGACAATCTTATCTTGGTTAAATCCAATAGAATCTTTTCGAATAATAGCATTCATTGGGGCATCGCGAAAGCCTAAGCTGGCATTGGTCATTTTTTGATTGGTCCATTCTAAATCATTCATTCGCCAATTCTCATATATAGCTTCAACAGATACCGGCCTGCTACTTTCGGTTTCAACATTGATGACCGGCTTAAAAACATCAACCCAGATTTTAACAAGCGTATTAGTTCCAGCATTAGTTCCTGAAATCTCTACATACCCCTCCTTGAGTTTCAATTCTTGTCTAAAGACACCCTTATCAAATGGATTGGGACTGATCTTCAACCTTACCCTTCCAAACTTTGGAAAAACATTGTTTTCGTCAAAAGCGCCACTTCTAGAAAGATAAAATAATATATCCCCTTTTTCAACCCATACATTTAGTCCAATATCACCACCACCACATGGCATGGATTCAGATGAATTTTGACTTTGGGAAGTCCAAACAATATTGTATTGATCTAATCCAATTCTATTCTGACCAAATGTTTTTAGAATTGAACTAGATAAAACAAACACCATTAAAATCCAGACAATACTTTTTCTCATCATGAATTGAAAATTAGATTATTGAATACTTGAATTAAAGACTTTAAATCCTCTTAAATTTTCAACAACAATGGTTGTGGTTGCAGATGGCTTGGCCATCCTGATCTTGGTTGATTCGCCTGGATTTAACAATGGCAATGCATATTCTCTTAAAATCTTATTCTCTGAACTTAAAACAACTTTGTAATTTTTAAGAGTGTAGGAAGGAAAATCTAATCTGGCAGTAATAATCAGATCAGATTTTTCGTAGGCAACTATTACTGGTGAAAGATTGTTCTGGAAAGAAGTATAGAGTCCTCTAGGTTTCCTGTTTGCATCCACAATACCCCACTCCCTGTATCCACTTGGATTGGTATTTGTAAACCTACTCAGATAGTCATTGAAACTCCAGTAAGAAATTCCGGATACAAAGGGATTTCTTCTCGCAATTTCAATTACTCCTTTTAAATTATCAATACGTACTTGTTCGCTTTTTACTTGATCAGATCTTAGTCCAAATTCAGATACAAATACTGGTTTATCCGGATATTTTTGATGAATGTTTTGTAGTAATTTTTCAAACCCTTCTAGTCCTGAATAAATATTGATGCAAATAAAATCGCAATGACGATAGCTGTCGTGCGGAGGCAATAAATTTTCTTTATTTCCAGCAGAACCAAGTCCCATAAAAGTAATCAGACGTGTCTTATCAAGCTCTAGGTATTTTTCGCGCTGGAAGAGGGTCCATTCATCTCCTTCTGGCGTCCAGCTTTGGTATTCATTACCTGTGCTCCAAGCTACAATGCTGGGACTATTCCAGAATTCTTCTACCATCTCCGTCATTTGAGCCCGGAATTTCTCCCTCAACGTAGAGTTTCCTAATAATACAGAAGAGAAACCCCAGCTAGGAATCTCAGCAAAAATCAGAGATCCGTTTTCATCAGCCCATTTGTAGAAATGTTTGCTGGTTGGTGTATGACACAATCTAGCCATGATCATGTTTCCATTGCGCTGCAGACCCATGTCTAGTGAGGCCAGTTCTGCTGGGTCTGTTGATCCGTACTTTGGATGATCAGAATGACGGTTGGCTCCAGCTAACCTAATTGGCTTCCCATTTAAAAGCAATTGAATTCCTACCTGTTTAAACTCTCTGATTCCAAAATATGTTTTGTAAGAGCCAATTGCTTTGTGGTCAGATAGCAAACTAGACTCAATATCATATAAATTTGGATTGTCAAAATCCCACAACATAGTATTTGCAGCAGATAATGTATCATCAATCACTACCTTTTCTTGGGTCCATGCTTTCAGTTTGATTGTTTTTGAAAGCTGGTTGCCAGAGCGTAGCGCCTTTAGATTTGTCCGCAAAGTGATGACAGGCTGAAGTGTAATAAGGGTATCTTTAAAAGTTTTGTTTTCAATCCAAGTGATAATTTTAATCTGGGAACTTCCTGTTTGAAGATTGGGGACAGATTCAATTTTTTGTTTTGAGATAAATATTTTGGAGGATACTTCAATTGTTACATCTCTTGTAATTCCGCCAAATTCATACCAAGGAAAAAGCTGATCGTTTGGGTTTTTGCCGGTTCTTGCCCCCGGAATTTCCAATTGGTTCCATGAATTATCCGCTTCAACAACCAGGTAATTCACATCAGGAAATTTTACTTTTTTAGAGATATCTAATGTAAACGGGGTATACCCACCTTCGTGCATACCCACCAGTTCTCCGTTAAGGAATATTCTACATTTGTAATAAACAGCCTCAAATTTCAGTCTGACGGATGAATTGGAAACATCTGAAGGAAGTTTAAAACCTTTCCTGTACCAGGCTTTACCAATAAAATTATACCGTGTATCAATGCTCCAGGTATGTGGTACGTTTACTTGATCCCATCCAGCAGCTAACATATTGATATTGTCTTTACCCAGTTCCCACGGCAAATGCCAGTCATTCTGTTCACCCACATTTGTTGGATCTATGGCAAAACTCCATTTACCGTTCAAAGAGATCTTCTGTGATCTAGAAGAAACTGCAATAATTAAACTGAAAACAATCAACAACAAATTTTTCATAAAACAGCGTTTAAAAAATCATTCCTTATTTAATAAGGAATTAAATAAGATTATCTAGATGCCAACACTTCTCCTCTCAACAATATTTTTCCTAAGTATACCACCGTATGATTGTATTTCTCAGGATTTTTGCTAATATCTTCCAGCTGCATTTCTCCCAAAATCTTGATTTTGTCTGGATTGTCTTTAGAAATTTTCAATACTACGGAATGAATACCTGGTTTAGTTTTGATAAAAGCACACTGTCCTCTGTACCGATTGTTACAATTCCGATTAAAACGGTTGATTAATTTTGTATCAACAAACTCATTTCCCGCAATAAAATTAATAGGACTCAATTCCTTCAGATTCATCAAAATTCCATCCAGTTCCAATTCAATCTGTCCAACTTCGGGTCCACCTATATCAAAGATGCCAATCATTGTACCATCAAACTTAAAGCTGATGGATGAACCTGGATTTTCAGCCTTCATCACATATGGAAACCATGGAGAAAATTGGTTTAAAGATTCAACCTTATTGGGATCAATGGTTACCCATTCAGAACTAAAACTAGCAATTGATTTAGGATCAAGCATTTTGGCATCTTCCCAATTATCAGCAATCAGCGGTTCTGCCAAACGATGAACCTGACTCGCTGCTTTACGCTTCATTTTCAACATTGCCCTTGCAATAGCTTCAGCATATAAGTTACCACCAGCTTCCAATGGGTGTGTACCATCTGCTGAAAACACAATTTTGTCTGTTAACACTGCAGGGTCTGCTTTCCAAATAAGCTTTTCTTTATTCTCAAGAAATGCAGCCTGTAAACCCATGTGGACCGATGGAATAGCATAATAATCTGCTATTTTTTCTAAGTGCTGGATATTCTCTGGGACTTCCCCTTCCGCATATATCTTAGTTTGCCCTTGGGCAGTGGTGTAGATAAAACAAATATCAATTCTTGGATTGTATTTCCAAATCTGACGTACAATACCTTCCATTCCATCTGGAAAAGCACCATTCACCGCAAATTCAACAAAAACTACATCCGGATTAAATTTTAAAACCTGATCGTATACCCTACAAGCACCAAGGTCTGTACCCGTTCCTGATACTCCTGCATTGATTCCCGTCATTTTGATTTTAGGAAATAATTGTTGGATAAACTTTGCTGATTGTGCTCTGTACTGATTATTGGCTCTAGTAATACTTCCACCTAAATAACCAATAGTAACGGCTTGTCCTTTTTTTACTTTATTGAAAAAATTGGGGAGCCCTGAACGAATATTGAATTCATTTGGATGAGAAAAATTATTTGTTTGAATAACTGGAGCTGCATAATCTGATGGATTAAAAAATAATGGACTTGCACCTGTCTGGCTAGCTGCGATAAGTTCCTCAGCATTATTGCCAAAAGCATTCATGTTCCAACTATCGCGCCAGCTAATGACAAATTTGTTTTCTTTAATAGTTATCGGAAGCCAAATATGTCTGCTATCAAATGGATTTTCTGGTTTATTAATATCAAACATGGCAATATAAGCATCCTGCATGCCAACAACAGGCATAATAAATGTAGGTTGACCTCCATAGGTTTTCTCTTGTCCAAATCCGTTTTGAGGGTTTATACCTTCACATGGATTTACTTGCAATACCCAAGGTCCTGTAAGTGATTTACTAGTAAAATATCTTGCAGGATTGGGATCCCAACCAGTTGATCCGGATCCCAATAAATGATAGATCCCATTTAGTTTTATGATGGCTGGCCCTTCTGTCTTTGCTGTTATACCTTCACAAATTTCATAATTTCCTTCCGGCATTAAGTAATCATCTTTCATTTTCCCAACTACAAATGCTCTATCCGGCTTTCTTACAGTAAGATGGTATAAGTCACCATTTTCCTCTTGAAACAATGCGTAATCACCTGAGCCATTTGGAGAGTCTGCACCCAAAAATTTGTGACTATACTTGAATGGTCCAGTAGGACTGTCAGATAAGGCAACGCCAACATATCCTGTAGTCACTCCTTGTCCTTTCAGATATAATTTAAAAAAAGCAACAAATTTTTTTGTTCTAGAATTGTAGACCACTTTAGGTCTATCAAAATTGCATTGGTATGCCAAATCGTGGCTATCATCATTATAAACAAGCGGTAATACCAATCCTTGATCAGACCAGTTTATCAAGTCATTGGAAGCATAACAATGGATACCTCCATCTGCAAATGTTTTTTCAGAAAGACCTTCAATTTTATGAGTTCCGTACCAAAAATAAACACCACTGTAATAAAGAACTCCACCGCCGTGGGCATTAATTGGTTTACCGTTTGTGTCTGACCAAACTTGAGCAGGTTTAAAATCGGTCTGTTTTAAATATGGATGCTGTGCCTGATTGCTACTTGGACAACTAACCAGAATAGTAAACATTAAGAGGTACATTAATTTCATTGTCTTACCTATTTAATAGGGGTTTTGGAAAATATCCATGCTTAGTATTTTAAAAAAAATGGAATCCTTTTCAGATTTCATCTCAACCGAAAAAACATATCTAATTAGTAAACAGGTTCAGTAAGTGTAATTTCCAATATAGTAGTTGAAGGGTTTAATGAATAATCAACTCCGCTCACGGTTATGGTATTATTTTTATTCTTAACCCATACAAGCGCTTTCCCATCATACAGATTGATGACTTTGGATACCTTTTTATTCCCAATAGATTGTGTAGTAAACTTACCGGACTTTAGTTCTCGGTAACCTTCATAAATATGGCAGTAAATTTTATTTTTATTAAACGTAAAACCGTATTCACCAAAAAGTGGCTGCCATGGTCCTCCCCTAGTGCCATAAATTCCGTTCCCTGTTTTTGATAACCAATTGCCCATTTTAAGCAGTACATCCTGCTGATTTTGAGGAATTACACCTTCTCTGTCAGGTGCTACATTCAGCAGTAAATTAATATTACGGACGGCACAATTAGATAAGAAGATCACAACTTCTTCAAAGCTGTACACTTTTGAATTGGGTCTATATCCCCAACCACCCTTTTGAAGGCTGACACATTTTTCACCATTTTGTTCAAAGCGAATATCACCAGAAGTGGATGAACCACCTTCTTCTGCATGAACATCACCAATCCACCCAAAGCGTTCGTTAACTATCATATTGGGTTGATATTTACGAACCAATCCCATAATACCTAGTGCTTTACCGGTTTCTTGGTCTTTGGTAATATATTTTTCTTTTAATGGCCATTCATTATTGGGGCTTTGATATTTTCCTGGATCCCAAAAAGATTTTTCTAACCCTTTATTTACAGTTTGACTTAACCATCCACCATCCCAAAACATGTAATCAATTTTGCCATAGTCTTTTAAAAGAGTTGTTACCTGTTCATATACTTCCTCTTTCATAGTTCGCGCATCCTCTTTGTGCCAAGCAGCAGTTTTATATCCCCAAACATTGGGTTTGCTGTCTTTTCCTGTAACATCATAATAACCGGGATAACGCCAACTCATGGGAGAATAATACATCCCTACATGAAGTCCTGAAGCTCTTACAGCATCGGAATATTCTTTGATTAAATCTCGTCCTAAATCCTTTTTGCTAGTCCAACTATCGGGATATTTACTATCAAACAGTGCAAATCCGTCGTGATGCCTTGTTGTAAGTGCCATATATTTCATACCCGCTTTTTTGGCTAAATCTGCCCATTCGGAAGCATTAAATTTAGCAGCCGTAAAACCATTCTCAGGATCTCTTGCTCTTCTTTGATAATATTCCTGCCCCCAGGATTCTTGGTGTCTTACCCATTCACTCCCTTCTTTCATGGCTGCATAAACACCCCAATGTATAAACATGCCAAATTTATCATTCAGAAACCAGTCCATATGTTTATCGGGTAATTGAACTACACCATTGTCTTCTTTCAATATTCTTGTTGGAATTTTTACAAACTCCTGAATTTTGGGCATTGGAGCTTCTCCTAAATAACTTAATTCAATTTGATCGGCATACCCACTACCATTGCCCGTAGGGTGAATAAAAGAAATTAATAACCCATCTGTACTATAAGCTGTTTGAAAATCAATACTCAGTTTTGTGTACTCAGTTAACGCACTGGAAACAGATTTTGCAGCACCTCCGTAATCACTTACCGTCAATTGAATCTCTTCGGCACCCAACTCTGTCTTTACCCAGGCTGAAATTCTATAAAGACTATTGGGCTTTACTTTAGTTTCTTGTACACAAAAAGCTCTTTCCGGACCAACTTTAACTGCATATTGTCCAGAATATGCTTCTTTGGTTATTGAAGAATTCCTTGTTCTCCAATGTTTCCATCCTTCCATATTCCCTGTTTCAAAACCAGCATTTGTAATTAAACGGGTTTCGTCTACAACTGTGATTGTTGATGTTTGTGCAGTTAAGGGTAATTGAACTATTAATAATAATGCAATGACTACCATTTCTATACGTAAAGAAGAAAATGGTTTCAATTTTATAAAATTAAAAATCATAGGGCGGTTACTTATTTATGTTAAACCAACAATTCATTGTTTGCAGACTGATTTACATTTATTAATTGAGTTGTTGATATACTCTTACATAATCAATGTATGCTTTATCAATACCACCATTTTGTATAAATTCATTTTTACGTATATCTCCATCAACCCAGTTATTTTGGCCAAAACAACTTCCTGAGAAATAGATAAAATGAGGCACTTGTGGTATTAATTTAGGATCAGTCATTTCCCGAACAACCTTACCATCAAAATAGAATTTTAGGTATGTAGCTGACCATTCAAAGCCATAAACATGATATTCCTGATCATGAATTCCGGTAGATTTAATCAATGCACCGTTTGATTTATGCGCCGGTTTTATATAGCTATCCCAATGCAATCCGTTAGAATATGCGTCGGATTTATTGCCTTCAATAATATCAATTTCTGCTCCATCATTTGCTGTACCATCAACGCCTTTGCCTGTTTTCATACCTTCACCTTCTGGCATCATCCAAAAAGCCATTTGGTGACCATTTGGTTTTACTATATGCATGCGACATTCTAGAAATCCATAAGTGGGAGCGAATTTGCCACTAGAATTGAATCTACCGGCCATATAAACAGTATCGTTCATGTTAGATTTTCTATACTTGATAAAAATATTGCCATCCTTTTCTTCTACTTGTTTGTTATCGGCAATCAATGAAATATCAACTCTTTTCCTAGTGTTGTTTTCAACTGTCCATTTACTGGTATCAATTACACTATCATTGAATTCGTCAGAAAAGTTCAAGACCCATTTGCTTGATACTAAGTTGCTGGAATCTGATAATATAAGAGGTTTTACATATTTTGGACTCTGTGGATCAACAAAGGAGTTTCTCAATGTCTTTCTCTTTCCAAAAACATTTAGGTTCCAGACATCTTGCCAAGAAATAACCATTTTATTGTTTGAGAAATTAATAGGTAACCAAATATATCTTCCAGTGATTGGATTTTCTGGTTTCCAGATATCGAATAGGGCAATATATTGATCGCCTTTTCCTTCCACCTTAAGTATATATGACGACTGACCTCCAAATGTTTTTTCAACACCAAGGCTGTCTATTTTATTAAACCCATTACAAGGATTTCCGTGATAGGTCCATTCACCCAATAAGCTCTTAGCAGTATAATATCGGGCAATATTGGGTTGCCAACCGCTAGAGCCCGATCCTATCATGTGGTACAACCCTTTTCTTTTGATAACTGCCGGTGCTTCGGTATGCGACTGAATTCCTTTTCCAATTTGATAATCGCCATCAGGATAATAATAGTCACCATCCATTTTACCAATTACAAATGCTTTATCTGGTTTACGCACTGTTAAGTGATAAAGGCTACCATCATCATCTTTAAACATAGAAAAATCACCCGAACCTTTGGGTGAACCACCCCCATGAAATTTATGGTGATAGTTGAATGGACCCGATGGTTTATCTGAAACAGCTACTCCAACATAACTTGTTTCATAACCAATGCCTTTCAGGTATAGTTTGAAGTACGCTACAAATTGCTGGTTCTTCTCGTTATAAACTACTTTGGGTCTTTCAAGAATACAACCATAAGCCAAATCCGATTTTTCATTCTTGTAATCAACACTCAAAACAATTCCTTCATCATGCCAGTTGATAAGATCTGCAGATGAATAGCAATGAATACCACCATCAGCAAAATTTTTTTCCGATTTGCCTTCTAATTTGTGTTCACCATACCAATAATATACCCCTTTGTGAAATATTACGCCACCACCATGAGCATTTATAGATTTCCTGTTATTATCTTGCCATACGGTGCCGGGATGAAAATCTTTTATCTGCTTTGCCTGAATTTTGCTTAATGGAATAAAAAGAATTATCAGATTCATTACGGCAATCGAAAATTTGATTTGTTTCATTTTTATCATATAAAATATTAATACATTAACTAAATTGATACTTTACCTCAGAAGAATTATTCCAGCCAATTGAACGAATTAAAAGGAAGTACAGGAAGTCCTGCAGTACTATATAAAAAACCTTTTGTTTTAGGAAAACAACTATATGCATAACGTACAGCAGTGGGTTCCTTAACCTGCTTAGACCATACTTGCACCTTGTTTTTCAATATTTTCATCATAGCAGGATAAAAAATACTATCACGACCTGCGATTTCAAAACACTCTACTTCTTTCCCAAAAGTTGACAACCCCAATTCAGCATTATCTAAAGCAATCAATGCAATTGAATCTTTAACTTCTAAATTTTTAAAAACCGGTGATTTATATGGAATTCCTTTCAATCCATAAGTTTCAGACAAAGCCCAATTGGCTAATCGTTTCGAGACAGTAAGTTTCTCGGCAGGATGTATGCTTTTTTCTTCGCCAATATCTATGGCAGAAACCATTCCCACGTTTTGAATAGAAAGACTTGCTTTAGTTTGCTGATCTCGAAGAATAGGAGGAAGTTTTTGATTTATCCAACCATAAGGATGAGCAGCTATTTGAACAAAATAAAAAGGGAATTGACCTACTCCAAAATTGGAGCGCCAGTTTTCAACCAGACCTGACATTAATGCCGCATACTCATTGGGATTTTCAACGTTACCTTCCCCTTGATACCAAATCACACCTTTTATGGTGTAATTTGTAATTGGAGCTATCATGCCATTGTAAAGATGCGCTGCTTGATTTTGAGTATCCACCTTTTTAGCTGTTGATAAAGCAAAAGGTTCAGGGTATTTTAGGATGGTTTCTTTGCTCATCCATGCTTCAATTCGGGTTCCACCCCAAGCTGAAAATATTATTCCAATTGGTACATGTAGCTTTTTTTGAAGCAATTTGGCATAAAAATAACCCACAGCACTGAACTTGCCCACTGATTCTGCATTGGAAACAGACCAAATTCCTGAACAAAGCATTTGTGGAGTTTCGCTTGCATTCGCTTTTAATTTAAACAATCGGATATTATCATCATCGGCGTCAAAAAGTGCATCCAAAGAGCCATTTACAGGTTGGTTATTATACCCCAATACGGGCATTTCCATATTTGATTGACCGGAACACAACCAAACCTCACCCAACAAAATGTTTTGGATGACTATACTTTCTTTGGACGACGTTACTTTAAGATTGTATGGACCACCAGCTTCAATTGTTTTCACTTTAACTAACCATTCACCATTGGTTTTGGAAACAACCTTGAAAGTTTCTTTGCTCCAACTCGCTTTCACAGATATTTTTTCACCCGGAGTTGCCGTACCCCATATTTGCACCTCTGTATTGCGCTGCAGAACCATATTGTTGGATAGTATTGGGGCTATTTTAAGTTGGGCCTTCAAAGCTCCGAAAACGAAAAAAGCAATGAGTTGAAAAATAAATTTTGACTTCATAGTTTTACTGTATTGATAAGTTAATAGTCAACAAAATCATCTATATTTTTATTTCCAACTGTGAGTAGAAACATTTTCATAAAAATTCAAATAGGCAAGGCTCACATTCCAATTGGCATTGTAAACTGTCCATCCTTCCCCATGGCGTGGTAGCCCATTGGGATTAAACGGATACATCTCCGAACCCGGAAGAGAACAAAGCGCTCCTCTGACATTTTCAAGTCGTGCACACACATCGTGACGCGGATCAGGGAAAGGCCAGACCTTTTCAATTCCAACAAATCCAAGTTCAGGATGATTGGCGCAATGAGCATTTTGAGGATTTCGTCCGTTGAAGTTATCATAATGGGCATATGCTAATTCCACCAAACGCTTCCTAAGGCTACCATTATCAAGTACCATGGCCACGGACAAGCCACAAGCCGGGAAAGCAATAACATTACCAGCTTCATTGTAACCTGGCAGCGTCCAATTATTCTTATCAAACTTGCGAAAGTCCCACATGTTATCGCTAAGAGAAACAACATTTTCAGCCCATTCAACCAACTTTTGTTTTAATCCCCTTGGGGCTTGTTCCGGATAATTAGTCATAAAGAAAGCCAGTCCCGTAACCAGTTTATGTTCACTCTGGCGCTGTCCCTTGGTAAATGCCGGATTATTCCAGTCTGCATTTTCGATAATCCATTTGGTTTGATTTTTTGCCGCTTCAAGATATTTTCCAGAATTTTCAAGCTTCTCTCTTTTAGCAACCTCATACATCAACAAATTTGGCAAGATAGAATGTCCGGGGCAATGGCGCCCTTTGCCATTCCCAATTGTTGTTTGCACATCCAAAAGGCCTGACCTTGTCCACCATTTCAATGTGGAATCAAGCACCATTTGGTAGAACTCCTTTTCAATGTATTGTTGATAAGCCGGATATCCATAAAGGAAAAATGCGAATTGCTCAATGGTCTGTCCGTGCAATTGCTCTCCCAATAAATCTCCTGATGGATCTGCAGAAACAGGATCCAGCAAGTTCCATCCAATGCCGAATCTTATATTTTGGATAATATCAGGGATGTTGTCTGATTTTGGTGGAGGAAGTTGGGAATAATATGCTTTTGCAGTGGATATAGCATCTTTATCATTAGGTTCTTTAGTTGCCTTGAAACCCGTTGAAAAGAGAAACTCTTTCTCCTTAGCCCAGCTCAATGTAACCGGCATTTTATCAAAGGCTTCCGGATTGGAGAGGTAAAGCAAGACCATTGACGGCACTTCATAAGTGTAATACGTTCCGTCGCGCCAGGCAGTTCCTCCGTAGGCCGATGCATGGGAACCCACCATACTACGGGCATCATTAAAGAATTCGACAGCAGGCTGGTATGCCATGTTCTGGATGGCATATTTGCCGATTACAAAAGGAAAGGAAGAACCAGACATTAATCCATCCCCTTCTACATAAATAAAATATTCTTTCCCTTTAAAATCAATAGGATTAAACCCTGTAAAATCTCCTTTCCCATTTTGCAACTTTCCCTGAAAAACAACTTTGTCGGTGTCTTTTTCTTTAATAAAAAACGGAAGATTCGTTTTGGCTGTTGGAACTGTAAAACCTTTAGGCGCATTAAAATTATAAGCAACCTGGTTAACACAAACCAAATGTTTGACAGTCTGAAAGGGTACCTCTTTTTCAATTTGAAGTCCATACGACTGAGCCGGAACATCTTTCCCCCACACCTGGATTTCGAGTATTCCAAAGGTTGTTTCGCACGTAACCATCATCCGGATTGCGCTGCTACTAATCGGCTCCGGCAGCGTAAAGTTTAAAGTGGATGCAAAGTTATTTTTGTATGCTGAGTTTGGGATATTCACCCAGTTTTCTGCTTTTTTGTATTGAAATGAGAAATCTCTTAATGGTAGGATTCCGGCATGGTCAAAATACAATTGTATTCCACCAATTTTAAATTCAGCGGTTAAATCAATTTCAATCCAATGATTTTTTCCTTTAGGATCAAACCTTACCCCACCTGTAATCAGGCTGGCATCTGTAAATCTTTTTGTCTTACTTTCATTCCAACTTGTTGTGACTGGTTTTCCATTCGCCAAATTAATAAAAGATTGAGCAATGCAGTTTTGTATATTAAAGAATATAACAATTCCTAGAATTAAATTTTTCATAGATAATTATTTTTTCCCGTCAAATGATAACGGTATTTGCACATTATAAGAATGGCCAAGTGTTTCATTAACCGCACAAAGCAAGGCTATCAGTTTTCCGTTTTCAAAAAAAAGCTGGGGTCTTTCCAATGCTTCTAATTGTTTAATACTTCCATCAGCCCATTTGATTTTCAAATCTGAAACAAGAGGGTGTTTTGCCAATTTCCAATCCAATCCGTCTAGTGAATAAAACAAGACTAAACTTCTACCTGCATTTGTGAAAGCGCCTTTCATATCTTTCACAATAGCGTAATAACAATTATCCTGATACCAGACAAATGGATCCTCGGCTGGGAAGTCAACATTTTCAACTGTGAAAATGGGTTTGTTTTGTTTTACATATGGGCCTTCTGGTTTATTAGCAATTGCAGTTAAATGCACAACTGGGCCACCAAAGGGTTGTGGTTTTTTACGTGCAACTGCTTTATATACCATGAGAAAACGTCCGTCAGGCATTTGGGTCACAGATGGATTTGCCACCATTTGAGCATCGTAGGCAGTGGTATCTGACGAAATATCAAGGATTGGTTTATCAAATCGTTTCCATGGACCATTTGGATTATCCGCAATGACTACTCCTATTCGTTGATTGTTTCTATGTGTCCAATTCAATTGTGGACTGGTAATTTTACCATCTCCATAATTACCAGCATAATACAAATAATATTTACCATTAAAAAAATGAACTGTAGGATTGTGTGAATACATTCCATCCCAAAAATTAGGACCACGATGAGGGATTACTAAATCTTTAAATTCAAAAGGCCCAAAAGGAGAATCAGATATAGCATGTGCTACTTCTGAACTTGTTACCCAAGCTGCCATGCCTAAATTTCTTGGCCATCTTGAATAAAAAAGGTGGTACTTATTATCAATATGAGATTTAACTAGTGTACCACACCATATATAGGAACTATCATTTATAAATTGGGCTGTTAAGGGAATCGGCTGAATCATTTTCTCCAAATTCAATTCACCCGCAATTGGATGCTCTTTTTGAGAAAATACAGCTGTTGAACACAGCATACAAAATAAATATAGTAACCGCTTTTTTTTCATGGTAAGCTTTTAAAGTTGATTTTTGAAGAATCCTTTAATATTAAATATATATCCCCGTAACTGTTACTCAATTGTCAAAGGAATATATTGCTTAGCTATCAGATAAACTGGCCCAACTAAACCTGCGGGTAATAATGGCGTATCTTTTTTATGATAGTACCAAACAACAAATGCCTTTCTGTTTTTTTCAGGACGAGATTGATTTTTCAGAAACCAATCAGGATAGGCTTTCATCATTCGGCCATTGGCTCCCCTATCTACTCCCCATTCAAAATCTGCCGGGTATTGTTCATCACCCACTAATAAATTATGCCAGGAATTAACTACATCAATTTCAATAATATTAGTACCCACTTTCAATAAATCAGAGATATCACTAGTAAAGGGGGGATTCCAAAATATCCTATTCATTTTGCCATTAACCTTTACCGTTGCTAAATCATACACCTTACCCAAAACAAGTTGAAAATCTTTCCCATTTTTTAATGAGGATGTGCTTAAATCAAAGCTGATTTTATATGTTGCAGTACCTGAAAAGTATTTTATAGAATCGGCTGTGTTATTGGAAAAAGAACCTAATGTTTTAATATTCGAAATAAATGATTTTCCCACAGGCGGATGAAAGGTTACCTCTTCAGTAAATTTTAATGGAATAGTGTCTGCCGATTTCAAATCAAAGGACTTTGTCTTTCCAGATTTAAAGTGCATAATTCCTGTAACCGGTATAACAGACTCTAAAACGGGTACTCCGCTTTTTAATGTATTGATCTGATATTCAGAACTTGCTTCTATTCCTGTTAAATGATCTAAACCAGTTGGGATATTCTTTCTAAACACTACAAATAGGGATTTATGTTTAGGAAGAATCAGATCAACTTCGGTGGCATTATTTTGTGTTCTCCAAATAGGTGCTTGAAAAATCGTTCCAGTTTCTGCATCCCATAATTCAGGTATCATTTTTAATACAGAAAACGATACAGTGAATTTTTTATCGGCTTCGCCTACATTGGCAATAAAATACCAAGACGCTTTACCATTGGTACGTTGTTGTATTTGAATATCTAAATCTGGATTCAAAAGTTTATAGGTTGGTAAGCAACCAAGCTTTTCTAAAATGTTGTTTAGCCCTTTAGAAGAACTATCTGTATAGAGAATACCTTTACCAATTTGTTTAACAGGAATGTTCTCTTTACCCCACAATGAATTTGCGAGTTTGGTGATTGTTACATCGCTATTGGGATAATTTGACAAACTTGGAGAAGCTACTGGTTTAGCAGAAATGATTGTTGCACCTTGTTGTAACAAATCTTCTATTTTAGAAACGATTTCAGGAAGCAATTTTCCATTGTGGGGTATTGTTAACACAAAATAGCTTCTTCCAGAGGGAAGCACAATTTTCCCGTTGACCACTTTAAGTTTATTTAAGAAAACATCTTTTGAAATGATATCAGTTAGAGGAGAATCACCACCTAGACTAAGTGCATAAATGGTTGTCTCCCCCTTTTGTAACATAGTCTGAACCTTAGACATATATTGGAAGAATTCTTTACCTGGTTCATACCATGTTTGGTATCTACTAAAATGGGTACCCCACCAACCCATGCCTAACGCGGGTTGATATTTGTCATCAAAAGGTTGATGCACCCAATGATGTAGTACCATTCTGTTCACACCAGTTGCATAACCGCCATCAAGTGTAGGTTTTAAAAAAGAGGGAACTTCTGACCATTTGGAATATATTGGAGAACCAGTTAAAGCTTCTGCTGCAATGATATTTCTACCTGCTGCACGGGCAGAACCGGTTACTACTGGATTAGCGGGAGTTTTTCTTCCACTCCAAAATTCCCGCATAGGAATATCAGCTAAAGCAGAACCTTCTACTATGCTAAATGGACCACCATAAGCTTCATGCTGAACCTGCATACCCACTGCATGTATCATATTAGCAGCAGGCTTCCATCCATTTGTAAAAAACAATTGACTAATAACGTCTTTATAATCCCACTCAAACCTAGCGCTCAGTTCTTTATTTTCAATTTCACGTTGTGTGGGCAATAAAGGATCCTGGGGATTGTTAGCTTTTTTACCATTTCTTACTGTAGCATTAAAAGTCATCAACCAGGGTAATGGATCATAGCCTTTTAACTTAATAAAATCTGATCTAAAGCTTTCACTCCAATTTTGATTACCCGCTTCATAACTATCAATTAAAAAATGTTTCAACCCAGTACCCAATAATGGGCCTAAATGTGTTTTTAAAGGTTCAATTACATTTGTCCAATGCAATTTGGTCATAGACAGACTCATTTTATCTGCTTCCAAAACCTTTCCTAATAAATCATCCGGAATTGGATGAGGTGGCCTACCAGTTGATGCGTGTGCTAATCTATAAACAACCCATTTTCCAATTGGAGAAGACCATTGGAGAATTCCATTTGCATCCATTTTTGATGAAATATCAAGTACTTCTGTTAATTTAATAGAAGATTTATTGGCAGGAATGGCTAATACCGCAATATCCTTAAACCAAGAAACAGTTCTTCCTGTTTTTCCCCATCCTTCATCAGCAACAATAATTGGCTTGGGTAGTTGTTGGGATATATTGGTATTGCCTTCAATAATGGTTTCACTCCAAACCAACTGTTGCATGCTTTGTGCTTCATCAATCCATGGTCCACCTGTAGTAGAATAGCCAACGGTATTATGCAACCCCAAATCAAGACCCAATCGTTTTGCTTCAGAAGCCGCGTGCTTGATGGCTTCCCAATATTTGGGGCTTCTATATGTTTGATCAGGCCAAGGATTATTCAAAGTAGGTAAGTGACTTTCTACAACTGAGGAAGAAATATTGAAAATGGTAGCACCACCTATTCCAGAAGCTTTCATAGCTTCTAAATCTTTTGTAATACCTTCTTTTGAGAAGTTGGATCCTAACCAATGCCACCAAACATATGGTCTATAGACTATAGGGGGATGTAAAAAATCATTCTCAAGTGTAGTTGATAATCCAGAATTGCTTGAATGATTTTCTTTTTGAGAGTAACCATTAACATTGGTAAAAAAAAGAAATACTATGATCAATATAAAATATCTTTTCTTCATCTGATTGAAAATTAAAAATGAACACTAGTGTTAATACTTCTTTTAATACTTGCTTCTAATAAGTTGATTATCTAATAAAATCTAGTACCTGCCAATTTTGATTTTTAATGAGTTGTTTACCTTTCTTGATACCAAATGGATGAACCAAAATAGCATTGTGCTTCACTGCTTCTAATGTAGGACTGATAGAATTTCCAGTTGATAACATAATGGAATCTCCCTTTTTTAAATGAACTAATATTTCTCCGTTTCCCAAATACTTAATTGCATTCTTAGTGGAAACAGCCACAGGTTCTAATTGACTAGCGTAAATTGATTTAAGAATAAAATCTTCCCCTGTTACACTTTTTACTTTAATCCATTCAAGCCGCTTATTTTTCATTGAAGCGCTCACAAAGAAGCCTCCTTCTGCTTTTAAATCAGAAAAGTTTGCATCTTTCCATTCTTCTGGCAAAGCTGGAAATACATGAATCTTACCACCCCAACTTTGCAATAACATTTCAAGTACCGATGCTGCGCCACTTAAAGGCGTTTCAATAACTGGATTTCTCCCATCGCTTTCCGTATAAAATGTATTAGCATGAAACTGACTAATACCCGTGCTACCCGTTAAAAATTGTTGTAGGTTTTTATTGGCATCATCTCCCCTACCTAATGCCGCGTATAAAGATGCGGCACCTGTATAAGAATAACCTGCCAATGATTTACCAGATTCAATTTTATGCCAGTGATCCACAGATTTATCTACTAAAATACTATCCTCTTTTTTATCCGGTTTCAACTGAAAAAGTGGATACAAGGCTAATAAGTGAGAATAATGTCTGTGCGAAATATCAACAGATTGATGACTTCCTATCATTAATCCATTTTTATCAATAGGATAAGACACTAATTTCTCCAATATCTGATTCCACTGCTTCAATTCATTTTTAAAAATTCCTGATTTTTCACAAGTCTGAATCATGGTATTCAATAACCATCGGAGATTTGCAAGATTGTAATTAGAATTGGTATATTTTTCAAACCCTTTATATTCGGGTGACTCCATAGGAAGAAGCTGAATATTTCCTAAAGAATCATTCACCATCATTTTCTGATAACAAGCATAAATTTGAAATGCCTTTGGCAACCATTTTTCCTTGATTGCCTGCCAATTTCCATCATAAGCATATTGTTTCCAATAATTATTCAGAGTCCAACAGAGATCACCAAGCTTGGGACCACAAAATCTATTTAAGAGCACTTCAAAATTATCATCAACAATTTTTATCATGTTTTCTCCTAATGCAAGATGATTACTGGTGTAAACTGGAAAATAGGTTAATTGAATATTTAAGTTCCACCACATTCCAGGCCATTGACTTGTTTTATAATAAGGGCCAAATAAATCTACAGCAGGTCCGTCAGGTCTAGAGCATGTTGCCATTTTGTATAACTGAATCCAATAGAATGCCTCAACCCTTGCATCGGGTATACTCAAAAAAGATTTTTGGTAAAACTGGTGCCACCAATTTTGATGTAGCTTTTTAATATTGTTAGGTGACTCTTTTTGTGCACCAGCAATTGCTTCAATTGCTACTTTTTCAGATTTATTTGCAATAGGAACTTCATTAGCAATACTTAGATAGAGGGTACTTTGTTCTTCTTTACTGGAAACCAATTCAGTCCAAACAGTTGCATAATCTCCACCCGCCAATAATGGCTGCTTAATAATATGGAATTGATCTTGAATGAATAATTGCGGTGATGGATTGGTAATATATGACTTAGACTCATTGTTATTGGGGAAAACCAATGCCCTTGGCGAAGAGGGATTTCCGGGTAAAAAACGCCATTTATATGCAGCTTTTTCTTCTCCATTTTTTTCAGTTGAAACAACTTCAATTATTTCTACATTTTGATGATAGGGCACATACGCTTTAATTTCAATGGTACCTGCTGTTGTAATGAATTTGCCTTTTATTTCAGCATTCCAAATATCTTGTTCCATAGTACCAGATAAGATTTTCCCAAAAGGCTTTAGTAACATTGCTCCCACTTCTAGTCTACAGAAATCATACAAAACACTAGTCCCAGGTACTCCAAAAGATGTTTTTTTGTCTGGAGCTTTTCTATGGTCAGTCACATCCGTTCTTCCAACATGAAAAACAATACTACTATCCAATTGAGAAACATAAACCATCATTCCAATTTGGCCATTACCTGTAAATGCTCCTTCATTCCATTGCAAGGGCATTTCCTCCCATACTAGATTATGCTGTTGGATAAATGATGGCCAATTAACCTTCATGCTTGGATATACATTTTGAGCAATAACATATGTATATCCTAAAATGGAAAGAAAAAAAGCAAATAATTTTTTCATACTTATTTCTAGTTGTAAGAATCTCTTACCTAATCAGAAATGCAGATAATTTAATTCTCAGTTATTCTAAACCAATCAAAATCCGCTGCTATCCTTTTGTCTGTTCCCCTATTAAATGAATAAATACCTACCATCATTCCCATAAATCCCCAATTGGGTGTGCCTTGATCACTCAGGTAAGATGCATTCAAAATAGATCCTGCCTTTTCCCAATTTTTATTATCATAACTGTAAAAGAAATCCCTTTGGAGTTTATCAACTGTAACTTTTAGATATAAATTAGTTTGTTTAATATTAGCCACTATATGATTAATGGAAGGAACGCCAAACTTCATCTCTTCTAATATTAATACAAGCTTACCTGCACTATCTTTTTGCAAACCTAACCTAGCAAATGTTTTTGTATCATAATAACAAGTAATCCCTGCCTGTTCTTTTGTATCCGGATTAAAATTCATTTTTAAACTGGCTTTATATTTCAACCATCTTTCTCTTTGAACCAGTACATTTCTACCCAGAATTGTATCTAAATCAAAATTTCCTGAGTACATCCTCAGAAACCCTTTATTTTCCATTAAACTAATATCCTTTTCAACTGGATTTCTTCTGTATTGCCAAGGCAAGCCAATGGAAATTCCATCAAATTCATCAGAAACTTTGTTTAGTTGTTTAAACTCTGGCAAATTTGGTTTTATATCAATATCCATTGCTTGTCTACCTGTTTTATCCTTAGGCCAGCCATCATTTGTCCATTCAAGTCTAATTAAAGAAGTTTCTCTTCCAAGTTGACTAACCCCCTTGGTAGCTGGCTTATCCTTTAAGATTCCAGGCAACCAGCGTTGCGATATAACCATGGTAAACCATTCCTCATTTTGAGTCTTAAATATTTTACCATGACCTTGGTGAAAATTAATGGCTTGTTGATTCTTTTGAGTAAGCGATGGATTGTATGGAGAATTAATAAAGGGGCCATATATATTCTTTGATCTTGCCACCAACATATGGTGACCATTGAACAAACCACCTGAAGCAGCCATTGTTAAATAGTAATAACCGTCTTTGAATATCAGATGTGGCCCTTCTGGTGCAGCTTTTCTCCCTTCTGTCTCCAACCAAAAAGGTCCTTCAACAATCTTAGTACATTCTTTGTTGAGTTTAACAATCTTTGTACCGTTTCCAGTTGGTATACCTGCAGCATAAAGCATATAATGATCTCCATTGGGATCCACAAAATGTGAAGGATCATTACCATTGTCTGTTAGTTGTACTGGTTTAGACCAAGGCCCCATGATTGACTTAGACTTAACCATATAATTTCCTCTTACATTAT
The DNA here is from genome assembly GCA_002256435.1 of Chitinophagaceae bacterium BSSC1. GTDB lineage: Bacteria > Bacteroidota > Bacteroidia > Chitinophagales > Chitinophagaceae > Sediminibacterium. Next base: position 359,205 of record NKJC01000003.1, read on the forward strand.
AACTTCTATCTTTTTTTAATTGAACGGTACAATAAAATACATAAAACTCCCCATTATAGTAAGAGATATCTGGCGCCCAAATACCCATGCCATCCCAATAGGAACTTAGGTCTAAATCTTCTGTCTTATTGAATACATGCCCAATCTGTTTCCAGTTTACTAAGTCCTTAGAATGAGAAATAATAATTCCAGGAAAATATTCAAAAGTTGAATTAACGCAATAATAATCATCTCCTACTTTAACAACTGATGGGTCTGGAAAAAAACCGGGAATGACGGGGTTTAGATATTCATTTTTAGCAAGCTTAGGGTACCATCGATTATCACTACTGTCTTGCGCAATAATATTTATGCAAACACTAAGGCAAATTACAAAAAGAAATATTTTTGAATTTGAGCGCATTTCTAAATTAATTGATAAAAGATATTTAGCCGATACTAATAGATTCATTATTCCGAACGATATAAGATGAATTCTCCAATAGAAGGGGCTTCTTTTTGATTTTCTAACAGCAACCTGAATTTCTGTGCTTTGATTGCTACAAAACGCTCGGTACTTCCTGTTCCCTCGGTAGTAAGTGAACTGATAGTTTTCCAATCTTTACCATCCCAATACTGGAGTTCATGTGATTGTTTAATTCCTGACCATGGATGCCATGGCTCAACCAAAGACAATGCATTGATAGAATAAGCGGCTCCCAAATCAATTTCAAGACTAGCTTTTACAACTCCTTTCTTTGCCTGCCATTTAGATGTTGGACTACCATCATTCAAATTTTTGGTTGTAGATAAACTATCTGTACTACTTGCAATAATAGTTCTTCCAGTTGCTGGCAATGGTAATACCTTTGGTTCTCCTTCAAATTCAATGGCAATCACTGAACTCATTTTATCTGGAGCATAAGACGGTAATTGCAACTGATTACTAGATTTAGAAGCAACTATTTTTAAATTTTTAGTTTGATCAGCTAGAAGATAAGCTCTCTTAATCTTATTGCCCAATGGAACATCTAAAAGCCCATTCGATGGCCAATCAAAAACATGTAAATAAATTACTTGCCCTTTTCTAGTTGCTCTACCCCATGATAAAAATGGGAAAGGACTAGCGCTTGTGCCATAGATAGATTCACCATTTAATTTAAGCCATTCGCCAATTTCTAATAGATTCTGTTGACAAACAACTGGAATTACACCATATGCATTTGGGCCAACATTCAATAAAAAGTTACCCCCTTTGCTTACAATGTCTACCAATTTTTGTGTGAGCTCTTTAGTGGTCTTCCATCTATCATCCCATGCATTGTATCCCCAATGGCCATTCATAGTCATACAAACCTCCCAATTCCTTCCAGGGAATCCAGTTGCAGGGATAAACTGTTCAGGGGTTTCTAAATCTCCACCCATACCAGCTCCTAGTCTGTTATTGGTAATCAATTGAGGATATTGTTTGGTAACGGCAGCTAATTTCTCTGTCATACTTTTTGTCATATTCATTGGCGTATCCCACCATAGAATGGCCACGTCTCCATAGTTTGACAAAATTTCCTTTACCTGGGGCAATGCAATTTCATCAATGTATTTTTCCATGCTACCTATATGTGTACTATCCCATTCTTTATTCCCTGAAGCAGCCCCTCCTGGATGAAACCAGTCTTGGGCTTGAGAATAATAAAAGCCAAGTTTCATACCATGTTTTCTGCAAGCATCTGCCAGCTCTTTTAAAACATCTCTTTTAAAGGGAGTTGCTTCAACAATATTATAAGCGCTAGCCTTAGAACCATACATGGCAAATCCATCATGGTGCTTGCTGGTAATAACCATATACTTTTGCCCTGCAGCTTTTGCTAGTTTCACCCATTCTTCGGCATTAAATTGTGTTGGATTAAATTCTTTTGATAGAGCAGAATAGGTAGCTCTTGGAATCTTAGCAGTAAGCATAATCCACTCTCCATGATTGGTATTATTATCCCATTTCCCTGCTGGAACTGAATATAATCCCCAATGAATAAACATACCAAATTTGGCATCTTTCCACCATTGCATCTTTGAATCATTCAATTTTGAAGCTGCTTTTCCTTCGCCGTTTTGACTAAAAGAAGCTACTGCTAATACAAATCCTAAAATTGTAAGCGCATATTTTCTCATAAATAAATTTTAAAATAATCTCCTATTATAAATACGTAAATGTTGAATTGAACCATTAAAATTTTTAAGAACCCCGTTTTCTTTATCAGAATTACCGACTTGCATTACCACATCGCCAACAGCTTCAAAATCCTTTCCAACTGTACCAACACGTCCTGCGGCAGTTGCGTCTTTTGTTAAATGTTTAATGCCGCTTTGTTGCTTAACTAACTTACCGGATTTATAAATAAATGCAGTTCCGTTTTCGTATTCACAGGTTAGATGCACCATTTTACCTAGTTCATATATATTGTCTACTTCTACATCAGTATGACTCTCAATACTTCCAATCCTGAAAACAATTCCACCATTTTTTTTAAGTTGAATAGACCAACCTGAAATACCAGTTTTAGGTATTCTGGCAATTGGTGTCATATTGGCTAGTTCAGCTGCCTGAATATTCATATCAATGGATATGGTATCTCCATATCCAACATTTCTGTCAAAAAAATAAAATTTCTGATCTCCTATAAACCGAATTGGTTCTGATTCTGCCAACTGCCAAATGGGTGCTTTAAGATTAGCAAAAGGTTTTGCTCTAACTATACCATCACCATTAGCAATAGGTTTCATAAAAATCACATCATCTACTTCCATCCATTGATCTGCTGCTCCTTCTGATGCAATGCTGATGGTTATCTGATGATTGGTAACTTTAATGGGAGGAAGCTGAACCCTTGTCCATTTTTCCGATGCAGACAGTTTTACTACCAAATCTTTTCCACCAAAATCAGATGCCTTAATGTAAGCAGCTCTTTGACCACCAGAACTACGAACCATGGCAGAAAGTTGATACTCTCCATTCATGATATACTCTAATTGCTGTTTGATACCAGCATTATATGGTGCAGGTGCCCCTATGCGTAATTTGTAATTTTCCAAAAAGGCGTCCCCTTCTACTATCTGAACGGCTCCATTAGTTCCTTCAGTATTCCAACAAAGTGGTTTTTGTGGATTGTATTTGTTTTGATTGTATTCAAAATTCCCGTTTGGAAGGATGGTTATTCCTGGATAATCTTTTGCATAATATCTGAAATACTTAAAAACTGACTCAGCGGGTTGAACAGTACTATCTACTTTACCAACACCATTTAATGCGGTTAACCAAACAGCTTGGTGCGCGTTTAACTGATCCCATTCTGCCTTTGCTACAATATTACCATTGTCATAAAATATAACCCCTTCAGGAGTAAACTCATAAGCATCTAGAAACCATCCATCCTTGTCAAACTTAAATGGAACTTGGGCCCTATGTGGCCATGGTCTTCTATCAATTCCTTTAAATGGAAGGTCAAAATATAAATTATTAGTTGCTACCCATGTTTTAGAATCTATTTCATAGGAATCAATTTCAAATATATTGTTGTTGGGATTTTTTCCTCCTCTTTGCCAAAAAGATGTATGAACACCATGCCCCTCCATGAATGGCTTTGACAAACACTCATAATATCCATAACCAAAATTGTGATTACTAATAACCCCACCGCCAGTATTCTCCCATTTTCCATCAATCTTTTCATGGTTTAGAACTACATGTAATGCTCCATCTTTCACAAATACATTTTCTTTTCTGTTCAATCCATCCATATAACCAAAACCTGTTCTTCTATCAATTCTATAACGCCAATCTTGTTCATTTAAATGATTTCCTTTAAAACTTTCATCAAATAATAAAGTGTATCCTTTACCGGCTGGAGGTTGTGCAAAAGACATCTGTAAAACGAATACTAGAAATAAGCTAGATTGAATATACTTCATGACTATTGACTTTATTGATGAATGATTTGATAGATTTTTTTACCCGATTTTTCGCCAATATCGTCAAGACCTTGTTGATTGTAATGCACAAAATCCCGCATCCATCCCCGTTCAAAAAAAAGATTGGTTTCTGTATATACTATAAAAACATTATCTAATTCCTTTGTAACTGTTTCTTGCATCAATCTAACTGCATCATTTCCATCCTGTTCACGTCCGGACTGGTATCCCGTTTGAACAATAAAAAAAGGGGTTGTTTTACCAAACTTTTCTCTAAAGGCATTAATGACCCAGATTAAAGCAGCTTTATATTCCAATGCCGTTAGTTTTCCCGCATGAATGCCATTAGCATCACGCTCACCTTGCATCCAAATAATTCCTGAAAGATTAACTTTGCTAGCCGATTTTGCTTTGGAAGTTTTCTCTATGGCTGACCAAATTAATTTACCACTACTATCCCAAGTACCATAATTGTCTAATTCGGCTTTGACACTGCAAGAACTACCACCTCTTGCAGCATGCACAACAATAACGTCTTCCTGCTGCAACAAAGAAAAGGTTTTAGTGAAAGACGGAAGTATGGTTCCTCTTCCTCTTACAGATTCAAGGCTTTTCCAATTTTGTCCTGCAGGATCCCTTAGGGGCTTAATTTGATCTACTAGAACATCATATTCATAGGACCGATTATTTAGATGCAGATTACTCAATGCGCTATCGCCAAGCCCACCAGCATTACTTTGCCCTGCTAACAAAAACAACCTTTGAGCATGCAAAGGTTTATGAAGAAATAGCAGCAAGCCTAAATAAGAAAATGGCAAAAACCAGTTTTGACGAAATAGGTTTCTCATTAGTAGGTGAGTAATTGTTTACTGAAAATTGTATTTAACTTTTTGGCAATTTTTGTATCCCCCCAAATTTCAATATCAACCAACCTATTGGATGCAAAAATGCCATAATAAAAAACCACCAAGCATATCCATGGCCTTGCACTGCATTTAGTATGGGGTTAAGTAAAACATGTAATCCCTTATCTAAAAATCCTACAGCTTTGGAAGATGCTCCTGATACCATTGAAGCCACTATAGTATTCATCATGATGCCACCAATGGTACTTCCAGCTGCTACAATACTAAAAACAGTTCCTAGTGAATGCTTTGGAACTACATCTAATACTAAGGAAGTAATATTAATTAACCATGCTAGTGATGCCATTACTGCACAAACTGTAATAGTCAAGGCCAGATTCAAGCCTGTTACCTGACTAATCAAAGGGGAGAGTGGCATAATCAGTGCACATCCAAACATAATCGACAACCTGCTTTTTACAGGTGCAACTCCTTTTTTCACAAGCCTACCTGAGAGCCAACCTCCCAACAAACTACCAACACCTGCTGCAGCATAAATAACCCAAGTAATTTTTAATTGCTCTTGAGAAAGATGGCGATCACTACTTAAATATTTTGGAAACCAAAACTGATAAAAATACCACACCGGATCAGTAACCAAGCGTCCTATTAGCAATAACCAAGTACCTTTAAATAATAAAACTTGTTTCCACGACCATGTATTTTGTTTATCAGCAACTGCTGATTCTTCAGCAAGATCATCATTAATTAATTGAAGTTCTGCATCAGTAATTAACTTAGATTTTTGGGGTAGTCTGTAAAAACTTAGCCATGGAATGAGCCAAACCAACCCCACCAAACCAGTTATTATAAAAGCCAATCGCCATCCAGTTCCTTGCCCAAGCCAACTAACTAAAACAGGAAGAGTAGCAGCGTAGTTATATGTTGCAAGTGGGATAACAATATATGGTGCTATAGTTGCTCCAATCGTAGCTCCCATAGTGTATAAGCCAATGGCAAATGCCCTTTCTTTTTTTGGGAACCACTCTGAAACAGCTTTTGATGCAGCAGGCCAAATACCCGCTTCACCTAAACCTAATGCAAATCTATATGCACTCAAAGAGGTTATGCTATTAGCTGCGGCAGTAAAAGCATTGGCAATAGACCACCACGCTACAAAAACAAACATACCTTTCCTTGTTCCCATTTTATCCGCAATGCGACCACTCAATAAATAAGCAATGGTATATGCTACAAGGAAAATATTTACAATATTAGCATAGTCCTGTTCGCTCATATTCAAATCCTTTTGAATAGTTGGAGCTAATGCGGACAAGGTTTGTCTGTCTACATAATTAAGCACGGCCGCAATAAAAAGCAACCCCACAATCCACCATCGCATTCCTTTTATTTTCATTGCATTGTTTTGTCCTTTTTAATAAAAATTAATCTACTTGATAAATTAATTTTCATAACACCTTACACCAAATAACGATGCTGGCACTTCTTTGGAAGGATGCTTTAATTTAATGATTAATTTCTTTGTAGTAATTGGACTAGAAAATTGAATCCTTTTGTTGCTTTGATAATTTTCCTTTTCCTGTTGCAATAAGTTGCCGTTTTCATCAAAAATTTCAAATTCCCTAACACAAAAAGGCATATCCCTTTCAGGGTGCCCCATTAATACAGATTCCATGGGATGATCAAAATCTGTATCAAAAGACAGATGTATTGTTTTGATTTTTTGAGGCTGATCCCATTTTAAACTTAATGTAGGCGCGGGATCACTATAGTCAGATACCCATGCATTTGGTTTGTTAGTAGGCCTTTCAATTCCATTTAACAAATTGTCTACTATAAAGCAATTGATATTATCCAGTATTTTAAATGCAATATTTTGACCATCAGGTCTTCTTTTAGGACACCAAAACTCAAAAGAATCTACTCCAATATCACTAGGTGCAGTTTGTTTACCAAAATTTGAAACAGCAGGGTTTACATGATTGAAAAGTGATAAAATACCTGTGATTCTTTGATCAGAATAATGCATTGCAACTTTAGGATTTTTTAAGAAAACTAAATAAGCATAGCATTCCTCAGAAATAGTGGTATTAAAATCTATAGAAATACAGTTCCTACCTGGTTGAATGGAAATCATTTTCTGTGCTACAATATTTTCTGGAGTATAATTTATAGCATTAAAGCTCAATCTTAACTCAATTTCCAAAAATGTGGACTCTTCACCTGTAGCATGAACTATAAAAGAAGGTACTTTACCTGGCTTAAGGGGAATCATTTGTGCAACTGAAGATTCTAACGGTTTCAAAAGACCAGATTCAGAAAGTTCTGATAATATAAGTGTACTACTTACTTCTAACTGCGCTTCTTTTGCTAAGTCTAATTGATCTACTCTTTGTATTCCAGGAATGTAATGACCTTGTTTCAGGAGAAGTTGTTGTAATTCTACAATCTTTCCTGAATTTAATAACTCTCTTGGATTAAACTGATTTTTTAAACACAATGAAGCAGCTGTACCAACAGCTTGACCAATTGATCCAGAAGTTGCCATTACCCTAGTAGATGCAAAGGCAACATGTGAAGCACTAATAATTCTACCGGCTAAAAATAAGTTACTTATATTCTTGCTATACAAACACCTATAGGGAATCTGATAAATACCCTTGCTATGCCATTGATTGCATCCAGGTTTTTCACTAAAAACCCCATCGGCAGGATGAAGGTCTATGCTCCATCCACCATAAGAGACAGCATCTTCATGTATTCTTTGTTCAACTATATCTTGTTGAATCAACATATAATCCCCTTCAAATCTTCGGCTTTCTCTTTTTCCAGGAATAGCTCCTACCCATTCTAGTGTTAGATTTTCTGCTTCAGGAAAATCACCTGAATTCTTTATATGATTCCAAACACCATAAACTACTTTCCACAATTCCCATTTAATTTGTTCTGTATCATAAACTGTATCTAATCTACCCCCAAATTCAATCCACCATAATCTACATCCAAAATCCTTTGCGTTAAAGGATTTGAATCGGGGGATTTTTGTAATGTCTTTTAAGGCAAATGAAGGAGGTATGTATTTAACAGGTTTCCCCATGTCTTTAGAATAGAAATACATACTATGTCCTAATAATTCCCCGTATGAAGCGGTAGGTGCAAACAACTCACCAAATTCAGAGGTAGACTCCGCACCCATTCTAAAAGCAGCTCCTGATAAAAAACCAAGAATACCATCTCCAGAAGCATCTATAAAGCAAGGCGCAAATAAATGATATTCAGTTTGATTTTGACTACAAAATCCAATTATGGATTCAATAGAATCAGTATCTTTTTTATGTAAATTATAAATTACAGTATTTAATAAAAGTTGAATATTAGTTTCACTAACAACTTTCTCTAACAAAATTGTATCAAATATTATAGGATTTCCTTCTGGATTACGGTGCATATTTTCTACCAATATTTCATCCATAATTCCACCTTCTCTTGACCATCGATTATTATTACCCATATGGGATGTAGCACCTAAAATCCACAATCTAACTTCACTAGAAGCGTTACCTCCTAAAACAGGTCTATCCTGAACCAACGTCACTTTATTGCCTAATCTAGCAGCAGCAATAGCAGCGCAAATACCAGAAATCCCACCGCCCACAACTACAAGTTCTGAAAAAAAAGTAACGTTATTTAATAATCTATTTTCGGTTCCTTGACTTAAAATCATTTTTCAATCTTTCAATAATAAGAAAATTCAAGACCTACAAAAAAGTGCTAAGAGCTTAATTTCATTTAGAAATTTGAATATGCAACAAATTGCAATAAATCAATCTGATTTGAAATTGATTATTCATGGCAAATGCACAATCTTTTCTGCAAATAGGATAGATGAATAATAATTGTTAAAAATCTATATATTTACAATGGTTGTTGAATATACTATCAGTATTATAATTAAATGGCTTAGCTAAAAACCAAAAACAAGATTCGCCTATCGAAATCATTTGCGGAAACGTTTTCGATAGATAGACAATTTTTTAAAAATGCCTAGAGTAAGTTGTCCAAAATGTAACAAAGTTGAAACAATACAGAAATCTGGAATTGTTAGAAACAAGCAACGATTTTATTGCAAGGATTGCAACTATAATTTCACCATCCATCATGAAAGCAATAAACAAAAATCTAAAACAAAAATTAGCAATTCACTTCAGACTTCTTTACAAGATATAGCCAAGGCAATTGGTATTTCTGTTTCTACCGTTTCTAGAGCTTTACATAACCATCCAGACATTAGCACCAAAACCAAAACAGCCGTACAAAAATTAGCCAATGAGCTTTCCTATCAACCCAATGCTTTGGCTCAAAGTTTAGTAACAAAGTCAACACACACATTAGGAGTCATTATACCAAACTTGGAAACCACCTTCTTCTCTTCTATGTTAAGCGGAATACAACACGTTGCAGCAAAAGCTGGTTACAGAGTAGTAATCTGCCAATCCGATGAATCACATAGAACAGAAGTTGCCAATGTTCAAGCACTGATGAATAATATGATTGATGGTCTGCTCTTATGCCACACTTTGAAAACTGACACCTATGACCATATTAAAATTCAAATGAAAAGGGGCATACCCATTGTTCAATTTTATAGAGTAAATACTGAGGTTGAGACATCTAGGGTTTATTGTGAGGATAAAATGGGGGCTGAATTAATTACGCAACATTTAATTGATAAAGGTTGTAAAAGAATCGCATTACTATTAGGACCTAAAGAAATAAATATTTCTCAAAAAAGAAAAAATGGCTATTTAAACATCCTTAAAAAAAATGGGATGATTGAAGACCCTGAATTGATTGCCCATGTTGACTTTAGTCAACCATCAGTTATAAAAGTAGTTGACAATTGGTTAAAATTACAAAAACCAATTGACGCCATTTTCTCCATATCAGATAAAAGTGCAGTTCAGATTATTCAATATCTTAAGAAGAATAAAATAAAAGTTCCTGACACCATCGCTGTTGCAGGATTTGGAAATGAATATACAGGAGAGATCATTGAACCGCAATTAACTACCTATGATGTAAGAACAGTGGCTATTGGAGAAGAAGCAGCTAAAATATTGTTAGATAAAATTATAAATCAAAATGCCTCTTTAAAAGAAATCACAGTAAAAGGGAAATTAATCATCAGGGAATCTTCCATGAAAAAAAGCAGAGCCATTAAATAAGCATACTACCCCTTCAAATACCCCATTGCCGCTGAAACAATAGCAGGAATATCTTGTTGCAGCATGCATTTAAAATGTCCCTTGGGGCAGGACTTAGTACCATAATTAGAACAAGGTTGGCAAGAGAGGTTGGGGACCAAGAAATTTTGATAGGGTGCTTTGCCTACAATGGTAAAACCTGCGGGGTAATAGGGCTCCACATCTAGTAAGGGAGAAGTGCCTCCCCAAATGGCCAACACTGGTTTTAAAAAGGCACAAGCAATATATTGCAAACCTGTATCGTGTGAAATCACCAATTTAGATTTACGTACCAGGTCTGCGGATTCATGTAATTTAAATTTGCCACAAGCATTGTAAATGCGAATGGGATCTACTGATGCAATGGCATCTCCTTCTGCTGCGTCTTCTTTTCCTCCCACTAGGATAATGGGATATTCCAATTGCAAACAGAGTGTTTGTAATTTGGCGATGGTTAGTTTTTTGGTAGCATAAGAAGCGCCAATCACAATAGCCACATAACCCGCTAAATGTGCGGCGGGTAATTCCGTCATGCAAACTTCTTGGTCTGCTGGTATAAAATAATCCAAACCCTTGCCATCATTCACAACTCCAAGAGGCGCAAGAGCATCCACAGACCTTTCAGAAATATGCCTACCCGTCATCCGATTCATCCCCATCTTGGTAAGTAAGAACTTACCTATTCTTTCTTTGTCAAAACGCAAGACAGGAACTTTTAAAGCAAGGGCAATTCTTCGGGTTCTAAAGTTATCGTGCAGGTCTACAATGTAGTCAAATTGTTCGGCCTTGAGTGTAGCCACTAAACCAGTAAAATCATCATTTAAATAATGAAAGCGATCAATATAAGGATTGCCCTCAGTAACTATTTTAAAAGAAGCTTTAGACAAAAAATGAACTTCGGCATCCGGCACCTGTTGCTTCAAACAGCGAATGGCTGGGGTTGCCAGCACAATATCACCAATAGAAGAAAAGCGGATGACCAAAAATTTCATGCAGTAAAGTTAAGCATCTTAGGGCAGCATCTCTTCTGGCTCCAAATAGTTGAGGTCTTTGTGAAAAGTCTCTTCTGTAAAATAGTAAGCTAACATAGTTATAGACATGACCAAAACACCGGTAACAATACCACTTTTGATAATATCCCAGCCCCAAGATTTTTGGAAAAGGTCTAAGAACATGAGGTTAATCAATGGTAGAATACCGCGCACCATATTGGGTACTGTTGTAGCTGCTGTTCCTCGAAGATTGGTTCCAAATTGTTCTGCACCCATGGTTACAAAAATGGCCCAGAAACCAGTGGAGAAGCCCAATGCGCCACAGATGGCATACATGCGCTCGGTTGAATTATTCCATGAACTAAAAAACACGAACAAAAAGATAACGGTTAAGCTATAGAAAATGAGCAAGGCTTTTTTTCTACTTTGAAAATATTGACTAATCAATCCAATTAAAATATCGCCAACGGCAATACCTACATAGGCAAACATGATAGACTTTCCAGAATCAATCACCGTGCTGCTAAACATGGCTTTTCCAAATCGGTCACTTTGGTTCACCAAAATGCCAATTACATACCAAGTGGGAAGCCCAATTAAAATAGCCAAAGCATATTTTTTAAATCGCTTGGCATTATTAAAGAACATAAAAATATTACCCTTATTTACTTGTTGGTTGGCCGTTTGTTTAAACATGCCACTCTCTGCTACACTTACACGCATCAGCAATAATCCAACGCCCAATCCGCCACCAATTTTATAACACAAACGCCAGTCACCCGTTAGTTGATAGGTAAAGTAGGCAAAGACTGCCCCAAACAAACCAATCCCCGCAACCAGTGAAGTTCCAACACCTCTTTTATTCTTAGGCAAGATCTCACTCACCAATGTAATACCAGCACCCAATTCACCAGCCAAACCAATACCAGCAATAAATCTACATGCTGCGTATTGATCAACAGTTACCACAAATCCAGTAACAATATTGGCAATAGAATATAAAATAATGGAACCAAACAGTACACTCAATCTTCCACGTTTGTCTGCTAGTATGCCCCAAAAAATACCGCCCAATAACAAACCAAACATTTGCCAGTTGATTACCTTGGTACTGTCAATGAGCATGGTTGCATCAGTAGCACCCACCCCCATCATACTGGGTTTCTTAACTATGGTAAATAGGAGTAGATCATATATGTCTACAAAATAACCCAGTGCTGCAACAATCACAGGCAGCGATAAAATGCCGAATTTCTTTTCAGTCATGGGAGTCAATTGGGGGTTAGGGTCTTTTTTTAATCTTCAATGAAATTAAGGTCTTTACCGTAAGTTTCCTTGGTATGCCATGCTGCATAATACGCCATTCCTAGTATAAAAACACCAGTAATAGCTGCTCCTGCCAAATAGTTACCAGAAAGACTAGTCATGCCTTTGTGCATTAATATTATCAAAGGCAATATACCTCTTACTACATTGGGAATAGAAATTGCGGTAGTAGCTCGCAGATTGGTACCAAATTGCTCAGCAGACATGGTAATATATAAAACGGAGAATCCGGAGCCAAATCCTAAGCCACCACATAACCAATACATGCTATTCACAGATCCCCATCCAAGTAATTGTGAAAAATAAATGACCAAGAAAAAAGAAAGAATAGACATAAAGATCAAGAGTGCCTTACGCCTACTTTTTAAATAATTGCTCAAGAGTCCAGCGCAGGTATCGCCCATGGCGATGGCCATATATTGATACAAGATTGACTTGGCAGGATTCACTCCCTCAATACCAAACTCGTGTCCAAACTTGTCAGAAAAAGTTATTAGAATTCCAATCACATACCAAACCGGTAATCCAATGACTACGCCCTTTAGGTACCTAAAAAATCTTTCGCGCTTGGTAAATAGCATGAGAAAATTACCGCGTTCAACCGAACTGTTTTTTACTTCACCAAATAGGCCACTCTCAGAAATTTTTACACGCAAGACCAGCAAACAAAGACCCATGGCACCACCTATATAATAACAGATACGCCAGTCTTGAAAATGGTCATAGACAAAAAATGCGGCGATAGCTCCAAAGACTCCAACAGTGGCAATGACGGTAGCACCAGTACCACGTTTTTCTTTTGATAGCATTTCATTGACAAGGGTAATACTAGCACCCAATTCACCGGCCAAACCTAGCCCCGCAATAAAACGCATCCAGGTATATTGTTCCACGGTTTGCACCATGCCGTTGGCGATGTTAGCCAGAGAGTATAACAGTATGGACCCAAATAAAACACTTAGTCTTCCTTTCTTGTCTCCCATAATGCCCCAGGCAATACCACCTACCAAGAGCCCAATCATTTGAACACTGATGATCAGCTCGCCCTTGCTCAATACCTGATCCGGTGTAAGACCCAAAGATGCTAAACTGGGTTTGCGAACTATACTAAATAGAAGTAAGTCATAGACGTCTACAAAAAAGCCCAAAGCCCCCACAATTACGGGCATTGACAAAACGGCAATCTGTTTTCCGGATCCTTGTTGCATGAAGGTTACGCTGTTTTCTTTTTGTTGAAAAGCAGTTTGAAGATCACGGGAGCCGTGGTTACAAATACAATGCCTAGTACAATCACTTCTAAGTGTTGTTTTAGGTCAAACCCAAATTGAGAGAGGATCCAGATTTGTAAAAAATGTCCGCCTACCAACATGCTAAATACCCAACCCACAGATCCAATCACATTGAATACCATGAACTTCTTTTTGTCCATTTGTACAATGCCGGCAACAATGGGCGCAAATGTTCTAATGATGGGAATAAACCTAGCAATGATAATAGCACCACCACCATGCTTTTCATAGAATTCATGGGCCTGTTCCAGATAATGTCTCTTGAATAAAATATTCTCTTTCCAACTATACATGGCTGGCCCAACTTTTTTACCAAACCAATAACCAGTGGCGTTTCCTGCAATACCAGCAGAAGCAATTAAAACCATGAGCACCATCAGGTCTAAAAATTCATTACCCGTTGGAATAAATTCATTGGCCAAATTGGTACTATAAATACCGGCAACAAACAAGAGACTATCGCCCGGCAAAAAGAATCCGGCAAACAATCCGGTTTCAGCAAAGACTACAAATAAAATCAACCATAACCCACCATGTTCAATATAGAACTGGGGTTGCAATAACTGACTCCAATGAAAAGCGGTTGACAAAAATATTTCTAACATAGCATTTCTTAAGTGGTTTCAACTGGGTTTTCCAAAGCGTTCTCCCATTTACTTACAACAGTAGTTGCTAGGGCGTTTCCTAACACATTGGTTGCTGTTCTAAACATGTCGCAAAAATGGTCAATGGGTAAAATTAGGGCAATCCCCTCTGGTGGAATATTAAACATGGCGCAGGTAGCAGTTACTACAACTAAGCTTGCCCTGGGCACACCCGCAATCCCTTTGCTGGTTAACATTAACACAATGAGCATGGTAAACTGTGTACCATAGTCTAAATGAATATTATATGCTTGCGCAATGGCAATACTGGCAAAAGTCATATACATCATACTTCCATCTAGGTTAAAGGAATAACCCAGTGGAAGAATAAAAGCAACAATTTTATCCTTGCATCCAAACTTCTCCAATTCTTCTGTGAGTTTTGGAAATACCGCTTCACTACTGGTTGTACTAAACGCAATAATTAAAGGAGGGAAAATGGCTTTTAATAATTGGGGCAGACGCTTGCCTAAAATGATGAATCCTACAGTCAAAAGAATTAACCACAAAATGGCAATCCCTGAAACAAAGTACAATAAGTATTTACCATAGAAAACAAAGACTTCCAAGCCCTTGGTAGCAATCACTGCAGAGATGGCACCAAAAACACCCAGCGGAGCAAAATTCATCACGTATCCCACCATTTTCAAGATCACATGGGCTACAGCATCTAATCCCTTAACAACAATTTTGGCTTTTTCACCCAAAGCAGCAGTAGCTATACCAAAGAAAATACTAAAGATGACCAATTGCAGAATTTCATTATTGGCCATGGCTTCAAAAACCGATTTGGGGAACACGTGCTCCACAAACTTGATCAAACTAAATTCTTGGGTCTTGCCTACCAAATCCTTGGCTCCATTTACATCGGCATTGCTCAAATCTATTCCCACACCGGGTTGTAACAGATTCACAAGTAACATACCCAATAACAAAGAAGCAAAAGAAGCAGACACAAACCATAATAAGGCCTTACCTCCCACCCTGCCAACGGACTGCAGATCACCCAGTTTGGCAATACCCACTACAAGGGTAGAAAATACCAAAGGAGCTATAATCATTTGCACCAGTCTTAGGAAGATGGTGGTCAGAAGCTTGATGTTCTTGGAAAAAGAGGCAATAAATTCTGGACCAGCCTGTGTATGAATCACATAACCCAGAATAATCCCGGCAATCATGGAAATGATAATATATAAAGTAAGCCTGTTAGATTTCTGCATGGTCTTGGTCATTAGCTGTGCAATATAAGATTTATGCGCAAATGCCCCTTTTACCCATTTACTCATTTATAAAAGTTTTTCAGAGGGAAAGCCTAAATTGATTATTTTGCCAGTTATTACTATTTATTTAGAGAAACCAACCAACCTATTTATGAGTTTATTCAGAAAAAAATCGCTTTCCGCCATGCTGGCCAGTGCAGAGGAATCTACTGACGGCCTGAAAAGGACACTTGGTGCAGGTAACTTAATTGCGCTGGGTATTGGTGCCATTATTGGTGCTGGTTTGTTTGTAAGAACCGCCGCTGCTGCAGGACAATCTGCTGGACCCGCTGTAACCATCTCCTTCATTATTGCAGCCATTGGTTGTGCTTTTGCTGGTCTTTGTTATGCTGAGTTTGCAGCCATGATTCCCATTGCAGGTAGTGCTTATGCCTACTCTTATGTAACATTGGGAGAACTAGTAGCTTGGATTATTGGATGGGCCCTGATCATGGAATACGCGCTGGGTGCAGCAACCGTATCTATTGCATGGAGCGAATACCTTAATAAATTATTTGGGATGCAGATACCCTATGAGTGGTGTCACTCCCCTTTTGAAAGCTTTACAGACTCTGCAGGTGTCTTGCACCAAGGTATGATCAATGCGCCTGCCTTGGTTATCTTGTTGTTGATCACTTTGTTGTTGATAAAAGGAACCCAAGAATCTGCCATAGTAAATGCCATTATCGTATTTATTAAAGTAGCCATTGTAATGATCTTTATTGCCGTGGGTTGGCAGTTTATTAGACCTGAAAATCATACACCATATTTGATTCCAGAAGGAACCGCACCTGTATTAGACAGTGCTGGTAAAGTGATTGCTGATTACTCTCCCTTTAACAAACATGGTTGGGGTGGTGTATTGGGCGGTGCTGCCGTGGTATTCTTTGCCTTTATTGGGTTTGACGCCGTTTCTACAGCTGCCCAAGAAGCCAAGAACCCCAAGCGCGATATGCCTATTGGTATCCTAGGTTCCCTAGTAGTTTGTACCATTTTGTACATTCTTTTTGGACACGTATTAACCGGTGTTGCAAACTGGAAAGATTTTGTGGATCCAGAAAAAGGCCGTGAAGCTTCTGTTGCTTATGCCATTAGTACTTATATGACTGGATACGGTTGGTTAGCCAAAGCAGTAACCGTTGCCATCTTGGCCGGTTTCTCTTCCGTGATCTTGGTGATGTTAATGGGTCAGAGCCGTATCTTCTACTCTATGAGTAATGATGGTTTGATTCCAAAAGCATTTGGAGAATTGCATCCTAAATTCAAAACGCCTTACAAAGCCAATATTATCCTATTCGTTTTTGTAGGATTGTTTGCGGCATTTGTTCCAGGACACGTAGCTGGTGACCTTACCTCTTTTGGTACCCTGTTTGCCTTTGTACTAGTTAGTATTGGGGTTTGGGTATTGAGGGTTAAATCTCCAGAATTAGAGCGTCCATTCAGAACCCCATTGGTACCCATTGTATCTTCTTTGGGAGTAATTGTTTGTACTTCTATGATTTTGGTATTGGATTCAACCACGCTGAAAGTAGCATTTGGTTGGATGGCCCTTGGATTGGTTGTTTATTTCTTATACAGTAAGAAAAGAAGTAAACTTCAGAATCCAAGTGACATTATTCCTAAAGCATCTGATTTTGAGAAACACTAATTAGTAGCATCTTTTATAAAAACGCCTGTCAGCTTCAAAACTGACAGGCGTTTTTCTTTACACTTGGCCACTACGTTTCAATATGCTAATTTTGCCATCCTAATTAACAAAGCTAAAAGCATTTTATGGGTAGGATATTTGAAGTAAGAAAAGCAACCATGTTTGCCCGTTGGGACAGAATGGCCAAGCAATTCACCAGAATTGGTAAGGAAATTGTGATTGCTGTAAAAGCAAGTGGCCCCGATGTTGCCACCAACCCAGCCCTGCGTAGGTGCTTTCAGAATGCCAAGAGTGTTGGTATGCCAAAGGACCGTGTGGAAGCTGCTATTAAGCGCGCCATGGGTAAGGACACCAGCAACTATGAAGAAATACTTTACGAAGGATACGCTCCACACGGTGTGGCTTTATTAGTAGAAACTGCAACAGATAACCACGTTAGAACAGTTGCCAATGTGAAAAGCCATTTCAACAAAGGAAATGGTGCATTGGGTAATAGCGGTGCCGTAAGTTTCCAATTCAAGAAAATGGGGGTGTTTAAACTAAAGCTAGAGGGCTTAGATATGGATGAGCTGGAACTGGAATTGATTGACCACGGTTTGGATGAATTGGGAGAAAGCACAGATGACGATGGTAATCCAATCTTGGTTTTGCGTTGTGCCTTTGTAGATTTTGGTAACCTACAAAAAGCCATGGAAGACAAAAACCTAAGTCCACTAAGTGCAGAATTGGAATGGATTCCAACCACTACTGTTCCTGTTACCGATGAACAAGCAGAAGACGTTTCTAAATTGATTGAGCGCTTGGAGCAGGATGAAGACGTGAACAAGGTCTTCCACAATATGGGTTAAACTAATCACTAGTAATATTGTTAACTTAGAGCCGTCCCGATTATTCAGGACGGCTTTTTTCATGGAAACCCAAGAACACCCAGTTATATTATTTGATGGCGTTTGCAATCTCTGTAACGCAGCGGTGCAATTTGTAATTGCTAGGGACCCACAAAAAAAATTCAGATTCGCGTCCCTACAAAGTAATTATGGACAAGCCATTGCACAAAAAGCGGGTTTGTCAACTACCGATTTGTCTAGCTTTATTTTATACGAAAATGGCATAGTCTTTACCCGCTCTACTGGAGCCCTAAAAACAACAAAGGGACTATCCGGTGGATGGCCCCTTTTGTATGCATTTATCATTGTCCCCAAATTTATCAGAGACGCAGTGTATAATTTTATTGCCAAAAATCGCTATCGCTGGTTTGGTAAACAGGAATCTTGTTGGGTTCCAACACCAGCATTGAAATCGCTTTTTCTAGACTAGCACAAATTCAACTCCTATTCGTTGCACATTTCTCTAATCACTTCAATAATTTCTTCTGCATTGGGTTTGCTAAAATAGTCCCCGTCACTACCATAGCCAGGTCTATTAGGCTTTCCAGTAATGGTTCTTGGATTCACGTCTAACCATTTGTAACCGCCCTGTTTTTCCATCACCATATTGTACATATAGGCCGATGCTCCACCAGGAACGTCTTCATCTATAAATACAATTCGATTGGTTTTTTTGAGTGACTCCACAATGGAATGATTCAAATCAAAAGGTAATAAGGTTTGTACGTCTACTATCTCACAACTAATGCCTTCCTTTTCTAAACGCTGCGCTGCTTCCTCAATAATGCGCAGTACTGAACCATAAGAAACAATAGTGATATCTGTTCCGGTTCTAATCACTTCTGGCTCTCCCAATGGAATGGTATACTCCATTAAGTTGGCTGGCATTTTTTCTTTGAGTCTATAGCCATTCAAACACTCAATCACAATAGCTGGGTCATTGGCTTGCAATAAAGTATTGTACATACCAACAGCCTGCACCATATTTCTTGGCACACATACATACAATCCGCGAAGCGCATTAATCACTAAGCCCAAGGGCGATCCGCTATGCCAAATACCTTCTAGTCTATGACCCCTTGTTCTAATAATTAAGGGAACACTTTGCATACCACGTGTGCGGAAATGCGTAGTGGCTACGTCATCACTCAAAGGTTGTAAACCATATAATAAATAGTCAAGGTATTGGATCTCTGCAATAGGTCTTAATCCGCGCAAAGCAAGACCAATGGCTTGTCCCACAATGGTCAATTCTCTAATACCCGTATCCATGATCCTATCCGGACCATGTTTGTCTTGTAATCCAGCAAAGCCTTGGTTTACGTCTCCAATATGACCCACGTCTTCTCCAAAAGCAAAGACTTTTGGATTGGCTGTAAATAGAGCATCAAAATATTTGTTCAATACATCAAAGCCATTCACCATGGGCGCATCAAAAGAAATCAAGGGTTTTACTTGTTCAACTTTTAAAGCTGACTTTGGTGTTTCATTATAGAGATGACTGGTATGCAAATATTCGTTCTGCTTGATCAAGGCCTTGTTGTAAGCCTTGAGCTCTGGAGCAGATGGAGAATTAGGAGCTAATTCCAATGCCAGCGCTATGGCGCGATGTACATCACGCATCAATGGCTCCCGATTGGCCGTTAATTCAGATACAATCAATTGAATGGCATTGTAAACTTCCATGTCATTGATCATCATGGACTGAATTTTATCAGCCGCTTCTGCCACTTGGGTTTTGATAGGGTCTAAATATTTGTTCCAAGCCAGACCTTTTTGTTCCCTTACATGTTCTTTGGCTTCCGCTTCAATGGCCACTAATTCATCATGACTACCCAAATTATTTTCAATAACCCATTCGCGCATTTTCTTAATACAATCCCACTCACGTTCCCATTCCAATCTCTCTTGACTCTTGTATCTTTCATGACTACCGCTGGTAGAATGTCCTTGGGGTTGGGTTACTTCTTCAACGTGAAAGAGCACAGGCACATGGGTTTCTCTAACGCGTTGCAATGCTTCTTCAAACACTTCGCACATGCCCGCATAATCCCAAGCTTTTACCTTATAAATTCTGATACCATTGGTGTCTTCTAATTTCTCTAGACCTTTTAATGCGTCTGAGATAGAGCCCTTAGTGGTTTGATAATTTTTAGGAACTGAAATTCCATAACCATCGTCCCAGACAAAAACGGCTAAGGGTACTTGTAAAACACCTGCAGCATTAATGGTTTCCCAGAAATGTCCTTCTGTAGTACTGGCGTCTCCAATGGTGCAAAAACAAATTTCATTACCATTATGACTTAAAGCATCTAGCTTACGTAGTTCTCTATTATTTCTAAAAATTTTAGAAGCAAAAGCCAGACCCAAAGCCCGTGGCATTTGCCCAGCTGTAGGTGCTATATCCGAAGAAATGTTTTTCCTATTGGCAAGATCCATCCAATTCCCATTATCGTCTACAAATCGCGTAGCAAAATGAGAACTCATTTGACGCCCATAGCTAAAGGGATCATTATGGGGATCGGCATATAATTGAGCGAAGTACTGTTCTACACTGGCAAGTCCTGAGGCAAACATAAATGTCTGGTCGCGGTAGTAGCCACTCCTAAAATCGCCCTGGCGAAAAAACTTTGCCATGGCCACCTGCGCCACTTCCTTACCATCTCCAAAAATGCCAAACTTGGCCTTGCCTGTTAAAACTTCTCGTCTTCCCAACAAAGAAGTTTCCCTGCTGATAACAGCAAAACGATAATCTTCCAACACCGCTTTCCTAAAACCTTCAAAAGAAAGCATATCGTTGGTTTGTTCCAAAGAAGTGGTTAGTTCCATAGTACAAAAATAACGTTAGAACCTGAATAGACTAACAGAAATTAGTTTTCAAAAAGCCCTTATTTCTCAACAGTTTATCCCATAAAATCATTTCAGTGCCCATATTAGGTGTTAAAGTACTGAAAATGACAAAAAAAATGGCCAGTCATGGTTTCAAAAAAATTAGAATTGGTACATTTAGGGCAAAATATTCCCTATATGAAAAAGATCTTCGTGATGGCCCTGTCAATCCTGCTTGCAGGATCCGCATTTAGCCAGTCTGCAACTACTAGTCCTCAACCTAAAGAAATAGGCTCTGTTGTAGAATTCAAGAACGATGCTTACAATTTTGGCAAAATAGCCTATGGCAAACCCGTTGAATATGTGGTTGAATTCAAAAATATTGGTAAAGACACTTTAACGGTATTACAGGCCCAACCTGGTTGCGGTTGTACTACCCCTAGTTTTACACCCAATGAAAAATTTGGACCAGGTCAGACTTCTAAAATGACTATTCGCTTTAATAGCAGTGTGGTTGGGGCTTTTACCCGATTTATAGACGTTTATTTCTCTGGCGGTTTAACCAAAAAACTAAGTTTTACTGGTGAGGGTATTCAAGAAGCAGCCCCTGCCCCAGCAACTAACAATGGTACCGCAAAGTCTAAACCAGCTCTTATTACTAACGGCAATTAATTTTTACAAAATAGCACTATGAAATCTTTACTTCTTTGTTTGGCAGTATTTGCCACTAGTTTAAGTTTTGCTCAAACCGATATCAAGTTCAAAGAGCAAACCCATAAATTTGGCAAGATCAAAAAAGGCGTTCCTGCTTCTTATACCTTTTCTTATACCAATACCTCTGCAAAACCTGTAGTGATTGAATTTGCACAAGCAGATTGTGGTTGTACTGAACCTGAATACAGCAAAGCTCCACTACCTAAAGGACAATCGGCTACTATTAAAGTCACTTATAATGCAGCCATGTCTGGTATTTTCAAAAAAACGGTGAATGTAAAATTTGCTCATAGCACACAACCCTATTTACTAACCGTAGAAGGCGAAGTATTGATGGACAAAGAGACTCAAGCCAAAATTGACGCAGCTAATAAAAAAGCAAAACCCAAGTCTTAAACTTTGCTTACAAATATTTAACAAACCATCCCTCCAATTGGGATGGTTTTCTTTTTTATACCCACAGGGCTCTATTATCTTTGCCCCATGTTACAAATAAGCCAACGCGGACATGACATGCCCGCATCACCCATCCGCAAATTGGTTCCCTATGCCGAAGCTGCTAAAAAAAGGGGCACCAAAGTCTATCATTTAAATATTGGTCAACCCGATATTGCTACGCCTAAGATGGTCTTAGACGCAGTGCGCAATAGCGATTTTAAAGTGCTAGAATACAGTCATAGTGCAGGAAACGAAAGTTATAGACGCAAGTTAGTAGACTATTATAAGTCAGTTGGAATTGAAGTGGATCATAACCAAATCATCATCACCACGGGTGGTAGTGAAGCCATTCAATTTGGATTCCTAGCTTGTTTAGATGCGGGCGATGAAGTCATTATCCCTGAACCCTTTTATGCCAATTACAATGGATTTGCTGTAGCAGCTGGCGTAACCGTAGTGCCCATTACTTCTCATATTAAAAATGGATTTGCGCTACCTCCTATTGCGGATTTTGAAAAAAAGATCACGGCAAGAACCAAAGCCATTGTTATTTGCAATCCCAATAACCCTACCGGTTACTTATATAGTAGGGCCGAGATGGAACAGCTAAAAGAATTGGTGCTCAAACACAATCTTTATTTGTTTTCTGACGAGGCTTATAGAGAATTCTGCTATGAAGGCACACAAACTTCTGCCCTTCATTTATCTGGCGTTGATGACCATGTAGTGATCATGGATACCATTAGCAAACGCTATAGTGCTTGTGGTGGTAGAATTGGTGCATTTGTTTGCAAGAACAAAGCAGTGTTAGATGCTGTGATGAAGTTTGCTCAAGCTAGATTAAGCCCTCCAAGCTTTGCTCAAATTGCTGGAGAAGCTGCCATTGACCTACCCGCAGATTATTTTGATACTACCAAGGCCGAATATAAATCAAGAAGGGATTTAATTGTAACTAGACTCAATGCCATGGATGGCGTGTTCTGCCCTAATCCAGGCGGTGCTTTTTATGCAATGGCCCAATTACCCATTGATGATGCGGATATTTTTTGCCAATGGTTACTAGAAAGCTTTAGCCATGAAGGGCAAACCGTGATGCTGGCTCCTGCTACCGGATTTTATGGAACTGCCGGCTTAGGCAAGCAAGAAGTGAGACTTGCATACGTATTAAATTTAAATGATATAAATTTAGCGATGGATTGTCTGGAAGCTGCTTTAAAGGTCTATCCGGGTAAAATAAATTGATTATCAGTTTATTAACAATTATTACAAAGTAAAAAATCTACTTTTACAGTTATTCTTTAAAATAATAAATTATTAACATATATTCTTTTTGAAGCAAAATCATTGTTTTTTGCATAAAAATTAAAAAAATATGTTGAATTAATAAATTTTTTACTTTGTGTAATGATTATTCCCCTATCTTTACAATGTCAATTAGGAAGCGCTTAAGCAGAGATTGACCAAAACACGAATTATCTTTTTTCTTATATGGCAAGCAATCGAAGACGACCCCTGTTTCTACAGGGGTCTTTTCTTTTATGGATTGCGCAGGGGGGAAATTTGAAGTTATAATCTTATTGAGGCTTTCCAGGAGGAGGGCCTTCTCTTCTTGGAGGATGCATGGTCTTCTCCAATGCTTGGTATTGCTTGAATTGATCTGCTGTTAACGCCGTTTTTATTTTGGCGTCTCTGGTAGCAGCCAATTTTTTTCTTGCTGCTTTTTCAGCTTCCGTTGGTGGTGGAGGTGGGCCGTCCTGGGGTTTGTGATTTTTTTGGTGCATTTTATCCATCTCATTGAAAAAATCGCCGTAGGCAGCTTTTACTTTTTGTTGTTGAGATGGATTCAACTTCAATTCCTTGTTAATCTTTTCAGTGGCCATTTTTAATTGTTCCTCTGGCTTGGGTGGTCTTGGACCAGCTGGAGGTTGGGCATTGCCTAGTAAGGCAACCAGCAAAAATATAGTAGTGAATAGTTTGCTCATGTTGTTTGGATTAGGGATTGTTTTTTGGAGCATGTTGCGGGGAGCCATCATTGGGAGGCCCGTCTTGCGGTGGACCATCATGTGGTGGGCCATCTTCTGGGGGACCATCATTGGGGCCTTGACCTCTTGGGCCTCTGGGCCCTCTACCGCCCGGTGGTGGTGCTGGTCTGCCCATGATCCGTAATGCTTCTTGGATAATTTCTCTAAAGATAATTTTCTGATCAGGTCTGCAAAGCGCTTGTACAGATTTGAAAAAATCAAACGTAATTCTATCTAATTGAATTTGTTTTTTAGCAGCTAAAGAAGCTCCATCTACCAATTCTTGTTCTGATACACTGTCTTTTTCTAATAAATTGAAAAATTGATCCTTGGCAAAATGCATGGAATCCTTAACAGCTCTAATGGCTTGGCGATGGTTTTGCTGTAATACATTAAAAGCCACTAGCTGTGCAGAATCAAATCCGAGTTTATCCTTTAAGAACGCAGATGCACCTTGATTGTCTTTTGCACTTGCAGCTTGTGGACTGTTATTGTATTGTTGCCACCAATACATTCCCATGGCAATGCTATTGGCTACCAACAATAGGACTACTAAATAGGTAATCAGTTTGTTTTTAACTATAGTGTTCATTTGCTTCAATTCAATAATTAACGGTGCTACTCAATTCGTATTCTGCTGCAAAACTTTGCAAACTAGAACTAGTATTAGTAGTAGTGGTACTGGTTTTGTTATGTTTGCTTTGCGTTATCATCAAGGCATTCATAACCAAGCAAACCATCAGTGTTGCAATCAACCAAACTGGTTTGCCAAATGGGATCCAAGCAGGTGTGGTCAATTCTTTTTCCATTCTTGCTGTTAGGCGAGTATAAAAAAAGTCGGGTGCAGCTGCTCTTTGAACCCCATCTAAACTAGAAAGGCTCTCTTCAATTTGATTATGTAAATTTTTTGATTCCATATGCCCATTTTATTGGTTAGAATAATAATCTTTCAATTGCTTTCTTAAATTCTCTTTTGCTCTATGCATCAATGCTTCTACTGCTTTAATAGTAGTCTCCATAATGCTTGCCACTTCTTCATAACTAAGGCCTTCTACCTTTACTAAGGTGAATGCCACTCGTTGGTTATCGGGCAGTGCCTGCATGGCTTTCATCAATTTCCCTGCCGATTCTTTTTTCTCCATCACAACCCCCGGATGAATAAATTCACTTGGTTGTGGTTCTTTATCTCCAAATCCAATCAATGACTTCATCAAATCAATTCTCTTTTTGGTCTTTCTTTTTCTACCCCAATCCAGTGATTTGGTAACAGCTATTCGGTAAATCCAAGTTGATAACTTAGCGTCTCCACGGAACTGCTTGATTGATTGATAGACTTGAATAAACACTTCCTGAGATAGGTCTTCCGCTTCCTGAAAATCCTGCACCATACCCAATACGGTATTAAACACCAGATCCTGCCAGGTTTCTACCAGCTTTCTGAATGCCTGTTCATCACCCCGTTTTAGTAGTTCAATTAAGTCCTGATCGCTCAAACTGCAGTTAGTTATGTATTAGACGTGTAGTATTGGGAAAACCTTTGCAGTTTAAGCCAATTTTTTGAGTATTTTACCGTTTCTACTGAGTAAAAATCTGTACAAGCTGCTTAAGGCTTTATTTAGAATCAATAATGGGGATGATGAGATTATTTGTTTGTATTGGAATTTTGTGTTGCTACTCTCTCCTCAACAACCAAGTTAAGGCACAACAATATCATGCTACAAACGGTTCTCCCTATGCAGGCGCAATGAGCATTTTAAATAATCCTGCTTCTAGTGTAAACAACCTCCATAAATGGGATTTAAACCTATTTTCCTTTCAAACTACGGTTAGTACCAATCATTTTTTGTTAGAGGGTTTCTCTTACAAAAATCCAGGCAATACTAGTTTCAAAGTGGAAGATGGGGTTCATGGTTATTTTGGGCACCAGAGCACTGATTTTAACCTCATGCATTTTCAATACCAGATCACCCCAAAATCAGCCATTACAGTGGGATTCAGAGGTAGATTGTATGACCACTATAAAGCAACCCCTTTTGCTTTCAGCGATACAATGACAACTACCTATAGCTTTTTTAATAGTAATAGGACCACTCCAAGTATTGGAGGATTCTTAAACCATTCTGGATATTTAGAAATGAATCTGAGTTATGCTCAAGAATTATTTAGTACTCCTTATGGTAGGCTAACTGGGGGTATTACCTTACAAATAGATAAAGCCATTTCTGGTGGCTATGCAAAAATTAAAAACGTATCTACTAAAGAAGTCATCAATGGAACTGATACCAACTACGTTTTTATTGATGGGATTGCTGAATATGCTTATTCAGATAATTATGACATTAACTATACTGGTGGAGCAGATTTTGCCAAAGCCTTTGTCAAAAATTCTAAAACTGGTTTAGGTTTGAGTTTGGGTCTGGAATACACTACTTACAAGGACCCAGTTGAACCAGGAACCAAGTATAACCCTTTGAATTATGATTGGAAGTTTGGTTTTAGCATTATGGATATTGGGGCCAACAAATACAAACCCAGTACTTCATCTGGCATTTTTAAAGATCCTGTAGCCCAATTTGACTATAAAGTATTTGAAAACAAGTTTGGTAACCCTGCCTCTATTGCTGAATTTAAAGACAGTTTAAAAACTGTCTTTAATGGGTATGACAGTATTTATAATAATTTTTCAATTAGCAAACCCACTAGAATTATTATCAATGTTGACAAGAACCTAGGCAATCATTTTGCTGTGAATGCCGAATTGAGTATGAATGTTTATAGCACTTCTCACTTCACCCAATTACATACTAGAGAAACCAATTTAATTACCATCACACCTAGATGGGAAAATATAAGTTGGGGATTTTATTTACCTGTTCAATACAATAGCCAAGGTCAACTGTGGATTGGGGCTGCTGTTAAACTTGGCCCACTTACTCTTGGATTCCATGATTTTAGTGGAGGCAAAACCATTAAGAGTGTTAATGGGGGCGGATATCTAATGCTAAACATCCACCCCTTTAATAAAAAGAAAGTGCTTACAAGACTCGATTGTCCTGATTAATCAATTCCACCCTTTCTTGTTGCTTTTACTTGTACTGGCCAAACAGCTGGTTTTCCTGTTTGTGGATTCACAGGAAGTACTGCTTTTTCTCTGGAGGTTTTCTCTGGATCTTCAGAAGCCATATAAGCCATAATGGCTGCAAGGGCGGCATTGTTTTTTACATCGTCAAAGACAATTTTATCATAAGTATCTCTATTGGTATGCCAGGTATAATTAAAATAAGACCAGTTAAGTGAACTCAATGAAAAGCCTGGCGCTCCTACTGCTACAAAAGATGCAAAGTCTGATCCACCTCCGCCTGGGGTTCCTGGAAAACTGGTTACAATTGGTTTGCGAATGTCATCTGGCACTTTTGACAACCATCTTGGAATAAATTCTTTGGCTTTTTCAAACCCTTGTCCAGAAATATTCACAACCCTTCCTGTACCATTGTCTTGATTAAACAAAGCTTGTAGATTATTGACAATTTCAGGATGATCTTCTACAAAAGCCCTTGAGCCATTTAGTCCCTGTTCTTCACTACCCCAATGACCCACTAAAATGGTTCGTTTGGGATTTGGATAATACTTTTTGAGTATCCGCATAGCTTCCATCATGGTGAGAGTTCCAGTTCCATTGTCTGTTGCACCTGCAGCACCATCCCATGAATCAAAATGTGCTGACAACATCACATATTCGTCAGGCTTTTCAGTTCCCCTGATTTCTGCAATAGTATTGAATGTGGGCACTATGCCATTTTCTTTGCTCTCTGCACGTACACTAATTTTGGGTGCAGTTCCAGCTTCCGCCAATCTATAAACCAAACCATAGTCTTCTAAAGAAAGGTCAACAGTTGGAATCTTCTTGGTGTAGGCACTAAATATTTTATTAACACCAAAACCTGAAGACCAGTTGCTCATCACTATCCCAATTGCCCCAGCTTTTTCTAACGCAACAGGTAGGGTTCTATTGGTATAACCAGTATTTGCAATCCTTTTACGCCAAGCATCGGTTTGTGCTGCGCGATTGGCTTTCATATTATCAAAAGAAGTTTTGGTCCCAAATTCTTGCCAGTTATAATCAGGTCTTCCTGTTGGTTGGTTCATAGAAATCATGACATATTTTCCTTTTACATTGGGTAACCAATTAGCAAAAGCAAGACTGTCCTTTAAATCGGGTAAAATGATCACTTCTCCCGTTTTGGCCTTACCCTTGGTACTTGGACTCCAAGCCAATTGCATTCCCTCCAAGCTTTTGACTCTAGGATAAACCAGGTCAATATGTGATACCCCACGTTCCCATCCACGCCACTGACCCCATTGTTCATTTCTAGCGTTGATTCCCCAAGATTTGTACTTTTCTACTGCCCAATCATTGGCTTGTTGCATACCAGGACTCCCAACCAATCTTGGACCAATTCCATCTAACAATTCCTTGGCCAAAGGTTCTAGTTGACTTCTTTTAAATGCTTCTGCAACCATACTATCTACAATGGCATCAGAGGATTGGGCATTTGAAATGATAGTGGATGACAAGAAATAGACAAGAACAGCCATCCTGCCTAGAAAAGGGTATTTTCTCATGAGGTTAATTTTGAAATATTAAAGTAACCAAATCCAGAGAAAGCAAAAAATCAAAAGCCTCCTTTTTGATGAATGGAATTGTAGATAGTAATATTATCTAGGTCAAATAACCGAAACCTCCTTTTTTTTGAAGCATAATTGGCATGTGAGCCAATCAAGCATCGTTAACTTGCAACATTGTATTAACTTTAAGCAAGAGGTTGCACTTGATACCTAAATATTGCATGACTCAAATGGCCCAAATGCTTGTTGACATATTTCCAACTCATCTCTATAGCGTACTATTGGGCAAAACTGCTTTGTTAGACCAACTCTTAGACCAAGAGACGCTTAACATGGTTTTGAAAATCATGATTGTCATGATTGCAATTGTGGTGGCGGCAGTTTACGCCATTTTATTTCAAAAAAAACAAAGACATTTTAAAATAATATCAATAAAGGAATTATTAGAGCCCCTGATTACAACCATTTTAATTGAAGAATCCTTGGCTTCAAAGAAAATTCTGGCCAAAATGGGTAAGATAATTGAAGACCCATTGGCTAGACAGTATTGTATAGATGAACTCATTAGATGCAAACAAAATTATTCAGGTGAAGCCGCTGAAAAAATGGTGCATCTCTATGGAGAACTTGGGCTGAAAAATTATTCCTTAAAAAAAATTCAAAAGGGCCAACCTTGGTATAAAAAAGCAAGAGGAATCCAAGAATTATACATGATGGAACAACGGGATTGCTATGAACAAATTGAACAGTTCACCAATAGCAGGGATGAATTTGTAAGGATGGAAGCTCAGATTGCCGTAGTGCATTTGATTGGATTCAAAGGACTTCAATTTTTAGACTTTGTAAGCTACCCTATTACGGAATGGCAACAATTGAAACTTTTAGAACAGCTGAAATTGTTTCCTGAAAAATCTGACTTGAGTGATAAAATACCAGGATGGTTAAAAGCAGAAAACCACACGGTAGTCATCTTTGCCCTTAGACTAACTTATGAATACCAACAACTAGGATTAATAGATTCTTTAAAAGCAAGCTTATACCATCCATCGCCAGAAGTAAGAAGTCAGGCGGTAAAAGCTATTATTCAACTAGAAGATCAATTTACCCCCACCATCTTGTTAGATTATTTTCAAGACGCTAGCCGCAATGATCAGATTCTAATTTTAGACGCCATGCGCTTATTAGGAACTGCTGAAGAATCAGATAAAATTGAAGCACTTCTAGATGAACCTGACGATACCATTAAATTAAAAGCCGCAGCAGCCTTGGTTCATTGTTCCAAAAACGGCATCCACTTGTTGAAAGACAAAAGTTTAACACAACCAGAGCCTTTTCAGCGCATTTTCCAACACATAATTGGTATGCCATGACTTGGGATAAATTGTCAGAAATATTATTGGATATTCTAACCGTGCTTGTTTTCTCCTATTCAGCACTATTACTTTTGTCTTATGTGTTTTTAGGACTTTTTTCCATAGGGGAGACTACTAAGTATATGCGCAAGAATAGGTTTACGGACTACCGTTTACTAGCTTCCTCTATACACGCGCCAACAGTTAGTATTATTGCTCCTGCATACAATGAAGGAAAAACCATTGTAGAAAATGTGCGCTCTTTACTGTCTATTTTTTATACCAATTTAGAGGTAATCATTGTCAATGATGGTAGCAAGGATGATTCTTTAGAAAAACTTATCAAAGCATTTGACTTGGTAAGAGTAGATCATTTTATTGATGCAAAAATTGCAACAAAAGAAGTTAGAGGTGTATACAAGAGTAGAAAAAACATTCACCACAAACTGATTGTTGTTGACAAATTCAATGGTGGCAAAGCCGATTCTCTAAATGTTGGAATTAATATTTCATCTAAAAAATACCTGGTATGTATAGACGTTGATTGCATATTAGAACAGGATGCATTATTAAAAATGGTTAAACCATTTATGGAGCAAACCAAGAAAAAAGTAATTGCTACTGGTGGTGTAATAAGGGTTGCTAACTCTTGCATTGTAGAAGAGGGAAGATTATTAAAAGTTAGGCTACCAGAAGACTATTTACCAAGGATTCAGATTTTGGAATATATACGTGCGTTTATTCTTGGAAGAATGGCTTGGAGCAGGCTAAATGGATTACTCTTAATTTCTGGCGCATTTGGTGCATTTGATAAAGAAATAGCCATCGCCTGTGGCGGATACAATCATAATACCGTAGGCGAGGATATGGAATTAGTGGTTAGGATGCGTAGATATATGGAAGAAAGAAATGAGGATTATAATATCCGATACATTCCAGATCCATTGTGTTGGACAGAAGTACCTTCTAATCATACCATTTTAGGTAGACAAAGAAATAGATGGATCAGGGGAACTTTTGAAACTCTGAAATTGCACCGAATCATGTTCTTTAATCCTAGGTATCGTTTACTAGGCATGATTAGCTACCCCTATTGGTTCTTATTTGAAATGTGTGCTCCTATTTTTGAATTTTTTGGATTTTTTACTTTTATCATCATGGCTTTAACTGGCCATTTAGATTGGGGTTTCTTTTTTGGCTTCTCTTTATTTATTGTATTTTTTGTATACCTCTATTCTGCTTTTGCTATCTTAATGGAAGTAGCTTCTTTTAATCAATACAAGAGAAAAATTGACATCATGCGGCTCATGTTTACAGCTGCCACTGAACCATTTTTCTTTCATCCATTCTTGGTATGGAGCGGCATTAAAGGTTATTGGAATTTGATTACCAATAATAAGTCATGGGGAGAAATGACCCGGCAAGGGTTTACCAAAAAAGTGCAACCTGTTGCATCGTCCGTTACCACAAACCTACCAGCAAGAATCAATCAATCTACCCCAGCTAAGCCTACCGAAGAACCCAAATGGATGGTAGAAAAATACCTAATTCCCATTTTAGTAAAAATTACCCATGCATTATCAGGCAGTTTTAGCAAGTTCCTATCATTGGCGCTCATATTTGGCGGCTTATGTTTGTTGGGAAGAATTTTTGAATTAAGTGTTGATTATTTCAAACACGGATTAACTCCTTCTTTTGGTTTAGTCTTAGTGAATGCTTTTGCAAAAGATCTAATTTTCTGGATTACTGCCCTTGGATGGATGCTCCCCTTCTATTTAATACTAGTGCTTATTCACCATGGTTTGGGAAAACTATTTTTTATAATTAGTGCTATTATTTTAACACTAGTGCAGTTATCTCTATCACAGTATTTTGTAAGTACCCTTGTTCCATTAGGAGCAGACCTTTGGGGTTATAGCATTGCAGACATAAAACAAACTGTTGGATCTGCCGGCGGTATTCCTATTCCATTATTATTGGCGGGTAGCTTAATTACCATTGGTGCATTAGCCGCATTGATTGCCATACCCAAAAAAGTGCATCCCAGACCCATTTTTGGCTACCTGATCTTGTTACTAATGGCTATTAATTTTTTGAGCAACATTCCACAGCAAGTAGAAGATTGGATGCCAGGCAATGAAGCCAGTAATAACCTTTCACTTAATAAATCACATCATTTTTTAAAAGCAACCTGGTCTCATTTCTTTCCTGCCGAGCAAGAATATGATATCTATGCTTCCAACTATTTAGGAGGTGCTATTGATATAGACAATGGATCAACGTTGACAAAGTTTCAATATGTAGACGAGTCCAATTTCCCTTTCTTACACAAAGTTGATAGTAGTGCCGATGTACTCTCTCCCTTTTTTGAAACAAGTACGCGCAAACCAAATATTGTCATTCTATTGGTAGAGGGTTTGGGTAGGGCATTCACCAATAGTGGTGGATACTTAGGCAATTTCACTCCAAACATAGATAGTCTTTCTACAAGAAGTTTGTATTGGGAGAATTTTCTTAGTGAAGGCGGAAGAACTTTTGCTGTCTTGCCTTCTTTAATTTCTTCCTTACCATTTGCAAAAAATGGGTTCAATGAGTTAGGGGAAGCTATGCCTGGCCATTTTTCATTAATCAATTTGCTCAAACAAAATGGTTATCAAACCAGTTTTTATTATGGGGGAGATTCCAAGTTTGATAACATGAAACAATTTTTGAATAAAAACAAAGTGGATCATATTTATGACGAAGGCAATTTTCCAGCTGGTTATACCAAAATGCCATCTTCAAAAGAAGGATTTAGTTGGGGATATGGTGACAAAGACCTCTTAAACAGGTTTCTTGCTACACAACAAGACAGTACTAAACCCCAATTAAGTGTGGTGCTTACAGTTTCTACCCACAACCCATTTCTAATTAATGAACAGGATTCCTATTTGCAAAAATTTACTGATAGAATGACACAATTAGGTTTTACAGAAGATCAAAAAGCAAACTATAGAAATTACAGTTATCAATATGCGAGCATTCTATATATGGATGAAGCCATTGGTAATTTTATACGAGCCTACCAACAAAGACCTGATTTTAACAATACGGTATTCTTAATTACGGGAGACCATCGAATGCCTGAAATACCTATGAGCAGTAAGTTAGAGAGATATCATGTTCCATTGATGATCTATTCACCATTACTTAAACGTACAGCCAAATTCTCTTCTATCTCTACTCATTTTGATATTGCACCAAGTTTATTGGCTTGGTTACAAAAAAGCTATCAATTACAACTTCCAAATACAGTAGCGTGGATGGGAAGTGGTTTAGATACCACAAGGCAATTTAGAAATATACATGCGTATCCTTTTATGCAGACCAAAACAGATATAGTAGATTTTGTACAAGGGGATTATTGGATAAATCAGAATAGCCTTTTTAAAATTTCTGCCAATATGGATTTAACTCCTATTACAGATGCAGACAAAACCAACCAACTAAAAGCTGGGTTTAATAGGTTTAAATCAAAGAATGATCAATTTATGGGTAGTTTGAAATTAATTCCAGATACGCTATTATTACGCTACTCTGCAAATTAATTGTGTTTTGAATAATAATAATCATTGAGAACATTGGTCAGCAAGGGTTGATAGATTTCCCAAAAAAACACCCTCCTATCCATCCTATCTCTAGCATTGTAAAGAAAGGGTTTAAACAAAGGCATGCCTTTAAAATAAGCAGACTTTATACCAATTGGATTTTCGGAAAAATCAGTGGAAAGGTAAAAGAATTGGTAATCGTCTTTTTGATGCAAAGTAATAGCTGGAAAACTATTGGGTATTTTAGCTTTATTCAAAATGGCTGCCCCCCTATCATTGGTATTAATATTAAAACTTGCCGCCGCATGATTGGTATTTTGATCAAAATCCATGATTTCAAACCAATAAGTATAAGTGGTGCTTTCTTTTAAATGAAATTTAGCAATCCCTTCTTTATTGGCAACAATTTCAGGATATTGACTGGTCAAATCATTTTCCTCTTCCAAAATCACTACACGCTTGTCATCATGCACAAAAGCAATCCCAGCTTTTTTGAATGGCCATATTCCTTGATGTTGGGCTTTATAATCCTTGATTAACCATTCAGGCAATTCTTTATTTTTACTACTATCAAAGCTGTCAAAATATCTACCAATCCAACCTGTCCATTTAATCCCATATAAGGTTTCAAAACTGCTTCTTATTTGGGGCGTTGTAGGCGGCGCCAATGCATTAAATTCTACTATCACCAATTTCCCTTTGTCCTTCATAGAACCAAGAAACTGCAAATCCTGAAGACTCATACCTGTCTGTTGAAGATAGGCGCCATTACCTTGTTCAGTATTCCCATGACCATCATTTTTAAAAATGCCATAGGAATTGGTGAAATAAGCTAGGTCTGCATCCTTGCTTAACTGTTCTAACTGATTGGTAGAAAAACGCTCCAACCCTTTTAAAACAAATTTTTCCTTACTGGAGGTAAAAAAACCATAATAGTCTTTTGATTGCTGGTATTGCTGTTTATCGGTCTTACTAAATTTCTCCTGACCCAGTACCCAGTTTAGTGAAACATGTTGTTTGCCTTGCTCAGAAAACAAAGATTTATCAATAATGGCTACAACTAATTTTTTATTGGGACTTAAATACCAATAAATACTCATCCACAATGGTAAAAGAAAAAACATAACCATTAGGGTTCCAAAGGCATAGTGGCTATTGTATTTGAACCCGTTTGCTGACATGTAAAAATATTAAATTGAAAACCTTATCTAGGTCTACTCAAGAGTCGTTTAACCCTAATGGCCAATTCATTTAAACTAAATGGCTTGGTTATATAATCATCTGCACCCAACCCAAAAGCATTCATGACTACCGCTTCTTGCTCCATGGAAGACAGTATGATAATGGGGATTTTCCAATTTAATTTTTGTCTAACCATACTCACTATTTCCAAACCAGACGCATAGGGCATCATGACATCTGTAATAATCATATCAGGACGAATTTTGAGAATCTCTTTTTGTGTTTCTCTTCCGTCGGCAGTTGTAAAAACTTCGTAACCCTCTTTTTTCAATTTGAGTTCAATAGTCTTTAGCAGCATGGCATCATCTTCTGCAACAAGGATTTTCATATAGTCTAATTAAAAACTGTTCAAAATTAGTTTTTTTGGGCATTTTGTTCCAAGTCTGATTTTAAAACAGCCATTGCTTCAAGCATCTGTCTTTCTAAAACTTGGTACATCTTGTTAAAGATTCCCACAAGGCTTTCTACCATTGTCATATTCTGGTCAATTTCAGCGGCAGATTCAAGCAAGAGTAATACCTCCACCATTTTATGGGCCTTCAGCATGGCCACAGCACCTTTCAACTTGTGTGCTTTCTTATATATTTCATGATAGTTCTTTTGCGCAACAAATTCTTGCAATTCTTTCAGGTCTTTTGGCGTGCTTGTTAAAAAGAAATTCATAATGATCAATAAGCTATGATTGTCACCTAGTTCTTCTAACAATGCGGTATTGAACATGATTTCTTCTTCCATGAAACTCTTGGTCATTTGAATTAAAGTTAGTTAAAATTTACTGTTCTTCTTGTCTTAGGGAGTAGACAGATCTGTTAGTTACCAGATGTATAAACCTTAACCCAATCAATATACATGGTACCGGTTTGAATCTTGTTGCTGTCCAAAGTTGGATAAAACCCACCTCCAACCGCCAAATTCAATACCAATCTTTCTCGTTTTTCAAACAGTGAAGCAATATGGGGGTCATTTTTCTTAGTATCTACCAATTTACCGTCAAAATAGGATATCAATACGTCTTTAGACCATTCCATCCCATAAACATGAAAACAGTCAGCCAGATTAGTTGGAACTTGTATCATAGCAGTATGGTCTTCAGATTCCCCCTCATCCAATTTGGCTTCATAAAAATTAGTCAAGTATTTTTTTGGCTCTGATCCCCTAGCTTCCATAAAATCTATTTCCCCTTGACTTGGATAAGGCGTTCCATAAGCCCAGAATGCAGGCCACATTCCATAACCCAAAGGCAATTTAATTCTTGCCATAATTCGTAGTTTGGAGTGTTTTTTATTGATAGAAAATAATTGTTTGCTCTCAATTCTACCAGAACTATATGCAAAACTGGCTATTGTCTTAACCTTGGGAAATTTAACACCAACCAACTGTTCTTTTCTAGCTTCAATGGCAAGAAGGCCATCTTGAATCATCAAATTGGAGGCTTGATACAATTGCAATTCATGATTATAAGCTCCGCTGTTCCAAATTTTCCACTTAGACAGTTTTTGGTCAAATTGCTCTTCAAATATTTTTTTCCATCCTTTTGCCAATAAACCCGTTTCATCATGGGAATATCCACAATCATTGATATCACCATTCATTAAAATTGGTTCTTGATTCATCCCCATTAATAAGGTCATAAAACAAACCAGAAGCAAATATTTGAACGAGGCGTTTAGCATAGTAGGGAATGAATTTGCTGCTATTACAAAGTTAAAGCGCTTTATGATAAACCATAAACATGATGTTGCTCATTTTTTAAGAAAACACCAATTAATAGCTTGCAGCCCATAAGAACTGTTTGGTAACTATTGTTACAAAAGAGACAAATAGTTCTGCTTTCCTTTGTGCTACTAAAATAAGAAGCAATGAAATATATTGTAATTGGTGCAGTAGCCGGTGGTGCAAGCGCCGCGGCAAGATTAAGAAGACTTGATGAACAAGCTGAAATAGTTATGTTTGAGAAGGGTGAATATGTATCCTATGCTAATTGTGGTTTACCTTATTATATTGGAGAAGTCATTCAAGAAAGAAATAAACTATTTGTACAAACTGCTGCTTCTTTCAAATCTAGATTTAACATAGATGTTAGAATTTCTACAGAAGTTATTGCGATTGATCCAGAACAAAAAATTGTAAGTGCAAAAAACTTACTTACCGGAGAGGAATACCAGGAAACCTATGACAAATTGGTATTATCACCTGGGGCTGAACCCATTAGACCACCATTAAATGGGATCAACCTACCAGGCATTTATACCCTAAGAAATGTAGCAGACACTGATTATATTAAATCATTTGTTCAAAAGCACAAAACAAGCAAAGTGGTAGTCATTGGTGCTGGATTCATTGGTCTTGAAATGGCAGAAAACTTGCACGATTTAGGCATGAAAGTGAGCATTATTGAAATGGGGAATCAAATACTAGCGCCGGTAGACTATCCTATTGCAGCATTAGTACAACAGCATATTCGTTCAAAAGGTGTGGACCTTAGACTATCCACTGCAGTAACTGGATTTGAAGCATTAGAAAAAGGGGTAAAAGTCTTATTCAAAGACGGAACTTCAATTGACGCAGAAATGGTATTACTTTCTATTGGAGTAAGGCCTGATACCAAATTAGCTAGCATGGCTGGTCTTAACTTAGGTGCAGCAAAAGGCATTTGGGTAAATGAATTTTTGCAAACTTCTAATCCAGATATTTATGCCGTAGGCGATGCAATAGAATTTGCTAATCCTATCACTGGTCAATCAATGAATACTTACTTAGCTGGGCCTGCTAATAAACAAGGCAGAATAGCAGCCAATAATATAGTCATGGGAAACAAATCCCAATACCATGGAGCCATCAATACCGCAATTGTAAAGGTATTTGACATGACTGTGGCCACTGCAGGTACTGCATCCAAACATTTAAAAAATGCAGGTATTAAACATATTGTTTCTTCCAATCATAGTGGCTCACACGCAGGTTATTATCCTGGCGCCAAACAGATGGCTATTCAAATTGCATTTTCTCCAGAAGATGGAAAATTATATAGTGCACAAATTGCAGGACAAGAAGGGGTTGATAAAAGAATTGATATTCTTTCTTCACTGATTCAAAGAGGTAGCAATATTGCTGAGTTAGTTGAATTTGAACACGCTTATGCACCACCCTATTCTTCTGCTAAAGACCCCGTAAATATGGCAGGATTTGTAGCTGAAAATATTTTATTAGATAGACTACGTGTTTTCTACTGGGATGAAGTGAAACAATTACCAGAAACAGCATTATTGCTAGACGTGAGAACCAAGACCGAATTTGAAGCGGGTCATATTCCAAATGCCATTAATATTCCTGTAGATGAAATTCGTGATCGCATGCAGGAAATACCAACCAACAGACCCATTTACATATATTGTGAAGCAGGTCTTAGAGGATATTTGGCTCAACGCATTCTTAGACAAACTGGTTATGAAACCGTAGCTAATTTGTCCGGTGGATATGTAAGTTGGAAAGCGGCAAATCAAGAAATGCAATTGCTTTGATAGAACTGATGTTGTAATTTGTACCACAATATATTTTACACATCATGGAAAAAACAATGAAGATTGGTTGGATTGGACTTGGCAATATGGGCATACCCATGGCAACTAATTTATTGAAAGCTGGTTATTCATTAACCGTATATAACCGAAGTAGAGAGAAAGAAAAATCATTAATTGATGCCGGAGCTATCTCAGCTCAAAATCCTGCATCCGTCTTGGCAGCATCTGACATGGTTTTTACCATGCTATCGAATGATGCAGCAGTAAAATCTGTGTTCGAAGGACCAGATGGATTATTATCTTCAGACCTATCAAATCAACAAGGAAAGTTATTGATAGATATGAGTACTGTTGCTCCAGAAACATCTAGATATCTTGCTTCCATTACAGAAAAACAGGGTTTGGAATTTTTAGAAGCCCCCGTTTCAGGTAGTGTTAAACCTGCACAAGATGGAACTTTATTGATTTTAATAGGAGGCAAAACTGAAAATCATGAAAAAGCCAAACCCCTATTTGAGATACTTGGCAAAATGTCTATTTATTTAGGTGGACCTGGATTTGGAAGTAGCGCTAAATTGGCCAACAATTATTTATTGGGTCTACACATTCAGGGTTTGGCAGAAGCCATTTTGTTTGCCAAGAAAAATGGGATTAGTCCTGAAAATATGTTAACCATTATCAATGAAGGAGCACTTGGCAATGGCCTAAGTAAACTCAAAACCAATTCCATTTTACAAGAACAATTTCCTGCAGCTTTTGCTCTTAAGCACTTAGTGAAAGATTTGGGACTAGCCAAAGACGCTGGTTTAGATAGTGTATTATCTACTCCGCTTTTAAATAGCTTTCAACAAGCCAGTGAACAAGGGCTTGGGGAAGAAGACATCATGGCCATTATCAAGTCTCTCAAAAAATAATTAAGAAGGCCCTCAATTGAGGGCCTTCTTGTAATCCTATTCACCAAAATGTTACAATAGATTTATTGAGCAACAGGACCAAGAAAATTGGTCTTACTCTCACTAATTTTGGTATCGCCTTGATAAAAGCCAAGCCTAATGATAGTCTTTCTTTCTTTAACAGCCGATGTAGGTAATACTACA
Organism: Chitinophagaceae bacterium BSSC1; assembly: GCA_002256435.1. Classification (GTDB taxonomy): domain Bacteria; phylum Bacteroidota; class Bacteroidia; order Chitinophagales; family Chitinophagaceae; genus Sediminibacterium. The sequence continues at coordinate 398,728 of NKJC01000003.1, forward strand.
AAAAAGCTTCCAGAACCCTGACCTTCTTTGGCTACTTCAATATAAGATTTACCAATGGTTTCAATAACACCACCCTGACCTTCTAATTTAATGGTTAATGGAATAGCGTGCATGGTTTTGTTAACCACTTTAATATTGTACAAATTAGAAATACTGTCTTCTCCACGCATTTGGAATAATTGACCAGGAGTGCGCATGACTGTTGGATCTACGTCTTTTCTTGTAGCCAACATGATTCCTAAAACAGTTAATACTAAAGCACAGAGACCTGTATATAACTTCATCCTAGTTGTGTACTTGAGAGGTACACTATTAGCAATACTATTTTCAGACGCATACCTAATTAAACCCTTGGGCTTACCAACTTTTTCCATCACATGATCACATGCATCTATACATGCAGTGCAACCCACACATTCCATTTGCAAGCCATTTCTAATGTCAATACCTGTTGGGCATACTCTTACACATTGATGGCAGTCAATACAGTCGCCTTGAGACAGGTTTATTTCAGTTTGTTTTTTGGCTGCACCTCGAGGTTCCCCTCTTTTGTAATCATAAGCTACAATCATGCTATTCTTGTCAAGCAATACACTCTGTAACCTACCATAAGGACAAACAACAATACAAGCCTGTTCTCTAAAAAAGCTATAAACAGCAAAGAAAACTGCACTAAAAACTAGAATGGAACTAAATCCAACAACATGCTGACTTACAGGCTCTGTAATAATTTTTTCTAACTCTCGCATGCCTATAATATAGGCTAGAAAAAAATTGGCAATCACAAAAGATAACAAGTAAAAAGCTATTTGTTTTAAGCTCAACTTAAAGATCTTTTTGCCTGTCCATGGTGCTGACTTTAATTGTCTTTGAGCAGGAGCGTCACCAAGAATAAAATATTCTACTTTACGGAACATCATTTCCATAAAATTTGTTTGAGGACAAGCCCAACCACAAAATAATCGCCCAAAAGCTGCCGTAAACAAAATGATAAAAAAGACAAACGTAACCATGGTCAATCCCAATATGAAAAAGTCTTGGGGCCAAAATACCTTTCCAAAGAAAATAAACTTGGCTTGAGGAATATTAATTAGGAAAAAGGGTCTATCATTTACATACACAAATGGCAATCCAAAAAACACAATAAAGTAGAGATAACTCAACCAACTGCGAATATTATAAAACTTACTTCCCTTGGGGGGCTTATACGCAAAGATCCATTTCCGTTTTCCAGATTCGTCAATGGTGCCTATTCTGTCACGGAAAGATTCTCCTTCTGTGAGCGGCTCATTTACGTGTTCACGATTGTCAAAAATCATATTATTGGTTTGTTAAATGAACAACATATGGGTACCAATACCGGAACCCTGTTTGTAAAAATCTCCTACTGTTAAAACCCCATCCAAGCCAGGAAACATGTCTTCTTTTTCATAATGAAACATTTCCATTGCCAACTTACAAGCCCATAATTTAACACCTGATGCTTGCAAAATTTCTAAAAATTCACGCACTTCTGGCATGTCTAATTTTTCCATCTCTTTTTTCATCAAATTGGTTGCAAGAGCTTCCATACCAGGCAATCCGCCAATCATCGTTGGCATATGCATTGCAGGATTTCCAACTGTAGCCACGTGCAAGTGTTCTAACTTTTTATTATGGATGGCTTCCAATCCAAAAAAAGTAAAAAACATCTCTGCTTCAATCCCTTCCATTCTGGCACCATTAGCTAAAACAAAGGCAGCATATACATTCTCAAGTGAGGCTTTAGAAAGAATGATCATCATCTTTCTTACTTCGCCATTATACTCGCTCATAAATTTAAGTTTTCTTGTTAATAATATTTGGAATTAAATACAACCTGCTGGCTTAGGAATACCTGCAATTTTAGTAGCTGTTTTTAATGGCCCTACTGGAAAAAGCGCATAAAATTCTTTGATGTCTACAACGCCACTTTTACCAATTTTTCTAATAGTTAAAGGAGACTCTGCTTTGAACTCATTTTGTATGTATTGAATTAGTTCCCAGTGTTTTGCAGTTAATTCAATATTGTTTTCTTTAGCCAATTCCTCACCAATAGCTTTATCCCATTGGCTAAAATCAGTCATATAACCTTCTTCGTTTACCTGGATATTTTTTCCAGCAATCAGCTTTTCCATAATTATTATTTTAATTGGTTAAAAATTCTTTCCGGCAGTTTTCATATTGGCAGTAACAAAGGGTATAGAAATGCCTTTTAAGAGCATGTTCCAGTAAATCCACCTAAAAGCCAGCTTTCCCCAATGGTTCATCCTACTTTCCTTTAATAACTGCATTGGCCCAACACCAGCAAACGGAAATAATCCATCCACAGGTTCATGGGTATAATTGAAATCAATTAATAATGCCTTTCCCTTTCCAGTTTCAATAAAACAATTGGCGTGTCCATCAAAACTGGCAGACAAGGGTTCTTGTTTTATATAATGAAGTATGTTTTCTGTCAAAATTTCTGCCTCAAAATGAGCAACAGAACCAGCTTTTGATGCTGGCACATTGGTGGCATCCCCAATTACAAAAATGTTAGCAAAGTCTTTTGATTGTAAGGTTTCTTTATTAGTTGGAACAAAATTCAAATCATCTCCCAAGCTAGACCTTTCCATTAAAGCATCGCCTTTATTGGTGGGCACGGTTACTAATAAATCAAAGGATACTTCTTTACCACCATAGTCTACAATCTTCTTGGATTCATTGTCAATTTCAGCAATAGCAAAATCGCTTTCAATGGCAATATTTTTTTCAGCAAGCAAATGCTCCAATGCTGCAGTAGATTTAGGTTTGGTGAATGCACCACTTAAAGGAGTCACATAAGTGATATTTACTTTATCTCGCATCTGCTTGTCTTTAAAATAAGCGTCTGCTAAAAACGCAAATTCTAAAGGAGCTACCGGACATTTAATAGGCATTTCAGTAATATGAATCACCAGATTTCCTCCCTCCCATTCACGCAATTTATTCCGTAATGCTAGTGCACCTTCAAAAGTGTAAAAGTCAAAAACAGATTTTTGCCATTCCTCACCTAGCATGCCCTCTGTTTCTTCGGGCGCAATTTTAGAACCTGTTGCAATAATGAGCAAGTCAAAAGCTAGGTCATTTCCATTGGCCAATTTTACCACTGATGCATTGCCGTCTATTTTACTAATCTGTTCTGTTATCAGATCTACATCAGTTGGTATAAAATCTTCAATCTGCTTAACAATTTGTTCTGGTGTATATATATCAAAGGGTAGAAAAAGGTACCCAGGTTGATAATGGTGTTCTTTTCTTTCATCTACTATACTGATTTTCCATTCCTTTTTATCTAATTTATGATGCAAATGATTTGCCATCATGGTTCCTGCTGTACCCGCTCCTAAAATGAGTAGTTGTTTCATATAAATAGTTTCAATTCAATTAATTGATTCTTACACAAAGTTCATTTTAGGTCTTGAGCACCTTTGTGATGTTAGTTACATAAGAACATGATATATATCAGGAAACGGTCTGGGTAGTTGGGTGACAATTGTTACAGTGGCAGCATTTTGGGGAAACTACTTTCGCATCAAATTGAAGATGCATGTTACACAAACTCTCACCTTACAAATTGATGCTGGGATTGCTATTGTTGTCTAAACTTGGAATTGCCCAGATCCAAGAGCCTGTTAAGTATTTAAAGCTAGATGAAGCAATTGAAAAGGCCTATCAACAAAATAGGGCCATTCAATTAGCAAAAATGGATGAAACCATTGCAGGATCTAGGCTTAAACAAACGGATGCCCTTTACCTACCGCAAGTTGGGCTTAGTTATACAGCCATGACTACCAACAATCCACTCAACGCTTTTGGATTTAAGTTGCAACAAAAAAGCATTTCAGCAGCAGATTTTAACCCTGATTTGCTTAACAATCCTAAAGGCACTCCTGACTTTAGCACAAAACTAGAAGTCATGCAGCCCATCATCAACTTAGATATGCTGTATCAGAAAAAAGCTGCTGAAAAGCAAGCAGAAATGTATCAGTATCAAACAAAAAGAACTACAGAAGCTATAAAACTAGAGGTACAGAAAGCCTATTTTCAACTGGGACTAATTCATGCCTCTATTCAGGTTTTAAAGGATGCTTTGGCTACTTCAAAAACCGTTGAAGCATTTACAGACAATCGTTTCAAACAAGGGTTGATTCAAAAATCAGACTTATTAAATGCCCAATTACAGGTACGATCTGTAGAAACCAATTTAGCAAAAGCAGAATCCAATCTAGGAAATGCATCTGACTTTATGAGCATATTAATGGGACAAACTACTGATCAAATTTATAGCGTTGATGAAATTCCAGTCACTACCACCGCTTTATTAGGAACGGCGCCTATTACCTCAGCCGATAGAGCAGACTTTATGGCTATGCAAAAAGCCATTGATGCAACTGATTTAAACATTACTGCATCAAAAAAAAGTTACTTACCCAAACTGAATGCTTTTGGATCATATCAGCTAAATGATAGTAGAATGCTTGGCTTTGGAGCCAATGCATATTTAGCTGGGGTTCAATTGTCTTGGGATATTTTCAAGGGCAATCGTACTAAAAACAATATTGCTACACAAGTATTAGAAAAGAACAAACTGTTAAATCAATTACAACAACAAAGAGAGCAGGCTCAACTAGAAGTAGGAAAAGCTTACCGTGATTTGAACAATGCATCCTATCAAAGAATACAACAGGAAAAAGCTGTAGAACAAGCTTCAGAGTCATTGCGGATTTTACAGAATCGCTACCAACAGGGTTTGGTGAATACCACAGACGTGTTAATGGCTACCACTCAATTAGCCCAACAACAATTAGCACTCATACAAGCCAGCTACGACAAACAAATCAGCCTTGTACAAATTGAATTCATGACTGCCACCAATAAAAAATAAACTGAAAAAGCAATAAAAATGAAAAAGACAGTATACAGTATTATCACAATAGGCGCATTAGCCCTTGCATCTTGCTCCAGTAAAGAAAAACATGAATCAACGTCTACAAAATCTGATTCAGCTATTCTAGTAACCATTGCAAGCCCAACAGGCAATAATGGCAACGGTTTAAGTTTGAGTGGTCAGGTAGAAGCAGGGCAAACTGTACAAATAAGCACCAGAGTAATGGGATATATCACTTATTTGAAAGTGAAAGCTGGTGACCATGTATCAAAGGGACAACTATTGGTATCAATAAGCAATGAAGACATTCTTGCAAAAAGGGCCCAAGCCGATGCTATGATAGCAGAAGCTGAAGCAGCGGTTAAAAATGCCAAAAAAGACGAAGAAAGATTTACTGCATTGTACAAACAACAAAGTGCATCAGCCAAGGAATTAGACAATATCAACTTACAATACAGTGCTGCAAAAGCTAGACTAGACGGTGCTAAACAAATGCGTTCTGAAATTAATGCCATGTTAGCCTATACCAATCTTACTGCCCCCTTTTCCGGTATGGTGAGTCAGAAAATGGCAGAAGCTGGCGCTATGGCAAGTCCAGGTATGCCAATTCTAACCATTGAAGAAGGTGGTGCCTTTCAAATTAGTGCCAGTGTACCAGAAAATTTAATTGCCCAAGTGCACCAAGCTGCAGAAGCTACAATAAGCATCAAAGCAATTGACAAAATTATCAAGGGAACAGTGGTTCAAATAAACCAATCGTCCCAATTTACTGGTGGACAATACCTCATTAAGATTCGTTTAAGTGGTACTGATCAAAAAGGTCTTTACTCAGGTATGTATGCCAATGTATTCATCCCATTAAAATCAACTTCCGTAGCCTTAAGTACAGATAGCCCAATTATGGTACCTGTTTCTGCAATTACCTACAAAAATCAACTGGCAGGCTTATATACCATCAGTAGCAACAACACAGCACTATTGCGCTGGGTTAGATTGGGCAAAACAACGGGCAATATGGTAGAAGTGCTTACTGGATTACAGAAAGATGAAACCTATATCAGTAGTGCAGAAGGAAAATTATTTAATGGCGCACCAGTAAAAACCAAATAACACATGAAAAACGGATTCTCAGGAAATATAGCCAAGGCATTTTTGCAGTCAAAACTAACCATCTTGTTAATGGTTGCTTTTTTACTCATTGGAGGTTATAGTACTTTTCTTATCCCAAGAGAAGAAGAACCACAAATACAGGTTCCAATGGCAGATATCTTTATAGGATATCCTGGCGCAGAACCCAAGGATGTTGAAACCAAAGTTGCAGCACCAATAGAAAAATTCATCTCCAATATCAAAGGAGTGGAATATGTGTATTCTACTTCTATGAAGGGACAAGCCATGTTGATTGTACAGTTCAAAGTAGGTGAAGACGTGGAACGTTCCTTGGTAAAACTCTACAGTGAATTAATGCGCAATATGGATAAAATGCCGCAAGGCGTTACCCTTCCATTGATTAAAACAAGGGCCATTGATGATGTTCCTGTTTTAGGCGTTACCCTTTGGAGTGAGTCTTATGATGACTATCGCTTAAAACAAATTGGTCAGGAATTGGGTAATGAAATCAAGAAAATCAATGATGTTTCTGATATTAATTTATTAGGTGGTAGAAGTAAAGAAGTGAAAGTGCTTTTAGACAAACAAAAAATGGCAGAGAACCATATTGACTTTCTATCTATAAGTAAAATGATCCAAGCTGGTAATATTCAATTCCAAAGTGGAAACTTATTACAGAAAGACACAGCCTATTCTGTAGAAACTGGAAACTTCTTAACCAATGCAGATGATGTTTCTAATCTGGTGGTTGGTATTAACCAACAACAACCTGTTTACTTAAAACAAATTGCAACTGTAGAAGAAGGACCTGAAACTTCAAATCAATATGTGTTATTTGGTTACGGAAAAGCCAGCGCTAATAACCTAAAATCACATCCCTCCAATTATCCTGCAATTACCATTTCAGTGGCCAAGAAAAAAGGCGCTGATGCTATGAAATTATCAGAAGAGATTATTCAAAAAATTGCCCATCTAAAAAAAGATTTGATTCCAAATGAAGTACAAGTAACTACCACTAGAAACTATGGAGAAACCGCATCAGCAAAGGTTTCCGAGTTATTGTTCCATTTGTTTATTTCTATTGTAGTGGTAACCCTATTTGTAATGCTGGCCATGGGCTGGAGAGGTGGATTAGTTGTTTTTTTATCTGTACCAGTAACATTCGCACTCACTTTATTCAGTTACTATTTCATGAATTATACCTTGAATAGAATTACGCTATTTGCCTTGGTATTTATCACTGGGATAGTAGTAGATGATAGCATCATCATTGCGGAAAACATGCACCGGCATTTTAAAATGAAAAAACTACCCCCACTTCAGGCAGCTATCTATGCCATAAATGAAGTGGGCAACCCTACCATTTTGGCAACATTTACAGTGGTAGCGGCAGTTTTACCCATGGCATTTGTTTCCGGAATGATGGGACCTTATATGAGCCCAATGCCTATTGGCGCATCTATTGCCATGATGCTATCACTAATTGTAGCATTAACCTTAACACCATACTTGGGTTATATCTTTTTACGTGAAAAAGAATCCAAAGGAATTAGTCATGAAGAAAGCAAACCACATACACTTGAATCTACAGGCATCTATAAAATCTATCTAGCTTTTATTCAACCTATGTTAGAAACAAGGTGGAAACGTTGGACATTTATTCTAAGCATTGTAGTCATTTTGGTAGGATCTATGCTTTTGTTTTATACCAAAACAGTAGCGGTAAAAATGTTGCCCTTTGACAACAAAAATGAGTTCCAAGTAGTCATTGATATGCCTGAAGGAACAACGCTAGAAAAAACACAAGCAGTAACCAGAGATATTGCAGACTATGTTTCAAGACAGTCCATGGTCATGAATTACCAAGCATATATAGGCATTTCAGCACCAATCAGCTTTAATGGATTGGTTAGGCATTATGACTTGAGAAGAAGCGAGAATATGGCCGATATTCAAGTAAACTTGGTAGATAAAGAAGAAAGAAAAATTCAGAGTCATGCCATTGCCAAAGAAATGCGTGCACCCATTCAAGCCATTGCAAAGAAATACCATGCAAACGTAAAAATTGTAGAAGTTCCACCAGGTCCTCCTGTATTATCTACACTTGTTGCAGAGATTTACGGACCAGATTATGCAGAACAAATAAAAATAGCACAGCAGGTAAAAGAGCGATTTGCCAAAACAGCAGATGTAGTAGATACAGATTGGATGGTAGAAGATGACCAACCAGAATTCCACTTAGAAGTAGACAAAGAAAAAGCCATGCATCATGGAATTGCTACTGCTCAAATAGCAGCTACTATTAATGGCGCTCTTAGTGGAATGAATACAGGCAATGTTTATCAGCCTAATGGCTATCATCAAACAGCAATAAAATTACAGTTGAATGATATGGACAAGTCTAGTATGGATGATTTACTTGACTTAAAAATTATTGGTGCACAAGGCAACGCAGTACCTGTAAGAGACTTGGTTATTGTAAATAAGCAGGTAAAACAAAAAAGCATCTATCGTAAAAATCAGAAAGAAGTAGTGTATGTTTTAGCGGATATGGCAGGAAAATTAGAAAGCCCTTCTTATGCCATTTCAAATATCTCTGATAGCCTTGGAACGCTTTCAGTTCCAAAGGGATATAGCATCAAAGAAGAATATACCCATCAACCTGATTTAGAAGACAATTTTTCTTTGAAATGGGATGGAGAATGGCAGATCACTTATGAAGTATTTAGAGACTTGGGAATAGCATTCGCTGTTGTCATCTTAATGATTTATATACTAATCGTGGGTTGGTTTCAGAATTTCTTGGTACCCCTAGTTATGTTAGCTGCCATACCATTGTCCTTGATTGGAATTATTCTTGGACATTGGATGATGGGCGCCTATTTTACTGCTACCTCTATGATTGGTTTTATTGCATTGGCTGGTGTAATGGTCCGAAACTCGGTATTGCTAATTGACTTTATCAATATCCGGCTTGACGAAGGTGTTCCATTAAAACAAGCTATCATTGAAGCAGGAGCAGTAAGAACCACTCCCATTCTATTAACAGCGGGAGCTGTGGTTCTAGGAGCCGTGATTATTCTATTTGACCCCATTTTCCAAGGGTTGGCCATCTCTCTAATGGGAGGAACCATTACCTCTACCTTCTTAACACTATTGGTAGTTCCCTTGCTGTACTTTAAGATGATGCGTAAAAAATATCCAGTTAAAAAATAAAACAAATAACATGAAATTCTTTATAGTAACCTGCGTGAAGGAATCACGAAAAACAGTGTACCAACTGTTTAAGCAAGCAAATATTAATGCATTTAGCAGTACTGATGTAGTAGGTTTTAAAGACAACCAAGAGCAAAACCCATTAGAGGAATGGTTTGCCCGTGGCGATGAACAATTTGATTCAGAAATGATTTTCAGTTTTACTTCTGATGCTAATGCAAGAAAGGGAATGACCTTGGTTCAAGAACACAATGAAACACATCCAACCAGATTTCCCATTCGCGCATTTATAGTTCCCGTAGAAACATCAAGTTATTCATCCTAAACCAATTATCATGAAAGAAAGAATAGTAAGAGCAGTAGCAGGAAGTATGGTATTAATTAGTATACTGCTTGCCTTTAATGTAAATATCCAATGGCTATGGTTAGGCGTCTTTGTAGGTGTAAACCTATTGCAGTCTAGTTTTACTAAGTTCTGCCCCTTAGAATTGATTTTAAAGCAAATGAAGATCAAAGATTGAGTTCTGTTGTCTCACTAATTATAAGTAAGATTAAAAATTAGTAATCAATACTTCAAAATAAGAAAGCCCCTGACCAATTGGTCGGGGGCTTTCTTGTTAAGCTATTAAAGATTCAAACTACAAAAGCAATTTGAGTTCCTAATCGTTTATGGTTTTCTCAATACCAAATTAAATGTACCAAAAGAACCTTGGTCAACAGTATAAGCAATGGCTAGGGTAAGACCTTTACTACATGGAGTAACAACACTAGTAGCACCAGCAGCAACTGCCATATTTGGATTGGTATAACCCAAATTCCAAGTAAAGGCATTTCCAATTTTTTGCTTAGTAATTGTCATTTGATTGTTCAAAGTATTTACTTTAACAATAATAGGCAAAGGACTTGTTACATAAGGATCAATGAATGAGAAAGTAGTGTTGTCAATTTTAGTCAACGTTACTACTTCACCTGGACTAAAGTCTCCAAATCCGTCAGAAACAACCACAAAGTTACCTTGGTAGATGGCAGGGTCATAAGCGCAGATAGCAGCAAAGCGGCTAAACTCACTAAAACCAGGCATAGCAATTACACCAGCACCAGTACCAGCTCCAGTTGCAGGAAATGCTTCAAACATTCTATCACCAACATAAATATTTGGTGCAAAATCATAAGTATCACCTAAAGCAACGGCTGCTCCAAACAAGGTTTGGATATCTGCAGTAGTCAATGAAAAAGTTGCAGGCAAAGTGGTAACACCAGCTTTAAACACTTTTACGTTGGCAGCAGAACCATTCTTCCTTACAACTATATCCACTTTAGTAGGAGGAGTTGTTCCTGGGAAATAAAGGTCTACGCTAAATTTACCAGCAAAGCTAGCAAGGTTCAACATGTCAATGGCTTGTGAACCAGAAGCATCAATTTTAGTTGTAATAGCTGGAATATCATTGATGGTCACCTTATTAGTGATTGGCCCATCATTCTTGGTACAGCTAGTCAAAGCAAGAATAGCTCCAAGAAAGGTGGCTAGGTATATGCTTATTGTTCTAATTTTCATAATCTGTTAATTTTTTTATTAGTATTTCAATCAAGAATAATGGGATCAAGGCTGCCAAAATACTTTATATGATTCAGGAACTTTTTGAGCAGGAGCATTGGAATTTAATGCAATCTCACTGGTACTGAATGGCAAAGACCAAGGATATTTTCTATCATTTGATACAGGAGTAACTTTTCCATCAGGACCAGTTACGCTTGTAACAGTACCTTCTGGTGCTGGAGCAAACAATACTGGGTATTTGGTTCTTCTGTAATCTGTGTAGCTATCAACAGGATTTTCAATTCTGTTGATCCATTTTTCTGTCATGATAATCTCTAACTTTTTCTCTGGTGCAGCAGCATCATAAGCAGCCAATACAGCAGTTTTATAGGTAGTAGTAGCAGCTAAAGTTGCAATAGCTGGAACAGTTTGTGCTGCACCGGCAGAACCTGGTTTAATAAAGTTGGTGATAATGTAATCCATTTGGTTAAAGGATTCATCCAACGCTTTAGAGAACACAGTTTTTTCAGTTCCAGTTACAAGACCTGCATTAATCAATTCTGCTTCTAAATACAAACGATCAGCATAAGTGATAAATTGGTGAGGTAAAGCACCGGTTCCGGCATTTTGAGCACCAAGAGTAGTAATGGTTTTAGCACCCCCATCTTCATACCTACCACCCGCAGGATACAATCCCAACAAAGAATAAGTAGCACTATTAGATCCATCTCTACAAGGACCATTAGATCCAAAAAGGATAGTAATGAATCCACCGTCACGATACTCAGTACAGTTTTCAGGTGCACCAGTAGCAGATTTTTGATTGTAGATATAGTATGGAATCCTAGGATCTGGGATATTAAAGAAAATGTTAGCGTTCTTACCTTTCATAATCTCATACAACCATGGGCTGAATAACTGACCACCACGCTGAGTGGCGTTGTAATCACCATAAGCTGGGTGTCTGTCATCTGTTGCTCCAATTGCACCATAAGGCAACATAAAGCTTTCAGCCTGAGAGTTGATTAAAGTAGCAGGACTTGCCAATAAAGCAGCTACCTGAGCTTTTACATCCTGTACCAATCTAACTTGGGTATACAGTTTCAATTTCAGGGTATTTGCCGCTTTAATCCAGTTAGTAGTATTTCCTTTATAGATATAGTCATCTGCACCAGGTTTAGAAGCATTAGGAGCAGTATTATTGATATCAGCAATACCAGCATCAATCATTTTGATTAATTCAGGATAGATATCCTTGCCTTTATCAAATTTTGGTTGTTTAATTCCAGCTTCAAATTGGTTGAACTGAGAAAAAGGAACGTCACCATAAACGTCTACCAAAACACTAAAAGTATAAGCTTTCAAGATTTTAGCAATACCCGCATAGGTATAACGTGTTTCTTTGGTTCCTTGTGCAATGATTACATCCAAGTTAGTGATAGCAGTGTACAAGCCATCCCAACCGGCAGAACCAGCACCATATCTGTCAGCACCAACACGACCAGTAGTTTGGTGAGTATATACAGACATAACACCACCAAGACCACTTCCTAATGCAATATTACCTGCAATGGAGCGCTCGGCACCACTCAACAATAAGGCTACAGGCACCGCTGTAGGGCTGTTGAGGTTTTTATTTACATCTAGGAATTTCTTGCAACCGGTAAACACAGTAGCAAAAGCAACCAATGCTGTAAAAGAATATATGAAATAATTTTTCCTTCTCATAATTGAAAATTTATGCATGATGATTAGAAAGTGATGTTTAAGTTAATACCATATCTTTTTGTACTTGGAGCACCACCAGTTTCAACACCTTGAGCCGTACCACCTACTACTGAGTTGATATCTGGATCAAAATTGGTATACTTAGGAACATTAGGAGCTAAGAACCAAAGGTTGCGACCAGTCAATGAAATAGTAACATTAGACACTTTTAATTTGCTTAAAGTAGACGCTGGCAATGAATAAGCCAAAGCAATCTCCCTTAATCTGTAAACTGTACCATCAAATACGGCATATTCAAATGCACCATTGGTTGCAAAACTAGCACCAGTACCGTTTGTGAAAAATAGGTCATTGGTGGTTACCCTAGTTTGGTTAGCGATTGTTTTACCACCTGAAAGAATTGGTGTGTAATGGTTTTTACCATCAGCTCCAGTTACTGGAGTTGCATTACCATAAACCCCTTCAATTACACGGCTAACTTCTCTACCTTCTGTATCGCGAGTTACACCTCTACCCAACATACTGCTGATAGTTTCTGAGTAGAACTGACCACCTTTGGTCATATCCCAAAGTACAGATAATGAAATTCCTTTAAAGCTGAATGTATTGGTAATACCCAATTTGTATTTGGCATTAGGATCTCCAACAATATCATCATTTGGATCAACAAATGGCATACCAGAAATTGGATTAATCAACAATTTACCATCGTCAGTCCTAGCTGATCTACCACCTCTTAAGTAACCATAAGGATAGCCAGCTTCAATATAGTTGAATCCACCAATTATATCCCTAGTAAGACCGTCAACCAGTCTTTCTACAGTATTCACGTTTTTAGTGAAAATAGCTCTAACATCCCACTGGAAATTCTTGCTGATAACAGGTTTTAAATCCAATGCAGCTTCCCAACCAGTGTTTCTGATTTCACCAAGGTTGGTATAGAATGAACTATAACCAGTTGTAGTTGGCAAACCAATTGCATAAATTAGGTCAGTGGTTCTTTTATCATACCAAGTAAGTTCCATGCCAATTCTTCCTTTGAAGAAACGCATGTCTAAACCCAATTCCAATTCCTTTGTAAACTCAGGAGTCAAATTTGGATCATAGCTAGAACTACCTCTGTATGCTTGAGATTGACCCAAGAAACCAGCAGCGTTCAAGCCATAAATGGCTTCTCCATTACCAGGAGCAGCGTCATTACCCACCCTTGCAAAACCTGCACGGATTTTACCATAATCCAACACATTAGATTTCAGTTTCAAGGCATCAGACCAAACAATTGATCCAGAAATACCTGGGTAGAAATAGGTTGCGTTTTTGTAAGGTAAAGTAGAAGTAAGGTCAGTTCTTCCTGTTAAGTTTAAGAACGCATAGTTCCTAAATCCAAGAGAAGCTTCTCCAAAGAAACCAACTAGTCTTCTTTTAGATTGATTATCACTACTGAAAGTTTGTCTAGAAGTATTGGTTAAGTTATATAAACCAGGAATTACAAAGTTTACACCGTAAACTTGTTGACCCCTTGATTCACGTTGGTTAATGTCGTTACCAACTTTCAAATCCAAATTGAAATCATTGGATATTTTAGGATTGTAAACGGCAACCAAGGTTGATTGAATTTCTTGTGTTCTGCTAACAACTTCAGTTAATGTACCCAAAACGTTATCGGCACTTCCTAAAGAAGATTTGTCAATAATTTGGTCTCTGTATAAAGCATAACTGTTTACACCCGCAGTATAATCAATTCTAAATTTGTTGCTGAATTTGTAAGATGCTTTTAAGTTAGCAACAATACGATCATCAACTGAAGTGATTACGTTGTGATAAGCACCCCAAACTGGGTTAGTGTACTGACCATCATTGAAACCAATTTGAGCACCAGCTCTGTTTTCTGAAGGCCAACCAGTGATATCCCAGTTTCTAGCCATGGTAAATGTTCTACCCCACTGAGACACAAAAGATTGTGCTTGACCAATGAAACCACCAATTTGTTTGGTACGAGCATATGAGATACTTGCTCCAATGGTCAATTTACCAATAGAAGTTTGACCACCCACACTAATGTTATTCTTAGTATAGCTAGAGTTGGTGATATAACCTTTTTGATCAACCCTAGACAATGTAACGTTGAACAATGAATTTCCTTCACCACCGTTCAAACCAACAGAGTTTTCAAATAAAGTACCTGTATTAAACAAAGAAGATACGTTATCAGGAATGGCTTTGTAAGCCAATCTTCCATTAGGGAACAATTCAGGATAAGAGTTATACATAGTTGCCCAAGTAGTAGCAGGAATAGAGTCAATTCCTGATGCTGAAGTACCAATTACGTTTCCTGTTGCATCATAAATAACACCTTTACCAAACTTACCACCCCAAGAACCGTTAGAAGACTGTACTCTAAAGTTGGCACCAGCTCCGTAAGTGTTCTGGAAATCAGGCAAGCCAGAAATGTTTTCTAAGCTATATCCTGTTTTATAAGTAACGTTTAAAGATTTTTTACCTTTTCTAGGGCTACCAGATTTTGTTGTAATCAACAAAACTCCGTTTGCAGCTCTTGAACCGTACAAAGAAGCTGCAGCAGCACCTTTTAATACGTTGATTGACTCAATATCATTGGGGTCAATATTACCAAAACCTGAACCGTAAGTACCACCACCACTAAAAGGGCTAGTTGTATTTACTAAGTTATTACTATAAGGTACTCCATCAACTACAATCAATGGCTCACCACCACTGAAAGAAGATACTCCCCTAATTTGAATACGAGTAGCAGCACCAGGAGCACCCTGACCACCTCTAATATCCACACCAGGTACTTTACCAGCAAGACCTTTTAAAACGTCTGGCTCTGATTTCAACAATAAATTTGCTGGATCCACTTTGGATACCGCATAACCCAATGCTTTTTCAGAACGCCTAATACCCATAGCGGTTACTACCACTTCTGAGAGGTTTGCATCTGAAGGCATTAAAGTAACATTTGCAGTTGTTCCAGTAACTGTAACTTCTCTAGAAGTAAAGCTCACATTGGAAATAACCAAAACATCACCTTTGGAAGCATTGATTTTGAATCTTCCTTGTTCATCCGCAGCAACTCCATTAGTGGTTTTTCCTTTAATGAGGATGGATGCTGATGGAACAGGAGCCCCTTTCTGGTCTGTTACCCTACCGGTAACAGAGAGGACTTGAGCCTGTCCTGCAATGGCAAAGTATAGCATTGCAACAAGAAGACTAGACAAGAATTTTCTCATTTTTGTACAGTTTTAGCAGTTTTAGTAATCTAAAAGAAAGTTCAAAATAGGACAAAATGTTCATTTACTGTTAAATCCTGTTAAAAAAAACTAAAAAAAGCTAGTCAAAAATTGTTTTGAAACATAATAATTAAAGATTATTTGTGCAATCATGTTTTGCTTAACAAAAAGCAACATTTTTACATATGAAGCCATAAACTCCTTTTTTACTGCTGCGCAAACGATTGTCCAAGTCTTTTTGGGGCATATTCACTAATTTAAAATTCTAACTACATATATATGCAAACTGCAAAAAAAGAAAATCAATACGCTATTGTTATAATTGGCCTCCTATTCTTTGTTTTTGGATTTGTTACCTGGCTAAATGGTACACTAATCCCTTTTTTAAAATTAGCCTGCCAACTAAACAATGATATTCAAGCATTCTTTGTCACTTTTGCATTTTATATGGCCTATTTCTTCTTAGCCATTCCATCTTCCATGATTCTGAAAAAAACCGGATTTAAAAATGGGATGTCATTAGGTCTATTGGTGATGGCCATTGGATCGATGGTTTTTGTACCTGCAGCCAATGCAAGAAGTTTTGGCTTATTTCTAACCGGACTCTTTATTCAAGGAATGGGATTGGCGTTATTACAAACAGCTTCTAACCCATACATTAGTATTGTAGGACCCATAGAAAGTGCTGCCAAGAGAATCAGCATCATGGGCATCTGCAACAAAATTGCGGGTATGCTCTCCCCCATCATACTTGGTGCATTGGTACTCAAGAATGCAGGAAGTATAGAAACCGCAATTAGTCAAACCAATGATCCAGCAGTAAAAGAAAGTTTGTTAAATGAATTAGCCGGAAGAGTGATCACACCCTATATTATTATGACGGTGGTATTGGTTTTGTTGGCATTCATGATTAAGAGATCGGCCCTGCCAGAAATTGATACAGATCAGGAAGATGCCAATGATAAATCAGCTGTAGAAAAACATTCTGTTTTGGCCTTTCCACATTTATTACTAGGTGTGCTTTGTTTGTTTTTATATGTTGGAGCAGAAGTAATGGCGGGCGATGCCATTGGGGCGTATGGAAGAGAAATGGGTATGCCTTTAGATGAAACCAAATACTTTACAACCTTTACATTATTTGCCATGTTACTGGGTTATATTATTGGTATTTTTACTATTCCAAAATATTTGACCCAACAAAAAGCCTTGGCAATCTCTGCCGTTTCTGGCATTGTATTTAGTCTATTGGCATTTGCAACTACTGGATATCTAGCCATTAGCTTTATTGCATTATTAGGTCTTTCAAATGCACTCATGTGGCCTGCTATTTTTCCACTAGCTATCAGCGGACTAGGAAGGTTTACCAAAACAGGTTCAGCATTATTAATCACGGGGATTGCAGGTGGGGCGCTGATTCCATTATTGTATACTACATTAAAAGACAAAGAAATTTTGAGCAACTCTTTGTCCTTTATGGTTTGTATGGTACCAGCTTATTTATACATTTTATATTATGCCCTGAGGGGATATAAAGTAGGAAAAACAGCCTAATTATTCCACTACCAATTCATCTGCAAATATCCAACCCGGCTTACCCTCACCACTATGCCCTTTGGGGCAGAGATTATTCTTGGCACTAACCCTGATAAATCTAATTGGTGTTGCAGGAGCTTTGATTTTGAAATCATGCATCACACTCTTTTCTTCAATGGATACAGGGCTTGGAATATTTCCTAACAAAGTAAAATTTGTTCCATCAGTTGAAACTTCAAATTGAACAGCAGCAGGCAAGAAAATCCAATCCTTATAATGCTGCAAACAACCCAGTGCGATTGTTTGTACTTGCTTAGCTTCACCCAAATCAATGGTAGCAATTAAATCTCCATCTGTAAACCCATGCCAGTTCTTGCCAATGGCATCTGTGCCTCTAACTCCATCGGTTAAGGTATTGGCCCCAGCGGCTGGATAATACTTGCTATAGGGTTTTACATAAATAACTGATTTGCCCACAGCTTGATGCATAGAGAAATATTGCTTGGCTGCTTGTAACCCTTTGATACTATTGTTCACAGAAAGTTTTGCCTTGATCCATTGTGTAGATTGAACTGATATAGGGCCTGTATATAGCTGGCTTTGGAGGTTAGGTTCTGAGCCATCGGTGGTATACCAAATTTTAGCGTCGTTGATTTCTGTGCTAAGCGTTACAAAAAGTTTTCCCTTTTCTGCATAAGGTTTAATCTCTACTGCAAAGTTTCCTGCACTATAATTTAATCCGCGTTGACCAAATGCTTTAAACTGTTGTGGTAAACGTTGATTAAATGCATCCCAATTCTTTTCAGACTTAGGCGTCCACAAAACTTCCGACAAAGCCAACATTCTGGGCAAGACCATGTATTGAACCATAGAAGCAGTTGTAATAAATTCTGTCCAAAGATTAGCCTGAGCACCCATTACATAAGCCGCTTCCGTTGTAGAAAGCTCTTTTGGTATGGGTTCATAGTCATACACCATTTTCAAGGTATTCATGCCGCCAATGGCAACAGGTTCTCCTTCAGGTCCTGCTTGATAATGGTCAAAATAAACAGGCTTTCCAGGGGTCATCACCACCTGGTGTTTCATCTTAGCAGCTTCAATGCCACCCGCTTCTCCACGCCAGCTCATCACGGTTGCATCAGGTGCTAAACCACCTTCTAAAATCTCATCCCAACCAATCATTTTCCGATTCCTTTTTTTAAGTAAACCCTCTACCCTTTTCATAAAATAGCTTTGTAAGCCATTCTCGTCTTTCAAATTTTCACGAGCAATTTTAGCCTGACAAACCGCACATTTTTTCCAAGGGTCTTTGTCTACTTCATCACCACCTAAATGAATATAGGTTGATGGAAATAATTTGACAACCTCATCCAACACATTATCAATAAACTGATACACAGAATCATTACCAGCGCAATAATTAGAAGAGATATTGGTATAGTTGCCACCTGTCATGGGCAACTGAAATTGCTTGTTACAACTCAGCAATGGATATGCTGCAATGGCCGATGCCACATGTCCGGGCATTTCTATTTCAGGAACAATGGTCACATTTCTTTGAGCAGCATAAGCAATAATTTCTTTTACCTGTTCTTGTGTATAATAACCCCCATAAGTAGCGGGCTCTCCTGTTTTAGCCTGGGGGCGATTTCCCCATACTTGATCGGTATAATCTACGCGCCAAGCACCAACTTGGGTGAGTGCAGGATATTTTTTGATTTCTAATCTCCAACCTTGATCATCTACCAAATGCCAGTGAAAACGATTCATTTTATAAGAAGCCAATAAATCAATGTATTGCTTTACTAAATCTGGTCCAAAGAAATGACGGCTCACGTCTAAATGCATACCACGATATTGAAACCTGGGATAGTCTTTGATTTGCATGCATGGAATTTGCATTACCGCATTGGTTCTAATAGCAGGTAGGGTTTGCAACAATGTTTGAATACCATATATTAAACCCGCATTGGCATTGGCTTGAATGGTAATGCTATTAGTTGCTACCTGCATCAAATATCCTTCCTGACCAATTTCATCCAATTTGGCTAATTGCAAAACAATGGCTTTACCTGCAGTTTTATTTGGCATTGATACACCTGAAATATTTTTTAGCGATGCACGCAAAAAATCTACCACAGGTGCTACACCAGTTTGTTTTAGATCAGCTCGAATACCAGTAGAAGCGTCTAATACAAAGACACCAGATTCTATTTTAAGAGAAACGGGTTTGGGTATAATGGCGGGTTCTTGGGCAAAAAGATTGTTGAACCCCATCAAAAGCAACAAAGTAAAAAAGTATTGTTTCATGACTGATAGTTATAAATATTATTCTAATGTAGCGCCTGCTGATATTTGTGCCGCTGATGATTGTAATAAGTCAAAAACAAGGATTTCATTATTTCCTTTTTTCAACCATTGTGCAGGGCAGAAGATTTTTTGTTGAGGCCCTATATTCCAATAGCGGCCTAGGTTATGACCATTTACATAGACCATGCCTTTACTATATTTTGACAAGTCAAAATACGTATCTCCCAATTCGGTTAATTGAAATGAGGCTTTATAAAAATTACATAGTTTATCCTTGATTGGTTTTGCACTTACAACAGGAGGATGTTTGGACATAAATGCTTCATCCATGGGTAGCAAAGTGGTTTGCCAATTCATCAGCGTCATCCCATTGAGTGTAACCCTATCGGTAATCCCTTTTCTATCATGCATAAACTGCGCAAAATTGATATGTCCCATTCCTTCCATCACAATTTCTAACAATGGATTTTTCACGTCAGATTTGGGCAGGTTTACTTCCCAGTTTCCGCCGTCTCTGTAAACCGTATCAATAAATTTTCCATTTAAAAACACTAGTGCATAATCATGTGGTTCCCAAATTTTTAACTTACCAGATTTGTGACCAATTAATGTTGTGGAATAAATAGCCATCCCTTGGTTTTGTCCCAATGCCTCAAATGTTTTTGGTTGCGCTGAAGCGATGGTTGGTAGTTGATAGTCCCATATAGAAGCAACTTGTTGCAAGTCAAATGGCGCAATACTGATAGTTTTAATGGGTGCTGGTATGGCAGGCAAAGGCTTATCAGTATGTGCCTGAATCATCCTTCTTAGCATATAGTATTTAGGCGTTGCCATTCCTTGTTCACTTATGGGTGAATCATAATCATAGCTAGTAAGATCTGGTTGATACTGGGTAGGAGAAAATGCATTGGCACCTGCAGTAAAACCAAAATTGGTTCCACCATGCACCACATATAGGTTAAAGGATTTTTTATGATCCAATAAATACGTGATTTCTTTTTTCAAATCATTGGTGTCGGGCTTTGCCCATTTTTCTCCCCAATGGGTTAACCAACCGGGATAAGTTTCTCCACTAAAAGCTGGAACATTGGGATTGTGTTTTTTGGCTTGAGCAAAATCGCCGTCGTTTCCTCCACTGTCTAATCCAATAGCTGCGCCGTCAATATTACCCGCGTCCAACATATAAGCAGTGGGACCATCTGATGTATAAAAAGGAACTGTAAATCCATTATTTATCCAAAGCTTACGCAAGGTTTCCATATAGACTTTGTCATTGCCATAGCTTCCGTATTCATTTTCTACCTGAACCATTAATATGGGGCCGCCCTTACTCACTTGCAAGTTCACTACTTCCTTTGCTAATCGATTGATATACCTTGTAGCGGCATTTATATACCTAGGATCCATGCAGCGCACTTTAATGTCTGGGAACTTTAATAAATAAGGGGGAATTCCACCAAAATCCCATTCCGCACATACATAGGGCCCTGGTCTAAAAATCACCCACATGCCCTCTTCTTGGCAGATTTTTACAAATGCTGCAATGTCTTTGTTATTGCTTTTAAAATCAAATACCCCTTCAGTGGTTTCATGAAAATTCCAAAAAATATAGGCCGCAATGGTATTGCATCCCATGGCTTTTGCCATTTGTATTCTATGGCGCCAGTATTCTCTTGGAATCCTTGCTGGGTGCATTTCTCCACTAATTATTTGATAAGGCTTCCCGTCTAATAAAAAGTCTTCCTTACCCAATTTGAATTGATGCGTAACAGCAGGTTTAGAAACCGTTTGAGCATTTAGTGTAAAAGCATTCAAAAGAAAAAGGCAAATCAGCCCAGCTAAAGATTTCATATTAGTAGCATTGATGGTTCAAAAACTCTCCAATGCTACTAAAAATTTCGGCCATTTCCCGCTTAAATCTTGCGCAAACGATTGTACGCAAGCTTTGATCATCCGCTATTTTTTTGGTACATATTTTTTTACCCTTGCATCATTGATCACACCCTTCCAGTTTAGACCATATCCAAAATCATACACATGACCATTGCTGTCTTTGTATGGAATCATGTCTCTTGGAACGTCTTCCATTTGTTTTTCAACCGTAGACATATTCAAAGGCATTTGCATGGGCAACAAAGCAGAGGGTTCTACTTTACCAGAAACAATGTCTAATAATGCTTCTACTTGAACACCAAACTCACCAAGAATGGCGTCTACTTGACCTTCAAATTCCCCAAATACCATGGGATTGCTCATACTCACCGCAACCAATACGGGTTTGCCTTTCATGGCTTTCTTGGTATCTAAAATAGTATTCAAGTCAGGAGCAGAATTAGACTTAGAAGTTTTACCCAAATAAGTTCTGTTAGTGATACTCGGGTCAATGACTGGATCGCCCGCGGCAATACTATGCGCCCTGGCATCCGTAGCTGTATAATCTTTTAATTGGAGTGAAATAGGAACATAACCATTGCCTCCTGCTTCTCTATCGGCCCTGCTATAACCACCACTAACAGGACTCTTTATAAAGACCAACGCAAAGTCTGCCTTAGTTGGATCATCGGTTACTGTGTAATATTTTTTAATCAAATCAAGGTTCACAGGATACTCCATTTTTTCGGGAACAGGTTGTCCAAAAAAATTGATACTTGCAGGCGTTGTACGTTTGGGCACATAAACTGTTTTACCTTTTTGAATGGGTAGTGTCTTATTTTGATTTTTGAGTAGTACAATAGATTTTAATTGGGCATCGTATCCTGCTTTCATAAATTCAGGTTGTCCAACAATGGCTTTTGACGCATTGGGATCCAGATAAGGATTCTCAAACAAACCCACCCTAAATACATTCAATAACAAACGATAAGCAGATTGCTCAAAACGCTGACGCATAAAAGCTTCGCCGTGTTCTTTTACGCCCATTTGATAAGCTTCTAAAACAGGGTTAATATCATTATTGCCACCAAACTGATCCACACCAGCCATCAATACTTTATAGTGCCTTTGTGCAATGCTCAATGATTCAACGCCCCATGACTTACCCGAAAACACATCGGGCTTGTCACCCTCGTTAGCAGTGATTAACCAATCGGTACAAACCACTCCGTCATACCCATATTTATTGCGTAATAAATCTGTGATAATGTATTTACTAAAGCCATTACCTACATTCTCTCCATTCTTTTTGTCTTGGTTATAAGAGATGGTGTAGTAGGGCATTACAGCCGATGCTTTTTTAGTGCCACCAGTTAATTTAAAAGCACCTTCAGTAAATGTGCGTAAATGTGTTTGAAATTGGTTACCCGGATAAACAGCAAATTTTCCATAGGCAAAATGCGCATCTCGTCCGCCTTCTTCAGGACCACCACTAGGCCAATGTTTGACCATGGCGTTTACGCTTAAATTTCCCCAACCTTGATAAGCAGCAATGGCTTTGGGCGATGTTTGAAAACCGTCTACATAGGCTCTTGCCATATCAGTAGCCAATTGTGGGTCTTCTCCAAAAGTTCCTATAAAGCGGTTCCACCTTGGTTCTGTTGCTAAATCAATTTGTGGTGAAAGCGCTGTTGTAATACCCAGTGCACGATATTCTTTAGAAGCAATAGAACCAAATAATTTTGTGATGGCTGGGTCAAAAGTAGCAGCCAATCCAAGTTCTTCGGGCCACTGAGAAATAGCACCACCAGAGCCTGCATTATACTCTGCGTCTTTATTGGCACCGTTTCTTGGGTCAGAACTATTATTGGCAGGAATACCCATGCCAATGCCTTCAACCAATTGCTGCACATTATTATTCCAAGTGGCTGATACCACCGGATTTTGAACCGATGTAATCAATACATGGCGTAAATTATCCTTGGTTAAAAAAGCTATTTGTTGATCAGATAAATCAGAGGCTTTAGCCCCACTAGCAGAAAATGTTTTGTCTTTATAGGTACCAGCAAACATACCTCGTTCTTGGGCTGGAATAGCTTGGTGCCTGCTATAGAGCATCATTCCTGCAATTTGATCTACGGTCATTTTAGAAGCCAGGTCTTTGGCTCTTTCGGCTACAGACAAACGCCAGTCTTCATACTTATCCAACTTGCCATTCTTATTTAAGTCCTTAAATGGCAAACCATCTTGCTTGATAATTTGTACACCAGATGCAGTGGAATAACCCAATGCAATCTGTTCATTTACTTTAATGACTTTGATATTGTCTGAAAGATTGGTTTCAACCAATTTGGTTTGCGCTTGGGCTACAGAAGCAGCAGCCAAAAGCAGGAAAAAGTATTTTCTCATGGCAGTAGTGATGGTTAAGCAATGGGTAAATTTATTACTATTTTGATTAGGGGAGCACAAAAAAGCCCCATCAAAATGATGAGGCTTTAAAATCTATTTTATTCAATTTTATGGAACATATAATTTGGCTTGCAATGCTTTTTGAACATCTAAAGGCAATTTAGATAAAAGGTCATAAGAAGTTGACTTTTCAATTGCATCAATAGTAGTGATATATTTTTTCCAATCAGCATCAATCACATTCTCATTAGGTGTGTCAATTGCCAAAACGGTGGTATTGGCATTCACTCTAGAAAGGTCTGCATTACCTACTGGCAGAATTACAGCAACTTTCCAAACTCTTTTAGGAACAACTACTTTTCCATTATTAATGGTCTCAGCATATCCATTAGACCCTGTTCCTCCTTTACCATAGCTACCCATAATGATATACACTTCATAGCCTTTCTGCATTTCTGCTCTTAAATAGGATTCCAAAGATGCCCAAGTTTGTTGGTTGTTATTAGGAGCTTGTGGAATCATATTTGGCATCAAGAAAGTAGCAGAATTTGCCTCAACAGAACTGGTTCTATCTGCAGAGGGACAATTATGGCCTCGGTCAAAACCAGAGCCACTAAAACTATTACTTTGTACTTGATAAAAATCTGTTGGAAAGCCCGTAAACGCAGCAAAATTGTCTTGTCTTGATGTACTTCCAACATTGGAAGCATCTAAGTGCCAAGACACCCAATTAGGTGTGTTCCTAGAGCTACTATGTGAAGTGGTAAAGTATTTAAAATCTACCAAGTAATTCTCAATTGCCACACTAGTAGATGTTGCATTAGAAGGATTGCCAAAAAGTAAGTTACTATTATCTCCATCAACAGGAGGAACGTCAATACCAGAGCCATTAGGAAAACCCCTACCCGGTGCAGGTATTGAGTAATTGACGGTATCTTTCACATTGTCTACAACTTCTTTAAATACAATGCCAGGATTACCTTCTCCAATAAAGGTAATATCATCAATATTAACCCTTGTAGTGCCTGTTTTTCTTATTTGAAATCTTACAGGTTTAGTAACTGTAATCTTAAAGGTATCAGAAAGAAAGGTTTTGCTATTGGTATTTAGATTTGCCCCTAATTGAGTATAAGTAGTTCCTTTATCTTCTGAGATCCAAACAGAAACCACAGAAGCTACATCATTACCATATTGGGCATGCTTTATTACCAAGGTATTGATACTGTCAACATCATAATTCATTCCAATTTTGCCTGTTCTCAATCTAACAGATTGTAAGTCATTTTTAATATCCGCAGCAGTACTACCCAAGAGACCATCATCAAAATTCCATGTACCTGTTTTAATAGACACATCTGCTACAGCATAAGCGGCTTTAGAGCCCATTTCAAAATCTTCCTTGATAGTGTATTTTACTGGAACATGTACATAGGGAACAATGGTTTCGGTTATCTCCATCTTTTTGGTACAACCGAATACAAAAGCGCTAGCAAGCGCTAATACAAAAATTTTCTTCATTGGGTAGGGGTTAAAACTAAAATAATTTCAGTGCGGCAAGATAAATAAATACCCATACCGGATTAATGCTGATAACAAATTGTTAATAAAGGAATTAAGATTAAATTGCCCAATACCAGAATTTGGCAATATGGAACAAACAAGCAGTTTATCAAGGAATATTAGCATTACTGGACTAGTAGCCACGGGCATCTCATCCATGATTGGGGCATCTATTTATATTGTACCATTCATGTTGCAAAAAAACGTGGCTGGAATTGGTCCATATATTCTACCTGCATTTTTAGCCGCAGCAGTACCAGCCCTATTTGCTGCCATCTGTTATGCTATACTTTCCAGTGCCATGCCCAGAGCGGGTGGTAGTTATGTTTATGCCAGTAGGTCAATTCATCCCTATTGGGGTTTTGTAGCCAGTTTCTCACAATGGTTTGGATTATCCATAGTCATTGGTGTGGTTTCCTATATGGTCTTACCCTTTTTCCGAGATGTTTGTATTACACTAGACTGGAAGGCGTTGGCACAATTTTTTGACCAACCCAATACGCGTTTGTTTTTATCCCTTGGTCTCTTGTGGACTTTTATCCTAATCAATATTTTTGGGATACAAACCTACCAGTTTACCATAATTGGTTTGGTACTAATTACTTTTTTACTAGCGAGCATAGTTATCATTGCTGGATTTATTTATACAGAAACTGATTTTATTCAAGGTGTTTTTCAAAAAGACGGCATTCAAATTAACAGAGAACCAGGCTCATTTAATTGGCAACAATTTTTAAGCGCAAGCGCCGTATTATTTGCCAGTTTTATTGGTTTTGATTCCATTGCACAAGCTGGTGGCGAAGCAAAGAATCCTAGTAAATCTTTACCTAGAGCCATCCTAATTACCATTGTTACGGTTACCCTATTTTATTTGTTGTTCACGTTTGCAGTGTATAGAATAGTTCCTTGGAATTTTGTGAGAGACTTAGCCAATAGCAAAGACATTTCAGCTACCACCCTACTAAACTATGTACTACCTCCTTTTTGGTCTGTGCTCATTATGTTGGGAGCTAGCATTGCCTTACTCAAAGACCTACCCTCCATGGTGCTGTCTGTATCAAGGCTTTGTTTTGCATGGTCTAAGGATCAATTGTTTCCAATATGGTTAACCAATGTGCATCCCAAATACAAAACACCTCATTGGGCCATCTTATTTAGTGGCATTGTGTCTAGTCTTGGAATCTTGGGTTGTCATTTTGCCAGCGATATTTTTCTTGGTATTGATATCATGGTCATGTCAATGCTCATCAATTTTATTTTGATCTGCTTATCTGTACTGTTGATTCAACACTATAATCCAGTGCTAGCAAAGCAAATTGCTGTGATTAAAAATCCCATGCTACAAAAAACCATTGCCATTCTTGGAATCATCAGTCTTGGTTTTTTATTGTTGATCCATGTTCAAAATGATTTAGCCACAGAACAAAAAGCATGGTATTTTCATGCCAGTTATGTTTGTGCATTGGTCATGCTATTTGCAAGCATTATTTTCTTTTGGTATTGGCATCAATTGAAAAAAACAGGATTGACCAATGGCAACTATTTTAAAGAATTACCAGCGGAATAAGTAATAATAGATCCCTATGAACCATACTAGACTAAGTGACAACTTAAGCATCTCAAAAGCATTGATTGGACTATGGCAGATTGCCGATTTAGAAAGGGGGAATCAAAAAGTAGCCCCCATAGCAACAGCCAAAGCCATGCACGCTTATTATGAACAAGGCTTAACCAGCTTTGACATGGCGGATCATTATGGTTCTGCTGAAGAAGTGGTAGGAGTATTTAGAAAAACCTATGGCTTGCGCGATGTTCAATTTCTAACCAAATGGGTCCCAAGCCCTGGTAATATTACAGCCACACAAATTGAAGCTGCGGTAAAAAAAGCATTGACCAGATTACAGACAGATCAAATTCAACTCATGCAATTTCATGCATGGAATTATGCGCATCCCAGTTGGTTGGATTGTTTGTATGGTTTGCAAAAACTACAACAAGAAGGATTGATTGCCAATTTGGGTCTCACCAATTTTGACGAAGCACATTTAAATATGGTCATCCAATCTGGAATCAATGTTGTTAGTAATCAAGTTTGTTATTCCTTATTAGATCAACGCGCTGCAGGAAAAATGACTGCTACCTGTTTACAACACAATGTAAAACTGTTGGCCTTTGGAACCGTTGGTGGTGGCTTCTTTAGTGAAAAATGGTTGAACCAATCAGAACCTGCTATCAATGATTCATTGACTTGGTCTCAAATGAAATACAAGCGTTATATAGACGCTGCTGGCGGATGGAAATGGTATCAAGAGCTATTACAAACATTATATAATATCGCGCAAGCACACCATGTTTCTATTGCTACCATTGCCAGTGCATATATTAAAGAACAACCCGCTGTTGGGGGCGTGATCATTGGGGCAAGAATGGGTGTTTCAGAACATATTCTGGAGAATAAAAAAGTATTGGATATTCAATTAAGCGCTGCTGAATTAGAGCTGATTAAATCTGTATTGGCAAAAGGTCAATCCATTCCAGGAGACTGTGGTGATGAATACAGAAAGCCGCCCTATTTAACGGCTACCGGAGACCTAAGTCATCATGTAAAAGAATTTCCAGTCCCCTACCCAACTATTTCAGATACACAAGGTAAAACAAAGGCCCTATCAGGCACTAGTTGGGAATCTATGGCAGGTTATAGCCGCGCAGTTAGAAAGGGGAACCGTATTCTTGTTTCAGGTACTACTGCTACCCATGGCAATCTTGTGATTGGGGGTAATGACCCTGCGGCACAGGCACATTTTATTTTTGATAAAATAGAAGGGGCCATTCAATCATTGGGCGGCAAATTAGAAGACGTAGTTAGAACCCGAGTTTTTGTCAAAGACATTAACCAATGGGAACCCATTGCAAGAGCGCACGGCCAAAGATTTGCAGCAATTCAGCCTGCCAATACCATGGTGCAAGCCAATTTAATTGGGGATGATTATCTAGTTGAGATTGAGGCAGAAGCCATAGTGGAGTAATTGTTTAGAATCCGAACAATTGGATCTGGATGCCTGTTAAAGGATTATGTCAGTTGCTATAAGTTTGGTATTTCCCCATCAATTATTCAAAGAACATCCTGCTTTGCAAAAAGGCAGAACCATCTACTTGGTAGAAGAATGGTTGTTTTTCAAGAAATATAGATTTCACAAACAGAAACTGGTCTTACATAGGGCCAGTATGCAGTTTTACCAACAGTGGTTAATAGCGCAGGGCTATCAGGTTATATACATTGACACCAATCACCCTTTACAAGATGTTCGCGCATTGATCAAACAATTGGCTATTGAACAAACAACTGACATTCATGTGTCAGCAGTAGCTGATGATTGGTTGGACCAAAGAATCACAAAAAGTTGTGCTGCAAACAAAATCAAATTAATCATTCACGAGAACCCTAATTTTTTAAATAGCAAGGAATCTGTTGAGACTTATTTTAGCAAAAGGAAAACCTATTTTCAAACAGACTTTTATACTTGGCAACGCAAGCAAAGAAAAATCTTGTTAGTGGCCGATGGAAAACCCCTTGGTGGTCAATGGACCTTTGATTCAGACAATAGAAAACCATTTCCTAAGAAAGGCATCGCGCCAGCTATGAAGCAATTTGGGGACAATGCATTTTTAGTAGAAGCCAGAACCTATGTTCAGCAGCATTTTCCCAATAACTATGGAACAGTCAATGGGCCACATTTGTTTGTGAATAGTTTTCAAGAGGCGCAGCAATGGTTGGATGATTTTATCAAAAATCGCTTTGAACATTTTGGCATTTATGAAGACGCCATTGTAACAAATGAAACTGTGCTGCATCATTCAGTGTTAACCCCCATGCTCAATATTGGTTTATTAAACCCGCAACAGGTAATGGACAGGGTAATTGAACAAGCAGAACAATACCAAATTCCGCTTAATTCATTAGAAGGATTTATTAGACAGGTTATGGGTTGGCGAGAATTCATTCACTTGGTGTATGAAAGAGAGGGTGGTAAACAACGCAGCACCAATTATTGGAAATTCAGCAGAAAAATACCTGAAGATTTTTGGACAGGAAATACCGGCATTGAACCCATTGACAGCACCATTAAAAAAATCTTGGCAACTGGTTATTGTCATCATATTGAGCGGCTCATGGTGTTGGGAAATTTTATGTTGCTCTGTGAATTTGATCCAGATCAAGTGTATCAGTGGTTTATGGAATTATTTATAGATGCTTATGATTGGGTCATGGTACCCAATGTCTATGGCATGACCCAATTTGCAGATGGGGGTTTAATGACCACCAAACCTTATATCAGTGGGAGTAATTACTTAATGAAGATGAGTGATTACCCCAAGGGAGATTGGCAACCCATTTGGGATGGGCTGTTCTGGAGATTCATGCATGTGCATAGAGATTTCTTTTTGAAAAATCCTAGACTGGGGATGTTGGTGAAAACCTTTGATAAAATGAGTCCGGAAAAACAGCAATTTCATTTAATGAATGCAGAGCGGTTTTTGAAGGATTTAGATAAGCAATTGAATTAGCTTAATCAATAGGAATAAAAGTAAACATCCATTTAACCGGGTTATTCCATTTAGGCGCTTCAAATGATCCTACTGGAGCTTTGATTAAAATGGTGTTCCACCCTTTTTTAAATAAAATTTTAGTTGGTGCTCTGTATTCATATCCTTCGTCTATTAATGGCTTTTCCAATTCACCAGGATTACCAGCATTTTGCCAAATAGGAGGAGGAACTAAATTTCCATTTACCCAAATCTTACTGTTTTTATTGTCCCATGCACCTAAAGGAGGAGAATCTGTTGCTGTAGAGCGGGAAAAGTTATTAAATCCAATCCAACAGTCCCTAAGCCTATCTGCTTCCACCCAGATTTTTCTAAACGCATAATAGGTACTACTATCTGGAGCATTTGAGAGATGTGACTGAATTAATGGATGCCAAAAATGTCTTAACCAAATTGTTCCTCCAATCAAACTAATAGTATTGTCAATATTGTTCGATTGAAAATAATTGGGAGATTCTGGATCAAAGGTTAAAGTTGTATTACCATTATTGTCATAAGGCCCAATTAATTTCCATTGACTCTGACTTTGCTGTATATAAGGAAAGGAAAGATTTTGAAAATATATTGTCTTATGATTTAATAGCCTTTTTTCAAAGGAAAGGAAATCTGTAAAGCGCTTTGTACCAGGTACACCCATATCTGACAAATATTGACCAGGTACATTGTAACCGTTTCCAACCCAACACCTTTCAGCAAACACTAACATAACAGGATATACCGCATTCATATTTATGAGATCTGATTCTTTAGAAACATTCCTGTCAGGCCAATTACAAAGAGTAGCTCCAAGTTTATATTCATTACCAGCAACAGTATCACAGATTTGATGGTTGAAAGTTGCCACAACCCCATCTATTGGATCAAAATGGTTTAAGTACAAATGTCTAGAGTCAATGGAAGGATAATTATTTTTAGGTTTGGTTTTACCATTCCACATTTGCAATATTGTTTGTTCAGGAACATTACCGCCAGGATCCCATGCTAATACTTTTTTGTGATTCAATTTCAAAACAGCTACCATCTGGGGAAGAAAGTTCTTATTGGTAATCCTAACCTCATCTCCACCAATATGGATATAGGGAACATCTAATTGAGTACACAAATCTGTCAGGATATTTTTACAGGCAATTATACCTGAATCGGATTGCATCTCAAAGCCCATGGCCCTTTTAAACGCTGCACTATGACCTGGCATATCAATCTCAGGAACCAATGTGATAAATCTATCTTTACAATAAGCTATTAATTCTTTAAGTTCTTTTAAGGAATAAAATTTACCTATGTTACGCAACATGTTTGCTGGAGAAGTCAATTGCGGATATCTTTTACTTTCGATTCTCCAAGCTATATCTTCTGTTAAGTGAAAATGAAAGATGTTTAGTTTATATCTAGCCATTACATCAATCTGTTGTTTGAGCTGTGGAATTGATTGAAAATTCCTGCCAACATCAACCATAAATCCACGCCAAGAAAAAGCAGACCAATCCTCAATTTCAACAACAGGAATAGCACTATGAATGGCTAATTGCTTAAATGTTTGTAAAGCATTGAATAATCCATTTAAAGACCATGCAACTAATTTAATTGAAGCATTATTTACAGAAATAGAATAAGCATCCGTTAAATGCTTCTTAGAAAAAGTATCGCTCAATATCAATTCAATCTGTTTTTCTCCAACAGAAATCTTTTGACTAATACGAGTCTTTAAGTTTATTGAACCAAGATATTCTTGAAGTTGTATGCCAATTTTATATGCAGCATTATTTGAAATAGATATGGCTTTAAAATCCCTTAAATCAATTTTAGCAGTTGACCATTGAACTTTTTTGGGCATTGGAATTAAGTCAGGTATATCAAATACCTTATTTAGAACCACTTCTTTCCACTTCAAATAACCATTGCTATTCAAATGCAATCCATCATTGGTAAACCTTTCGTTAAGCCTTCCTGTACTATCCACTAAAAATGAAAACACGTCTATGTATTCAAATTGATGCGTTTTATAAACGGAAAACAATTGTTCATTAAGATCAAGAATTTGCGCTTTTTTAGAAGTATGCCCGCCAAATTTTCCAAACTTTTCATTTACCGGAAAAATACTTTGCACATAAACTTTGGTATTGGGAGCGTTTTGTTTGATCAAATCAACTATCCAAATAATATTTCTTACAATACTATCAGTGGTGATATTTCTAGTCAAATCATTAATACCAATCAATAAAAAGATTTTCTCCGGATTTCTTGTATAGATTTCCTCCAATCTATTCAATACACCAATAGTAAAATCTCCACTAATCCCTCTATTCAAAATACGACCTTCTCCAAATAACTCACTCCATTCCGCCCCATCAGAAATGCTATCTCCTAGGAAAATGATATTATTTTGAGATCTGGGTAATGTTTTAAAATGAGAATGTCTTTGATGATAATAAGTAGTAAATAAAGAATCTGGGAAATGAGGCTGTTCAATTTGTGCAATAGCTTCAAATGAACATGCAATAAAAATTAAAACTGCAAAAATTCTCATTTCCTTTTCATTAAATATTATTCCTTCCAATTGATTACTGAAAACACAATTTGAGCATAACCATCTCTTTCATAAAACACGCCAATTTGATTTTTACTCAATCTGACAATATCTGAATAAGCAGTAAAATCTTTCTTTTTAGGATCAGTACTACTATCAATTAAAATCTGTTTCGCCCAAGTCACTCCTTCATTAAAACTAATTCTGAGGGTTAGATTATTTCTTTTTACAGTATCCGCAGCATTACAGAATGCCAATACATGTTTTCCCTTTTTGATTCCCAAATTCAAAATACTACCCTCACAAACCGGATCTGGTAAATTTTGATCAAATGAAATATTGTTCCAAGATTGACCACCATCTATGCTTTTTGCTACAAGCCTTGCTTTAATATCACCTTTTTGATTTCTGGCGTTCAGTAATAAACCATTATTAGATATTTCAGCAGCTGTTGATTCATTACTACTTGGCAGATTTACAGATTCACTTAAATGGAAAGTTTTACCATGGTCATCCGTATAAAAACCATGAGCAAAATAGTCTTCTGCTCCTTTTTTAGGTGCTCCTTTTGAATGATTAGCGGCAATATAAATACGACCCTGATACTTTCCATTGGCAATTTGCAAAGCATGACCAGGGGTATTCGCATAACTTCTCCAGTCTTCTGAAAAATTGTATGCTGCATTCATTTTAGGCTGATTTGGCCTGTGAACTTGACTTGTGATATTCACAGGAGCACTCCAAGTAACTCCTCCATCAATAGATGTCTTATACCAAACCTCTCTTAGCCCGTTACCCTTTCTAACTTCTGATTCATGGTTGTTACCCGTATTATAAAATAGAAATATTTTGCCTTTGGGATATGCGGGATCAGTTAAATCAACAACTGGTGCGGGATTACCAGCTTGTAGGCTATCAGCATCAACAATAGTATTAATAGGCCCCCATGTTAGACCTTTGTCATGACTGGTTTTCATGACAATATTAATATCGCCAAAATCACCACTTCCATTTACACGCCCCTCACAAAAAGCAAGTAAATCCTTATTAGGCAACATAATGATGGCAGGGATTCTAAAACTCTTATGACCATCAGTGCCTGAAATAAAGACAGGATTTTTAACCTGTGCTATTAATCCCGATTGGATAAATAATACACAGATAAATAGGATTCTAGTATACATAAGTTTATTTTTTTTC
This sequence comes from Chitinophagaceae bacterium BSSC1, assembly GCA_002256435.1. Classification (GTDB taxonomy): domain Bacteria; phylum Bacteroidota; class Bacteroidia; order Chitinophagales; family Chitinophagaceae; genus Sediminibacterium. The sequence goes on from NKJC01000003.1 coordinate 432,516, forward strand.
TATTAATATTTATAGAACAGGTATTTTAAAAGTTGATGTAGGCAAGTATTCTGAATTTATCAAATTAGCATCTGTAAAAGGCTTCCACCCATAATAAACATACTCAGGTCTTGTCTTGCTTTTAATTAAAACAGTTTCATGTTCAATGGTTGCTACTGAATCATTTATACCATCTAATGAAAATCCCCTAAGCGCAAGACCATCCGATGTTAATAGACCTTTAGATAGATAGTTAAATGATATAACCACATTTCCATTGCGGTATGTTGCTTTTATAGGAAGAGGACCCGAAGGAATAATCTTAATCTTATAGTTTTTGTTTAAAGCCCAATTTGCTAGTCTGATTCCAACTTCTTTTTTATTGGTGGGATGCACATCATTTTTAAATCCTAGATCAGAAGAAACAGCCATCCCGGTATTTGAAACCAAATCCATTATTAGTCTTTGCTGGTCTCTGAATTGTGGCCAAAATTCACTTTTATACTTTAGGGTGTCTTTTGAAGAAAGTTGTACAAAATAATAGGGTAATTTTGGTTCCTTCCATTTATTTCTAAAATTACTTATCATCAACTGGGTTAATGCAGCATATTCATAAACCCGATCAAGTTCTTGTGCATTACTTTCTCCTTGATAACAAATAATGCCTTTAATGGGAAATTGAATCAATGAAGTTAAACCTGCATCATAAGCAAATCCAGGTTTATATGAATGAAATTTACCAAAATCATCTTTAAGAACTGAGGAAAGCGACCCTATGTTTTGACTCCCTCTTTCTCTTACCCAAATTGGCAATGAAGAATTAGTTAACCAATTGCCAGATACTTTGTTAGAAAATTGATTAGAATTCTTAAGTGCTTGATTGCTTATAAATGTTTCTAATGGAGCTCCCCCAATGGATAAATTAATTAAACCAATTGGAATATCTGTATTGGTAAAGATTGATTTTCCAAAATAGTACGCAACGGCGCTCATATTTTTGAATGTCAAGCTATCACAGATTTGCCACTGACCTTCATAAAATTCTTTAGCATTCAATTTTTTGACTATTGAATCTGAAAAAGCAATATTATAGGTATTCTTGCCAGCATAAGTGGGATTATAAAATCTAATTAATGGAAAATTAGAATTGTTTTTCTCATCCTTAAAATGTAGTTCCCTTGTCATTGGAAACTCCATATTAGATTGTCCAATACAAAGCCAAACATCTCCAATGATTATATTTTCAAACCTAATTTCTTGAAGTCCGCTTTCTATTTTCAAAGATTGAGGAAGCTTAGAAATAGATTGTTTTTTAAAAACTACAATCCAATTTGAATCTGATTGAACAAGGTTTGATTTTGTTTCTCCATTAAATGTAACAGCAACCAATTGTTTTGGATTCGCCTTTCCAAAAATACAAATAGGCTTTCCGTGTTGCAAAACCATATTATCACTAAATATAGACCCCACTCTGAGTTGAGCACTCAACAGCAATGGAGATAGCAATAAAATAGTGATAAATGATTTCATTGATCAATTAGGTTAACTAGCATTCTTTTCTAAGTTTTTTTCAAACAAATGCTTTTTCAGTATTTGAAAACAATACCATTCCTGTCTTGGTAAATGAAATGGCCCCTTAAATAAATTTCCTTTTGCTGTTTGTGCAATAGATCCATCTCTATGTAAATAACCAAACCATTCCCCATTTACCTTATCATGAAAATGCTTGTAAGAATAATCATGCACCAATTGATGCATATTGGCATATTTTTCATTCCCGGTTACCAGATAGGCTAACAAAGTGGCAATAATCACTTCATTATGTGGCCACCAAAACTTCATGTCTTGCCAATATTCCTGGACCGGCTTATCATATACGTCTCTATAGTATAAAATCCCCCCATATTGTTTATCCCAACCTCTTTCCCACATATAATCAATCATCCTACAACCTAATGCTATCAAATCTGGGTCATTATTCCTATATAACGCTTCGTGTAAGATAAACCATGCTCCTTCAATGGCATGACCTGGGTTTAAAGTGCGGCCATCAATATGATCAATGATATTACCATCAAGATCTACTTGTTCCATAACACATTTAATATTGTCTTTAACAAAATCCTGCTTAATCTCCTGTATCCATTGATTGATATAATCATCACAACGATCATCACCAATAGTTTCTCTTAATTGTTGTGCCGTATTAATCATAATCATTGGCACACCAATTCCTTTAGATGGTCTAGTATTGGTAAACTTGGGCACTAACTTTATGGTAGAGTTGGCATAATCAATACATTTTCCAAATACAAATCTTGCCTTTTCTGCTGCTTCCATATCTCCACTTGCTTTTGCATAAGCAGCTGCTGCAATTACATAAAACGTTTCAGAAAAAAAATACCTGCGTTTTCTAATTGGCTTTCCATCCCTTGTAACATGAAAAAACATTTGTCCATCATTGTCAAAGCAATGTTTGTTCAGAAAATCATACCCAAGCTTAGCACCTTTCAACCATTCCTCTTTGGGTTCTATTGTATTGTATAAAGTAGATAGTAACCAGGTAGCCCTACCTTGAATCCAAACAGCTTTATCATCGTCTATTAAACTGCCGTCTTGGTCTCTCATCAATAAAAAACCTCCTTGAATTTCATCAAATGATCTAGGAAACCAAAAAGGAACCGTATCGGTTAATAACTGAGTTTTGTAAAATTCAAATAGTTCTTTTAAATCCTGTTCACTATAACTCATATGCAAATTTTGAAACATTATTCATCCACCAAATAATTGTCTTTGGGATTAAGAAAGACAAGTTGAACAAGCAGAGCAACCAATACAATACCAGATAAAATTGCAAAATCATTTCCCATACTTCCCTTATCTACTGATTTACCTAAAATATTGGTGATTATTGCACCTGCAAATACACCAACCATATTCATGGTACCGTAGGCTGTAGCTCTAAATTTGGGAGAAACAAACTGACAAAGAATTGGCATATTGTTAGCATCAAACATGCCATAACCAAATCCAAAACAAAAAGCTGCCCCCACAACATGGTACAAGCTGTGGCCATATCCAATTAATAACAATGCCGGTATAGTCAATGCTAATCCTATTGCACTGGTATAAATTCTGCCTTTAAGAATTACTTGCACCCATTTATCTGATAAAATACCACCAACAATTACCCCAAAAAATGAAGAAGCTGCAATAGTAATGGTAGACATTGGACCAGCTTTATCCATTCCTATACCTAAATTTTGAGAAAATAATGTAGGCAACCAATTTTTTACACCCCATCCAGGCAAACTTGGAACAGCAAAATAAAAAAGTATGATCCAAAAAGAGATATTAGTAAAAAGCAGACTTAATCCCTTAAATAAAGAGGGTTTAAAAATTACTTTTGGGTCAGTTTCAATATGATCTATTGGATTGTTTTTTTCATGCAGAAATAACATAAGCACCAAGGAATAAACAATTCCAACTAAGCCAAAACTGTGAAATGCTTGTTGCCAAGAATATTGTTGAGCAATGGTTGCCCCAAATCCGCCTAGAGCTTGTCCCATATATAAACCGGTCATATGAATACCAATTGCCAAAGATCTTGTTTTGGCAGTATGATAATCTGCTATCAAAGAAAGAGCAGCAGGTATATATAATGCTTCACTTATGCCCATTAATGCACGCAACCAATACAATTGCGAAAATGAAGTGGCATAACCCATTGAAAAAGTTACTGCACTCCAAACAAATAAACTCACTACTATAATCCATTTCCTATTAAATCTGTCTGCTATGATACCAGAAAAAGGACTCATAAAACCATAAATCCATAAAAAGATAGCCATCAAATATCCAAAATTGGCTGCAGAAGTAAGTTCGGTTATATCTATCATCATGGAAGGCTTCATGGTTGATAACATTTGCCTATCCATATAATTCAATAATGCTACAACCCATAGTAATCCCACAACAATCCAAGGATATTTTTTGGTTTGCGTCATTTTAATTAGATATCATTTTAACAGAAAGAATGCTAGAAGACCTTACACCGGCTTTAATTTCCCCACTAGGAATAATAAAGGAATACCCCCATTTAATAGCGGTTGTAGTTACAGGTGTTTCAAAGGGAATGTTACCAATTGTTTGCCAACTATCTTTAAGGGCATCATAAATAAGTACTTCCTTACTAAATCCTGGATGATTGGCTTGCAATTGATTTTTTTGCTTAATTAGATTTGATTTAATCTTTGGGTCTTGTTCATCGTTAATTGATACAAGCAATTGTTCAACTTGATGAAAAATTGTTCCTTTATCACCTCCAAATACTACAAACATATTTTGCTTTGTAGCGCCTCCAGTACCCGCACATATTTCATATGGCATAGAATGTTTGACAGACCAATGATCAGTTGCAAAGTCATAGGCGTACATAGTAGCATAAAAATCAGAAATTCCATTTTGATTTTTCTTCCTACCACCTGCTATGAAAATCTCTCCTTGAGGTGTTTGAAATAACACATCCATCACCCCATGCGAAATTGGCAAGGGAGTTTTTGCTAATTGCTTCCATCCTAGTTGAATTTGATCTAGATCCAAAACAATAAATTGGTCTAGTGTATTTGAAGCTGTTTCTCCTCCTGCTAAATAAACCTTATTTCTAACAACTGTCATGGATGCATTGCTAACAGGAATTGGCAAATTGGGTAATGTTTCAAATTGTACGTTTTCAGTTTGAATATCCCATTTCATTAACCAAACTAAATTTGAAATACCATTTTCATTTTCTCCTCCAGCAAATAAAATACCAGTTCCTATATTACAAGAAGCAGTATAAGCTATATTATTAGGAAGGTTAAAATGCTTATTTAATAATTCAAATTTTTCCCCTTTGATAGCATATACCAATAGTTGGTTATAATATTTTTTGAGACCTCCATTCCAAGGCATAGAATCTGGAAAATTGGCACCACCTCCAACAAAAAAATAATTATGCAGGATGCCTGTAATAGGACCAGCAAAACCATTGGAAACCAATTTTCCATTTTCTGGGGGCAAATTTGATTCAACCTTCCATTGCATGGAAAATGTTTTTTTGTGTTGCGCAAATCCTGGTATCACTACTAATGACAATATATATATGAAAATATTTTTTATAATATTCATTCCAGGCTATCCATTTACAGTAACAGGCATTTGCGAACAAAATTCACTAAAATTCAGTTGTTGCACTTCTTGCTTAAAAGAATCAAATTGATTGTGGCTCATATTTTTCACCGGCAGTCTAAAATTGCCACAATCTAACCCTATCAATTTCATATATGCTTTTCCTGTTGCTATTCCACCGTATTTGCCTAAAAGTCTGATCATATCAATTGACTTTTGTTGCAATGATTGGGCCGATGCTTGTTTCCCATTATTATAATCATCTATAATTTGGTAATAAAGTGGGGCTGCATAATTGAAAGTACTTCCAATGGCAGCTTTAGTACCTAATGCTAAAGCAGGCAAAAGGTTTTCATCTCTACCCCAAAGCATATCATATTGACCATTCTTAAAATTCATACATGAAAAGAAGTCCATAAAATCTTCATGCGTATACTTAATGCCAGCAAAGTTTGGGACCTTGCCGTCTATTGCTTTTAGCAGTTGCAACATAGAAAAATCTACCCCAGTTAAAACTGGAATATGGTAATAATAGAAAGGGAAATCTTGAACTACCGATGCAATTTCTGCGCAACATTCTGCCAACACTTCTGCATTAGCCGGTTTAAAATAAAATGGAGCGGTAAAAGAAACAGCATCCAACCCAACGGCTTGGGCATGTATGGCCAATTCTTTACAATCTGCAATACAAGTTCCTCCAATTAAAGTCATTACCTTAAACTCGTTGTCAAATTTTGTACAATCAGCCCAGGCTTCTGCAACTGCCTTTCTTTCATTCATGGTTAAAGAAACACCCTCTCCGGTTGACCCACAAATAAAAGCCCCAACAACAGCATTGGCTTTGAGCATTTGATAATATGCTGGTATAATAGAAAGATTCAATGAACCATTATTGGTAAAAGGAGTAAAGGGGGCAGCTATTAGGCCTTCTAAATGACAATTAATCATACAACTATAATTTATAATACATTGCTATGTATTTGGAACCATTGACGATCCATAATACCAACAATATACTAATTCTAAAAAGGATTATAATCATCCAGGAGCACAAGTACTCCCGGATGATCTGCTATCTGCTATTGAAAAAAACAAAACGTTAGAGCAAACCTATTTAGGCTTAGCAGTTGGATAGCCTGGTGTTTGGTCTACCAAAGGATCATTTGTCCAAATAGCAGGCTCAATTGGCCACAATATTTTATACCCTTGGGTAGCTTTATCTAAAACGCCGTATGGATTTCCTGTGGCTTTGTATACCAAGGGATCTGATCCAAATTTCATTCTCCTCAAATCGTACCAAGACTTGCCTTCAAATACAAATTCCTTATTTCTTTCTGCGAATATGGCTAATTCATTGGCGTCTTTTGTTCCATTTACAAAAGGAGTAGGATCCGCAGCTGGAGCAAAAGCCCTATTTCTAATTAATTGGATAAAAGAAGCAGGACTTGAACCTTCAGCATTTGCAATCTCAGCCAACATCAACAACCTATCTGCTTCTCTGTATACAGGCCAATCATCACTAAAATACCTTTTGTTAGCACTGATAGTCCCTAGAAACTTGACCATGGCAGTATTTCTAATTGAAATGGCATAAGGTGGGGTTCCACTCTTTGTAACCCTGTAATAATCATAGAAAGTTGCATCCCTTCTTTTATCAGTTACTGCATAAGATTGAAAAAGTGCAAATGTGTATCCGTAGCGTTGAATAATCTGCTGTGAGTTGGTAGCTGCAATTAAAAGTGGATCTACCAGTAAAGAACCAGAAGCTAATGAGTCTTTATAATGGAGATTATCAAAATTAAAAGTAGAATACAAATATTGAGAGACTCCACCCATTTCTGATTCACCTACTAGATAACGAATGCTAAAAATAATTTCATTGTTATTTTTTTGAGCAAAGGCAAATGCATTTGCAAAACTTGGCTGAAGTGCATTACCTGTAACCGCATTTAATGCATTTTTGGCTTCCGTTAAATCAGCAGTGTTTGCATACACTTTTGCTGACCACAAATACAACTCCCCCTTCAACATTAAGCTAGCCTTGGGAGACCAAAGACTTTTATCAGTACTTCCACTTGCTGAGCCAAATAATGTGATAGACTTATTTACATCGTTTTTAATTGACTCCAATACTTCTGCTTCTGTAGCTCTTTTTTTCCTTAGTGCCACTGGATCAGTATTGCCATTCAATACTTCAGGTTCTAATCTTAAAGGAACACCTCCATAGGTTCTAAGCAAATGGAAATAGTAATAGGCACGCATACCGTATGCTTGCCCCAACATATAAGTCTTTTTGGCATCGCTTAAAAATGTACTTGCTTCTACCTTCTGAATAAACAGATTAATTTGCAAGATTGGGTTGTAAAATCCGGCCCAACTACCAACACCTGCTGAGTTTTCATCAATTCTTTGCTCAATAATAGGCAATTCATTTAATGAGGTATTTTGTCTGTCAATATTGCTATAATTTCCAGAACGCATTTCACCTAATCTCAGAAACATAAATTGATTGTCTCTGAATTGCTTATGCATCCCTACCATAAAATTGGTAACCTGTGATTCATTTTGCCAAAAGTTTCCATCACCAAAATAATCCTCTGGAGCAAGTTCTAATGTCTTTTTGCAGGATGTTGATGCTAGAAATATCAACATCACAAATAGTATATATTTAACGTTCTTCATTTTTTACTTTTTTAAATAGTTGATTAGAAAGTAAGGTTTGCACCAAATACAACTTGTGTTGGAATAATATATGCACTGTTTTGAGAACCTGTACGCTCTGGTAAATTCAATTGCTTATTGGTTATATATCCCAGATTTTGTCCAGTCAATGTAAAGGTTAAACCAGACATTTTTACTTTTTTCAAAACGGCTGTAGGAACTGTATAGCTCAATGATACTTCTCTAAATGATAAATAACTAGAGTTTACCCAGAACATACTGCTAGGTCTATCATAATTCTTAGCATTCAATTGATCTGCCCAAACATATCTTGGTAGTCTTGCATTTGGATTTGAAGCAGTCCAAGTATCAGTAACATCAGTAGTAGGTGCAAACTCACCCTGCGCATTAGCCAAAGCCCAAAGCTGCATAAAATCTTGCTGCACATGACCAAAACCAAAGTCAACCCTTGCAAATAATGTAAATCCTTTATAATTGAAAGAGGTATTAAATCCACCTGTCCAACGAGGAATTTGACGACCTAACGATACCATGTCTCTTGTGTCAATGGTATCATTGTTGTCAATGTCTTTCCATTTCATATCGCCCAATTGAGTTGGTAGCCATCCTGCTGCAAAAGTTAATCCGCGCTGTGTCATCAATTGCTGACTGGCTACCCTTCTTCCTGCTGATGCTGCATACCAAGCTTGTCCAGCAGCTAAATCAATTTTATTATAATTACTTAAATCTTTGGCGTCTCTAATGATTCCGTCGCTTACAAAGCCAAATACTTCACCAAATTCCTGACCTTCTTGTAATCCACCTACCCAAATAACAGACTTGGTATTGGGGTCATAGATTTGTTGACCACCCTGTCTATTGTTTTCTACGCCATTATAAGGAAGTTTAAGAATGGTGTTTTTGTTCCAAGCAGCATTTGCCCCAATCTGCCAAGTAAAACTTTTGTTTTGAACTAGTTTATAATTAGCTTCTAATTCAAAACCTCTATTCTTCATACTACCGTTATTGGTTCTGATACTAGAAACCCCTGATGAAGTTGGCAATAACACATTGGCAATTTTATCATCTGTAATTCTATTATAATAGGCAATTGATGCTGTTAGTCTATTATTAAAGAATCCCATATCAGCGCCAATCTCAATGGTGTTTGTTTTTTCCCATTTTAACTTAGGGTTAGCAACACCTGTTTGAAGAAATCCAATGGCACCATTATAAGCTGTTTGTGAACCATATGCTCCTTGTAATTCATAAGTTCCAATTCCGCCTACATTACCATTCTTACCCCAGCTAGCCCTGATTTTCAAGAATGATAACCAGTCTTTAGTAGATTCCATGAAAGCTTCTCTATGCGCCATCCAACCAACTGAAAAAGCTGGGAATGTACCATATTGATTATCTCCAATTAGTCTAGAATAACCATCTCTTCTAATGGTGAATGAGGCTAAATATTTTCCATCATAATCATAGTTTAACCTGCCGAATCCAGACATGATTCTTTCTTTGCTATGATAGGAATCAGTACTTCTAGTTTGTTGATCAATATTATTTTGTGTTAATTGTAGATCTGCAAAATCCTGCGTAGGAGCAAGAGCTCCACTTGCAGCTAGCCCTTTATTATAGGCTTCATAGTATTCAAATCCCGCCATGGCTGCAACATTGTGTTTACCTAAAAAAGTCTTATTGTAATTAGCGATGGCGTTATAGGTTTGTCTAATTGTTCTATCAAAAGAAGCAGAAGAACTTCTTGTTCTATTCCAACCAGTATTTACATTTGAAACACTCATAATACCTGTACGGAAATCCTGATTGAATGCCTCATTAAAACTTTCATCGTACATTAAAAGGCCTGATACTTTAACATAAAGATCTTTTGTCAAATCGGCTCTTAAGGCTTGACTAAGTATAAACTTATCCGATTGGTTGTTTCTTTTATACTTGTCTACGTTGATTACCGGATTACCATCACTAGCATCCCTTCCAAGGATCAATTCACCGTTTTCGTTTGTTCCACGCATGGTTGGAGGAGCAGACAACATTCTTCCCCAATAATTTGTTTCTCCATTTTGTAAAGATTCATCTCTCCACTTTGCAACAGCATATTGAATACTACTTTCTGATTTCAACCATTTATTAATGTTATAATCTCCATTAAAAGAAAAATTGATTCTTTGATAAAAAGTAGCAAGTGACAAACCACCTTCATTATAATACCCAAGGTTGGCAAAGTATTTGCCTCTTTCGTTTCCACCACTCATTCCTACATTGTAATCCTGTATTTGAGCGGTTTTATTTAAACCATAATCACCGTAATTAAAATCTTTGTAAATCAGATCATAATTGGTTCCAGCAGGATCATAGTTACCCGCAGCATTTGTTTTAATGGGATCCTTCATTTGACGCCATCCTGGCTGACCTAATAAAACATTATTAACATTATCCAATCTCATTACACTCCAAATGGCTCTAGAGTCATAATTGCCATCTAAAATAGTACCTGTAGCATCTTTGTACAAATTACCAGTACCTCTTGGTCCAACACCTGCAACATTTGAAGCAGCCAATGTACCATTGAGAATGGCTTGTTCAGCACCTAATCTTGCCCAATTAATATATCCTTCCGCATCAGTAAACTTATAAGGAACATTTAAATAGCTGTTTCCTGTTTTTAGTTTTAATGTTACATTGGCAGATCCCTGCTTACCTCTTTTAGAAGTAATCAAAATCACACCATTACTAGCCCTAGCACCATAAATGGCAGTGGCAGAAGCGTCTTTTAACACTTCCATACTTTCAATTTCCTCTGGGTTAATATCGGCCAAAGACCCTCTTATTTGTCCATCCATAATGACCAATGGACTTCCTGAACCATCAAAATTGGTACCACCTCTGAGAATGATAGAAGGCAAAGCACCTGGTCTACCACTTCCTGTTGAAACACGCAAACCAGGAATGGTACCAGCTAAAGCTTGCGCTGGATTTGATCTCACCCCTGTTTCCAGAAACTTCTTATCCAATTTTGAAACAGATGCAGTAAGTTTTGAACGCTTAATGGTTCCGTATCCTACAACAACAACATCGCCAAGATTGGAGATATCCTGCTTCATTTTAATCACCAAATTCTCATTGTCCTTTAAAGCAAATTCAGTACTGATATAACCAGTGTAGCTAAAAACGAGGATATCACCTTTAGCAGCTTGAATGGTAAAAGTTCCAGAAGCGTTTGTTTGAGCACCTAGATTTTTCCCTTTTACACTAATTGACACCCCTTGTAAAGGACTATTATCTGTTTCAGAAACTACACTACCAGCTATTTTAAGCGATTGTGCAGGTAGTGAATTAATGATACACATAGCTAAGAATGCTAGGATGTACTTAATGAATTTTTGAGGAATTCTCATGACAGCTGTTTGTTTTATTTGTATTATGTATGACATAATAAAGATAAACGCATAGCTTTGAATATTCCAAATATTTGAAAGTTTTTTTTTATTCAATTGATAATCAATCAAATGAAAATATTAAAACAGTCAACTTTATTCAATAATTTCGTATTAAGTAATACATAACAAATACTATGGGATCCAGAAATATTACTTTTAATACCATTGAAAATGTGAGTCTGGTAGATAAGGTGGAAGCAAACCTTGTTCAATTATTACAGCAACAACAACTAAAAATTGGCGACAGCATTCCTACTGAATTGGAATTAACACAACAACTTGGTGTAAGCAGAACTGTTGTAAGAGAGGCATTATTAAGACTTAGAATGATGGGATTAATTGAATCCAAGAAGAAAAAAGGATCAGTGATTACAAGCCCAGACTTGTTTGGAAATATGAGCAAGAGTATGAATCCACATATTCTTACTCCCGAAACATTGAGAGAAGTATTTGAAATTAGACTTGTTTTAGAAATAGGCATGGCCGATTTACTCTTCAATAGAATTACCAAAAAAGACATTGATGAATTAAAGCATATAGTAGAAAACGAACCTCCTGCAACACAATTCCATTTATTCAATGTAGAACATGAAATTGCATTTCATGGAAAACTCTATGAGATAACAGGCAATGACACTTTGAAAAAATTTCAGAAAATGTTGCTACCCGTATTTGATTATGTTCACAATAGTGGGTTGCTCAAAAAACAGTTGATGCTTAAAATGTTTGTGTCTCACAAAGAACTAGTACATATTTTAGAGACTGGAACTCCGGAGCAATTTAGAAATGGTATGCGAAATCATTTAGAAAACCACTTTGCTAGATTGTTTTCTTAAATAAAATTTTTAACTCGCATTTAAAGTATAGGTATTGGACTAGTTGGGTTTGTTTTGTGGGTGCCCTAACAGATAAAAAGATAAATCTCATAAAATATATCCAACTTACAATTGGCGCCCCAATAATGCTACTTTCAAGCTGCAAATTTATTATCAGAAAAAAAATAGCCATGAAGCAGAAATTGATTGCATGTATCATCAGCCTATTAATTATTAGTGTTATTGAAGCACAATCATTGACTATTGGCAGTTTTAATTTGCGATATGACAATAAGGGTGATTCTGGAAATTTATGGAAGAATCGATTACCCAGGGTAGCTGCCTTAATTGGGTTTCATGACTTTGACATATTGGGAACTCAGGAAGGATTACAACACCAACTAGATAGTTTAGCTGCTTATTTATCAGCATATACCTACTATGGAATTGGTAGGGATGATGCTAAACAAAAAGGAGAGCATTCTGCCATCTTTTTTAAAACAGATTTATTTACCATTTTAGACAAAGGTGATTTCTGGTTGTCAGAAACACCCGAAAAACCAAGCTTGGGCTGGGATGCAAAAATCAATCGCATTTGCTCATGGGTGCTACTCAAGCATAAAACTTCAGCCAAGAAAATCTACTGTTTCAATGTGCATTATGACCATCAAGGTTTCAATGCAAGAAAGGAAAGCTCCAAATTAATCTTGACTAAAATCAAATCAATTGCGGGTAACAATCCAGTAATATTAACTGGCGATTTTAATGGAGACCATCAATCTGAATGGTATCAATTAATAGCTAATTCCGGATTATTAATAGACAGCTATACAAGGGTTGCCAAACCATATGTTCCCAATGGAAGTTTTCAAGGATTTGGTGCCAATTTAAATGCTGGAAATATTATTGATCACATTTTTACTTCTGATCATTTTAAGGTTTCAAAATGGGGCGTTCTTACTGATACCTATAATGGCAAATTTCCTTCTGATCATTTTCCGGTTTTGAGTAAGGTTAGTTTTTAAGACAGCTGGTTTAAGGAAAAATTTACTGAAATAAAATGCATGCATATTTCAATTAAGGAGCAATGTAGTAATCCATTAGTCTACGACGATAGGTTCTGGTTGCCAGTGCTCCATAATAAAACCCAAATTCTTTATATTTCCTATCAACAAAACCAACCCCTGGTTTAAGATAAGTCTTTAACTCATGCCCATAACCCCGATTTCCTGAAAATTGGTCAAGCGAATCAAAATAATAAATACAATTATCATAAGTTTTATTGAACAAACTAACGGTTACATTTTTATTCACTTGACCAAATCCTAATTTGGGGTAATAGTTGTAAATGTTTTTACTAACACCTTCCATTAATGGCATGTTGCTGAATAGAAAGAAAGTATCCTTATGTGGTACAATATAAAAGGTACTGCTGTCATAAAATGCGTGTATAGTATCCAAACTCTTCTTTGTTATATTTCTTACTTCCAGCAAAAAAGATTCTGACCTACTAAAACCATAATTAACTTCTGTAAAAGCGGCCTTACCAATTACTGTGATTGTTTCAATACTTGTATCAATAGTAGTTGACTGAAAATAACCTGGATTAAAAGTTGAGTCAACTCTTTGATACTTCCACCAAGTACCTGTAGTTAATGGTATGGGTAAAGTTTGAATAGTATCAGTATTCGGATTGCTGCCATTCTCTTTTTTACAAGCAATGAAAATGATACAGAAGCTTACCCCAAGGAATAGCAAAAGCTTTTTCACGTGTTTTGTTTTATATAGGTGGGGTGGGACTGGTATAAATGTAAAAAATAAAATAGGGAAAAGCAAAGCTATTTTTTCAAATTCAAAGGTGGCAAGATAAAAATTGGCTTAATTATAAGAATAGAAAAGAATGTATATTAAAATAACTGTTATAAGTTAGTAAAATCTTTCCCAAATGGCCTTTAAATATCATTTTCTAAATCATTGGTTTGATGGCTAAAAAAGAAGATACTTATTACATGACAAGTTCAAAAAGACCAAGGCTAGCATATTTTATCCATACATTGACTTTATTTACTACCCTAATTTTAGTTGGATTTGGTTCAAATGCCACATCAAAGCTTTGTTATACAAATACAAATAATTATACAAATGCTATTTGGTTTCAGGATAGCCTATTTGGATTCAGCGGCAAAATTATTGATTCGTTAACTAAGGCGCCTATTCCTTTTGCAACCATTAGTTTCTACTCGGGTGAATCAAAGATTATTAGCATTGTTTGTAAACAAGATGGTTCTTTTTCAAATGACATAAAACGGTTAAGTAATAAAGTAAAAATTTCAGCAATTGGCTATCAAGAGCATACCTACTATTTAGTATCCCATCATACTAATATCATTCTATTAAAACCGGATAATAATACACTCCCAAATATTATTGTGTCGAGTAAGGCCAAAAAGAAGCCAAATGCAAACAAGATTATCAAAAAAGTTAATGCACACATTTTACAGAACTATGGCGAAATTTCTTTTGATCAAAGATTTAAGTTTTATTCATCTGCACAAAATTACGATACTACAAAAAATGAAATGATTGACCTAGTTGATATCTACTATAACAATTCTCAGAGAACAATGATGGCTAAAAACTGGTATCAGGATACAATATCTTACGATGTCAATTTTTTTAAATTAGTTGGTGCTGAAACACTTATTGCAGGCGATATCATTCGAAGCTCTGATATACTAAGAAAAGGTTTGGCAATCGGTGAAAAGAATAGGAAAAATTTAGAATTTAAATTGTCGGCTCAGTATCATGATAAAATACATGGAGCGGTATTTTTAGTAAGCTTTAAGCCTAAACAAAATTTTAATGATCTTTTTTTGGGAGGAAGAACAATAGGTGGAAGTTCCTGGCCCTGGCGCTACTTTAAAGGTGAAATGCTAATAAAACAAGATGATTATGCTGTAATTAAATTAAAATATATCTGGGATAGGCCTGTTGAAAGTTTAAACGAGAGTAATGATAGGTTGTTTCATAGCCCACATTGGAAAGCAGACCAAGTGGAAAGAATTGTGTTTAATTCTATTATTTACAAATATGAATATACATATACTAAAGATTCAGTTTCTGGCAAATACTTTGTTCAGTCTATAAAAGCTGATTGTCATAATTCTGGATACCAAATAGAAAACAAAAGGAAGTTACAGTTACATTATCAATTTGATGTTACTAGCTTAGGGATTAAAAATATTGTTGAATAAAGTAACTGATTCTTTTAAGAATATAAAAACCAAACTAGCATATGCGATACCTAATCAGTTTTTTGATTGTTTGGTTAACTTTTGTTTCAGCCAGTGGGCAGTCCGGAAATATCTTAGGAAAAATCACGGACAGTTCTGGTAAAAAAACACTTTCATTAACTACTATTACCATATTTAAAGCAAAAGACACTAGCATTATTACTTATCGTTTAAGTGACGATGCTGGTTTATTTAAAATACCCAGTCTTCCCTTTGATATGCCTTTGCGATTAATGGCTACCTATTCTGGTTATGAAGCTTACAGGAAAGATTTTATGCTTACCACAAAAGACCCTACACTTAATTTTGGTAATATTAAAATGAGTGGTACTTTAAAACAACTGGATGAAGTAATTGTATATGCTGAACGTCCACCAGTTATAATTAAAAAAGATACAATTGAATTTAATGCATCAGCATTTAAAACCTTACCTACTGCATTACTGGAGGATCTTTTAAAAAAATTACCTGGCATACAAGTGGATGAAAATGGAGATATTACAGTAAATGGACAAAAAGTCAACCGCATACTAGTAGATGGAAAACGTTTTTTTGGAGACGACCCTAAAATGGCAACAAGGAATCTACCAAGCAATATGGTAGATAAAGTTCAAGTGATGGATGATAAAGATGAAATAGCCCAAAATAACGATGGCAACCTTAGTAGGATAGGAAAAGTGATCAACCTTACACTAAAGAAAAATATTAAAAAAGCATTGTTTGGAAAACTATATGCCGGTGGTGGCACCACTGATAGATACGAGGTGGGAGGTATTATTAATACTTTCAGAGACACTTTTCAGATTAGTGCCATGGCATATAGAAACAATATCAATCGTGCCGGATTCAATATTCAAGATGTCATTTCACTTGGTGGATTTAATAGAGGCTCACAAATTACCACTATGAGTGCTAGTAGCAATGGTGCATTTTCATTGAACAATATCAGTTTTGGAGGCGGGAACAATGGAATTTCTACTTCTACAGGAGCAGGAATTAATTTAAATCACTCTCCTACAAAAAAACTAAATGTTTACGGACAGTATTTTTATGGAGGTTCTAGTACAACAGATTTTAACCAACAAAACACACAAAGATTTTTTGGTGACACCCTTCTAATTGGGCAAACTATCCTTAATTCTAATGCAAGTGCAAATTCACATATAGTAAATGCAGGAGGCAACTGGAACGATTCTCTTACAAATATTAACTTCTATGGAGGATTTGTATACGCCACTAACCAATTAAAGGCAATTTCAGCAGGATCCATTCTCAACAATAAATTTGGTCCTGCAAGTAATTCATTAGGCGGTAGCAATACAAATGGATCAAGTAATACATTTAATTACAACATCAATATTTCACATCGGTTTGCAGGAAAAAAAGCAAAAACAATTTCATTTAACCACAACCTTAGCTATACGCAAAACCCTATTGAAAACATTAACGAGAGTGTAAATAACTATTTATTCCCAAGCGTATCAACATTCGTAGTTCAGCAAATGAGGGCAACAAATTCACCCAATACAACAGCTAATTTTGGAATAAACTTCAGCAATGCCCTCACACCTAAACTCACTTTAAGGATAAACCAACGTTTTGAATATTTAAATCAAGCTCAACTTGTGGGCATCTATTCAAAACATGCTGCTACTGGTTTTTATGACAGTTTAAATGTACTAGCAAGCAATGATTTAAGAAGAGAGCAAGTTCGTTGGAATAATAATTTTTCATTTGGGTATAGGGTTAAAAAAGTACAAATCAACTTAGGCGCTAGTCTTTATGAGCAATGGATTAGTAACCAGTATACCAAAGGATCAAGTAGTGAATTGCATTATTCAAACCTACTATTAAGTACTGGATTTAATTGGAATAGAATCAATGTTAATTTATCAACTAATGCTAGTGCACCATCAATTAACTATCTAAATCCCGTAACTGATAATTCAAATCCATTCTATATTGTAAATGGAAACCCTAATCTTAGCCAAAGCAAGCAAACAATTTTGAATGCAAGTGGTACTATTGTCAATGTAAAAAAGAACATATCATATAATTTAAGTCTAAATGCATCTGTAGAAAATGATGCTGTGATTCAGTCTTTAGAAGTTAATAGTTCCGGGGCACAAGTGACCACACCTATTAACCTAGATAATTTGCAAAGACTCAACACAAGAATGGGGGTAAACAAACAATTCAAGAAAAACCCTAGATTTAGTTCATCAATAGATCTTTCCTTTGTAGGACAATTCAGCAACTCTCCTTTGATGTTCAATAATATTTTGAGCAGAACAAACAGTTATCTTGTCATGCCAATTGTAAGATTCACTTTTAACTGGCATGATCTAGTAGAGTTCAATCCTACTGCCAATGTAAGTTTTAGAAAAAATACTTTTACTAGTCCTCAATTTTCAACAACTGATTATACTATCCAATATTTATCTGGTGAATTTATTGTCAGGCTCCCTAAAAAATTTGTTTGGGAGACTAATCTTACTTACCGCTATTTCAGCAATCTAGCACCTGGCATTCCTAAAACAAATGTTTACTGGAATGCGGCACTAACATTCCTTATGTTTAAAGAAGATAAAGGTCAATTAAAGCTAGCTGTTTATGACATATTAAACAGTAATAACAATTCATCAAGACTTGTGAATGGCAACCTAATTGTAGATAGTCAGAGCTTAGTATTGCAACAGTATTTTATGCTTACTTATAGTTATAATATACGTTCATTAGCGGGCCAAAAAACAAAAGTGGGTGGAAGTCAACCGTTTGGAATGTTTCGATTCTAATTTGTTAATCAGAAGAATAAGTCTAACCAAATACACTTGACTATTTGACACTATTCAATTCCCAAGCAGCCAATGATGTTGGTACAGAACCAATTTGGTTCATCCGGTCTAAAAAATGCTTGATTGAAAATGTTTGACCGGTCAATTCCATTTTCCTGGCATATTCAGCCATGGCTTCATCAATGAGGTATTTTCCTGTGATATAACTTGTGCCATATCCCGGCTGTCTCATATAAAGAAGTTGTTCAAATTTCAATAACTCTTTTTCGGTTTTCATCCACCCACGAGGAGTATATTCAGCATGTACTTTTCCGGCTTCCTCCATGGTCATTTGATTTGCATGGGCATAAAGCGAACCCAACCCTCTTGCAGCACGTTGAGCAATCAAAATATAAACAATCTCTCTTACCCTTGGATCATCATCGTATAATCCGGCATTCATGAAAATTTCTTCTACCGCTGTTGCCATGCCTTCATTGCGTGAATCAAAAATATTATACAACAATGGTGCTCTACGAATTTCAGAAGCGTGTGGTTCTAGATCCATTTGCGCTAATTCAAACCAATGATAAAAATGAGAAAATAAAGGGCGTGGATCATAATGCATGGTGATTAAGAAAAAATTACGTTTCTCTTTTGGAACAAACCCTCCTTTGTGCGCCCTCAAGGCGGGTTCATTATAGTTTTTCATTGTTAGCAATTCTTGCTGATCAAGGAATTGAATGATGCTCTTAACCGATCTTTCATTCAATGAATCATATTCCAAAGCTGTATTTGCCTCAGAAAGCAAGGGTAATTTCCTATTTCGGTGTTCCTCAAGTTTGAGAGAAGCCCAAGCTCTAGAAAGTTCTCTTTTTAGTAATACCACTTGATCATCCCATGTTAATGGAACAAGGTGAACATTTTTTGCATACCAATTATAATTGTCCTTCCCTATACCAGAAGGTCCAGTTTTCTTGGAAGAACCTGCTTCAAGCCATTTTACTAATTTTTCGGTTGATGCAATTGATTTTTGTATTTCCGCGGACAATTCTTTGTCGTCTTTCACACCAGTTTTGTCAGATAATTCGTTTAAATCATCTACTTGTGTTTTAATATCTCTGATTCCAGCTACCCACAGTTCCTTTGCATTACCCGTTAGGTTCAACATGGCTTGTTCATTCAACGGTTCAATGACGCTCAGCTGTTCAATTAATTTATTTTTATCAGAAAGCGAAAGTGGAAAAGAATATTTCCAAATGTCTATAACAGCATGATTGGTAGGCCCTTCATGTGCAGGAACATCACTGCGTTCAGTCCAGATAGTTTTATAAAAAGCAGGATCTCTTGTCCAAGGTTTTAAAATTCTGTAATTAAAATCATACCCATTCATTTCGGCCCAAACTACCATCCAATCAACTTTGTTTTCAATTCTCCATGCCGATGTATCAATAGCATATAATTTTTGCTGCAATTTTTTAAATACAGGAAATCTTTTATTAAAAGCCTCCACAGTATAATCAGGTGCCCCATTTCTCAGTGGAGGTTTTTCAAAAGCACGCCATTCCTTGAATAGAGAAACAAGAACACTATAATTAGTTGATTTATTTTCTTGAGAAATGGCAAGGTTATACGCCATTAAATAAATTAGCAACAAAGTAACTCTAGAAATATAAAAACTGTGCTTCATAATGCTGTTGTTGAATATGGATGAAGTTCGGGAATTTCGGCTAAATCAACAGTAAATAGAAATAGAAGCCAAAAAATAAAGTGTTGAACTTTATTCCTTTACTTTTATGAAAATACTGTAAAATGAAAAATGTCATTCTTGCTATAGTTTTCCTAAGCAGCTTAGGCGCTTGTAAGCAAAAAGCTTCTAACAAGGCTCTTGAAGCCAACAAAAGCTTCGCAGCGCTTACAGAACTGTATTATCAAGAAGGACTAAAACAAAATCCACTTCAAGCCACACAAATAGGCGACAATAGGTACAATGACCTACTTCCCAATGATGGCTCTATAGCGTTCATGGAAGACCGTAAAAAATTCATTCAACGTTTTTTAGATAGTTTAAAGAAATACGACCGCGCATCATTAAATGCCAATGATCAAATATCCTATGACGTATTAAAAGACGAATTGGAAATAAATAAGGAGGGCTATAAATACCACTTTGAATATTTACCATTTTGTCAAATAAATTCCTTCCCCTTAATTTTTGCTCAAATGGGCTCGGGAACAAGCGGTCAGCCATTTAAAAAAGTGAAAGATTATGACGACTGGTTAAAAAGGGTCAATGCTTTTTCTGTTTGGGCGGATACCGCTATTGGAAATTTCAAATTAGGCATGAAGGCTGGTATTGTATTTCCAAAATCAGTGGTTGTAAAAATGATACCACAAATGCAAAGTATGGTTGTAACCGATGCAAAGAAAAGTTTATTTTATGGCCCAATTAATTTAATGCCTGCTAGTTTTTCTAAAGCAGATAAAGAGCGATTAACCAAGGAATATCAAGCATCTATTCTTACTGTGCTTGTACCTACTTTTAAAAAATTAGGCGATTTTTTGCAAAATGAATATTTACCAAAAGCTAGAGCTACTTCAGGCTTGTCTTCTTTACCAACAGGAGTTGAAATGTATACCTATCAAGTGAAAAAACAAACCACTACCAATAGAACTCCTGAAGATATTTATCAAACTGGTTTAAGTGAAGTGGCAAGAATTAGAAAAGCAATGGACAGTATTAAAAATCTAGTAGGTTTTAAAGGTGATTTAAAATCTTTCTTTGGTTACTTAAATACAGATAAAAAATTCATGCCTTATCATACAGCTAAAGAAGTAACTGACGCTTTTGAAAATATTCATCAAAGAATGCAACCCAACTTAATTAAGGTATTTGAAAATGCACCTAAAACATCATTTGAGATAAGACAAACAGAAGCTTTTAGGGCTGCAGCTGCTGCTGCCGAATACATTTCGGGTTCGGCAGACGGCTCTAGACCTGGTATTTTTTATGTTCCAATTTTAGATGCTAAAAAATTCAATGCCACTTCTGGCATGGAATCTTTATTCTTACATGAAGCCATTCCTGGGCATCATTATCAAATTTCTCTTACGCAAGAAAACAGTTTGCTACCCAATTTTAGAAGATATGGTGGGCTCAATGCTTATATAGAAGGTTGGGCATTGTACAGCGAATCACTTGGATTTGAATTAGGATTGTATAAAGACCCTTATCAATATTTTGGTGCATTGGGTGATGAAATTCATCGTGCTATCAGATTGGTTGTTGATGTTGCTATTCATACAAAAAATATGAGCAGAGAAGAAGCCATCAAATATATGATGGACAATGAACCCATTGGTGAGCAAGGCGCCACTGCAGAAATTGAAAGATATATGAGTCACCCAGGACAAGCATTGGGTTACAAAGTGGGGGCAATGAAAATTAGAGCTTTAAGAACAAAATACGAAACGGAACTAGGTACTAAATTTAGCGTTGCTGAATTTCATACCCAAGTGCTAAAAGATGGTTCTTTACCATTAAACGTATTGGAAGCTAAGATGGACGCTTGGGCAGCAAGTAAAAAATAAATATGCTGTTTATTTTCTAAAAAGTGCTTTATCCGCATAAAAAGTTCCAAACGGTATAAGTGAAGCTAAAAAAGCCATAAACATTTTGACTATGTTCCAGCGATGTAAAAAGGAAACTTGAAGCAGTAAACCAATATAAAGAACAAAAAGAAGACCATGAGCCAAACCAACAATGTAATTGGGCTGTGGCATAGAATATTTGTATTTTAAAATCATCGTAAACCCTAAAAGTAAATACGAACAACCTTCCAAAAATGCTACAATACGTAGTCTCCCCAATGCCGTTTTCAACAATTTTTTTACCATTTTTTTATATTATATTATTGCTTTGTAAAAATTAGGCAGTGCTGCCATGGAAGATTATCTATGTTTTTATCAAATGCAAAACCTGCTGCTTTAAATTCTTTAATGGCCTGCGCTTTACTCATTTTATGAATGGGTTTAATTGGTACAGTTGAATCTTCAGACCTAAATTCTACAAGCACTAATTTACCTCCGGGTTTTAATGCAGCTAGCATGGATAAAGCCATTTCATAAGGATAAGAAAATTCATGGTAAACGTCTACTAACAACATCATATCAACGGTGTTATCTGGTAAAGACACATTTTGTTCTGTACTTAATACAGGTACTATACCTGACAATTTTTCCTGCTTGATTCTTTTGTTTAAATAGGCAATCATTTCTGGCTCTACGTCTACTGCAAAAACTTTACCAGTTCCCACCATTTTTGAAAGTAATGCACTATGGTAGCCACTACCCGCTCCTATATCAGCTATCACCATCCCTGGCTTTATGGCCATATTTTTTAATAAAAGAGTGGTGTTTTCTTCCTTTTCTCTTTCTTCCCTTTCAAGCCAATCTATTCCGTAATGACTCATTACATGTGCAATTTGTCTGCCCATATACCACTTATCAATACCGTTAGGGTCTCCAGTCTTGATTGTATAACGATCTTGACCCAATGTAAATAGGGAGAGCGATAGAAAAGCAAAAAGCAGGATAGAGGGTTTTAATGTATGCATAGGTATATTTGGATTTAAAAATTAATTACTCTTTAATCCATATATCCTTTATAATGGCTTTGGAATAATAGGTTTTAATGGAATCATTTCAACCACCTTCAGTTGTTTTCCAAAAATTAGTGGCACTTCCCATTTAATGCTTAGAAAAGGGTATGATCTATAAATTTTAAAGACGGTTACAAAAAATAAAACTCCAAATTACAAACAATAATATTCGATTGTATTTAAGATGTACTGAATTTAATCTAACTTATTGATTGATTTAAATTTACTGCATTAATAATAAGAAGAAATAAAATCTTTCATTTTTGTTCCAAAAACATATTAAAATAGTTTAAAATCTTATTGCGATCAAAAACGATTGTTTCTTTTAAAGCATAGAAAGTCTTAAACTGTTTAAGTATATAATTGCTTTCCTTATAATATTGAAATAAATTCAAAATTTCTACCTTAAACAGTTTCATTTTAAAAATGCTATCCAATTCTCTTGAAAGACTTAAATCAAAATCTTTCATTTCATTTGTAAATGAGAATTTACATTTTCCAATAAGTAGTGTATCGATTTTCCTTCTAATATCATAGTTAATAACAAGCGCATCCAAATTACGTTTGCGAATTGAATCTTTTAAAATTGAAATATTAGAGGTTATAATAGGGTAGAATTTATTTTTTACAAACCATTCATTTTTTAACAAAGAATCAAGCTTAACTCTCTTTTTTACGCCAGTAGTCAAATTTAAATCAATACCATAAGCACTATCCTTTTCAAAGACAACAAAATGCCTACGAATTTCAGAAACTATTATTTTCCCGTTATCCTTATGAGTAAATTCATATTGTAAATCATACAAACGTCTCGAACCAAAAAAATAAAATTTAATTTTACCAGTATCATATTTAGATACATCCCCATTTTTTGTAAAAACAGGAAAAATAGAAGTCGCTTCAATACACCTAATATTGTTTATTTGTTTTTGACATTGTGCTGTATAATTACCCAAAAAGAGGAGTATCAAAAAAATATTTTTCATACAAATGAAACTTATTTATAGTTTGAAAAAATGCTATTCAGGATTCCCCCAACTACTTGTAACTTTTTCTTGCTTGGGGCTACCTGCTTCTATACCAGAGAGACAGGATATACTTAAACTAGCATTCCAATGTATTGTTGAATTTGCATTTCTTTTATCATCATCAATTTTTGACCCCAAATCTTCAACTGATACATTTAAGGAAAAACAGGGTGGGACAATTCCAGTAACCTTTTCAGAATACAAGTACTGAATGCTTTTATATTTCCATAAATCATCCTTCTTCTCTTTGAAAAGTTTCCCACCGTAATATGCGCCATATGACACCTTTATATTAAATATAATCGTAGTTCTTAAGAATTCCCAATATCCACCCATTGGTTTCCAATCTTTTTCTGCATAACCAGTTAATGTGTCAACAACTTCGTTTTCAAAGCCTAAACTTCCAGTAAATGGAATTGATTCAGCTTGAAATGAGCTTAACATGCTTTGGGCAGATTCTGAAGTATAATTACAAAGATTTGATTTTCCAACTCCACCACCACTAGTGCCACTATCAAATCCAGGCATTGGAGCGCAATTTACTCCAACATATTGTTTCCCTCCATTAATTCCAATGGATAAGGTTGATACAGGTGGGCAATCGGGCATTCCTGAACACACTAAGAAAGTATAGAGCAATGTTGGCGGACTGTACTCCCATATCAGATAATACCCCCACTCAACGCAAGTAACTGAGTTAGTATTAACATCATTTGTTCGTAAAGTCTGCTTCTGAGCTTTTGGTGCAACTATCCCATGTGAAATAATTGCACCATTATTAAATGTATAGTCAAACAAAAATATTGCTGCTAAAGAATATGAATGAAGGGTACCAGAAAATGAATTAGACGGTTTTATTTTCAATACAACCGCTTCATAATATGTTTTAATTGCCAATATTTCAGGATGATTTGATTCATTTAAATTAGATTCTACCTTAATAATATTACCACTATCAAACCCCATTTTAATATTATCATAATATAAAACTAGTCCCAATTCAGTTGATTTAATTGGTACATAAAAAATGGCCCTATCTTTTGTAACATTTGTTTGAATTCCACTTTGCCAGTCTGTAATACTTAGCAACGAATCAAGTCTTTTTTGTAAGTGTGTATTTAAAGTTGTTCTTTGACTTGAAACCCATTTTTTTGCTTCATTTAAAATTGTTGCTTTAGGAGCATAAGCCGATGGTATTTCTACAAGTGATTTTTTACAACTATTATTTAATAATACAAATAAGAACAAAATAACTACAATTGACAAATAGCCGATTTTTTCATTTGTTTTCATATTAATTAATTTATATGGTTTTAATAATATGGGGATGAATAATGCCTTTATTGAAATAGATTATTCAAATAATATTTGAATAATTATTTAAAATAACAAGTCAAAAAATCATGTCAACTATACTTACTTTCATAAGTGAGTCAAAATATAAGGGGAGTAAAACCTGATTAAAATCACCACAATCAATGAGATTTAAAATTTTGAATTTGTGATGTTGAAATAAAAGTAAAATGAAAAAAAGAAATTGTCAATACTAGTTAGTAAAATCGTACTAAAACTATTTTACACTTTTTATATAATTGAAAATTTCCTTCTGACTATTTTGTCGATTTTACAAGAACTTTTAAAATCAAAAAATAGAAATTTAGAACCAAACTTTTGAGTTATTTTAAAATTGGCTTAAGGTATAACAAGGTATCAATGATTACATTTAATTGTGAGAACACCTGATGAATATAAATAAACAGTGTTATGACAATTGCTATTAATTTCACTTGACATTTTTTGGGTAATTTTCAATGTCGTTTAGGTCTTTTGATCTGCCGGACATTTTTTTGGCTTTTAATCAATCGGTTCTAATGATTGTTCTGATTTTCACAAATTTTATTCCCTTGACCTAGCTTCAAATTTGGTTTTATCCATTCTTGGAGGATGATTCAATGGATGATTAAAAGCTATCCTATTGAGATAAGCAGAAATTTGTACGCGTTGTTTCCAAGACAAATTTTTATAGTAAATAGAATGATCCGCAGCTTCTTCTGCTGTTTGGGATTTGGAGGCCGTTCTATCTAATTTGTAAGAGGTCTTAATCAAATATACGCATCAATGGAGAAAAGTGACTTGGAGGGAGAGTTTACTCCAGCATTGCTGCGCTCGCTGGGGGATGAGGCGGAGGAAGATTTTCTCCCAGCATTGCTGCGCCGCTGGGGTATGATTAAAAAGAAGTTTTGAAGCGAGGAAGTTTTTTCTCCAGCATTGCTGCGCTCGCTGGAGGGTAATCATGACGGAGATTTGCCAGCTCGCTGCGCTCACTGTCTATCTTGGGGAGGCGATTTACCCAAAGCCTCAAAAAGCAAATTTCATTTGCTTTTTGGCTTTTTTAATGCTCATCGGTTTACGAAAGCGAGCTTTCGACACCTCTTCGCATTAAAAAAGCCTCCCAACTTTCGTTGGGAGGCTTTGTAGCGAGAACGAGATTTGAACTCGTGACCTCAGGGTTATGAATCCTGTGCTCTAACCAACTGAGCTACCTCGCCGTTGGTCCGTATTTTTGTACGGGGTGCAAATATAGGGGGTTTCCCCAAAATGAAAAACTAGTAAGCCAACAATTTGCCAATTCTATCGGCAACTTTTAGGGCAGTAGGAAGCATAGCGGCTTCCAATGACACGTTAATGGGCACTGCTGGTAGGTTCAGGGCACCCATTACTTCTACTTTGGCATCTAGAAAATGATAGCAATTATTGGAGATTCTTAAAGAAAGTGCTTCTGCAAAACTATTATTCTGCTGTTCCTCGGTTAAAACCAACACTTTTCCATGACGCTGGGTAGCTTCATAAACAGTGGCTTCGTCCAAAGGATAGAGGGTACGCAGGTCAATGACTTCTACTTTACCAGGATGCATTTCTGCAGCTGCTTTGGCCCAATACACGCCCATGCCATAAGTAATGACACAAACGGTCTCCCCGGCCCTTACACGGGCAGGATCGGCATTTAAAATAGTATTAGCCTTACCTAATGGGATAATATAGTCTTTCTCGGGTTCAATGGTACGGGCATCGTCCGTTCCGGGCACTTTGCTCCAGTAGAGACCCTTGTGTTCCAGCATGATAACCGGATTGGGATCATGGAAGGCGGCTTTCATTAGCCCCTTCATATCTGCTGCATTGGATGGATACACAATTTTAATTCCCTTGATGCTCAACAAAGTGCTTTCAATACTGCCACTATGATAAGGTCCGCCACCGCCATATGCACCAACGGGAACGCGCAACAACATTTGAACGGGGAATTTACCGTTTGAAAGATAACATGACTTAGCCACTTCCGATACCATTTGGTTCAGACCTGGATAGATATAATCTCCAAACTGTACTTCTACAATGGGTTTCATGCCAAGTGCCGATAAACCAACTGTAGAACCAATAATATAAGCTTCTTGAATGGCGGTATTAAATACGCGATGGTCGCCAAATTTTTCTGCTAGTGTTGCTGCTTCACGGAACACACCTCCTAACCTATTACCCACGTCCTGCCCATATAAAACTGCTTCCGGATATTCTTCCATTAATTCTTCTACAGCGTGCAATGCAGCATCAACCATCATTACCCTTTCTCCCTTGTGTGGATCGCGAACGCCGCGTTCTTCTTTAATAGGAGTAGGTGCAAAAACATGGTCTTCTACAGTACTAGTATCAGGCTCAGAGGCAGTTTGTGCTTTTTGAAAATCAGCCATCACCCTTTCGGTAGCTGCGGCTTCTAATTTATTAATCTCACCCTCATTAAAACCAACGCTTCCAAGTAGGATCCGCATTTTAGGAATGGGATCATATAATCCATGACGCAGTAAGTCTTCCCTGCTTCTATAAAATTCTTTTCTTACACCGCTGGTGTGATGGCCCAAGAGTGGCACTTTAGCATGCACCAACACTGGCTTGCGCTCGTGCCTAGCATAGCTAATGGCTTGACCCATGGTCTCATAACTGCGAATAAAATCACTACCATCGCACTGCATGCGTTTAAGGCCTTTAAAGCCTTGTGCATATTCATAAGCATTCATGGTGCGCACTTCGTGTGCCAGTGCCGATATACTCCACTGATTATCTTGAATCAAATAAACAACGGGTAATTGTTTGAGTGCAGCAAATTGAAGTGCTTCACTAATCTCACCTTCTGTCATAGCACCATCACCCATGGAACAAACCACAACGGGTAATTGTCCATCAATATTTTTGACAAATTTATCGTGCTGGTATTTTTCTAAATATTGTAAACCCTGTGCTAAGCCTGTGGTAGGAATGGCTTGCATACCGGTTGCACTTGACTGATGCACAATAGAAGGTCTCTTACCATCTCTACTACTTGGATGACAATAATAAGAACGGCCGCCTGAGAAAGGATCTTCCTTCTTGGCCAGCAATTGCAACATCATTTCGTAAGGAGAAAAACCAAGAGAAAGCATCATGCTATCGTCTCGGTAATAGGGACTGACCCAGTCGCAGGGCAGGAGCTGCATGCCCGTAGCAATCTGTATGGCTTCATGCCCTCGGGATGTGCTGTGAACATACTTGCAAACCGGACGGTTGGCATCATATGTTTCAGACATCGCCTTGGCCGTAACCATCAGCTTGTAAGCGTCTGTTAATATATTAGTGGTCAGCATTTATTTCTTTTTCCAAAACCATCCATTTTATCGGATGGTCAGTTCAAACATTTTTTCCTTTTCTAGATATCCTTCCAAAACATCTCCAACCACGGTCTCTCCTACACCTGCTGGTGTACCTGTATAAATAAGGTCACCAATATTGAGTGAGAAATAGTTAGATATATTAGATATGATCTGGCTAAAAGAAAAAATCATGTGTGTGGAATCACCTTTCTGAACGGCTTCTCCATTCTTGAGTAAGGAGAAATGAAGGGGATTTTCATACAAGTCAGCTGTCAGGTTAATCCACTTACCAAGGATGGCTGAATTGTCCCAAGCCTTGGCCTTCTCCCAGGGGAGTCCTTTCTTCTTCAGTTCTGCCTGTATGTCTCTTGCTGTGAAATCTATTCCAAGGCTGAGTGCGTCTACATATTTTTCAGCTTGGTCTTCTGTTATGTATTTTCCGTTTTTAGAGATGCGTAGCACAAGCTCCACCTCGTAGTGTAGTTCATTGCTGAATTCCGGATAATAAAAAGGCGTCTGTGGTTGCAACAAAGCCGACTTGGGTTTCATGAAGATCACCGGTTCTTCGGGAACGTCATTGCCCAACTCTTTTGCGTGCTCCGCATAGTTTCGCCCTACGCAGAAAATTTTCATAGCTCCTGTTTTAAAATAATAACTAAATAATCGCTGTTGGATTCCCTAGACAGGGGTTCCGGGTACGGTGGATTACTTAAATCTTATTTACTTCTAGCTATAACTGCAAATAGGGCTTATTTATTATGTGAGGGATAAATTATATTAAGTGAAGGAAAGGTTATTCACTTGGCTCATGGTCTTTTCTAGACCAATGGCGGCAAACATTTCTATGATTTCAACGCATTTGGCCACTTTCTGGTTCACTATGCCCTGTTCGGTAGCCTGCCACTTGCCTAGTACAAAATCTACCTGGCGGCCCTTGGGAAAATTATTGCCAATCCCAAATCGGAGTTTGGGGTATTGATCTGTTCCTAATATGAGTTGAATGTCTTTAAGCCCATTGTGACCCGCGTCAGAGCCGTTGCCGCGTAGGCGGATTTTTTCTAGTGGAAGTGCTAGGTCATCTACAATGGTCAGGGTATTGGCTATTTCTATTTTTTCCTTGTCCATCCAATATTTAAAAGCCCTACCGCTAAGATTCATATAGGTAGTGGGTTTGATGCAGACAAAAGTCTTGCCCTTCCATTTAACCTCGGCAACATCGGCTAGCCGATCATTTTTAAAAAAACCTCCTTGCTTGATCACAAATTCACTGACTACGTCAAAGCCAATATTATGGCGCGTATGCCTATACTCTTCACCAATATTGCCCAGACCAACTATCAAAAACTTACTCATGGGCTCAAAAATAGGTCATCTTACCACAATAAAAAACGCCCCCGAATTCGGAGGCGTTTCAAAGCTATTAAACAACCAATTATTTCTTCTTGGCGTCTTTGTCTGCAGTTGCTTCTTCTTGTTTCAGCTGACGAGTCATTACTACTGAAGCAATAGGAATACGTGGTGAGTTCAAGATCTCGTAGTTCTCATCCTTCACGTCTTCAACACGAATGTTACCATTCAATTCCAAAGTAGTGATATCCACTTCAATGGCTTCTTTTAAGTACTTAGGAAGTGTTTTAACTTTCAAGGATTTCATCTTGATTACAAGTTTACCACCACCTTTCACACCTACTGATGTACCAACAAATTTCAGTGGCAGGGTTGCTATCACTTTTTTGTCGTCTACCAGTTCCAACAAATCAACGTGGATCAGAGAATCACTGATCTTGTCAAATTGTAAGTCTTTAAGGATGCAAGTGTAAGTTTTGCCATCCACGGTTACATTGGCTAATTGGAATTCACCAGTGTACACCAAAGGCTTGAAAGCCTTTGCAGGAGCAAAGAAATTGATCTCCTGAGCACCCCCGTAAATTACAGCTGGCACGCATTCCTGAGAGCGAATTTGGCGGGCGGCTTTTTTGCCATGCTCGGTCCTCAGTTGTCCTTCGATTGTAATTGTGTTCATTTTTATAAATTTTTTGGACGGCAAAGGTAAGGAAACAAGGCCAGAAAAATGGCTAACATTTGAATGATTCCTAAAATAATTGAACCCGACCTTTTCCATCATGAAAAAGTAACGGGTTCAATGTTATACGTATAATTATAAATTAACCTTTATTCTCCCTACCCTTTAATTGAGAATGGATAAACAAACTGGTAATGCTCTTATTCTCGTAGGCGTTGCGAATGGCAATGGCAAACAGATCGGCCACAGAAATGGCTTTGATTTTTCTTGACTCCTGTTTTAAAGGAATGGTATCACAAACCACCAACTCTTCCAAAACCGAATTTTCAATATTATCATAAGCTGCACCACTTAATACGGGATGCGTAATCAGGGCTCTAACGCTAGTAGCCCCTTTTTCTTTGAGTAGACCCGCCGCCTTGGCCAGGGTTCCGCCAGTATCACAGATATCGTCAATGAGTACAATGTCTTTACCAGTAACGTCACCAATTACCACCATACTGGCAATCTCATTGGCGCGCTTGCGATGTTTATCGCAGATGACCATGGGCGCGTTGAAATAGCTAGCAATTTCACGCACACGGTTGGTAGAACCAACGTCCGGAGCAGCAAAAGCCAGGTTATTCAATTTCAGTTGTTCTATATAAGGGATAAAGATGGCGGAACTGTCTAAGTGATCCACTGGAACGTCAAAGAAACCCTGAATTTGAGGTGCGTGCAGATCCATGGTGATGATCCTGTCTGCTCCAGCTGCTTCCAGCAAAGTAGCAATCAATTTGGCACCAATAGCCACACGGGGTTTGTCTTTTCTGTCTTGACGGGCAAATCCATAATAAGGAATTACCGCAATTACTTTGTAAGCACTAGCACGCTTGGCAGCGTCAATCATCAGCAACAACTCCATCAGGTTGTCTGTTGGGGCAAATGTGCTTTGCACCAAGAAAACATAGTCTCCGCGAATACTTTCCAAGAAAATGGGCTGGAATTCGCCGTCACTAAACTTCTGGATATTGATTTTACCAATGGGGGCGCCAAAACGCTGTGCTATTTTTTCAGCTAACTTCTGAGAACCGTTACCTGAAAATATCTTTACATTAGGATTCATAGCTTGCTTGGGTAGTATTGCGCGAAGATAGAGATTCAAAAAGGAAATAGTATTTTGAAAGGACAATATATTTCAACATGCTAAAAAACGGAATCAAAACCTGGGCGGTGGATGACCAACCAAGGGAAAAATTACTCCTGAAAGGTGCGGAAACATTGAGCACTGCAGAGCTAGTAGCCATCCTGATTAACAACGGTACAAGAACCCATTCTGCCCTTGATTTGGCCAAAGAATTAATGGGGCGTGTGCATAACCAATTGCCCGATCTGGCAAAACTTACCGTAAATGAAATGGTGAACCTAGGCATCTCTGGTATTGGAACTCAAAAAGCCACTAGTATTTTGGCCGCATTGGAATTAGGCGTGCGCAGAAATAGTACCAACACCAAACGCAAAGACATTCAGAAAAGCAGTGATATAGCGGATTGGCTCAAATCTGAGCTGGGTCATAAACCTATGGAAAGGTTTGTGGTGGTCTACTTAAATAGAGCCAATAAAATTATCCGATGCGATACTATTAGTGAGGGAGGCATCACCGGAACAGTGGCAGATCCACGCATTATTTTAAAGAAAGCATTGGACTATCACGCCGTCTCTTTGATTCTTTGTCACAATCATCCAAGTGGTAATTTAAAACCTAGCAAGGCCGATGAATTACTCACCAATAAAATCAAAAACGCAGCTGCATTTTTAGACATACAAGTACTGGATCATATCATTGTTAGTGAAGAGGGATATTACAGTTTTGCAGATGAAGGGATGATGTAAATTAAGTGAAGAGTTAAGAGTGAAGAGTGAAGAATGGAGGTTGATTTTGCTTGAATTGGAGTAAATTGATTTTAATAAAAAAGATTTTACTCTACCCTAACTGATGGTTGAAAATGCTGTATTGCTGACGCGATATACTAAAAAACAGCTTCGTTTTCTTCTCACTCTTCACTCTTCGTTCTTCACTCTTCACTTCCTCCACGTACGGGCATAAAAAAACCTCGATCTTTTCAGATCGAGGTTCAATAAATATGGCAGCTACCTACTCTCCCGGCTTAACGCGAGTACCATCGGCCATGAGGGACTTAACTTCTCTGTTCGGAATGGGAAGAG
>NKJC01000004.1 GCA_002256435.1 Chitinophagaceae bacterium BSSC1
GAAAATGCCCATACATAACTGGGGACTTATCCTAAATCAGTTCTTAACTATCTTTGAAAAAAGGGTTCAACTTTAATTAAAAAGCTGAACCCATATATTTTACTTACACACTTTATGAGACAGTGTCTAAGGTAAATCCAAATATCTTATTTCAGTAATAGATGGATCACTGCATAACCAAGTGAGCATAGTAATAGCACAACCACTATGGCAATAATTGTCCAGTCTTGATCTTGTAAAGCACGTTTTAATTTTCTGGCTTTTTTCTTATCAGTTTGCTTCTGTAGGTCTTTGTTTAATTGAGCAACATATTCCTGCATCAAATCCTTGTCTTTGAATTCCTGTAAGCCTTCTACGGCATCATTCAAGAATGCCTCGTCTGACATTTGGTTTTCTATGGCAAAACGTTCTTCAGCCGTGGCATTCCCTTCTAAGTACCGTTTAATAGCGGCTTCGTCCGGTTGGGAACCATTGGGTAATATGTTGCTTAAATCAGCCATTAGTGATGTGACAATTTTTCCAATAACAAAATTTTCAAATTGCGTTTTCCATTTTGAATATAACTTTTTACCTGCAATAAATTAAATCCTGTTTGATCTACTATTTCTTGGTAACTCTTTTTTTGCAGGTAAAACAAAGTTACACAGGTTTTTTGGGGCTCGTTTAATCCATCTAAACATTGCTCTAATTCTTGAAGTACTTGTTCTTTTTCTTTAACCGCTTCTAAAAAGTCTTGGTCTGGAGCCAAGGCAGTATCTTCTAAAACAGGCACCATTTTGTTTTTATTTCTTAATTGCATCAGGCAATGGTTCCTGGCAATAGTATACAACCAACTCTTTACATAAGCCACTTCATATTTTTGTAGTTCTGCAATGGATTTGAGAAAAACCTGTTGTACTGCGTCTTTTGCTGCTTCTTCATTCTTGAGATATTTCATGCAAACCCCCAATAACAATAGGGTATAGCGTTGCAATACAATACCCAACCATTGGTTGTTACCGTCTTGCCGAAACTTATCTAAAAGTTCCTGATCGCTGATATGTTGGTAGCTATTGGTTTGCACTGCTTTAAAATAAGCATTTATAAAGAGATGCCGCTTTTGTAAATTTCCATAACTTGACATAAAATTTCAAGATGGCTTTTGTTACGCCCATTGTTCCGGTTACGCCCATGCGATTAGAAGCATCTCACCGTTCAGAAATGGTGAGCCAATTATTATTTGGAGAATCAGCCACCATACTAGAAATTGGTAAGGATTTTATCCAAGTTTGTAGCCAATATGACCATTATATTGGTTGGATTCAAAAAAGTCAATTAGTTGAAATATCCGATGAACAAGCCTTAAAGGGAAATGCTTTATTAAATGGAGATGTATTAAGAGCCATTACCTGTAATGGAACCCCCATGCAAGTTTCATTTGGTAGTCCTTTGCATTTTTTTGACCATGGAAGGGCCAAGATTGGTTCTTTTGAATTTCACTATGAAGGAAAATTTTGGAATCCTGCCGAAGCCCAATTCAATGATGCAACCCTTAAATGGGTGTCACATCAATTTTTAAATACAGCTTATTTATGGGGTGGGAGATCTATTTTTGGAATTGATTGTAGTGGGCTCACCCAACAGGTTTTCCAATTTGTGGGCATTAAATTACCCAGAGACGCTTATCAACAAGCAGCTTTGGGAGAAGTAGTGGGCTTTTTGCAAGAAGCCAAATGCGGAGACCTAGCATTTTTTGATAATGCGGAGGGAAAGATTACCCATGTTGGTATGATGTTAGACAATGCCAGCATTATTCATGCTTCTGGTAAAGTAAGAATTGACCCTATTGATAATATGGGGATCATTAACGCAGATACGGGTGAAAGAACCCACCAGTTAAGGATAGTGAAAAGGTATCATGCATAAAAAAAGCAGCCAAAGCTGCTTTTTTTATAATATTAATATGTTAGGTTTTAAATCAAGTCCAACGCTTTAGCAAAATAAGTAACAGTGCCAGGCAAAGCCAACCAGAAAAACTCACGATATACCACCAAAAGGGTAATCAAAATGCCAAGCCAAATAAAGAACCAAATCCAATATTTTCCTGTAGATACTTTTGCTTCCATGAATTTTAAGTTTTTGCAAAGATAAGGGGCTGAGTTCAATTATAAAACCCAGCTTATTGGTTTTTTAAAATTTCTGTCTTGGCTGTTGGGGCAGATTCAGTTGGTTTCTTGGCTGAAGAATCAAAAAACAGCATTTTTAAGGATACCAAAAGCAGAATTACCCCAAAAACCTTTTTCATTTTCTCATCGCTGATATTTAGGGCAATCTTACTACCTAGAAATCCACCCAGTACAAATGCAGCTGCAATGATGAAAACCATCTGAAAATTTACATAGCCCTGCTTATAGTACTGAATCACTGCTAAAATGCCAACAGGAAGAAGCATGATGCCAAGAGAAGTGCCTTGCGCTTGCTTTTGGGTAAAACCCAGAATCAAAACAAGGGCTGGAACCATTAGTATGCCACCACCAACACCAACTAAGCCGCTCAAAACGCCAGCAGCTAAGCCAATTAAGATGAGAATAATAATGGTGCCCGTGCTCATAACAAAGATTAAGGCGTGAATGTTTCTTTATAGAATTCAATAGCTTCCTTGATAATGGAAAGTGCTTTGGCTTTGTCACCAAATTCTTCCACTACTACGGTTTTGTTTTCCAATTTCTTGTATTCTTCAAAAAAGTGACGCAATTCGTCAAAGAAATGCTTGGGTAATTCTTCAATATTGTTATAGTGGTTTACGCCAGGGTCATTGGCAGCAACCGCAATAATTTTATCATCTGGATCACCTCCATCAACCATCTGCATCACACCCACCACTTTGGCTTCCATCAAAGTCAAAGGAACAACCGGTAAAGAGGTAATCACCAATATGTCAAGGGGATCCTTGTCACCTCCATAGGTCTGTGGAATAAAACCATAGTTAATAGGGTAGTAGAATGATGAAAAAATAACCCTATCCAGTTTCAACAAGCCAGTAGGTTTGTCAATTTCGTATTTGCAACGAGAACCTTGTGGAATTTCAATGACAGCAGTTACCACTCTTGGAGCGTTCTCTCCATAAGGTACTCCGTGCCAAGGGTGCAATACATATTGTGTCTTCATGTGAATCTTTTAGATATTAGTTAAGTTAAGGGGTTGTAAAACTAAATTTATAATCTACTAACCAACCTTGTTGGGTTTTGATAACTTTAATTTTCTGCGGTTTTTTATCAAAAGAATTACTGTAGTAGATAATGCTTTGATCTTTGTTTAGGTCTTCCACTTTTTCTAAATTAATAGAAGCAGATCTTAGCTCTTGTCTGCCTTCTTTGTCTTTTTGACGATACTCTTGTTCTGCCACAGAAAGAAATTGTTTGTTCTGCTCATCAGCAATCATATAGAATGCCGCTTTTTGAAAATCGCCTTTCAAATTGCCATCAATAAATTCTCTTCCAGCATCAAAAGAGTTTTCTGCAGGAAGCAGGGCTGCTTTTTTACTAGAACAGGATATTGCAAATGCCAAAACAAATAAAGAGAAAAGACGCATAGTTAAATTTCTAGTTTAAAGATACGATGCCCATTTGTAAATTTCACAGGTTTGCTGAAGATAACCTTATCTAGATTTTGATAAATCCATAATTATTGTATTTTTAATTCAAGAATCTAGTTTTTAAAACCAACTAACCCTAAGAACATGAAGAAAAAAATCTTAATTGCCTGCATGGTTGCTATTCAATCGGCAAGTGTTTTTGCAAGCATTCCAGTAGTTACATCCAAAAATGATACCGCTACAGCTTATGTTTCTAAGGAAGACGAAGCCATGGTTAAAAATGCTTTGGAGTCTTTTAAATCCTTGTCTAAAGCAGAGAGAAAAGCTAGAATTGCAGATGCAAAAGCTTTGTTGAAAAATTACAAAGCAGATAAAGCCACAAAAGCTTCAGGCGATGCTGGTGTTAGCACCGTATTGTTGGCAATATTGGCCATTTTGTTACCGCCATTGGCCGTTTACCTACATGAAAATGCCATCAACACTAAATTCTGGATCAGTTTGTTATTGACTTTGTTGTTCTGGATTCCTGGTGTGATTTATGCCTTGTTTGTTATTTTTGCATAATCCATTTACCTTATAAAAAAGCCTCCTCAATGCAATCGGGGAGGCTTTTTATTTTTAGCTATTCAATATGAGTTATTGGTGAAACCCCAAATGCCTGATCAATGCTTCGGGTAATTTGGGGAGCCTTTTGCGTTCAATTAAAAAAGTACTCAAACCAGAAATATCACGATATACATAATGTTTATTCAAAGCTCCTTCTAAGTAACCTGCACCAGAAGTATTACCAGTGCCTACGCGCATGCCAATCATTCTTCTTACCATGATCAAATGATTATGGCGCCAATTACTCATTAAGTGATCAATCTCAATTAAGGAATCTAAGATCTGATAGGAGGTTTGAAACACAGGGAAATCTCTATAGAGCATGATAAACAAAGCTGCTCTTAATGCTGCTGGAGAAAAATTACTGCGTAGTAAAGCCATTTGTTCGGGGCTCAATGATTCCAAAGTTGATTCCAAGAAGATATAGTCAAAGTCATGAATCTTGTTTTGTTCTCTTTCTGTAAGCCCTGCAGCATAGATATTTCTATATTGACTCCAGAATGGATGTTGTGCAGCATCGCCGTAGGCAACACCGTTCTCAGCACCCCAATAAACCCCGTCAAAAAATGGCATCCTTTCTAGCCAATTGTTTACCAATTGTAAAATGGTATTGGTAGATTCCGTATCTGTAATATGTTCGTAATCTTTCTTGGTAAAACCACCTTCATTGGTGCGTTTGTAATAGTCTTTCTGGTGTCTGCTTTCAAGACTAAGTCCCAGTCTGGCTTCTATCAATCTAAATTGTTTGCTCTGAAAACCGGAAGAAGGGGTGAGTAAGTTTCTAAATTCCAGAAAATCCAAGGGTGTCATAGTGTCTAAAATATGCACCTGCTGGTTTAGCAATTCAAGGATTCTTATAATTCGGCGTAGCCGATGTCTAACAAGATTCAGGTCTTCAGAATTGTCATTAATGGTCTCCTGACCAAATACACCTGTGATATAATCCATTTCAAACAAGATCTGCTTGAACCAGAGTTCATAGGCTTGGTGAATGACTATAAAGAGCATTTCATCATGAGCAGGTTCATTTGGCGTTTCAAAACTAACAGGGTATTGGCTGTCTAGAATCTTGTCTAAATGCAGGTAAGTTCCATAATACATGGGTGATTTTTCCATTTTCAAGCTTTGCGGCAAAGAAAGCATTTGTTTTTGACTCAATGGCAGGAAGGGAGCCAATAAAATAAATCCGGCTACAATGTGTGAAATTTACACAATAGTTGATAATTTTAAGGCTTAAACGAAGCTTATGTCATTCAAGAAATTGTATTATTTGGTGCTTTTGACTGCTGTCATGAGTTCCTGCTCCAACCCCCAAGACAAATCCATAGCCACTGCAGATACTGCCACTATTGACGGGCATCCAGCTTGGATCATGAATGGAAATATCTATGAAGTGAATGTGCGCCAATACACGCCAGAAGGTACTTTCAAAGCATTTTCGGCACACTTGCAACGATTAAAAGACATGGGTGTTCATACCCTTTGGTTTATGCCTATCAACCCCATTAGTAAGGTAGATAGAAAAGGAACGCTGGGTAGCTATTATGCCGTAAGTGATTATACTGGCATCAACCCAGAATATGGGAATTTAGAAGATTGGAATGCACTTGTTAAAAAAGCCCATGAACTAGGGTTTAAAGTAGTGATAGACTGGGTACCCAACCACACTGGTGCAGATCATCCTTGGTTGAAAACGCATCCTGATTTTTATGTACAAGACAGTACAGGGAAGGCCGTTTCTCAATTTGATTGGACAGATACTCGAAAACTAAATTATGCCAATCAGGAACTAACGGATAGCATGATTGCTAGCATGAAATACTGGGTTAAAACTTCTGATATAGACGGTTTTCGTTGCGATGTAGCTCCTGAAGTAGCCGATGCTTTCTGGCTTAAAGCCATTCCTGCATTAAGAAAAGAAAAGAACCTGTTTTTCTTAGCTGAGGGCGATAAACCCAATATGCATACCGATGGTTTTGATGCCACTTATACTTGGTCAGATTTTTCCATGATGAAATTGATTGCTTCTGGAAAACGTAATGCTTTGGCATTGGATTCAATCATTAATAAAACAGATACTAGTTTCCCTAAGAATGCCATGCGTTTGTATTTTACCAGTAACCATGATGAGAATAGCTGGAACAAAGCAGATTATGCTACCATGCCAGGTGAGTCACACGCTCCTTTTGCCGTGTTAACCCAAACCGTCAAACGCAGTCTGCCATTGATTTATAGCTCACAGGAAGAACCATTGTTGCGTTCTATTTCTTTCTTTGAAAAAGATACCATTCCTTTTGCCAAATTTGGTAGAGCTCCTTTCTATAAGAAGTTATTAAACCTGCATAGCAATACACCTGCACTAGCTTCCAATGCAGATTTTAGTAAACTAGTGAGCTCTGCAGATGCGCAAGTCTATGCCTTTACCCGTACGGCAGGAAAGAGTAAGGTATTGGTAGTTGTTAACCTTAGCGGCAAAGCCGTTGATGCTACTATTGCCGATGCAGCTATTGCTGGCGAAGCCACAGAATTGTTTACAGAAAAGAAAGCAAGTATCAAAGCAGGTCAGACATTTAATTTAGGCGCTTGGGGTTATCAGGTCTACAGCTACTAGAAGTAAGTGAAGAGTGAAGAGTGAAGAGGGGAAGAAGAAAGTGAAGAGTGAAGAGTGAAGAGTGAAGAGGGGAAGAAGAAAGTGATGAGATAAAAGTGAAGAGTGAAGAGTGAAAAGTGGGAGGAAGAAAATGAGGATGGATGAGGGGTAAGAGAAAGTGAAGAATTAAGTTTTTAAACCTAGTTCGGATAAAAGTTCAAAAGCCACGAGCAATCGTGGCTTTTCTTTTTACCTTTGTAGCATGAATCGTTCCCAACTTGTTGCCCAGATTAAGACCAAGCAAAACTATCTCTGTGTAGGACTAGATACGGATATTACCAAGCTGCCCAAGCATCTTAAAGATTCGGCAGACCCCGTATTTGAATTCAACAAAGCCATTATTGACGCCACAAAGGATCATTGTGTGAGTTATAAAATCAATACGGCTTTTTATGAATCACAGGGCTTGAAGGGTTGGGAATCTATGGAAAAGACGCTGCATTATATCTCTGATACTCATTTGAAAATTGCGGACGCAAAGCGTGGCGATATTGGCAATACCTCTGCCCAGTATGCCAAGACCTTTTTTGAAGTATTGCCTTTTGATGCAGTTACCATTGCACCTTATATGGGAGAAGATAGTGTGAGACCCTTTTTAGAATATGAAAACAAATGGAGCATTGTATTGGGATTAACTTCTAATGCGGGCGGAAATGATTTTCAACAATTATTGGTGAGTAATGCCTACCCAGAATCCAACATGATCCCCAATTTGACCCAAGGGAATACAGAAAAAAGACTCTATGAAAAAGTCTTGGAAAAAGTGGCTTCTTGGGGTACACCAGAGAACCTCATGTTTGTGGTAGGAGCTACAAGGGCAAGTGATTTGGAACATATTAGAACCATTATACCAGATCATTTCTTATTAGTGCCAGGTGTAGGAGCCCAAGGTGGCAGCTTAGAAGAAGTGTCTAAATATGGTATGAACAAAGATTGTGGCCTATTGGTCAATGCCAGTAGGGCCGTCATCTTTGCTAGTTCAGATACAGATTTTGCACAAAAAGCAACGGAGGTTTCTGCAGGCTATGCAACAGAAATGAAGCAGTATTTACAGGGCTTGTAGTGATTATTTAGTCAATAGTTGTTCAATAGTAGTGGCTAATTCATTTGCCCAAACTGCGTGTGATTTAGCAGAATAATGCAATTGATCCCCTGCCAATAAACTGGTATCATTTTTTGCCAATCTGGTTTGTGCAGTAATATTGATAAAATGGCATTGGTGTTTGCTGGCAAAATTTTGACAGATTAAATTAAAAGCGTCAATTTCTTTACTAGCATTACCAATAGAGCGTTTACTAGCAAATGGCGTAACACTCCAATCAGGAATAGACAATACCACACATTTTTTACTATTTCCACCTGCAAAATGAATGGCTTTTTTGAGCAAGAATTCAAAGTCATTTTCAAATCCTTTGATGGGCAAACCTCGGTATTGGTTATTCACGCCAATGAGTAGGGTTACAAAATCATAACTGGCTTCCAATTGTTGGTTGAGAATATGATCGGCCAATTCAAAACTGGTCCAACCCGTTTGTGCCACTATTTCTGGAGCATGAAAATGGAGCCCTTTTTTACGTAAAAGCTGAATGGTTTGATATGGAAATCCAGCGTGCAAAGGAACAGATTCTCCAATGGTATAAGAATCGCCCAAGCAAAGCATGCTATTGATATGGGTACTCATTAGAAATGTGCTTTTAGAATACTATAAAATTGGTAAACGTCTTCAAAGCTACAATAAAGTGGGGCAGGAGCCACCCTAATGACACCTGGTTCTCGATAGTCTACAATAATGCCGTTTTCAATCATTTTGTCATGAATGGCTCTACCTTGGTCTTTAAAATACAAGCTTAATTGGGCACCACGAAAGTGAGGATCAGAGGGAGTGATGATTTCAAAATTTAAGTTGGGTAACTGTTGTAATAACCATTCTAAATAAGCTGTAAGCTGCATGCTTTTTTCTCTTAAAGCCTGAATACCGGCTTCATCAAAAATGGCCAAAGAAGCTTTTAATCCAATCATATTAAAAACCTGGGTAGTGCTAATATTCCACCCACTAGCATTGGGTTTGGCATGAAACCCTTTTTCCATTTTGAACCTAGTTTGTTCATCATTACCCCACCAGCCAGCCAATCTAGCTGTATCACTATTTGATGCCCACTTTTCGTGTACAAATACACCTCCCACAGCACCAGGCCCAGCATTCAAATATTTGTAACTACACCAAACTGCAAAATCCACCTGCCAATCGTGTAATTGTAAAGGGATATTGCCAGCCACATGTGCAAGGTCAAAACCTGCAATGGCGCCAACTGCATGTGCTGCTTTTGTAATAGCTTCAAGGTTATAAAATTGTCCCGTATAATAATTGATGCCGCCCATCATCACCATAGCTAATTTGCCGCCAGCTTGCGCGATGGTTTCAAGAATATCTTCCTCCCGCAATAATTTTTCACCTTCTCTTGGGCTAATTTCTATGATGGCTTGATCTGGATCCAAACCAAAATGTTTGACCAATGTTTCAATAGCGTATTGATCAGAAGGAAAAGCACCAGCTTCCATGATAATCTGGTATCTATCAATACTGGGTTTATAAAAACTCAACATTAACAAATGCAGGTTCACAGTTAAGCTATTCATCAAAGTGATTTCCTTGGTGCTTGCACCCATTATTGACGTTAAAGAAGGTTGCAAATATTCATGGTATCGCAACCAAGGATTAGTACCCCCAAAATAGCCACCCACAGCTAAATTCTGCCAGGTTTTCATTTCAACATCCATGGCTTCAGCCAAAGATTTTGGTTGTAAGCCCAATGAATTGCCGCAGAAATAAATACAATCCCGGCCCTGATGCTGAGGAAAATGAAACTTAGACTTAAATGGGGCCAAAGCATCTGCTTTGTCTGTAGCAATTGCATAGTCTAATCCAATTTGAAAAGTATTATTTGTCATGATAATCGAACTAAGGTTTTATGTATTCTTTTTCACTTTTTGCAATGACCAAGGTAGCCACTCCATTGCCAATTAAATTGGTAATGGCCCTTGCTTCACTCATAAATTTATCCACCCCCAATAAAAATGCCAATCCTTCTAATGGAATCTTGTGTAAAGCAGCTAGGGTAGAAGCCAGTACAATAAATCCGCTACCGGTAACACCTGCAGCCCCTTTAGAAGTAAGCATTAAAATTAAAAGCATCATCCCCAACTCTGAACCGCTCAATGGAACATTATAGAGTTGGGCTAGAAAAATAGCAGCCATAGAAAGATAGATAGATGTGCCATCAAGGTTAAAAGAATATCCCGTTGGAATCACCAAACCTACCACAGATTTACTACAACCCATTTTTTCCAGTTTGCGCATCATAGAAGGTAAGGCGGCTTCAGAAGAGGAAGTCCCTAACACAATTAACAATTCTTCTTTAATGTCTTTGAGAAAGGTCCAAATACCAAAGCCAGCATAACGCATAATGGAACCCAGAATTAAAAACACAAAAAGAAACATGGTTAAATAA
Organism: Chitinophagaceae bacterium BSSC1; assembly: GCA_002256435.1. Lineage (GTDB taxonomy): Bacteria > Bacteroidota > Bacteroidia > Chitinophagales > Chitinophagaceae > Sediminibacterium. The sequence continues at coordinate 10,340 of NKJC01000004.1, forward strand.
ACGCAACCCATAAGCTTGGCCAGTGGCACCAAGGTTTTTAAGCCAAATTTCCCAACTGTAAATGCCATGCCTCCAAATGCCCCAAGTGGTGCTAAATACATCACCCATTTTAGGCCTGTAAAAACATAATGTGAACAACGCCCCAAAAAATGGATGGCTTTAAGCCTGTGTTGAGAATAGTTTAACAAAATTCCCACAACAATAGCTACCAATAAAACCTGCAAAGTCAGGTTGGCTTGAAAAAACTTAACCCAATTAAAAGCCTGTCCCGCGTTTTGTGTAAACTTGCTCGCATCCTGAATGGGTAAACCTGTTTTGTCAATCTTGCCTGGTTCTAATAATAAAGCTACCAGAATGCCAATCCCAAGTGCCAAAGTGGTCACCAGTTCAAAATAAACCAAGGACTTGATGCCAATTCTACCCACTTTTCGCAAGTTGCCAATACTACTGATCCCTAAGACAATAGTGAGAAAAATAATGGGGGTAATAAATAGTTTAATAATGTCTACAAAAGTCTTTCCAATGATTTCTGTTTTAATGGCAAGGGCTGGTTGAAAATGCCCTAAAGCAATGCCCAATAAAATGGCCAGCAATACATAAAAACTGAGGTTGCTAGCTATTTGTTTCCAGATAGTTCTTCCTTGGGGATTACCCATAGCTGTTTGCATGGACCTTATAATTTTTTTGGTTTGCCTGGGGCAAAGCTGCCAATGGGAGCTGTATACCAAGGGTGAATTTCTGCTACTAATCTGCCAGCTTTAATGGCGGGGTCAGTTTGAAGCAAGGTTTCTAATTCGTTCTTAGTTGGGCAGTCAAAAATAAACAAGCCTTGGGCCAATGTTTCTTCTGCAAATGGTCCCGCTACTTTTAATGTTCCTGCTTCATATAAACGGGTAATATTGGCCATATGCCCAGCTTGAATCTTAGTAGCAGTTAGGGAATCCTGATTGCGCACTGGTCCTTTTTTCAACAGCACAAACCAAAATTGTTTGATTTGGCTGGCAGGTTCTGGATTTGATTTGTTTTGTGCCAACAAGCATAGTGGCAATAAAACAAGGGCTGTTAAGATTGTTTTTTTCATATGAAGCAACTTGGTTCAAATAAAAATACAACATGGAGCAGGTATTCCAACTGCATAATTGGATTATTTGACAGATGGTGTCCTGTTTTGAAGTGAATCTAGTATTTTCAATGCCTAAAACTACTGCTATGCGTTTCATGGTATTCCTGCTTGGTATTTGCCTTTCTACGGCAATCATGGCACAACAAACCCCTATTGCAAAGGCCAATTATGCAGCTGCCGCAAGGTATTCTCCCAAGAAATTGGAAAAACTGGTTTTTAGCTTAAATGTAGATCCACATTGGCTAAAAAAGTCAGACCGTTTTTGGTACATGTATGAAACTTCAGAAGGGAAAAAATGGTATATAGTAGACGCAGTAAAAGGAGAAAAGAAATTATTGTTTGACCAAGCTGCACTAGCCGCCAAACTAACCAAGATCACCGATGATCCCATGGATGCGCAGCACTTGAATATAGATAGTATGCGTTTTATCAAAGATGAGAATTGGGTGCATTTTGAAGTCAAGAGCACATTAGATATTGAAAAGAAAGACAGCACGCTCAAGAAAGGAACCCCTCCAGTAAAAGAGAAAAAGATTTTCTTTTTTGAATACAATTTGGTTACAGGTGAATTGGTAGAATTAACTGGATTTAAAAAACCATTTCGCAGACCGTCTTGGGCCAATATTTCTCCAGATGGCAATACCATCTTATTTGGTAAGGACCAAAATCTTTGGTTTATGGACAAGGCCAATTATGAAAAGGCCTTGAAGAATGAAGAAGATAGTACCATTGTTCAAACCCAGATTACCAAAAATGGGGTAGAGAATTTTGGCTATCACAGTGATGGTTTTGGAGAGTCCAATGTTGAAAAAGAAAAGAATAAAAACAAACGTAAATCAGTGTTTGCGCAATGGTCTCCAGATTCAAAATGGTTTGTGATGAATAGGGTAGACAATAGAAGGGTCAAAGACCTTTGGGTAATCAATAGTATTGCAGATCCAAGACCTACATTGGAAACCTATAAATATTGGATGCCAGGAGAAAAAGAAAGTCCTATAGAACACTTGCTGTTGTTTGAAACCGCAACCAAGAATAACAGAGAGATAGCATCCGGACTTTATAAGGATCAAGACTTGAATGTATGGTCAGCGCCAGCCAAAATCAGTACTAGGGATGATGAGTTTAGGCCATCGCTTTGGTTGGGGACCAATGATAAATTTTATTTGAGCCGCACCAGCAGAGACCTTAAGAAAATTGATATAGCATATGTAGACGTAAAATCTGCTACAGTGAAAACGCTGTGGGAAGAGAAAATGAATACCTATATAGAAATTCGTAGACTGGGTTTGGTAAATGAAGGCAAGGAATTAATACAATGGAGTGAAGACGATGGATGGGGACATTTTTATCTCTATGATGAAAATGGCAAATTGAAAAATCAAATTACTTCTGGTCCTTGGCATTGTGAAGAGATCTTGGGAATTGATGAAAAAGCAAGGGTGCTTTATTTCTCAGCCAATGGTAAAGAAACTGGAGAAGACCCTTATCTCTTACACGCTTATCGTGTGAATTTTGATGGTTCAGGTTTGAAATTATTGAACCCTGGAGATTTTGACCATAACAGTAGTATGGATGACAACAAGAAATACTTGGTCAATAATTATTCTAGAGTAAATACCATTCCCAAGTCTGTATTATTAGCAGCAGACGGAAGAAAGATCATGGATTTGGAAACAGCCGATTTTAGTAGTTTGTTGGCTACGGGTTATCAATTTCCACAACCCTTTAAGGCCAAGGCCGATGATGGTATCACAGATATTTACGGTGTCATGTACAAACCCTTTGATTTTGACAGCACCAAGAAGTATCCCATCATGGAATATGTTTACCCTGGTCCTCAAACAGAAGCCGTAAACAAATCATTTAGCAAGGGAATGGATCGCACAGACCGATTGGCTCAATTGGGAATGATTGTGATTACATTGGGTAATAGAGGTGGACATCCTAGCAGGAGTAAATGGTACCACAATTATGGATATGGAAATCTTAGAGACTATGGTTTGTCAGACAAAAAAGCCGTTGCGGAACAATTAGCTGATAGGTATAATTTTATAGACATCAATCGTGTGGGGATTCACGGCCATTCAGGTGGTGGCTTTATGAGTACAGCCGCTTTATTGGTCTATCCTGATTTTTTCAAAGTGGCAGTTTCTTCTGCGGGTAACCATGACAATAGTATCTACAACCGTTGGTGGAGTGAAAAACACCATGGGGTAAAAGAAATCATCTCTGAAAAAGGAGATACCAGTTTCCAGTACAATATTGACAAGAATCCAGACTTGGCCAAGAACTTAAAAGGAAGATTAATGTTATCTCATGGAGAGATTGACAATAACGTACATCCTGCCAATAGCATGCGTGTAGCCAATGCCCTAATCAAAGCCAACAAACGCTTTGACATGATTATTTTACCTACGCAAAGACATGGATTTGGAGACATGACCGAGTACTTCTTTTGGAAAATGAGCGATTATTTTGCTAGATATTTGATTGGGGATCCAACTGAAAGACCGGTAGACGAGGAAGAGATGAACCGAGAAATAGAATTGAAAAAGAAATAAGGGCAATCATGAAGCCTGCAGTATTTTTGCAGTATTAACCCATTTAAATTATAACATATGGCTGCCAGAACCGATTTGTTTCAATCACCTGATTATTATCAATTAGATGAGTTGTTAACAGAGGAACACCGATTAATTAGAGCGTCAGTTAGGGATTATGTAAAAAAAGAAATTTCACCCATCATTGAAGACTATGCTCAAAGGGCTGAGTTTCCAAGTCAGGTGGTAAAGCAATTGGGCGATATGGGTTGTTTTGGACCCACGGTTCCCGAGCAATATGGTGGAGGTGGATTGGACTATATCAGTTATGGTCTCATGATGCAAGAATTAGAGCGTGGAGATAGCGGCATTAGAAGCACAGCAAGTGTGCAAGGTTCACTGGTCATGTATCCTATTTACGCATACGGTAATGAAGCGCAGCGCAATAAATACTTACCCAAACTTGCCAGTGGAGAATGGTTGGGTTGTTTTGGATTAACCGAACCTGATCATGGAAGCAATCCATCAGGAATGCTCACGAATATTAAAGACGCAGGCGACCATGTGATTTTGAATGGCGCCAAAATGTGGATCAGCAATGCCCCCTTTGCGCAAGTAGCCGTGGTATGGGCCAAGGATGAGGAAGGAGTGATTACAGGTGTAATAGTAGAACGCGGAATGGAAGGGTTTAGTACGCCTACCACGCATGGCAAATGGAGCTTGCGCGCAAGTGCTACAGGTGAGTTGGTTTTTGACAATGTAAAAGTTCCTAAAGAAAATATTTTGCCCAATGTGCGCGGATTAAAAGGTCCCTTGGGTTGTTTGTCCAAAGCGCGTTATGGCATTGCTTGGGGTGCATTGGGAGCAGCCATGGATTGTTATGATACGGCTTTACGTTATAGCCAAGAACGCATACAATTTGACAGACCCATTGGAGGTTTTCAATTGCAGCAAAAAAAATTGGCCGAGATGGTTACAGAAATTACCAAGGCTCAGTTATTGGTTTGGCGTTTAGGAGTATTGATGAATGAGGGAAAGGCCACACCTCAGCAAATTAGCATGGCCAAAAGAAATAGTTGTGAAATAGCTACCAATATTGCTAGAGACGCCAGACAAATGCTAGGAGGTATGGGTATTACAGGAGAGTATAGCATCATGCGTCATATGATGAATCTAGAAAGTGTGATTACTTATGAAGGTACGCACGATATTCATTTGTTGATCACAGGTATGGACATTACCGGTTTTAATGCATTCAAATAAAGATGGAACAAGCTAAGGAAGCCCCAGTAAAAGGCCCCAAAATATTCTTAGTTGGGATGATGGGATCTGGAAAATCTTATTGGTCAAAATGGTTGTCCAAAAAATTCAAGACAGGCGGATACGATTTGGATTTTTTGATTGAATCCAACGAGGAAAAAACCATTGCAGAAATTTTTGCGGAAGACGGAGAGGACTATTTTAGAAAACAGGAAGCCAAAGTTCTTAGATGGTTCAAAGAGAAAAAAGCATTTGTATTAGCTACCGGGGGTGGCACTCCTTGTTTTAACGAGAACATGGAATGGATGAACAAACAAGGGCTCACCATTTGGATTGATTCAGACATTGCTACCCTGGTTCAAAGATTATTGCCAGAAAAAGACCATCGTCCTTTGATCAAAGATTTGAGTGATGCAGCATTGGCTGATTTTCTAACCAAGAAAAGGGAAGAGCGAATGGGATTCTATCAGCAAGCCAGCATTCATCTAAAAGAGTCTCAGATCAATGAAAAGACTATTCTAAAAATCATCCAAGAACATGCATAAACCATTTTTCATCACCGCAGCTATTTTAGGTGCCCTAACGGTAGCTATGGGAGCGTTTGGTGCACATGCACTTAAAGCCATAGTTCCAACTGAGGCATTATCCATTTATGAAACCGCTGTTAGGTATCAATTCTATCATGTTTTTGCTCTGGCCATTACCGCAATACTTTATGAGAAATATCCTAACAAATCCCTAATCAATGCCTGTGCTAGTTTCATAGGGGGGATGATTTTCTTTTGTGGTTCACTTTATTTATTAACTATTAAAGCCGCAACTGGAATAGAATGGCTCAAACATGTTGGTCCTTTTACACCTGTTGGGGGGGCGTTCTTCATTTCAGGTTGGCTGCAACTGGCTTGGGGCATTAAAAAAGGCTGATTTGGTGGAAAACTTGGGCCGCGCACACCAGTTTTGCACATCCCGGCGGGCATGGGTTTTAAGCTTGTAGGCATAGCTTATATTTGTTTTCATGGCCAATAGTTTAAAAAAGAAAACGCCACCACCACCGGACCCAGAAGAACTCACTTCAGACAAGGAAGCGGAAGTAACTGTTGCAGAAGTGGTAAAGGACGAACGCACGGGTAAGATTGCCGGTGCATTAAGCTTGTTGACGGCTTTATTTCTTTTTATAGCATTTACCTCTTATTTATTTACATGGCAGGAAGACCAAGACGTGGTGCACCAGTTTGGTGTAAAAATCTTTGCCACCACCGATGTTAAAGTTACCAATCTCTTAGGTGTATTAGGCGCGTATACCGCACACACACTCATCTTCAGAGGATTTGGCATTGCCTCTTATTTATTTTGTACTTTCTTTTTTGTACTTGGTATGAACCTACTATTTGATAAGAAAATTTTCAAATTGATAAGGAATATCAAATATGTGGTAGTGGGTTTGCTCTTGTTGAGCATGGCTGCGGCTTTTGCTAGCAAAGGAGCAGCATTTTCTTGGGGAGGAGCCGTGGGTGAATTAGAATCAGACTGGTTTGTCAAATGGTTGGGTCAGTTTGGAACAGGTGCTTTACTAGTAATGGCCGTATTCAGCTATATCATTTGGCGTTTCAATCCCAGCTTTCATTTACCCGAATGGAATTTTAAAAAATCAGCAGAAGGGCCAATAGCTGGCGCGATGCCCGATTTGACAGATGATGAGACACCGGTGTTCAAAGAATGGGACCAAAACGGAACAGAGGCCAAACTCTTTATTCACGATACACAAGAACCCGCCAAAGGAAATAGTTTAAAAGGAGAGGGTGCCGCGTTGTTGCAAGTAAAAGAAGAGGAGGCAAAATCCAATCCCATGAATGAGTTTGGATTATTGGAAAGAGATGACGCCGAAGAGGAAGAAGCATTTATTGAGGACGAAGAAGCAATAGAGGAGGAAATAGAAGCCCCATTTGTGGCGGATATTCCACCCATTACGGTGGCGCCAATCACCCTTTCAAAAAATACATCCAGAGAATCTGTTAACCCAGATTTAGAATTAGAAATCAAAGCCGTGCCAACACCTGAAGAAGAGACTATGGCGCCAGCAAAAGCAGCTGTAGGTTCTATTGGCACCAAGTACGATGTTACCTTAGATTTAAAGAATTACAAATATCCAACATTGGATTTGTTGGAGACCCATGGTAGTGAAAAAATTGTGCATGATCCAGCAGAGCTTGAGACACACAAAAATCAAATTATTGCAACGCTCAAAAACTATGATATTGCCATTCAAAGAATTGCTGCTACTGTAGGACCAACCGTTACTTTGTATGAAATTGTACCAGCACCAGGAGTAAGGATTAGTAGGATCAAAAACCTAGAAGACGATATAGCATTGAGTTTAGCGGCCCTTGGAATTAGGATTATTGCGCCCATTCCAGGAAAAGGAACCATTGGTATTGAAGTACCCAATGTACGCAAGAGTGTGGTAAGCATGAAAACCTTATTGGCTTCTGAAAAATTCCAGAACAACCATTTCTCTTTGCCCATTGCTATTGGTAAAAAAATTGACAACGAGAACTTTATTGTAGACCTAGCTGCCATGCCACACTTGCTTATGGCGGGTGCAACTGGTCAGGGTAAATCGGTGGGTATTAATACCCTCTTGGTTTCATTGTTATACAAGAAACACCCATCACAATTAAAGTTTGTTTTGGTAGATCCCAAGAAAGTAGAATTGAGTTTGTACCGCGTGATTGAAAAACATTTCTTGGCCAAATTACCAGGAGAAGAAGAGTCCATTATCACCGATACTAAAAAAGTGGTGCATACCCTGAACGCGCTTTGTATTGAAATGGATACACGCTATGACCTCTTAAAGGAAGCAGGTTGTAGAAATATCAAGGAGTATAATGAGAAGTTTACATCGCGCAAGCTAAACCCGGAAAAGGGCCACCAATACTTACCATTCATTGTTTTGGTAGTGGATGAGTTTGCAGACTTGATCATGACTGCTGGTAAGGAAGTTGAAATGCCCATTGCGCGTTTGGCTCAATTGGCACGTGCTATTGGTATTCACTTAATCATTGCTACACAAAGACCATCGGTTAATATTATCACAGGTACTATTAAAGCCAACTTCCCGGCACGTATTGCTTTTAAAGTATCTTCTAAAATTGATAGTAGAACCATCTTAGATGCAGGTGGTGCAGAGCAGTTAATAGGTAAGGGCGATATGCTCATCAGTTATAATGGTGAGATTACGCGTTTGCAATGTGCTTTTGTAGACACTCCTGAAGTTGAGAAAGTTTGTGCTTTTATTGAGGCACAACAAGGCTATCCGCAAGCATTCTTATTACCTGAGTATGTAGACGAAAAAGAGTTGGAAGGAAAGGATTTTGACAGTGGAGACCGTGACCCCTTGTTTGAAGACGCAGCCCGCTTGATAGTACAAAGTGGTATTGGTTCAACATCGCTCATTCAACGCAGGATGAAGTTGGGATATAACCGCGCAGGCAGATTAATGGATCAATTAGAGGCATCTGGAATAGTAGGGCCTAACCAAGGGTCCAAAGCCAGAGAAGTGCGGTTTAAAACAGAAATGGAACTAGAACAATATTTAGATTCATTGTAGATTTTCATAACCAACTGTTAAACCCTTTTGACCGATTTAAACTTGCTGAAAGCCGATTAGTCAAAACCTTTAAGGCGCATCCTATTTCCCAAACCTTGGAAGTTGTATATTTGCGCCAGAAATAAGACTATGCGAAAAATCTACTTGCCCCTGTTTTCCGTCCTGTTTATTTGCAGTCAACTCTTTGCACAGAATGACCCTAATGCCAAGAAAGTACTGGAATCTGTAAGTGCTAAAGTAAAAGGATTCAAAGGAATCTCCGCCAACTTTACCATTAAGTCTGTTAGTGCCAAAGGAAAAGACAATGGCACAAAAACCGGTACCATTGCCATTAAAGGACAGAAATACCTGTTAAAGCAGGGTAAGAATGAAATTATCTGTGATGGTACCAATATCTACAATTACGATGGCGCTAAAACCATTACCAAGTCTTTATTAGAAGAATCTAACCAGACCCTAAGCCCTCAAAACCTCTTGTCTAATTTTTATGACAAGGATTTCAATTATAAACTGGTTTCTTCTGCTGGTAATTTTCATGAAATTGAAATGACCCCCATTGATAAGCGTAAGAGTTTTCAAAAAGTAAATGTGTATATAGACAAAACCAAAAGCATTATTACCAAGGCTAAAGTCTTAGACAAAAGCAATAATACCTTGGAATTTGTGCTAAGCAACTTGAATACTGCGGCTAATTTGCCTGATGCTAGTTTTCAATTTGTAAGAGCTAAGTACCCCAAAGACGCTGAGATCTTAGATTAAGTTCAACTAACTATAACAATTCTTTTGAAAACCATTTGTGAATGCAAGTGGTTTTTTTATGCCTTGTTTGTACTTTCAAACTATGAAACAATTGACTTTTTTGCTTTTGGCGTTGCTACTGCAACAAGTAACCTTGGCCCAGTTTACAGTTAGATTGGTTGTAACGGATGTGGCAACAAAAAAGAACGAGGATATTTATGTAGCGGGAAATTTTAATAATTGGAATCCCAAAGACGAGAACTATAAACTCAAAGTGTTTGGAGGAACCCGAAAATCGGTGGTACTCAAAGACCTGGCAGCTGGAGTCTATGCTTTTAAATTTACTCGTGGTGGGTTTGAGAAAGTAGAAACCACAGCAGACGGAAGAGACATTGCAGATAGGGTATTAGAAGTGAATGGAGACCTATCCTTAGACCTAACTATTGCAGGTTGGAAAGATGATTATCCGGAGAAGCCTAAGCGCTACACAGCCAGCCCACAGGTCAAAATCCTGGATACCGCATTTTCAATGCCCCAATTAAATAGACAACGTAGAATTTGGGTCTACTTACCCAAGGGTTATGCCAGTTCTGGTAAAACCTATCCAGTATTGTACTTGCAAGATGGTCAAAACCTATTCAATGAACAAACAGCTGCTTTTGGAGAGTGGGGTGTAGATGAATGTCTGGATAGTTTGCAGCAAAAAATTGGAAAGGAATGCATTGTAGTAGGCATAGATCATGGAGCTAATAAGCGCATGACAGAATACAATCCTTATACCCATGCACAGTATGGCATTGGAGAAGGAAAAGAATACGCTGCATTTCTGGCAAAGACCCTGAAACCCTTTATAGATGGGAAGTTTAGGACCAAGAAGTCTGCTGCTAATTCCTTTATTGGTGGAAGTAGTATGGGTGCAGTCATTAGCTTATATGCCATTACCCAATATCCTGAATCTTTTGGCGGTGGTTTACTCTTTTCACCAGCATTTTGGGTGGCTCCTGAATTGTATGCTGACGTTGAAAAGTTTACCCCAACTACGGCGCCAAAACTCTATTTCTATGCAGGAGGAAAGGAGAGTGCCACCATGGTTGCTGATATGAAAAAAATGACTGATCTCTTTGACAAAAAGCAAAATATACAAACTAGAAAAGTAGTGAGTCCTTTGGGACAACACAATGAAGGCTATTGGCGTACAGAATTTGCAGAAGCTTGGTCTTGGTTGTTTAGAGACTAATTGGGAATTAAATAAGTAACGCCCTCAATGGCCAGGTCTGTGTTGGGGAATCCTTCTCGTGCCTCACTCAAGAACTGATCTAGTTTTTCATACTTACTACTAAAGTGACCAATCAGTAATTTTTGGGCCATCGCTTTAGCGGCAATACTGGCTGCTTGTGTAGTGGTGCTATGAAACCTAGCAAATGCCCTTTCTTCCAAATCTTTCAAATAGGTGGTTTCATGATAGATCATGGTAGCACCCTTAATTTTATCTAGGAAATTCTCTGTATACAAGGTATCTGCGCAAAAAGCATAAGATCTGTTTGGATGATTGGCATAGGTAACCAATTCATTGGCAATGATCTCACCAGATTTGGTTCTATAGTCTTCACCCATTTTTAGGTTCTCATAAAAGGCAGCAGGAATGCCATATTCCAATACTTTCTCCCGAATAATCTTCCTGGGTTTCTTTTTTTCAGTAATCAGAAATCCCCAACAGGGAATCCGATGTATGGTTTGAAAACAGTCAATTCGCAATTTTGGTTGATCCAAAATAAGGCCTTCTTCAGTAAGTGCATGAAATTGCAAGGGGAAGGGCAGGGTAGTACTGGCTACCTTTAACTGTAACTGAATAATATCTAATAAGTCTGCCGGTGCATAGAGATTCAAGGGGTGTTCCCTGCCTAAAAGCCCCATGCTAGTAATGAGCCCAATTAAACCAAAATAATGGTCCCCGTGTAGGTGTGAAATCAAGATATGGGCAATCTTACTATGTCTAATCCGGTAACGCGCAATCTGCATTTGGGTACCTTCACCGCAATCTATCAGCAATAATTGGTCATTGATGGTCACCAACTGTGAAGTAGGGTGCCTATCGTAAGCGGGAAGTGCTGAATTATTGCCCAGAATGGTTACGCCAAACATGAATTGGTTGCTAAAATGAAAAATAGGACGCCAAGCAGTTGCTCGTCCATATAGTAAGATAACAAACTATAAGATAGGCCTTTTTATTGCCATATAAGGGCTATTTATTTCTAAATAGAACTAGATTGTGACCAAAGTAGGAAGGCCCTATGGGCAACAAATAAAAATCAGTTCTAAAAATTCGAATTTTCATGATTTAATCCCTACTTTTGCAGCCGATAAAAAATTAGAAGTAAATTTCCGGAGTCTTTTTAAAAATTTTGAGATGCCTTATTTAACAACAGAAAAGAGAGCAAGTATTTTTGCAGAATTTGGTGGAAAAGCCACTAACACCGGTTCAATTGAAGCACAAGTTGCTATTTTGACCGAGCGTATCGTTCACATTTCCAATCACTTGAAAGCTAACAAGAAAGATTTTTCTACTCAGCGTGGTTTGATGAAAATGGTTGGACAGCGTAAGCGTTTGTTGAGCTATATGCAAAAACATAACCTGACTGGATATCGCGCCCTGATTGAAAAATTAGGTCTGAGAAAATAATCTTAACCATGATACTTATAGACTATTCCCAACTGACAATTAAGTACGGTTGGGAATAGTTTTTTGTGTCTACACCTGATTTCCATTTTCATTTTCCTTTCACAAAGGCCACGATTTACAGGTTTAACGGCTTGTAAATCAGCGGCCTACTACAATACAAACATGTTATCACAACCAACTAGTGTAAAATTTGATCTTGGCGGTGGACGCGAAGTGACAATTGGTACCGGCAAATTGGCCCGTCAGGCCGATGGTGCTGTTACTGTAAGCCAGGGCAACTGTATGATTCTGGCAACCGTTGTTGCCAATAAAGACCCTAAAGAAGGTCAAGACTTTTTTCCTTTGAGCGTTGATTACCAAGAAAAGTTTGCTTCTGCAGGCCGTATTCCTGGTTCTTTTTTCAAAAGAGAAGCTCGTTTAAACGATTATGAAATCCTGACCAGCCGTTTGATTGACCGTGCGCTGAGACCCCTGTTTCCTGAAGATTATCTTTGTGATGTACAGGTATTGGTGACCCTAGTATCAAGCGATCCTGAAATCATGCCTGATTCATTGGCTTGTTTGGCCGCTTCTGCTGCCCTTGCCGTTTCTGATATTCCAGTAATGGAAATTATTTCTGAAGTAAGAATTGGCCGTATCAATGGTCAATACATCATTAACCCAACCCGTTCTCAGCTTGCTGAATCTGATTTGGAGTTCTTGATTGCCGCTACAGAAAAGAACTTGATGATGGTAGAAGGAGAAGCAAAAGAATGTGCTGAAGCAGACCTAGTGAAAGCTTTGGAAATTGCACACGATGCTATCCGTATTCAAATTAAAGCACAAGCTGATCTTCGTGCTCAATTGGGTATTACCACCAAACGTGATTATAAAAAACCTGCGTCTGACGAAGCCGTTAATGAAAAAGTAATTGCTTTTGCCAAACAAAGGGTATACGAAATTTCTAGAAAAGGATCTGCTAAACACGAGCGCAGTGATGCTTATGCTCAGTTGAAAGACGAGTTATTGGCTAGCCTTGGTGAAGACGTAACTGACTTAGAAAAGAAATTGGCTAAGAAATACTACGAAGACCTGAAATGGACTGTAGTTAGAGATATGATGTTGGAAGACCGTATTCGCTTAGATGGCCGTAAATTGGATGAAGTTCGTCCATTGGCTATGGAAGTTGAACCACTGCCTTCTCCACACGGTTCAGCATTGTTTACCAGAGGTGAAACCCAGTCTTTGACTACCGTAACTTTTGGTACTAAATTGGATCAATTGTTGTTGGAAACTGCTGCAAAATCTGATTATGGTAATTTCTTCTTGCACTACAATTTCCCTCCATTCTCTACAGGAGAAGTGAAGATGATTCGTGGTGTTGGTAGAAGAGAAGTTGGACATGGTAATTTGGCCATGCGTAGCTTGAAGCAAATGATGCCAGGTAATGACTATGCTTACACTGTTCGTGTAGTAAGTGATATCTTGGAAAGTAATGGTTCTTCTTCTATGGCAACTGTTTGTGCTGGTTCATTAGCCCTAATGGATGCTGGTGTACCTGTACCAAAACACGTGAGTGGTGTGGCCATGGGATTAATTACCAGAGCTGATGGTAAATACGCTATCCTTACTGATATCTTGGGTGATGAAGATCATTTAGGTGATATGGATTTTAAAGTAACCGGTACCCGCGATGGTATTTGTGGTGTACAGATGGATATTAAGGTAGACGGTTTGAGCATGGAAGTGATGATGGAAGCATTAGAACAAGCACGTGCTGGTCGTTTACATATTTTGGATGCTATGTATGAGTGTATTCCTGCGGCTAGGGCCGATGTGAAACCTCATGCTCCACGCATGGTTAAATTGATCATTGACAAAGAATTTATTGGTGCAGTGATTGGACCAGGTGGTAAAGTGATTCAAGAAATTCAACGTGAAACTGGTACTACTATTAACATTGAAGAAGTTGGCAATACCGGAGAAGTATCTATCTTCTCTGCCTCTAAAGAAGCTGTTGACAAAGCAGTTGCTTGGGTACGTGGTATTACTGCTGTTCCTCAAGTTGGAGATGTGTACGAAGGACCTGTTAAGGGCATCAAAGAATTTGGCGCATTTGTTGAATTCATGCCGGGTAAACAAGGTTTGTTGCATATCAGTGAGATCAGCTGGTCAAGGTTAGAAACCATGGACGGTCTGTTCAAAGAAGGCGATATGGTAAAAGTGAAATTAGTTGGCTTGGATCCCAAGACTGGTAAATTCAAATTGAGCCGTAAAGTGCTGATGCCAAGACCTGAAGGCAGTAAGCCAAGAGAAGAAAGAAATGATGCAAACAATGCATAATTGATAGTTACTGAAATGGCCTGCATCGCAGGCCATTTTCATTTAAAACATACCATGGATACAACTACACAAATCAGCATTCAAAGTGCTGACCAAGCAGAAAAAGACTTGCTGATTGCGCAATTAGCCGATCTGGGTTTTGACGCATTTGAAGAAACCGAAGAGGGGCTACACGCATTTATAGCTAGTGAAGATTTTGATGAAAATGCTTTGAAAGCCTTGTTGTTAGAAAAGTCCTATACTCAAACTGAAATTCCTAAACAGAATTGGAACCAACTTTGGGAATCTAATTTTGAACCGGTACAAGTTGACAATTTTGTAGGGATTCGTGCGGGTTTTCACCAAGCCATAGAAGGAGTGATCCATGAAATTGTCATTACTCCTAAAATGAGTTTTGGAACAGGCCATCATGCTACCACTTATTTGGTCATGAAAGCCATGCAAGACTTGGATTTCAAAGGAAAGACCGTTTTGGATTTTGGATCAGGTACAGGTATTCTGGCCATACTTGCGGAAAAATTAGGCGCCCAATCCGTTTTGGCTATTGATAACGATGACTGGTGTATAGAAAATTCCCTTGAAAACTTGGCCATCAATCAAACCCAGGTGATTCGGGTAGAAAAAGCAGATTCAGCAGCCCTATTGGACCAATATGACCTGATCTTAGCAAATATTAACAAGCATATCATACTGGAGAATATGGACAATTTGGGAAAAGCACTGGCCAAGTCTGGCACCATTTTACTCAGCGGATTGCTAGTAGAAGACGAGGCCGATATATTGGCAGCTTGCGCCAAAAATGGATGGAAACAGCTTTTTACTAACACCAGAAATGGTTGGATTGTTCTGGGAATGGCCCGTTAAAATCGGTAGAAAATGGCTTTGTTAAGGAATTATTAAGGATCAGAACCTTATATTTGTTACTCAAACAACTTCAAACCACCCCCGAATGAACGAATTTTTGCTCATTGTTCTGGCTTACTTGATCGGGTCCATTCCAACAGCTGTTTGGGTCAGTAAGACTTTCTTCAACATAGATATTAGGGAATACGGTAGCGGCAATGCTGGTGCTACCAATACTTTCAGGGTATTGGGCTCTAAATGGGGTTCCTTTGTCATGTTGGTAGATGTTTTAAAAGGCGTACTAGCAACTTCCTTGTATATCTTACTTCCTTACTATTTATTCAACGAATGGGATAGGACCAATTTTATGATTGGATTGGGCTTAGCTTCTGTTCTGGGACATATTTTCCCCATCTGGGCCAATTTTAGAGGTGGTAAAGGAGTGGCAACCCTTCTGGGTATGGCTGTTGCCATACAACCCTTGGTAGCCCTTTGCTGTGTAGGCGTTTTCTTAATTGTATTGTACCTAACAAGATTTGTTTCCCTTAGTTCTATATTGGCTGGAGTATCTTTTATGATCTTCATTCTTTTCATCTTCAATGAAAAAGAAACCCTTTACCGCGTATTTGCCGTATTGGTTGCCCTGATGGTGGTATTAACCCACCAGAAAAATATTGGCCGAATTTTAAAGGGAACTGAGAGCAAAGTGCCTATTTTAAAGCATCGCGACAGAAGAAAACAGCGTCGCAAAGAGGGAATTTAGCCCGATTTTTCGTAACTTCGCCCTCTATTTTCCACGTAAATCTCCTTTTAGGCATGTCTAATCAAAGTTTGTTTGAGAAGTTACAGTTAAAAGACGAGAAGAACCTGTTGATTCAAGGTATCCCCTCATCCATCGAAAAGCAATTTGCTAAATTAACTTACGCCAAGAATGTTACTCCTTTGCTTAAAAGCAAAAAAGTAGAATTTGCCTTGGTATTTGCATTAAGTCAACAACAGTTGAACAATGTATTAAAAGAGGTATTCCCTGCATTGAGTGCGGAAACCAAATTATGGGTAGCATATCCCAAGACCTCCAGCAAAATAGTAAGTGACCTCAATAGAGATTGTAGTTGGGATTTATTAATCAAAAATGGTTATGAGTCTGTTAGACAAGTAGCGGTTGATAATGTGTGGAGTGCCATTAGATTCAAGAAATTAGAAACCATTCCTAACAGGGATCGCAGTTTTTCTGATATTAAATCAACGGAATCTAACGGGATTGATTTTGAGAAAAGACTGGTAGTTCCTCCTGCTGAATTAGGAAGTATGTTCTTAAAACACAAAGAAGCACAATCCTTCTTTACCTCCTTATCCTTTACCAATCAAAAAGAATACGTGAGTTGGATTGAGTCTGCTAAAAAAGAAGAGACCCGCAAACGTAGATTAGAAACCGCTTTGGAAAAACTCCTGGCAGGTAAGAAAAATCCTTCAGAGAAATAAATTAACTATAACGATAGCATAAAATGCCACTCAGATGAGTGGCATTTTTAATTACATTAGGGAACAATTTTAGGCTATGAAACAATTGTTCTTTTTAGCAGTATTGATCATAAACAGTGCTTGTTTTGCGCAAGTAACACAACGTAATATTCTCACTTCTCAATTCAGTGCAGGACAAGTAAAAGCAGCTTTGATTGCTAAGGAATCTTTTAAGCCCTATCCACAAAGCGCAGAAGCTTGGCAAAAAACGGTACCAGATTCTGTTATCAAACAAACCATTAAAGCTGGAGAAGCTGGATTAAAATTCAAATTTGAACCCATTAGCGCCACTATTGCATTAGATTTTGTACGTTCGGGCGATAGGGAACGTCATAGTGGTATCAGCTTTGCCAAAAGGAATACCCTTACAGAGCTCATATTGGCAGAATCCATGGAAGACAAGGATAGATTTACAGAAGCCATTTTAAATGGGGTTTGGTCTATTTGTGAAGAAAGTTATTGGGGTGTGCCAGCCCATATTGGTAATACAGGGTTACCCGATGTAGACAATCCTGTAGTGGATTTATTTACTGCAGAAACAGCATCCGTATTGGCATTGGCCGATTATTTTATCGGACCCAAATTTGACAAGATCAATCCCCTGATTCGTAAAAGAATTTATACCGAAACCAATAAGCGTTTATTTATTCCCATGATGACCAAGGGAGATAATTATAATTGGATGAGCAAGACCAAGGCTGTGAACAACTGGAACCCCTGGATCATGTCTAATTGGATGATGAGTAATTTGTTGTTAGAAAAACAGGAAACGCGCAGGGCCGATATGTTATATGCATCAATCAGTGGCTTAGATAGATACCTCAACGGCTTGGGTGAAGATGGAGGATGTGATGAAGGTCCTAGTTATTGGTTTGCAGCAGGAGGTTCGGTATATGATTGTTTGGAACTCTTACAGCAATCTACCAAGCTGAATGTTTATAACCATCCCTTGATTCAAAAAATGGCAGCCTACGTGTACAAAGCCCATATAGATGGTTATTATTTTACCAATTTTGCAGACGCTGATCCAGTACTAAAACCTGATGGATTAATGCTTTATCGTTTTGGAACCGCCATTGCTGACAAACAATTGGAATCCCTTGGTGCATGGTCTTTTCAGCAATTTCCAAATACAGGCGTTAGTGGTTTTCAACGCATGAGAAGGGTGCAGAATTTGATATCCATTTCAAGCATCAAAGGAGGTTCTGAATACAAACCAGTGAAAGATGCTTGGGTGAGTGATATACAAGTAATGACTGCTAGAACTAGTAAGGGCTTGTACTTAGCAACGCATGGTGGGCACAACGCAGAAAGTCATAACCACAATGATGTTGGAGACTTTATTGTTTATGCCAATGGACAACCCATGATTGTTGATGCAGGTAGAGGAAATTATACTGCTAGAACTTTTTCTAGTAAGCGATATGAATTATGGTTTACTAGGTCTGAATACCATAACCTACCCATCATCAATGGATTTGGACAAAGTGCTGGTAGAGAATTTGAAGCCACATCTGTTTTTTCTACAATCAATGATCAACAAGCACAGTTGAAGATGGATCTTGCCGCAGCTTATCCCAAAGAAGCGGGTATAAAAAAATGGGAGCGGAGCATTCAACTTGATAGAACTAAGGATCAAATTATTCTTTCAGACGCCTATTTAGCGCAACAAAAATTGACTTCTTTGCAGCAGGTATTTATGACCATTGCTGATGTGGATTTGTCTAAGCCAGGTATAATTGTTTTAAAAGGGAATGGCAATACCCAACTACAATTAGATTATGATGCCATGCAATGGACTGCTAGTTCAGAATTAACATCTACAGATGGAATGGAGTACAATAGTTTTAAAACAAAATGGGGTGGAAAATTGGTGACCAGAATATTGCTGACAGCTAAAACACTAAAGGCAGCCGGTAACCACAGTTTTAAAATCAGTATGAAGTAAGTACTTGTTTACTGTAGAATCAACACTCTTCATTCTTCATTCTTAACTCTTCACTCTTCACTCTTCACTTTTCACTCTTCACTCTTCACTCTTCACTCTTCACTTATCGTATGATCACCGTACCTAATTGTAGGGTAATTTCTCTCTCAATTGCTTTAAGGTGTTGGTGTAATTCAATCAACCTTTTATAGTCTTCTTTTGGGGCTTGTTCCAAGTCTCGTTGGTTCTCTTCAAACATTTTTTTAATCTTACGCAACTTGTAATAGTTCACACTCATCAACACGTCTTGGTGGCTAGTGTCTCTATTTAAAATATGCATGCCTTCCATTACATTGTCCCAATTATAACTCAGCTCTTGGTGCTGCATGGTTATTTGAATCAATAGGGTTCTGGTAGCATCGTCTACATTATACAACAAACTCTTGGCTGTAGGCTCAAGACCTTGGTGGTAAAGGTTTTTATAGGTTTCGTATAAAGCTTCAAGTGCGGGATTGTCAAAATGAAACTGCTCCAATTCTTCAAAAATATAGGCAGCCATGGTCTTGTGTTCATCCCATTGTTTTAAGCCATAATCCAATAATACACGCAACACATTTCTTTCATGTGCTTCATCCTTATTAAATAAAAGTTGGGATTCATCTAATACGTCTTCAGGTTGTGCACTTTGGTCAAATTCCTGTTGTGCTTGGTCCTCACTTTGTTGTTTGCGTTCTTCTTTGGCTAATTTGTCTCTTTTGAGTTTATTGACCAATGTGGTTAACCCCATTTCGTCTATGCGAAGCAAGCCTGCACACTGACGTATATAATCCTGTTGTTTGGTAAAGTCTTCTGCCTTGTTGAGTTTACTAATAGTTTCCGCTACCTGATTTACTACCTCACTTTTTCTGGAAACATCATTACCCGCTTCTTTGAGCATGACTTCCAATTGAAAAAGGATAAAGTCTTTTTTATTGGCAGCAATAAATTCATTGAAAGCAGTAACGCCAACTTTGTTTACATAGCTATCTGGATCTTCTTTGTCAGGAATCAATACCAACTTCACATTCAATCCCTCTTCCAGTGCCATGTCTAATCCCCTCAAGGCCGCTTTGATACCCGCACTGTCACCGTCATAAATGATGGTGAGGTTATTGGTATACTTTTTAATTAGCCTTAGTTGATCAATGGTCAAAGAAGTTCCGCCACTGGCTACAACATTTTCAATACCAGCTTGGTGTAAACTCACCACATCGGTATAGCCTTCTACCAGCAAACATTCATTGGCTTTGTCTATAGCAAGTCTTGCAAAATATGAACCGTATAAAATTTTGCTCTTAGAATAGATTTCGTTTTCTGGCGTGTTAATGTATTTTGGAGCCCTATCGGCTTTGCCAATAACGCGTGCTCCAAATCCAATGACTTTACCCGAATTGTTGTGAATGGGAAAAATAATTCTACCCCTATAATTGTCAACCAATTCTGTTTCATTTCTCAAAGAAACCAATCCGGTCTTTGGTAACAATTCCGGATTGAACTGATTTTCTAATAAAGCTTTGGTAAGTGTGTCCCTGGTATTGGGGTTATAGCCAATTTGAAATTTTTGTATAATCTCTTCTCTAAATCCTCTTTCTTGTAAATAGGAGAGGGCAATATTTTTACCTTCCTCTGTTTGCGTTAATTGGTTAGAAAAAAACTTTTGAGAGAAGTTGTTGATGGCATAAAGACTATCGGCCGTTTGATTGGCAAGCTTCTGTTCAGGACTTGCTTCTGTTTCTTCAATTTCAATATTATATCGCGCAGCAAGCCAACGCAAAGCTTCTACATAACTAAATTTCTCATGCTCCATGAGAAAGGTAATACTATTGCCACTCTTGCCGCAACCAAAGCATTTATAAATCTCTTTGGCAGGAGATACGGTAAAAGAAGGGCTCTTCTCGTTGTGAAAAGGACAAAGACCTAAATAGTTGGTTCCCCTTTTTTTGAGTTTCACAAATTCACCCACCACGTCCATGACGTCAATTCTATTGGTAATCTGCTGTATGGTATGGGGTGAAATCATGCGTTTGCGAAGATAATTGTTTTCAAATGCCCGTTTGTTAGAATCTCCGGAATCAATTTTTGCCTGTTTTTTGCTTTTCTATTACATTTAACCATGCTTAAGAAAGAACGCCAGGCATTTATTATTCAGCAAATTAATATTCACAATAAAGTAATGTCTTCAGATCTGAGCGTACACTTAGACGTTTCGGAAGACACTATTAGAAGGGATTTGCAAGAACTCTCAGAAGAAGGTAAATTGATTAAAGTACATGGTGGGGCTTTGTCCAAATCATTCCATTTTACCCTAGAAGCCAATCCCATTTATAGCTTACCAGAAAAAAAGGTCATTGCTTTTAAAGCCTTGGAACTGATCAAAGATGGTATGATGGTGCTTTTAACAGGGGGAACTACTATTTTGGAATTGGTTAAGTCTTTACCGGTGGGACTAAACGCCACATTTGTAACCGTTAGTTTGCCCATTGCTTTGGAATTATTAAACCACCCCACAGCAGAAGTGATCTTCTTAGGGAACCGATTATTAAAGAATGCACAAATGTCTGTAGGAGCTGAAGTGGTAGAACGATTGAGTAGGATCAAAGCCGATTTGTGTTTATTGGGCACCAATAGTTTTGACGCCAATTATGGCATCACGGATATGGAATGGGAAATTATTGAGGTTAAAAAAGCCATGATCAAAGCTGCTCAAAAAACAGTGTCATTAGCTATTTCTGAGAAATTAAATACCATTCAGCGGTTGCAGGTTTGTGTTCCGGAAGAAGTAGATATTCTAATAACAGAGCTCAGCCCTACCCACGAAAAATTAGCGCCTTATTTGGCCAAGGGGATTCAAATCTTCTAATTAAAGGGCGATTCTTCTTTTTCTGCCTGTTTATTTGCGGCTTTTTGCGGTTTTTTGCTTGAATTGTGCAACCTCTGTGGATATCTGTCTAAAATCTCATCAAAATTATTTGGGAAGTCTCGCATACAAATTTTAACATTGCTTTATTAATTTGGATTCCCCCTTGTTTTGAAACGATTCTGCGGTTTTTTGCGTATTTCTCGCATACCCAAGCAATGTTTTAAGGCTTTTGGTTGTCCAACTTAAGAATAGCCCCGGTTATTTGAATTTCAAGACTAAAGAACCAAAAAAACTGTTATGAGAAAAATCGCTTCATGGATGAGGGTGGTAGGATTACTACTTTTCATTTTCTCGCTGCCTGTTCTTGGGCAAAGCCAAACGGTTTCCGGTACCGTAAAGGATACTGAGAAAAACCTGCCCTTAGCAGGCGTTACCGTTAAAGTAGTAGGAACCACTGCTACTTCCCAAACCAACGAGTCAGGTTCATTTACCATCAAAGCCAATAAGGGTCAAGTACTCTTGTTAAGTTATGTTGGATTTGAGACCCTTCGTTACACCGTAAATGATACCAAACTGACAATCGGTTTGAAGAGCTCTGTTACGGAACTGGATGAAGTGGTGGTAGCCATGGACATCAAGAAAAAATCAAGAGACCTTGGATATTCTACCCAAGTAGTAAAAGGAGAAGATGTAAAAGAAACCCAGCGTGAAAGTTTTGTAAATGGTTTGCAAGGTAGAATTGCCGGTGCAACTATTACTTCTACTTCTGGTGTGCCAGGCGCATCTTCAACCATTGTACTTCGTGGTTACAATTCATTGTCATTGGATAACCAACCATTGTTTGTAATTGATGGGGTGATCAGAGACAATACTACTATTGATGCAGCAGCTAGTGTTCCTGCAGCAGCTGGACAAAACAACACATCAAATGATTTTACCAATAGGATTGCCGATTTGAATCCAAATGATATTGAGTCAATCACTGTTTTGAAAGGTCCAGAAGCAACTGTGTTATATGGTAGCGCAGCAAGTAATGGTGCTATTGTTATTACCACTAAGCGGGCAAAAATCACTGATGGAAAAAGATTGAATATCAACTATGATAACTCTTTCCGTTTTCAATCTTTGCAAAATACACCCTCTGTATTCAATGGCTTTCAGCAAGGAACAAATGGTGTATTAAATAATGGTACTTTTTCTGCTTTTGGTCCAGCCATGCCGGCTGATGCCAAACTCTATGACAATATTGGAAATTTCTTTAAAAATGGATTTGGTCAAACCCATAACCTAGGTGTTGATTTTGGAACCATGAAGTCTAGTTATAGAGCAAGTGCTTCTTACTATGATCAAACGGGTGTAGTACCTGGTACCAGAATGCAAAGAATTAATTTCCGTTTAACCAATACTACTAAGATTGGTAAATACATAGAAATTACTCCTTCAGTTGGATATACTAATAGTGATAATGACAAAGCTTTGAAAGGAGCTGGTGGTTATTTGTTGAACTTGTTTCAGTGGCCAGCAACTGATGACGCTCAAAACTATTTGTTACCCAATGGCCACAAGCGTTATTTGATTTCTACCAATAACACTGCCGATAATGCAGGTTTAGGAACCATTGCTGAAACAGACAATCCATTCTTTGCTGTTTATCGCAACCAGTCTAGGGATAAGACCAATAACTATGATGCCAACTTGGCCATCAATTACAACCCAACCAAATGGTTAACCATTGCAGGTAGGTTTGGTTATAACTATTACACAACTGATGGTTATCAATACCGTGACCCAGAATCTGCTTCACAGTCTTCTATGGCCAACCAAGGTCAATTGGATAACTATTATTACAAAGTTTCTACTTACAACCATACTATTTCTGCTTCTGCTAAAAAGAATTTTGGCAAGTTTAATACCCGTGTAACAGTGGGTACCAGATGGAACCAATTAGAATTCCAGAACTATGGTATTTCCGGTACAAAAGATAGTATCAGAAGTTTTGACAGTAGTAGCACAGGTATTGCAACCAGAACAAGGTTAAGCCGTGCCACACTTTATGGTAATGAAAATTGGAACTTAAGAAAATCTTATCAAGTTGCTGCATTTACAGAAGCTACTGTAAGCTATGCCAATGTGATCTTCTTAACAGGGTCTATTGCTTTTGAATCATCTTCAATTTTACCTGCAGCTAATAGAAACTATAGCTATCCAGGAGGAAGTTTGAGTGTAATCATGAGTGATATCTTCCCTAAAATGAAGGGTGGTATTTTAAACTATTGGAAATTAAGAGGTTCATTGGCTTCTACGGCAAGGCTCCCATCGCCTTATGCTAACCAATCAAACTTTGTTCCTACGGTTACAAGCAATGCGCTTCCAGCTAACTTAACGCCTTTGCAATATGCCTTTACCAATGCTAACCCAGATTTGAAACCTGAAAGGCAAAATACCTATGAAGTAGGTACTGAAATCAGGTTATTCAATGATGTTGTGTCAATTGATGCGGCTTATTATAATGCCATTGCATCTGACCAAATTGCCCAAGGCTTTAGAGCTAGTTACGGTTCTGGATTTGTTTTGAATACAGCTAATAATAGTAGTGTTCGTAACCAAGGGGTTGAAATTTCATTGGGAATTAAAGCCATTCGCAAGAAGAATTTTGATTGGAATATCCAATTCAACTTTAACCATATGTGGAATGAAGTATTGGCTATTCCTGCTTCAATTGATATTTCTGGGGGTGATTATTATGATGCATCAACTTGGTTATACAACAATGCAAGGGGTGGTATCAGACCAGGATTTTCAACAGGCACTATTTCAAGCTTTGGATACAAACGCCAAGATTTAACTCCTCCAGGTGCAAATGGAGTTACCGCAAACAATGGTGCCATTCTAATCAATGCTACTACAGGTTTGCCTTTGAACGATGCATTCTTCCGTGTTAGGGCTGACAGAACCCTGTGGGTAACCCTTGGTACTATCAACCGTTTCCGTTATAAAAACTGGAACCTAAGTTTCCTTTGGGACTTACGTGTAGGTGGAGACATTTTCAATGCTACAAATATGTACTTAACCAATTTGGGCAAATCTGCTAAAACAGCTGATAGGCTAACACCAAGGGTAATTACTGGTGTTATCCAAAATGGTTTGGAAAATACGGCTAATGCTACTACCAACAATATTATGGTAACCCCTTATTGGAACTCTGCCTATTATGGTTCTACTAGTATGCCTGAAGAAGATTATATGGAAAGAGATATCAAAGCATTCCGTTTAAGGGATATTTCTTTGAGTTATCGCTTCCCTGAATCTGTATTAACCAATAGGAGAAGAAATATGGATTCACCAGGTGTAATTGATTATCTGCCTATTAAATCTATGAGCTTCTTTATTACTTGTAACGATTTGTTATTGTTCACCAACTACTCTGGTGCAGATCCCGCTGCTAATGGCGGTAATGCTTCACTAAGAGGTGTGGGTGCCGTAGGATTTGATTATGGTAATATTGCTGCTCCTTTGAGTTTCAACGCTGGATTAAGAGTAGGTTTTTAATTTAAAAATAAAATGATTATGAAATATATAAGCTTTATAACCACTAAATCGGCAGTAACCATGTTTGCCATCGGGGTTATTGCATTTGCTTCTTGTTCCAAGAAGTTGGATGAGGCCTACCTAAACCCGAACAACCCGGTAGAAGGTGCCATTGAAGCCATCTTGCCCAATACCATTAACCAAATGACTTCAACAGCAGCGCCTCCAGCAGGTGGTGGTGGTGGATCTTATGGTCCAGCTGCAGAAGCTGTAAATATGGCCCGTTATATCCAATTCTGGAATGCAGTAGGAACCAATGATAACTATGACCAAATGGGTGGGGTTTATGCAACTGCATCAGATAACACAGGTTTGGTTTGGGCTATGCATTATTATGGAATTGGGGCAAACGCCAAATTCATTATCTCTAGAGGTATACAACAAGAAAAATGGGATTATGTGGGTGTTGCTCACGCCATTTTTGCTTACAGTTGGTTAACACTAACAGAGGAATATGGTGAAGTAATTTTAAGACAAGCATTTGACGGTAGCAGAAGCACTTTTGAATATAATACACAATCAGATGTGTACGATAGTGTTCGTGTTATGTGCGACAATGCTATCACTTATTTGAACATGACAGGTGGTAATGTAAGTGCTGCTAATTTGAAATTAGGCGACGCTTATTTCTTAGGTGGTGATGTTGCCAAATGGAAGAAGTTTGTGTATGCTATCAAGGCTAGAACTTTTGCTCACTTAAGCAACAAATCATTTTATGCCACAAGGGGATATGCTGATTCTGTAATCAAGTATTGTGATTTGTCAATTGCTACTAACGCAGAAAATGCTACTCAAAGATGGTCTGGTGGTAATTTCAGTGGTACCAATAACTATTATGGACCATTCAGGGGTAATATTGGATCTATACGCCAATCAGCCTTTATTGCTGACTTGTTAACTGGCGCTTCAGCAACTTCACCATTTACCGGCGTTCCTGATCCACGTACGCCTTATTTGATCAATGAAAATACCAATGGTACTTATAGAGGTGTTGTTCCAAACTTAGGAACTTCTGGTTTGGCTACTGCCGATCAACCAAAGACTTTCTGGAGACAGCCATTCGCTTCAACTTCTACTGCTGTTCCAGATTCTGGTAGGTATATCTTTAATAACCTTGCACCTTTCCCTGTATTAACTGCTGCGGATATTCAATTTATGAAGGCAGAAGCAGCTTTTAGAAAGGGAAGTAAGGATCTTGCTTTAACAGCTTATACCAAAGGAATTAATCTTTCTTTTGACTTATTGGTTACTGAATACCAATCAAGGGTGCCAGGTAATTTGCAGATTACTGATGCAAGTAGAAATGCTTATTTAGCAAAAGTGGTACCTGCAACTTCTGCTGGCTTAAACCTGAGCATGATCATGTTGCAAAAATACATTGCCTTATATGGTTATGGATTTAGTGAAACTTGGACAGATATGCGTAGGTTCCATTATACAGATATTGATCCTGCTACAGGTAAACAAGTATATGCAGGGTTTACTTTGCCAACTACCCTTACCATTTTTAATAATGGAAAACCAGTATATAGAGCAAGGCCCCGTTATAATTCAGAGTATTTGTATAATATTCCGAATTTGCAACTGATTGGCGCTTTGGCATCTGATTATCATACCAAAGAACATTGGTTTAGTCAACCATAACCTTTAAGCATAAAACTGAAAAGATGAAAAAAACAATTTTAAAATATTGTATACCAGTTGCGGCAATCATTCTAATGTATGCCTGTTCAAAAAAGGATGGTATTACCAATCAGCCTTATGACGCATATGGTATTTCTGGTACACAAGGTCAATTGAAAATCAACCTAGCATTTGCATATACTGTAGATTATAGCACCATGTTGATTAAGGTGAATGGTAAAACGGTGAGCAATGGTTTGCAAACCAGACAACCTTTTCCAGGTGGTGGCTACAATACACGTGGTAGCAACTTTGCTTTGTATCTTTCTGTACCTCAAGGTGCCAATACCGTTTCTGTAGTGTTGCCTAAGGTTGGAACTGAAACAGATTCTGTTGTATTGTATAATGGATCTGTGACTATTCCAGATAACAATCCTTATACCTTGCATTTATCGGATACAGCAGGTAATCCAAGAAGTGGAAAGGTTGATCAGGTGTTGGTTAAAAATATCATCAATACTTTGGATACAGGTTTTTGCCGTTTCAAATTTGTGAACCTGATTCCAAACCTACCAGCAGTTGATTTGTATTTAAATGGCGTATTGATCAAATCAAATATTCCTTATTTAAATGCTACAGATACTTTTAGTGTAAGAACAGGGGTAAACCAACCTGGTTGGACTTCTGCCATTACTACAACTTGGGCTGTTAGACCAGCTGGCGCATTGCCAACTTCTACTGCAACTGCTTTATATGCTAGTTCAAATGGTTTGCAATCACAGAAAGTGATGACCATTTTTAGTATGGGTTATAATACAGCAACAGGAACTAGATTACCCTTTGTTGCTTTTACATTGGATAATAACTAATCAAATAATCAGCTTGGCTGATCAGACAAGAGGAAGGGATTAGTCATCTCTTCCTCTTTTTTTTGGAGCATTTTTAACAGCCACTGTTGTATTTTTACATGTAGAGATTTCCTTGAAAAAAAACCTTTCTTATGCAAGCTAAAAAGCTAATTGTTTTACTGGTTGTTTTTTTGCTAGTAAAAGAATTGTCTGCTCAGGTGTTGGATACTACCTTGATTCGATATCGCAGTAATTTTCAGCAAGAAAAAATACATATCCATTTTGATAAAACAGTGTATAGCAAGGGAGAGACGGTTTGGTTCAAAGCCTATATTATGGCAGGAGATAGCCTCTCTGATTATAGTAGAAATTTTTATTTAGACGTTTATAATGATTCAGGAACATTAATCAAGCACACGGTACATCCTATTTTTGAATCATCTGCAAGAGGTTCCTTTGACATTCCTCAACAATATAGAGAGCAAGTAGTTCATATTAAAGCCTATACCAGATGGATGCTAAATTTTGACAAAGACCTTTTGTATTTGAAAGACTTGCAAGTGGCACAACCCAATGTCAATACAGGTAAAAAGATTGCTGCTTTTGGTAGTTTGAAACTATTTCCTGAAGGAGGAGATTTGGTTACAGGTCTTGAATCCAATGTAGCTTTTTTGGCAGCCGACCAATCTGGCAAACCACTTGCCGTTAGAGGTGCTATTTATAATTCGGCCAAACAATTGGTTGATTCCTTTCAGTCTATACATGACGGTATGGGTAGTTTTAGTTTGAATCCAGAACCAAATGAACAATATACTTGTAGTTGGATTGATCAATTAGGGAATAGTCATACCACAGATTTGCCAAAGGCCAAGCAAACAGGGATAGTGGTTTCTGCAAAATTGCTCAATGGCAAATTGAGATATGGTTTAAAAAGGTCAAGCAATAGCCCAGATAATTTTAAAAACTTGCATGTAATTGTTTCCATGAATCAACAGCTTTTATACAAGGCGGTTGTTAATATCAATAATAAACTTTCTGCAGCAGGAGAGTTTTCTACAGATGAGTTGCCTACAGGGATTGTTCAGTTGACCATATTTGACGCTCAATGGATCCCGATTGCTGAGCGAATTGTATTTGTAAATACACAAAGACACCAGTTTTTTCCTCAATTAGAATTGGATACCAAGCGTACCATTAAAAGAGGAAAAAATTCTTGGGTATTGATGGTGCCTGATTCTATTCTTTCTAATTTATCAGTATCTATCACAGATGCTTCTTTACATCATGATAGTTCTACCAATATTTTTACACAGTTCCTTTTGTCTGGAGACCTCAAAGGATACATACACCAACCTGAGTATTATTTTTCAGACAAAACAGCAGCATCTGATGATCACTTAGATTTAGTAATGCTAACACATGGTTGGAGAAAATATAAATGGGAAGACATTGCAAAGGGTAAACTCCCTCAGCTTACTTATCCTATAGACAGTGATTATGTGCAAATTAGGGGAAGGATTATTTCAGGTGAGCAAACAAGTTATAAACCCGGTCAAAACCTTTCTTTGGTCATGCAAGCAAAGGATAGTAGTAAACAATATTTTGTATTGCCCTTAACAGCAGACGGTAGTTTTAATCAACGCGGTATTATCTTTTTTGATACCGCTAAAGTGTTCTATCAATTAACTGGTATTAAAAACATGCGTAATAATGTTACTGCCAATTTTCAATACGGATTACCTGTATTTCCATATGCCAGTAATGCCAAATTCCCGCCTCAAACTATTGCGGATACCAACCAATTAAAACAAGATAATTTCTTTTATCAAAGCAAACTACAGAATAAAAAAGCCATGGATTCTGTGGTAGTTTTAAAAGAAGTGGTAGTAGAAAGTAAAATTAAAACAGCCACTGATGTATTGGATGAAAAATACACCACGGGTTTATTCACAAATAAGAACGGCTACGCGTTTGATGTAATGCATGATGAACGTTCACAAGGGCAACTGGATTTGTTCCATTATTTACAAAACCTAATTCCAGGTATGTCCATGTCTTTGCCCATGTTGGGTCAAAATGGGGCAGAAGATGAGAATAGCAATAATGTGGCAGGAATTAGTTGGAGAGATGGTACCCCTGATATTTTTTTAAATGAGATGCCCTCCAACGCAGAAACCGTGCAAGGTTTGCAAATGAGTGATATTGCCTATGTAAAAGTTTTCCGACCACCTTTTATGGGTGCTGCGGGTTCTGGTGCTTCTGGCGCCATTGCCGTGTATACTAAAAAGGGTAACGACATGAGCACGGATAGGGTAAAAGGGTTGAATAGCGCCATTCTAAGTGGTTATACTGCGTATAAAGAGTTTTATCAACCAGACTATGCTTTTTCTCCTTCAAAATATGCTGACCTTAGGCCAACTCTGTATTGGAATCCCTATGTCTTAACCGACAAAAAGAATAAGCAATTCAAAATTGAATTTTACAACAATGATATCACGCAGAAGTTTAGGATTATCATAGAAGGTGTGAATGCTGCAGGTAAGATGGCTAGGCTGGAAAAAGTGATAGACTAATGACATATTGGTTATCTCAATAAATAGATACCCAAACAAATAAATAGTGCTAGGCTAAGAGCTAGATGCATCTTATAGTTATCCCAAATGGTCCAGATCTGAGCATGTTTTAAATAGCTATGAATGCTGTTAATATTCGTAGAATTGTCTCTAGCAATCAATTGCCAGAACTTGGCCAATGCTCTTTTTTTATCTATCGGCAATGCCATACTGCAATCCATTAAGTATTGAAGTATCTCTTGATCCAATAATGTATTCCCTTTGTTATTGAGTAACCGAATATTATGGTTGCTTAGTAATTGTGTCAATTGAAAATAAAGCAGGTCTTGGTCTAGTCTAAAAGGATCCTGATGTTTAAGTTTTGCCCATAGCTCCTTTGTCATTTGCAATACCTCGTCTGCTTCAGAGGCCAATGGCATTTCTTTGTTTTGGTATTTTTGAAAATGAAATTCCCTGTCGTAATCCCTTCTGCTAGATGGGTTAACCAACACCTGATACGCTTCCTTGATTTCATTGAATTTGGGAATAGCAATGATGGGGTCTGGATGTTTATCAGGGTGAAAAACCAGGGCCAATTGTCTATAAGCTTTTTTAATCTCAGACAAACTTGCGTTAACAGGAATGTCCAATACTTGATAGTGATTTTTGCCAGCTTTCATGCTACCTAGTCATTCTTTTCAAATTCCATATCGTCACCGTCTAATAATTCTCGTTCAATTTCTTCCATTTGAACAATATCCCAGGCCTCACTTTCAGTGGGTGTAATATTCAAAAAGTCCATGAGTTCCAAAGACTCAAATTTTGCTTCCACATTTTTGCTCACGGAACAAATGACAAAACTGCTACTGTTTTCATAAAACTGTTGTTGCAATTCAGCCAATCTTGTAGCAGCTTCAGCGTCTATATTTTCAACTTGGTTCATTTGTAAAACCACATTTTTGACGGGCTGTTCCAACTGTTTTAGGCAGAGTTCTTCCAAAACTGCTGCTATATTGACAGTTAAGTCTGGCAATAAGGGTGTTAAAACGCTGAATTTCTCCTTGGTATCAATTTTGACTTCCATAAGCATGTGAGATTAACATTCTGTGCATAAATGCCAGACAACTTCACTCAAAAATATTCGTTATAATTGTATAAATCCAATTTTGATTATGGATAATAATTTTTCACCACAAGTAAAAGAGATCATTTCCTTCAGTAGGGAAGAGGCATTGAGGTTGGGAAATGACTTCATTGGAACGGAGCACCTCTTATTGGGGTTGATTCGTGATGGGGACAATACCGCCATTAAAGTGCTCAAGCAACTGAATGTGGATTTGTATGAATTGCGCAAAGAAGTGGAACTGGCTGTCAAAGACAAAACCGGTAAAAACATTGCCAATATCAATAGCCTTCCTTTAACCAAGCAGGCAGAGAAGGTAATTAGGGTAACAGTTTTGGAAGCCAAGGCACTGAAAAGTCCTTTGGTAGAAACCGAGCATTTAATGCTAAGTATTCTCAAAAACAAAGAGAATATTGCCACTCAAATCTTGAACCAGTTTGATATTGACTATGACTTATTCCGCAACGAATTAGGTATGGTAGGTTCTACTAACCCCAATCCTAATCCAAGGGCAGATTTCTCAGAAGAAAATGAAGACGAATTTGATGAGGAAAAACGCGCAGGCGGATATTCTGGTCAAAGAGGAGGTGCCAAACAACCTGCAGGGGCTAAGAGTAAGACACCTGTTTTGGACAATTTTGGAAGAGATATTACCAAATTAGCCGAAAGTGGAAACTTGGATCCTATTGTGGGAAGAGAGGCTGAAATTGAGCGCGTAAGCCAAATTTTGAGCCGTAGAAAAAAGAACAATCCTATTTTAATAGGTGAACCAGGTGTGGGTAAGACAGCTATAGTAGAAGGTCTAGCGCTTCGTATTGTACAAAGAAAAGTGAGCCGCGTATTGTTTGACAAACGCGTGATCAGTTTAGACTTGGCAGCACTGGTAGCCGGAACCAAATACCGTGGTCAGTTTGAAGAAAGGATGAAAGCTATCATGAACGAGTTAGAAAAGAACCGTGACGTGATTCTCTTCATAGATGAAATCCATACCATTGTAGGTGCCGGTGGTGCTAGTGGTTCATTGGATGCCTCTAATATCTTTAAGCCAGCTCTTGCAAGGGGAGAACTCCAATGCATTGGTGCATCCACTTTGGATGAGTACCGCATGCACATTGAAAAAGATGGTGCCCTAGATAGAAGGTTTCAGAAAGTCTTGATTGAACCACCAAGTGTGGAAGAGACCATTATGATCCTCAACAATATCAAGTCTAAATACGAAGACTTCCACAATGTTACTTACAATGAGGAAGCCATTGAAGCTTGTGTAAAATTGAGCGATCGTTACATGACAGATAGACTATTGCCAGACAAAGCCATTGACGTTTTGGATGAAGTAGGTGCACGTGTACACTTGAAAAATATCAATGTTCCAGAAGAAATTGTGGAATTAGAGAAAAAGATAGAAGAGGTAAAGAACGAAAAAAATAAAGTGGTGAAGAGCCAACGCTTTGAAGAAGCAGCTGCTTTGCGCGATACTGAAAAAAGGTTGGGCGAGGAATTGGAAAAAGCCAAGGGGCAGTGGGAAGAAGAAAGCAAACACAAACGCTATCCCATTGTAGAAGAGCATATTGCAGAAGTGGTATCCATGATGACAGGCATTCCTGTAAAACGCATGGTTCAAGCAGAAACGGAGAAACTCCGCAGAATGAGTGATGACATGCGCAATATGGTGATTGGTCAGGACGATGCTATTTTGAAAGTAACCAAAGCCATTCAACGTAACAGGGTAGGTTTAAAAGACCCTAAGAAGCCCATAGGAACCTTTATTTTCCTAGGTCCTACAGGTGTGGGTAAAACTGAGCTGGCGCGATCTTTGGCTCGTTATATGTTTGATTCAGAGGATTCACTGATTAGAATTGACATGAGTGAATACATGGAAAAATTCACTGTGAGCCGATTGATTGGTGCACCTCCCGGATACGTGGGATATGAAGAAGGCGGGCAGTTAACAGAAAAAGTAAGAAGAAAGCCTTATTGCGTAATCCTGTTGGATGAAATTGAAAAAGCCCATCCAGACATCTACAATATCTTGTTACAAGTATTAGACGATGGTCAGTTGACCGATGGTTTGGGTAGAAAGATTGATTTCAAAAACACTTTGATCATCATGACTTCTAATATTGGTGTACGCCAATTAAAAGAGTTTGGAGATGGTGTAGGATTTGCCACAGCTACCAGGGTTCAGAACGCAGAAGAGAATAACAAAGCCGTGATTGAAAAGGCTTTGAAACGTACATTCTCCCCTGAGTTTCTCAACCGTATTGACGATGTCATCATTTTCAATTCATTGAGCAAAGACAATATCTTCAACATCATTGATATCTTGATGAAGGGGGTAACCAAGCGATTGCAAAACCTAGGATTTAGCATGGAGCTCACCTTAGCTGCAAAAGAATTTATTGCAGACAAGGGTTATGATGTACAGTTTGGTGCAAGACCATTGCACAGGGCTTTGCAGAAATACTTGGAAGATCCTCTAGCAGAAGAAATCCTGAATCTGAATATTAAACAAGGAGACGTTCTCATTGCAGACTTGGACAAAGAAAATGGGAAAATTAAATTTGAATTCCAGCCAAGAACGGAAGAAGAGGAAAAAGTGAAGAACGAAGAGTGAAGAGGAGGAGGAAAGTGAAAAGTGAAGAGTGAAGAGTGAAGAGTGAAGAATGCAGGAAGAAATAAGTAAAAAATGCGTTGCATTTTTTGCAAGAATAAAAAAAGAACCCCGAGGCTTGCCTCGGGGTTCTTTTTTGGAAAAACATTTTTTAACTAAAACCTAAGCGCAGCTTAGGTTCACTCGTTTATAGAGAACACCGTCCATTCTTCACTCTTCACTCTTCACTAAATCCCCCTATTGTATATCCCACGCTAGTGCAGACGCACCAAGTATTGCCGCATCCGACTCTTTTAAATGGCTAACCAAAATTTTCACCTTATTCTGAAATACCTGAATCAGGTTGGCTTCCATATGTTCCCTTGTGGGTTTTAAAATCAAATCTCCAGCCTTGGTTAAACCACCAAATAAAACAATGGCAGAGGGGCTAGAAAACATGACAAAATTAGCAAGGGCCAAACCAAGGATTTTTCCAGTATAGTCAAAAATGTCTTTGGCTAATTGATCACCAGCCATGGCTGCATCATATACTTTTTTAGAATCCAAAGTCTCTTTTGGAATGGCACGCAACAAACTAGGGGTATCTGAATTTTCCAATAATTCAATGGCCGTGTTTCTAACACCAGTGGCAGAAGCATAACTTTCTAAAGAACCTTTTTTGCCAGTGCCTTCGTGGTAACGACCATCAGGAATCACAATTACATGTCCTAATTCTCCAGCAAAACCATCGTGACCATAAATCAAATTACCATTGGCTACAATACCACTACCTACACCAGTGCCCAAAGTAATCATGATAAAATCATTCATATCCTTGGCAGCACCATATTTCATTTCTCCTAGTGCAGCAGCATTGGCATCATTGGTAATAACAACGGGCAATTTGAATTCATCTTGAATCAGTTTGGCCAAAGGAATAATCCCCTTCCAAGGTAGGTTAGGAGCGTACTCAATGGTCCCTGTATAAAAGTTTCCATTTGGAGCGCCAACGCCAATTCCTCTAATTCTTCCTGAGCCTCCAACATTATCAATTAGAGGCTGTACTTTTTTATGCAATTCTGCAATAAATGCTTCAATGGTGTCAAATCCCCTAGTAGACATTTCGCTAGAAAACAACACATTACCCTCTCTATCAACAATTCCAAATTTGGTACCCGTTCCACCAATGTCAATGCCGATGGCTAATTGCTCCATACCGGCGTTATTAGATGCCATGTCTCTTTGTTTATAAATGAAATTAATGTCCTGCGCCAGATGTTTTCACATCATAGTCAATCCCCTGAGATTTCAAGATAGATTTAACCCTAATGGCATAGAATGCAAGGTAAGCAAAACATAGTGCACCAACTATATAACTGTATTGAATGCCAAGCATACTGTCGTCTGCTACCCAGCCTTGTAAAGCAGCTATCACACCACCACCCATAATCATCATGATCAGCAAACTAGAACCCTGGTTGGTGTGTTTGCCCAATCCTGCCACAGCCAATGTAAAGATGCAGGGCCAAAGGGTGCTACAAAATAAACCCACACTGATAAAGGCAAATACGCTCACCATTCCAGAAGTAAGCATACCAATCACTAAGGCTAGAATACCCATGCTAGAGAAGATCAACAACATTCTTGCAGGGCTACCCTTACTCAAAATATCACCCGCAATCATGGCAATGATGACCAAGCCGTAAATATAAAACTGAGTCATATCGTGCTGTGCAATGGTATTGACAATTAAGAATACCGCAAATGCCAAATAAGGCATTACAAAATTCAACACTTTGGCTTTGGCAGCACTAACACCAAAAGCTCCTACTGAAGCCGTCCAACGACCAATCATTAAACTAGCCCAATACAAAGAAATATAAGGTGCAATTTGTTCTGTTTGAATACCCACGTGTTGGCGCATATATTCAGGAAGGTTACTAGCCGTAGATACTTCAACACCCACATATACAAAGATTCCAATCATACCCATCACTAATTGCGGATATTGAATGGCAGATTTTTTGTGTAATACTTTAGAACCAGATTCAGCTTCTTTTTCAGCAACCGTATCTAGGTCAATTTTATTAGGAATAGAAGAGAATTTAAAGAAGATGGCTACCAATAAGAACGCAGCACCAAGAATTAAATAAGGGGTTTTTACACTTTCAATACTAGCATCTGTATTACCACTACTTACGCTACCAAAAATGGCAAAGCTTACCAGCAAGGGTCCTATAGTAGTACCAAAATTATTGATCCCTCCAGCCATGTTCAAACGCTGTGAACCAGTTTTTGGGTCACCAATAACTACGGCTAGTGGATTGGCTGCAATCTGTTGTAAACTAAAACCTAATGCAACAATGAACAGCGCGGTAATCATTAAGTTAAAAGATCCGCCGCCATTTGCTGCAGGATAAAATAACAAAGTTCCCACTGCGGAAATACCCAAACCAAGGGCAATCCCATTTTTGTAACCAATTTTGTTGAGCAAATCTCCGCCAATAGCTGAGGAAACGCCAACATAGATCAAAGATCCCACCGTATAAGCCACATAAAAGGCAACGGCCACCAACTGGCTTTGCAACTGTGTTAAGGTGAATGCTTTTTTGAAAACAGGGATCAAAATATCGTTGCTGGCAGCAACAAATCCCCAGAAAAAGAATACGGTAATGAGGGTGCCAAATTGGGACCAGTTAGTTTTTTGATTCATGGCAAGCGAGTGATTGATTATGAAACGAATAGGCTGTAAAATAAATATAATTTACTAAGCAGAAAACTTTAAATGTTTTTTGCCCTTATGGCAATTCATTCCTAAATTGAATGCAATTAATGTTTAATTAAGCTAGATGGAGATTGTTCATATAAGTGCCGAATGCTATCCAGTAGCCAAAGCTGGTGGCTTGGGAGATGTGGTGGGAGCCTTACCTAAATACCAGTGTAAAGCGGGGCATATTGCCAAAGTAGTCATGCCCATGTATAGGACCAAATTCTTGTACAATAATGAATGGGTGGTTGATTTTAAAGGGTCTGCCCACTTGGGCGATTGGTTGTTTGAGTACACCATTATTAGAGAAAAAACCAATTCCCTTGGTTTTGACCTTTACCTAGTAGACATCAATGGCTTGTTAGACAGGGAAAAGATTTATGGCTACGATGATGATACAGAGCGATTTACCGCCTTTCAAATTGCCGTTGTGAGTTGGATGGCCAGTTGGGAACATCGGCCAGATATAGTGCACTGCCATGACCACCAATCAGGACTAGTGCCCTTTATGATGAAGCACTGTTTTAATTACAGACATTTAAGTAGGGTGTCAACCGTTTTTACCATTCACAATGGACAATATCAGGGATGGATGGATTGGAGTCAAAGCAAACTAATTCCGGCTTGGGATGATTGGAAAACAGGATTGTTAGAATGGGCGGGTCGCATCAATCCCATGGCGTCTGCCATTAAATGCGCAGACAGAGTAACCACGGTATCTCAGAGTTATATGGAAGAGTTGTTCTATGATGCCAATGGTTTAGAGTCTTTATTTGATTATGAACGAGGAAAATGCGTGGGCATCCTAAATGGAATTGACAATGAAATCTGGAATCCCGCTACCGATACTTATTTAGACAACCACTTTTCCGTTAAAACAGTCACCAAGGGCAAAAAAGCCAATAAGGCATTGCTTTGTGAGAAATATGGATTGGACAAAGAGAAGCCACTTTTTGTATTTATTGGCAGATTGGTAGGGGAGAAAGCGGCAGAAATTTTACCAGGATCCATAGCTAGGGCCATTCATGAATCCGGTGGAGCGGCCAGCTTCTTAATTTTGGGAAGTGGACAAACCGATATTGAATGGGCTTTGCAACAAATGACGGGGCAATATCCCGGATTATACAACGCCTATATTGGATATAATGAAGCGTTAAGTCATTTGATCTATGCTGGGGCAGACTTTCTGCTCATGCCAAGTAGGGTAGAGCCCTGTGGCTTAAATCAAATGTATGCCATGCGTTATGGCACAGTGCCCGTTGTAAGAAGTACCGGTGGATTAAAAGACACGGTAGTAGATATGGGAGACCCGGATGGTTATGGCATCCGTTTTAATCATGCCACTGAATCAGACCTGGTTTATTCCATTAGTAGGGGCGTATCAGTTTATCAAGACAGCGCGCATATGGAAAAAATGCGCAAGTTTATGATGCAAGTAGACAATAGTTGGGAAGCCACTGTACAAAAATACATCAGTGTTTACCAGGGCATTTTATAACTAGCTTTGTACCAGATAAAACAATAGAACCAATGAATAATTATTCAACATCAGTAGTAGCCGTGATCCTGGGAGGAGGTGCCGGAAGCAGGTTATCACCCTTGACCAATACTAGGTCAAAACCCGCTGTACCTATTGCAGGTAAATACCGTTTGGTGGACATTCCCATCAGTAACTGTATCAATAGTAATATCAATAGAATGTTTGTATTGACCCAGTTCAATTCAGCATCCTTGAACAAGCATATTAAAAACACTTACCACTTTAGTGCTTTTAGTTCTGGTTTTGTAGATATTTTGGCTGCAGAACAAACACCTGATAATCCAGGTTGGTTTCAGGGCACAGCCGATGCGGTAAAACAATCACTCAGGCATATTGGCAATTTTGACTACGAGTATATTTTGATCTTAAGTGGAGACCAACTCTATCAAATGGACTTTAGTGAAATGATTGCCAATCACAAGGCTCAAGGAGCGGATATTACTATTGCCACCATTCCAGTAGGCGATAGAGAAGCGCCAGAATTTGGCATTTTGAAAACCAATGAAGAGCAATTTATCACCTCTTTTATTGAAAAGCCAGCAAAGGAATTATTGCCAGATTGGACCAGTGATACCGGTGCAGAAATGCAAAAGCAGGGTAGGAATTACCTGGCTTCTATGGGGATCTATATTTTCAATAAGCGCATCTTGGATCACCTCTTGTATGAGAAGAATCCAAAAGCTACAGACTTTGGTAAAGAGATTATCCCTGAATCCATTGATAACCACAAAGTAATCAGTTATCAATACGATGGTTATTGGACCGATATTGGAAATATCTATTCCTTCTTTGAAGCCAACCTAGCTTTAACGGATGATGTGCCAGCGTTCAACCTGTTTGATAATACCAAAACGGTATATAGCCGCGCAAGGATGTTGCCACCAGCAAAAATCAGTGGCACTACACTGGAAAAAACCATCATCGCCGAAGGCTCTATTATCAATGCTAGCAGAATAGAACAATCTGTGGTAGGGATTCGTTCCAGAATTGGAAAGGGTACTACTATTGTCAGTTCTTATATTATGGGTAATGATTATTATGAAACCCTATCTGAAATGGATAGCGACCAAGCCAAGGGTTTACCCAAGATTGGCATTGGAGAAAGGTGCTATATTAAAGACGCCATCATTGACAAAAACTGCCGCATAGGCAATGATGTTAGAATTGTTGGCGGTAAGCACTTAGCCAATACGGATCATCCACTATATGCAGTAAAAGACGGAATTGTGGTGGTGAAAAAGACCGCCATTCTACCTGACGGATTTGTGATATAAATCATGAAAAAACGTCCCTGCGGGGATGTTTTTTTGTGTAATTTTAGCTTCATGTATTTCTTACACATTAAACGATTGCCATGGCCCACTCCAACCCGCCAGTAAACAGTACTGGACTTCTGCCCAAACCCAGGCTAACCCTTGCTCAGATAGTTTTTATGAGTTTTGGATTTATGGGAATTCAATTTGGATTCGCATTGCAAAACGGCAATACCAGCCGGATTCTGCGTTCCTTTGGCGCAGACGTAGAACAACTACCCATGTTCTGGATTGTAGCACCCTTGGTGGGCATGATTGTGCAACCTTTAATAGGCCATTATAGTGATAATACATGGACCAGAATGGGAAGAAGAAAGCCCTACTTTTTAACAGGTGCCATTCTATCTTCTGCAGCCCTGATTTTCTTACCCAATGCCGGCTCCTTGTCTAGTATTGTTCCCGCCCTTTGGATGGGTGCAGGAATGGTCATGATCATGGACGCTAGTTTTAACGTGGCCATGGAACCCTTTAGGGCCTTGGTAGCAGATAACCTGCCTGACTCACAAAGAACATCGGGCTTTGCCGTACAAACCTTTCTGATTGGTATTGGAGCTGTGGTAGGTTCTGAACTACCTTCTTTCTTAGCCAAACAAGGATTTTCTCAAGAAGCAGGCCCTTCTGGCGTTGCCGATAATATTCGATACAGTTTTTACATAGGAGCAGCAGTATTTATGGCAGCCATTTTGGTTACCGTATTTTTCTCCAAAGAATATAGTCCAAAAGAATACGAACAGTTTCATGGAAAGAAAGATGCTGATGCGCCTAAAGCCGCTGTATCAGACATTTTCAAGGATTTTGCCAAAATGCCCAAGACCATGAAGCAATTGGGATTGGTACAATTTTTTTCTTGGTTTGCCTTATTTAGTATGTGGGTGTTTACTACTGATGCAGTAGCTACCCACGTGTATGGATTAACTGGAGACTATGCCAAATCTGTAGCGTATAATGATGCCGGAAATAAAGTAAGTTCTGCATTTGGAACCTATAATTTGGTAGCGGCAGTTTATGCATTAATGCTACCCTTAGTTGCCAAATTCTTGGGAAGAAAAGGTACTCATGCCTTCTCTTTATTTGCAGGTGGTATTGGACTAATTTCTATTTTCTTTATCAAGGATCCAGAAATGCTCAAGTTCTCCATGGTAGGTATTGGACTAGCTTGGGCCAGTATTTTAGCCATGCCTTATGTGATTTTATCGGGAGCCATTCCTGCAGGAAAATTGGGCATCTATATGGGCATCTTCAATTTCTTTATTACCCTACCTCAAATCATCAATGGGATTGGTGGGGGATGGATTGTAAAACATATTTACGGAGGTCAACCCATTTATGCCATTGTACTAGCAGGATTCTTTATGATCTGCGCGGCTATTAGTGTATTGTTTGTCTATGATGCAGGAGCTATCAAAATCAAAGAAGGAAAAGATTAAACCATTGTTGATACAAATAAATGTTATGAAAAAGATTGCCTTATTGGTCTTGATGACTGCCATGCTACAACTGTTTGTAGAGGCACAATATGCCAAGTGTTATCCCAGTAATTGGTGGGTAGGAATGAAGTGGATCAAAGTACAGATCTTGGTACAAGGAGAGTATGATGGATTTAATAAAGAGCAGGTTCGCATCCAATATCCTGGTGTAAAATTGCTAAAATCTACACCCTTAGAAAATGGTAAATATTTGGCAATAGATCTTGAGATCAGTGCCAATGCTAAAGCCGGAGATGTTGTCATAGAATTTCTGAGTGCAGGAAAAGGACATGCTGTAAAATGGCCTTTGTACTCCAAAAAAGCAGGTAGGGGAACCGTATTTGCACAAGGTGTAAACTCTTCAGATTTGGTTTACCTAATCATGCCAGATAGGTTTAGCAATGCCGATAAATCAAACGATAAAATACAGGGTCTTAAAGACCAGAGTTTGGATAGGTCAAAAATTTATGACCGTCATGGTGGTGACTTACAAGGGATCATCAATCACTTAGACTATTTGAAAAACATGGGTGTAACAACGCTTTGGATGACACCGGTTTTGCTCAATGACCAACCAGAGAGAACCGAGCACGGTTATGCCATTACAGATCATTATACTGTGGATCCTAGAATTGGTGGCGCAGAAAAATACAAAGCATTAAGTGATGCTTTACACCAGCGTGGTATGAAGCTCATGCAAGACGCAGTGTATAATCACGTAGGTAGCAAACACCTGACTTTTCTTGACCAACCCACCAAGGACTGGTACCACCAATGGCCAAAATACACAGGGACTTCTTATAAAGACCAGCCTGTTTATGACCCTTATGCATCAGCAGCTGACAAGAAATTAATGGCCGATGGTTGGTTCACACCAGAAATGCCGGACCTAAATCAGAACAATCCTTACGTGGCTAATTTTTTGATTCAACACGCCCTTTGGAGTGTAGAAATGTTTGGCGTAGACGGTTGGAGAATTGATACCTATATCTATAATGACCTGCCCTTTATGAACAAGTGCAACAAGGCATTAACGGATGAGTATCCCAAGATTACCCTATTTGGTGAAACCTGGGTGCATGGCACAGCTTCACAAGCATATTTTGCTCAAAACACCATGAACGTACCCTTTAAAAGTAACTTACAAGGTGTAACAGATTTTCAAACCCTGTTCTATGGTATATTTCCAGCCATCAAAGAAAAGTTTGGATGGACAGAAGGCGTGAATAAATTATACACTACCCTCAGCAATGACTTTTTATACCAAGACGCCAATAGAAACTGCATCTTTTTAGACAACCATGACCTAACCAGGGTCTATACCGAGTTTGGTGAAGACGCAGAGAAAGTAAAAATGGGAATAGCTTGGTTATTAACAACAAGGGGTATTCCACAAATCTATTATGGTACAGAAGTACTCATGAAAGGAGAGAAGAATCCAGATGGTTATCTGCGCTTAGATTTCCCAGGGGGATGGGAAGGCGATGCCAAAAATGCATTTACCGGACAGGGCTTGAGTGAGCAAGAAAAGTCTATGCAGGATTATGTAAAAACACTAGCCAATTTTAGAAAAAATAGTTCAGCTATTACCAAGGGCAAACTCATGCAATATGTTCCGGACGATGGTCTCTATGTGTATTTCAGATATGATGCCAACCAAACCGTGATGTGTGTGATGAACACCAGCGAAAAAGACAAAACCGTTGACTTTGATAAATTTGCTGAAAGAACCAATGGTTTCAAAAAAGCAAAGAACATAATCAATGGGGCAAGTGTGAGTTCAGGTTTTCAAATCCCTGCCAAACGCATGTGGGTACTAGAATTAAGCCGCTAGTCAATTTAGCTTTTCATTGTTAGGTGAATTTGGTAATTTGACCATGAAACCTAGGGGTTCCATGAAACATTGCTTGTTCCATATCCTATTCATTTTGCTTGCGCTGCAAGGGGCTGCACAATGCAGTGACAATGACCCTGGCCAAGTGGTTTATAAAGAAACATTTGGGGGCAATTTTAGCACAGGCAATTTTGGGTCTGCTCCAACAGCTTTTAATACCAGTTATACTTTCAAAAGCAGTGGAAGTATTGCCGTTGGTGAATTTGGCATTAGAAAAGCCAGACCCAATATCAATAATTGGGTAGAAGGTGCTGACCATACTGGCAATGGTGGATTTATGATGATGGTTCGGTCCAATACTGCCAATCCTGTTTTTTTTGAAAAAGACATTTCCAACAATTGCACCATTCAAACACAAGCCATTTGTTTTTGGTATGCCAGTTTAAATGCAAAAGGATCTGCCAGAGAAGTACAAA
Source organism: Chitinophagaceae bacterium BSSC1 (assembly GCA_002256435.1). Lineage (GTDB taxonomy): Bacteria > Bacteroidota > Bacteroidia > Chitinophagales > Chitinophagaceae > Sediminibacterium. Next base: position 53,520 of record NKJC01000004.1, read on the forward strand.
TCAAATTAACGGTAACAGACTTGAATACCAACCAAGTGATTGCTTCACAGGAAACACCGGTTTTGAAAAATGAAGATTCCTTGGTTTGGTCCAACTTGTCCATGGCCTATCAAATACCTGTATCACCCAAGGGCGTGCGTGTAAGTTTATCCTTGTCTTCTACCACTCCCGTACCTGATGATTTTGCCATTGATGATATCCGGATTGTCAATACCAATGCGCTGTCAATCATTTCCAGTTTTTTTCTCAACATCAATAATGCACCTATTTATACCTATCCTTTTTATGTATGTAGAGACGCACAGGCGGCATTTACTATTAAGGATTTGAGCCCAGCACAAATGCAGGGCAAAATGTTTCAATGGCAAAGACTCAAGGAAGATTTTACGTATGAAGATATTCCTGGTGCCAATCAACCAAGTTATGTAATTAGTACTGCACAAAGAGATGATTCAAGATTTTACCAATTGCGCATGGCTGATTCAGGTAATATTTACAATGCTTCCTGCTATACCATTTCCTATCCCATTGGATTAAGGGTAGATCCTCAACCCGTGATTGTGAGCAATGGTCCCATTTGTGAAGGCCAAGATTTAGAACTATCCATCACTGAAGGAACAACAGCTTATTGGATAGGTCCCAATGGATATACCAATACAGGAAATAGGATTCGCATCCCCAAAGCAACCCCAGCAGCTTCCGGCAAATACATTGCTCAGACTGTATTTAGTCCAGGATGTAGCCAAACTGTTGATACCAGTTTGGTGGTTACCGTAAATCCAAATCCTATTCAATTGAAACTGCCTACAGATACGGCATTTTGTAAGGGAAAAACCTTGTTGTTGAATGCAGGTGATCCGTTGGTTAATTACAAATGGTCAACTGGCGATACGCTTAATAGACTACTAGTTTCAAAAGAAGGGGTTTATGATTTGTATGCTTATAAAGATGGTTGTTATAAACAGACATCAGTGAATGTAAGTTCTATAGATGCGCCAACTATCAAAGCATTGAATGATACCAGTATTTGTTTGGGAGATAGTCTTACCATGATACCTGAAACCCAATTTGCCACCAGCTTCAAATGGAATAATGGTTTGCAAAAGCCTCAAATCAAAATTGGAAAATCAGGCTTTTATCAATTACAAGTATCCAATCTTTGTGGTGCTGCCAATGCCTCTTTTAAAGTAGAAACTGGAACCTGTTTTGGTGAACTACTCATACCCAATGCATTTACACCAAATAGAGATGGGTTAAATGATATCTTTAAACCCAGTTTGAATTTTAGCATTAGGCAATACAGAATGAATATCTACAATAGATGGGGGACAATTGTGTTTAGCAGCAATAATATGCGCAAAGGTTGGGACGGGATGGTAAACCGTTTAGAGCAACCAGCTGGCACTTATATCTGGCAGGTGACTTATGTAAACAAAGACAATCAAAAAAAGGAGCAACAAGGCACTGTTTTGTTAATTAGATAATTTAAGCATTGCGTTTTCCTTGATGGTTCAAAACAATACTCAGGTAATTGGTTACACCCAACTCTTCCTGAATCATTTTTTCCCAGCTGGTGCGATACTGTCTTTGCTGAGACTGATTTCCCAAGATCCAAATCACGGCTGTTTTTTTAAATATTTTTCTATTTGCTTCATGTGGTGCTTGGTACTGGTCAAGCATGTTTAAAAATTCCATGGCAGCAACTAGTTCGTGGGTGATGGGGTCTCCAGGATTAATATCATCAATGACTAATAAATCGCAATAGCGCCAAGACCAATCGCTACTACTAGTATCAAAAAAATCACTGTATAATTTGTTGGCCGTGGTGTACACACAGCAATGATGCTGTATAGACAATTCATTGGCAATGCCCACACCCAAACTGCTCTTGCCCTGGTCTTTTGCGCCAAAGACCAATAAATGAGATTTGTTATTGATAGCCGATGCTACATAATCCTTTATCAAATTGGCCTGAGCAGGTTCCATAAAAAAGTTCCATTGACTCAAACGAAATTGAAAGGGATAAATGGCTTTTTGTTGGTAGATCTTGGTCAGGTACCAATACCTGCCAGGAAATACAATTAATATGATGGCTAATAAAAGATTGGCCCAAACTGGAATAGCTGTTGGCTCATACATGTTGCCTGCTGAGAAAGCACCTAATATAAAAAACAAAACATCAGTAGCCGTATCATACCCCACATTCCACCAATTGGGTTCAAATACATATTTGCCATCAGGAACATAGACCAATTTACTAGCCGATTGTTTTTTCTTGATCAAGGGTCCTAGAAAATTATAGCATTCAAATAAGAACCAAAATAACGCAATGCTAATGGCAGACCATAAACCTGCATGTTTGCAATGCCATAAATGAGTATATGCATAATAGACCCAAATTGTAGGAAAAAATGCAAGGGAGAAATGCCCTAATTGATTGGCCAACCAGGAATAGGAGAGGGTAACTCCTCTATATGAATCCTTTCCAATCAGGTCAGCTTTTAACTGACTGAAAATGTCTTTCAGGGTTTGCTTTGCCATGCACTAGGGGTTGTGATATACAAGTTATTTATAATTTATGGAATGGCCAATCATTTTGAAATTATCTTTCAACAAGCGCTCAAAGGCTTTGGGAAATTCTTACATTGTTGCCTCAAAGAATGGATCAGCCTTAATGATCAAAGATTGAATTACCCAATTCGCAAAAGATTGAAACGCCATCACATGAAAAAAATAGTCATCCTTAGTCTTTTAATTTGCTCCCATATGAAAGTGAATGCCCAGCAGGAACAGGTTCCCTTATATGCTACAACTATCCCCAATAGCAAACCCGGACCCAATGAGGAAAAAGCCGAAGTAACCAATGGCATCCTGCGTTATAGTAAGATTAGCATACCCACTTACACTTTGTTTTTGCCAGCAAACCCCAGTCCTAAAAAATCAGCCGTGATTATTTTTCCTGGTGGCGGATATAGTATTACAGCTTCACAACATGAGGGAATTGACGTAGCCAAAGTCTTCAATGAAATGGGTATTGCGGCTATCTTAATCAAGTATCGGATTCCAAGTGATGCAACCATGGTAGATAAAAGCATTGGACCCTTGCAAGACGCACAGCAAGCCATGTTGTTAACCAGGGAAAACGCCAGTAAATGGGGAATTGATCCCACCAAAATTGGGATCATCGGTTTTTCTGCTGGTGGACACTTGGCCTCTACTCTTGGTACACATTTTACCAATTCATTGGTACCCAATGCAGCCAATACCAGTCTGAGACCTGATTTTATGATCCTAGGATATCCTGTAATTAGCTTCCAAGATTCTATTTGTCATATGGGGTCAAGGAATAATTTAATTGGTAAAACACCCACCAAGGCTCAGATTGATTATTACAGCAATGAATTGCAAGTAACCAAGGAAACACCGCCCACTTTTTTAGTACACGCCACAGACGATGGTGGAGTTAAAGTAGAGAACAGTATTCGTTTTTATCAAGCCTTGGTGAGTAATAAAATCAAAACAGAAATGCATCTCTACCAAAGTGGCGGTCATGGTTTTGGATTGAACAATAAAACCACCAAAGACAATTGGATGGAGCGTTGTAAGAATTGGTTAATGGCCAATGGTTGGCTATAATAGTTAACATTTATTCAAACAAATGCATAAAAAAAGCGCAACCATGGTTGCGCTTTTTTATTTGTAATAATCTATTTAAAGGTACTTAATGCGTTATTTTTTCTCCGCCCTTTTCTTTAATTCAGTTACAGGAAGATTAATCTGTCTGCCAATCTGTTTGCCATTTCTATAACTGATGATTCTAACAGTTTGTACATCATCTGTAAGTGTAACTGCTTTGCTATACTTGGGATAATAATTATCAGGAGCAGATTCATCAATAGAATAAAAATGTTCCACGCCTTCAATTTCTGAGTCAATATGCAACACCAAATTGCCTTTCTCATCTTTAGATGCAGTTACTATGGCGTCATAAACAGATTTGGCATAACGGTCACCAGAAAGATCCCAACGGTCAAACTGGTTTTCTACACGTTTGAAAAATCCATTCCATTCTTTTTTCTCTTTGGGAGACCAAACAGACTCGGCAATAGCTAAAGCACGTGGCCACATCATGTATTGTTGGTAGCGATAATTGGCTATTTGTTCAGACCACATATTGGCTTGACCACCCAATACATATTTGGGGTCCATCCCTTCTTGTACGGGATCAAATTGATAACTCTTGTTTAAACGAAGAGAAGCATATACAGGACCTTCTAAACTAGGCTCACCTTGTACATAATCAACATAGGTAAAAGTGGTAGGAGACATGACTACATTGTGTTTGCTCTTGGCGGCTTCAATGCCCCCCTTCACGCCACGCCAGCTCATCACATTAGCAGTTGGGGAAACACCACCTTCTAAAATTTCATCCCAACCAATCATTTTCTTACCCTTTGATTGAATAATTTTTTCAACCCTTTTTACAAAATAGCCTTCTACTTCATTCATGGTTTTGAGTCCTTCTTTGGCCATTAAAGCCTTGATTTCAGGACTTTTTTCCCAGAAATTTTTAGCACATTCGTCACCACCCATATGAATGTATTCAAAAGGGAAAAGTTGGGCTACTTCAGTCATTACTTTGTCAATGAATTCATAGGAAAACTCATTGGCAGGGCTAATACTATTATCAACAATGGCCGCAAAACCACCTGCAAACCAATTCATAAAAGGAATGCCTTGATAAACTTTGTGTTCACCAGGGGTGGCAGATAATTGCGGATATGCTGCAACGGCCGCCAAGCTATGACCAGGTACATCAATCTCAGGCAAGATGGTTACATATCTTTCATTGGCATATTGCACCAATTCTTTAATGTCTTCATGGGTATAGAAACCGCCATAAGTCTTTGGTTCACTGTCATCAGCTGCTTTGGGTGAATTAGACCATTTACCATTGCGTTCAATGCGCCAGGCACCTACTGAAGTCAATTTTGGAAGTGATTTAATTTCAATTCTCCAACCCTCATCATCCGTTAAGTGCAAATGCAAAAGATTGAATTTGAAACGGACCATATCGTCCATAAACTTTTTTACTTCTGCCTTGGTAAAGAAATGACGGCTTACGTCTAGCATTAATCCCCTCCATCCAAACCTTGGTTGATCATCAATGCTTACACAGGGAATGGTCCAAGTTTTATTGGGCTGAACTTTGTTACTAACAATTTCATTTGGCAATAATTGCAATAGGGTTTGCATACCATAAAACAAACCAGCTGCTTGGTTAGCACTAATGGTGACGTTTTTTTCAGTGACTTTTAATTGATAGCCTTCTGTTCCAAGATTGGTATTGGGTTTAGTCAATAACTGTAATCGTATCCCCGTTTCTTGCAAAGAGGGGTTGATAGCCAATTTAAATCCAGTAGACTGAGACAAATGTTGGGCTAATTGTTGGGCTACTTGTTTGGCTGCGTCTTGATTTGAGACACTAATGCCTACTTGGTTGTTTAGTACAAATTTTCCCGATTGACTGATCAAAGAAGCAGGAATGGGAATAATAGCAGGAGACTTTGTCTGTGCTATGCTTACAGAAAGACTAAAGGCCGCAAGTGCAGCAAGAATGGTTTTTTTCATATGTTGAGTTGAGCAATTAGGGCCAAAAGTTACGCAGAATTGACCATCTAAATAGCTGAAAACAAAAAAAGCATTCCAAAGAATGCTTTTTAAGATTTTGATTGTTTGGTTCTAACTCAGTAAAATGAATAACCAATTTGTTGGGTAGCTATAAAGATGCCGTCCAAATGCGTCTATGTCCTTCTTTGCCCCATTCTTTCATGCCCTTCTTTAATTCAGTATACAACTGATTCCAATTGACTTTTTTGCCTTTTTGTGTGGGAGACAATTGAGCAGGAGTGGGGTCTACCAATTCTAATTTGGTAGCAAACCAAGTGGTGTATAATCTGGGAATGGCCAATCCAAGAATCATACCTGGCAGGCCTCCAAAACTTTCTGGTCCAGCACTCACACTAATCTGGTCTGTATAAAAAGCCACAACCACTACAGAATCACAGATTTTGGTTACTGCTTTTTTGCATTCAAATCCAGCTATATCACGAGTTTCACTGGTAATCTTCCATTCCAAATTGCGCAAGCTGTCTTTGATCACATAGGTGTTTTCAAAGATTTCTCTTTGAGCTGTAACGCTATTGCCGGCTAGATCATTGACAACATTGTCCGTTTCAGAAGGCTTTGTGCCCCACATATATTTGTTGTCTGTGTTTTCCTTGGCTAATTTATAAATGCTCTTGGTCTCATTAAAACGCAGTTCATACACATCAGTAACCAACCTTGGCATAGTTTTCATTAACTCTTTCATCCATTCATTCTCTGATTCATTTTCCTCAAAGGGTTTGAACTGATTCAATTTTCTCTCGTATTCAATTCGGCCCTTGGTAATAAACTGGGTCTGTGCATTAGCCAGTAAACAAATGAATAGACTAAGGATACTCAATATTTGTTTCATAATATATTATTTAGAAGCCCATGTTAGAAGGCTTGCCGTTTTTTGAAAAATTATAAACAAGAGACAACATAAAATAGCGTTGAATATTTTGGCTAGTAGTCTCGGTAATAAAGTTGCTGCTGATATTTCTATTGATTCCTAGGTTCTGATTAAAAATATCGTTCACGTATAACTTGGTTTCCCACTTTTCATCTTTTCCAAGGACTTTGCGCAAAGTAGTATTGACCAAGTACACATTATTTACGCCCGCAAAATCAGCTGTCTTTTGATAAAGGTTAAAGTCTGCATTCCAACTCCAGTAGAATTTCTGTTTTTTAAACCTAAACTCAATATTTGTATTATAAGTATAAGACCAGTAATTGGTAGCCACATCCGGTCTAATGGAAGAAAGAGAATGGTTGTAATTGGCATCAAAATTCATCCAGAAATTGATCTTTTTATCGGCCCAATACCCCATGTTCACACTAATATTGGTGGCGGTGTTCCTGGTTTCATTGCGTTTGCCATTTACATAGTTCACGTATCTATTGATTCTAGGACCCGCGTCAATATTGAAGTTTAGCGATGGGATAATGTCAAAGCCATAACCCAAACTTCCTCTTAAATTAAAATTGCCATCTACGTTAATGGATTGATTCACGCGTCTACCCAAAGAATCCACAAAACTATTATTAGAAATGGCTTGGTCTGTAGAAGTGTAGTTTACATTAAAAAAGATGCTCCTACTTTTTAGAACTTTATAATCTGATGCACGCAAGTTTAGATTATGTACAAATGATTGTTTCAGGTTGGGATTACCAATAGTAATATTTAGGGGGTCTGTATTATCTATTAAGGGTTGAATCTGCGTTAACGTTGGGTTCTTGGTGGATCCGTTATAAGAAAAAGAGAATCTTCTTTGTTGCTTTGGCGTAAAGTTCAAACTTACAGCAGGTAGGAAATTGTTGAAATTGATGTCTTGATTTTTACCTTTTCTTACATCGTTCATTCTATAATTGACTGTTCCAAATCCTGTACCAATAGCAAAATTGAATTTCTTCACATTGTAACGAACATTAAAAGCACCAGTATGACCAAGGGTATTGAAAATAAAATGGTTGCTCAAACTATCACTCAATACATCATACTTGCCATTGCTAGATTTGTTAAAAGTATTGCGTTCAGCGTCATTGGTGTTAATACTCAATTTGTAGTTCAAAATCAAGAAAGTATTTTTCCAAAGAGGTTCTGTATAAGAAGCCGTAGTATTTACACTAGATCCAGTTTGCTTATTTACTTTGCGTTGGTCAATATTGTCAAGCCTGATTAATAATCCGGTCTTGTCATAGAAACTATTCTTGGCCAATAAGAATCCATTTTCTTCTCTATCTGTAAAGCTTAAATCGGTGTTGAGAGAAATGGTCCTACCTTTTTTCTTAAATTTTTTGCGCCAGAAAATAGAACTAGTCAAATTTTTATTGTCTTCCACATTATTGGTAGTTCTATCACTTTCATTGATCAATTTTTTGTCTGAACTAATGGATTGCCCCAAGTAATTACTAAGTCCAGAACTCTTGGTATCACTGGCTTTGATGGTCACTTTTAAGGAACTACTGCTGTCAATATTCCAATCATAAATACTGCTTAATCTATTCCTGGTACGCTCGTTGGCTTGTGATTGATTGGTGGTATTGGTAAAGCTTGTATCAGGTAAGATGTTTTCAGTAACGCTGGTAGTCTTACCCGTTACTTTTAAATTATTGTATTGAAAAGCGTTATTCAGTGCATGTTTGTCCTTATTCCATTTATTGCTGTACAACAAACCACCCGTGGTACTATTGGGTAGACCCTGACCCCAACTAAATTCGTCTCCACTCCAATTAATGCTAATCCCACCATCATCACTTATTTCTGTAGTGGTATTTGGGTCACCTGCATAGTTACGGTTCTCATCCCAACTTAAAGTTTCAAACTTGGTATTATCGGTACTAAGATAACCCGCTATTTTACGCTTGCCTTTGAAGGCATTGGCCAAGGCTTTACCACTGCGATATTGGTCAAAATTGGTACCCGCTTCAACCTTTCCAAAGAATCCTTTTTTCTTGTCTTCTTTTAATTGCAGGTTAATGGTTTTTTGTTTTTGACCATCGTCAATACCAGTGAAGACCGCTTGGTCCGATTTTTTATCAAAGACCTGAACCTTGTCAATTGCATCTGCTCGCAGGTTCTTGGTTACAACAGCGGGGTCATCACTAAAGAACTCTTCACCGTCTACCAAGATCTTACTAACTTTTTCACCCTGTGTGCTAATTTCTCCCTTGCTATTTACTTGAATGCCGGGCATTTTTTTCAAGAGTTCTTGTACGTCAGCATTGGGGCCTACATGAAAACTATCGGCGCGGTATTCGGTGGTATCACCTTTTACACGAATAGCAGAAATGCGTTGCTTTACAATCACTTCTTGTAAAAGCGTAGCCCTGGTAATGAGTGGGATCATTCCAAGGGTTTTATCGGCCCCAGCCTCCATACTAATTTGGTCTACATATTCTGCATAGTTGGGGTAGGAGACCATGAGCAAGTATTTACCCGTGGGCACTTGCTTTAATTCAAAGCTTCCCTTGTCATTGGTTCTAACAAATTTCACCAAGACAGAATCCTTTGGTCTTAATATGGAGACCACCGCATTAGAAAGATTTTGTTTGTTGAGTGTGTCTGTAATGGTTCCTTTAATGCTAGATGTTTGGGCTTGAGCTTGGCTATAAGCCACAAATAGGCATAGGAAAAAGAGCAGGTTTCTGATCATTGGGGCAGTTGTTAAGGTATTGGATGCAATTGGCTGCAAAATCCATAAATTGTGTAACATTAACTAAATGTTTAGTTGTAAACTTGTGTTAAAGAATTTTCTTATTTGATAATCAGTGATCTATGCCAGTTGGAAAAACAAAGACAAATACCAATATCAAAAAAGAGGATGTAGCTTCAACCAACAAAAGAGTGCACAAACCCAAAAAAGTTGGAACCGAGCCTATGAAAAAGTATGAGGAATTGCATTTTGTTGATAGTAACCAACCCGTTTGGAACTATTCTTTATTTACGGAGAAGGATGTTCGCAATTTTCAAAACGGTACCCATTATAGATTGTATGAATTGTTTGGTAACAAGCAACTAAGTGTGAATGATACACCTGGAACCTATTTTGCGGTATGGGCACCCAATGCCAGTTTTGTGGCAGTGACAGGCCAGTTTAATGAATGGAACAAAGAAAGTCATCCTTTAAAAGTGCGGCTAGATTCTTCTGGAATTTGGGAGGGATTTATTCCCCATCTTGGACAAGGAGAAGCTTATAAATACCATATACATGGATTCAAAGGAATTAGATTAGACAAGGGAGATCCCTATGCCAATTTTTGGGAGAAGCGCCCAAACACAGCCTCTATTACTTGGCAAACTGATTATCAGTGGCAGGATGCGGACTGGATGAAAAACAGAAAAAAACACAATGCACTTAATGCCCCTTATTCTGTTTATGAAGTGCATTTGGCCAGTTGGATGAGACCTGACAAAAATGACGAAGAGACTTATAATACTTATGCGCAGATCACAGAGCGTTTGGTACCCTATGTAAAAGAAATGGGATTCACCCACGTGGAGTTTATGCCCGTGATGGAGCATCCTTATGATGGTTCTTGGGGTTATCAAGGAACCGGTTATTTTGCACCCACATCCAGATTTGGAACGCCACAGGATTATGCCGCCATGGTAGACGCTTTTCACCAGGCGGGTATTGGGGTGATTTTAGACTGGGTACCTTCACATTTTCCCTATGATGCTCATGGCCTATTCATGTTTGACGGTACACATACCTACGAATATGCTGATATGCGCAAAGGATTTCACCCAGATTGGAACTCTTATATTTTCAATTACAAAAGGGGAGAAGTCAAATCTTTTTTAATTAGTAGTGCTAGGTTTTGGTGCGATAAATTTCATACCGATGGCATAAGAGTAGACGCTGTGAGTTCCATGCTACGTCTAGATTATAGCCGCAATGCAGGACAATGGGAACCCAATGAATATGGTGGGAATGGGAATATAGAAGCCATTGCTTTTATTACAGATTTAAATGAAACGCTCTATCGCGATTTCCCAGATATACAAACCATTGCTGAAGAAGCAACAGACTGGCCCAAAATCAGCAAACCTACTTTTGAGGGTGGGCTCGGTTTTGGAATGAAATGGATGATGGGATGGATGCACGATACCTTGGATTATTTTAACCTAGATCCCATTTTTAGACAGTTTCAACAAGACAAGTTTTCTTTTAGCATGATGTATTTCTATGACGAGAATTTCATGCTCCCTTTATCACACGATGAAGTGGTGCACGGAAAGAGTCCTATGTTGTACAAAATGCCTGGAGACGAGTGGCAAAAATTTGCCAACCTAAGAATTCTTTACACGTATATGTTTACACACCCTGGTTCAAAATTACTCTTTATGGGTAATGAGTTTGGGGCCACCAATGAGTGGAATTATAAATCAGAATTGCAATGGGAATTGTTGGAGCATCTAAGTCATGGAGGTCTCAAATACTGTGTGCAACAATTGAATGCTCTTTATAGAAATGAACCAGCTTTATATGAGAACCAATTTGAACCAGGGGGATTTGAATGGGTAGACCTAAACCACCGTTCCGAGTCTGTATTGGTCTATATGCGCAAGGGCAAAAAAGCAAAAGATAATTTACTCATCATCTTGAATGTCACACCAGTTGTGCGTCATGATTGGGAAATATTTGTACATGGAAAAGGCAAGTGGAAAGAAGTCTTTAATAGCAATGCCACAGAGTATTGGGGTACAGGAGATGTGTTTAATCCTACCATCAGTTCTAAGCTGGTAGACAAGCCATCACAGTGCTATCAAATTAAGCTGAACCTGCCTGCATTAGGGGCCATTGTCTTAAAGTAAAATTTTAAGTATATCCCCAACTTATGCACCGTAACCAAGGCTTAACAATTCCATAAACAACATAATCCAAGATTTCGTTGTCTCTTTGTAGTGTAATCCAGGCAAGTAACCCAAAATGAAGCACTATGAAAACGAATTCCTATGAGCTTTTGGTGAATGCAACCGGACAGTTAATGCAGCAGCACGCATTCGACCATCTTTCAGACGAAAAATTATCCCGCATGCAACACTACTTGCACAGATTGGGAAAACAAAACAGTATTCTTGACCGAGAAAAAAGGGAGTTATTTCAACTCTTTAGTGAAGCGGATCTTTACACAGAAACCACTACACCTCAGTCTTTACAACAATGGCAAACTGCCATGAGTTGCTTTGGCAAGAACGCTAGCCAAGGAAATCTGTTGGAGCCAATGGAAGGATAATCCTAAAACTGGTTCCCTTACCCGGCTCGCTCCATCTTACAAAGAGCTTGCCTTTGTGATATTGCTCAACAATTCTTTTGCTGAGTGAAAGACCTAGACCCCAGCCTCTTTTCTTGGTAGTGAAACCAGGTTTGAATACTTTTTTCAAATGCTTGGCAGCAATACCCTTGCCGGTATCAGTAACGTCTATGACAATTTCATGAGAAGTTGCTTGCAGTGCTACCGTAATCATGCCCTTGCCATCCATGGCGTCAAGGGCATTCTTGAGTAAGTTTTCCATTACCCAGTCAAAAAGGGGTGGAGATATTTGCGCTTGAATAGGATCCAAATCATGTCCCCCAAATTCAAATTGAACTTGCCCACCGGCCCTTTTTTTCATGTATTGAACAATCAATTCTATCTGCTGATTCAAATTGGTGGCTTCCAATTTGGGTTGACTTCCAATTTTGCCAAATCTATCCGTAATCAGTTGTAGGCGTTGAACGTCTTTGGCAATTTCAGGTACATATCCTGCATTCTCTGGGTGCTCTTTTAAAATTTCAAGCCAGCCTTCTAAACTACTTACCGGGGTACCCAGTTGGTGGGCCGTTTCTTTGGCAAGTGAAGCCCAGAGCTGGTTTTGGCTACTTCTATAATGGGTGCGTTGTAATAAAATGGCAATCAAGATAAATAAGCCAATAACCATTAATTGAATAATGGGATAGAGTTTGGTTTCTTTTAATAAGGGGCTTTCTCCATAATAGTATTTGTTAGCCTGATAGGGAGATTCTCTCAATACGCTTACAATGGGTTTGTTGTTATAGCGTTTAAATTGGCGCAGTTTGATGCTTAAAAAATTGCTGTCTTGCCTGACCAAAGCCGTATCTATATTTAGAAAATTCCCCGTGATACTGTCTTTCTCATTGGTTTCAATAATGGGAATCTGGTCATTTTCTGTAATGATCTTGGTGGCCAAATTAATACTGGCCGTATCGGAAGAATAGAGAATGGTTCTTTGTGCTTCTACCCAGGCTTCTACATTTTTGCGTTCCTCTTTGGCAATCTTGCCAGAAAGGTATTGGGAATAAACAATGGTGCCGCTGACAATCAGCACCGCTACAATTACCAATAGGGTACGCCAGTTAAACCAAGTTGCCACCATGGGTCTAAATTAATCAAATAACCCAAACAAAAGGGCCCCCGCTTTTACGGAGGCCCTGGATATTGGAACTTAAAATAGGATACTAGTGATTAGCTAAACAATCCACCTTTTTTCAAGGTCTTAATGCTTTCGCCAATTTTGAAACCATTATGGTAGATTTCAATTTTATAATTGCCTTCTACAAACTTGTCTGTTTTTTTCCAGTTAAAGCTTACAGGAACCACTTTGTTTTGTTCATAATTCACAGATACTTTATTAGTAAATCCTTTTTCGCCTTCTTCACGGGTAGTAAAATTTCCGCCCTCGTTAAAGATTTTACCATCTGGTCCACTGATCACCACATACAAATCTTTGCTGCCATTAGGGCTAACGCGATTAGGATCAAGAACAAAGTTCACGCGCATATAATCGGCACGCTTAGCAGTATTGGTTTCAGACTCCTTGCCACTGTTTTTCAGGTTGATGGCAATGATCCCCACATTTGAAGCATGAAGGGTAGAAGCCACGTCTACTTTATCAGCCAATTGTTGCTTTTCTGTATTGGTTTTGCTTAAATTTTCTTCCAAGTTTTTCTTATCAGAATTTAACTGGGTTTTCTCTGTATTCAATTGTTGATTGCTTGCAGTCAATTGCTTGTTCTCGCCTTTTAACTGTTCTAATTCTACAAAGAGACCGTTGATCTTACCATTTAAATCGGCAATCATTTTTTTGGCATCAGAAAGCTCTGCTGCAGTAGCGTTTTTCTTGCGCAAAATGGTACCAATATTTCCTTTCAAGGTTTGGATCTCGGTGCTTTTTTCAGCCAAGCTTCCTTGTAATTGTAGGTTGGTCTGTGTTAATGAATCGGCTTTGGCACTCACCAAAATAAACTCTTGTTGAATGGCATTACGCGCAGAGTCAACATTGGTAATCTTGTTTTGCAATAAGGCCACCGTTTCTTTGGTCTGGCTCTTGTCATAAAAAATATAACCCCAAGTGGCAATCAATGCGGTAATCAGGATGCCATAAATTAATTTACGGTTGTCTGTTGGGGGAGTGGTTTGCGGATTGTTGCTTGCTGAGTAACTCATGTTTTTAAATTTAATGTTGTTCGATATTCCCTAAAATACCAAAACCGTGCCAAACCTATTTTACACACCAGAAAAATCCATTTTCCCCATTTTTTTTAATCTGCCCTTCAAATCCCATCTTTGCAGCCATGTCTGCAGAAAAATACATAGCTGATTGGAAAAAAGGGAATTTCAAACCGGTTTATTGGCTGGAAGGAGAAGAGTCTTATTATATAGATCAGGTGGTAGAATATGCAGAGCATCATATTTTGTCTGAAGCAGAAGCGGGATTTAACCTCTCCGTTTTTTATGGGAAAGATGCCGATTGGGCGGCGGTTGTAAATGCCTGTATGCGGTATCCCATGTTTTCTGAAAGACAGGTAGTCTTACTCAAAGAGGCGCAGCATATGCCCCAAAAAGAGTTGGAAAAATTACAGGGCTATATAGACAATCCACTAAAAAGCACGGTCTTAATTGTTAGCCACAAAGAAAAAAAGTTTGATGGAAGGTCCGCTTTATATAAAGTGCTCAAGGCCAAAGCTGAACTATTGACTACCAAGAAAATGTATGATAACCAGTTACCCGAATGGACCAATCAAATGATTGCACAAAAGGGACTGACCATATCGCCAAAGGCATTGAATGTATTGGTTGATCATATTGGAAATGACCTGAATAGAATTGAGAATGAGGTAGAAAAACTTAAAGTAAACCTAGGAGGAAGACAAGGTATTACTGAAGACGATATTGAAACTTATATTGGGATTAGTAAAGAATTCAATCCCTTTGAATTACAGGCAGCCATTGGACAAAAAGACCTAGCCAAGGCCATCAGGATTGTGCAGTATTTTGAAGCCAATCCAAAATCAGCTCCCATACAATTGGTCTTACCCTCTATCTACAATTTCTTTAGCAAGGTTTACCAAATTCATTCCTTGCAAGGAACCAATGAAAAAGAAATGGCTTCTATCTTAGGAGTCAGTCCATTTTTCATGCGAGACTATCAAAATGCAGCACGTAAATATTCCTATCAAGCTGTGGAAACCATACTCTTATTATTACACCAATACAACCTAAAAAGTGTGGGTGTCAATAATGGCGGTACATCAGACGCCGGCCTGATGAAAGAGATGGTAGTAAAAATGATGCAATAAATTAAGCCAACAAACGCTTAGCTAGGGCTTGATCCAAACCCAATTGAGTTTTCAGTCCATCCAATCCATTGAACTTTTGTTCGGCGCGCAAAAAATGCAAGACCTGCACTTCTAAGGATTTGCCATAAAGGTCACCTTCAAAATCAAAGAGGTTTACTTCAATGACCCTGTTAATGCCGTCAACAGTAGGTCTAACCCCAATATTCATCATGCCATTCCATTCAGGGGCTTCGTTACTGCCCTTGATCCTAGCTTTTACCGCATAGACCCCGTTCCCAGGTACCAATTTTTCAAGGTCTGTTAGAACTATATTGGCCGTAGGATAGCCAATGGTTCTTCCCAATTGATTACCCATGACCACCCGGCCTTCAAAGAAATAGGGATAGCCCAAGAATTGATTGGCGGTTTCAATATGACTATGGCTAATGGCTTGTCTAATCTTGGTACTACTAACCCCAATTTGGTGTAAGAGGTGTTCAGGAATTTCCTTAACCTGAAAACCCAGTTGCTCACCAAAGGATTTGAGTAATTGAAAATCACCAGTACGGTTGTTTCCAAATTTGTGGTCATACCCAATGATCACAGTATGCGGATGAAAATTGGCCACCAAAAAATGGCTGATATAGGACTCGGCCGATTGGCTGGCAAATGCTTGGTCAAAAGGAACAATCACCAAATGGTCAATCCCCGTGGTGGCTAATAACCTGGTTTTTTCTTCCAATGTGCCCAATAACTTAATATTATCGGGGTTCTGTGAAATCACCGAACGGGGGTGGGGATAAAAACTAATGATAATGCTCTCCCCACCAATGGCGGCTGCTTCTGCCTTTAGTTGCTGGATAATTTGCTGGTGCCCTAAGTGCACGCCATCAAAGCTGCCGATGGTAACAACGGCTTTTTTGAACAAGGGAAGTGCGCTCTGATCCAGATGGTGTACCTGCATAATTGGGTGCAAATCTAAGGGTTTCATGGAAGTATGAAAATTGTACATTTGCAACCAGCAATCATAGATCATTCCAAAATTCCACCATGTCATTATACGCGCAACGCGGAGTATCTGCCCAGAAAGAAGAAGTACACGCAGCCATTGGTAAATTAGATCAGGGTTTGTACCCCGATGCATTTTGCAAAGTCTATCCCGATTTTTTATGCGGAGATCCAGATTGGATCAATATCATGCATGCCGATGGGGCAGGCACCAAGAGCATCTTGGCTTATCTCTATTGGAAAGAAACCGGAGATGTATCCGTTTGGAAGGGCATTGCCCAAGACGCCGTGGCCATGAACCTAGATGACCTGCTTTGTGTGGGCATCACAGATAATATCTTATTCTCTTCTACCATTGACCGGAACAAACTCTTGATTCCAGGTGCAGTGTTAGAACAGATCATCAATGGTACCCAGGAATTTTTCAACCAATTGGCTGAATACGGGGTTAGGATCCATTATTTGGGTGGTGAAACTGCCGATGTAGGAGACGTAGTACGCACTATTGCGGTAAACGGAACCATGAGTGCCAGATGGCCCAAAAGCAAATTGGTGACCAACGGAAAAATAAGCGAAGGCAATGTGATTGTAGGGTTTGCCAGTTTTGGGCAAGCTAACTATGAGACAGAATATAACAGTGGTCTGGGATCCAATGGACTCACCAGTGCAAGACACGATGTTTTAGGAAAGCAATACAAAGACTATCCAGAAACCTTTGAACCCAAATTAAATGACGCGGTTGTTTATTTGGGTAAGAATGCCATGACCGATAGTATTGAAATAGATGGCAAACCAACCAATGTAGGCAAACTGCTATTATCGCCCACGCGTACTTATGCGCCTTTGATGAAGCAATTGCTAGACCAGTATTTTGACAATATCACGGGACTAATACATTGCAGTGGGGGTGGACAGACCAAGTGCATGAAATACTTGCCCAAGCCACTCAGAATTGTCAAAGACAACCTGTTTGCGCCAGCACCCATCTTCCAATTGATTCAGGAAAACTCTGGGGCCGATGACCGAGAAATGTACCAGGTCTTTAATATGGGACACCGATTAGAGGTGTTCACAGACGCAGCCACTGCCCCTAAATTAATTGCCGAAGGTGCTAAACTAGGTATTGAAGCCAGAATTGTAGGAAGGGTAGAAGCATCTGAAAAGAAAGAACTGATTCTGAAGACAGCCAAAGGAGAATTGGTTTACGAATATTAACAAGGGATTTATCCAGCTTTTTATAATTTTAAGAAGCCTGATGGCGTTTCAACTATAACCTTCAACAGTTATTTTGATTGTTGATTTTTGAAATTATTACCATGTCTGAAGCAATTGTATCTATTAAGAATGCCAATATTTACCAAGGAACCAACTTGGTATTGCAGAATGTGAACTTTGAAGTGCAGAAGGGAGAATTTGTATACCTGGTTGGAAAAACCGGTACAGGCAAGAGTAGCTTACTCAAAACCTTGTATGGAGAACTTCAATTAACAGAAGGCACTGGCACGGTAGTGGGTTTTGACCTGCCCAGCATGGATTGGAAAAAAGTACCCTTTCTCCGCCGTAACCTTGGTGTGATCTTCCAAGACTTTCAACTACTCACCGATAGAAATGTACACGAGAACCTCAGATTTGTGCTCAAAGCCACAGGTTGGAAAGACGAGATGCTCATGGAAGAGAAGATCAATGACGTGCTAGACAAAGTGGGTTTGAAAAGCAAGGGTTTTAAAATGCCTTTTGAAATGAGTGGTGGAGAACAACAAAGGGTAGATATTGCCCGTGCCCTGCTCAACTCACCCAAGTTGATCCTAGCGGATGAGCCCACCGGCAACCTAGACCCCGAAACCAGTGATGAGATCATGCAGCTCCTACTCAAGATTGCCAAAGACTACGGAACCACCGTGATCATGGCTACCCATGACTTTATTGTGATTAACCGATATCCATCCAGAATGCTGAAAACGGAATTGGGAAAATTGATTGACAGTGCGGCTACTAATTAGTAAATTGTTTTTAGTTAGGCTATTATCTTATTAGTTTTAGTTAGTTTAATACTTTAACGATGCCACAGATTACATTGAACATACCATCAGAAAAATTAGAACTTCTCAAAGAAGTGTCTGATGCAATGGGTTTGGAGTCTGAGGAGTTGAATCTTATTTCAACATCTCCTGATTGGCATCAGCAAGTATTGAATGAGCGTTTGGAGAAATTTAAGTCCGGTCATTCAAAACTTCACAATTGGGAAGATTTTGAAAAGGATTAATCTCCCCCTATCAAATTCATTATCTTATCCAAGAAGAAGACTTTAAAATCATCTTATTTGCTGTTTTACATGGCTTTAGGAGTCCTAATTACATAAAAAATAGAAATAAATAAAGAAATTTTACCAGCGTTCTTCTCTCTTCACGTTCCTCTCCTTGGAGCCAGCTCGCGACTTACTTGTTTTTCAAGGTTTTCAAAAATGCTGTTTTTTATACTTGTTCTAGTATAAATCGAGGGGTGTTATTTTATACTTGTTCTAGTATAAAATAGAAGGGCCGTTTTATACACGTTCTAGTATAAAATAGAAGGGTCGTTTTTATACACGTTCTAGTATAAAATAGGAGGGCCGTTTTTATACACGTTCTAGTATAAAAACTGGGGTATTTCTAAAATTCAAAAAAACGGTAACCTATCTTGTGTTGCACTTAATTTTTCGCTTTTCACTTCCTTCCCTCTCTTCACTCTTCACTCTTCACTTTCTTCCCTCTCTTCACTCTTCACTCTTCACTTTCTTCATTCACCCCAAATCCATCCCACCTGCTTCTGAGCATTGGCGGCATTATTGAACATAGGCGTGAGTAGGCGCTTACGGCCCTCAATTTCTGTTTGGGTAAAGGGTTGGTGGTAGAGCTGGGTAATCAGTTCCTGAAAGGCGGTGGCGGTAGTGCCAATATAGCAAGCGGGACTCAGACCAGATCCGGCAACCATGGCTTCATTGACTACGCAGTGGCGGCCATGAAACAGGGCGTTCACTAGTTTTACCTTCATCCCGGTTTCTATATAGGCGGGCAATACATTAATATGGGCCTTGGCCAGCATATCCTGCATTTCTTTTTCAGAAGGGTTGGCTACCAGACAGGTATGAGAATGCACATGGGCCAGTTCTAATAGCTGAGGCGATGGGTTCTTTCCGGCAATCACCAATGGAATCTTGATTTTCTCAAAGACCTCTTTGAGCAGCCAGATAGCGGCTTTTTCATTGGCGTCAATACTCAGGTCTGCGTGATAAAAGCAATAATTGCCCATGCCTTCTAGGCAATCAACCTTCCATTCGGGTAGGTAGAGGGGCAAGTGTTCAATGTTTTTGCAACCAAACTCGTCTCTATACACCTGGTCATCGGCTTCGGTTACACCCCAGAAAGTAGCTTTTTGGGCCAATTGAGCCTCGTATTTGCGCAATAAGCGGCTCTCGCTCCAGTAATAGGCTTTCTTTAAAGGAGAACTACTGCTGCGGTATAAGTCTTTGTAATAGCGATATTCTACATTGTGTAAACGAACAAAACACTTGCGGTCCTTGAACCTAGGATCCATCACTGGGTAGCTGCAGTGCACCCCCTCCATGAAAATGGGGTAATCATCTTGGAGCAGGTTCTGTAGAAGGTCCTCGTTTTTGCGGCTAGCCACAATATAGGGCAGGGCGCTTGAAATGGCTTGATGTCCCTTTTTACGTGGGTAATAGTTGACAGACTCGCAATATTGGTTCAGGATTTCCTGTTTGCCACGACCATAGTCAAAGCAGTGTAAATGGATCTTAACCCCGGCCGCTTGCAAGGCGGGAAGTTTATAATATAGGTCAAATGCGCCGCCATAATCAGCCGGGTAGGGCACGTTAAGAGAGATAATATGTAAGTGCTTGTCCAAATTAGTGGTTTATAAAAATGCGATCATAGAATGCTAGCAAGACCTTTTCCTCTGATTCCCAGTTCAAAACGCGCCTAGCTTGCAAGCAATTTTCTTTCAATCTATGGTACAAAACACGGTCTTCCAGCAATTTGTTCAGTCCTTGGGCAATTGTTTCTGGCTGGGTGTCTGGAATTAACAATCCTATTTCCCATTGGTCCTGAATGGCTCGGTACTCTGGGTAGTCAACACAGAGCTGTGGAATCCCCGCCATAATATAGTCAAAAAAGCGGTTGGCCAATGAATGGTATTGGTTATGCCCCTGGGCTTCAAAAAGGGTAATTCCCGCATAAGCCAAGGGAGTGGTAGCCTGTAAAACCTGGGGAGCAAGGGGTTTAAATACTTCTATTTTATAATTAAGTGAATATTGATTAATAATTGATAATGATTGATTTATAAAATTTCCTGTTCCATAAATCCGCAAAGGGGCAGCTACCCATTGCATGGCCGGGATCAGGGTTTCAAAACACCTGCCATGGTTTACCGCACCTTGGTAAATAAAGAAGGGTTGCGGTTCTGCCTGCGGCGATGGGCTCAGTTTTGGGCGGGGCACTGCATGCGGCGATGGCTTCTCAGAATCCATCTCAGTAGCCTTCGGCGATGGCTCCAAGCTGGCTGCTTTGGCTGCCTCTGTTAGCTTTGGTAGGTTCCGCACCACGGCATAGTTAACCCCATATTCCTGTTGAAAAGCATTGGCAATCCATTGGTTTACGGTATATCCAAGCGGAAATCGCCTTAGGCTAAAGCTTTCAATGGCTTTCCAGACCTTTTGAATAGCCGGCCGGCTCATGACTTCTTTTTGCTGGGTAAAGTACTCGTGAGCGTCATAAACCCGGATTTTGCCCCTAATTAGACTGGCCCAGTAGACTGGGAGAATGGTGTCAAGGTCAATAGCGCAAAACAGATCGCCAGGTTGGAATAGTAGGAAAAAGAAGAGTCTTAGGTTGAATTCCAGGTACATCAGCGGTCCTTTGCTGCTCCAGCACTTGAGCCGATGCTGTTCAAAACCCTGTTCAGAGAGTGGGGGCTGCCCCTTTATGGACCTTCCCACCAGCAAAACTTGGTAGCCATTTTGGGCTAGACTGCCACAGATTCTTTGCATCCGTTGGTCAAAGTTGAGTTGGTTGGTAACCGTGAAAACAAGTCTGGGCATTTGGCGGGCTAGGTTGGGACAAATATACGGCCGGGAGCATCAAGAATGTGGGTAAAAAACGGGCTAATTTTATCCACTTTTGAACTTGTTAATTACTTATAAATCAATTGATTGCAAATAGTCAATTCACATTCCTAGAAAAAACATGTTTATTTCTCCACCTATTATGCACAGGCCCTAGGATGAATTCCTTTTTCTATCCCTTTTTTGGTATGTTCGCAAGTACTAAAAGGTAAGAACGTGAGATTAAAATCGCTAGAAATTAAAGGATTCAAAAGCTTTGCCGATAAAACGGTAGTCAGCTTTGACGAAGGAATCACAGGAATTATTGGACCGAATGGCTGTGGGAAAAGTAATATCATTGACTCAATTCGTTGGGTAATTGGGGAGCAAAAGATCTCTGCCTTGCGTTCTGAAAACTTAGACGCCCTGGTATTCAACGGGAGTAAAACCCGTTCAGCTAGTGGTATGGCAGAAGTGAGTTTGACTTTTGAAAACACCAAGAACCTGCTCCCAACCGAGTTTAGTACGGTAACTGTTACGCGTAGGTTCTACAAAAACGGGGAGAGCGAGTATCGTTTGAACGATGTGAGTTGCCGACTAAAAGACATCCATAACCTATTCTTGGATACCGGTGTGAGCACCGATAGCTATGCCATCATTGAACTGGGCATGGTGGACGATATTATCAGGGATAAGGAGAATAGCCGTAGAAGAATGCTGGAACAGGCGGCCGGTATTACCATCTACAAAACCCGTAAAAAAGAAGCCAAGAGCAAGTTAGACGCTACTGAACAGGATTTAGCGCGTATTGAAGACTTGCTATTTGAAATCAATAACCAGCTCAAAACCCTTGAAAATCAGTCTAAAAAGGCTGAAAAGTACTTTGAAATTAAGAAGGACTACAAGGAGATCAGCATTGAACTAGCCAAAGCTGCACTGGAAGGATTCAACATCACTTACCATGATTTGAACGAGCAGCAAAACTCTGAAGTAGACAAAAAAGCACAATTAGAAGCGGAGATAGCCACTGAAGAAGCGGCCATTGAGCAAGAGAAATTGGGCTTTATTGAAAAAGAGCGCGCCTTGCAATCCAAGCAACACGCTTTCAATGACTTGTTGCAAAACTTGCGCGGCAAGGAAAATGAAAGAAACCTAGCTACCCAAAAACTCCACTACCTCAAAGAAAAAGAAGGCAGCCTAAAAGCATTCTTGGAAAAAGCCAATGGTCAACTCAAAACCATTGGGGATTCTATTGAGTATACTCAAATGCAGGTGGAGGAAGAAGCGGGCAAATTGGTAGAAATGCAGGACCGTGTAGACACGGCCAAAACTGATATTGAAGACAAGCGCCAAACCTTTGACGAAAAACGTTCAGGTGTTGACGCGGTTAGGGGTAAATACCAATCCATTCAACGTGCACAGTTTGACGCGGAGAAAAAAGTGGCGGTGGCCGATACCAGCATTCAGAACCTGCAAAGGGCTCAAACCCTGCAGGTAGACGAAAAGACCAATCGGAACTACCAAATTGAGCAACTGACCCTGGAACTGGAAGAAAAGGAATCTAGCCTGGAAGCCAAAAGGGTAGAACTGCAACAATTGCAGGATCACCACGAGAAAACCAAGGCTCAGATCTTTGAAGCTCAAGCTGCCATGGAGGCATTGCGCAATGAACTAGCTGAGGAAAGCCGCAAGTTAGACGCCAAGCGCAATGAGTTTGCCTTGTTAAAAAGCTTGATTGATAGCATGGAAGGCTATCCAGAAAGCATCAAATTCTTACACAAGAACCCAGAGTGGAACCATAACGCGCCCATTCTCTCCGATATCATTTACGTAAACGAAGAGTATCGCACAGCAGTAGAAAACGTATTGGAGCCTTACCTAAACTACTATGTAGTAAACAACCTTACTGAAGGTTTGCAGGCGGTTCAATTGCTGGATCAAAACAAAAAGGGTAAGGCCAATTTCTTCCTGATGGAGAAATTCAGGGATATTAAGGTAGAAACCCATCAACCCGCTGGCACCATCAAGGCGCTGGATGTGATTGAAGTGGATGATCAGTACCAAGACCTAGCCAACTACCTCTTAGGCAATGTTTATATTGCTGAGAATGAAGAAGCCATTAACAATAGTAATGGCGCCGTAGTCTTAGAAAAGCACGGAAAATTTGTAAAAGGCAAGTATACCCTTACTGGCGGATCCGTTGGTCTGTTTGAAGGAAAGAAAATTGGTAGGGCCAAGAACCTAGAAAAATTGCAGGATGAAATCATTTTGCAAGACGCCGTGGTGAATGCCTTGAAGCAAGAGATCAAACTCAAGCACAGCGAAGTTATTGAATACAACGAGCAACTCAAAGACGGTGCTATCAAGCAAACCGAGAATGAGATTAACCAGTTGACCAACCAGTTATTTGCCGCGCGCAACAAGTTTGAGAACTTGACTCACGCCCAAACCGCTGGTCAACAGCGTCTAGAAGATATTGAACTACGTTTGCAAGAAGAGCAGGAAGCCATTGCGGAAACCAGGGAATCTTTGATAGACCTGAATGAGCAATTGCAAGCTACTACCCAAGAAATGCAATTGGTAGAACAAGATTATCAATTGGCCGAGCAGGAATACAATTTTGCCTCTGTTCAGTACAATGAGATCAACCTCTCTTTAACCAGACAGCAAAGTAAGATCAATGGTTTGAAACAGGAATTGGTGTTCAAAGAGAACCAACTCAATGACTTGCACAACCAGATCCAGTCCAATACCCAACAATTATCAGAAGCTTCTGGCAATATTGAAGAGGGTGCCCAAGCCATGCAAGCGGCCGAATTGGAATTGGTAGAACTCTTGCGTACCAAGGAAGTGGAAGAGAAGTCACTCAATGAAGCAGACCAAGAATACTATAACCTGCGCAATAGCTTACAGGAAAAAGAAAGTGCCCTGCGTTTGAAAATCAAGAGCAAGGAGCAGATTGACCACCTAGTTACTGAGATCAAAGACCGTTTGAACGAGTTGAAACTGCAGTTAGCAGGTATGAAAGAGCGTTTGAGTGTGGAATTCAAAGTTGAATTGGATGAGATCCTTGACCAGGCTCGTAGTACCGAAACTACCTTGGAAGAATTACAAGCCAGTTCAGACCGCATGAAAAAGCGTCTGGAGAATATGGGTGAAGTAAACCCTACCGCTATTGAAGCTTATACAGAGATGAAGAAGCGTTATGAGTTTATCTTAGAGCAAAAGAATGACCTGGTTTCTGCCAAGGATAGTTTGTTGCAAACCATCCAAGAAGTAGAAGCAACGGCCAACCAACAGTTCTTAGATACCTTTAATAAAGTGCGCGAGAATTTCCAGAAAGTGTTCAAAGCCCTGTTTACAGAAGAAGATACGGCCGATATGGTCTTGGTAGATCCTACCAACCTGGCAGAAACCGGTATTGATATTGTGGCCAAGCCCAAGGGTAAACGCCCGTCTTCCATTACCCAGTTGAGTGGGGGAGAAAAGACCCTGACCGCAACAGCTTTATTGTTTGCCATCTACCTGATCAAGCCCGCTCCATTCTGTATCTTGGATGAGGTGGATGCTCCTTTGGATGATGCCAACGTAGGCAAGTTTACCCAGATGATCAAGAAGTTCAGTGATAACTCACAGTTCATTATTGTTACCCACAACAAGCAGACCATGAGCGCCGTAGACGTGATCTATGGGGTAACCATGCAGGAAGCCGGGGTAAGTAAGCTGGTGCCGGTAGACTTTAGAAGTCTGGCTAATTAGAGATTCAACCATTTTTATACAAGGACTAACCTACGGGTTGGTCCTTTTTTATAACCACCCTCGGGTCTAATTCAACTCCCTTGACCAAGATAGTAGTGCCTTTATACCTGGTTTGTTTGTTTTGCTATATCCTCTTTAGCAGACAGCCTGACTATTTTGATAGTGAGTTTGCGCAAGCTACCATGGTGAATTGGCCGGATGGTTCATCAGGAAAACCTGTTTTGCAGGCGGAATATTCCGATGGCTACAAGCTGCACCATATTAATGTAGACTATCTATTTAGGGATCACCAATTGGGGGAAAAGCTAACCATTATCTATGAGCCCAAGAATCCAGAGCTGGCCCAAGAGTATGCATTAATGGGGTATTGGATGGGTTGGGGAGAGTTAATTTGGTCTTTGCTATTACTAGGAATTAGTTGGGGTGTGGCTGTTTCGGTTACCCAAAATCCCACCCCGGAAGCCTTGTTGGAACAGCTAAATTATAAGGAGCCGGACAAGCCTAGGTATGATTAGACTTTAATTTTATTTTAGTAAACTCTTGTAAGGTATTCTAAATCAGTTACTATCGCTTTAGCAAGCGCTTAATTTCTTTTTCTACGTCACGCCCCTTGATGGTTTCACGCTTGTCGTAGTTCTTCTTACCTCTACCAATCCCAATCTCAATTTTCACCAGGTTCTTGTCTGTGAAAAAGACTTTGAGGGGAACAATGGTATAACCCTTGTCCTTCATCTTGGTCTGGAGTTTTTTGAGTTCACGCTTATTGAGCAGGAGTTTTCTATCATGCACCTCAATATGGTTATTGGCCGATCCATGAGAATAGGAAGCAATAAACAGGGCCCGAACCCAGAGTTCACCCTTGTCAAACAAACAGAAAGAATCATTGAAACTGACTTTTCCCTCCCGAATAGACTTGACTTCTGTGCCCAGCAATACAATGCCCGCCACATATTTGTCTTCTATCTGGTAATTGAAATAGGCCTGCCTGTTGTTCATTTCCTTGGTCATACGCTACAGTTTCCTTTGGCAGTGGTCAGTAAATCCTTATTTCCTCAGCAGGGTTACTACCTGAGACAGTTTGTCTTTGAGGTCCTTGCGGTCTACAATAAAATCCAAGAACCCATGCTCCAATAAGAATTCGGAACGTTGAAACCCTTCTGGAAGGTCTTTCTTAATGGTTTCTTTGATCACGCGTGGACCAGCAAAACCAATCAAAGCACCTGGTTCTGCAATATTTAAGTCTCCCAACATCCCAAAGCTGGCAGAGATCCCGCCAAAAGTAGGGTCGGTTAATAGAGAGATAAAGGGTAATTGTGCATCGCTTAATTGACTCAGTTTTCCACTGGTCTTGGCCAGTTGCATGAGGCTAAACGCCGATTCCATCATCCTAGCACCACCACTCTTGCTAATCACCAAATAAGGTAAACGGTGCGCTATACAATAGTCTACGGCACGGCTAAATTTCTCACCCATCACACTACCAAGAGATCCACCAATAAATTCAAAATCCATACAGGCAATCACTATTCCTTCACCATTAACGGTTCCGGTAGCTACGCGCATACTGTCTTTTAAATCTGTTTTGGAATGGATATCGTCAAGGCGTTTTTGATAAGATTTCAGGTCAGTAAAGCCCAGGGCATCCTTACTGCGGATATTGTCAAATAGCTCTGTGTATTCCTTATTGTCAAACAGAATATCGTAATACTCTTCAGAACCAATGCGGTGGTGGTAATTGCATTTGGCGCATACATACCTATTTTCCTTGAGTTCTGTGGTAGTAGAGATATAATTACACTCGGGGCATTTGTTCCAAAGACCTTCGGGTGTTTCTTTCTTGTCTGCAGTGGAAGTTAAAATCCCTTTACGGATCCGCTTGAACCAACGCGGCTTGGCACTGTCTCCTCCTTGCACTTCTTCACCGGTCAGGTTTGATTCAAAGTCTTCTTCGCGTTCTTTTTTCATATATGATTCCAAGAATTGGGGCGGAAAGATAATATATTTTTAATACCCCGGTAGGAATACTGGCCCCAAACAAGTGTTAGGGCAGCCTCAAATCGGGGGGATTCGTCAGGTTTAGGGGTGCAAAGTACGGAAAAGAAAAAAACCGCCCGTAGTTGGGCGGTTTTTTCTTGGAATCAAATTATGCGTTTCTATTAATGCAATTGAGGTCTTCAAATGCCACTTCCAAACGCTTGATAAAGTTTTCTTCTCCTTTGCGTAACCAAACGCGAGGATCGTAGTATTTTTTGTTGGGTTTATCTGCACCTTCTGGGTTGCCCAATTGGGTTTGCAAAAAGCCCTCATTTTTCTGATAGTATTGGTGAATACCTTCCCAGAATGCCCATTGCATATCGGTATCAATATTCATTTTAATAGCACCATAGCTAATGGCTTCTCTAATTTGATTTTGAGGAGAACCGCTACCACCATGGAATACAAAGTAAACAGGCTTAGCACCAGTTTTCAATTCCTTCTCAATAAAGTCTTGGCTATTTTTCAAAATCTCTGGACGCAATTGCACATTACCTGGGCTATATACACCGTGTACATTACCAAAGGCTGCAGCAACGGTAAATAGTTTACCAACCTTGCTCAATTCAGTATAAGAATAAGCAACGTGTTGTGGTTGGGTATAGAGTTTGTCGTTTTCAACATCGCTATTGTCAACGCCGTCTTCTTCACCACCGGTAACACCCAATTCAATTTCAATGCTCATACCCAAAGGAGCCATGCGCTTATAAAATTCAACAGAAGTATGAATATTTTCTTCTAGGGGTTCTTCACTCAAATCCAACATATGTGAGCTGAATAGGGGTTGACCTTTTTCTTTGTAGAATTGTTCACCCGCATCAATTAAACCGCTCACCCATGGTAACCATTTTTTAGCAGCATGGTCTGTATGCAAAACAACTGGAACACCATAGTATTTAGCAACTTGGTGAATATGTAAAGCACCAGAAATACCACCTTGAATATTACCTTGTAATTGGTCATTTGGCATGCCCTTACCAGCAATAAACTGTGCACCACCATTTGAGAATTGGATAATTACAGGAGAGTTAACTTTTGCAGCAGTTTCTAACACCGCATTGATGGTATTGGTACCAATGGTGTTCACGGCAGGCAAAGCAAACTGGTTGTCTTTGGCATCATTGTAAAGGGCTTCTAGTTCATCACCGAACAAAACCCCGGCTCTGTATTTTTTCATATAATAATTTTAAATGTATTTTTTTAAGGATGGCTAAGATACGTTTTTTGTATCAAATCTAGTACTAGAGTTGTGTATAAAGTACACACTCAAAAGGCCCTAAATCAAACAATCGATTGCAGTAATTCGCCAATATAGCGGGGCATAAATTGCATGCGGCTACCATACCAACTAAACATTTCGCCGTTTACCAAGTGAATCTTGGTCTTGGGCAAATCGGCTTGCAAAGCCTTGATATGTTTCATTTTGAAGGGATAGGGCTCGGAAGAAAGAAAGAGGTATTCGGGTGCTTTTTCTTGCAAATCAGCCACCGTAATGGCTGGATAACGAAGACTATCTACAAAGCAGTTTTGAAAACCTGCTAGGCTTAAAATATTGTGGATAAACGTGTCAGACCCAACGGTCATATAGGGGTCTTTCCAGATTAAATATGCCGCTGTTGGATGCAGTGGGTGAGAAGGCATTTGTTGAAATGCTTTTTCAATTTTAGCCAGCAATTGTTGCCCATGTGCCACCCTACCGGTAATCTGGGCCACAGATCTGATCATGGTAAACGCCTCAGAATAATTGACAATATCACTCACCCAAACCGGCGCAAAAGCGCTCAGGGCTTCTATTTGGTCCTGTTTGTTCTCTTCTTTGTTGGCAATGATTAAGTCCGGTTCTAATGATTTTACCAGTTCAAGATTTACGTCTTTGGTCCCGCCAATCCTGGTCTTTGTTTGAAACCAATTTTCAGGATGAATGCAAAACTTGGTAATGCCAATGACTTCGGCATCAAGCCCAAGGTCATAGAGTAGTTCTGTTTGCGAGGGAACTAGTGACACAATCCTCTTTGGTTGCGGTAGCACTTGCATTTCCCTGCCCAGTTGGTCAGAAACGGTTAAACGAGTATGGGGCATGGCTTATTTGGCAAGGCTTTGAATCACGTCATACTTAGTCACAATATGGTAGTCACCTTTTTCATCGCGGGCCAGCACCGCACCATTTTCTTTGGTGATCAGGGAACCCAATCTTTCTACCGGAGTATCAAAAGCAACAACAGGATAAGCATGTTCTAAAACACTTTGAACCGTTGCGTTCTTAATTTCAGGATTGCTAAATACTTTCATAAACAAACCTGTTTCAGAAACGGCACCAATGAGTTCACCAGCTTCCATTACGGGAATTTGTTCAATATCATATTTCTTCATCAGTTCAACGGCATCAGCAACGCTTTGCCCAGGGGCGATGGTTACCAAGCGCTTACTGCTTCTACCACTTACAATGTCTTTGAAGGTTTTCACGTCTAAAAAACCGCGTTCCATCATCCACTCGTCATTGTAAATTTTTCCAACATAGCGGCTACCATGGTCATGAAAAATACAAACCACCACATCGTCTTTTGTCAAGTGTTCTTTTAATTGGATCACGCCCTGTAAACAGCTGCCAGCACTGTATCCACAGAAAAGCCCTTCTTCTTTGGCAATTCTTCTGGCCATCACCGCACCGTCTTTATCCGTTACTTTTTCAAAGCGATCAATCAAGCTCATATCATAGTTGGCGGGAACAAAATCCTCCCCAAAACCTTCTGAGATATAGGGATATACTTCTTTCTGATCCAACTCACCTGTTTCAAAATATTTCTTGAGCAAAGAACCATAACTATCAATGGCCCAAATTTGGATATTGGGATTTTTTTCTTTTAAGAATTTGGCCGTGCCTACAACAGTTCCACCGGTACCACTTGCAACAACCAAGTGCGTAACTTTTCCTTCTGTCTGTTCCCAGATTTCAGGACCTGTTTGTTCATAGTGAGCCAGACGATTGGCTAGGTTATCATATTGGTTTACGTACCAAGAATTGGGCACTTCAGTAGCCAATCTTTTTGACACAGAATAATAAGACCTAGGGTCAGAAGGTTCTACGTTGGTGGGGCAGACAATCACTTCCGCACCTACGGCTTTAAGAATATCTGCTTTTTCCTTAGACTGTTTGTCGGTGGTAGTAAAAATGCATTTGTATCCCTTCACCACAGCGGCCAAGGCCAAACCCATCCCGGTATTACCCGATGTACCTTCAATAATGGTTCCACCAGGTTTGATCTTTCCTTCCTGTTCAGCTACTTCCAGCATTTTCAGAGCCATACGGTCCTTGATGCTATTGCCTGGATTAAAGTATTCCACTTTGGCCAACACCGTGGCGGGAAGGTCTTTACAGATTTTGTTAATCTGAATCAGGGGGGTATTTCCAATTGTCTCTAGGATATTGTTCAGCCACATAAACTAACACTTGTTTGGAACAAAGATATTGTTTTGGACCTGCGGAAGAACAAAGGAAAACTTAATTTTTCAACACTATTTTTTAGGACTGGTAAATGTTTTCCAATCAAACTGGTCCTTGCTGGCATTGTTCCTAATAGCTAGATCAGCCAACATGGTTTGAATGGTCTTTTTTGCTACCCAGTTTCCATTGACCATGACACCAGCAATTTTGCGGGTATTTTGAATATCAATGAGCGGGTTCTCGTCCAATAAAATTAAATCGGCCAACTTGCCTTGTTCAATGCTACCAACCTGTTTGTCCATACCCAACCACTGAGCGGGTAATCTGGTGGCAGAAGCCAAAGCTGCCTGCGGCGATAGTCCTGCTTTAACCAAGAGCCCCAATTCATCGGGCAAAGAAAAACCAGCAATCACACCAGACGTTCCTGCATCGGTTCCGGCTACAATGGGCACTCCTGCTGCATCACAGGCTTTCACCAATTCAAGATTAAATACAGCGTATTGTTCAAAATGCGCAATATTTTCAGGGCTAGACATTTTGTTGTACTTATTAGCTGTTAACCATTTGCTTTGAAGCAAGGGATGTACATAAGCCAAGCTGGGCAAGGCTTTGAGCGGTTCTAAAGACCTTACTTGAGCGGCAATGGCTTCCATGGTAATCAGGGTAGGAGAGAACCAAGTACCATTGGCTTTTAAAAGTGCCGCCATTGCTGTAGCTTCTGCAGAACTATAATCTTTGGCATAATTGCTCAGCTCTTCTGCGTGCGCTACCATTCCAAAACCTGGTACAAAAGCTTCTTTTAATTTGCCTTTAAAACTGTCTGGAATATGACCAATGACTTTGAGTCCTTGTTTTTTAGACTCTTCTATTATGGCATAATATGTGGATGGATTTAAATAAGCATAGACTTTGATAAATTCATAGCCCTCTGCTTTGGCACTTCTTACGGCCTGTCTGCCATCTTCCGGGGTATTTACTCTTCTACCCTGACCTTCACCACCATCTATCATGGCCGCTAACGCCATCCTGGGGCCAATCACAGCACCCTTGCCAATTTCATTTCTTTGACCAAAATGTTCGGCCCTTGCACTCAATTCAAAAATAGTAGTAACACCATTGGCAATATAGGGGAGCATTTGATCCTGCAAATCAAAAAATAAGGTAGCGCCTTGGCTGGGATATTTGGGGCCAAAGGGACCAGTATCTGTAACAGTATGCACGTGCATATCTATCAAACCCGGGATCAACCATTTTCCTTTACCATCAATAATGGTAGCGTTCTTGGGAATGCTATCATTAATAGCAACTATCCGATGATTGACAATCAGTACAGAAGCATTGGGAATGATGCTATTTGATTCATCCATGGTGATCAGCTGCACGTTCCGAATGACAATGGGTTGATTGGTTGCTGCACCTGTATTTTGCGCAGCAGTTTGTAAAGAAAAAAATGCCAGACAGCAACAACAAGCAACCAATAATTGGATGGGTTTAAGCGTAGACATATGGTAGGTATTAAAGTGTGGGTTTGGCTCTTTCAACCAATAAAGAGGAAAAGTATTTGACACCACTTAGTAGACAAGATTCGTCTACCATAAAATTGGGTGCATGGTTCATAGCAATCCAACCTTTTTCAAAATTGGATCCACCAAAAAGAAAATAAACACCTGGAATTTTTTGTTGGTAAAAGGCAAAATCATCATTGAAAAATGGTACTTGACCATAGGCTTTTACCACAAAGTCTTTACCATAAATCTGATCCAATGTTTGAATGGCTTTACCAGTTAGTTTAGGATCATTATTGACCGTACTATTTTCTTGTATAAATGAGACAGCGCCTAGGTTTGAACCATATTTACTAGCTGCCAGAATTTTCTTGATTTGGGGAATGATCAAGGGTATTTTTTGAGCATTGGTTTCATACAAATCCGTTGCTAAAATTTGTTCCTCCTTTTCAGAATAAGCACTATAGGGTTGGTTGAGAAAGCAATAATCTTGAAAGATGGTTTTGTCATTGGACAAACCAATCTTGGGATCAAGAATCTGTTGCATTTCCCATGGTTTGCTATTGGTCATAGACCTGGATAATCCAGCATCTAGTAATTGGCTAATTTCTTGAATGGCTTCTTTGTCCAATATTTTGTTGAAACGCAATTGAACTCTTTTTTGGTAAGCAAATATTTCATTTGGCTTGACCATGATTTGGCCTGCAGTCATTGCTGTTACATGAAGACCATAAATTTCATCTAGATGCAGTTGGGCAATCTGGTTGTCCAATAATTTTTTAGCGCCAACAAAAGTTTCTTCTTCTGCTTGAAAAATAAAGTAGAAGCTACCGCTTAATTGGTCCTTGTTTTTTGCCAATACTTGGGCCATGCCAAGGGCAATTGTCATATGAATATCGTGACCGCATCCGTGTTGCACACCGGCTTGGGTAGATTTGAAATCAACGGGGTCTGGAAAATCGTTGGGTAGGGCATCCATATCGGCCCTCCAGGCAATTTTCTTGCCTTTTTTCCCTGTTTTTAGCACGCCTATAATACCGTAGCCATTGGTTTGTGTAATGACTTCTAGTCCTAGGTTTACCAAATGCTTTTGTAGAAATGCCTGGGTTTGTTGTTCCTTACCTGCTAATTCTGGGTGCTGGTGAAAGGATCTTCTGATCTGAACCAGCTGATCCGCCATTTGGTTGGCTGATGCTTGAATGGATTGGTGAACGAGGGGGACAATCTTGTTGTTTTGAGACATTGCTGATAGCTGGAACAGCATTGCAGCGCTACAAAAAATAATTCTAAACAGTCTGGTCAATCTCATAACAACTAAATTAGTCTACCAATCAATTCAATCTGGGAATCATTGCTTTTCTAAGCATGATCCCATTTCTTACAAGGCTTTTACCAAGCGGATAATGCCAGTTGTTTGGTGTTGACCACTCATGTCATTTTTGTTTTCTACTTTGGCTGTGTTGTCAGTTTTAGGAGCATCGTTACGCAAATAAGCAAATGTGATAGCAGGAACAAAAGCGATAACGGCAATTACTTGGGCTGAGAAGATGAACTTTTTCATGGTTGTTTGTTTTTAGGTTTTTTTGGTTTGTTTTACTTTGATAGAACAAAGATAGGGTGATATTTGGTACTGTGCAACACATAGTACCTCCCAAAGGAAGGTAATATCCTAAGCAAATTAATGTGCAATGCTTTGGAATGCAGTAAATACAGGCCTTTCAGCGATTTGGCCCTCCAAAAAAATAGTTGAAGGATTGTGACGAGTGGATATTTACCGTGATGAACAGTTGTTAGTTGGGGTGAAACTGGCATTTTGGAGGGCTGAACGGCAGCCCTTTTTTAACTGGAATCTTCAAATACTGAGAAAATCCTGTATTTTGAAGGACAAACGATAAACTTGATAATTATGAAAAGACGCATTTTCTTATTGACCCTGGTAGCGGGTCTATTTTTAAGCCTAATGGGTAGCGCCCAAAGCCCAGCCCCAGCAAAAGTTCCTATGGACTTTTATGTGGGTAATTGGAAGGTATTGATGAAGGAAACCCCACAGGGCGATGTGAAACTGGTATTTAAAGTAGAAAAGAAAGGAGAGGAGCTCACTGGTGTGGTGCAGGATACTACCGGAAAAGAGATTACCATGATTACCAAAACCGAATACGCCAATGATGCCATCACCATCTATTTTACAGCAGCTGGCTATGATCTGTCACTAACATTGGCCAAAAAAGACGAAGACCATGTTACAGGTTCACTCATGGCCATGTTCCAAGCTGAAGGTGAAAGGGTAAAAGAAGTTAAATAGGTAAGGGGCTGGTTAGATGGCCGGGACTATGAAGCTTTAAAGCTTTCCGCCATCTTGGTGCAGATATCAGACTCAATCATCTGACCAGCCAATACCAACATATTGTTGAAAGCATTGGCAGAACTAATGCCATGACCCAGGATCACGGGTTTGGCCACACCTAGCACAGGAGAACCGCCATAATTCTCATAATGGAAACGGTTAAAATAAGCGTCCTGTTCAAAATTGCGCAATTGGGCTAGGTCATACACTGACTCAGCCATTTTCAGGATAATATTTCCAGTAAAACCATCGCAGACAATGACGTCTGTCTTGGTTCCAAAAATATCGCGGCCTTCTATATTACCTACAAAATTGATTTGAGCATTGTCTTTTAAGACAGGGAAAGTAGCTTGAGCCAGTAGATTACCCTTACCTTCTTCTTCACCCACATTTAGTAATCCAACTTTGGGGTTGGCTACTCGTAAAATGTGCTGGGCATACAAGCTACCCAATACGGCAAATTGATTCAGTTGTTCGGGTTTACAATCGGCGTTGAGCCCAACGTCTAAGATCACACCTGTTTCTCCGTTTGATTTTGGAACCACACCAGATACACAGGGTCTGAGTACGCCTTCAATGGGTTTGATGCTAAACATAGCACCCACCAACATGGCACCGGTATTACCCGCACTAATAAAAGCATCAATCTTGCCAGTAGCCAATAGATGGAATCCAATGGCAATAGAAGAGCGCTGTTTTTCTTTGAGGGCCTTGGTAGGATGTTCGTGGTATCCAATCACTTCCGGGGCATGTACCAAATGCAAATTAGGCGATGCAACCTGATGCTCCTCTAATAAGGGCTGCACCTGGGCTTCATCGCCTATGCAATAAATATGGGCAATACCATTGGCAGTGGACAAGAATTGCTTCAAGCCTTTCACCGCTTCAAGCGGTGCAAAATCTCCACCCATCATGTCCAAGCCAATATTCATGCGCGGTAGTCTAAGTAAGTTGAACTAAAGGTTACGCTTTCAGAGGTGCTTTCTCAGCAACTAATTTGCCCTTGTAGAACAATTTACCTTCGCTAACGTGCGCACGGTGGCGTACATGTAATTCTCCAGTGGTAGCATCCTTGCTCAAAGTCACTTCTTGTGCTTTGTAGTGTGTTCTTCTCTTAGCGCTGCGCTGTTGAGAATGTCTGCGTTTAGGATTTGGCATAATTCGAAATTTATAAAACTAAAAAAAAATTAATCCAGGTTTTTAAACTGATCCAGTCCTTTCCAGATGGTGGTTGGCGGCTCTTTTAAAGCGTCTTCTTCCATCTTCCTCAATTTCTCTAACACTTCTTTGTTACATTTTGGTCCCCCAATTTCTGATTCCGCACACATTTTTTGTAGCGGGAAACTAAGATTCACAAATTCAAAAATCCAATCGGCCAGGTGCAAGTGACTTTCACCACGGCTTATATAATATACGTCAGGATCTTCCTCCGTCTCGTTCATTTGATCGGGCTCTTCCACTATCTTAACAATAATGTTGAACTCGTCCCAAAGCTGCATGGGCAGGCCGTTTCCGCACCTGTCGCAATTAACATCTGCACGTCCGTCAATGTCAAATTTTAATTGCATAAAACCGGTATTTTTTTCCAGTTTCAGTTTCACTTTGGCCTCGCAGTTTTCAAAATCCTGCGGTCCGTATGGTACAAAGAACTTATCGTTGATCTGGTATTCGTATTCATGAATCCCCGGCTTCAACCCCACAAATGCTATTTCAAATTCCCTCCGATGACTCATACTCCTTTTTTTAAAGGCTCGCAAAGGTAGGCCAAATCCACGGAACTGCCAAAGGAAAATCACCATGAATCAGCGGGCAATTTATCAACAGTTCTGGATTAACCAATAAAAACGCAAATTTGCAACCATGAGAACCGCTGCGAATATAACCCTAAAACAAAGTACGACCCTGATTTTCTTGGGCGCCGTAGCCCTTTTTCTCTTTGGTCTCTCTTATTTTCCCTATACCGTAGAAACCTGGTATTCAACGCTTTGGTATCCTAAACTGGGTCAGATCATGCGCCAAATCACGGCCAAAATCCCTTTTAGCTTGGGCGATATTGGCTACCTGCTTCTGGCTATCTATTTGATTGTTAATGTAATACGCTTTATTATACAGGGGGCTGGGGCCCGATTTCCATTAGATTGGTGGACTTGGGGAGGATACAAAATCATCAGATTCGCCCTCAAACTCTATATTGGCTTTAAACTGCTATGGGGACTCAATTATAATAGAGAAGGGATTGCTTATCAATTATACCTGCACCCCAAACCCTATACGGTAGAAGAAGTGACCAGTTTGACCAATGACCTCATAGATTCCTTAAACGCCACCCGAAAACTGATTCCCGACACCCTATTACCCCAGCCGTCTATTGAAACCATCAAGGCCGAAGCGGTAGAGAATTATGGCCGAGTAAGCAAAGACTATCAATTTCTAAGTTATAAATACCCATCGGTGAAGGGCAGTTTGTATAGTGAGGTAGGTGATTATGTAGGGTTCACGGGTTATTTTAACCCCTTTTCAGGAGAGGCCCAACTCAGAACCGATATTCCCCGGGTGCTAATACCCTATGTCTGTTCACATGAAATGGCCCATCAATTGGGCTATGCTTCAGAGAGTGAGGCCAATTTTGTGGGTTATCTGGCAGCCAGTACATCGCCGCAGGCCTATACCCGTTATAGTATGTATTTGGAACTATTTTCCTATGCGCAAGGAGAGGAGATTTTTCAATACGGAAGAAAAAAGGACTACCAAGCATTTGATAGTATCATCAAACAAAATAGGCAAAGGCTAGATACCCTGGTTAAAAAAGAGCGCAAAGAGATTCGCGAGTTCTTCCGCAAAAGACGCAAATCTGTGGCACCAGCCTTTAACAACCTCTACGACCAATACCTAAAACTGAACGCCCAGGAAAAGGGCATAGAGAGTTATGACCAAGTCATTGGCTGGCTCATTGCTTACAAAAAGAAATACGGAAAAATCTAGGCTACTAGAACTTATTCTTCCACATCATGGATTCCACGGGCTTATTGGGTTGGCCAGAATATTTGGCATTACCCTTTTGATTGTATTTTACTTCAATCTCTCCGTCTACAGGAAAATAGATCAACTGACCAATGGGCATACCCTTGTACACGCGCACTGGTTGCTTAACAGAAATCTCTAGGGTCCAGTTGCCACAGAAGCCCACATCGCCCTTGCCTGCCGTGGCGTGAATATCAATCCCCAAGCGGCCTGTAGAAGATTTGCCATCTAAAAATGGGACGTGTGCGTGCGTCTCTGTGTATTCCTGTGTAACACCTAAGTAAAAAGCATGGGGCTGTAAGACAAAACCTTCATCAGGAATTTCAAAATGAGAAATGGTATTATGGGCTTTGGCATCCAGCTCTGCACTATCATATGTAGCCAAATTGCCTCCCAAATGCACATCATAACTATTACTACCAAGGTCTTCTCTATTGTATGGAACAATCTTAATAGTACCCTTCTCCATTTCTTCCAATATGCGCTTGTCAGACAATATCATGCTTCAATTATTTAGGTTAGGATGCAAATAAATCTTAAATCTGCATACCAAAATCAATCATTTCTAAGTGCCGCTGTTTTATCAACAAGATATCAACCAAACCACCCGTGCCGGGATCTGGCATTTGACCGAAGAGGAGGATTTTTTTCTGGCCAAAGTGCCCCTGACCAGGGAGATAACCCACCCGCACAAACGCTTACAGCACTTGGGCGGCCGCTTTTTATTACCTTTTTTGTTTCCGGATTTTCCGCACGCAGAAATTGAAATTGCCAGCACCCGCAAACCCTTTCTACCCACCGAACAATACCATTTTTCTATTAGCCACTGTGGCGATTATGCCGCTGCCATTGTGAGCAGTAACCAACAAGTGGGCATAGATATTGAAATCATCACCGAGCGGGTACACCGAATCAAACACAAGTTCCTGCACCCAGACGAACAAACATTTGCGGCTTCTTATCCTGAGGATCAACAAACCCGATTACTCACTTTACTCTGGAGCGTAAAAGAAGCCATGTTTAAATGGTGGGGCAGGGGAGACATTGATTTTAGTGAAGTACTTTGGATAGATCCCTTTATGATGCAAGACCGGGGCATTGTACAAGCCATGTTTCAAAAGCCCGGGCATTTGTATCCCTTGCAATTGCAATACCGATTTAAAAATGACTTGGTCTATGTGTGGGTGGCTACAGAGCCCATCTAGCGCGGCTTTGAGGATGCAGGTCTCTTACTAATCCGCTACCCTAAAATTGGTTTTGGGAATCAGGTTCAAGCTTTGGAGCAGCATCTGTTTCATTTGCAGTTTCACAATCTGCCCCATGGTCTCAGCTTTCAAGAATCTGGGCTGATCAAAGAATTCTGCCAATTCAGTTTTGAGTTGTTCAATTTTCTCAGGCTTTGAAATCATGTCTCCACTCATGATATCAAGCAACTCTTTAATCCGGTATTTGGCCGATGACAATCTAAAAGCCATCTGCGTTTTTTCTTCTGCCTGATACTGTTCAATAGACTCTTTGTTCAAGTGCTTACCCACAATGTCTACAAAAGCCTTGTTCTCTTTAAAAAACTGCGGCAGGTACAAATTCTTTCTACCCTCATAAGACTGTTGGTCAAAGTCAATGGGTCTAATCCGGTACTGAAAATCCACAATGTCAGGGGTAATATTGACCACAAAATTGTAAGAGCGCATATCGCCCAGCAAATGAGAAAAACAGCGCTCATTAAACTTCACAAATTCCTTGGCAAACCTAATCTGATTGGTGCTAGGATGGTTCAAATAATCCTGGATAAAAATATCGCCCGGAATCCCTGGAATATGTTCTTCAATCAAGGTATCCTGAAAAGTAAAATAGGTGATCCTATTGGGTGATAGCAAGTGTTCTAGCTCCAAACCATAGATCCTAGAGCTATCGGCTTTTTTAATATAATAGTGGTCGTAATTATCATTGTATTTATTGATAATTCTAATGCGAATGGGTTGGCTATTCCCAAAAAAACAAAAGTCAATTCCTGCCACGTCTAAGTGGTTAATAAAACTCATGTCTCCCTTGGTTTTTAGGTAGGCATAGTTCTTAATCAGGTTCACCCTCAGATCTTCCCAAAGATGCATGTCATAGCTGGCTTTTTCCCAAGCCGTTTCCTTGCCATGTTTATCCCGAATGGGTAGGGTATAAGTAAAATGCAATAAATCTTCATACCTACAAGCCAGGTCTACTTCTCTACCATAACGCAGCAAATACTTACGCAGCGTGGCATTCACCGGAAAGATGGGCTTTTTCCTAGACGGCCTATTGGGCTGGTCGCTGGTCTTCTCGTTTTCGAATATATTAATCAAGTAGTAAAGGGTCTTGGTCTGTGAGATTCAAATTTACGGCATCTGCCCCAGCAATCCCTTCAATACTACCCTGAATATGTGCCGCATTCAGCAAAACCTTTTCCAATTGCTTTTCCCTGGTCTTCCACAATTTCTCCATAGCATTCCTTTCTACCTGAATACTCTGCTTCATCTGATTAAACGCCTCACTGATAGCTTTCCACTGAAGCGAGAATTCCGTACCCGTTAAATAGTCATACAACATGACCATTTTATCTCCCTTATTCTCCTGACTTTTCTTGGCATCCCAAACCTTCAAAATAGCATTCCTCAATAACAAGGCCACGCTCTTCACCTCAGCAAAAGTGCAGATATAAACCCCATCCTTCTCCCCAAACCTATCCATATCCTTTGGCAAAGCTTGCGTAACTATCACGGCCACATCGGCCCCCAGGCCCCGCATATCTGCTTTTAATTTTTCAATCCAGTCATTGGAGAAATCCTTGGTGCGCTTACTCTCATAAATGATCTTACCCGTTTCTGCCCCCAGTTGGTTCCGCACCACCTGAATACAATCTGCGCCCCTAACACCCTTACCCACTTCATCAATCCTATCAAATGGAAAGGTCTTAGCCAGCAATTCTTCCAGCATCAGTTCCTGCACTTCACCCTGCAACTGCTGAGAGCCCAATTCACTTCTACGTCTCATTTCTTCTGCCAATTTCTTCTGGTCTTCCAATTGCTTCTCAAGCTCTTTCACTCGTAACAAATGCTCCTGATCCTTGATGCTAGACTTCTCTGTTTCTTCCTTCACCAACTGCTCTTTCAACTTCTCTCTTTCCTGCATCAATTGCCGTTGCATCTGCACCTGCATTTCTGCTTCTTTATTTAGCAAAGCCTGTTCTTTTTGCAAGAACTCCAGTTCCTTTTGTCTAGCCATTTTGAGTTTCTCTGCACTCTCCGCCGCATTCTCCTCTAACAGTCTCAATTTATTCTCAAAATCCTCCGACACTTTCTTCTGAATACTCTGCTGCAACTCAGTCTGCAATTGCTTTTTGTCAAGTTCGTGGCGCTTATTAGCCTCTTCTTCTTTCTGCTTCAGTAATTGTTGAAATTGCTGTTCTTTCTGTTTAAACTCCGTTTCCTTACCCTGCTTCCAATCTATCATCTGTTTATTCAGCTGATCCTTCATTTCTGCGCGCATACTCTCACCAGCTTCAAACTGATGCAGACATTTAGGACATG
Organism: Chitinophagaceae bacterium BSSC1; assembly: GCA_002256435.1. GTDB lineage: Bacteria > Bacteroidota > Bacteroidia > Chitinophagales > Chitinophagaceae > Sediminibacterium. The sequence continues at coordinate 94,503 of NKJC01000004.1, forward strand.
TTATATTAAAACTAGACATTGATACTATTTTTCACAAAGTAAGCGGATAGCACCGAAAGAAAAAACTCCCCTATATTTGCAGTCCTCAAACCGGGTTTTTGGGCCCCGGCCCAAAGCCAAACCATTCAGTTCCAAACATTTGGAACCCAACCTGCGGAGGTGGCGAAATTGGTAGACGCACTACTTTGAGGTGGTAGCGGGGTAACAGCCGTGGGAGTTCGAATCTCCTCTTCCGCACAAAAACCGCAACGATAGTTGCGGTTTTGTTGTTTCGCGAGCGACGCAAACGAGTTTGCGGGAGTGAACGGAACAACAAAACCCGACGCGAAGCGGCGATAGGTTTTTGGGTAAGCACCCACTTAGGAGCTCACGGAACGTAATCTCAAATTCTAGGTTTAATTTTATGTATTTAAAATAATCATTATATTAAATCATATTTGAAAAGTACTTTTATCAAATAGAATCTTTTGACTTTAAAATTTTAAGTCAATCTTTTAAATTAAAGTGTAGTTTATTGTCAAATCAAGATAATCAATACCGAATTATAAAAGTAAATTTGACCAATAGGGAAATATTATTTGAATGAGCAAAGAGAGTCAAATAGAACAAAATTTAATTGAACAACTGAAAGAGCTGAAATACACTCATCGACCTGATATAGTTGATAGGAAAGCTCTTGAGCAAAACTTTAAAATAAAATTCGAAGCACTTAATCGTGTTAGGTTTTCTGATAATGAATTTTTAAGATTGAGAGAAGAAATCATTGAACCTGATGTATTCAAAGCTTCTAAAATATTACGGGATAGACAGTATTTTCAACGTGAAGATGGAACTCCATTACATTATACTCTAGTAAATAATAAAGATTGGTGTAAAAATGATTATGAAGTCATTAGTCAATTAAGAATAAACACTGAGAACAGTCATCAAAGATATGATATCATATTATTGATTAATGGATTGCCGATTGTTCAAATTGAGTTGAAAAACAATGATATTTCTGCACGAAAGGCTATGCAGCAAATTGTTGATTACAAAAACGAACCAGGCAATGGTTACGGTAATTCACTACTTTGTTATATGCAGTTGTTTATAGTAAGCAACAAAACAAACACTTATTATTTTGCCAACAACAAGAACCAGCATTTCGCTTTTAATGCAGACGAACAATTCTTACCAATCTATCAATTAGCAGACGAGAGTAATAAGAAAATAACTCATCTTGACTTATTCGCTGAAAAATTCCTGACCAAATGCACTTTGGGCAGTATGATTAGCAAGTATATGGTTTTGGTAGAAAGTGAGCAGAAGTTGCTCATAATGCGACCGTATCAGATTTATGCAGTGAAAGCTATTATTGATTGTATCCAACAAAACCGTGGCAACGGCTACATTTGGCATACTACTGGAAGTGGTAAAACTTTGACTTCTTTCAAAGCATCAACTTTACTTAAGGACAATACCGATATAGAAAAATGTTTGTTTGTGGTTGACCGCAAAGACCTTGACCGACAAACCCGTGAAGAGTTTAATAAATTTCAGGAAGGAAGTGTGGAAGAAAATACCAATACCGAAACATTGGTAAAGCGTTTACTTTCTACTGATTATGCCGACAAAGTAATTGTCACCACTATCCAAAAATTAGGATTGGCTTTGGATGGCACAAACAAAAAGAACTACAAAGAAAGATTAGAGCCACTTCGTAACAAACGAATGGTTTTCATTTTTGATGAGTGCCACCGTTCACAGTTTGGAGATAATCACAAATCCATAAAAGAGTTTTTTCCAAATGCTCAATTATTTGGTTTTACAGGAACCCCCATCTTTGATGAAAATGCAATGTATCAAGTAAGAGAAGGCGAAGAAGCTTCTTACAAAACCACACAAGACATATTTGAAAAACAATTACACGCCTACACTATAACACACGCCATTGACGATAAAAATGTATTGCGTTTTCATATAGATTTTTTCAAAGGTAAAGGAACGCAGAATCCAAAACCAGGCGAAGCTATTGCCCAGCAAGCAGTGGTAGAGGCTATTTTGGACAAACACGATGCTGCAACCAATTCAAGACGTTTTAATGCTGTTTTGGCAACTGCCTCTATTAATAATGCGATTGAATATTATAACCTTTTCAAAGAGATTCAGAATAGGAAACAAACTGAAAATCCGGATTATGTTACTTTAAATGTTGCTTGTGTGTTTTCGCCACCAGCCGAAGGCAACAGTGATATTCAGCAGATTCAAGAAGATTTGGTTCAGGAAAAAGAGGACAACAAACATAATCCAGAAGAAAAGAAATCGGCACTCAAAACCATTATTGCCGATTATAACAAACAATTTGACACAAGCCACGAAATCTATCTATTCGACTTGTATTATCAAGATGTTCAAAGACGCATCAAAGACCAGAAATACAGCAACAAAGATTACGCACACAAAAATAAAATTGACATTACCATAGTCGTAGATATGTTGCTAACAGGTTTTGATAGTAAATACCTGAACACTTTGTATGTGGACAAAAATCTGAAATACCACGGATTGATTCAGGCATTTTCAAGAACCAACCGTGTACTGAACGATACAAAACCTTATGGAAATATTTTAGATTTTCGTTCGCAAAAGGATGCCGTTAACCAAGCCATTGCATTATTTTCTGGAGAAGACAATGGAAAAGCAAAAGAAATTTGGTTGGTTGATCCTGCAATAGTTGTAATTGATAAATACAAACAGGCAGTAGAAGCTTTGGGTGTATTTATGCAAGAGAATAATTTGGTAAGCGAACCGCAAGAAGTTTACAACCTTAAAGGTGATGCTGCTCGAATTGCCTTTATAAAAAACTTTAAAGAAGTACAAAGGCTCAAAACACAGCTTGACCAATACACCGACATAACGGAAGAACAAAAAACAAAGATTGAAGCCATTTTACCAACGGAAACTTTGCAAGAGTTCCGAAGTTCTTACATAGAAACGGCAAAACAACTGCGAAAAATACAGCAAAAAGATGGCGAACAAGCAACGCTAGAAATACAGCAATTGGATTTTGAATTTGTGTTGTTTGCTTCTGCCGTAATTGATTACGATTACATAATGAGTTTGATAGCAGACAGTACGCAAAAGAAACCTGCCAAGCAAAAAATGACCAAAGCTCAGGTTATTAGTTTGTTGAGTTCAAATGCCAACCTGATGGAAGCGCAGGAAGATTTAACCGAGTATATCAATAGTTTGGATTGGAACAGCGGTCAAGATGTGGAAACTCTGCACAAAGGCTACGATACTTTTAAAGATGACAAATACAACAAAGAACTGGCTGCCATTGCCCAGCAACACGGATTGCAAACAACAGACTTAAAATCCTTTGTAGATGCCATAATGAGCCGAATGATTTTTGACGGGGAAAAACTCACCGACCTTTTTGAGCTTTTGGAACTTAGTTGGAAAGAACGCAGGGTAAAGGAATTGGCATTGATGGCAGACTTAGTACCTCAATTGAAAAAACTTTCCCAAGGGCGTGAAATATCAGGATTAGCAGCTTATGAGTAAGGATATGAAAATAATACCAGAGTTAAGGTTCCCTGAATTTAAAAATTCAAGTGAATGGGTTGGAGATACACTCATAAATATTGCAAAATTTAGAAGAGGAAGTTTTCCACAACCATACGGGTTACCTGAATGGTATGATGATGTTAACGGAATGCCTTTTATCCAAGTCTACGACGTTGGAAACAATTTCCGATTAAAACCAAAAACAAAAAGTAAAATCAGCAAACTAGCAGCTGAGCAAAGTGTATTTATACCGAAAGGAACTATCATTATTACAATACAAGGCTCAATAGGGAGAGTTGCAATAACTCAATATGATGCCTATATAGATAGAACTCTTTTATTATTTGAAGAATTTTACAATGAGATAGATAAAACATTCTTTGCTTATGTTTTATTTATGCTCTTTGAAATTGAAAAATTAAAAGCACCTGGTGGAATAATCAAGACAATAACCAAAGAGGTTCTAAGTGATTTTAAAATCAATATTCCAAATCTTCCAGAACAACAAAAAATAGCATCTTGTCTATCTTCCTTAGATGAAGTGATAGCAGCCCAAAGCCAAATGTTAAATTTACTCAAAGACCACAAAAAAGGGTTGATGCAAAACCTTTTTCCGCAAGCAGGTGAGAAAATTCCTATGTATCGGTTTAAGGAGTTTGAAAATGATGGGGAATGGATGGAGAAGAAGTTGGGGCAAATTGGTGACCCTTTAATGTGTAAACGAATTTTCAAGGAGCAAACAACAGCAAATCCAAAAAATGGAATCCCATTTTTTAAAATCGGAACATTTGGAAAACAAGCAGATGCTTACATTTCGATTGAATTGTATGAAGAATTCAAAAGCAAATACTCGTTTCCTAAAGTAGGCGATATTTTAATTTCCGCATCAGGTACAATTGGCAGAATTGTAGTATACGATGGGTCACCGGCATATTTTCAGGATTCAAATATTGTTTGGCTTGGTAATGATGAAAAGCTAGTACTGAATGAGTTTTTATACCATTGCTATTCAATCGTTATATGGCAAACATCTGATGGTGGTATTATCAGTCGTTTATACAATTCAGACCTAAAAAATATTGGAGTCAAATTCCCAAAGAATCCAAAAGAACAACAAAAAATCGCTTCTTGTCTTTCGTCCTTAGATGCACTAATTACGGTACAGGTGGAGAAGATAGAACAATTGAAGTTGCATAAAAAAGGATTGATGCAGGGTTTGTTTCCGAAAATTAATGATTAAAAAATGATAAAAATAAAAGAAATAGCTAATCAATTATTTCAGCTGCCACAAACGATTAGTCTGATATACGCATTTAATTCAACTGGTAAAACAAAACTATCTGTAGGATATAAAGAAATTACCAAAGCTAATAACGGTGGTAAACATTTGGGTGTATACTATAATGCATACAGCGAAGATTTATTTGTTTGGGATAATGATGAGCCTCATTTTAATGAAAATGCAAAACTTGAAGTTGTTTACAGTTCTCTTAATAAATTTCATTCTTTACTGTTAGATACAGATATACTAGAAGAAAAATTATCTCTTTATCATCCACGGTATAAATTCATACTCAATCTATATGATGATAGTGATAGAGAGAAAGGTATAAAGTCCATTACATTCTTTGTAAATGATGAAACTAAAGAGGCAATTAAGATTTCAAGAGGCGAAGAAAGAATATTTATATGGTGTTTCTTTCTAGCTCTTTTTGATTCCGGATCTTGGACAGAAGCACAAAATGCTCATTTTTTTATTGATGACCCTGTTTCAAGTATGGATGAGCATAATATTTTTACCACAGCAGAGTCAATAACTAAACTGATAGATAGCACATATCCAAAAAAGAAAATCATTTTAACTACTCATCATATTGGGTTGTTTTCAATTCTTGCAGATAGATTGACAAAAGGCCATAAAAGTTCGAAATATAAAGAAGATACAGCTATTTTCTTGCTTGAAAGAAATGCAAAAGGTGAATTGAAACTTAATAATCAAAATGGGGCTTTTTTGTTTCATTTACACTTATTGAAAACATTAGATGACGCTGCTAATACCGAACTGTTTTCTTATCATTTTGTGCTGTTAAGACAATTGCTTGAAAATATTTCTTCATTTCTTGGTAGAGGAGGAATTGGATTTGCATTAAGCCAAATTGAACTTGAAGAAGACCCAAACATTGTTGCAGAAAGAATTAACTCCCTATCCCATAAAGACACTTATAAAACGCAATCAAATAAAATGTCAGAACCTGAAGAAACTATGTTTCGAGACATTCTAGGACAAATTATTTCAACATATAAATTCAAATTTTAGAATGACGAATAAGGACCAACAACTACTGGGTAAAACCCTTTGGGATATTGCAGACGATTTGAGAGGTGCTATGAATGCGGATGATTTTCGTGATTATATGCTTTCCTTTCTTTTTCTGCGGTATTTATCATATAACTACGAAGAAGCGGCCAAAAAAGAATTAGGAAAGGACTATCCTAATTTGCCTTCCACAGATAAAAGAACGCCCCTTTCAGTTTGGTATGCAACGAATAAAGACGAAGTAGTTGATTTTGAACAACAGATGCGAAGGAAAGTACATTATGTAATCGAACCAGACCATTTGTGGAGTAATATCAGCGAAATGGCTCGTACACAGAATCCGGAGCTTTTGGTAACACTTGAATCAGGTTTTAGATACATAGAGAACGAATCTTTTGAAAGTGCCTTTCAAGGTTTATTTTCTGAAATCAATTTGAATTCAGAAAAACTTGGCAAAACTTCAGCAGAAAGAAACAAGAAACTTTGTACCATTATACAAAAAATTGCAGAAGGCATTGCTGAATTCTCTGCCGACTCTGACACGCTTGGAGATGCTTATGAATATTTGATAGGTGAATTTGCAGCTGGTTCAGGCAAAAAAGCAGGTGAGTTTTATACACCACAACAAATTTCAACTATTCTTTCTGAAATTGTAACCTTAGACAGTCAAGAACCAAAAACAGGAAAGAAAAAGAAATTGGACAAGGTATTGGATATGGCTTGTGGTTCAGGATCGTTACTTCTAAATGTAAGAAAGCGAATCAAAGACAGTGGCGGTAGTGTAGGCAAAATTTACGGTCAAGAAAAAAATATAACCACCTACAACCTTGCCCGAATGAATATGCTTTTGCACGGTATGAAAGACACCGAGTTTGAGATATTCCACGGAGACACTTTAGAAAATAGTTGGTCATTACTTAATGAAATGAATCCAAGCAAAAAGATAGAATTTGATGCTATTGTAGCCAATCCTCCATTCAGTTTGCGTTGGGACCCAAATGATACACTTGCAGAAGATTTTCGTTTCAATAGTTATGGTTTAGCACCCAAATCAGCAGCAGACTTTGCTTTTCTATTACACGGATTTCATTTTTTAGGTAAAGAAGGAACAATGGCTATTATTTTGCCACATGGAGTTCTATTCCGTGGTGGTGCAGAAGAACGAATTAGAACCAAACTTTTAAAAGATAACCACATTGACACAGTCATAGGTTTGCCTTCTAATTTATTCTATTCAACAGGAATTCCAGTTTCTATTTTGGTTTTAAAGAAATGTAAAAAGTACGATGATGTTTTATTTATTAATGCATCAGAACACTTCAAACAAGGCAAACGACAAAATACGTTAAGAGAGGGAGAAAACGGAGAGCCAAACGATATTCAAAAAATCGTTGAGACATATCAATACCGTCCAGACCATATTGAAAAATATGCTAGAAGAGTTTCAATGGTCGAAATTGAAAAGAATGGTTACAACCTTAATATTTCAAGGTATGTAAGCACAACGAAAGAGGAAGTACAAATTGACTTAACAGAGATAAATCAAAAGTTAAATTTATTAAATAAAATCATTAAAACTAATACAGAAAAACACAATGAATTTTTGGAAGATTTAGGTTTGAATCCGATATGAAATCATTGAGTTTTAAAGTTTTTTGATTTTACTTGATTTTGAATATGCATTTACCTTCCAAACCAACGTTTTAAATGACATATTGATGTTTTTTCCTGGATAGCTATGTGGTAAATCGCAAGAAATTATATCAGAAAACTCGCAATTTGGATATTTTTTCATTTTTTGGTTCAAACCATCCTTTATTGTTTGTGGTAATTTGGTAAGATTTATTGAAATCTTTATGCCTTTAAAAGATGTTATATTTGGATTTTTAGGAGATGTTGAATTGAAGTGAGTATTTTCTAATAAATCTTCAATTTTTTTATTAAATCCAGATAATATAAAATAGCAAATAGCATTATCCTTTCTTGCAATAACTTCTAAACGCATCAAATCCCAAATGATTTGAGTTATTTTTAATTTTGTTTTGCCTATCCATTTTGTTTCTACTATTACTTCCCATTTCTTTTCATTGACAACTACAAAGTCTAATTGAGGAGGTCTACCTTTTGATTTACCTGACAAATGTGGATGATTAATTTCTGATTTTATTTGTCCGGGGAATAAGACTGTTAGAATCTGTCCAACAGGAACTGTAAGGTATTTTTCACTAAATAAGTCCCCACGTTTACAATGAAATTCAAACAATAACCAACTAGAGATGCCCTCTGCTAATCTTCTTTGGACGTTATTTAAATTGCTCATATAATTTATAGTATTGCAAAAGGGGGCTATAATAAAAAGTAGTAAAGGAAGGGAGTTAAATTCGTACTTCGGATGGGGTTCGAACCCATATCTTTTGGTTAAAACTCTTAACTCCCTTCCTAAATGCCATCTATCTTACCAATTAGAAGACCGAAGCAAGAATAATTATTTTTATGAAGATAGTAATTGATTCGAGCTTGTCAAAAATAATATATGGTTAAGTAAATGTGTAAAAGCTTTAAAAAACCTGTCATTTAAGGTGATAAAATTTCAATTCATTTGTTTTTGCTGCCATTTTGGCTTTTGTTTTATTTGGAATAACTCTTGTGATACAATTTTAAAATATAATTATGGCACAAAATTTCTTGACTTATTACCAATTATTAGGTGTTGAATCAAATGCAACCGAAATTGAAATTTCTCATGCGTATAAAGAAAAAGCAAAAGAATATCATCCTGATAAAAACGGTGGGCATTCAACTGCAACTAAATTATTTCAGTTTATTCAAGACGCTAAAGAAGTTCTTATGGATCAAAATAAAAGAACTGAATATGATTATATAATTGGAGTTAAGGAAAGACCTATGCAAATTATTCAATCTCAAATGTTGAAAAGAGAGAATAATGTGGAAGAGCTTTTGGCAATCGGTGCTTTAGGATTGTTAGTTGGTGTTTTTCTCAAGAAAAAGTAATTCCTTGAAGGTTATTTAATTAGATATTTCAGGCTATCTACTTTTAATTATTTCCTTAAGTAGGAAAGAGTTTCTAAGTGTTTTTTAATGATCTGTATATGAGAGTAGCGGTTAATAAAACAAAAAAGATATTGTGACTAAACTAGCAAATAAATATTTTATATTTAACCTGTTATTTAATCGTTTATGTCTAAACGTTACAGTAATATCTTAAAAATCAGAACTCTTCTATATGAATTTGACTAAGGCTTACTACGTAGTAAAGTTTCAAATAATCAATTCAGAGCAAGTTATTGTTACTGAAGGCGAAGACTTATTTAATGATTTTTCTCAACCAATTAGATTTCGAAGGGAAAATGCTCTGAAATATTTTTATGATTTAATTGCGAAAAATAATTGTGATGTCACATTTTACTTTGTTCATCCCGATTATAATTTGGAGTTTTACAATGGTCGGTTAGAAGAGTTTGAATTAACAACTTTTCGTGAAAATTTACTGTTTAGGGTAAACAGGGGTGTAGTTTCTTATAATGTTGGATTATGGACATCTGAGTATAAACATTATCGAGATAATGCTGAGGTTAATTTTAATAAGCTTGTGAAAGTTAAAGATGGTGAATTTCAGCATACAGTATATAGCGATCAAATATGTAATCGTCTAGGAATTGCTTTTGATTATTATGAATTTGAATAATTATTATAATCTATAAGACCTAGTTCTTCTAAACGAATTGCCATAGTTTCATCTGATACTCCAAAAATAACAGGTAATGGAGTAAACTTATTTCCGCCAAATCTTCTTGCTTTTACAAGAAGTCTAGATATTGATCGTAATCCTGTATTTTCTTTTTGAAAATCACTGAATGAAGGAATACCAAGTTGCAATGCATTGTATTCATTTAATTTGAAAAAAGTTGTTTCAAATAATTCTTCAAATACCTGCTTGACCATTTTGCCTGGCATCAGAAATAAAGCAGCAAATTTATCTGCTTGTATCTCATTTGGATTACGATTTATTTTTGATCCATCAAGTGGTCTATCTCTATGCAACAAAGTGTCGCTATGAAGTAGCGCATGACCTAACTCGTGAGCAGCAGTGAATCGCATAATATCCAAATTATATTCCCTAGAAATTTCAACTCGTTTATTCTTTTTATCGATCAATCCAGCTACATCAAATACTTGATTGCCTTCATAGTGTTTTCCAAGAGAATCTTTTTGAATTACACTATATTTTAGAAGATAACTTAAAATATCCTGTGGTTGTAAAATATCTTTATAGTTTAAAATTTGCTCATTTCCATTCTTCCAAATCTTTTTCTTATTCCTCCAAACGAATACATGTAAGTTATGAACCATTTCTTCTAATTGTATTTCGTTTTTGATGCTGTTTGATAAATTCCCTTTTCTGTAAAATTCTGCATTAAGTTCATAATTGAACTGATCATCAGCATCTTTTCTTAGTACTTCAAGTCTTTTATTTCCTAAAAAATTAAGTTCGTCATACTGTTCATATAATTTTTCTTTTTGTTTCCTTATTTTTATTGTCCACGTAGTTAAAGGAATAGTTTGAAGATTTAATTCAATAATAGATATACAACTAAAAATAGCAGTAGCAGCAAATTTTATTCCTTCTGCAGATTCGCCTCTCGCGGATGTATAACCGTAATCAAAAACTTTAACAGCAATGCAGCCTACTTCGTAACAAAGATTAGCAATTTCATTAGGAATTTCAGTAGCTCTGCGTAATTCACTTATAGCAATTTCAGCTTTTATTTCTTTTAATTTCTGGTCCTTTTCTGCCTTTCTAGCATTACGAGCTTTAATTACTTTATCAAATTGAATAGAATCTTCTTCAACAAGTTGTTCTAATTTTGGAATGATATTGGATCTCAGTTGTATTAAATAAGAACGTAATTGAGAAATATGCCTTTGATAAATTTTACTTCTATTTTTATGTTCCTCAGTTAGATCAATAACATTGGATGTCAGATTTGCAGCTAAACAACCCATTAATGAAGCTGCACTCCCAGAACCAGGTTTATGACCTCCAGTGCCAAAGGCGGTCATAAGTTCTCCAGCTTTCATATTTAATAACTTAACATCCATAATCAAATTTACCGATTCAAGTTTGGTCTTTTATATAGGATAATCCACATCAGTGGATAACCCAATTGTAGCTATCATTATATTATAAAATAAACTAAAAATATTAGCATTAAGGGGTTGGTTATTTTAATTACAATCTTGATTAATCAAGTTTATCTAAATTTTGATTTTACTTCGATTAGTAACCATCTCGCTAGCCAATCTTATCCTAACCATCAAAAAGCTAAACACCTAATCGCCAACTCATCCTCATATAGTATAGTTTTTGCTTTAACTTTAAAACAGCATCATTCACCATCACGCCAGCCCAAATGCCCAACCTCACCCTCCATATCCCAACCCCCTGCACCCAAAACTGGCACGCATTCCCCCAGAACGCCACCGGCGGTTACTGCTCCCAATGCACAAAACAGTCATAGACTTTGCCCAACTCACAGACAAGGAACTCTATGAAGCCCTCCAACAAGGGAACCAAGGAAACACAGGAAAAATCTGTGGCCGCTTCACCCAAACCCAACTCAACCGAGCTATCAACTATCAAGCACTATATCAAACAACCAAACTCAATAAAATACTAGCCGGACTAATAGTCTTAGGAACCACACAGGCCGAATTCCCAAATGAAGCCAAAGCAAACAATATTGAAATAGTTTCCAACAAGGGTAGGGCAGATTATAAAAAAGACAAAGCCCAAGACAAAGCCATAACCGACAGCGCAAAATTTATAGAGGGAAGAATTGTAGACGACAAATTGAATCCCATAGCCTATGCTTCAGTATACTTTAAAGACAAAAACATAGGAGTGACCACAAATAACAATGGACAATTTAAATTAATGGTTCCCGACACCTATAAAAGGAAACTAACCATACAAGTATCAGCAGCAGGGTATGAGACAAAGGAAATGTACTTTAATAAAAAGCAATTACCCGTTAAAGGCGAATTGACCATGAAATTGGCGGAAGAATTCATGGGAGATGTGATTATTGCAAGATCGGATGACTAAAGAACGCAAAAAAATAATTGCTTTAATCTTTAAACACAATAAATAGCTGTAATTCAATATTTTGAAACATATTCTGGTCCATTCTTGACCCCTTCCAATTAATTGATGATAAGAAATTGAAAATTTATAATTGGCAAATTTGCCAATTATAAATAAATACCTAATCTTTGTATTCTAAAAGTGGCGACAACACTATAATCACGGCAAATGCAACATGACAAAGGTTAAATTTCTAGACAATTCCACAATTGAAGTAATCGCCCTAGATGGTGAAAAATTCACACTGAACAGTCATTTGCCCGTTCAGAACGCCCAACAAAAAACAATAGCCCAATCACTAGCAAAGTATTTCAATGAGTGCTTTTCAGACGATAAGTCCAGTATGGTCTATTGGGTTTTAATGAAAACGATGGCCAATGAAAACTTTGGATTTTCCTTTGTAAAAAGTGATTTAAGTGCTGAAAGGGAACGTATTGGTTCGAAAATAAGACAAATAAGAGAGGAAAAGGGTATGGAAGCAAAACAGCTTGCAATGTTGGCTGGAATTGATGCTGCAAATATGTCTCGTATTGAACAAGGTAGATATTCAGTGGGTGTTGATATACTTTCTAAAATATCTCATGCATTAGGTGTTAAAGTAGATTTAGTTTAAAATAATCATAACTTAAATGAGATAATATTTTATTTTAATACCCTAATCAATGAAATTCTACCTCGGCACAACAGACTATAACTGGTATTCCTACCTAAGCCAAATTGACCCAGAGGACGTCAATTTCTGGCAACCGGGAGGTAAAACCAAATTCAGTGTTCTGAGTCCAGGTCAACCATTTCTATTTAAGCTAAAATCACCCTATAACGCAATTGGAGGAATTGGATTCTTCTCAAGCCATACATTTTTACCCCTAAATATTGCATGGGATGCATTTGGTCAAAGAAACGGATCACAGAATATTGAAGTCCTCCGGAAAATGATTTCGAATTATAGGAAAGAGGATTATATAGTCAACCCAGTAATTGGTTGTATCGTTTTAACCAATCCCATTTTTTTCAAAAAAGAAGATTGGATCCCAACTCCTGAAAACTGGGCTAACTCCATAGTTCAAGGTAAATCATACAATACAGAAGAGTCAATAGGGGCAGGGATTTGGAAACAAGTTGAAATATTATTGGATAAATACTTATACTTAAATGCCAAAGACGAAGGTAAAAGTCAGCTCTTACTAGAAGAATCGGATTCACCCAAATATGGTAAGGAAGTTTTAACCAAGGTAAGGCTTGGTCAAGGTGCTTTTCGTGTTTTAATTACCGACGCTTACTATAGAAAGTGTTCAATAACAGGCGAGAAGACCCTTCCAGTTTTGGAAGCCGCACATATTAAGCCATATGCAGAATCTGGCCCTCATTTTATCTCAAATGGAATTCTCCTTCGTTCAGATATTCATAAACTGTTTGATACAGGTTATATTACTATAACCAATGAATATAAAATAGAAGTAAGTAAAAGAATTAGAGAAGAATTTAGCAATGGAAAGGAATATTACCAATACCATGGTAAAACACTTTCTAATCTCCCAGGTAGAGATTCGGACCGGCCTGATTCAAAATATATTGATTGGCATAATACCAATATTTTCAAAAACTAATACTCCTAAATAGGTAATTAAATTTAAATATATCATAATAATATATTGTAAATTTATACTCCAAAGTAATAGTTGACCTATTTAACTTGTCAAATGAGAACCTTTTTATCTGTTTTAATATTCCTTCTATTCTCAAATAATACCCTTCAAGCAGAATCAGATACTCAAATAAAGCAAGAGGCCACAGAGATTGTAAAAAAATGGAATAATAGTTTTAATAATAAAGACATACCTGCTTTACGAACTTTATTTGGGCCTACAGTATATTATTATGGTACTAATTTGAATAATAATGAAGTAATAATAGACATAGAAAGACAATTATTGACTTCATACAACCAATTAATAAAATCAGACATTGAAGTATCCTTTTATACAACTGGTATCATTAAATGTGAATTTATTAAAGAAGTATTTGTCAAGGGTAAAAGAAAATCATATCCTTCTTATTTATTATTATTAAAAACTGGCTCAGAATATAGTATTACTGGTGAGAGTGATGAAATTTCAGATAAGAATACTAATGGAAATAATAATATCGGTCTTGAGTCCGGTATGTATATTGAAAGAGAAAGTAAGTTTAGTTGGTTTTTAGTTGTCACATTCTTGCTTACTATATTGGGTTTTTATTTAGTATTCCGAGAGTTTAAAAAGAAAAGTAATAAATCAAATGACAATTATCTGGCTGAGGCTAAAATAACTTCCAATCAGACTTTTAAAAATCGACCAACATTTTTCCCAAGTGAATCAGAAAAAGGTCATGATTTTGAAAAGTTTGTTGTTGATAGATTTAAAAAAGAATATTTTATTTTAAAGCATTGGAGAAGTGATAAGATGCATAATGGAATTTCTCCTGATTCAAATAAGTATCCAGATTTGGAATATGATTTTAAAACAAAAAGTGCAAAAGCTAAAATTGCAATAGAATGTAAGTGGCGGTCGGGCTTTGATGATGGTAAAATTGAATGGGCTAAAGACTATCAAATTAAAAATTATATTCATTATAAAAAAGAAAACGGAGTTGATGTGGTTTTTGTTTTAATAGGAATTGGTGGAATGCCAAACTACCCTGATGAATTATATATCATTCCTCTTGAAGAAATTACTAGTACTATTCTCTATAAGAAATCTATTACGAAATATCAAAGATTTAGTAAATCATCTTTCTTTTTTAACCCAGATTATAGAACATTGACTTAATTCAAAATATTAAAAATGACTATTAAAGAAGCTATTATTAAGTCTTTAGAGGAGATTAAATCATTGGTTAATAATAATGATGTTTGTAATCATATCATTAATAATGGCTACTATGATTTTAAAGATGCTAAAACTCCAGCATCTACCGTATCAGCATTACTTGGTGATTTTATTAGGAAAGGCGATACTCGAGTAAAGAGAATAAAAAAATCGGATGGTTCTTTTTCATATTATTTAAGTAAATATGAAAATGAAATTGAAACTTCAGTTTTAATTGAATCAGTAGAAGAAGTGGATAGCACAAAAAATGAAAAAAGTAAATCTTATGAGGAAAGAGACTTGCATAAATTATTAGCAACCTACCTAAAAAGTCATAATATATTTTCAAAAACTATTTTTCACGAAAAATCCAATTCGAAAGATAAACACCAGAAGTGGATACATCCTGATATGGTTGGTGTAAGTTATTTAAAGCTTCAAACTTATGCGAGCCAATCTTTGCAAAAAGTATTAGATAGAGAATCAACTGTTAGATTCAATTCTTACGAGTTAAAGAGAGAAATTAGTAATGATTATGAATTAAAGGAAGCATTTTTTCAAGCAGTGTCAAATTCTAGTTGGGCAAATCATGGTTTCTTAGTTGCATTTGATATAAACGATAATTTGTATGATGAGATCAAAAGATTGAATCAATCATTCGGAATTGGTGTAATTGAACTTAGCTCTAATCCATACATTAGTAAATTGTTATTTCCAGCTAGGTATAAAGATTTAGATTATAGGACCATTGATAAGCTTTGTAAAATAAACCCTGATTTTGAGCGATTTATTTTACAAATTGAAAAATTAATAACTGCCGACCAGCGATATTTAAATGCAATGGAGAAAGAACTTGAAGAATATTGTGATAAGAGTTTTAATTCTGAAATAGAACTTGATAATTACTGTAAAGAAAAAAATATTCCCGTTGAAAATATTTAATTGATTTTATATTAACAAGTATGAAAAGGACTATACTTATTTCGTTATTGTTTTTTACGTTCTCTTTTTGTTTTGCCCAACCTAATTCAGATACTTCAAAGCACCTTACATTTAAAGGAGTTCCCATAGATGGAAAGCTTGCCGATTTTGTTTCTAAAATGAAAGAAGCTGGTTTTAATTTTAAAGAAACCAAAGAAGGTCTTTCTATTTTAGAAGGTGATTTTGCTTCTTACATTAATTGTAAAATAGGTGTTTCAACCCTTAGTCAAAAAGATTTAGTTAATAAAATTGTAGTAATGTTTCAAAATAGGGAAACATGGTATTCACTATCTTCCAATTATTTTGACTTGAAGACACTACTTACTGAAAAATATGGAAAACCAATTGAAAATGTTGAAAATTTTCAAACATATACACCTGATGATGATGGTTACAAAATGACGCAAGTTCATCTAGGTACTTGTAAGTACTATTCATATTTTAAAACAAGTAAAGGAAATATTCAGTTATCAATTGAATATAATTTTAAGTTACGTGGTCATGTTGAGCTTGTTTATTTAGATAAAATCAATGGCGATACAATTAAGAAGCAAGCATTAGATGATTTGTAGAGAGTCTTCAGTTATTACCATCGCGCCAGCCAAACCCCACCCATGCGCCTCCTCCGCACCCTAACCCTCCTCACATTCCTCACAGTCATCATCCCCGGAGACAAACTAGCCTTCCCCGTAGGACTAATTATAATCATGTCAGTATTAGGAATAGCATCCCTAGTAGACTTTATAATAGGCTTAAGCTTATTAATCACCATCGCCTTTGCAATAGTATCCATAGCCAAAGGAATCAAAAAACTAGACCTCAAACTAAACCTGCTGATCATACTAATTTTTTGGGCTTATCTACTCCAGTTCACAAAACAATTCATCCAGTATTACGATCCCATCAGCCTCAGCATCTTAATAATTTTCCTGCTGTTCTCCACCATTAACCTTGTAAAAACAATCAAACAGCTAAAAAATAGCTAATCCAGTCAACCCCCATCGCGCCAGCCAAAATGCCCAAATTCACCCTTTATATGCTGATTCCCCGTACTTCAGCAACCCTTTCCCGTTATGTGCAATACTTCCCAATAATCTTAAAATGTTATAGCAAGAAATAAATATTATCTTTAATCCAGAAATGATAATCTGACAAAATGCAAAGATTTTATTTTGACACTTCTGTTTTTGGGGGTGCTTTTGACAAGGAATTTGAAGAAGCCACATTGCAACTGCCACGATTTATAAGGCAGACATTTTAGTAAGTTGGAATTTTAAGCACATAGTAAATGTCTACAGAATTCGTGGCTACAACTCAATAAACATTCGTTCAAATTATCCATCATTAGAAATACGTTCACCAAAAGAAATTTTAGAATATGAAGACTGAAATTAAAAAACCAGTTCAAGAAAAAGAGTTTGACACAGTCAAAACATTTAGAGCTATCAAGGACAAAATATCTTTGGAAATGGCAAATATGAACTTTGAGCAGATCAAAGAATATTTGAAAACCAATAGTGCAAAACTCTACTCCAAATAGAAAAGCTTAAAACATTGCATTGGCATTCAGTAGGTCTACGGAATTATGCTATTTATTCAAGAACACAAATGCCACTGTTTTTTTGGATAAATCTTTTTACTAAAATCCCATCGCGCCAGCCAAAAATGCCCAACCTCATCCTCCATATCCCAACCCCCTGCACCCAAAACTGGCACGCATTCCCCCAGAACGCCACCGGCGGCTACTGCTCCCAATGCAGCAAAACAGTCATTGACTTTACCCAACTCACAGACAAGGAACTCTATGAAGCACTCAAAAAAGGGAACACAGGAAAAATCTGTGGCCGCTTCACCCAAACCCAACTCAACCGAGCAATCAGCTATCAAGCACCATATAAAACCAAATTCAATAAAATTCTAGCCGGTCTAATTGTCTTAGGAACCACACAGGCCGAATTCCCAAATGAAGCCAAAGCCACAAACATTGAAATAGTTTCCAACAAGGGTAGGGCAGAACATAAAAAAGACAAAGCCCAAGCCCAAGACAAAGCCAAAACCGACAGCACAAAATTCATAGAAGGAAGAATTGTAGACGACAAATTAAATCCCATAGCCTATGCTTCAGTAACCTTTAAAGACAAAAACATAGGAGTGACCACAAATAACAATGGACAATTTAAATTAATGGTTCCCGACTCCTATAAAAGGAAACTAACCATACAAGTATCAGCAGCAGGGTATGAGCCAAAAGAAATGTCCTTTAATAAAAAGCAATTGCCCGTTAAACGCGAATTGACCATGAAATTGTCGGAAGAATTCATGGGAGAGGTAGTTATTGTGAGATCGGATGATTAATTTGCTAATCACCGGTTCCACAATTAACATCGCGCCAGCCCAAACCCATCTCCTGGGAACAGCATCACAGGAATGGTTTTCAACTTTGCAGGATCTTATAATATATTTAGTACCTTTATTTATAAAATTTTAAACAATGAAATACGGAGAAATAAGCATCGATCCTGAAGTGATGAGCGGCGCTCCTGTATTTGCCGGAACTCGAGTTCATGTTCAAACTCTCTTCGACTATATTGAAGGTGGCGAAGATTTAGCAGAGTTTCTTGACGACTTTCCTTCTGTTTCTAAAGAATCAGCTTTAGCCGTTTTAGAAATGGCTAAAAAAACGCTCACTACCGAGAAAATGCTCCATGAAAATTTTGCTTGACGAAAGTTTACCGCGGAAACTCAAAAATGATTTCGGAATAGATCATGAAGTTTGGACTGTTCGTGATAAAGGCTGGCTTAGCAAAAAGAATGGCGAATTACTAAAGCTCATGATTGACGATGGTTTTGAACTTTTTGTTACTGCTGACCAAAATTTACAATACCAGCAGAAACTCGAAAAACTTCCTCTAACAATTGCAGTTTTACGTGGGTCAGATAATCGTCTAAGAACACTGAGTAATCTCATACCACTACTATTCAAAAGAATCAACGAAGGAAGCCTTCCTAATGTAATTGAAATCTCTGCAGATTGACCGTCAGCCACTAACAAGAGGCTTTGCGCAATTTGGGCTTCCACCATTGGCCTATCATCTTTTGGTATTGCTAATCAACTGTAGTAATTTGGCTTTAGCTAATCGCGTCAGTAGTGGCCAAGCCAGCAGTAGGATCACAGATTATCCAAACTGCGCAAAGCCTGTGACGTTACCTACAATCATTTGCCTTATCATCAATTAAGAACCATCGCGCCAGCCAAAAACTCATCAATGCGCCTTTGCAATAGTTTCCATAGCCAAAGGGATCAAACCTCACCCATGAAACCCTACATCCTCATACTCATCCTCCTTTCCTGCAACACCCAACCCAAGCAAATTAAAACCATAGCCACCTCCACTGAAATCCCAACCACCCCCCAAGTATACAACCTCATCCTCCCAACAGACACCATCCCAGGACGCATCAACATTCCCCAACTTACCGAACCCATCAGAGCCATGACAGCCTTCTACGCAGCAATGGGAGGAACCCTATGTACAAAAGACTCCTGTCAACTAACTACAGCACTAGGACTAGGCAAACAAGGTTCACCCACCCATCAATACTTAATCAAAAAATACTTCCCCAATGATACAGTAGCAAATGCCGTATTAGACCGAGACTGTGTTTTACCACAAAGTGGCGCAAGCTCATTTACAGATTTCGCCTATCTCACCATTACGCACCAGGGAGACACCGTACAAGTAGACTACAACCTCATGTATTACAATAGAGGCAATTCTGAATTTATCAAAGGCCCCGATACCTATTTATTCAAAGACAATACCTTCAAAAAGCTAAAGAGAAACCTCTGGCAATTCATTGATAAGTAAAAAGTAAACATCGCGCTAGCAAAACGAAACACCCTGTCTAGCAGCCTGACCGTCAAAACTTGACCAGAAAATTGCCCATGAATCTTACACGGCATTCGCATCTGCTATACAACACTTAAATACTAACCAAGCTGAAATAGAAATAGAGGGTACAAATGAAAAGATTAAAATTCCTATCAATGCTTTAAAACTTTTAGTGGAAATATTAAAAACAATGGGTCAAGGTAAACTAATTTCAATAGTCCCTATAGCAACAGAGTTAACCACACAGGTCGAAAGGGTGGGAGAACAATAATTATAGCAAGAATGCCAGAATCGCAAAACATAGAATATAAAAGTAGTTGGAGAGACGAGTACCTTAAATGGATATGTGGTTTTGCTAACGCCAATGGAGGTAGTATTTTCATAGGCATAGACGATACCGGAAATATTGTTGATTTAACAGATGCAAAAAAAATGTTGGAAGAAATACCAAATAAAGTAAGAGATACTATGGGTATTTTAGTTGATGTGAATTTGCATGCAACAGCACAAGGTGATTTTATAGAAATCTTAGTGGATGCTTACCCTTTCCCTGTTAATTACAAAGGACAATATCATTACCGAAGTGGTAGTACTAAACAAGAAATGAAAGGAGCAACATTAGACAAATTTCTACTACAGAAAAAAGGGAAACGTTGGGATGGTATTCCTATTCCCAATATTTCTGTATCTGATTTAAAACAGGAGACATTTGATTTATTTCGTAAACGAGCAATTAAAAGCCAGCGTATTGAAGAAGAAATTTTGACGGATACAAATCAACATCTTATTGAAAATTTGCAACTTAATGAAAGTGATTTTCTGAAGAGGGCTTCTGTACTATTGTTTCATCCGGAACCTGAAAGGTTTGTAACAGGTGCATATATAAAAATCGGATATTTTGAAACAGATGATGGCTTGAAATTCCAAGATGAGATACATGGAAATTTGTTTGATCAGATTGAGAAGACAATGGGATTGTTGTTCACGAAATATATTAAATCAGAAATAAGTTACGAAGGCATCAATAGGATTGAAAAGTATGAATATCCAAGAACTGCAATTAGAGAAGCATTATTAAATGCTATTGCGCATAAAGATTATTCTGGAGGAACACCAATCCAGATAAGTGTTTACATAGACAAGATTATATTTTGGAATGAAGGGCAACTACCAGAAAATTGGACAATTGAAAATCTTTTAATTAAACACCCATCTAAGCCATATAATCCAGATATAGCGAATACACTTTTTAGAAGTGGCTATATTGAATCATGGGGAAGGGGAACTTTAAAAATGATACGTGAATGCGAATTGGTAGGACTTCCAAATCCAATTTATTTTTATGATATGTCAGGCTTTTTTGTCAAGTTTAGAAAAGATAATTATAATCAGAAATACCTCAAATCAATTAACCTAAATGAGAGACAGATAAAAGCAGTTTTGTATCTGAAAGAAAACAAAAAAATTACAAATAGTGATTATCAAACACTTAATGCTGTTTCAAAAGCAACTGCCACTAGAGACTTAACTGAAATCGTTGAAAAGTTCAAAATCTTTAAGAGAACTGGGGAGATTGGAGCGGGAACGTACTATATTTTAATAGGCTCATAAATGGCTCAATTGGCTCATAATTGGTATTGCCAAACATGCCAGGATTTACCTCCCTAAATAGTCTTAACCTTCATTTAAAGCTGAAATTCATAGTGAAACGCCCTTTTAGCCACAAAACGCATGTGTCATTACCCCTTAGTAGATTTTGTATATTTGTTTTATGATACTTGACAATGCCAAGATTGAATCAATTAAAAACTACTTCAAAACAAGACCTGTTTTGAAAGCCTATCTATTTGGTTCATACGTAACAGGAATGGCAGATGTTAAAAGCGACATTGATATTTTAGTGGATTTAGATTATAGCCAAAAAATAGGCTTGCAGTTTATTCAAATGAAGTTGGATCTAGAAAAGCTATTGAACAATCAAGTTGATTTGGTTTCTTCTAATGGGGTATCAAAATACATTAAACCTCTTATTGACGTTGAAAAACGTTTAATATATGAGAGGTGAAGTATCTATTTTTGAATCATAGAGAACGAAATAAAAACAAATACCATTGTTTCTTTGGATAAATGAGTTTAATCATAGCCCATCGCGCCAGCCCAAAACCTCACACCATGCCCCACCTCTTCTCCTACGGAACCCTCCAACTCCCATCAGTTCAACTATCCTCCTTTAACCGCCTCTTAACCGGAACAGCAGACACCCTGCCCAATTATACCCTTGGCACCCTAGAAATCACCGACCCACAAGTATTAGCCATCAGCAACCAACAACATCATCCCATTGCCATACCATCACCAGGAGACAGCATCACCGGAATGGTATTTGAACTAACAGAACAAGAACTCCAACAAGCAGATCGCTATGAGGTAGACTATACTAGAGAACAGGTAACACTGGCTTCAGGGATAAAGGCTTGGATTTATCTACCCAAAAATCCCTAATTTTGATACTATCAAATGATACTATCAATTGAAGCCACCATACACCATAACACCCCAAGTCCTATCCCTAATAACCGATGTCTCACATAAAATAGGAGAGGTCAATGCCTCATTTATCACCAAACAGTCACCAGAACTCCGAAAGCGAAATAGGATCAAAACCATTCAAGCATCCTTATCTGTAGAAGGAAATACCTTATCCATAGAACAGATTACTGCCATCATTGACAACAAAAAAGTACTAGGCCCCGCTAAAGACATACAAGAAGTATCCAATGCTATAGAAGTATATAACCAGTTAAACAATTTCAATCCCTACAACGAAAAGTCTTTCTTACAGGCGCATAAAATTTTAATGCAAGGCCTCACCAAAGACGCAGGTAAATATAGAACAGGAGGAGTGGGGATTGTAAAAGGTTCCCAAGTGGCACATCTAGCACCTTCAGCAACCAATGTTCCATTCTTAATGAAAGACTTATTCAAGTATCTTAAAACGGATGAAACAATGCTGATTAAAAGCTGCGTGTTCCATTACGAAATGGAATTCATTCATCCTTTCTCAGATGGGAATGGGAGAATGGGAAGGATTTGGCAGACGCTTTTATTAATGCAAAAATATCCCGTATTTGAATTCTTGCCCTTTGAAACGTTGATCAGTAAAAATCAAGAAAAATATTATCAAGCACTTGCCACCAGTGACAAACAAGCTGAATCCACCTTTTTTATTGCCTTCATGCTTCAGATTTTAAATGAATCACTTGATGAATTACTATTAGAAAGAGTTGGCCCAATATCAAGTTCCCAAAGAATGGGAATTTTCCTTGCCAGTGGTATCAAAGAATTTACACGAAAGCATTATATGGCCTATTTTAAAACCATTTCTTCTGCAACAGCAAGCCGAGATTTATTAGACGCGGTAAAAGAAAAACTAATTAAAAAAACAGGCGAAAAGAATCAAACAGTTTATCTGGTAGAGTAGCAATTATACCCTCTCCTCAATAAAAATATCCCCATTAAAAATAAATATTTATTGTTTATCAATAAATATTTCCTTATCTTCGCTGCATCATTTAAAACTTAAATCATGCAAAAGAAAAACAACTTTGTCTTCATCATCCTCCAAATTATAGCCTGGATCATCTTTGTAGGACTCTGCATTGAATCAGGAGCCTTACTCACCAATTTTGGATTTAGCATTTTCAAACCAGAAATGATCAGTCACCTCTACCAAAAACTGGACATGAGTGATATGTACAATAAAAGCTGGTGGACATTCTATAGCATGTACAGTTTTATCTTATTCATCTCCATCTTAAAAGCAGCCATGTTCTATGTAGTCATCCAACTCCTAATGAAACTAGACCTGACAAAACCATTTAGCATGTATGTGGCAAATAAAATCATGCTCATTAGTTACTATGCTTTATCCATTGGCATCATTGGTCATTTAGCCAGAGAAGTATCCAAATACTTAATGCACCATGATTATAAAGTAGACAACCTCAGCCAGTTTTGGCCTGATAGTGAAGCCTATATATTTATGGCAGCTGTAGTTTATGTAATAGGCCGCATTTTCAAGAAAGGCGTAGAAATTCAAACCGAAAACGATTTAACCGTATAAGCTATGTCTATCATTGTAAATTTAGATGTGATGATGGCCAAAAGAAAGGTATCGCTCAACGAACTTTCTGAAAGGGTAGACCTTACCTTATCCAATCTATCCATCCTCAAAACGGGAAAAGCAAAAGCCATCAGGTTTAGCACATTAGAAGCCATTTGTAAAGCTTTGGATTGCCAGCCTGGCGATATTCTAGAATTTGTTAATGACGGCAAAGAGCAGCTTTAAAAAGGCATTCCTTGTCACATTAACATACCCTATACAATATCCCTTGCCAATATTCGTTTATTGTTGTAACCCATTTTATAACAAAAAACAAAACAATGGCAACAGCAAAAAAAGCCGCTAAGAAAGCAGCTCCTAAAAAAGCAGTAAAGAAAGCAGCACCAAAGAAAGCCGCTAAGAAAGCAGCTCCTAAAAAAGCAGCAAAAGCAGCTCCAAAGAAAGTAGCAGCTCCTAAAAAAGCAGCTAAGAAAGCAGCTCCAAAAAAGGCAGCAAAAAAAGCAGCTCCTAAAAAAGCCGCCGCTCCAAAGAAAGCCGCTAAGAAAGCAGCTCCCAAAAAAGCAGCAAAAAAAGCAGCTCCTAAAAAAGCCGCTAAGAAGTAATAAAAGAAAATCCCGCAGCAATTGCGGGATTTTTTTTGCATCAATGTTGAGGTGATTTTTTACTGCATCGTCACAGCACTAAGGGCATCAACTAAAAAAAATTTATCTCCGCCAAATTTTATGATTTAATACATCCGCGTAGCCATTATTCAAATGATTCTCTAATTTGCATTCATTCTAAAAATCAAATTAGATGAATAAGCCAATTCAAAACGAACAAGAATATCACGCAGCTTTGGAAAGGCTAGAACTAATCTTTGACGCAGTTCCTGGGTCAGAAGAATCTATTGAATTAGAACAATTGAGTAAAGCAGTTGAAGCTTATGAAAACATTCATTATCCAATAGTTCAACCGGAGGAAAACAAACACTAACTCATGAAACTTCTCCTCCCACTACTCCTTCTTTCTCTACTCACATCGGCGCAGCCAAAGCTTTCAAATAAAATCACCAACAATTCCTTCTGGACCACCACAACCGGAACACCCATCTATTCCCAAGGCGGGGGCATCTTCCGCTTTAACAACAAATACTATTGGTATGGCGTGCAATACAAAGAGGCTGCACTTTATAGGCAAGACCCATCTATCACACAGTCCAATGCTACATTTGAAAACGTGACTTGCTACAGCAGCACAGATTTGGTGAACTGGACATTTGAAGCCAATGTGCTCACCCAAGAAGAACTGGCCAAACATACCCGCAAAACCTGGATTGGTAGACTTGGTGTTGCTTACATTAAATCCATCAACCAATACACGCTGGTGGTACAATGCGGCAGCTCTGTGCTTTTTGCAACATCGGCCACGCCAACTGGAAATTTTGAATGGCATAACCAGATTAGCATGCAAGACATCATTGGTACACCCAATACCGGAGACCAAACTGTGTTCACAGATGATGATGGTATTTCTTATCTGATCTATTCTTATGGCCGTGGGCGAAACAAAATCTATGTATCTGAAATTGGGGTCAAAGACGGTAAGGTAAACCTGCTGGATTGCAAAGAAATATTCAAGGGTGAGAGCCGTGAAGGAAACTGTCTATTCAAATACAAAGGCCGCTACTATATGAGCGCATCCAATATCTATGGTTGGGATGCTTCCTTTGCTTATTACTTGGTAGCAGACAATATTCGCGGGCCCTATACACCTACCAACAAGATGCTGGTGATGAAGGGCTGCGAAGCCGATTTTGCCCATGTTTCCCAAACCGGATTTTACTATACCATTCACGGAACCAAGGAAGAAACAGTCTTGTATTGCGGTGACCGATGGGCCGATTTTGCAGGCAATGGTTTGGGTTATAATCAGTGGGTACCTTTAAGTTTTGAAGGCAAAGAAAATATTCCTGTTTTCAATTCCCTTTCCGCCTGGTATTTAAACACAACAACAGGTCAGTGGCAAGTAGCAGCAGATAATAACTATATACGCAACGGCAGTTTTGAAGCCGATAGAAGACATATTCCAAGTCCGGTAAAACCTTTGCAAGACCAACTCACCGGATGGGAGACCAAAGTGATCTTGGGCAATGCCCCCAGCCAAGACTCAGTGCATTCTCCCGTGCTGAATCATTTTAATTCTGAAGCAGAAAGAAAGCTAGTGATAGGGGAGAAATCGGCACAGATTACAGACCAAGTTACTTTTGAGCGCCAGCTCTCTCAAACCATTCAATCCACCCCAACCGTTCCATTGCCCAATGGAAAATATACCCTGACAGCTAAGATTCGCAACAGCACTGGCTTTAGCAAATTAGAGCTCTACGCCAAAAGTCAATCCCGCCAGTTTCAAGCCATTGGCAGTTGCCCTGAATGGACTACTATCTCGCTTAAAAATATCTCCGTACGTAATGGAAAACTTGAAATAGGCATTTATGCTGCAGGGGAAGCTAATGCTTTTTGTTTGATAGATGACGTTAGCTTGGTGAGGGAGTAAAATTTTTCCAAAATAATTGTCAGTTCAAAGAATTAGAGTAATTTAAAGTACCAAAAATTGGTAACTTTTAAATTAAACCAAATGGGTAAGAATACTTCCATTTCACTTGGCGACCATTTTGAAGATTTTTTGGCTGATAAAATCTCAACAGGAAGGTATAAAAATGCTAGTGAAGTTATAAGAGCAGGTTTGCGTTTATTAGAGGAGGAGGAGACCAAAATGGTAGCTTTAAAAAATGCAGTTGAAGAAGGATTTGAAAGTGGTTTGGCTGAAGATTTTGATGCTCATAAACATTTGCAAAAATTAAAAGCCGCCAGAAAGAATGGCTAATTACCTTCTTTCAAAAAAAGCCACTAAGGATCTTTCAGAAATCTGGAATTATACATTTGATATTTGGTCTGAAACTCAAGCAGACAATTACTATATGATGTTACTTGATGCCTGTCAAGATATATCTGAGAAAAAAATCAAAGGGAAAAAATATCCTGAAATAGCATCTACAGTTTTAGGTGCTAGAATTGGTC
Source organism: Chitinophagaceae bacterium BSSC1 (assembly GCA_002256435.1). Taxonomy (GTDB): domain Bacteria; phylum Bacteroidota; class Bacteroidia; order Chitinophagales; family Chitinophagaceae; genus Sediminibacterium. Next base: position 121,440 of record NKJC01000004.1, read on the forward strand.
AACACATTGTTTTTTATAAATGGGTTAGCCCATCACGAATTATAGTAGCAAGAATTTTGCACAGTAGAATGGATTTGAGAAATAGAATTTTAGAATAGTTTCAAATCTTCTTTCAGCAAATCTTGTTGATTATTTTCCCTCCCCATCTTACCGCTTTTTACTTATTTTCACTCTTGAACCATCCCCGGTTCCAACCAAAACTAAAACTATGCGCACATTTGTTCTCATGGCCATGGCTGCCATACCTATGACCATTATTGGTCTAACCCATAACTTTCAATCAAAGAATGTATGGGTCTCAAACGCAGACAGTACCAAGAAGGATACCACCAAATTCAGTACGTTCAAAGACCTGCCACTCAAAGCTGAGCGCAGTATTCAGTTCAATACCCAAGAAGGTACCTGGATGTCTTTAGACGTATCGCCAGATGGCAATACCCTAGCTTTTGACATGATGGGAGATATCTATACCCTGCCCATTACAGGAGGCAAGGCCAAACAAATTACCAAGGGATTGGCTTTTGACGCGCATCCAAGGTTTAGCCCCGATGGTAAGAAAATTCTCTTTACATCGGACCGCTCCGGAGCAGATAATCTCTGGATCTTTAACTTACAAACCAATGACACCATACAGGTAACCAAAACCAATGTAGACGACTATCCCAGCGCGGTATGGACACCCGATGGTAAATACATTATTGCTAGCAAGGGACGCAGGTTACCACGTTTGTGGATGTACCATGTTGATGGTGGTGGCGGCATTCAACTCAATGACCAGCCAAGTAACCAAAAAACCATTGACCCCTATGTGAGTGCCGATGGTAAATGGGTGTATTTCTCTCAACGCAACGGACCATGGAACTACAACGCTTTATTGCCACAATACCAAATTGGTGCTTACAATATTGAAAAAGGAGAGTACAGTACCATTACTTCTAGATATGGTTCTGCCTTTACACCTACGTTGAGTAAAGACGGCAAGTGGATGGTCTATGGTACCAGACACGAAGACAAAACCGGTTTGATCCTGCGCAATCTGGCAACAGGTCAAGAGCGTTGGTTGGCCTATCCCGTGCAGCGTGATGAACAAGAATCCATTGCTCCCTTGGGCGTTTTACCCGGTATGGCGTTTACCCCAGACAGCAAGTTTTTACTGGCATCTTATGGCGGTAAAATCTGGAAAATTACCATTGACCAAGAAGGAAAAACAGCTCCTCAAGAAATTGCTTTTGAAGCAGGTGTAAACCTAGAACTTGGGCCCAGACTCTATTTCAACTATCCCGTAAAAGATACCAGCCACGCACTTAGTTCACAAATTAGAGACGCTGTGCCTAGCGGCGATGGTAAACAACTAGCATTTACTGCTTTGAACCGTTTGTATGTGATGGACTATCCCAATGGCACCCCTAAAAGGGTGACCAATTTCAATTCTGTTGAAGCCATGCCAGCATGGAATCCCAATGCCAAGCAATTGGTCTTTGTAACATGGAACGAGCAAGAGGGTGGTGCTATTTATAAAGTTAACGCAGATGGATCCGGCCTGACAAAAATCAGTAGCGAGTCCGCATATTATTCCCAACCGGCCTGGAGCTATAACAACCGTATTGCCTATTTTAAAGCACCCAATCGCGTATTCAAAGACGCAGAAGGAAACAATTATAGTGACGCCGAATCCAAGATCAATTGGATCAGCCCCAATGGTGGTGCAGAGCATTTTATAGACTATGCCAATAACCGTGGCAACCTGCATTTTACCACCGATACTAGCCGCGTATTTTTAAATGGTGGAGCAGGTACTTTGTTGTCTATTCGTTGGGATGGAACTGATTTAAAAACACTGGTAAAAGTTTCTGGGATTACCACATTTGGAACCGTAGCTGATGCAGACCATGATTATGTGATGGGTAAGAGCCGCAGCAGTTTTGATCCAGTAAATAATTGCATGTTACCAGAAGGCGCATCGGAGCGCGAGCCACAACAAACCCCTTCTAATGCCGATGTAATTTTGATGGCTCCCAAAGGAGACCAAGCATTGGCTCAAGTAAAAAACAATATCTATGTGGTAACCGTTCCAGATGCTGGTAAGACCGCTAGTATTTCTGTTGCAGCGCCGCAGAATAGTAGTTTTCCATCGCGCCAGCTAACGGAAATTGGTGGTGAATTTCCAGCATGGGAAGCAGACGGTAAAAAAGTACACTGGAGTTTGGGTAATGGTCACTGGGTCTTTGACCTAGACCGCGCCAAGACCTTGGAAGACTCTGTAAAAGCCGTTAAAAAACTTGACGCACTAAAACCAAAAGATACCAGCAAACCCAAGCAGGACAGTGCTTTGCTGGCCCAACAAAAATTAAAAGAAAAATATAGCCCGCTAGAATCTCAGGTAAAAGTTTATTATCAAAAAGACCAACCTACAGGAATTATTCTCTTGAAAAATGCCCGCATCATTACCATGAAGGGTGATGAAATTATTGAGCGTGGCGATGTTTTGATTGAGAACAATCGTATTAAAGCCGTGGGTAAATCTGGTTCTTTGAAAACGCCTGCAGGTACCAAAGTGATTGACTGTGCGGGTAAGACTATCACGCCCGGGTTTGTAGATACGCACGCGCATATGTGGCCTTTCTGGGGTATGCACAAAGACAATATTTGGATCTATGCTGCTAACCTGGCTTATGGTGTAACTACCACCCGTGACCCACAAACTGCTACCACCGATGTACTCACTTATGGAGACATGGTAGACGCTGGTCAAATTCCTGGTCCGCGCATTTACAGCACTGGTCCTGGTGTTGGTTTCTGGTTGTATAACCTTACAAGTTTGGATCAAACCAAAAAGATCTTGGAGCAGTATAGCAAGTACTATAAAACCCAATACATTAAAATGTACTTGACTGGGAATAGACAAGCTAGACAATGGATTATCCAGGCTTCCAAAGAACAAAAATTGATGCCAACTACTGAAGGTGGTTTAGACTTTAAATTGAACATGACCCATATGTTGGATGGCTATCCTGGTATAGAACATTCATTGCCTATTTTCCCCTTGTACAAAGACCTAACCAAGAGTTTGGCAGCTAGTAAAACTGCGTTGACCCCAACTTTGATTGTGTCTTATGGTGGACCTTGGGCAGAGAATTTTTATTATACCACCGAGAGTCCTTTGCATGATCCTAAATTGAACCATTTTACCCCTTATGAAGAACTACACGCCAAAGCCGCTAGACGCGCTGGTTCCTTGGGTGGATGGTTTACCCCAGAAGACCAGGTATTCCCCAAACACGCGCAAGGGTTGAAAAGCTTGGTAGAACAAGACGGTCTAGTAGGAGTGGGTAGTCATGGCCAATTACAGGGTCTGGGGTATCATTGGGAAATGTGGAGCATTGGTAGTGGCGGCATGAAACCTTTAGACATGCTGAAAACGGCTACCATTCTTGGTGCAACAGCCTTGGGTTTAGACAAAGACTTGGGTAGTATTGAGTCTGGTAAATTAGCAGATTTAGTGATTATGGATCAAAATCCATTGGCCAATATTCGCAATACCAATACCATCAAATATGTGGTGAAAAATGGCCGTCTCTATGAGGGCAATACCCTTGACGAAATTTATCCAACACCGCGCAAGCTTGACACAGGTTCTTGGACCAAACCAGTACCTGTTGTGAATACGCCGGTGAAGCAATAAGATTTGAAGGTAATTATCATAAAAGAATTTTACAAGAGTATATACTTTAAGTGTATACTTTTGTAAAAATTCTGGTATGAAAACCCTTTCATTAAAATTGGACGATGAAACCTTTGAAACCGCAGAAGCCATAACTGCTGAGCTTAAGCTGGCAAGGAATAGGTATATCAACGAGGCTGTGGATTTGTATAATCGGTTTAATCAAAGAAAACTGCTTAAAAATAAGCTGGCTAAGGAGTCAAAACTTTCTAGTAAAGAATCAATGAATATGCTCCATGAATTTGAAAAATTTGTGGATGAAAATTGAACAATATGATATTTGGCTAGCCAATTTGAATCCTTCAAAAGGAACGGAGCCTGGTAAAACCAGACCCGTAGTAGTGGTACAGACCAATTTGTTGAATGATTTACATCCTTCCACCATCATTTGTCCCATTACTAGCAATGTGCAACCACAAATTGAACTTTTAAGAGTTCATTTAAAAAAGCCACTTGATCAACCCAGTGATATTTTGGTTGACCAAATCAGGGCCATTGATAATAAAAGGTTGATTCAAAAATTGGGCAAATTGAATCAGGAGCAAATTCGCAAACTCAATCAGAATTTGGTTGTTGTTCTAGATTTAAATTAATTCCTTATCAAAGATTAAACCAACCTGACGAATTAATTATATTTCCTGACGTATTAATAAAAATCATTAACTTTATTTAGGCTAATTTGCAACCCCATTTTGCAACTTAATTATTTCTATGCAGCAACTGGCAGATTGGTATTTTGCTTTAGTTTTTTTTGTAACACTCTTGGGCTTTTTAGTCTCTGGAATACTTTTCTTTGTCAATAAAACAGATTCATTTATTTCTAAGTTATTGGCCGGTTTTATGGTTTGCATTTGCATCATGGCCCTGAATAGTGAGTTGATGATGACTAAATTCTTTTTGAATCAACCGCATTTGTGGCGTGTTGCATTTATTGCTTCATTTTGTTTTCAAGCCTTTGGATACCTCTATGTTAGGTCTGTTTTAGAACAAGCGTATAAGTTTAAAAAATGGGATTTTTTGTTGTTTTTCCCTGCTGTTTTTTTCACTCTGACCATTGTTCCATTTTATTTACAAAGCGCCGCTGAAAAATTGGTCTTGATCCAGCAAATGATTAATAACACAAGTTTAATTTCTAGGGAACCAGAAAGTGTTCTACCGCTTGGAACAGGCCCTTTGGCCAGGGCCATTTTTGGGATTACTACCAGCACTGCACAATATATCATGCTTTATAAATGGAAACGCAAATTGGCCATTTCATCAGTTAACCAGCGGCAAAATTTAATCACCTATAAATGGTTGTTTTATTTTACTACTTGTATGGCAGCACTTTATGTGGTGGCGTTTGGGCTAATTGCATTTCAGCTTACGGTATATTTCAGCATTTGGCATACTGTAATTTTTGCCATCAGTTTTACCATTTTGTTCATCATTGTGTATTTGTTGAAAAACCCTCATATCCTTTATGGCATGACAGGTTGGTTGCAACAAGTCACAATTCCTGCAACCAATGTAGATGACAAAATGGCTTCCTTACTGCAAAAGACTTTGGAAGAAATACCAAGATCAAGTTTAACCATTGAACAAGGATTGGCCTATAAATCTTTGTTGGAAAACCATTTTCAAGAAAACAAACCCTTTCTTAAAGGTGGCTATACCATGGGAGATTTGTCTAGAGAACTCTCTATACCATCGCATCAGCTATCTGCTTTTATTAATCAGGAATACAGCAAGAATTTCAATGAGCTAATCAATAATTATAGAGTAGCGTATCTGGAAAATCTGGTTGCAGTTAATCCCGAATACCTACACTATACATTGGAAGCATTGGGTCAGTTGGCAGGGTTTAAATCAAGAGCGTCTTTTTATGCTGCTGTAAAAAAGAAAACTGGTCTTACTCCAGCAGCCCTTTTTGGCCCTAAGAATACAGAATCTGCTGTTGTTCTGTCCTGATTTTCAAAATTGCTACATATCTGGGGCTTGGAAAATCTTTACCCCAAACATGATGGAATAATTTTATACCCTTCCATAAAACTATCATGTTATGAAATTATTTACCATCAAGTCCTTGCTGATTGGTACAGTTGCCCTGGTATCCTTGGGTGCTGATGCTCAGCAAGCCCCTCCAAAATTTAATGGAGTTGTCAAGTTGGATGTAAGGGATTCTAAACCCGATTGGGCCCCATACATTCGCAAAAAAGCACCAGCTGGTTCTCCCAACATTTTATTCATTTTGTACGATGATACCGGATTGGGTGCTTGGTCTCCATATGGCGGAAGAATCAGTATGCCCACAATGGACAAACTGGCAGCAGACGGTTTAACTTATACTCAATGGCATACCGTAGCCCTTTGTTCACCAACCCGTTCTTGCATCAATACTGGTAGAAACCACAATTTGAATGGAATGGGCGCCATTACCGAAGGTGCCAACGGGTTCCCAGGATACTCTTGCCAATTACCAGCGGAAGCTGCTACCATGGCACAAATCTTAAACGACAATGGTTGGAGTACTTTTTGGTTGGGTAAAGACCACAACGTTCCTGAAACAGATTTGTCTGCAGGAGCCAACAAAAGTCAATGGCCTTTGCAACAGGGTTATGACCGTTTTTATGGATTTATTGGTGGTGAAACCAACCAGTTTTATCCTGATTTAACAGAAGATAACCACGCCATTGAGCAGCCTTATGGTCCTGAAAAAGGATACCATTTGTCAAAAGACTTGGCGGATCAAGCCATTAAAATGATTGCTGACCAAAATTCAGCCAATCCTTCAAAACCTTGGTTTATGTGGTATTGCCCAGGTGCTAACCACGCGCCACACCAAGCTCCCAAAGATTATATTGCCAAATACAAGGGCAAATTTGACGATGGTTATGATGCTTATCGCAAATGGGTATTGCCAAGGATGATTGCAAAAGGCATTTTACCAAAAGATACCAAGTTAACAGATTTCAACCCCATGCCTGCTGATCAAGCGGCACCTGGAGACTATGTTAGACCTTGGGACAAGCTTTCTGCTGATGAGAAAAAATTATTCTCAAGACTTTGTGAAGTATACGCCGCTTTCTCTGAATATACAGACGTGCAAATTGGTCGTATCATTGACCACTTAAAAGCAACTGGTCAGTATGATAATACCGTGATCATGTATGCTGCCGATAACGGTGCTTCTGGAGAAGGAAGCCCAAGTGGTTCCGTAAATGAGAACAAATTCTTTAACGGATATCCTGATGAATTATCTGAGAACATGAAATTGATCAATGAATTGGGTGGACCAAATACTTACGAGCACTATCCTACAGGATGGGCTGCAGCATTTTCTGCTCCTTTCAAAATGTTCAAACGTTATGCCAACTATTCTGGTGGAACAGCAGATCCATTGGTAATTTCATGGCCTAAGGGTATTAAAGCCCGTGGCGAAGTGCGCAACCAATACCACCACGCGGTGGATATTGTTCCTACTATTTTAGAAATTGTTGGATTGGAAATGCCAAAAGTATACAAGGGTGTTGCCCAATATCCTTTGTCTGGGGTTTCTATGAAATATAGTTTTGATGCCAAGCCTGATGCACCTACTCAAAAACACGTGCAGTATTATACCATGCTGGGAACCCGTGCTATTTGGCAGGATGGTTGGAAAGCGGTGGCTGTTCACGCACCACTAACTAGTAAGGGTAAATTTGATCAAGACAAATGGGAACTCTATCATACCGATGTAGATAGGGCAGAAGCAACTGATTTGGCTGCTCAATATCCTGAGAAATTAGAAGCTTTGAAAAAGCTTTATACAGCAGAAGCCGAAAAGAACAATGCCTTCCCATTAGATGATAGAAGTGCGGTTGAAATCTTGGGTCTGGATCGTCCAAAAGAAGAAGAGGATCGCGATAGCTATACCTATTATCCGCATACCAGTTCTGTTCCAGAAGCAGTAGCAGTAAACGTACGTGGTAAGTCATTTAAGATTATTGCCAATGTAGAAATAAAAGACGCCAATGCATCTGGAGTAATCTTTGCACACGGTTCTAGATTTGGTGGACACAGTTTGTTTATCAAAGACCATAAACTCTATTATATCTACAATTTCTTGGGTATTACAGAACAGAAATTAGTGTCTACCACACCAATTACTCCTGGCAAATACACATTTGGAATGGAGTTTACCAAAGAAAAAGCAGGAGAGCATAATGAGTCAATTGGTACAGCTAAATTGTACATCAATGCAAAGTCTGTTGCAACTACCTCTATGAGAGCTCAGGTAGGTAAATTTACCTTGGCTGGAGACGGTCTTTGTGTAGGTTATGATAGTGGTGACCCAGTTAGTAAATTGTACAAATCTCCTGGTGATTTTAAAGGTGGTACTATTTCTTTTGTAACCGTAAGTACTGGAAAAGAACAGTATAGCGATTTGCAAAAAGACGCTCAAAGAGCTTTTAGAAAAGAATAATTTTTAAAACTTAACGCAGCAGCAATTTGTTATTTGATAAATTACTGCTGCGTTTTTTTATTTCCAATTAATTATAAATGAATATGAAAAAATTATTTGTAGTAGCCGCTATTCTGATTGCTGGAACAAGCTTTGCGCAATCAGGTGTAAAAGAAGATATTGCCGTGATTCAAAGTTTGTATGGCAAGTCAAAACAAGAACTGGTTCAGACATACATGAAATTGCAAGAACCTCAGTCTTCTGCCTTTGCTACCATTTATGAAGACTATGAAATCAAACGCAAAGAATTAGGGAAACAACGCATGTTATTGATTGCTGATTATGCCAATAGTTTCACCACTTTGACTGATGAAAAAGCAGACCAATTAGCCAAAGACGTTTTAAAAAACAATATGGCTTTTGAAAAACTATACAGCAAATATTATGGCAAAGTAAAATCTGCTATTGGTGCTATTAACGCGGCCAAATTTATCCAATTGGAAAATGCTTTGCATACTGCCATTCGAGCAGAAACGCAAAACGAATTGCCCCTGATTGGAGAAATGGATAGAAGCAAAAAACACTAATTCCCCCCTGAATTAAAAAAATGCCCCGAGTAATCGGGGCATTTTTTATGCAAATCTTGCAATGGAATTTACATTCTTTCCGGCACCTGAATACCCAATAAAGACATACCTGTTTTGAGGATTTGTGCAGTGAGTGCAGATAATTGTAAACGCAATATTTTTTTCTCTTCTGATTCTGCATTACCAATAGACAATTGGTTATAGAAAGTATTAAAGGTCTTGGCTAGTTCAAATACATAAATAGCAATCTTAGAAGGGTCATGTTCTATAGCCGCTTCTTCCAATACAGAAGGAAAGATTTCTTGTTGTTTGGCTAGCGCCATTTCTAAAGGAAGTAGTTCACCACCAACTTCAATAGTTTGCCAGTTGGCATTTTCTTGCTTGCGCAAAATGCTCTTGATCCTAGCGTGCGTGTATTGAATAAAGGGTCCTGTGAAACCATGAAAATCAATACTCTCTTCTGGGTTGAAAATCATTTTCTTTTTAGGGTCTACCCTCAACAAGAAAAATTTCAAAGCCCCCAAACCAATGGTATCATAGAGTTCTACTAGTTCTTCTGAATTAAAGTCTTTTACTTTTCCAAGCTCTTCTGTTTTCTGCTGCGCGATGTTAATCATAGCGTCTACCAGATCATCTGCGTCTACTACGGTTCCTTCACGGCTCTTCATTTTACCAGTGGGTAATTCCACCATACCATAGCTCAAATGGAAAATGCCATCTGCAGCGGGAATCCCTAATTTTTGACAAATCAGTTTTAAAACCTTGAAGTGATAATTCTGTTCATCACCCACCACATAAATGCTTTGGTCAGCATGAAACTCTTGGTTCTTGTGAACCGCTAGTCCAATGTCTTGGGTAATATAAACGGATGTACCGTCTTTGCGTTGTACCAATTTTTCATCCAAACCATCGGCTGTTAAATCAATCCAAACCGAACTATCTTCTTTTTGATAAAATACTTTTTTCTCTAGACCCGATGCAACCAAATCCTTACCCAATAAATAGGTATTAGACTCATAATAGGTTTTGTCAAAATCACTTCCAATGCGTTGGTAAGTGGCGTCAAAACCTTCATAGACCCATCCATTCATATTGCGCCAAAGTTCCATCACTTCTGGCTTGCCAGCTTCCCAGTCCAATAACATGGCCTGAGTAGCTTTCATAATGGGGGCTTCTTTTTCAGCTAATGCAGTTTCCATTCCACCTGCAACTAAATCCGCTACTTCTGCTTTATAAGCGTCATTGAATTTTACATAATAGTCTCCCACAAAATGGTCACCCTTCATATCCGTACTCTGTGGAGTAGCACCATTGCCATATCGCTGCCAAGCAATCATGCTTTTACAAATATGAATCCCTCGGTCATTCACAATACAAGTTTTGGCAACCTTGTATCCATTGGCTTTTAAAATTTCAGCAATACTCCAGCCCAAGAAATTATTACGTAAATGACCTAAGTGTAAAGGCTTATTGGTATTGGGAGAACTGTATTCTACCATCACGGTTTGGTTGCGTGGCTCGTGTAAACCAAAACCAGTTTTGCCTTGAACGCTTTGTAAAAAACCCAACCAATAAGCATTGGCAATACTCAAGTTCAAGAATCCTTTGATCACATTAAAACCACTAAATAGTTCTGGATGATCCGCCACTAGGGCAGTACCCAATTCCTGACCCAGGGCATCTGGTGATTTTTTTAATTGCTTTACAAAGGCAAATAATACCACGGTATAATCCCCTTCAAATTCGGGTTTGGTGGCATTGACTAAGACCTGTTCTATATTCAGTTCTACACCATACAATTGCTGTATGGAGGTTACGGTGGCTGCTTTTATTTGGGCTACTACACTATTCATCTTAACATTTTCGGAGGACAAAGCTAACAAATTAAGGCCTACCTTCGCCGCGGTAAATGCGAAAGCTGCACGAAAATATACGTAGCCTGATTCTCAGTGTTGTGGACTTCTTCTATCCGTTCTTCCGCAAACTCATGCCCCTACAAACCTTTAGGTATGCCGCTTGTGGCGGATTTAATACGGTTTTAGACATTAGCTTATTTTTTGTTTCTTATAATTTTATCCTTGACAAACAACCAGTGCATATTGGATTTTTAACCATTGGACCGCATATTGCCGCCTTTCTGATTGGCTTTATGGTTACTTTTCCCATTGGATTTTATTTGAGTAGGTACGTGGTTTTCCAAGAAACATCGGTTAGAAAAGCCAAGCAACTGGCCAAGTATTTTACGGTAGTTTTTGGTTGTTTATTACTCAATTATGCTTTTCTGAAATTGTTTGTAGACCTTTTTGGATGGTATCCCACCCCCAGCAAAATCTTGACCACTGTTTTTGTAGTGGCCTTCTCTTATGTGAGTCAGAAGAATTTTACTTTCCGGCCACAACAGGGGAATTAAGCAAATGGCTCTTGGGTCTGATCTGTAATTGCAAAGTAGCTAGTCCTGTTTTTTCTGCATGAACAACTTTTAATTGGTGTTTGCCATTCAATGCTAGTTCCACCATATGACTGGTTCCATCATCATATTGGGTATAGCTAGAAGACCATGCGTCAATGATCATTTTTCCATCCAAATAAACGCGTACCAAATCATCAGCAGTAATAGAGAGTTGATAAATATCTTTTGGAAAATTAATGGTTGTAGTTGCCACCACTGCAAAACTATCCGCAGGTAATTCCTTGTCTATTTTGCCCCACCAGATATAGTTCAAATCCTTTACTGTAGCGCTTTTGAGTGGGGTGCTGTTTAATAGCTTTTCAAAGGCAGACGCTGCATTCTCAGGATGGCTCAAACTATCCCATGCATACCAATTGACCTGCCAATGTTCTTTGGGGTTAAATCCCTTCCATGAAAATGTTTGTGCAATTCCTGCATCCGTGGTTTTACCAAATGCATCGGTAGTGGCAGAACCTTTGTACTGCAACTGGATCATTGGGTTCACTGTATTGGAATCCAATCGCGCCAGCAGCTTAGAGGGTAAACTATCTGGCCCGCGAGTCAAGAGTTCAAAGCCTTGTAACTTGTTCAAAGACCATTCTCCCTTGGGCCCCAATACTTCAAAATGATAGAGCCCCAAACTGTCTATCTGACTCATCCAAAGTAGGGGAGACTTAAAATCATATGGTCCCCAAGGCGTGATTCTAATTTGGTCAATGCCTTGCGGAAACCCTTGTGCGGGATGGGCTTTGGCCGGTATACTGGCTAGTCTTTTGTCTTCTTGATAATCCAAATCAAGCAGATCTCCCTCGCGGCTGGTATCTATCTCGTTGAGTCTTTCTCCCCATTTCCAAATCTCACCCACCTGCATTTTTTTATTACCACCAAATGCGGAAGAGTCTGTACCCATAATATCATAGACCAATTTATTATAGCTAAACCTATTAGAAGTAATCCAATAATTCTTGCTTTGGGTATTGCGTAATTTGGCATAAGCCCAATCAGCAGGTTGCTTTTCTCTAGACCAAAGTTTAATGGCGGTGCCGTCTTCTAAAAAACGGTTCATGGCAATATTAATGCCTTGTCCGTGTTCAATAGCAATACCAATTCTATTACCCACAAATACATTATCAGAAAAATCACTGCTATAACTATAACCGCCCCAAATGCCGTGGTCACAGCCCTCAAAGCGATTGTGTAAAACAGTATTGGTACTAAAAGTGAGTTCCGCGCCATTGGTGGGAGCAAAGGAAAAATCATTGCCATAAAGCAGGTTATGATTGCACCCGCCAGTGGCAGCATCCATGGTGGTTTGGCCGGCCCAAAGAAAAAAGCCATCGCCCCCGTGCGTAACAGAATTATAGGCAAATACGTTTTCACTACTTTGTTCAAATACCAAGATGCCCGCACTGTCTTGGCCGCGTCTATAAAATCCAAAACTGCTGCCACGTACATTATAGTCCAGTTTGTTATGATAGACTTGGTTAAAACTGCTCCTATACATACCAATCCCTAGTCCAGAATTAAAGGAAAAATCATTGTCATATACCTGACCCTTGTTACAATTGGTAAGCATTAAAGCGCATTGTCCGCCGGTAACCAAATTGCCATGTATCTTGGCGCCATCGCAGTTTTTGAGATAAATGGCTGCACCATATCGCATCCATTCGTCCTTTTCATTGTGGTGAAAACTCATCCAATCACTAATATCTTCCTTGTTCCACTGACTATGCAATTGTTGGCGATAATTATAACTGAGGTTACAGTCCTGAATAGTGAGTCCCTGAACACTATCGGCCAGAATGGCTATTTGGTAACCTTTGACTACAAGATTTTTAAGGGTAATATTTTTAGAACCTGGCTCTATATAAATGGCTAGTCCCTTCATCTGATTGGGTAAGGTGCCCATGGGCGATCCGTCTAAAATGGCTTGGGCAAAATCTACGGTAAGATTGGTTCCCTGAATGCGAATCAGGGGCTTGTTCAAAGCTCCATCTGCTTTGAGCTGATACATGCCTGGTTGAATCACCGTGTTTTGCTGTATTTGCATACCTGGCACTAGTGGCAGGGCATTTTGGGCCTGGCTAATCAGGGAGAATCCTGTCAGCAATAAGGTCAAAAGACGGAGAACCAGCTTGTTTTGCATGACTAAAAGTACGGATTTGCTAAAAAAACTGCTAAACCTTGTAGAATTTACTGTCAGGTTCTGACATTTTTGCATTTTAGACCGGATGGCATGGTGATTGACAGTAATGCATAGATTTCATACAGGAATCATAGATTAAAAAATAAGTATATGGGAAAGATTATTGGAATTGACCTAGGAACAACCAACAGTTGCGTTTCCGTTATGGAAGGTAACGAGCCTGTTGTTATTGCCAACGACGAAGGACGCAGAACAACCCCTTCAGTTGTAGCATTTTTGAAAAATGGTGAGCGTAAAGTAGGAGATCCTGCTAAGCGTCAGGCCATTACCAATCCTCAAAACACCATTAGTAGCGTTAAGCGTTTCATGGGTAGGAGGTTTGATGAAGTAACTGAAGAAATCAGCCACTGGAGCTATAAAGTTGCCAAAGGCGATAATAATACTGTGCGTGTAGCCATTGATGATCGTTTGTTTACACCACAAGAAATCTCTGCCATGATTTTGCAGAAGATGAAAAAAACAGCAGAAGACTACCTGGGTCAGGAAGTAACAGAAGCGGTGATTACCGTTCCTGCTTATTTTAATGACGCTCAACGTCAGGCTACCAAAGAAGCTGGTGAGATTGCTGGTTTGAACGTTCGCAGAATTGTGAACGAGCCTACTGCAGCTGCTTTGGCTTATGGTCTAGACAAAAAACACGCTGATCAGAAGATTGCCGTATTTGACTTGGGTGGTGGTACTTTTGATATCTCTATCCTTGAATTAGGTGATGGTGTATTTGAAGTAAAATCTACCAATGGTGATACCCACTTAGGTGGTGATGACTTTGATAAAGTAATCATGGACTGGTTGGCTGAAGAGTTCAAAAACCAAGAAGCTATTGACCTACGCAAAGACCCAATGGCCTTACAGCGTTTGAAAGAAGCTTCTGAAAAAGCAAAAGTTGAATTGAGTTCTTCTCAAGAAACTGAGATCAACCTTCCTTATATTACTGCCGTTGACGGTGTTCCAAAACACTTGGTGGTAAAACTTACTCGTGCAAAATTTGAAGCATTGTCTGATAACCTGTTTACACGTTGTTTAAAGCCTTGCGAAGCTGCTTTGAATGATGCTGGTTATAGCATTTCTCAAATTGACGAAGTAATCTTAGTAGGAGGTTCTACTCGTATTCCTAAGGTTCAAGAAATTGTAGAAAAATTCTTTGGTAAGAAACCAAATAAGGGTGTGAATCCTGATGAAGTAGTTGCCATTGGTGCAGGTATTCAAGGTGCGGTTTTGAGCGGAGACATCAAAGACGTATTGTTGTTAGACGTTACGCCTCTTGGATTGGGTATTGAAACCATGGGTGGTGTAATGACTACCATGATTACTTCTAATACTACCATTCCTACCAAGAAAACAGAAGTATATTCTACAGCTAGCGATAACCAACCAGGTGTACAAATCCACGTTTTGCAAGGTGAGCGCCCAATGGCCACTCAAAACAAGAGCTTGGGTATGTTTAACCTTGATGGTATTCCTCCAGCTCCACGCGGAGTTCCTCAAATTGAAGTGACTTTTGATATTGACGCCAATGGTATGATCCACGTGAGCGCTAAGGATAAAGGAACTGGAAAAGAGCAGAAGATTCGTATTGAAGCGGGTAGTGGTTTGAGCAAGGAAGAAGTAGAGAAAATGAAAGCCGAAGCAAAAGCCAACGAAGCTGCTGATAAAGAAGCTCGTGAGCGCGTTGAAAAATTGAATGCTGCAGATAGCATGATCTTCCAAACTGAGAAACAATTCAAAGAATTTGGAGACAAGATTCCTGCAGACAAAAAAGCACCAATTGAAGCGGCTTTGGAAAAACTCAAAGAAGCGCACAAGAACCAGGATATTGCAGCCATTGACGCAGCTACTGCAGAAATGAATACTGCATGGACTGCTGCTAGCGAAGAAATCTACAAAGCACAAGCGGAAGCTGGTGCTGGTGCAGGTGCCCAAGCTGGTCCTCAGGGCGGTGCACAAGCTGGTGGCGCACAAGCTGCTGGTGAAACCGTTACAGACGCAGAATTTGAAGAAGTGAAATAATCATCTTTCTTTTAATACACTTAAGAAAAGCACCCAATTGGGTGCTTTTCTGTTTTAAGAAATTTGTGGATTTGGGTTCTTAAAATGACACAAAATGCTATAAATCAGTCATTTTCAATTACCTTGTTATCTATGTCACTAACGAAAGACTTTGTCCACTCCAATAGCCCGGAGCCACATCGCGCCCGCACCAAAGCCATACTTCAAAATAAGCCAGAAATGCGCAAGCTAATAGGGAAGAACCCCTATACCTTTTTGGCCATTCTGTTGATTGTTTCCGTACAATTATTTCTTTGTTATTGGTTGCATGACCAGAGCTGGTGGTTGGTATTTGGGTTGGCCTATTTGATTGGTGCTTTTGCGGATCACGCACTCTTTGTCATGATTCACGAGTGCGCGCACAAACTCATTTTTAAAAGTCATACGGCCAATAGACTGGCTGGGATCTTGGCCAATGTACCACAGGTATTTCCTAGTAGTATTTCTTTTGAACGATACCATATTAAACACCATTCTTTTCAAGGCGTGATGGAACTTGACGGAGACTTACCCAATGAATGGGAAGCCAAGCTCATTGACAATTCTGTGATTGGAAAAATTCTTTGGTTATTGTTTTATCCACTGTTTCAATTATTCCGTTTGGGTAGACTACGAGAGATCAAACCCTTTGACGGATGGATTGCTTTTAACATGTTGGTGCAAATTGTGTTTGTAGCCGCAGTAGCATTTTTTCTTGGACCCAAATCCATTGTGTTTTTGATTGCTTCTTTCTTTTTCTCTGTGGGTTTGCACCCGCTTGGTGCACGCTGGATTCAAGAGCATTATTTGACAGATGGGGACCAGGAAACCCATAGTTATTATGGTCCTCTAAACACCGTGGCATTTAATGTAGGCTATCACAATGAGCACCACGATTTTCCTTCTGTACCTTGGAACAAATTGCCACAGATCAGGGCTACTGCTCCTGCATTTTACAATACCCTGAACTACCATACTTCTTGGACCAAACTTTTTTTCCGCTTCATTTTTGACAAAAACATCTCGCTTTATTCAAGGGTAGTAAGAAGTGATAGGGGTAAAGTGCCTTTAACGGATCAGTCCAAACCCGATGTAGAAATAGTGGCTTAGTTCCCATTTAATTTTAAGGAAGTTTTTTCAAGTGCTACTAACGATTGTTAGTGTGAACGATTATCTTTGGCACTCAAAACCTTGTCATGCAACAAAGAACCGTTTATATTGTCTCTGCCGTACGTACACCCATGGGTAGTTTTGGTGGCTCCTTAAAAGATTTTAGTGCCACCCAATTGGGAGGCATTGCTATCAAAGCAGCAGTAGAAAGAGCAGGGATTAATCCCGCTCAAGTGCAGGAAGTATTAATGGGTTCGGTGATTCAGGCCAACCTTGGTCAGGCACCAGCTAGACAGGCTTCAAAATTTGCGGGGCTGCCCGATAGTGTGATTGCAACAACCGTTAATAAAGTATGTGCATCTGGCATGAAAGCCATCGCGTTAGCAGCGCAATCCATTTTGCTGGGCGATGCTGAGATTGTAGTAGCTGGTGGTATGGAGAGCATGAGCAATGTTCCTTTCTATTCTCCTAATATGCGTTGGGGTAACAAATATGGCAATGTGCAAATGATTGATGGTTTGGCCAAAGATGGTTTAACCGATGTCTACCACAATTATGCCATGGGGAATGCTGCGGAACTTTGTGCCAAAGAATGTGGTATTAGTCGTGAAGACCAAGACGCATTTGCTATTGAAAGTTATACCCGTAGTCAGGCCGCTATCAAGAATGGTTGGTTTGATGCCGAGATTGTTCCTGTGCCCATTCCACAACGCAAGGGCGATCCCATTTTATTTGCCAAAGACGAAGAACCTTTTAATGTAAAATTTGATAAGATTCCAGAACTCAAACCGGCATTTATCAAAGATGGTACGGTTACTGCCGCCAATGCTTCTACCATGAATGATGGTGCTGCTGCGCTGGTCTTAATGAGCAAAGAAAAAGCAGATGCCATGGGCATTAAACCCCTAGCCATCATTCGCAGTTTTGCAGATGCAGAACAAGCCCCTGAATGGTTTACTACCACACCATCCTTGGCCCTGCCCAAAGCCTTAGCCAAAGCGGGTTTGGAAACAAAAGACTTAGACTTTGTAGAACTCAATGAAGCTTTCTCCGTGGTAGGAATTGCCAATACCCAACAAATGAAACTAGACCCTGCAAAAGTAAATGCACACGGTGGTGCTGTTTCTATGGGTCACCCTCTTGGTTGTAGTGGTGCTAGAATCATTGTAACACTGATTCATGTGCTGAAACAACAAGGTGGAAAAATTGGTGGTGCTGCAATTTGCAACGGCGGTGGTGGTGCTTCTGCAATGGTGATTGAATTGGCGTAATATTGCAGCTCAAATTGATGCATGTATTCTATTCAAATTGTACCAGCAACCATTGATGACGCAGCCCTAATTGCAGAGATTAGTAGGGAAACTTTTTACGATACTTATGCTGCGGATAATACCAAGGAAGACATGGATCTCTACTTGACTACCAAGTTTTCGGATGAACAAATATTGGCGGAATTAAAAGACCCTTTGCATCTTTTTTTATTGGCCTATGTAGGCGATACCCTTGCTGGTTATGTAAAGCTCAAAGACGCTACCCACGTAAGTTTGGGAACTGATCCTGCCATGGAGGTTGCCAGGTTTTATGCGCGTAAAAACTTTCACGGTAAGGGTGTGGGTAAAGCCATGATGGAAGCCTGTATTACACATGCAAAAGTACTTGAAAGACAATGGCTCTGGTTGGTGGTTTGGAAACAAAATCCACGCGGCATTCAGTTCTACCAATTAGCTGGTTTTAGCATTTGTGCGGAAGCCATTTTTGTGCTGGGTGAAGATGTACAACATGACTGGGTCATGAAGAAAACTCTACAATAGTTTTTGCTGAAAGTTTAGTTCTGAATTTAGTGAGGCAATTTATTGCGCAACAATCCATACACCCAAGTGCCAGCAATGGCACTGAGTAAGGTAATGATGGTCACGGTTGCACCTGTTCCAATTTGAGCAAACAAGGGGCCAGGACAGGCTCCTGTAATGGCCCATCCAAATCCAAACAACAAACCACCATAGATCTGTCCTTTGTTAAAGGGTGTGTTGTCAAAATGAACAGGTTCTCCATAAATGGTTTTGATCTTAAATTTTTTGATCAGAAAAACGCTGACCATACCCACCACTACAGCACTGCCAATGACTCCATACATGTGAAAGCTTTGCAAGCGGAACATTTCTTGAATCCTAAACCAGCTGATGATCTCGGCTTTTACAAACACAATCCCAAACAAAATGCCCACCACCAAGTATTTAAGGTTATACCAAGAGGGGTGCTGGATCTGCGTTTCATTGGTGCAGATACTGTCTTGCTTGCGAATTTCTGCGTCGTTTTCTGGAACTATTGTGCTCATATTACAAAGAAAGAATAAGGGGTAAAATTAAATTGGCCATGATAAAACCACCTACCATAAAACAGATAGTGGCTACCAGCGATGTCCATTGCAAATTGCTCAGTCCGGTAATGGCATGACCAGAAGTACACCCACCGGCATAACGGGTTCCAAAACCTACTAGGAAACCACCCACCACCATCAGGATCAAACCCTTGGGGTGCAATAGTGCAGGCCAATTAAAGATTTCTATTGGGATTAAGGCATCATAATTACTAATGCCATAGGTTTTTAATTCTGCTGCTAGGGCTGGATTTACGGCAACGGGTAGGGGATTGGCCAAGCATTGCACAGCAATGATGCCACCTAGGAAAATGCCAAATACAAAAAACAGGTTCCAGATTTCTTTTTTCCAATCGTATTGAAAATAGGGAATCTTGGCGGGCAAACAGGCCGCGCAGATATGGCGCAGGGAACTGCTAATGCCAAAGCGTTTATTACCAATTAACAAAAGGGTAGGCACGGTAAGGCCAATCAATGGGCCAGCTACATACCAAGGCCAAGGCTGTTTCAACCAATCAATCATGTGGGTTCTTTAGTCCACAAAAATAGTAGAAATAACCTATAGTTGGGTATTCTGGCAAACAAATTCAGTAACTGGAAAAGCACCCGTTTCTATGAGCCCTTTAAATCCAGTACTGCAATTGATTAGTTTATGATACCCTCTTGATTGCATGATGGAAACAAAAGCCATACTCCTATATCCGCCAGCACAATGCACATAAATGGTTTGCTGATGGTCTATTGTTGCAATAGTCTCGTCTACAAAGTCTAGTGGTGCATTGATGGCGCCAACAATATGCTCGCTATCATATTCACTTTTCTTGCGAACGTCTAGCAAAACAATACTAGGGTCTTGCTTGTAAATCTCAGCTAGTCTATTCCCATCCATGCTCACAACAATATCAAAGTCTTTCTTAGCCTGTTTCCATGCTTCAAATCCACCTTTTAAATAACCAATGGCATGATCAAATCCTACACGTGCAAGTCTGGTTGCTACTTCTAATGCACGGCCTTCTTCTGCAACAATGAGCAAGGGTTGCTTTACGTCTTTGATAATAGCACCCACCCAAACGGCAAAGGATCCATCAATCCCAATATTGTAACTGTTGGGAATAAAGCCTTTGGCAAATTCCGCAGCTGATCTAGTATCAATAATAATGGCTTCTGTTTCATCAGCGGCTGCTTCAAAAGCATTGGCGCTAAGGGTCTTGGTGCCCCTGTCTAATACCGCATGAATGTCTTCATAACCCTGTTTATTCAAAGCTACATTGAGTGGAAAATAACCGGGGGGAGCTACTAATCCGTTGGTGACTTCTTGAATAAATTCTT
Organism: Chitinophagaceae bacterium BSSC1; assembly: GCA_002256435.1. Classification (GTDB taxonomy): domain Bacteria; phylum Bacteroidota; class Bacteroidia; order Chitinophagales; family Chitinophagaceae; genus Sediminibacterium. The sequence continues at coordinate 141,667 of NKJC01000004.1, forward strand.
CTCTTGTCATAGTTGCACGCAGTGCATAATTGCTGGCTTTTTGATGACCCAAAGTATCAGTGGTTTCTGCACTCATTTTTTTGCCACAAGCACTACCCGCACCATGTGCAGGATAAACAATCAGGTCATCATTTAATGGCATGATTTTATTACGCAATGAATCAAATAATAATCCTGCTAAATCTTCCAAAGTTTTGTGTGCAGCTTGTTGGGCTAAATCTGGTCTACCTACATCTCCAATAAACAAAGTGTCTCCGGAAAATAATCCCAATTGCTTACCAGCGGCGTCTTTCATCAAATAGCAACAACTTTCCATGGTATGTCCGGGTGTATGCAAGACTTCAAAAAAAAGTTCGCCTACTTGAAATACTTGTCCATCTGTTGCAACGGTAGCTGTAAAACCTGGTACAGCAGTTGGCCCATATATAATTTCTGCACCAGTGGCTTTGGATAGGTCCATATGACCAGACACAAAGTCTGCGTGAAAATGGGTTTCAAAAACGTATTTGATTTTGGCCTTGTTTTGAGCTGCTTTGGCAACATAATTGTCAATATCGCGCAGTGGGTCAATCACTACTGCTTCACCATTGCTTTCAATATAATAAGCACCCTGTGCTAGGCATCCGGTATAGATTTGTTCTACAATCATGGTCTTTGTTTTGATGGCTCAAAATTGCAGTTTCAACACCGTCTGTACTATGATATTTGTCAGTTTTGAAAAGGGAATAAATAGGGGCACTGATTTAGTCAATGACACTTCAAAGACAATGGCTGGGCTTATTTGAGCAACAACTCGTGTAAAATAATATAGCATCCAGCAAGTAGGATAAATAAGCCAAACCCTTTTTTGAGTTTTTCTCCGGGTATCTTTAATCCCAATAAATTGCCCACAAAAGTTCCAGCAACGGCAATAGCGGTTAGGGTTAATAATAATTGCCAATGAATTTCATATTGAGACAAATCAGAGGCAAATCCAAATAAGGCATTTAGGGCAATGATGAGTAGGGAAGTACCCACAGCTTTTTTCATACTCAAATGAAAAGAGAAGATCAGCACTGGAATAATTAAAAAGCCTCCACCCGCGCCAAGTAATCCTGTTAATATGCCAATCTCTACGCCTCTAATCAGCGCCTTGCCATAATGCATGTCTTGGGCATGATGACTGCGTTTGGGAGTTGGTTTAAAGATCATATTAAAAGACGCAAGAATCATGACTATGGCCAATAAAATCATGGTTAAAAAAGACCTGCTAATAGCCAAACTGCCTAGGTTGAATAAATGCTCTGGAATAATGGGAATCAACAAACGCCTGATCAAAACCACCGTAACAATAGAAGTAATCCCAAAATAGAGCACGGCCTTCATGTCTATATTCCCCTTTCTAAAACTATTGTAAGAGCCGGCCAAACTGCTAATTCCAACAATAAACAAGGAATAGCCAGTTGCAATAGTGGGTGGTATGTGAAAAAGGTAGACTAATACTGGGATTGTTAGTATAGATCCACCACCGCCAATCAGTCCTAACGTGATGCCTATGATAAATGCAGCAAAAAAGCCAGCGATTTCCATGAGCGTTTCTAATGGCTGCAAAGTTGCAGTATTTTAATGGCATCTTCTGTGATTTCAGTTACATTTAATTCTAGGTTAAGATTCTTTTTTTAATGACAAATATCATTCGGCTTCTAATCAAATATTTTCAACTTTATCAAAAGAACCCATATGATTATCAATAACAAATCAATTAGAGAACTGCATTTTGACCACGAGCTCTGGTTAATAGAAATGGCATATTGGAAACAGGAAATAGAAGTGCTGGACAAGTATTTGGCTGCAGTGAATGCCAGCTATTCAGATACGTTGGTTAGGGCTGAAGTGGAACATTTTCAAAACCAGTTTATCATTCAGTTGAACTTTATCAATTCGCTTAAAAATGACGTAAAGGCCCAAGAAGCCTTGATTTCTTTGTTGGAAAAAGACATTAACAATAAAAAACTGCAGCAGAAAAAAGCAGATGATGAGTACGATATCCGTGACAGGATGCTGACCAATCAAAAATTGTATGTAGAACTGAAACAGTCCTTCAAACAATTTTTGTCCAATAAATTATAAGGGGGCAGCCATCAATGCTTGCAAAAAGAATTATTGGGCGGACTGTTCAACCAGTTCGTCCATATTAATTCCATAATGACTCTCGTCATACACGCATTCACCTTGCTTGATTAAGAGCACTTGTGGTGATTCATGGTGAACATGAAATTGCTCCGCTATTTGATTAGAGATATTGCGGTATTGTTTTAGGTCTAGTAGGTAAAAGTCAATGGTTTCAGGAAATTCAGATCGGTTCATACGGCTAAGTGCCATGCCGCTAATGCTGCAAGTAGTACTATGCTTGAAAATAACCTGAGGTTTGTTCTTAGAGGCTTCTGAAATACTTTCTAATTGCGCTTCGCTGGTAAGTGGGATCCAATTCATGACTTAAGAAAAATCTTTTTAGTGCCAGCTTATCTTCCTTTGAAAAAATTCTTGTTGGTAGTAGGGCAGCCATTGCTATTTCTGCTTGAAACACAAGAACTTCCTACAACCGCAACTAGGGTAAGTAGAACTATCAAGTAGCTGAATTTTTTCATACAAAGGTGTTGATAGGGTAATTGACTTATTTTTATTCCTTAATACTTAACGGTAAAGATAGCTTTTCATTGTGATTTGCTGCCTAGATGACACGTTATTATTGTTAAAGTTGCAGTTTCACTATTAAAAACCAAGTATGCGGGTACATTTTATATCTATTGGCGGAAGCGTCATGCACCAGTTGGCTATTGCCCTAAAAAGGAAGGGTTATCAGGTTACGGGTACGGATGACGAGATTTTTGAACCTTCTAGAACCAATTTAGAAGCAGAGGGCTTGCTGCCTAGTCAAATGGGTTGGCAACCAGACTTGATTACGCCTGATTTAGACGCCATTATCTTAGGGATGCATGCTAGACAGGATAATCCGGAACTGCAAAAAGCCATCGCCTTAGGCTTAAAAATCTATTCTTTCCCTGAATATATTTACCACGAGAGTCAGCAAAAAAAGCGCATTGTAGTAGGTGGCAGCCATGGCAAAACCACCACTACCAGTATGATCATGCACGTGCTCAGAACCCTGAATCAGAAATTTGACTACTTGGTAGGGGCCAAACTAGCGGGATTTGACCAATCGGTAGATATTACGGATGCACCCGTAATTGTTTGCGAGGGAGATGAATACCCCGCCAGTGCTATTGAGCGCAAACCCAAATTCCACTTTTTGTTTCCACACGTGGCCATACTTACTGGTATTGCCTGGGATCATATTAATGTGTTCCCCACATTTGAATTTTACTTAGAACAGTTTGTCATTTTTATCAATAAGATTGAAGCGGGTGGGTTATTAATATACAACGCTTCAGATCCAGTCTTAGACAAATTGGTCAAAGAGAACCATCGCGCAGACTTGCGCTACCAGCCTTATGGCGTGCCAACACACACTATTGACAATGGCGCAACTACGGTAATCATTGAGGGGCATGCTACAGGGTTAAAGGTTTTTGGTAATCATAACCTCATGAATCTTTATGCGGCTTATTATGCCTGTGCAGAGATTGGTATTAGTGCTGCAGATTTTGTACAGGCCATTGCCAATTTTACTGGTGCTAGCAAACGTTTAGAGCTCTTGGCAAGCAATGAGCGAGTAAATGTCTATCGCGATTTTGCGCACGCCCCTAGCAAGGTAAAAGCCACCATTGAAGCTGTAAAACAACAATACCCCAACCGGGAACTGATAGCCATTTTGGAGCTGCATACCTTTAGTAGTTTGAATGAAGCCTTTATGAGTGAATACAATGGGGCGTTGGCCAAGGCCGATACTGCCATTGTGTTTTATTCCAAACATGCATTAGAGCTAAAGCGGATGCCGGATCTACCTGCGGATAAAGTGCGCGAAGGATTTAACCAGCCTGGTCTCTTGGTGATGAACCACAAAGAAGACTTGCAAAACTGGTTAGAAAATAGGTCTTTTGTCCAAGCCAACCTGGTTTTGATGAGTAGCGGCAACTATGATGGCCTAGATATGCTTACTTTCGCCAAAAGAATTACCGGAAATTCCAATTCCTGATAAAAGAACCAATATGAAATTACAACTTACTCGTCCCATTGCCTTTATTGACCTGGAAACCACCGGTATCAACATTACCAACGATAGAATAGTGGAATTGGCCATTGTGAAAATATCCATTGATGGTACCAAACAAGTCAAGCGCAAATTGTTGAATCCACTCATGCCCATACCCAAACAGGCAAGTGATATTCACGGAATTACTGACGAGATGGTCAAAGACGCGCCTAGTTTTAAGCAGGTGGCCAATGAGATCAAGCAATTTATAGATGGTTGTGATTTAGGAGGTTATAACAGTAACCGATTTGATATACCCATGTTGTTAGAAGAGTTTCTGCGTGCAGGAATTGAGTTTACGGTTGACGGGAAAAAACTGGTAGACGTTCAAAAGATTTTTCACATGATGGAACAGCGCACACTAAGTGCTGCGTATAAATTTTATTGCAATAAAACCTTAGAAGGAGCCCATGGTGCAGAAGCAGATGCCACAGCAACTTGGGAAGTGTTAGAGTCACAATTAGAACGTTATCCTCAAATAGGTGATTCAGTAGAACAGATTGTCAAGTTTACAGGAGAAGATGATATTGTGGATTTTGCACGCCGTTTTGTAAAAGACAATGGAGTAGAAGTATTCAATTTTGGCAAGCACAAGGGTAAGCCTGTAACACAAGTACTCAAGGAAGAGCCTCAATACTATGATTGGATGATGAAGGGAGATTTTCCCATGAACACCAAACAAAAGCTCACAGAAATTTTGAATAGAACTTTGTTAAAAAAGGGATAATTCAAGCGTTCTTCAGCATCATTTCACCGATTTGGGAAGATTAATCTGCTCAAATGAAGCAGATTTGTAATTTAGCGGCAATTCTATACTTGGATTTGGAAAAAATAGTCATCATACCCACTTATAATGAAAAGGAGAATATCTCCCTCATTATTCACACCGTATTTGGTCTTAAACTAGGCTATCATATTCTGGTGGTGGATGATGGTTCCCCAGATGGTACAGCTGAGATTGTCAAAAATTTAATGAGCCAATACCCTGATCAACTTTTTATTGCGGAACGCAAAGGTAAACTAGGACTGGGTACTGCCTATATTCATGGATTCAAATGGTGTTTGGAAAAAGGCTATGCTTTCATTTTTGAAATGGACGCAGACTTTTCTCATAGTCCTCATGACCTGGAACGCCTCTATGATGCTTGTAAAACTGGCGGTGCCGATTTGTCAATTGGAAGCAGGTATGTGCCCGGAGGGAAAACAGAGAACTGGCCCATTGACAGAAAAATTTATTCTAAAGGAGGTGCTTTCTATACCAAGATCATCACATGGATGCCAGTAAATGATCCTACTGCAGGATTTGTTTGTTACAAAAGAGAAGTGCTTGACGCCATGAACCTTGACCAAATTAGTTTTGTGGGTTATGCTTTTCAAATTGAAATGAAATTTGCAGCTTGGAAACTAGGTTTCAAGATCAAAGAAGTGCCCATCACTTTTATTGACCGTAAAATTGGTCAAAGCAAAATGAGTAAGGGCATTATCAAAGAAGGCGTTCTTGGTGTTCTTAAAATTCAATGGCAAAGCCTCTTTAAAGACTACCACAAACGTTTAAAGAACAATAACTAGTTCTTAGTCTTCATAAGTAGTAATTATATTGACCCAACTTTTTTTGCGGATACTGTCCATGACCATCCAATAAGCAATAATTACTAACACCGATAGAATGATTACTACTGGCATAAAGCTATAGACTAGGTAATGCAACCCAGCTACCGATACAGGAATTAAGAAAGTAAACAACCCTCTGATAAAATTGATTTTTACTTGGTCCTGTGCATGAGAAAAAGGAAGTTCTCTAATACTAATATAACCCACCATAGCCGTGATAAAAAGTTGGTTAGCGCAACCCAAAACCAGATTAGGTATGATGGCTGGCCCCATAAATACAATGGATAATATAGTAATGGTGCTAATCAAGGGAAGATAAAATTTTACAATCATGGCCCTGATAGCTCCGCTGATGAGCATACCTGGTTCTTTGATGGGGGTAGTAAAATAGATCCAGGCGGCTTTAAACTTATCAGAGTATTGAATCTGACCACTAGCCATGATCAAAATAAAAGAGCTAAAATAGATTAAGGAGATAAAAAGGATTTTACTAGAAGTATTTCCATAGCTTAAGTCTGATACACTAATTTTCTTGTTGGTAAAAAAAATCATGACCAAGTACACTACCAAGTAGCCCATAGAAGGGTATACTTTCATTTTAAACTCCCGGCTTCTTGAAGTGATTTTATAAGTGAGTAAGAAGGCCATTCTTTCTGCACCCTTGCGGCTAAACCATTTAGATACCAAACTTAAATAAATAGAAGTGGTAGATCTAATGATTTTGCCATTTTTTGGTAGGGGAGCTGCCCCGCCCTCTGAGCCACTGATCATAGAAAGTTTACGGTTAAAATTGGGGGCAAAATATTTGATCACCACCCAAATACTTGCAATAGGTATCGCAATACTTAACACCATACTAATGATGGCACCCATGCTAAAGTCTGCATTGTTTAATAAATTCCAAGCATTGGCAAACCAATAGGGTGGCGTTAACCAGATCCAGGTGCTTTGTCCAACACGGAAGTTTTCTATAACTGCTTTATTAATTAATCTAGGCACCAATTGGTAAGATGCATAGAACATGATGGCAATAAATATCTGAAAATAACTGATGATGGTTTTAAAACGTTCAGGAGTGGTGACCCTTAAAATAAAGATATAGAGGGCGTTGATTAAGAAGATGGTAAACAGCGTTGCTAGGAAAACCAAAAAAGCAAAAGAACTTACTCCGCCAATACCTCTATTAATGCCAATTAAAATCATGGCTGGTAAAGTCATGGGTAGGATGAGTTTGCTAATATGAACTACAATATGCAGTAGCCTAGAAAGTAAGAAGGTTCTGTCTGAAACGGGTTTGGGCAAAATGATCATATTGTCCCTCACGTCAATTAATACCGAGGTGAAATCAGAAATCAGGGTAGCCGCTAGCATAAAAATATACATGCTAAAATAGATGGTGCCCTTGGTCACATCATCATTACCAACAAAAAAACTAAAGAGAAAAAAGCTACCCATTAAAAGGGTCAATACCATGGTACCCAGTGTGGCCAGCTTAATAGGCTTTTTATTTTTCTGTGCCCTATTTTGTTGAAAACTACTAGGCCTTCTATCATCCATGGCCAGCTTGATTTTCAAGATAGATTTTAATTGGGTGGTGTCTACTCCCATGCGTTCATAGATGCTAGTGGGAAGCATGACCATATTTAAAAAAAAGCGATTGACAATATTCATGGCTTAGTTTTCAAATGCACGCATGAGTTGATCAGCGGCATCGTTTAAAGATCCTTTTGCAGTCATATGTGCAAAGATTTTTTCTAGACTTTGGTTACCCTGTTGGTTTTGCAATTCTTCAAAGCTACCATCGGCAATGACCGAGCCATCATTAATGAGTACAATTCTATCACTTACTTTTTCTACTACGTCCATCATATGGCTGCAGTAGAAAATGGTTTTGCCGTCCTTGGCTAGTTTACTAATGAGGTCTTTGACAATGATCACTGAATTGGCGTCTAAACCACTCAATGGTTCATCCAAAATAATAATATCAGGATTGTGTAATAGCCCAGAAATAATTAATACTTTTTGACGCATACCCTTACTAAAAGTATCCATGCGTTGGTGAAGGTTAGTGTCTAGTCCAAAAGCCGCCAACATTTTTTGCATTCTTTCATCGGCCACTTCTTTAGGCATTCCATAGAGTTCTGCCATGAATCCTAAAAACTCAGCGGGGGTTAACACGTCATAGAGTTCCGCCAATTCAGGAACATAACCCACTTTTCTTTTTACAGCCAATGGATCTGTTTTTAAATCAATCCCCTCTACTATTACGGTTCCCTCATAATCAGAAATTAAGCCACAAAGAATTTTAACAGTAGTGCTTTTACCTGCTCCATTAGGGCCAATATAACCAATAACTTGTCCGGGATAGATGTCTAGGTCAATGCCTTTGAGTACCTGTTTCTCGCCATAATGCTTGACCAGGTTTTTCAATTGTATAATGGGTTCCATGGATTGTTTTTAGCGTTAGTAGCTGTTTTTGAATTTTCTTACAATTTCAGAATAAACTTAATCTGTTCTGCAACTAAGAACAAAAAAGATTTCAGCTTGTGGATAACACCTATTTTTGAAACAGCCTAAATGGTGTTTGCATGAAACAGGCCTTGATCAAATTACATATTGCGGTTTTCCTGGCAGGATTTACAGGTGTATTGGGGGTATTAATTACCCTAAATGAAGCCTTATTGGTTTGGTATAGAATTGGAATAACTGTAGTAAGTCTTTTTGCACTCTTGGTTTGGAAAAAAGAGTTACAACAAGTGCCTTTTAAGAAAGCCCTTCAACTCTTGTTTATTGGTGCTTTAATTGCCATTCACTGGGTTTGCTTCTATGGGAGTATCAAATATGCCAACGTATCTATAGGGCTTGTTTGTTTTGCCTCAACGGGTTTGTTTACGGCTTTATTGGAACCCTTGTTAACCAGAAAATCATTTAGTTGGATAGAAGTAGGGTTGGGACTTCTGAGTTTGGCAGGTATTTATCTAATCTTTCATTTTGACGCAAGGTATCGATTGGGGATTGCCATTGGATTAGCATCGGCCATTTTTGCGGCACTGTTCTCCGTATTGAACAAACGCAATGTGGCAACGGTTGCTCCCAAAACCATGATGCTCTATGAGCTTTCTGGTGGGCTTTTGATCCTAACCATTTTAATGCCTTGGTACTTGCAACGCTTTCCTACCAATCATTTGCTCCCTTCTTTGCAGGAATGGGGTTGGCTCTTGGTCCTGAGTTGGTTTTGTACGGTATGGGCCATGGACCTAATGTTGCAGGCCTTGCAAAAAGTATCTGCCTTTACTCAAAATCTGAGTTTAAATTTAGAACCTGTTTATGGAATTATCTTGGCCTTTGTATTGTTTCAAGAGCAAAAAGACTTGCAATCCAGTTTCTATATTGGGTTTTTATTAATTGGAGTTTCCGTTGTTTTGCAAATGTTGCGCGTAGTGAAATTGAAAAAACACTAATCAGTCTTCTTTCAATAATTGGGCTTTCTTTTCTGCAGGTATTTTTAAAGCGGGATTAAAGGCTGGAAATAATTCCTTGATTTTTTTCTCATTCAAATTGGAGACATCAATAAAATACCAGTCTTTGCCATTGTTATTGCTGATAGCCAATAACCAAGACTCCTGTTTTAATTTACCAGGGGGCGTTTCAAAAATAATGGATTGACTAACTAGGCAATGTAATTCTTTACCTGCTTCATACAAACTGTCTGGTTCGCCCAATTGAATTTCCTTTAAGTCAATACCCATGGAAAAAAGCTTTTTACTTTTTTCTTTTAAAGTCTGTGCCATTTTTTCTGCGCCACCCATTTGCTCTTGTAAAGGTGGATAGGCTTTTTTGGCTAGGGTAGTATTGTCATTTTTCTCAGTAGCACGGGTAATCACACGAGCTTGTTGCAGTATCTGATCACGATAAGGATTTTGTGCCCATCCCAAATGCAATAGCCCCATTGTCAGTATTAGACAAAGCAAGAATGATTTCATGTTTCAATATTTATGAGCAATTTGAAGTGGGGCTACCTCAAATTAATCTAGTTTGTAAGCTACCATTTTGTTGCCAATCATTAAAATTCAATAATGAATCCAATGGTTGGGGTAACATTGGCGTCTTCACTAATCAAATAATAAGGAATGGCATTAGAACCATTTTGTTGAATGGGTTGACCATTGGTGGTTACAAAACCTGTATTGTCTGCCGTGCGTTGGAAGGTATAAATAGGCGCTGCTGGACTCTTGGCCAAATACCAGTTGGTCACGTCTAAATACAAGTCAATAGTAGTTTTTTTGAAATTCCATTTCTTGTCAATTCTTACATCGCTGGCATTGAAATTGCGCAGACGTTGGGTATTGATTCTACCATAATCCAACACACCAGTTCCCAAGGTTAAATAGTTGGTACGGCTGGCTAGCTCATCATAAGGTGTATTTGGAACACCACCTTGGTAACGGAATTTCAGACCTAATTCCCAGTTATGGTTAAACTTGTAACCCCAAGTGAAACTGAGCAAGTGTTTGTTGTCCCAAGAACTGGCAGTATAAGCCTGATTGGCATTGGTATATTCGCTTCTGAAAAAGGTATAACTCAAGATGCCAAAAAAGCGTTTGGTCAATTTTTGTTGGGCAAAAAACTCAAATCCATAAGCCCTTCCTTTGCCATTAAAACTCACGGGTTCATTTCCTAGGATAGCAAAATCACCACCTAGGTTTGAAAGGCTAATGCCATTTTTAACAGATACTGGCACATTGCTATATTGTTTGTAAAAGCCTTCAAAAGTGAAACGAGTAGACTCGCTTTTTAAGTGCTCAATACCAATTACATAATGATTGCTCATTTGGTATTTGGCGTCTTTGTTTACAAATTGATTATTGGTTTGAAAGCCTAAAATGGTATAAGGTGGAATCTTGGAATAGCGGCCAATGCTGGCATTCAGGTTCCATTTATCGGCTAGTACATAAGAGAAACTAATTCTTGGACTAAGCGTGGCAATAGGGTTCCAACCGTCTGTGGTAAAGCTATTCACATCGCTACGCAAACCGGCACTAATGGCTAGCCTGTTGTCAAAAAAGCGTTTGCCTGCTTGGGCAAAGAAACCCAGTTTGCTGAAATTATTAGAAGTGTTGTAATTAAAAGTTTCTGCGGGTTTAATCACGTTACCTGCATTATCTGTTACAGCGGCTCTTACAATTTGGAAAGTGCTGTTTTCATAGTGTACCAATTGTGCCATTGCACCATATGTAAATTTCCATCCACCCAGATTTTTATTAACGTCAAAACGGATTTTATTTTCTGTTTCTTTGGAATCAACATTAAGTGTTTGGGTGCCTTTTACTGGCCCCAAATTGTTCTCATATTTCTGGTTGTTATTGCTAAAATCATTACGGCTAAGGGCTAGATTCCAATAACCATTGTTGATCAAATGTTTCAAGCTAAGTCCAATGGTATAATTCCATTGTTCAATACTGGGATTACTATTGAGTGCGTATAGTTTTTCAGGAGTAGCTTTTTTGGGTGCTGCAAAACTAAATTCATCAATGGCACCAACACCTAAAAAGGTAAGGGTTGTTTTTGGGTTGATTTGATGGGTGATCTTGTATTGGAAATCCCAGTAGTTTGGTCTAATGGGTAGGTCAATGGCTTGGAACAGAAACTGTAAATAAGACCTTCTGGCAGATGCCAAGAAAGTAGTCTTACCAGTTTTAGATAAAGGGCCATCAAAGGTTGCAGCTAATTCTGTTCCGCTCAATCTGATATTGCCTTGCAGGTGGTTGGTATTCCCCCTTTTTTGTTTGAACTCAAACACAGACGATAAGGCATTGTCAAATTTTGCATCAAAAGAAGAACTACTCAGTTTTACGTCTTCAATAAAACTCACATTCAAAATACCTGCTGGTCCTCCCGCACTTCCCTGTGTAGCAAAGTGATTGATTACAGGAACTTCAATGCCATCTAAGTAATACACATTTTCATTGGGGGCTCCACCTCTAATCACAATATCATTTCTAAAACCTGCAGTACTAGCCGTACCTCCTACACCGGGTAAACTTTGGATCACCCTTGAGATATCAAAATTACCACCTGGATTCTGTTTAATTTCTTCTGTAGTCAAGCGCTGAACACTTAAAGGTGTTTCAAGCGTAGCTGCTTTGGCAGTTTTTCTGCCTCCACTTGTTACAGTTACTGCCTTGAGTTCATTAACCATGGGTTCCAATTCTAACACCAGGTTATTTTCATTACCAGAAGTAATGAGTACGTTGAAGAGTTGCAAAGGACTAAAGCCAATGGCGGTCACTTTTACATTCACGGAACCGTTCTGGATTCCTGATTTTCTAAACCTACCCAAACTATCTGTAATCACACCTTGTTGGGCTGTGCCAATAGAGATACTGGCACCTGCAATGGGTTGCTGATTTTGTTTGTTTAAGATGATCCCTGAGATGGATCCTGTATTTTGAGCCATCGCCGTAAAGGCATGTAAACCAATAACTACTAAAAACAATCTGATTTTCATTTGTTGAGCTTGAGTGTGCAAATTTACGTTTGATTTTGGTTGATTGTTGAACCGTTCATCCGTTGGTGGATTCCCTACGGTAAAATGGGGCCGCTTTACTATATTTAAACCCAATTTCTACCAAAACAACTAGCATGAAACAACTAATCACTGCATTTTGTTTGCTTCTTTGGGCAGGCATGTTACAAGCGCAAAAAAAGCCACTGGATCATTCCGTGTATGATGGATGGCAGTCAATTACAGAAAGGGTTTTGAGTAATGACGGCAAATTCTTAGCCTTTAGTGTAAATCCACAGGAAGGAGATGGGGTTCTCTACCTACAATCTGTTCAGGGAGATGCCAAATTAGCCATTCCTAGGGGTTATACGGCGCAATTTTCAGACAATAGCCAGTACTTGGTGTTGAGAATTAAACCCAGTTTCAAAGAAACCAGGGATGCCCGAGTTAAAAAGAAAAGACCTGATGAAATGCCCAAAGACACCCTTTGCTATGTGGCATTGAATGGTATGAAAACCGTGAAAATTCCAAGACTCAAGTCTTATAAATTGCCGGATGAATCTGGTATATGGTTAGCATGTTTGTTGGAGAAATCTTTACCAGATCTGACTCCTAAAGCAAAAGCAGAATTGGATTCAGCTGCAAGACTCAAGCAATTATTTGCCACTGCGGATAGTATTTTACGCATTGCAGATAGTATTCGTTTAAAAGGCATGGAAGCCAAGATGAAGGGTATGTCTGTCTTGCAACCAAAAAGGGATGCTAGGCCAGCTACTCCAAAAGCACCTGAAGAACCTATTGAAGAAGGAACTGACCTCTTGCTAATTAATATGGAGACTGGTAAACAAGAAACATACAAACTGGTTTCAGAATATTTTTTCAATATTAAAGGAACTTCACTTGTCATAGAAACCAGTAAAAAAACAGGAGACGCTAGCGTAAAAGCCACGGTTCAAAAACTAGAACTCAATAACCTTTCTAAGAAAACCATCTTCCAATCATTCAATGACGCCAAGGGTTATAGAATGGATGAGTTGGGTAAGCAATTGGCCTTTGTTGCTGAAAGAGATAGCTCGGCCAAAGCCTTGCAAAAATTCTACAAACTTTATTATTATAAAGATGGAATGGATAGTGCGTCCATGCTTGCAGACAATAGCATCAAAGGACTACCTGCTAAGCAAGGCATTAGTGAAAATGCACAAATCAGTTTTTCAAAATCTGGAAAGCATTTGTTCTTTGGTACTGCACCCATCTTGCCCGTAAAAGATACTACGCTTCCAGATTTTGAACGCGTGTCTGTAGACGTTTGGCATTATAACGATGATTATTTGCAACCACAACAATTGCGCAACTTGGAATTTGAATTACGTAAAAGCTTTGCTGCGCGATATGATTTTGACAACAAGGCATTGGTCTCTTTGGCCAATCCAGCCTATAGAAATCTGATCCTCACACAAGAAGGAGATGGGGCTGTAGCTTATGCTGTTGCCGATGGAGGCAAAAGAATTGCTTCTCAATGGCAAGGTTTTACCTTGAATGATCTAATAGCTGTTGATCCAATCACAGGTGCTACTAGCCTCATTCAAAAAGACTTCAAAGGAAATGTGTACCCCTCTTATACAGGCAAATTCCTCTTGCATTATGATGAGCGTAAAAAGCAATTCAGCGCTTATGATGCAGAGAAAAAAGCAAGCGTAAGAGTAGCCAAAGACATTACGGTTCCTTTATACGATGTGGACAATGACGTACCCGATGATCCCAATGCTTATGGTGTAATGGGATGGTTAGAAAATGATGCTGCAGTATTTATTTATGACCAGTACGATATTTGGCAGGTAGATCCTTCTGGGGTAAAACCTTCTGTTTGTATCACAGGTGGATTAGGAAGAAAAAACAAAATCAGCTACCGCAATATTGTTCTGGATAGGGAAGAAAAATTTATCAAACCAGGACAACAATTCTTGTTCGGAACATTTAATGAAACTACTAAGGGTAGCGGTTTGCAATGGCATACGCTTGGAACGGCTTTGCAACCAGCTGCTACTTATCCAGTAAGATTGTCTAGTGCTATTAAAGCCAAAGACGCTCCTGTTTTGAGCTTTGGTTCAGAGACCTATACACACGCAAGTGATATTAGGGTAGTACCTGCAACCGCAGATCAATTTGCTGATGCAAAAAATCTACCTGGTAAACCATTGTTCCAACCCAATGCACAACAAGCCAATTACAATTGGGGAACTGCAGAGCTCTTTAAATGGAAAGCCTATACAGGTAAAGAAACAGAAGGCATAGTCTACAAACCAGAAGACTTTGATCCTAAGAAAAAATACCCCATGATTGTGTATTTCTATGAGCGCAGCAGCGATGGCTTATACAGTTATCAAGCACCTGCACCTACACCATCAAGGTTGAATATTCCTTTCTTTGTGAGCCGCGGCTATATTGTATTTGTTCCAGATATCTGGTACAAAACAGGCTATCCTGGACAAGGCGCTTATGACCATATTTTAAGTGGTACTAGGGCTGTTGTAAAACAAGGTTATGTAGATAGTACCAAGATTGGTTTACAAGGTCAGAGCTGGGGTGGATACCAAATTGTATACTTGATTACCAAGACCAATTTATACGCTGCAGCTTGGGCTGGTGCACCAGTGGCAAATATGACTTCTGCCTATGGTGGTATTCGTTGGGGTACTGGACTCAACAGACAGTTCCAATATGAAAAAACACAGAGCCGTATTGGTGCAACCCTTTGGGAAAAACCCAATTTGTATTTAGAGAACTCAGCATTGTTCTCATTGCCAAAAGTAAAAACACCTTTAGTTGTCATGGCCAATGACGCGGATGACGCAGTGCCTTGGTACCAAGGAATTGAAATGTTCACAGGTCTACGCCGTTTGGGTAAACCAGTATGGATGTTGAACTATAACAATGAAGCCCATAATCTAATTGAAAGAAAAAATCGCAAGGATATTCAAATTAGAGAACAACAATTCTTTGACTATCTTTTAAAAGGAGAGAAGCCTGCTAAATGGATTGCCGATGGTGTTCCTGCAGTGCTCAAAGGAAGAGATTGGGGACTTGGCTATTAACTTAGAAAGCCAGATAATAGTCTTTTAATAAAGCTGTAAAAGCTTCAGAATAAACCCCGTTTTGCTTAATGATGATCTCATGGGCAAACGGGGTTTTTGCTGTTTGAGAGAATAGTAAAAAGCTTCTAAACGCTTTGTGTTTTTCAGTTTGGTAAATGCTGGCTTCTTCATTCAGATGCCATCCCAATGCAAGGGCATAGTTAATTGCTGCCTCGCGGCGATGGTAGGGCAGGATCATGCTTATTTGGCCAGATGATTCAACAAGGCGATGCATGGCTTGGAATAGGGCTTCTAGCGTTAAAGCGCTGCTATGCAAGGCTAGGTTTCTGTTGGCATCGGGCGAAGCCAAGTCATGTTCATAAAAAGGAGGATTTGAAAAAACCAATTGATAGCGCTGCTCTGTTTGCCATTGATTAATATCTGATTGAACTAGGGTTAGTCTATTGGCAAATGGAGATGCTGCAAAATTTTCCTTGGCTTGTTGTGCTGCTGCAGGTTCCAATTCAATTCCGTCAATTTTAGCAGCTGTTTTTTGTGCCAAGATCAAACTCAGCAAACCCGTTCCAGTTCCAATATCTAAACAGTTGCTGATGCCTTTTTGATCCTGTATTTGACTAGCCAACCAAGCCCCATACAAACAAGCATCCGTACAAACTTTCATGGCAACATGTTCTTGCCAAACGGTGAATTGCTTGAATTGAAAATAATGGTTGGGCACGGGGCAAGTTTAAAAAAAGCTCCCCGATTTATCGGGGAGCTTTCAAAAAAAAACATCAAACTAAAAACTATTTGTCTGCAGTAAGGCTGGCCACCAAGTACTCTTGGTTTAACCTAGCAATATTGCTAATTGAGATTTCTTTAGGGCAGGTTGCTTCACATGCACCAGTATTGGTACATGCACCAAATCCTTCCTTGTCCATTTGAGCTACCATGTTCAAAACGCGAGATTTGCGTTCTGGTTCGCCCTGTGGCAACAAAGCCAAGTGGGCAACTTTGGCACTCAAGAAGAGCATGGCAGAACTGTTTTTACAAGCAGCTACACAAGCGCCACAACCAATACACATGGCTGCTGCAAAAGAAGCATCAGCCTTGTCTTTGTTTATGGGTAGGGCATTACCGTCTACAGCATTACCTGTGTTTACGCTAATATATCCTCCTGCTTGAATAATACGGTCAAAAGCAGAACGGTCTACCATCAAATCTTTGATTACTGGAAATGCACCAGCTCTCCAAGGTTCTACGGTAACAGTTTCTCCATCTTTGAATGCACGCATATGCAATTGGCAAGTAGTGTTGGCCTTCCAAGCACCGTGTGGTTTACCATTGATATACATGGAACACTGTCCACAAATACCTTCACGGCAGTCATGGTCAAAAGCAATGGGGTCATCGCCATCGCGGATCAATTGTTCGTTTAATACGTCAATCATTTCCAAAAAGCTCATTTCTGATGAAATGTCTTTTACGGGATAAGATTCAAAACCACCTTTTTCTTTGCTATTTTTTTGTCTCCAAACCTTAACGGTCAGATTCATATTGTAATGTTCCATCTTTGCAATTTTTCAATTAAAGTCAAAAATCAAAACCTAATTTATTTATAAGAACGTTGAGAAGGTTTCACCACATCATAGATCAATGGTTCCTTCACCAGGTTCCATTCATGTGCTGATTTGGATTCCCAAGCGGCAACATACATGTAGTTAGCATCGTCACGTAAAGCTTCTCCTTCTTCTGTTTGGAATTCTTCACGGAAGTGACCACCACAGCTTTCGTTGCGGTTCAATGCGTCATGACACATCAATTCTCCCAGTTCAATAAAGTCAGCTACACGGTTGGCTTTGTCTAGTTCAGGGTTCATTTCATTAATGCTACCAGGAATACGAACATCGCTCCAGAATTCTTTTTTCAAAGCTTGAATTTCTTGAATGGCTTGTTGCAAACCTTCTTTGTTTCTAGCCATACCACATTTGTCCCACATGATTTTACCCAAGCGCTTGTGGAAGCTTTCAACGGTTTGTTTGCCCTTGATATTCATCAATACGTTAATCCTATCAGATACCTCTTTTTCTGCGGCTTCAAAAGCAGGGTGGGAGGTTTCAATGGCTTTGTTGTAAATCTCATCAGCCAAGCTATTACCCAAGGTATAAGGGACAACAAAATAACCATCCGCCAAGCCCTGCATCAAAGCAGAAGCACCTAAACGGTTGGCACCATGGTCACTGAAATTGGCCTCGCCCAAAGCATATAAACCTGGAATAGAAGTTTGCAATTCATAGTTCACCCAAAGACCACCCATGGTATAGTGTACCGCAGGATAAATTCTCATAGGTAATTCGTATGGATTTTCGCCTGTGATCTTTTCATACATGTCAAACAGGTTACCGTATTTCTCTTTCACTACTTCCTTACCCAATACAATAATGTCTTCCATACTCATATGGTCATTACCTTCTTTACCGGCTTCAATCTTACCATAACGCACTATCGCGTCAGCAAAATCTAGGTATACCGCTTGTTTGCTGGTACCAACACCGTAGCCCTCATCACATCTTTCTTTAGCAGCTCTGGAAGCCACGTCACGTGGAACCAGGTTACCAAATGCAGGATAGCGGCGCTCTAAGTAATAATCCCTTTCTTCTTCAGGAATATCTATGGCTTTTCTTTGATCGTCTTTCTTTTTGGGTACCCAGATCCTACCATCGTTACGCAATGACTCTGACATCAGGGTCAATTTTGATTGGTGATCTCCACTTACTGGAATACAGGTAGGGTGAATCTGTGTAAAACATGGGTTAGCAAATGCTGCTCCTTGACGGTGTGCCTTCCAAATAGCCGTGGTATTGCTACCCATGGCATTGGTTGACAAATAAAATACGTTTCCGTATCCACCAGTACAAAGCAATACGGCGTGTCCAAAATGTCTTTCTAATTCACCATTCACCAAGTTACGGGCAATGATTCCTCTTGCTTTACCATCAATTTTTACAATCTCTAACATCTCGTGACGGGCATACATTTTTACGTTACCCAACGCAATTTGTCTTTCCAAAGCTTGGTAAGCACCTATCAACAATTGCTGTCCAGTTTGACCTGCAGCATAAAAAGTTCTTTGTACTTGTGTACCACCAAATGAACGGTTGCTCAATAATCCACCATATTCACGTGCAAAAGGAACACCTTGTGCAACGCATTGGTCAATAATATTGGCACTCACTTCTGCCAAACGGTGAACGTTGGCTTCTCTTGCGCGATAGTCACCACCTTTAATGGTATCATAGAACAAACGGAACACAGAGTCACCGTCATTCTGATAGTTCTTGGCTGCATTAATACCGCCTTGTGCGGCAATGGAATGCGCCCTACGTGGAGAATCTTGAAAGCAAAATGCTTTAACCTTATAACCCAATTCACCAAGCGCCGCTGCTGCAGAAGCACCAGCTAAACCGGTACCTACGATGATCACTTCCAACTTACGTTTGTTGGCTGGGTTCACCAGTTTGCAATGGCCCTTGTATTCCGTCCATTTATCATCTAAAGGTCCCGAAGGGATTTTGGCATCTAACATACACCTGAATGTTTACTATGATTAGAATATACTGTTTGTAAGAATGATTCCGGTTCTGCCGGAAACTTAATTAATTGATCCAGCCAAAATAGAAGCTCAGTGGCATTAGGGCAAACAATAAGGTTACAATTACAGAAAAACCTAGACCCAGACTAACCAGCATCAAGTTGTATTTTCTGTTGTGAACACCTACTGTGCGGAACGCACTTTGGAAACCATGTGCTAAGTGATAGCCCAATGAAAGGCATCCCAAAACATACACAATCACCACCCATAAAACACTAAAAGTTTCTTTCATTTTGGCATAGAGGTCAATTTCCTCACCCAAAACAAAATTTTGGTGTGCCCTGTTGGGGAACCAGAAATCAGACAGGTGTAACACCAAGAACAATAGAATCAATGTTCCTAGAATACCCATGCTGCGGCTATACCATTTGCTCCCATCGCTGTAAGCAACTGCATAACCAACACTGCGTTTTTTGCGATTGTCCAATTCAAGCATCAAACCTTGAACAATGTGCAGGATCAATCCTACAAATAATCCAATTTCTAAAATGCGTGGAACCACATTGGCTCCCATGAAATGGGCACCCTTGTTAAACATTTCGCCTCCGTCATTTGCCCAGATACAGGCATTGAGACCAGCGTGAACTATCAAGAAAAGAATCAGGAAAATACCGGTGAAAGCCATAACCAGTTTCTTTCCTACCGATGAAGTGAAGACTTGTTTCCAGGTCATATTGCAAGTTTAGTTTTGAGAAATCGCTGCAAAAATAACGCATCCATCAATGCCATAATTGAAAACTTGTTTTTTTTGTACAATTATTGAGACAACGTTTGCGTGAGATTGTTTGGTAAAATCAATAAAAAATGGCATTTGTTGAAGGCTTTTTTAGGTAGAAACTAGTTTGATTGCACAGGCATTTGACCGCTCACATAAAAAACGCCCCGTTCTAAGGGATTCGCTGCTTACATTTGAAGCATGTTAAAACTCTTCAGCATTCTATGGAATAGCTTCAAGATGGCCCTGCAAGAATTGCGGGTAAATAAGCTGCGTACCTTCCTGTCCCTTTTTGGCATTACCATTGGGATCTTCTGTATTATTGGAGTATTGGCCACTGTGGATAGTTTGGAGCAAAAAGTCCAAAACGATATCAAGTCACTTGGTAATAATACCATTTATATTGACAAATGGAATTATGGCGGTGGCCCTGATTACCCATGGTGGAAATATGTAAAGCGTCCAGTTCCCAAGTACGACGAAATGAAAATTGTAAAAGAGAAAAGCCAATTGGCTGCCTATGCTACTTTTTTCATGAGCAATAATGTGAACGCTAGTTATATGGATAACATTTTAAATAATGTGAATCTATATGGTATAACAGAAGACTTTAATAGTATTCAAACCATTGATATTGCCCATGGGCGATATTTAAATGAGTCAGATTTTGAAAGGGGAGGACCTACTTGTTTGATTGGCTATACCGTTGCCGATGAATTATTTGGCTCTCAAGAAAAAGCAGTTGGGAAAGAGATTTCTTATAATGGCAAAAGACTCATCATTGTTGGGATTATTAAAAAGCAGGGTCAGAGTTTGGTAGGTGGATTTAATTATGACCAGTGTATCATGGTTACCTATAGGTATTACTCATCTGTATATAATCCAGATTTTAGTAATCCAAGCATTATGGTGCAGGGCAAGCCCAATGTTTCTTCCAAAGCTTTGCAAGATGAATTGACTGGCGTGATGCGTCAACTGAGAAGATTGAGCCCAATGGATGAGGACAATTTTTCTTGTAATGACGTAGCCATGTTTAGTGAACAAGTAAAAGGCTTCTTTGGGCAAGTAAGTGCTGGAGGTTGGGCCATTGCAGGATTGAGCTTGATTGTAGGTGCTTTTGGCGTGGCCAATATTATGTTTGTAACCGTAAGAGAAAGAACCAGCCAGATTGGTTTGAAAAAAGCCCTAGGTGCCAAGCGTAGTACCATTTTAACCGAGTTCTTAATTGAAAGTGCTTTCTTGTGCATCATTGGTGGATTGGTTGGCTTATTCCTAGTCTGGTTATTGTCTCTTGCCCTAACCAGTATTTTACCTTTCCCAATTTTCATTGCACCCAATATTGTTACCTTGGCAATGAGTATCTGTATTATACTGGGTATTATTTCAGGTATCATACCGGCATCCATAGCAGCTAAGATGGATCCAGTGGTTGCTATTAGAACCAAATAGTATTTTGTCAATATACTTTTCAAAAGCCACATCGCAAGTGTGGCTTTTGCTTTTACCTTTGTACCCATGAATCCTTTGCAACCTGCAGTTATATTGGCCATTGAATCTTCTTGTGATGAAACCTCTGCATCAATTTGCAGCAATGGAAGCATCCTAAGCAATAGGATAGCCACACAGTCTGTACACGAATCTTACGGTGGTGTAGTTCCTGAATTAGCTAGTAGGGCACATATGCAGAATATTGTTCCTGTAGTTGATTTGGCATTAGCAGAAGCTTATCCCAATTTAGCTCCTTCTCAGCGTTGGAACCAACTATCGGCCATTGCCTGTACCGAAGCTCCTGGACTCATTGGGTCTTTATTAGTAGGGGTGCAATTTGCCAAATCATTGGCCTTGGCTAGAAACCTTCCTTTGATTGCGGTGCACCATATGCAGGCCCATGTGTTGGCTAATTTAATTGGTCCAAACCCACCTAGTTTTCCCTTCTTATGTTTAACCGTGAGTGGTGGTCATACACAAATTATTTTGGCAAAGGGGCCTCTTGATTTAGAGATCTTAGGAGAGACCATTGACGATGCAGCAGGAGAGGCATTTGACAAAACAGCTAAGCTCATTGGACTACCTTATCCGGGTGGACCTTTGATTGATAAATATGCAGCGCTAGGTAATCCCTTGGCTTATCAATTTGCCGAGCCACAGATTCCAGAATTGAATTTTTCTTTTAGTGGATTAAAAACTTCGATCCTTTATTTTTTACAAAAACAAGAACCTGATTTTGTTGAAAAAAATCTACATGATCTATGTGCATCCGTACAACATTCGATAGTTCAAATTCTATTGAAAAAACTTAAAAAAGCAGTTGTGCAAACTGGTGTAAAACAGGTTTGTTTAGCTGGAGGTGTAAGTGCTAATAGCGGTCTTAGAACTGGCTTGCAAGCCATGGGAGTGAAGCATGGTTGGAAAACCTATATTCCAGATTTTGAATTTTGTACGGATAACGCTGGAATGATTGCTATTACTGGTTATTACAAATATTTAGCACAAGATTTTGCAGGTCTTGATCTGCAACCATCGGCGCGAGCCAACTGGTAATAAGTGAAGAGTTAAGAGTGAAGAGTTAAGAGTGGGAAGAAGAAGAAAGTGAAGAGTGAAGAACGAAGAGTGAAGAGTGTACAATCATTTGTTTTGCGACTATAATTTTTTAATCCTCCCGAATGATTGGGAGGATTATTTTTTTTAAGTGGGTTGACATAAAAAAACCTAAGCGAAGCTTAGGTAAACTCATTTATTGAGATCACCGTTCATTCTTCACTCTTCACTCTTCGTTCTTCACTAAAATCATCTCATGTACTTAAATTCATCACTTCTGAATGCCTCCATCTCCATTAACCATATACGTGGCAAGACTACCATCTTGCATTAATTCTACTACCCTAAATCCTTTATACGCCGTTCCCCAATTGCCGCCAATATGGGCGTCAAAATAAAAAGGAATTTTGCCCTGCATTTTCATGCCATCCTGATCGTGTTCGTGTCCGTGAAATACCGCTTTGATATTGGGATATTTGGCAAGCAATTCAAAAAAAGCAGGCGTGTCAATGGCGTTCTTTGTCCACTTGGCTTGAGGAATATGAACAAAAATAAACACCTGTTTTTGTTTTTTCAATCCGTCTAAACTTTCTTTTAACCATGCCAAATCTGGAGACAGGTATTCTCCTTTTTCATTTGAGCTATCTAGTAAAATAAACGGATAACCATTCACGGTAATTTGGTGATTTAATGGATAGCCCCAGGTCTTATTCCAGAATTCTGGACTCACCATATCATGGTTACCCCTAGTCACATACCAAGGCATGGTTAAACGATCTATTCTTTGTTTAGCTTGAGCCAAAAACATGTTTTCATTGTGAATAATATCTCCATTTAATACAGTCGCATCCAAAGGGTGGGTAAGGTGAAACTGATTAATCTGGTCTACCACTTTGTCCATCATGGCTTGGTATTCTGTATTAGGTTGTCCATAGTGGGCATCTGAAGCAACCACAAAACGCAGCAACACTTTGTCTTTTTGGTCAAATAGGGTAGCAGCACTAATTGGGTTCCATTTACCACTGACTAATAAAATACTGGCAAAAGAAACCTGTTTGATAAAAGACCTTCTGCTATTTTGAATTGACTTATTTGACATATGGGGTGTTTTGACAAACCTATTGATAATGAGTAGGTTTAGGATTGGTTATTTAAATATTAATGAAAAATTTACAATCAGAAATCGCTTTAGATTCTGGCTAATTTCCTAACTGCTTTATTCAATTTTACAATTTGGCCATTGAATTTAACCGTTTTTGGGGCAATTCTGCACCCTAAACCTTAGTTTTGCGCCAAAATCAGCATAAATAAATGATTAGTGCAAGAAATATCACCCTAGCATATGGTAAAAGGGTATTGTTTGATGAAGTGAATATCAACTTTATCAAGGGGAATTGTTATGGGGTGATTGGGGCCAATGGAGCCGGAAAATCCACTTTTTTGAAAATCTTGAGTGGTGAAATTGAACCCAATAAAGGGGTAGTAGAAATTTCAAAAGGTGAGCGTATGTCCTTTTTGAAACAGAACCAATTTGAGTTTGACGATTGTACTGTTTTGAATACCGTACTCATGGGGCACAAACACCTTTGGGATGTGATGCACGAACGTGATGCCATTTATGCCAAGGCCGATTTTACAGAAGAAGATGGTATGAAAGCCGGTGAACTAGAAGGCGAGTTTGGAGAAATGGGTGGATACGAGGCTGAGAGCAGTGCAGGTACGCTATTAAGTAGCTTGGGTGTGAAAGAAGATTTGCACCAAAGTTTGATGAAAGAGATTCCTTCTAACTTTAAAGTAAGGGTGTTATTGGCGCAAGCCTTATTTGGTAATCCTGATATTTTGTTATTGGATGAGCCTACCAACGGATTGGATATTGAAACCATTGGTTGGTTAGAAAACTTCTTGGCCGATTACGAAAACATTGTATTGGTTGTAAGTCACGATCGTCACTTCTTAGATACCATTTGTACCCACGTTGCAGATGTGGATAGATCCAAGATCAAAACCTTTACAGGTAACTATACTTTCTGGTACGAGTCATCTCAGTTGATGAGCCGTCAGATCAATGACAAAAACAAAAAGAACGAAGAAAAGCGTCAAGCTTTATTGGACTTTATTGCCCGTTTCTCTGCCAATGCCTCAAAGAGTAAACAAGCAACTTCTAGAAAGAAAGCTTTGGAGAAATTGACCATTGAAGAAATTGAACCATCTAACCGTAAATATCCTGGAATCATTTTCCAGCCATTACGCGATGTAGGTAATCAAATTCTGAACGTAGAGAACCTAAGCAAATCGGTTGATGGTAGAAAGTTATTTGACAAAGTAAATTTCAGCATCAACAAAGGAGAGAAGATTGCTTTCTTAAGCCGAGATCCTTTAGCAGTTACCAGCTTTTTTGAAATCATTAATGAAAATCAAAAAGCGGATACTGGAAAATACGAATGGGGAACTACCATTACCAAAGCCTATTTGCCAGTGGAGAACAATGAGTTCTTTACAGAAGGACTTACCCTGATGGATTGGTTGCGTCAATTTGTACCAGCGCATGTAACTGATGCAGACGAACCCTTTATTCGCGGATTCTTAGGTAAGATGTTATTTAGTGGTGATGATATTTCTAAGAAGACCAATGTACTGAGTGGGGGAGAGAAAGTGCGTTGTATGGTAAGCCGTATGATGTTGCAAAATCCAAACGTTGTTGTATTGGATCAACCCACCAACCACTTAGACTTGGAAAGTATCCAAAGTTTTAACGAAGGTTGTCAAACCTTCAACGGCATAGTGCTGATTACTTCACATGACCATACCTTCTTACAAACTGTTGCCAATAGAATTATTGAGTTAACACCTAAGGGTATCATTGATCGTTTAATGACTTTTGATGAGTATATGGAAGACGCAAGGGTGAAAGAGTTGAGAGAAGAGTATTACAGTTAACATATAGTATAATAAGTTGTGGAAAAGAGCGCTAATGGCGCTCTTTTTTATTTGCCCCATGACGAATTAATGCTATTAAATATCAAATAATCGTCAATTCTACAGTTCTAAATGCCTTAAAATTGATTTATTTTAAAATTAATATGGAACACAGTGTAATATATTATTATGTACAAATGATTTTAAAAGAGGTTGTTAAAACTTATTTTTCTTCGTCTCAAACTATTTTAATAAAATTTTAATCTTGCTACGCAATATGCCGATTTTGTTATATTGTATGTAAGTAGTACTTTTACTACAAGAATTTTGTTTGGAGAGTTGTATCCAGTCGAATGTATCTAAAAAATATTTAATAGATTATTTGCTTTTTACAAGACTTACCAACTAGGTTCTAAACCCCTAATGCTTATGAAACTTAGAATTTTACCTATTTTAATTTTTGCTGTAACTAGTTTGCTAGTTTCACAAGAAATTAAAGCGCAAAATTTATTTCCATCAGTTCCCGTACTTAATGGACTTTCCACTAGTTATGGAACCTCCTCAATCGCAAGAACTGTTTTCGTTACTAATGATGACGGTTCAGGCCCAGTACCACTACCTCCTGGTGAGGTTATCACTGCAACAGCTGCAGGTTCTGGATTTGAGATTTCTCTTTCAGGAGGTCTTGGAACTTTTTTTCCTAGCGTTACAATTACGGTTAATGTCTCTGGAGATGTTGCTCAAGTATTTTACCTTAGAATTAAAGCAGGTACCCCAGTTGGTACATTGACTGGCGGAGGTGTCAATATTAGCAGTACATCAACTGGATTGTCAGTGCCTATTAATACAAGTACTGTAACTAAAAGAGTTTTAACAATAGCTTCTCCAACTATTGCACCAAGGGTTTATAATGGAACTACTACTGCTGGTGCAGTTACTGTTGGGGCACTTTCCAATTTATATAATTCGGAAACCCTTGGCGTTTCAGGAGTGGCTGCAAACTATCCATCTGCAAATGTGGCTTCTTACCCAGGAACTGTAGTTACTTATTCTTTATCAGATGGAACTGGTTTAGCCAGTAACTATTCTCTTGCCAATGGTTCAGCTACTGGTACTGTTACCATTGCTACGCCTGTAGTTACGGTAACAGCTGGAGGTCCTTTTACTTATAACGGAACTCCACAAGGATTGAATGCTGCCACAAATACTGGAACTGGTTCAACTTATACTTTTAGTTATACTGGAACAGGCGCAACAACCTATGGTCCAAGTGCAACTGCTCCAACGAATGCTGGAACATATGAAGTTGTAGCATCAGTTGCTGCTTCTGGTGATGGAAACTATGCATCTGCAAATTCAGCCCCCACTGCATTTTCAATTGGACAAGCAACCCCAACAGTTACTGTAACAGTTGGTGGTCCTTATATATTTAGTGGTTCTGCACAAGGTCCAAACGCAGCAACCAATACTGGAACTGGTTCTACTTACACATTTAGTTATGTAGGAACTGGTGCAACAACTTATGGACCCAGTGCAACACCTCCTACAAATGTGGGAACATACACAGTAACTGCAAGTTTAGCCGCTTCTGCTGATGGTAATTATACTGCCGCTACTTCAAGTGCCACTGCATTTTCAATTACTTTATTAACTCCTGTTGTTACTGTTACTGCTGGTGGTCCATTTACTTATAGTGGTGCACCGCAAGGTTTGAATGCAGCAACAAATACAGGAACTGGTACTAGTTATACTTTTAGTTATGTTGGAACGGGTGCAACAACTTACGGCCCAAGTGCAACTGCACCTACAAATGCTGGTACTTACACAGTAACTGCAACAGTAGCAGCTGATGGTTCTTATACTTCAGCTAGTTCAACTGCTACAGCATTTTCAATTGGACTTGCAACTCCAGTTGTTACAGTAACCGCTGGTGGTCCATTTACCTATAGTGGTGCACCGCAAGGTTTGAATGCCGCAACCAATACAGGAACTGGTTCTTCTTATACATTTAGTTATGTTGGAACTGGCGCTACCACGTATGGTCCTAGTGCTACTGCACCAACCAATGCTGGTACTTACACTGTAACAGCAACCGTAGCTGCTGATGGCAACTATAGTTCTGCAAGTTCAACTGCTACTTCATTTTCAATTGCTGTTGCTACGCCAGTTGTTACAGTAACCGTTGCCGGGCCATATATTTTCAATGGTGCTGCACAAGGTCCAAATGCTGCTACAAATACAGGAACTGGATCTAGTTATACATTTATTTATGTTGGAACAGGTGCTACCTCATATGGACCAATTGCTACTCAACCATCTGCTTTAGGTACTTATACAGTAACTGCCACAGTTGCGGCTGACGGAAACTATGGTTCAGCTAGTTCTGCTGCTACTGCTTTCTCAATTAGTAATTTGGTGCCTGTAGTTTCAGTAACAGTTGGTGGTCCTTATATATATAGTGGTTCTGCACAAGGTCCAAACGCAGCAACCAATACTGGAACAGGTTCATCTTATACATTTAGTTATGTAGGAACAGGTGCAACAACTTATGGACCAAGTGCAACTGCACCAACCAATGCTGGTACTTATACTGTTACTGCAACTGTTGCTGCTGATGGTTCTTATAGCTCTGCTAGTTCAAGTGCTACTGCATTTAGTATTGGTTTAGGAACACCTGTGGTTACACCAACAGTAGGTACTTATACCTTTAATGGCGCTGCGCAAGGTCCTAATTCTGCTACCAATACAGGAACCGGTTCGTCTTATACATTTAGTTATGTAGGTACAGGTGTAACCGTTTATGGACCTAGTGCTACTCCACCTACCAATATAGGAAGTTATACTGTTACTGTAACAGTAGCTGCTAATGGCAACTTTGCTTCAGCAAGTTCAGCTGCAACGGCATTCTCTATTGTTGCTGCAACTCCTGTTGTGACTGTAACAGTAGGTGGTCCTTATATCTTCAATGCTGCTCCTCAAGGTCCTAATGCCGCTACCAATACAGGTACAGGATCAAGCTATACTTTTAGTTATGTAGGTACAGGTGCAACTTCTTATGGCCCAAGTGCTACACAGCCAACTGCAGTTGGTACATACACTGTAACAGCAACAGTTGCTGCTAATGGTAACTTTGCTTCAGCAAGTTCAAGTGCAACCGCATTCTCTATTACTCTAACTGTTCCTGTTGTAACTGTAACCGTTGGTGGTCCTTACACAGAAAATGGAGCACCTCAAGGTCCTAATGCTGCAACAAATACTGGTACTGGTACTAGTTATACATTTGTATATGAAGGAACTGGTGCAACTGTTTACGGACCAAGTGCAACACCTCCAACTTTGGCTGGCGATTATACCGTAATTGCTACAGTAGCTGCTGATGGTGCATTTGCTTCTGCTAGTTCAACTGCAACTGCCTTTACCATACTTGCAAGTGGCGTACCTGGTGGTGGTGGTGGTGGATTGGAAAGCCGTAGCTTGGGCGATGCAGTTGCTAAACGCATTTTCAATAAAGCGGTTAACAATGAAAATGGTCCTGTGAATTACAATGTGTTGCCACAGGTTCAATTCAAATCTGTTCAAAATAGGGTACAGGGTACAACGCCTTCTTCTGTAAGCCTGAGCAGTATTATGCCAGATATTACATCAAAAGGATTTGTAGCTTACAATAGTTCTCCAAAAGATTTGACAAGCATTACCAATGCAAAAGAAGTGTTGGCATTTGACTTCACTGCAAACAAAGAAGTAAGAGCGGTTGCTTTTGCTACTAAGACTTTGGGTGAATTGTATGACCACACCAAACCAATTTGTGATCGTCTAAAAGGCGCCACATTGGTGAATGTAGAATCAATCAAAATTCAAGGATTTGATTTTGTAAAATATACCATCAACAATGAAGACGGTTCTCGTGAATACGCAACTAGCTTCACTGTAGGTACCAAAGCTGGAAGACCAGACTTCTCTTTACAGTCTATCTATTTGACTAAGGATTATGCCAATGACGAGACTATGTACAATTTCCAATTATGGGCAGGTTCTACCAACCTAGTTGCTGAAATGGTTACAGATGTTTTAAATAAATTGAAAGCTGTAGCTCCAGTAAATGTGATCAAATCAAGTGCTTTACCTGCTACTTATGTTGAGTCTGGTAAACGCGAAGGTCAAAACATTAACCTGGTAGTGAAGAATGCTACTCCTAATACAACTGGCTACTTTAAATTAGAAGACAAAGCTTCTGAAACTGCTGCAAGCACAGTTGTAAGAAATATTCCTTTCACCATCAATGCAAACGGAAAGTCTAACGTAATCATCCCAATGGATGACAAATACGAAAGTACTTTGACCATGTATGTTGGTGGAGAAGTAAAAGACGTATTGTATATGTCAGATGGTACTTGGACCGTTGATTACAACAAATCAACAACAGTACTTAGCAGCTTTAATGTAGTGAATGATAGCAAACGTGCATACAGTGCTGAGGAATATCCTTTGTTCCGTAATGTTGAATTAAAAGCCAATAGTTCAGACTTTGTATCAGTAGTGAAATTACTAAGAGGTGGTGGAGCTACTGCTGATCTAAATGCATACAAAGGATTGAAATTCTCTGCAAGTGGTGGATATAACTTACATATTACCTTAATCAAAAATGGTATTGTAGATTATCGCAGCCAATATGCAGCTGATGTTCAATTGGAATTGGGACAACAGGATTACTTTATTCCTTTGGATAAATTTACTTCTGCTTCAACAAGTACAAAAATGGATGCCAAGGATGTTACCAGCATCGTGTTTACAGTAGAAGTGGGAACAGGTAGAAATAGCCCAATCACTACAACATTGAGCAATGTAGCCTTTACCAAAGAAGACTTGAATTACTTGAGTAGCCTAGAAGCTAAAGAGGTAGCTGTGTATCCTAACCCAGTAACTGGCAACAGGATCACTGTTAACTTCAGCAGTGCTAAAGCAGCTGAGTTAAGCTTGAGAGTAACAGATATGAGCGGAAAAGTGATTACCCTGAAACAAGTTCAAGCTGTAAAAGGTATGAATACGGTTCAGGTTCCAGTAAGCACTGGCTTGAAAGCGGTTCATATTGTATCTCTGGATGGTGCTGATATCAAGTATAAGAGCACTAAGGTGATGATTACCAACTAGTTAAATCCCTAAACAATACCAAGAAACCTGCAGTAATGCGGGTTTCTTGCATTTTGGGCCAAATAGTTATATTTTTTTAGGGCAAGTATTGTTTAAAGGACCTTGATTATGCAAATGAATTAGCTGGATTTTTGCTAAAGAAACCTGTAGTTTTTGTAGTAATTGCTTGTTAAAATAATTTAATAAGTCAATGTGCAAAAGAGTTTCGAAAAATATTGTCCTTTCTATTGCAAGAATCATGATTTTAACTTAGTTTTAATGCGGACTGTTGTTTTTACTACAATTAATCTAAGGTAAATACTACATTCTAGGCATTTAATTTAGATAAAACATCAAAATTGATGACCCCCTGCATCAGCAAACCCCTAAGCGTATGAAATCAAAATTTCTACTCAAACTTTTACTGCCAGTTCTTTTGTTCGTGATTGGCAATTCTGTGTTTGCACAAACCATTACCTTGACACCTGTAGTAGGTTCAATGAATAGTGTTTATAGTGCAACACCAACAACAACAACACTTACAGTGTCTGCAACAGGTTTAACAGGTGCCACAGAAACTGTTACCATTTCTACGCCTGTTGGTTATGAAATTAGTTTAGATAATATCACTTTTTCAAGTTCTGTAAATATTAATGCAGTTGCAAATGATATTACACCTGCACAAACTTTGTATGTAAGGATTATTGCATTGTCTAATGTTGGAACATATGCAGGTGGAAATATTAGTGCATCTTCTGCATCCGCCGCTACTCAGACTCAAGCAACTGGAAGTAACAATATAACACCAAAGCCAATTACTATTTCAGCACCGACAATTGCGGCACGTGTATATAATGGAACAACTGCTGCTGGAGTTATAAGCCTTGGAACAATTTTTGGTTTAGTAGGTTCAGAAACATTAACAGTAGGACCAACAGGAACGGCATATGCAAGTGCAAATGTGGGATCCCATACTTCTGATGTATCTTATGCTATTGCTGATGGAAGCGGTTTGGCTTCAAACTATAGTGCCCTTGCAACAACTTCTGGGGTGGTAGGTGGGATTATACCAAAACCAATTACTATTGCAGCCCCAACAATTGCACCAAAAGAATATGATGGATTATCTAGTATAGGGGTGGTTACCCTTGGTGCCATAACAGGGTTAGTAGCCGGAGAAACATTAAATGTTACTACGAGTTCATCTGGGTATAGTAGTAACAATGTTGGTGCTTATACAGCTAATGTTATTTATACTGTTGCCGATGGTGGAGGTGGTGGTTTAGCGTCTAATTATTCTAATCTTGCAATTTCTTTAGCAGTGCCAGGTTCCATCATTCCCAAACCCATTACCATATCTGCCCCAACCATTGCACCTAAAGTGTATGACGCTACAACAACAGCCGGTGTAATTACAATTGGTACAGTTAGTGGAACTGTGGGTGCACAAACTTTAACAGTTACTCCAAGTGCTACTGCGTATAGTAGTGCCAATGTTGGTGCTGCATATACTTCTACTGTCTCTTATGTAATAGCAGACGGTTCGGGTTTAGCTACTAACTATTCTGCTCTTGCTCCAAATAACTTAACTGGTTTGAGTATCACTCCAAAAACAATCACTATTTCTGCGCCAATCATTGCACCTAAAGTGTATAATGGAACAACGGCTGCTGGTGTGATTACTCCTGGAACTGTTGTAGGTACAATTGGAGGTCAAACATTAACTGTAACTCCATCAGCAACTGCCTATAGCAGTGCCAATGTTGGAGCAGCTTATACTTCAACTGTTTCTTATGTTGTTACAGATGGTACAGGTCTTGCAGCTAACTATTCAACTTTGGCACCAAATAACTTAGTTGCTTTAAGTATTACTCCTGCACCTTTGACCATCACAGCAAACGGTGTGAGTAAATACCATGGCGATGTATTAGCTAGTCCAGTTGTTGGATCTACTGCATTTAGTTCTACTGGTTTGGTTGCTCCTGAAACTATTGGTTCTGTAACCATAACCTATGGTCCTGGTGCTTTGGCTCCTGCTCCATTGGGTGCAAACGTTGGACATGTAGTAGCTAGTGCTGCAACAGGTGGAACCTTTACTGCTACCAACTATACCATTACGTATGCTCCTGGTACCTTGACTGTGATTCCAAATACCAATGCTTATTTGAGCAACTTGGTTTCTAGTACAGGTGCTTTGAATACTGCATTTAATAGAAATGATATTGACTACGAAACCTATGTATTGATTGCTGTAAATAGCTTAACTGTTACACCAACAACTGAAAATCAGTTTGCAACTGTACAAGTTAGAATCAACAATACTGGCTTTAGTCCTGAACCATATGCACCGGTATTAAGTGGTGCAGCTTCTCCTGTAATGACTTTACAAGAAGGAGACAATATGATTGATATTACTGTAACTGCTGAAGACGGTGTAACTGTCATCAACTATAGAATTAAAGTATCACGTGAAGCCAGCTGGGTATCCGGTGGTGGTGGAGGTGGATTGGAAAGCCGTAGCTTGGGCGATGCCATAGCTAAGCGCATTTTCAATAAAGCCATCAATTCTGAAAATGGACCAGTTGATTATACTAAGTTGCCTCAGGTTCAATTCAGAGACATACAAAATAGGGTACAGGGCACAACTCCATCTTCTGTAAGTTTGACTAGTATTATGCCTGATATCACATCTAAAGGATATGTTGCTTACAACAGTTCACCTAAAGATTTGACAAGCATTACTAATGCAAAAGAAGTATTGGCATTTGACTTTACATCTAACAAAGAAGTAAAAGCGGTTGCTTTTGCTACTAAAACTTTGGGTGAATTATATGACCACACCAAACCAATTTGTGATCGCTTAAAAGGCGCCACATTGTTGGGTGTTGAAACTATTAAAGTGCAAGGTTTTGAATTTATCAAGTACAGCATTAAAAACGAAAATGGTCAAAAAGAATACGCAACCAGCTTTACTGTTGGAACCAGGTCTGGCAGACCAGACTTCTCTTTGCAGTCTATCTACCTGACTCAGGATTATGCAAATGATGAGACCATGTATAACTTCCAGTTATGGGCAGGCTCAACTTCTCTGGTAACAGACATGGTTGCTGATATCTTGACCAAATTGAAAGCTGTAGCTCCAGTAAATGTGATTAAATCAAGTGCTTTACCAACAACTTATGTAGAGTCTGGAAAGCGTGAAGGTCAGAACGTTAATCTGGTTGTAAAGAATGCTACTCCTAATACCAGTGGTTACTTCAAATTAGAAGACAAAGCAACTGAAACATCATCTAGCAGCGTGGTAAGGAATATTCCTTTCACTATCAATGCAAATGGTAAAACCAACGTAATCATCCCAATGGATGACAAATACGAAAGTACTTTAACCATGTATGTAGGTGGAGAAGTAAAAGACGTAGTGTATATGTCTGATGGTACATGGGCAGTTGACTATAATAAAGCAACAACTGTATTGAGCAGCTTTAATGTAGTGAATGATAGCAAACGTGCTTATAGTGCTGAAGAATATCCATTGTTCCGTAATGTGGAATTGAAAGCCAATAGTTCAGACTTTGTATCAGTAGTGAAATTACTGAGAGGTGGTGGAGCTGCTGCTGACCTGACTGCATTCAAAGGATTGAAATTTGCTGCAAGTGGTGGTTATAACCTACATGTAACCTTGGTGAAAAATGGTATTACTAATTACAATGACCAATATGCTACCGATGTGCAATTGGAATTGGGACAACAAGACTACTATATTGCCTTGGATAAGTTCAAATCTGCGTCTACAAGCGCAAGCATTGACGCCAAAGACATTACCAGCATCATCTTTACAGTAGAAGTAGGAACAGGCAGAAATAGCCCAATAACTACCACTATTGCTAATGTAGCCTTTACCAAAGAAGACCTGAACTACCTGAATAGTTTGGATGCCAAAGCGGTATCAGTTTATCCTAACCCAGTAACTGGAAATAGGATCACTGTTAACTTCAGCAGTGCTAAAGCAGCTGAGTTAAGCCTAAGGGTAACCGATATGAATGGTAAAGTATTGACACTGAAACAAGTTCAAGCTGTAAAAGGTATGAATACGGTTCAAGTGCCAGTATCTAACGGTTTAACTGGTGTGCACTTGATTTCTCTGGACGGTTCAGATATCAAGTACAAGACTACTAAAGTGATGATTGCAAACTAATTACCCCTATAACAAATACCTAACGGCCAGTAGCAATACTGGCCGTTTGTATTTTAAGATGGGGGTAGAGGGTTGGGTTGTTTAATGTATTGGGTTAACTGTTTTAAGTAGGTAAGGGTGATTATTAATATTGGATTTGTTTTGAATAGGGCTGCATTGTAAGGCGAAATCCCGCAGATAAAGCCTAATTTTGCACTTCCAAATGTGGAAAAACAGGAGAAATGGTAGTTTCCAAAAGGAATTGCCCCCCAAATGTGTAAAATTTAAATAAAAAAAGGCGATTAGGTATTGGTATTTTGCTGCTTTTCCCTACCTTTGCCGTCCCGAAAAAAATTAGAGTCATGGCAAGAGTATGTCAGGTTACAGGAAAAAAACCACAAACTGGTAATAGTGTTTCTCACTCAAACATTAAAACCAAGCGTCGTTTTCTACCAAATTTACAAACAAAGCGTTTCTTTTTTGCTGAAGAAGACCGTTGGGTTACCCTTAAGGTTTCTACTGATGCTTTAAGAACGATCAACAAGAATGGTCTTTCAACTGTGATCAAGGAATTGAGACTGAACGGATCTAAGATCTAACTATTAACAAAGAAAACTACCTAATACAATGGCAAAGAAAGGTAACAGGGTTCAGGTGATCCTGGAATGCACAGAGCACAAGACCAGTGGAATGGCGGGTACAAGCCGTTATATCACTAAAAAGAACAAAAAGAATACCCCTGAGCGTATTGAACTGAAAAAGTACAATCCGATCTTGAAAAAAGTAACCGTTCATAAAGAAATTAAATAGTCATGGCAAAAGCAGCTTCAAAAAACGCTAAAATTAAAGATGCTAAGGCTTCTGCCGAGGCAAAAAACTGGACCAAAGTTATCAAGGCTGTAAGAAGCCCTAAGACTGGCGCATACACTTTCAAGGAAGCAATTGTGCACAAGGATAAGGTGAAGGATTTCTTATCTGAGAAATAATTGGTACCGTAACAATATTGAAAAGCTTTCCCTTTTTTCGGGAAGGCTTTTTGTATTTAGTCTAGACCAATAGACAACTATTTTCAGCGAATCAACCATAACCGTTATGAGCTTTTTAGGAAAACTGTTTGGGAAAAAGGAAAAAGAAAGTCTTGACCAAGGTTTACAAAAAACCAAGGAAGGCTTTTTAGCCAAAATCACCAAGGCCATTGCTGGCAAAACCAGTATTGATGACGAGGTCTTGGATAATTTAGAAGAAGCCTTGGTTGGGGCCGATGTGGGTATTGAAACCACCATCCAAATTATTGAACGCATTGAAAAAAGGGCCAAGACAGATAAATACCTGAATACGGCAGAATTAAACCGCATTTTGCAGGAAGAGATTAAAGCGGTTTTAGTTGATGCGCCGGAAGATGCTTACAAAAGCTTTACTGCACCTGCTGGGAAGAAACCATACATTGTCTTGGTAGTTGGCGTAAATGGGGTAGGAAAGACTACTACCATTGGTAAATTGGCCCACCATTATAAAGCCGCAGGTATGAATGTATTATTAGGCGCGGCCGATACTTTTAGAGCAGCAGCTGTTGATCAATTAACCATTTGGAGTGAAAGAGTGGGTGTGCCCATTGTAAAACAGGCCATGGGTTCAGACCCCAGCGCTGTAGCATATGATACGGTTGCATCAGCCATCGCCAAAGGCTCAGACGTGGTATTAATAGATACTGCCGGAAGGTTGCATAACAAATTGCACTTAATGGAGGAACTAAGTAAGATTAGAAGGGTGATCCAAAAACTAATTCCTGACGCCCCGCATGAAGTCATGTTGGTGTTGGATGGATCTACTGGACAAAATGCCGTTGAGCAAGCAAGACAATTTACTGCGGCCACGGATGTAACGGCTTTGTCTATTACCAAGCTTGATGGTACTGCAAAAGGTGGAGTAGTATTAGCCATTGCTAATCAGTTTAAGATTCCGGTAAAATATATTGGTGTTGGAGAAAAAATTGAAGATTTAATCCTTTTTGATAAGGATGAATTTGTAGATAGTTTGTTTAAATTAGCGGACTAAAAAAATCAAAACACTGATTATGAAAAAGATCATTCTTGCTTGCCTGCTTATTGTAGGTGCTTCAACTGCTTCTAATGCCCAATTGGGTGACCTGACCAAACAAGCCAGTTCTTTGGCCGGTGCTGCAGGTTTTGATGTAAACAAATTGACCAGTGGCATCATGGGTAAATTAACTCCTGGTTTGGCTTTGACGGCTTTGCAACAACCAAAAGTAACAGAAGCTGTTTCAGGATTCTTGGGTAAGAAAGCCAATATTCTTGGTTTACTTAAGTCTGATCCTGCCAAATATGCTAGCCAATTTGGTAGCTTATTCAATGGATTAAAAGGCAACTTGGGTGGTATTTTGGGTAAGGATCAAATGACCAAGTTTTTGGGTATGAAACCTGCAACCAATAATCCTACCAACGTATTGTCTAACTTATTCTACTAAGACTAGATTAGAAAATCAAGATTCCAAAGAGCCTGATTTATATAGAAAGCCGTCCAAATTATCTGGACGGCTTTCTTATTAAATATTGGACTATCCTTACTGGATGCTAATTCATGGTTTGAACAATTGTGGAAATACTAAAAAGTATATCTAATACCCAAGCCTCCCCAACCACCCTGAAAATTGGGTTGGCTGATTAATACAAAAGAGGGTTGCCAGTCAAAGCTTAGATTTAGTGGTGCCCCCTTGATTTTATAATCTACTCCTAGAACCCCATCAATCCCCATACTAAACCCCTCGGCTCTTACGCCATTGTCTTGCCAGTTGTCATTACCAAATCCAAAATGGCCCCCACCCCCAATATACCATTGAAGTCCTTCTACAGAACCCAATGGGTTATGAATTTCATATAGACCAGTAAACCTAACCATGTCTTTGGTAAAAAAGCCCAGCCCTTCAACGGCTTGATTGCCTTTAAAAAAATGTTTCACACTCACAGCGCCTGGATAAATTTTTACACCCAAAGCGGTGGTATAATTGCTGCCATTGTTCTGTTGTGCTTGGGAATAATGTATGCCCATTATAAAGCACACCAATAAAATCTGTTTTTTCATGGATTGTTTTTGATTACACTCAAAAAATCATGCCAAACCCTGTTTTGCCCCTATTGAAAGAATAGTTAAGATTTTCCTGCCGGTCTTTTGGTTTATTATTTAGGTTTGTAGCATGCATTCATTCAAAGAATTAGTTCAGCAATTTGCCAATCATTTTGCGGTAAGACATTTTCCTCAGTCTCCCGCTAGTTTGTATGACCCAGGAGAGTATTTTCTAGCACTAGGTGGTAAAAGAATAAGACCTGTGATGTGCCTGATGGGAAATGAGCTATTTGACAATATTCATGCAGATGCTTATTCCGTGGCTACAGCCATAGAGCTCTTCCATAATTTCACGTTAATCCATGACGATATTATGGACGCAGCACCATTACGTAGGGGCATGGAAACGGTGCACAAAAAATATGGCGATAGTACCGCACTCTTAACAGGAGACGTGATGATGATTCAGGCATATGAATACTTGAATAAAATTCATCCATCACATCTGCCGCAAATTTTGCAATTGTTTAGTAAGACCGCAAGAGAAGTGTGCGAAGGTCAGCAATTAGACATGGATTTTGAAAAACAAGAACATGTTTCATTGGATGAGTATTTACATATGATCAGTTTAAAAACATCGGTATTATTGGCTGCTAGTTTAGAATTGGGCGCCATTCTTGGTGGTACAGGTGCTGGAAATAGACAACACTTATATGCTTTTGGAAAGAACCTTGGAATTGCTTTTCAAATACAAGATGATTATTTAGATGCCTTTGGCGATCCTGAAAAATTTGGGAAAGACGTAGGTGGTGATATTCGTCAGAATAAGAAAACCTTTTTGTTATTACACGCATTGGAAGTAGCCACGCCTGAACAAAAAGCCCAATTACTGCAATTAATGCAAGACAATCCTGCTGATAAAGTGAGCCAAGTCTTAGCCATTTTTAAAGCTTGTAATGTTGATCAATGGGCCAATGAACTCAAAGAAAAATATTTGCAAACTGCCCTGCAGCACTTAGAAGATATTGCCGTGGTCTCAACTAGAAAACAGCCATTAAAAGAATTGGCAGATTTTCTAATTCAAAGAGAACATTGATTATCTCTAAATCCATTCAGGTCATTCCATTTTTATCCATTAATTTGAGGCAAACAATTACACATGTCTAATTCACTGTTTAGAAAGAAGTCTTTAGAAACCATTCAAAAGGATTATGACGCGGGTTTATTAGACGGTCATGGTTCCGATATGAAAAAAATATTGGGGGTAAAAGACCTGACATTT
Source organism: Chitinophagaceae bacterium BSSC1 (assembly GCA_002256435.1). Taxonomy (GTDB): domain Bacteria; phylum Bacteroidota; class Bacteroidia; order Chitinophagales; family Chitinophagaceae; genus Sediminibacterium. The sequence goes on from NKJC01000004.1 coordinate 180,531, forward strand.
ATGGGTGTGGCTGCTGTGATTGGTGCGGGTATATTCTCTACCATTGGTACAGCAGCTTTTAATGGTGGCCCTGGGGTAATCTTCTTGTTTTTGATTACAGCCGTTACCTGTGGATTTACTGCTTTATGTTATGCTGAATTTGCTTCACGTGTGCCTGTATCTGGAAGTGCCTATACCTATTCCTATGTAACTTTTGGTGAGATGATTGCCTGGATTATTGGATGGGCTTTGATACTAGAATATGCCATTGGGAATGTGGTGGTGGCCATTTCTTGGAGTGCTTATTTTAACAACTTACTCAAAGCCATTCATATTGAATTGCCAGAATGGTTAACCATTGGTCATCAAACGGCTTCTATGGCTTATGAAGCAGCCATCGCCGCAGGCAAACCGGTAACAGATTTGGTTTATACCAATGCGCCTGAAATTTTGGGTTTTAAATTCATTATTAATCTACCTGCATTTGTCATTGTGTGTTTGATTACCGTTCTGGCTTATATTGGTATTAGTGAGAGTAAAAAGAGCGCCAACTTTATGGTGGGTTTGAAAATTGTAGTCTTGGTATTTATTGCCATCATTGGGTTCTGGTATATTTTTTCTGAGGGCACTACCGCCAATTGGAGTCCTTTTTTACCCAATGGAATGACAGGTGTATTGAAAGGTGTTTCTTCTGTATTCTTTGCTTACATTGGCTTTGACGCCATTTCTACAACCGCGGAAGAATGTGCCAACCCTAAACGGGATCTTCCAAGAGGTATGATGTATTCCTTGCTTATCTGTACCGTTATTTATATTGTAACCACTTTGGTGATTACAGGGATGGTGAATTACAAAGAATTTGAAGGCGTGGCCGATCCTTTGGCTTTTGTGTTTGAAAAAATCAATATGCAGAAAATTGGCTTTATCATTTCTTTGAGTGCCGTTATTGCTAGTACCAGTGTATTGATTGTATTTCAAATTGGCCAACCTAGAATCTGGATGAGTATGAGCCGGGATGGTTTGTTACCAAAGAAATTTAGTAAACTCAGTACCAAGTATAAAACACCAGGTTTTGCTACCATTATGACCGGGATCTTAGTAGGTACTCCAGTACTTTTTATTGATGATAAACTCATGACAGATCTAACCAGTATTGGAACCCTATTTGCCTTTGTATTGGTTTGTGGTGGGGTATTGGTTTTACCAAGAATGGCCAAAGAACAGGGTAAATTTCAATTGCCATATGTAAATGGTAAATTCATTATACCATTAATTGTTTTGAGCTTTGTATTCTTATTTAGAGAAAGAATTCTAACGGATTTATCCAGTATTGCTACCCAAGGGTATCAAGAAATCTTATTCTTAATCTTTGTACTAGCGGCTTTGATTACTGCTACATTGAGTTTTCTACGCAATTATTCCCTGATTCCAGTTTGTGGGGTACTCTGTTGTATGTACCTGATGATAGAAATTCCAGGTAAAAGTTGGATGGTATTCTTTGGATGGATGTCATTAGGATTGGCTATTTACATGATATATGGCCGCAAGCGCAGCAAACTGGCTGCTCATTAATTGCGTTTAAGAACCAGAACAGTTGTAAATTTGCGCTTCAACTAGTGAAAAGGAATGAAGTACCAAGTAGGCGATGACATTTTGGTGTTAATGAGCAATGAAGAGGGCAAAGTAATAGAAATCATCAATGATAAAATGGTGCTCATAGAAGTGCGTGGGGTCAAGTTCCCAGCCTATATGGACCAAATTGATTTTCCCTATTTTAAGCGCTTTACAGAAAAGAAAAAAGAAGCAGCCAAGCCTGCTCCCAAAACCTATATAGACCAGGTTCCCAAAGAGAAACCCCAACCCAGTAAGGTGAAAGTGGCGGATGGCATTTGGCTATCCCTGATTCCTAAATTTGGGATTGACGATTTTAATGATGAAGTGGTAGAGTTGTTAAAAGTATGGTTGATCAATCATTCAGACAAAGCCTATCAGTTCAAATATCAGCAACAGTTTTTGGGTGTTACCCATTTTGAGTTAGATACAAGTATCCAGCCCTTTCACGATTTTTACTTGCACGATATCAAGTTTGAAGACGTGAATGATTCCCCAGGATTCTTGTTTGATTTTTCTTTACTCAATCCTGAAAAGAAAAAAGCGCCCCATTTTGAAACCAGTTTGAAAATCAAACCCAAACAATTGTTTCAAAAAATAGAAGCGCTCAAAGAAGGGAATAGTCCCATGGTCAATTATCTCTTGTTTGAAAATTATCCAGATAAAGTAGACGATGACCGTTTTGAATTAGGTGCACTAGCTGCCAAGGGTTTTAAAGTGTATGATGCTTCTAAAGGAAGACAGCATTTACCTCCTGCCAGAACCGTGGTTGATCTACATATTGAAAAATTGCAAAATGATTGGAAGCACTTGAGCAATTTTGAAATCCTTACCATTCAACTTAATGAGTTTGAAAAAAATCTAGACTTGGCAACCGCGCATTACCAATCTTCTTTGATTGTGATTCATGGTGTGGGTACCGGTAAACTCAAAGATGAGATTCACGAGATCCTTAAATCAAAGCGCGAGGTTAAAAATTTCATTAACCAATATGATCCCCGTTTTGGTTATGGGGCAACAGAAATATTCTTTAAATACTAAGCTTTTACTATTAAAAAGCCTGATAGCTACACAATTGCTATCAGGCTTTTTGCATTAAAGAATCTGGTATTTGATACTGGCTGAAATTGTGGTAGGAGGAATGGGATTAATACTATAGTTCTCGTGGGTATAATAATTCAAAGTATTGGTTAGATTAGAAACCTTGGTCATAAGACTGATCTTTTTCCAAGCATAGCCTACGCTAAGATCAATGGTTGTAAAATCTGCAACAGGGAATAGTCGGTTATAATTTTGGGTTTGCCCCTTGGTATTATTGAATCCCGCAGTTCTTGGGCCAGTGTAGTAAATACCTGCTCCAAATTTCCAAGCATTTTTGTGATAGAAAATACTGCCATTAGCAGTGCTTCCAACTGAGTTTTGCAAGCGTTCACCCTCAATAAAATTACCCTTGGCATCTGGGGTTTTGGTATACCTAATATAATTATAACTATATCCCGCCATGATATCCATTTCTTTGATGGGATGAATGACTAGGTCTAACTCAATACCATCACTTCTGGTTTGTCCAGTTAGCGCTTTCAAATTGCTATTGTTATTGGGCGTAACACCATCATCAGCAAATAAAGCAGTTTGTGCTAGATTATGATTAATGATGCTATAGGCCGTAAGATTGGCTAGTAAAGCGCCAGCAAAAAAATCATTTTTAATACCCAATTCAAATTGATCAATGATTGATGGTGCCAGTGCATTGCCATACACATCAGTACCATTATTTACTGAAAAGGAATTAGCATAAGAAGCAAATACACTGGTATGTTTGCTTGGTTGGTAAACAAGACCTGCTCTTGGTGAAAATGCCTTGTCTGTTTTTGCATTGCTAAGGGTAACAACTCCAGTAACTAATTCTAAGGTGTTGGCTGGATCAGCTTGTTGCAAAGACCAACGTAGTCCCAGCATTAGTTTTATTTTAGCATGAATACTAATTAGGTCCTGAACATAAGCGCCATACCTAAGAATTGGGGTTGATATCAATTTGATTTCTTTTGCATTTGGAATATCGGTTCTTGCTTTAAATTTATTGGCGTCTAGAATATTGATGGTATCATAAATAGTTGGTTGATTAAAAGTCCATGCCTTGGTAGCATATTGGTCTATGTCTAAACCAGTCAGTAATATATGGCTCATTTTTCCCGTATTGAATTTTCCAGAAAGCGATACCTGCGCCATATAATAAGTTTCATCATTCCTTGTCCTATTCAATGGTCTATAAAAATCGCCATTGGCTAGTGCTTGAATTCTTTCAATAGCATAATAGTCTCGGTTATAATGTTGCCAAGAAATACTGGTATTGATTTGCCAATCCTTGTTGATGCTGTGTTTGAGCGTAGTTGTTGCACTAGATTGTTTGGTTTTGGCATATTGCCAAGGCGTTCCAAAGAATGCAGACCTAGGAACATCTGGAATGGAAGTATTGTTAATGCTGCCTATGCCAAAGTCAGGTGTAAAATCATGTTTTAAATAATCAGCTTGCAAGAGCAATTCCGTTTTTTGACCAAGCTTAAATATGAAGGAGGGATTCACATAATACCTTTTGGATAGTACTTGATCTCTATAACTGGCGGCTGTTTCAATATTGCCGTTAATCAAATAAGCAACAGATTTTGACAAGGGGCCAGTAATCTCTACATGGGGTTTGAATAAACCAAAACTTCCCATGCGAATAGCCAATTCTGCAGCCTTGGTAAATTGTGGTTGCTTACTTACTAAGTTGATAATGCCACCAGGCGCAACATTGCCAAATAGCACTGCACTACTTCCTTTTAAAACTTCTACTTTTTCTAAGGAACTTGTTTCAGGCATGGTGCCAGAATTAATCCGAATTCCGTCTTTGTATATATTATTAGACCCCATGCTGTATCCTCTAGCAGAAAAATTTTCCTGGGTAGCACCTCTGGTGGTGGCCAAATAAACGCCATTTACATTTCTGATAACATCGCTCAAGCGAAATACTTGTTGATTGTTCATCACTTGGCGATTAATCACTGCAACGGCCTGCGGTAAATCCATGGCGGGGATGGCTACTTTTCCAATGGTTAATGACTTTTGGTTATTGGTTCTATTGGTGTGAACTGTAACAGCTGTTAATGGTTTGGAATGGGTAATGGTATCCTTAATAGTTGTTAGGGATTTTTGTGCTAGTACTAGATTCCATTGACAACAGATCAAAATGGTTGTCAGCATCATTTGTAAGTTTCTCATTGCTCTATAGGTTATTGCGATTTTATTTTCTTCTGCAAAGTTGTTTTAGAACCAAGAGATAGTCTTGCCGCATTGGGAAAACAACTTTACGCAATCAGGAAATTGACTTGTGAGTTTGTATACAAAAGAGAAAATCTTGGTTTTTAAGTTATCGCAATTGGTAAATTTTATAATGATTAGCTTTGCAACGCTACAAACCCGAGCTATCGCTCTCATGCAAATGGGGGAGGAAAGTCCGGACAGCATAGGGAAACCCACCGGTTAATGGCCGGCATTGCTAGCAATAGTAATAGAGATAGTGCCACAGAAAATAACTACCTCGCAAGGGGAAAAGGTGAAAAAGTGCGGTAAAAGCGCACGGCTTAGCAGGGTAACTTGTTAGGGGGGTAAACCTTGGGTGTTGTAATGCCATGTATAGGAGCGTTTGAAGGCGGCCCGCTTGAGCTCCAGGGTAGGCAGCTAGATCTTGCAAGTAATTGCAAGGCCAGATAAATGATAGTTTAGAAACAGAATCCGGCTTATGAGGTTTGTAGTATTTTTTAGTTTCATTCACCTACTTTTGCAGCATGACAATAGAGCAACTTAAATATATGAGGGACCGTGTAGTTGTCCTGAGGAGGTTTCTTTGACGTTGAGAACCGCACATATAAAGTAGATACCGACAAACAGCTCTCGCTTTCTCCAGGCTTCTGGGACGATAATAAGCGCGCAACAGCCATTGTTAAGGAAATTAAGGTAAACGAGTATTGGTTGAAATTATACCAACAGGTAGAGGGTGCCGTAGAGGATTTTGCCGTTCTATTTGATTTTTGGAAAGGGGGCGATGCTACAGAAGAAGAAGCACGTGAAGGTTATACTCAAGCTATTGCCTTGATTGAAGAAGCTGAATTCAAGAGCACTTTAAATAAACCCGAAGACGAGTTACCCGCCGTATTACAAATTAATGCAGGTGCTGGTGGTACAGAGAGCCAAGACTGGGCTCAAATGTTGTTGCGCATGTATCTCATGTATGGAGAGAAGCAAGGCTGGAAAGTGACGGAATTGGATTATCAAGACGGTGACGCTGCAGGAATTAAAAGTGCCACATTGCAATTTGATGGAGACTTTGCTTATGGATTTTTAAAAGCAGAAAGTGGGGTACATAGATTGGTGCGTATTTCTCCCTTTGATAGCAATGCCAGAAGACATACTTCTTTTGCCTCTGTATTTGTTTATCCCTTGATTGATGACAGTATTGAAATTGAAGTAAACCCAGCCGATCTGGAATGGGCTTTTTATAGAAGTGGAGGTAGTGGTGGTCAGAATGTAAACAAAGTAGAAACGGCGGTACGTTTAAAACACGGACCAAGCGGATTCATCATTGAATGCCAACAAGCAAGAACACAGGGTGAGAACCGTGAATTGGCTATGAAGATGTTGAAGAGTAGGCTCTATGAGGAAGAATTACGCAAACGTCAAGAACTACTCAATGCTACCAATGCAGGCAAGAAAAAAATAGAATGGGGTTCTCAGATTCGCTCTTATGTTTTCCATCCCTATAAAATGATTAAAGATCACCGTACCGATTTTGAAGTAGGTAATGTAGGCCCCGTAATGGATGGGGAACTAGATGGTTTTATCAAAGCATTCCTAATGATGGAAAAGGAAGACGCGAATAGCAATTAATTAGACTGACTAGTACTTCCTGATTCTTCTAATACTTTTAAGAAGGGCTTCTCTTTTGGCTCAAATCTGAACCAGCAATATCCACCAATAATGGCTATCATAGATGCCAGCAACACAGAGATTTTGGCAATGTCTTGAACAGCTACTTCTTTGAATGCTAGCGTTGAGATAAAAATACTCATGGTAAATCCTATACCGGCTAAAATACCTGCTCCTATAATTTTATACCAAGTAATTCCTTCTGGAAGTTCGGCCCATTTTCTTTGAACCAAAAAATAACAGGCGGCTGTAATACCCAATGGTTTGCCCAAACATAACCCAATAATAATCCCCCAGCCCAAACGGCTATCCAATGCTTGAAAGCTATTTGGAGGAACAGGAATGGCGGTATTGGCCAAGGCAAAAAGCGGTATGATTAAAAAATAAACGGGTAAGTGAATTCCTGCTTCAAAATTCCTTAAATGTTTTACAGGTACCAAGAAGGCAAAAATAACGCCAGCTACCGTAGCATGAATGCCGGAATTAAACATGCAATACCAAAGTAAGATACCAAGTAGAAATTGCCAGATCCCAAATGCTACTTGTTTTTTATTTAACCAATAAATAAGACCAACACAAATTAATACGCCCAATAAATAACCTACCTGCAAGTGGCTGCCATAAAATAAGGCAATCACCAAAATAGCTCCTAGATCATCAATGATAGCAAGTGCAGTGAGGAAAATTTTTAAACCCATGGGTACACGCTTACCCAATAATGATGCAACTCCTAAAGTAAAAGCAATATCGGTTGCAGTTGGTATGGCCCATCCATGAATATTTTCGTGTCCCTTATTAAATAGACCATAGAGAATAGCTGGGGCCAACATACCTCCAATGGCTCCAAATACTGGTAATAAAGATTGTTTGATAGATGACAGTTGCCCATCCATCATTTCTCTCTTGATTTCCATGCCAGCTAAAAAAAAGAAGATAGCCATTAGCCCATCATTGATCAGCAAGAGGGGAGAATTGGGTAAAGAGAGGAAACCTATCTCTACATGGTGCTGATCTAATCCAGAAAAGGAATAGTGCCAAAAATGTAAATAGGTTTGAGCAGCCCAATCCCAGTTGGCAATCAGCAAAGAAAAACCCGTACAAGCAAGCAGCATGATCCCTACGGATTTGCTATCATGCATAAAATGGTTGATAGGATCTATTAAATATGTTTTGAAAAATCCACTCATGGCTACAAGATAAATAATTTGTTGTTAGAGCGTACATGACTTAATTATCATAACTCAACATCTGAAACTTGCTCTTGGGTCTTCGGTCTTCCTGCCATTTAAAATTACGGAGTTTCAAGTCTTCATGGTTTACCTGCCGCATAGGGTAGGAGTTGCCAATCAAGTTGTTTCTAAAGACCACTTTTTGGGGTTTGTTGTCTTCAAAACTGATTTCAATAATATCAGCCTCTGACTTGTTTACACCGGTAAAATGTTTAAAATCGTCAAGACCATAATAAACATTTTCAGCACTGCCCTTGGCCCGCATAAAATTGATTTGCCCATCATTAAACAGCGCATTAATACTATTGCCTTTTAGCTGATTATAATAATCCTTACTGCTACTATCGGCTAGGTTTAATGCCATGGCGTTTTCAAATACATAGAGCCGTTCTGGTTTTTTATTGGCCAAAAACAAATACAAAGTATCTCCACTTATTTGATTGCTTTGTGCCCATGCTACGGGTTCTTTAAACAGCCTGAAAGTAGAGTCCTGCATAGAATAAAAAAGACTATCGCCTACGGCTTGTAAACTGTCTGAGAAAATGCGCACATGATAAAATGCCTCTATGAATTTATCAGTGCTACTATCTTCTTTGTCCTTATCAGGCCCAGTCTTGATCATTGGCTGGTGCATGGTACTATCACGGATGGTAGGCACTTTTCTAGTCTTGATCAAATCTGACAAACGCGCAGAATACAAAGTGTCTGCACTTACATAAATGCTGTCTTTGTTTTGCTTGATCAATAACAATGGTTTCTGCGTAGCCAGAAACGCAGACTTCTTTTTATTGGTCTTGATATTATTGGCAATCAAGTCATATCCTTCGGTACTATCCTTGCCTCTATACACCGCATTGCCGGTAAATTCACTCATCCCAGTACTGTCATCAAAAGCCATATCATCTGCAGTAAAGGTATAAGTGCTATCATCAATCACAGAACGTTGACGCAATACGCCTTTTTTGTTCTTGATATCAAACCAACCATCTTTTGTTTTAATGGTACGTTTCTCATTTAGAATCACCGTAGGGCAGGTGAAAGTGGCAATATCTGTATTGGTATTATATTGTAGGGTATCGGTATTGATTTTGTATTCTGGGTCTACCAAACGCACTTTTTGTTTAAAGATTACGTCCTTGGTATCTCCATAATAATAACCTTCCTTGCTTGTGAGTACGGTTTTCTTGTCAACTACTTTTCCGCCATTTCTATAGATGCCAATCTTAAGGGTTACATCATAGTCTAAGTCATCTGTGGTCAATACCGCTTTGCCATCTGTGAGTTTTACTTTTTTTTGTAACAGGGCCTTTTTTTCTTTACCCTGATATTTGAGGTATTGGGCATAAGTATGAACACTATCGGCATCATTGATATGTACGTTGCCAAAAGCTTCTAAGGTATTCAGCAAACTATTGATCACAATACTATCGGCATAGAACAAGGTGTTTTCTTGTTTTACTAGTACATTACCACCAAGAGAGATCAGGTTGGTAACACTATCCACTTTTACCGCATTGTAACGGTCTGCTTTCAGAATGTCTATCTGTTTGCCTGGCGCCACTGTATCCACAGCATTCCTTTGTGCCATAGCCGTAAAGCCGCACAAGGTTAGGAAAACAACAAGAATCAATTTCTGGGACCAACTCATTTTTGTGATGTCTTGGTGGAATCAGCCAGGGTTTGCATCAATGGTCCGGTTTTGTCTTTCTTTCCAAACACGGAAATATTTACATAACGTTTTGGGTGCACGCGCAAATCATCAATTAAAATATTGGCGCTGTGCATGGTATTGTTCAAATTATTGTACAAAGCTTTGTCATTGATTAGCTTACCCAATGATCCTTCTTGAGAATCAACTTTAGCCATAACTGTATTTAATTTGGTTAGGGCTGCTTTTAATTCTTTCATGCTTCCCTCTAGGTCAGCTTTTGAGATTTGCTCAGTAGTTTTTTCTACGTTTGTCATGGTTCGGCTTAACTTCTCATTGTTGTCAGCCAAATTTTTTGTAAAACTATTCACGTTGTTTAAAGACTGAGTAATGGTACCCGATTGTTGATTGAGCATGGACTCAATAGAAACAGCAGACTTTTGCAAACTTGCTGTAGTTTGATTCATGTTTGCAATCACCGCTTGTAAATTATTCTTGGTGTTAGGGTCAAAGACCGTATTGATATTATTCAAAACCGCATCCAATGATTTGATGGTTTGTTTTAATTGATCGCCCACAGGCCCCAATTTATCCATGACTTCTCCCACCAAACCAGGCTCGGAGACTGTTCTAATAGTATCGCCTGTCATCATACCCTTGGTAGAATTACCTAATTTGATTTCTACACTTGGGGTACCCAACATGCTTTCTTTGATTACTGCCACAGAGTTGTCAGGGATCATATAATAATCCTTCAACTTAATGGTCACCAAAATACTAGAAAGGGCTTTGTCAGAATTTTCTAACTCAAAAACGGAGCCAACCTGGTATCCATTAATATAAACGGGATTGGATACCATGATGCCCTTGGTATTGGCGTATTTGGCATAAATAAAATGTCCTGTTTTGAACATGGTTCTACCACGCAGGAAATTAAAACCAAGAATCAAAAAGGTGATGGCTATGGCAGTCAGAGCGCCCACCTTGGTTTCATTTGAAATCTTCATAGCTACAAAACTAAGGGTTCTTGACCTGAAGCCCCTTGTTCTAGCTTGTAAAAAATACGTGGAAATGGTTAAAATTATTTGGAACCGCCTACAGATAACTGCTTTTCCAAAGAGAATTTATAGCGTTTTAAGGAGCGGATGATGACTTCGCAGATTTCTCGTTGACCATCTTCATTGTTTAGGTATTCCTCTTCTTCTGGGTTAGAAATAAAACCCGTTTCAATTAATACAGCTGGCATGGCTACAGCTTGCAATACCCAAATGCCTTTTTGACGTTGTTGTGCCTGACGGCTAATCCTGCCTACTTTCTGAAATTCCTCCTCAATGGTCAGGGCTAAATTGGCAGAACGCTGAAAATATTGTTGGGTTTTCAGGGTGGAGATCATCATTTTGGTAGGGTCATTGCTATTGTTCTCATTGAGAATTTTGGCAGACACACTATCCATATACATGTCCATATTTTCTGTCAAAGCCTCTTTTTTGGCATCGGTTTTACCAACCCCATAAATATAGGTTTCGGTTCCTTTTGCTGGGCTAGGGGTGGTCCAGGTATTATAATCAGTGACTTTGCGGGTGTATTTCTTTCTTTTTTTGCCCTTGCCTTTATAATAGGTTTCGGTGTGGTGGCCAACTACCTCGCGGTGGTAAACAGGTGCTGCATCGTTTACGTGAATGCAAACAAATAAATCGCCCTTGGCTTGATTGGCAATCTGGGCCTTGGTAATCACAGAATGAAAAATATCTGTTTTGCGGGTCATCACCACTTCAACATCGGGCATTTCATCGCGCAGCATCTGTTCCAATTTCAAGGAAACTGCTAACGCGATGTCTTTTTCATTGGAAAATTTGCCCCTAGCACCCCCATCTGATCCTCCATGACCTGGGTCAATCACAATCCTTCGCAAAACCTGCTTTTGCATGGGATTGGGTTTAGGATTTATAAAGGACATGGCTACTAAGGCACAAAATCCGCATAAAAAAAAGCCTGTTATTGTTCTGCGCATCATATCAATTCGTTAAAGGATTTTCCTCACTTACCATTATACCCCTCGAAGCCCTTATTTTTGCCCCCTGAGAACTATGAGCAAACTGTGCAAATTTAACGTAAAAACGCTCCTTGGTATTGTTGTGTTGGCTTATTTGCTGATATTAACAATTCATACTGAGGCTTCCAGAGCGCAGCAGCCCATGGTATGGAACTGGCTGAACACCCTACAAGATACGGTTCCTGAAACCGTACCCGTTAAAAAAAGTATTGAACCAGACCCAGACGATACTTCCAGACTTGACAGCATACCCAAAGTAGACACCCTTCATATTTCAAAAGACAGTATTGATGCTCCTGTAAAGTACAATGCAGAAGATTCTGGGGTCCTCATTATTCCAACCAAGGAGTTCATTTTGTATGGTAAGGCCAAAATGGACTACAAAGACATGAATTTAGATGCGGCCACCATTAGGTATGACCAGCAAATGCAGATTATCAAAGCCTATGGGGGAGTTGATACGGCCAATAATCCCTTGAATAAACCCCATTTTAACCAGGGTGAAACCAAGACCATCAGTGATTCTATTGCATTTAATACCAAGACGGGTAAAGCCCTGATTCAAAATACATTTTTACAAGAGGGAGAGATTTTTGTAAATGCCCAACAGCTCAAGAAAATCAATGCCGATGAAGCTTTTGCCAGAAAAGCCAGATTTACTACCTGTAATTTAGACACCCCACACTTTGCTTTTAGAACGGGCAAGATGAAAATAGTCAACAACAAACTGGGTGTTTCAGGTCCGGCATTCCCTGAATTTGAGGGCGTGCCCATGCCCATTGGAATTCCTTTTGGATTATATCCTTTAAGTAGGGGAAGACACTCTGGTTTCATGGCTCCGGCATTTATTACCAGTGAAGATTTTGGGGTTGGTCTAGAAGGTTTGGGTTATTATAAAGTAATCAATGACAATGTAGACATTACTACCAAGGCCAATATTTACTCCTACGGAGGATGGCTACTAAACTTTAATAGCAAATACATTAAACGCTACCGCTACACGGGTAATTTGAATCTCACTTTTCAAAATACCAAGGCATTGAATAGATCTGGAAGTTCAAAAGAAGAGTTCAGTCAGTCTAAATCTTATATGATTAACTGGAGCCATAGTATGGATAATAGGGCTAGGCCTGGAACCAGTTTTGGTGCATCGGTGAATTTTGGATCTACCAAGTTTAACCAGTCTTTGCTGAACAACCCTTATGCCAATTACAATAACCAGTTGAGTTCTTCTATCAACTATTCCAAGGATTGGAGGGGCAAATACAACCTGTCTCTGAACGCCAACCACAACCAGAATAGTAATTCTGGTTTGGTGAATGTGAACTTACCAACGGCCAACTTTAACGTAGTTACTTTTTATCCCTTCCAGAAAAAAGAATCGGTGGGTACCCCAAAATGGTATGAAAAATTAGGTCTTGGTTATAGTGGTAACCTGCAAAACCAATTCTCTTTCTACGATAGTACTTTTAATTTTCGTAGAATGCTAGACACGGTTCAGTGGGGTGCCCAACACAATATTCCCATTACCTTGTCATTGCCATCTCTTGGTCCAATAACCATCGCGCCAAGCGTATCCTATGAAGAGCGTTGGTATGGGCAGTCTAATGAAAAATCATGGAACCCTACCACCCAAAAAGTGGATACCTCCATTACCAAAGGATTTTATACAGCGCGTCAAATGGGATTTGGGGTTGGTGCTAATACCCGAATTTTTGGTACTTATTTGTTCAAGAAATCAAAGGGTGTTCAAGCTATTAGGCATGAAATCAGACCCAATATTTCTTTGAACTATAAGCCCGATATGGCAAAGAAAGATTATTACGAAACGCAGGTAGATGCTTCAGGAAGAACACAACGCTTTTCTAGGTTTGATGGCGGTATCATGGGCTCATTTTCTGAAGGTAAATTTGGTGGTGTTGGATTTGGAGTTGACAACCTGTTAGAAATGAAAACCAAGGATAAAAAAGATACGGCCAATAAAGAATCAAAAAAAGTTAGACTGATAGATGGTTTTGGTTTCTCATCTTCTTATAACTTGATGGCAGATAGTTTTGCCTTGGGCAATTTTAATTTGTATGCGCGTAGTACCCTTTTTGAAAAAATCAATATCACTGCTAGTGCTAATCTAGATCCTTATGACTCGGATTCACTTGGATATAGAATTGATAAACTTTTATTTCAACCAGGTAAGGGGGTTTTTGGAAGAATTACCAGTGCCAACCTAGCCATTAGTACTTCTTTCAAGAGTAAGACCAAAGATGAAAAAGAAGGCAAGGAATCTAAGAGTAAAGAAATGCCTCTGGATCCTTTTATGACACCTGATGAACAGCAAAGGCAATTGCAATTTGCTAGGGCCAATCCAGCTGAATTTACAGACTTTAATGTGCCTTGGTCTTTGAGTTTTTCCTATTCATTGAGTTATACAAAAATTAAGAAATCTGATTTTAGTGGTTATGAAAGTCAGATCTATTCTTCCTTGAACTTTAATGGAGACTTTACACTTACACCAAAGTGGAAAATGGGTGGTACTGGTTATTTTGATTTCAACGTAATGCAGCTGCAACAATTGAGCATGTTTATTACACGAGAAATGCACTGCTGGCAATTGTCTATTAATGTAACCCCCATTGGTTTGTATAGATCCTTCAATATTACCATCAATCCAAAGTCTGGAATCCTACGAGATTTGAGGATTAACCGTAGTAGAACCTTCTCTAATTATTAATCACCTTATTTGCTGATAAATAATTAGTTAGAACTAGTTGGTGTTAATTAATTATTAGCCAAATAATAGGCAGACATAATTTGGAAAACCTTTTCTCTGAGTTCTTTGCTGGTTAATCCAGCAGGGCTTACAGGCTCCAAAAAATGAATGGCAACAGGGTGTGGTACCAAATAAAAAGATTTATCCGCTGGCATAGCTTTCTTGGTATGCAAGATTACAGTTGGAATAATTTCTGTTTGGGTATCAACGGCCAATTTAAAAGCCCCATCAAAAAATGTCTTTAAGGGTTCCTTAGTTTTATTTCTGGTGCCTTCCGGGAAGATGCACATATGGAAGCCTTTTCTCAAAGCTGCTTTCATGTCATCAAAACTTTTTCTACGGCTGGCATCACTATTGCGGTCTACCAAAACAGAACCCCTTGCATAATAAAAACCAAACAAGGGTACTTTGGTAAATTCTTTTTTGGCAATGGTTTGATTTGGGCCAGGTATAAAAGGTGCAGACAGGGGAACGTCTAATAATGCATTGTGGTTACAGGTAACAATATAGGTCTTGCCTTTTGCAAAATGCGCTTTTCCTTTTACGCTTACAGGGCAACCAATCATGTGCAACCAAGTCCACTGCCAACCTCTAGCTATGCTAATAAACCACCACATACCTTTTGGGTCTTTGATGAGTTTGGTTAATAGGGATGGGATTAAAATGATCAGGAAGGTTCCTGCAAAACTAATCAGTCCCCAGAATGCCCAAATGCGGGCAAAAATTGCAAGAAAAGGATTGGAAGATGTACGCTTGCTCATGCTTGGTTATTTCAGCTTGGGCGCAAATATCCTATATTTCTTTCAAAGGTTGAACAGGGGCATCCAAACTCCAATCAATAGGGTCAATTCCTTCCTTCATGAGTAATTCATTGGTTCTACTAAAATGCCTGCAACCATAAAAGCCTTTTTCTACGCTAAAAGGAGAGGGGTGGGCGGCTTTTAATACATGGTGCTTGGTTTGATCTATCAGGTCTTGTTTTTCCTGTGCAAAACGCCCCCAGAGCAAAAAAACAATCCCTTTTTTCTCATCAGAAATTTTCCGAATCACGGCATCGGTAAAAATCATCCAGCCAATTTTGGCGTGACTAGCCGGTTCATTAGCCCTAACAGTTAGACTTGCATTTAATAATAATACTCCTTGTTCTGCCCAAGGCGATAGGTTTCCGGTAGTAGGAATTGGAAGACCAAGATCAGTTTTCAATTCTTTAAAAATATTCTGTAAAGAGGGTGGGCAGGGTACTCCGGATGGCACTGAAAAGCTCAAACCATGGGCTTGACCGGGCCCATGATAGGGATCCTGACCAATAATCACCACTTTTAATTTGTTTACCGGAGTTTTTTCAAAAGCATGGAAAATAAATTGTCCAGGAGGGTAAACCGTTGCTCCTGTTGCTTTTTCGGTCTTTAAATGGGCCGCAATCTGCAAAAAATAGCTCTTTGAAAACTCCTCTTTTAGCAGTTCTTTCCAACTTTGTTCAATTTTTACCTCCATTGTTTGAATTGCTTTTGGCTGCAAACTAATTAAAATTTATTTTTGCGATCCTTCAAGTCAGGAAGCCTAGCTTCCAAACCCGAAAAAGTCCATAAAACAACAGCATGGACCGGTAGCTCAGCTGGATAGAGCAGCTGCCTTCTAAGCAGCAGGCCATTGGTTCGAATCCAATCCGGTTCACAAAAACCCGACGAAAGTCGGGTTTTTTAATTCCACAACCGTCCCAAACTAGTTTGGGTAAGGGCGTGGAATTAAAAAACCAGCCGCTGACAGGCGGCTTGGGTTTTTGGATAAGGACCTCTACAAGGATCAACGTAGTTAATCCAGTTTTTCATTAGAAAGAGGGTAAGGGCGTGGAATTAAAAAACCAGCCGCTGACAGGCGGCTTGGGTTTTTGGGTAAGGACCTCTACAAGGATCAACGTAGTTAATCCAGTTTTTCATTAGAAAGAGGGTAAGGGCGTGGAATTAAAAAACCAGCCGCTGACAAGCGGCTTGGGTTTTTGGGTAAGGACCTCTACAAGGATCAACGTAGTTAATCCAGTTTTTCATTACAAAGAGGGTAAGGGCGTGGAATTAAAATACCTCCGCAGAAAAGCAGCTAGGGTAACTCGTCCTAGAAAAATAGACACAACTGGCTAACAACCGTGAAAGGTTTAACTGAAAAGCCTATATATATCAAAAGAAAAATTAGTTTCAAATATTTAAGAATAGTTGAAGAAACAGACCTGAATTCTAACAAAAATTCTGTGGAAGCATTAAGCCTTCATTGAATAAGGAGTTAATTTGTTGGTAAGACAACTTTTTCCTTAGAATAAAACAAATTGCCATCAGCGGTCACCCCTTCTATTTTTATGATAAACGCTCTTTTTAAGCTAAATTTTTGATTTGGAATTGATAATGAAAATTGCTTTTCGTTTTTCAAAGAAAATGCGGGTTGCCAATAAATAGTTGCATTACCTGCTTTACTTTCGTCAACTCGATAAAGAAAATCAGTAGCTTCATTGTAACCTGCAACCATAAAATAGTTTTTATTTTCCTGTGTGTTATCAACATTTAAACCTACATCGTCGTATTTCTTTAAATAAACGCAGATAGAGGGCTTCCCGCCTTGAGACATAGCAAAACCTGACTGAAAGACCTTTATCAAGCCTACATCTTTCACTTGTATTGTTTTATATTCTTCTTCAGAAGAAGGCGCTTCATTTAGGTACAATACCCATCCTCGGGCATTTGTTGAATACTTTAAGTATTCCTGTTTTATATAAGAAAGTACATTTAGTGAGTAATCTGGATAAGGATCATTTAAAAGATCAAAACTCTTATCTGCCTGTTTGGAAAAAAGCCCTTTCGTATAACGTTTTTCTAACAGTTTTGTCTTCTGTCGCAAAGTAATGGCACTATTTACCGTAACATTCTGCAAAGTTGTCACTTGATCTTGTTCGGTTGGTATTAATATACTGATGCTTGTATTAGGACTGTAAGGAATAGTATCAATCTGAATTGGCAAGTAGTTAGAACCAATTCCGGGAATAGATTTGTGCAAGCTCTGTAAAAGCGAAGGCGTTATAACAGAAACGGAAGCATATTTGTCTTTTTTTGTACCGTTCAATGTGAAATAGATTCTAGCGGAGTCAGTAAACACTAAATCATCATCCTCAATGATACCTTCTTTTGAAATAGGCACGCTTTTGAATGAATTGCCCTGGCCTTTTGGTTGAATGATCAAATTCAATGTCTCATCATCTACATTTTTGCCTCCTTTATTATTAAATGGCAGAACTTTAGCCTTGTAATGAATATAATTTTCATGTTCTTTTGGGAAACTTTGAGCAATTCCCATCATATTGTCCCAACTGGGTTTATTAAGACTATCTGTATTCAGGATTGAATTGATTGTTGTCAGGTCAAAATCCGCTAGGTCGTTAAATATGGTAGACATAAACCTATAGTATCGGGTTAGATAAGGTTGTAGGCTATGACTCTGTATAATTGATTGGGGAGGATAAAAAGCAGTTTCAGGTTCAGCCCTGCTTTCGACAGATACGGAAGCAAAGAGATCTACCGAATCAGCAGTGGTATTTGTAAACCTGATTGAATCATTTGAAATCGTAACTAAAGACTTCGGATTAGTAAATCTCAATATTTCTTTTTGATTTAGTACGAAAACATACTTTTCACCAACCAATTTTTCATTCCTGTCTAAGAGTGCGAGTCTTAATATTCCGTTTGAAATGTCAGTTGTGGGAAGAAAAAATGATATTTCTTTTTTATTAGGCAAATTCATTCTGAAAACAACATTAAAATCATTTTCGCCAATAATAGTAAATGCATTTTGCTTTTCATCAGGGGACTCTTGTATGGTAATGTTATAGGAGCTTTTTCCGGGAACTACAGAGATATGGGTTCCGTTAACTGATTTTGGCAGTGTGGAATATAATGTATCAGAAGGAGTATAAACGATTGCAGAATAAGATACTTTTCTGTCAGGTATAAAAATAAGTCTACCATTACCATTGAAGGATGCATGAGATGTACAAATAGTGTCCTTATTTTCTGCTAAAAGATGTACGACACCTCTTACCGGTTCATTGAACTGATCTGTTATTAAATAGTCGACATGGTTTGTTACACCATTTATTAATTTTTCTTTCGAAAAACTCCATTTTACTTTTGAAACGGGCGTATATTTTAAAATACTTATTTTGGAAGAATTAGGAGGAAGAATTAATAAAGGTTGGACAAATGCCGGGCTCCGAGCTGGAAATTCAATGCTATTGCGAGTATTTGCCTCTAGGAAAACCCTACCGCCTTTAAAAATTGGTATGGTTATATTGCCAATGGCACTGCCATTAATAATGGGAAATACACTTTCAGCCAAAACACTTCCGGAATCTGAAAGAAGTTCAATTTTTATCGACGTTGACTTTGGGAGACTGGTATCCTGAAAAATAAAACACTGCAGATATATTTTATCCCCTACTGTATAAGAATCTTTGTCATAAGAAATATAAATCTTTTCCAATGAAAATGAATTTCTCGATTTGGCAATTAAGGAATCAATTTTCTGTGCAGAAACAATATTTAAACAAGCGAGCAAAACCGATACAATAAAAAAAAACCTCATAAACTTAATTATTTTGAAAGTACCGATATTTTAATAAAATACCGGTACCGTATTATTTATCCAAGATGACAGGATTATTTTGTTCATCTAATTTGAATATCCCTAGCAACTTGCTCCTAGGTATTGCTTATTTATTTTTCTTCTAATGACATAAAGCTAATTACTTGAATATAAATATTAATATTAATATTTTAAAACAGTATCAACAAGTGTAATCAGATTACAGGATTTAATTTTAAAAAATGTAATTTTTATTTAGGACGAGACTAAATCCCCTCCCAAAACACAAATTTCACCCTCTCTCAAAGTGTTTTTTCCTCAAACAGTTGTAATTCCCCTCTCTAAATTGCCCCCTTGCTCTTAGATATCTTATATTAATTATTCATCACCCGAAATATTTTGTCTAATTTTTCGTTTTCCCAAAATATTCAGGTTTTTTTAATGTTTGTTTGATGCCCCAATCTATACACGAACTATTTGAGCAATTGATGATCAAATGGCCGGATCTTCCCGCCATTGAACACCATACTCGTTCTATAACTTATCGTGAATTAAATCAACGTGCCAATCAATTAGCCTTTGAGATTACACAAATGGCCCCTGAAGAAGCGATTATTGGAATTAGTACATCGCGCAGCATAGAAATGGTCATAGGTATCCTGGCCATTTTAAAATCGGGCAAAGCCTATTTACCACTCAATCCAACTTATCCCAATGCTAGATTACTAGAATTAAAGGATAATGCCCAACTTCAATATACCCTTTGCAGTCAAACGGAAGAACAGTTTTTTAAAAACCTAGACTTAGTTCCCTTAACCTACGAATCTGTCAATAATCAGGAAATCAATAATCATTCATTTCCATTTTTTGAAGAAAGAGCCTATGTTTTATATACATCAGGAAGTACGGGGAAACCAAAGGGCGTTTGTCTAGGTCATGCAGCTTTGGTGAATTTGATCCAGTGGCAATCTACCAATAGCAATGCTGGAATTGGAACAAGAACGCTTCAATTTGCACCTCTTACTTTTGACGCTTCTTTTGAAGATATTTTTTCTACACTCATTACAGGTGGTACCATTGTTTTAATTGAAGAGCATTGGTTAATTGAGCCCGAGAAATTATTGCGATTTATTGATCAACAAAAAATCAATCGCATTTTTCTTCCCTTTGTAGCCTTGCAGTTTTTAACTGATACGGCTATAGCACTACAAATCTATCCGCAAAGTCTGCAATATGTGATGACGGCAGGAGAGCAATTAAAAATAACGCCTCAATTGGTGCGCTTTTTTTCAAAGCTTCCCAATGCTATTTTGTTTAACCAATATGGTCCAACAGAAACACATGTGTGTACCTGTTTGAGACTGGATGGAGATCCTCAACAATGGCCTGCATTACCAAGTATTGGAAAGCCATTACCCAATACCAAAATTCACATAGTGGATGAAGCAGCACAAGAACTTGCTGCTGGTGAAATTGGAGAACTTTGGGTCTCGGGTATTTGTTTGGCCAATGGTTATTTGAATAATTCAGATTTAACCAATGAGAAATTTATTGATTGGAAAGACGCTAAAGCTGAGGTTAGAAGAATTTATAAAACGGGTGATTTAGCCAAATACTTACCCGATGGAAATATTGAATTTCTTGGTAGAAAAGATGATCAAGTAAAAATTGCAGGTCATAGAATTGAACCTGCAGAACTAGAATTAATTCTAACCAAACAGCCCGGTGTAAGTCAGGCCGTGGTTTTGGCCCAAGATCAGAAAAATGGTTTAAAAAGATTGGTGGCATATGTAGTAGCCAATCCCAATCAAGTAAATCAGGAGTCCATTAGGATAGCTTTGAAAAAAATCTTGCCGGCTTATATGATTCCTGCTGTGTTTGTGTTTTTAGAGGAGTTTCCAAAAACCAGTAGTGGTAAAGTAGATAGAAAGGCATTGCCCCTGCCAGACAGAAGAAGACCTGAATTAGCACAATTATTTAAAGCGCCACAAACCACCATTGAAAAAAACATTGCTACCCTTTGGTCAGATTTATTGCAATGGGATACCATTGGTGTACAGGATCATTTTTTTGAATTAGGAGGTAGTTCCTTGTTGGCCATTAATTGTATTGTTCGATTACAAAATGAATATCAAATAACCCTACCCATTACCGTTTTATACCAATATCCTACTATTGAAGGATTGGTTAATTGGTTGGAACACGGACATCAAACAGAACAGCCCATTATTACTGCATTTGAAAAATATGAATCCATTAAAGAAGACATTGCCATCATTGCCATGTCTGGAAGATTTCCTGGTGCTGATACTATTGACGCATATTGGAATTTACTTAAAGAGGGTAAGGAGACCATCAGTTTTTTCAATCAAGAAGAATTAGATGCTAGTATTCCAGAAGCATTAAAACAAGATCCAGACTATGTTGCTGCAAGGGGCGTAATTAATCATGCTGCAGATTTTGATGCAGCATTTTTTCAGATTCAACCCAAACAAGCATTACTTACAGATCCGCAACAAAGGGTTTTTCTAGAATTGGCTTGGGAAGTATTAGAAAAATCTGGATATCTACCAAGCCTATATTCAGGAAGGATTGGCGTCTTTGGTGGAACAGGTAACAATACCTATTACCAAGAAAATATTTTGCCTAATAAAACTTTGGTACAACAGGCAGGAGCTTTTCAAGTAATGACTTATAATGAAAAGGATTATGTTGCTACTAGGGCTGCTTTTGTGTTGAATTTGAATGGTCCAGCAGTTAGTGTACATACAGCTTGCTCCACTTCACTATTAGCCATCGCGCAAGCAGTAGAATCTATTAGAAATGGACAGTGTGAAATGGCTATTGCTGGTGGTGTTGCTATTACATCACCTATTCAGAGTGGTCATTTATACCAAGAAGGAGGCATTTATAGTAAGGATGGTCATACCAGAACTTTTGACAATCAAGCAACTGGTACCGTATTTAGTGATGGAGCTGGAATGGTTTTATTAAAACCCAAATCCGCCGCATTGCGCGATGGCGATACCATCTATGCTCTGATTAAAGGAGCAGGGATTAATAATGATGGTGCTGGTAAGGGAGGCTTTACGGCGCCTTCTTCAAATGGTCAATCCAAAGCCATCCAAATGGCCATGCAACAAGCAGGTGTTTTGCCCTCTCAAATTAGTTATGTAGAAGCACATGGTACAGCAACCCCACTAGGCGACCCCATTGAACTAGCTGGTTTAAATCAAGCATTTGCATCTGTACAAGGCAAACAAGTAATTGCCATTGGTTCTGTGAAAAGCAATATTGGTCATTTAACCGCAGCTTCTGGTGTTGCAGGTTTAATCAAAACTGCTCTTTCATTATATCACAAACAATTACCCGCATCTATTAATTGTAATAATCCCAATAACTATTTTGATTTTGCCAATAGCCCATTTTATATAAATACCGGATTAAAGAATTGGGATGAACCCAAAGAAAGAATAGCTGGTGTAAGTTCATTTGGGGTTGGTGGAACAAATGTGCATTTGGTGCTGGCTTCACATGAAAACAAGGTAACAATTCCATCAATTTCAAAGCCTTGGCAATTAGTAACCATTTCTGCAAAATCACCTGAAAGTCTTTCTGGATATGCTCATAAACTAAGGGAATGGTTAGGCAATAATGCAACTGTATCCTTGGCCGATATTGCATTTACTTTAGCAAGTACCCGTGAAACTTTTCATCATCGCAGATTTTATTTGGCTTTGGATTCCGAAGACCTTTTAAAACAATTGGGTACTGAAAATTTGGTAAATCAATACCACTTAAATACCCAGTCAGAAAAATTGGCATTCCTTTTCCCTGGTCAAGGAGCTCAGTTTGTACAAATGGGTAAGGAGCTCTATGAAACTGAACAAGTATTTAAAGAAGCAGTTGATAATTGTGCCTACTTATTGAAATCCTATTTAGATATAGATATTCGGGAAATATTGTATCCAGTAACTGATGATGTTACTACAATAGAATATATTCATTTAACAAACTATGCTCAACCTTGCATTTTTGTAGTGGAATATGCTTTGGCTCAATTATGGAAGTCTTGGGGGCTACAACCTTCTCACTTATTAGGTCATAGTATTGGAGAATATGTAGCAGCTCATCTAGCCGGAGTCTTTAGTTTGGATGATGCTTTAATGTTGATTGCCAATAGGGGATTATTGATGGGTAAACTACCAAAAGGTAGTATGTTGGCGGTTAAAGCAAATTGGGAGACTATAGAAAAACAAATTCCCAATGATTGTTCCCTAGCAGCTGTTAATGGCCCCAAATCTCTTGTGATTGCAGGTCCACTTGAGTCTATTCATCATTTGGCATTAACGTTGGGTGAATTGGAGATTGCGCATACTGTTTTAAAAACCAGTCATGCGTTTCATTCTTCCATGATGGAACCAATGCTTGAAGACTACCGTCAGCTGCTTGAAAAGGTAGCTTTTAAGCCTGCAAACTTGCCAATTTTTTCTACACTTACTGGTAGAATAATAGAAGCTGATCAAATGTGTCAGCCTGATTATTGGATTCAGCAAATCACTTCTACAGTTGTATTTGCTCAGGCTATTGAAACCCTTTTAGAACAGGACATTAGTTTGGGTGTTGAAGTTGGACCAGGAAATGTAACTAGCAAGCTCTTGATGCAACTTAGACAAGGTAAAACTGTCTTTTGTGCAAGTGGATTGGAACTAACAACAAACAAATCAGATAGGGAACATTTATTACAACAATTAGGTCAAATTTGGTTACGTGGCTATCAGCCTAAATGGGATCAAGTTCTTGATGCCAAACAACGGGTCAAATTAGAAATTCCTACCTATGCATTTGATAGAAAAAAATATTGGTTAGAACCAATTGTAACAGATGCAATTGCATCCAAAACAATTGCATTGGATGAATTGACTTTAATCAATACAACCCAATCTGAAATAGTTCAACCAGATTCAAATGATTTATTGTTACAATTAAAAGAAATATTGGAGCAAGCTTCAGGGTTAGATCTTTCGGATGCCAATGAAACAAATAGTTTGTTAGAACTTGGTTTTGATTCTTTGTTATTGACTCAGGTAGCTATTAATTTGAAAAAAGCTTTTGGCGTACCAATTAGTTTTAGACAATTGAATGAAGAATTTTCTTCTTTAGGTATATTAACCCAATACATTGCTCAACAAAAAACAGGAACTGTTACTGTTTTAAATACGTCAAAAGCTTCTAAAGAAATTTCTTTTGCAGGTCTAACAGTAGAAGAACAGGCAGAACTGAAAAAGCCTTTTGGAGCTAGTGCTAATATTGAAAAACAGAAAACGAGTCAACTTAGCCAAACTCAGGAGCAATTATTGCAAGAACTGATTCTTAGTTATACCAAGAAAACCAATAATAGTAAGCATTATACAGGTGAATTCAGAGACTGTATGGCTGACCCTAGGGTGGTCTCTGGATTTAAGCCATTGACAAAAGAAATTGTTTATCCCATTGTAGTGAACAAATCAAAAGGTGCAAGACTATGGGATATTGATGGCAACGAATACATTGATGCTTTAAATGGTTTTGGTAGTAACCTATTAGGATACCAGCCAGATTTTATTACAAAGGCTTTAAAACAACAAATTGATGCAGGATATGAAGTTGGACCGCAACATCAATTGGCAGGGGAAGTATGTAAATTAATTGGTCAATTTACTGGTTTTGAAAGAACGGCTTTGTGTAATACTGGTTCTGAAGCTGTACTTGGAGCCATGCGTATAGCTAGAACAGTAACTGGAAGGTCATTGATTGTAGCTTTCTCAGGTTCTTATCATGGCATTATTGATGAGGTAATTGTTAGAAGTGCAAGTAATGGAAAAACCTATCCTGCGGCAGCAGGAATTATGCCAGAAGCGGTTCAGAATATGCTGATTCTGGAATATGGTACAGAAGAAAGTTTGAGAATCATTGAAGAAAGAGGAGCAGAATTAGCAGCCGTATTGGTAGAACCAGTGCAAAGTAGGAGGTTGGAATATCAACCCGTAGCATTTTTGAAAGCATTGAGAGCCATTACTTCAAATACTGGAACTGCTTTAATATTTGATGAGGTAATTACAGGGTTTAGGGTGCATCCAGCTGGAGCTCAAGGTTTATTTGGTATTCAAGCGGATTTGGGAACCTATGGTAAAGTCATTGCAGGTGGTTTACCCATTGGTGTAATTTCTGGAAAAAAAGAATGGATGGATGCACTTGATGGAGGTACTTGGCAATATGGAGACGCATCCATACCACAAGTAGGGGTTACCTACTTTGCCGGCACTTTTGTTAGACACCCTTTAGCACTTGCCAGTACCAAAGCCAGTTTGGATTTTATGTTAGCGCAAGGTCATGCTCTTCAGATTGGGTTAACAGAAAAAACGAATAGACTAGCAGATGCTTTTAATCAAATCTGTAAGAGTAAGCTTATACCTGTTTATGTTGCTCATTTTGGATCTGTTTGGAAAATAAAGTACAAAGAACCAATTGCATATAGTGAATTGCTCTTCACCATCATGCGTGAAAATGGGATTCATATTTGGGATGGTTTCCCTTGCTTTATTACTTTGGCACATAGTGATAAAGATATTGATAGTATCATAGCTGTATTTGAAACAGCAGTTAATAGAATGGTGGATGCTGGATTTTTTGTTGCAGATCAACAATCCAGTGAACTTGATATGGAAGATTCTAAATGGGAATATCCTCCATATTCAGGTGCAGTTTTAGGAAGGGATGAAGAAGGAAATCCAATTTGGCAAAATACTGAAAAGCTTCAACAGTTATCATATGAAGGACCATCTATTGAAACGGTTTTCCCAGTTACAGAATCACAAAAAGAAATCTGGCTAAGTTGTTTTATTGGTGGGGAAGATGCAAACAGGGCTTATAATGAATCTGTTTCAGTTAAATTAGATGGCCATACAAATATTGATTTTCTAAAACAAGCATTGGTAGAACTGGTAAATAGACATGAGGCATTGAGGTCTGCATTTAGTCCAGATGGGAAACTAATGATTGTCTTTAAAGACCAAGAGATCAATTTAAATATACAGGATCTTTCAAAAGTTGCTTTTAATAGACAACAAGATGTATTAGCAGAGTTTGCAAGAACTGATGCACGTAAATCCTTTGATTTATTAAATGGTCCATTGTACCGGTTTTCATTGTTTCAGCTTTCTGACCATTCCTGTTATATTACACTTACAGTCCATCATATTGTTGGTGATGGATGGTCATTGGGAGTTCTTTTGCAAGACCTAGGGCGAATTTATTCTGGGTTAGCTCAAAAGGGTTTTTTCTTACTAGATAAAGTAGTTGGGTATAGAACTTTTGCAAGTAAACAAAAAGTCTTGCAGAATACCAATGAATATCTAAAAACAGAAGCATATTGGTTGCATAAGTATCAGAATGATATTCCTGCCATAAATCTTCAAACAGACTTTGCAAGACCTCCTGTTAGGAGTTTTCATAGTCAAAGAAATGACTATATATTAAATCAAGAAATAGTTATTAAGCTCAAAAAGTTAGGCGCTTCTGCTTCATGTAGTTTTGTTACAACATTACTTTGTGCATTTGAAGTGTTCTTACAAAAAATTAGTAAGCAAAACCAAATCATCATTGGTCTTCCTTCTGCGGGACAGCCAGTTTCAGGCATGCTTGAATTGGTTGGTCATTGTGTAAATCTACTTCCAATTAGAAGTCAATATTTGCCAGAATCAAGTTTTGTTGAATATTTAGTGTCAAGGAAAACCCAAATCTTAGATGATTTGGATCATCAGCAATTGACATTTGGATCATTGTTAAAAAAATTACCCATTTCAAGAGATGCCTCCTTGGTACCAATGGTCCCTGTGGTTTTCAATATTGATTTGGGTATGGATAAAGGCGTTCATTTTCATGGATTGCAATACGAATTAGTATATCATCCAAGAGCATTTGAAAATTTTGAATTGTTTTTGAATGCCAACGGGAATGAAGATAAATTGGTTCTTGAATGGTCCTATAATACCAGATTGTTTAAATCTACCACCATTGCAAAAATGATGGCTGATTTTGAACAAATGTTATTGAGTATAGTAAAAAACCAAGACAATACATTGTCTGAAATTACAATTGGTCAAAAAATTGTTTTTAAAGATCAATTACTCAAAAGAAATCCTGCTCCCAAAAAATACCCTAAACAGAAAACACTGGTTCAAATTTTTGAAGAAAGGGTATTAGCCAATCCTGAAAATATAGCGTTTGAACAAAACGATATTTCAATTACTTATCAAGAACTAAATAATAGGGTTAATCAATTATCCTCTTATTTATCAAATAAAGGAGTAAAAGAAAATGATCTGGTTGCGGTGGTTATGGATAGGTCAGAGAAAATGATTATTTCATTGTTTGCTCTGTTAAAACTTGGAGCAGCCTATTTACCCATAGATGCAAGTTATCCAATGGGAAGGGTAAGATTCATGTTGGAAGATGCTTCTGTAAAATGTTTATTAGTATCAAATAGCTATAAAACTCAGTTTATTGATGAGCCTCATGTCATCTGGATAGATAACATTTGGGATTTAATACTTACTTACCCAATTGAAAACCCAGTATTGGCTCCTAAAGCCAATAGTTTAGCATATGTATTATATACTTCGGGTTCAACTGGCAATCCCAAAGGGGTAGGAGTGGAACATTGTAATTTGGTCAATTTATTTTCTGGTTTATTAGAAACGCCTGGAATAAAAAAAGAGGATAGATTTTTGGCTATCACAACTATTGCATTTGATATTTCTGCTATGGAATTGTTTTTGCCTTTAATGGCAGGAGCTACATTGGTCTTAGCTGATAATAATACCTCAAAAGATGGTAGACTTCTTTTAGAAACCATGCAATCTGCCAATATTAGTATCATGTTTGCCACACCAGCAACATGGTTGATGATTCTAGAAGCTGGATGGGAAACCCCTTTATCAATAGTTGCATTAACAGGGGGAGAAGCATTACCGGGTGATTTGGCAGATAAACTCTTGCTAAAATCTAAAGAATTGTGGAATATGTATGGTCCAACTGAAACCACAATACTTTCTACTCAAAAGCAAATTCGCGAAATTAATGAATTGATTACTATTGGAAAACCTGTTATAAATACTGAGGTCTATATTGTAAACGAATCAGGTGACTTGGTTCAAGATGGTATGATTGGTGAAATATTAATATCAGGTGAAGGTTTATCAAGAGGATATTGGAATAATGCTGAGTTAACAAATCAAAGGTTTGTTGAGAATCCATTTTCTCAACAATACAAGCTTATGTATAAAACTGGAGACCTAGGAATGTATCTAGAATCAGGAGAAATCTTATACATGGGTAGATCTGATAACCAAGTGAAGATTAGAGGACTGAGGATAGAATTGGGTGAAATTGAATTTCAATTGAGAAAACTAGAAGGGGTTAAAGATGCCATTGTTATTTCAAGGGATGGTTTATTAGTAGCTTATATAGTTCCTGAATTATTTGAACAGGGTAATCAAATGGAAATTCAATGGAAACAAGATTTGAAATATGTGTTGCCGGGTTATATGATTCCAAGTGATCTGCTGGTGATCAAACAAATGCCATTAACGCCTAATGGAAAAGTAGATAGAAATGCACTTCCAATTATAGTTAAAAAGCAATCCGGCAAATATTTAGCACCAAGGTCAACCATGGAGAGTATAATTGCTAAGATTTGGTCTAGTATTTTAGCAAAGCAAAAAGTAGGTATTAGAGATGATTTCTTTGAATTGGGTGGACATTCCAATTTAGCTGTACTTGCTATGATTCGTTTGGAAAAAGAAACCGGAATCAGATTGCCCATTGCTGCTATTTTTCAATCACCCACCGTTGAAGAGTTGGCTAAATTGGCTTTGAATCAAGGCAATGGACAATTATTAGGCGTAGCAGATAATGCGGCAATAGTTCCCTTAAAACCATTTGGGAATAAGCCACCACTAATGATTGTGCATGGATTCAATATGAGTGTACTCATGTTTATGCCCATTGCTAGACAGCTGGATCATATGCAACCCGTATATGGTATTCAACCCAAGGGGTTACATAAATTGGAATCTCCTTTAATGACCATGGAAGAGATTGCTCAAGAATATATTCAGGAGATGTTGGAAAAAGTACCAAGTGATTCATATGCATTGGCAGGTTACTCTTTTGGAGGTTTTGTGGCTTTTGAAATGGCCAAGCAACTTAGAGCAATGGGTAAGAAAGTGACCATGTTAGCTATGTTTGATTGTAATGCTGAAACGGGGTATTTTAGAGAAACCAGCATGCAGAAATTGGTCAGAAAAAGTTATAGGCAATTACCCAAATTTGAATTTATTGTAAAATCCTTTTTGAGGAACCCCAAAGAAACATTAGAATACCAAGTATTCTTTTTAAAAAGTAAGTGGAAGTCTATATTTGGATCAATTCAAGCATCTGATCAACAAGATAAAGAAGAAGCATTATTAGATATTCGATATGAATTTGCACTGAAGCATTATGTTTTAAATCTATCAGCCCATGATATAGATTTATTCAGAGTCAAAAAACGGTTGTATTTTGTACCGGATCAAGAGTTTTTAGGTTGGCGTGAGAATACCATGCGTGATGTTTTTGTTCATGAAGTACCAGGCGACCACAAAACATTTTTGATTTCTCCGAATCATATTGAGTTTGCCAAAGTCTTGCAAACAGTATTGAAACGGAGACAACAGGTATAATTAACAGTAAATGTCTTTCATTAAATGTAAATATCTAGAGTTGCCTCCATGGAAACTGGAGGCTAAGGAGTTGATTGAGTTTGAATCAGGGATTCGGGTTCATAAGTTGTTTATACCATCTTATATTAACAGAATCAGAACCTGTTTTTTGCTTTTAAATGATGATGAGAAAAAACGTGCCAATAACTATCTACATCAAAAAGACAGTCAAAGATTTATTATAGCTAGGGGGATGTTAAAAATACTGGCTAGCCAGTATTTGGGGATTCCTTCAGTTGAAGTTGAAATTACAATTGGGGCTAATAAAAAACCTTTTATTAAATCCCAATCAAGTTTAAAATTAGATTACAATATTTCTCATTCTGGTAATTGGATAGTCATGGCTTTTGGAATTGGTTCTATTGGTATTGACGTAGAACAAATTCAGAAAGAATTTAATTTTGAATCATTATTGCCAGTTTGTTTTAGTAGTTCAGAACAAAGTTTCATTCAAAATAATTCCAATTCAAGTGAATTGTTTTATAGACTATGGACAAGGAAGGAATCTTTTGTTAAAGCAACTTCCATAGGTTTAGTAGAAACGTTACCACAGCTTATTTGCCTAGATGGAGAAAGTGAGCTGTTAAATTATTTTTCTTTAGGCCAATCATGGGAAACCTGGAGCTTCCCATTAGACCATGAGCATGTAGCTAGTCTTTCCTTTGTAGAAGGCAAAAAAAATATCCTGTTCATAGAACAGGATATAGCAATCTGACAAACATTCGAAGTCTATTTAATCTTGCACTGGGCAAGGGCAATTTCTTCCATAAGGTCATTATAGCCTACTACTAAACCTTGTATTTTAACTTTATCACCTTGTTTAAGCACTTTTACTTTTTCAAGATCACTACTATCAATATTACAAGCAATATTGTTTAAAGTAACTGTAACACCTGAGACACTACTTACGCTTCCTTCTAAAAGAACAGCCTGATTAATATAAGTTGTGTTGGCTGTAGCTGCATTATCCTTGAAGGCTTTTGAAAAATCATCTGCTGACATTTCAAATTTTGCTTTTTCTGATGCGGCATCTCTGTGTTTAACTGAAGAGGTCATGGCCATTCCAAAGTCAACAATCATTTGTGTTGCTTTTTCTTGGTTAAATGCAAACCAAATACCAGCAATTACTACTACTGCTACAATTCCAATTAAGATTTTCTTTTTCATCTTTTTTATTTGTTTAGGTTATGAATTATTCAATGTTGTCACACTGATATTTCAGTGTTGAAACAATGATATTTTGGGTTAATAATTTCATTTTCAAATTGGCTGAAATCATTGCTAGCAAAGGTTTAAAAAGATTTGATATGTACGCATGATATTCAACATTTATATTCATGATTTAAATCATAAAATGAACTGTCTTCTGTCATACTAATGTCATCTGCACCAAGATAATTTTACACTTATATAGGAAGGGAAAATAACCATCAATTATTTCCTAATCCTAAATATCCTATTCCTCAAAAAAAATAAGTGTATGAAAAAAACGGTTTCCAACCCAAAAGGTCTCATCAGCCTAATTTGTCTGTTGTTGTTTTCACTGTTATTAGTACAGTGTAAAAAAGATGGCACTAATGCATCGGGTATTTCTCGCGCATTTGTGAATACGCCAGATTCAACTTTGTTTTCTCCATTCTATGATTCAACAGTTGTTCCTTATGCAGACACTAAGCCTGGTATAAATGATATTGTTGTAACAAAAAGTGTAAGAAGCATTATTAGAAATAACTGCGTATCTGCTGGTTGTCATGGTGGTGGGGGTGTAAAACCATACCTAGATTCTTATGAAAGTGTTATGACCATGGTTACGCCAGGTAATCCTGAAGCTAGTCAGTTATTTCAATTGGTTACCACTAGTGACTTGAACAAAGCAATGCCACCAGTTAACTATGGAGTTGATTTAACCGTTTCAGAAAAAAACATTATCTACAACTGGATTAAGAACGGAGCTAAGCCCAATCCAGGAATTGAAGACTATAGGCCAGCAGCTATTGCATTAATTGGTATAGGTTGTTCTTCAGGAAACTGTCACAACCAAGCAACTGCAAGTGGCGCATGGGCTAGAAAAGGTTTGTTAGGTGCATTGACTACAACTGATAGCTCTACTTTCATTTTTACCAATCAGACCTCAGGTTCTGTTACAACATATAGTCAGTTGAAAAATCCGAAACTAACTTCAGTTTGGACAGCATATAAGGATAGCGTTAAAAAATTCTATTCTGATACTTTAGCTAATGCAAGTTTTAGGCCTTATAAAATATTTGCTACTCCAGTATCCGCTTCCAGTACTCGTGGACCTTTGAATACTTATGATGATATCCTGATGGATGTTATGTATCCAAAGTCAATTCGTTCTAACAGTTCAGTAGTGTTTACAGATGGCAACGGTAAATCATTCTATGTAAAAGGTGATCCATTAATTGCAACTAGCTCAATGTTGTCAAGAGTTGATACTACTATTTTATTAGCAGCCCCTAGAACCAAAGTATTTGCAACAAAAAATCAGGGTGACATGTCTTACTCTGATGGAGGATTAAAACCATCTGAAATTGCCATTATTAAGGGTTGGTATTTTGGAGATCCTAATATTCCCGCAGTATGGAAATTCGGTACTGACGGAGCCGGAATTTTCAAATACACTTATTCCGGAAAAATAATCACAAAATAATCCTAACCAGAAAAAATCATTTTATGAAGAAATTATTCATCTATCTGGGAGTGATTGGCGGTATGCTGCTTTTCTTCTCATGTTATAATAATAAAAAAGACGTTACCAAACCAACTGCAGATGCATTGGCAAGTATCTCTTTCCGTGACGATATTGTTCCCATTATGACCTCCGGTGGTTGTGGTTGCCACAACAATGGTAAATCCAGCAATGCAGTACAATTCTCATACAAGGATACCATTTGGTATGGTACAATTCAAGCAAGATCTACAGTGCTTAATAATATGGCACAAGGTAAAGATCACCCTGGTGAAGGTGGGATCTATTTTACACCTGCTCAAGCCGAGTTAGTAAAATTATGGGTTTCACAAGGTGCTAAAGACAATTACGTACCACCACCAATTACTGGTCCAGTTACCTATACTACCAATATTGTACCTATTTATAAAACCGATTGTAAGGGTAGTTCTTGCCATGGTGGACTTGGTCCAAATTTGGATTATGCTAAAATGGTAGCAGTAAAAGACGATTTAAGCAAAATGATGGCAAGTAGTGGTGCAAGTGGTCACAAAGGTGGCACGCTCAGCCTTAGTGCTACAACTACTTCTACATTCTTGGCTTGGATTGCTCAAGGAATGCCTCAATAATTTAAACCCACTTTTAAATAAATAAAACCACAAAAATGAAAAAGATCACATTATTAGTTGCCTTATTATTCATTATCCTTTCTAATGTAGTAAATGCACAGACTTATAAAACTAGAGACGCAAGTATTTTCTTTAACCCCAATAAGGATCAAAGTCACAAGGATTATGCTTCTGTAAGTAAAGAGGGTACAGCGGTATTAAAAGTTGAAACCAATGAAGTTGCCTTGTTAGTTCCTATGAAAACTTTCCATTTTAATAATGCATTATTGGAAGAACATTTTAATGAGAATTATTTGCATACCAATAAATTTCCAAATGCAACTTTTAAAGGAAAATTGATTGGATTCAATAAAGACCAATTAGCCAAAGACGGAGTATACAATATCTCTTCAGAAGGCCAAGTTTCTTTACATGGTGTTACTCAGAATTTTAAAGCGCCTGTTAAATTGGAAGTGAAAGGCAAGACAGCCACATTTACTTGCAATTTTAAAATTAGGGCTGACCAGTATGCTATTGATATTCCTGCGCTGGTTAAACCAAAATTGTCTGATGAAACTCCAATTGACGCTATCATCGTTTTCCAACTAAACTAATCCAATCAGTAAACATACGATTATGAAAAAACGTATCATTTTTCTCATGCTGGTTTGCAGCTTCTTTGTAAGGGCAAACGCACAGGATGACCTTTTGGGCGACCTTGTAAAAGAGGATGCTTCAAAAGTGAAACAGAACCTAACAACAGCTACTTTTAAATCATCCAGAATCATCAACTTCACTAGTGTAGAAATGACTGGTAAGGGTAACCTACAGTTCATGATTAGCCATAGATTTGGTCAAATGTGGAAAGAAGGAAAAGGTTGGTCTAATGTGGCTCAACTATTTGGTTTGAACTCAGGTTTTGCCAACACTTATATGTCTTTTGACTATTCATTTACTGATTGGATGAACCTAGGTTTTGCTACAACAGGAAATGCTCAATTTGAGTCTTGGGCTAAATTCAAGCTTTTGAAACAACAAACTGGTCAGAAAAACATTCCTGTATCTGTTGCATTCTATTCTTTGATGCATGCTGATGCAAGTGAAGGTCCTAGTCCAGATGATCTTACTTGGAATAGGTTCTCCTATTTGAATCAGTTGTTGATTGCTCGGAAATTTAGTGAAAGCTTCTCTTTGCAATTGATTCCTTCCTTTATTCATTACAACTATGTGCCTTATGGAATCAATAATACCAATAACATTTTCTCTATAGCACTAGGTGGAAGAATGAAATTGACCAATAAAACCGCTATTACATTTGAGTATTCTCGTCAGTTAAATGGCTACAAAAATCTTTTAGATGAAAGTGCCTCTGCTGTTAATTACAAACCAGATGTGGTTTCTATTGGTTATGATTGGGATACAGGAGGGCACATTTTCCAATTCTTCCTGTCTAGCGCTTCAAGTGCTACCAATATTGGACAATTGTCTGCAAATCAAAATGAACTGAAACCTGGTAATTTCTCTCTAGGTTTTAATCTGAATAGGAGTTATGGTATTAAAAAAGTAGTACAAACTCATTAAAAATTGTGGGTTTATGAATGCAAGGCGCTTTGGGGTAACCCAGGGCGTTTTGTTTTTTGTAACTCCCATCTTTTACGGACATTTGCCCAATTCTACCAATTTTAGATATAAGAAGATTGCCATGAGTTATAATTACCTGCCTTTAGACCGAAACTGGTTGCATTTTGAACAAGTAAAGCACTTGTTAGATTTTAACCAACAAGTCTCCATCACATTTGATGCCCATGAACGGATTGTAGCATGTAGAGACTATTTGGATAGTAAAATGCAAGCAGGTAAGGGGCTATATTATGGAATTAATACTGGTTTTGGTTTTTTACAAAATGTTCAGATAGATGCATCTTCCATTGAACAATTACAATATAATTTGCTTGTATCCCATGCTTGCGGACTAGGTGAGGAGGTTCCAGCAGACATTGTCAAACTCATGTTAATGCTCAAAATTAAATCTCTGAGTTATGGGCATAGTGGTGTACAAATTGATACGGTAAAAAGACTCATGGAGATGTACAATAATGATGTTTTACCAGTCATTTATACACAAGGTTCTTTAGGTGCGTCTGGAGATTTAGCTCCTTTAAGTCATATGAGTCTTCCATTATTGGGTTTGGGAGAAGTAATGCATCAAGGAAAAAAGTATCCTTCCTCAGAAATTCTTACCAAATTTCAATGGAGTCCAATATCGCTTCAGAGTAAAGAAGGCCTAGCCTTAATCAACGGAACACAGTTTATGAGTGCTTATGGTTTGTATTGCTTAAAAAAAGCGGAGCATTTAATACAAATGGCCAATTTAGTCTGTGCACTTTCATTTGACGCTTTTGACTGTATTTTAGAACCATTGAATCCGAGCATACATCAAATTAGAGCTCATAAAGGCCAAGTTGAAACTGCTAGAATCCTCCGATCTTATTTAGCAGAAAGTACCATTGCTGTTCAACCAGGTAAGCAAGTCCAAGATCCATATTCTTTCCGTTGTATTCCACAGGTTCATGGAGCTACTTTAGATGCTTTTGAGCATGTGTTAAGTGTATTTATGCGTGAAGTGAATTCCGTTACAGATAACCCGAATATCTTCCCAGATGAAGATTTAATTGTGAGTGGTGGTAATTTTCATGGTCAACCCTTAGCATTGGTATTGGATTATTTGGCTATCGCGATGAGCGAATTGGGTAATATTTCTGAAAGAAGAACCTATCAATTAATCAGTGGACAAAGAGGACTGCCATTGTTTTTGGTTAAAAATCCAGGATTGAATTCCGGTTTTATGATTCCTCAATATACAGCTGCTGGTATTGTCAGTGAGAATAAACAACTCTGTACCCCTGCTTCTGTTGATAGTATTTCCTCATCTAATAATCAGGAAGACCATGTTAGTATGGGTGCCAATGCTGCAACAAAATGTTTGCGAGTAATCAATAACGTAGAAAAATTACTCTCCATTGAATTAATGAGCGCCGCACAAGCACTTGATTTTAGAAGACCTATGAATAGTTCTCCAATAATTGAAGCATTGATGACATCTTACCGGAAAATTATTGCATTTAATGAAGTAGATAGGCTTTTACACAATGATATGGTTGCTACCATTCAATTTTTAAGAGATTATCAAATAAAAACCATTGAATAAAATATTGAACAAAATTTTAATTAAATCATAATTTGTTTTACTTTTTCAGCGTAAAAACCAAGCCATGAAAAAAATATTCTCCTTAATCCTTGCTGTTTCAATTAGTATGGCAGCATTTGCACAATCAACCACTCAATCCATTTCTGAAAAAGTGAAAGTGGTATTTCCTGGAAAACCAGAAGAAATAAAAGCACCTAATGGGTTAACCATGTATTCTTTTCAAAAGGACAGTTCTGTTTCTTTTAAGGCTATGTCATTAGATGTGTCAGCTATGGGACTAACCGCTGAAATGATTACTTCTTATGGAGATGCTCTTTGGGATCAAATAAAAGGAGGTATGGGAGCTCAAATGGGTGGCGCAACAGTGGATAAGGATGCAATTGAGCAATTCAAGGGAAAAAATTCATTATATATAGAAATTAATGGAACCAATTCAATTGCACCAGAGATAAAAGGGAAAAAAGCATATGGTTATTTGTTTTTTATAGGAACAGTATTACATCAAGTATTATACTTTTCTGGTGATCCTAAATCAAAAAAAGAAGACGGAGCCACTTTTTTTGATAGTGTAACTATTGCAAATTAGAAGTAAAAATTGGGCAAATAAGCCTTTCTTAAATGTTTAATAATCTTTGGCCGGTTCATATCTTGAACCGGCTTTTTTATGCCTGAAAACAGGGTTCTTGTATGGAATAGGGGCATAGCCATCTATTTTGTACATTTGCCGCCTAGAAATGACCTATCCATGAGCGAAGAAAAAAGCCTGAATTTTATAGAAGAAATTGTTGAAGCAGATTTGGCAGCTGGTAAATACCAGTCCATTTTGACCCGTTTTCCCCCAGAACCCAATGGATACTTGCATATTGGACACGCCAAAAGCATCTGTTTGAATTTTGGATTAGCCAAGAAATACGGTGGTAAAACCAATTTGAGATTTGACGATACCAATCCTAGTACCGAAGAAACAGAATATGTAGAAAGTATTAAGGAAGACGTTAAATGGTTGGGTTTTCAATGGGCAGATGAATTATATGCTTCCAATTATTTTGAACAGCTCTACCAATTTGCAGTTCAATTAATTGAAAAAGGATTGGCCTATGTAGACGATAGCAATAGTGAAACCATTGCTCAAGAAAAAGGAACTCCCACACAGGCAGGTATTGAAAATAGCTTTAGAAGTAGAAGCATTTCAGAAAACCTTCAGTTGTTTTCTGAAATGAGGTCTGGAAAGTACAAGGATGGTGAGAAGGTTTTGCGCGCTAAGATTGATATGGCAAGTTCCAATATGCACATGCGTGATCCTATTATTTATCGTATCAAACACGCACACCACCATAGAACAGGAGATACTTGGTGCATCTATCCAATGTACGATTTTGCACATGGTCAAAGTGATTCTATTGAAAATATTACCCATTCTATTTGTACCCTAGAATTTATTCCGCACAGGCCATTGTATGATTGGTGTATTGAACAGTTGGGCATTTTTCCTTCTAAGCAATATGAATTTGCCAGGTTGAATATGACCTATACTGTCATGAGTAAACGAAAGCTGCTTCAATTGGTCAATGAGAAACACGTAGAAGGATGGGATGATCCCAGAATGTCTACCATTTCTGCTATGCGCAGAAGGGGGTATCCTGCAGAAAGTATTCGCGAGTTCTGTGATAAAATAGGAGTGGCAAAAAGAGAAAACCTCATTGATGTTGGATTGTTAGAATTCTGCGTAAGAGAAACATTGAATAAAACAGCACTTAGGCGAATGGTGGTATTTGATCCATTAAAAGTGGTCATCACCAATTATCCTGATACTGTTGAAATGTTGGAGACTGAAAATAATCCTGAAGATCCAAATGCCGGAACTAGGACAATGCCATTTAGCCGCGAAATTTATATTGAAAGGGATGACTTTATGGAAATTGCGCCTAAGAAATATTTCCGATTGGCTCCAGGTCAAATGGTGAGACTTAAAAGCGCCTATATTATCAAGTGCGATGAGGTGATCAAGGATGCTGATGGAAATATCACCGAATTGAAATGTAGTTATATTCCAGAAAGCAAGAGTGGTTCTGATACTTCAGGAATCAATGTAAAAGGTACACTTCACTGGGTTAGTGTTGCACAAGCATTGCAAGCTGAGATTCGTCTATATGACCGTTTGTTTAAAGTGGAAGATGTGGCCAATGCCGAGGGCGATTTTAAAGACCATATTAATCCTGATTCTTTGCAAGTTCTACCTATTGCATATGCAGAGCCTGCATTGCTCAGTGATCAACCTAATAGTACCTATCAATTTATAAGAAAAGGGTATTTTGTTTTAGATAGAGATAGTACCAATGAAAAATTGGTATTTAATAGAACAGTTACGCTTAAAGACGGTTGGGCAAAAGAAGCTAAAAAAGCTTAATCAATGGATCTATTCCAATCTTTTACCAAACACTGGAAACAAGCATTTCCACAATTTCAACAGGATAATAGCTTGCTTTTATTGGCAGTTAGTGGAGGACTAGACAGTGTGGTCATGACTCATTTGTTAGCAGAAATGGGATTTCCGTGTTATGTCTTGCACGTGAATTTTCAACTCAGGGGAGCAGAAAGTGAAAGAGACGAAAACTTTGTAAGATCACTAGCCAAAGCAACAAGTATGGAAATCTTTGTAGAAAGATTTGATACGTTAGACTATGCTAAGTTGAAAGGGATGGGAATTCAAGAAGCAGCTAGAACCCTTAGGTATCATTGGTTTGAGGAAAAAAGAAAGGAATGCCAATTGCAATTTCCGGATAAAAAAGTGCTATTACTTACAGCCCATCATGCCAATGATAATGTAGAGACAGTTTTAATAAACTTCTTTAGAGGAACGGGTATACAAGGGCTCCGTGGCATAACCCCTTTTCAAAAAGACCGTTATTTAGTTAGACCATTACTGCCTTTTAAAAAAGAGGACCTTATAGGCTTCGCTAAAATTAAAAAATTGGCATTTGTAGAAGATAGCTCTAATGGATCCAATAAATACACTCGTAACTTTCTAAGAAATCAGATCTTGCCTCAGTTAGAAGAAAATTTTCCACAAGTAAAAGACAATTTGCTGCAAAATATTGATAGGATGAATGAGGTTGCAGAGATCTATCAATTGGCAATTGCAGATAGGCTAGGGGGCTTAATGGAATGGAAAGGACAGGAATGTCAGGTTCCCATTTTGAAACTTAAAAAGACAGACCAATTAAATACTGTGATCTGGGAGTTAATCAGACCATTTGGTTTTACAGTTCAACAAATTCCAGAATTGATCAAATTGATGGAAGCCCCGAATGGAAGTTGTTTGTACTCTTCAACGCATCAGATTATCAGGAATAGAAAATGGTTGTTAATAGCTACAATTCAACCACAGGAAAATTCATTCGTTGTCATTGAATCTTCAGATATTTCCATTGAATTTGCTGGAGGTCTATTGAATTGTAAAACAATTACGGAACCTTTTACACTTGATGCAAATTCGCTGAAAGTGATGGTAGATGCCAAGCAACTTAGTTTTCCTTTATTGTTGCGTAAACCCAAATCCGGAGACTATTTTTATCCTTTGGGTATGCAGAAAAAGAAAAAATTGAATCGTTTTTTTATTGATCAAAAATTATCTAAAATTCAAAAAGAAGCTGTTTGGATCCTTGAGTCCAACCAGCGGATTATCTGGGTTATAGGTATGCGTATAGACAATAGGTTCAAATGTGAACCTGCTACATCAACTGCTTTACAGTTAAGTTTTGTACCCAAAGGAACTTAACGGAGATAACCCATTACTTGGTTAATAAAAACAGGAACAGGTCTGTAATCACTTAGAAATTGACAGGTGATAATCAAGAAAACAATTCCAAAAATGGCTCCCCAAATATGTGCAGAATGGTTAATGTTTCCATGACCTTTTTTAGCCATATAAGCCGAAAGGGCTAGGTAAAGTGGTCCGAAAATGAAACCTGGAATATGAAAGGGTAGGGGGAAAATACCTAGGCCCATGGTGGGATTCAAAAATATCCCTACAAAAATCACAGCAGATACTGCACCAGATGCTCCCAAACTTCTATAATGATAATTATCCTTATGTTGAAGATAGGTTGGCACCAAACAAATGGCCAAAGCAGCTATATAAAGAATTAAGTAAAGAACCTTACCCGCACCACCAAAAATGGCTTCAAAAGCCCTTTCTACCATATCTCCAAAAAGGTAAAAAGAATACATATTGAATGCCAGGTGCATAATGTCTGCGTGAATAAATCCACAGGTAATAAAGCGGTACCATTGGTTACTATTAGAAATAGCTGGAGGATAAAAGATTAAATCATTAATGACTTTTTCATTGGAAAAAGCGGTAAAAGAGATAACGCAAGTGAGGGCAACAATAGCAAGGGTAATGGTAATCATGCGGCAAATTACGGATTTTAAACATGATGGTATTTCTCGTTTTTGAGAATACTACTAGCCCTATATACTTGTTCGGCTAGGATTAGTCTTACCAGCATATGTGGGAACACCAATTTAGAAAGACTCCAGACTGTGTTGGCTCTTTTGGTAATGGTTTCATCTACTCCAAAGGCTCCACCAATCAAGAAAACGAGTCGTTTGCAACTTTCATTCGCCCTTTGTTGTATCAATTGTGCCACACCAGGGGAATGTAGCATTTGCCCTCTTTCATCCAATAAAACTAGGTAGTCATCGCCTTGCAATTGTTGCAAAATGGACAAAGCTTCTGCCTTTTTTAAAGCGGATTCTGACATGCTTGCAGCATTTTTTGGGGCTGGAATTAACTGCCAAGACGCGGGGAAATATTTAATAACCCTTCCTGTAAATTCCTCAATACCTGATTGTACATATGTTTCATGTGGTTTGCCAACTGAAAGGAAAAGCAGTTTCATGTATTAAAAGTAAAGAATGATTGATGATATTCTCAACAACTGTTGGCTATATACCTGTTTCAACTAGAAGCTAATTGACTTAAATTTTATTTAAACCTATTCATACTAAAGCAAGGGTAAATATTAAAAGCCATAAAAATGCTAAATTATTTAGTATTTTTGAATTATGGAGTGGCATTTCATCATTCGTTTTGACCAAAAGGACCTGCATTTAAAAGCGGAAAGGATTTATTTGTCTGAACAAGTTGAGCGCATTAAAGTCATGGGTAAAAACAGAAGTATTGTTTTGCAATCTAATAGACCGCTTTTAAGGATAAAAGGGCTAAAGAATAAAAGACTTGATTGGAAACTAATTGAAGGGCAAATGAATAATAGTCATGTACTACAAGCTATTATCTTAAAACTAGAAAGATTGCTAAAAACGGCTACAGACCTGGACGTTTAAATAATTAGGATAATTGGGCAGATATTTCATCGGCGCCAGCAAGACATAATTGAATCATTTTTTTTCTCACCGTATTGCTAAATCTAAAAGCAGGAAGATAAATGCTCAAGCTGGCAACCAATTCCGCTTGTTGATACACAGGGCTTGCTATGCCAATGACTTGTTTGCTGTCTTCAATTAGAGCATATCTGTTTTTGCGAATCTGTTGAATTTGGGCCATGAATTTAGCAGGACTATCAGCATCTGGCCAAATAGAACTGGGTGGTAAACCATAGGTATGAACAAACTTGTCCAATG
The DNA here is from genome assembly GCA_002256435.1 of Chitinophagaceae bacterium BSSC1. Taxonomy (GTDB): domain Bacteria; phylum Bacteroidota; class Bacteroidia; order Chitinophagales; family Chitinophagaceae; genus Sediminibacterium. The sequence continues at coordinate 222,356 of NKJC01000004.1, forward strand.
CTTCATCAGACATCATTGCCACCAATAACCTGCCCGTAGAAGAGTCATAGGCTTTCTTCTCATCTGCTGTGGTGGCTTGAACTATTTGTGAACAATTGTTTTTATAAATCACCTGTCTTTTGTCTCCTTTTAATATGGCCAACAAGCATTTTTCATTTAATTGTTCAGAAATCAGATCCATTTGAATCTTTGCTATGGCAATCAATTTTACATGTGGTTGGTGTTTGCCTGTCAATTCTTTGAGCTGAGGACCAATAATATATCCCTTCTGCAAGTCTGATTTCTCTAAATACCCTCTTTGTACCAGGGTCTTGATAATATTGGCACATGTTGCAGTATTTAATGCCAAGTCTTGGGCAATCTGTCCCATGGGTTTGGGTTTGTTACCGTCTTTGGCAACGTATTCCAAAATATTCAATGCTCTGTGAACTACCTGTATCATGGCTACAACTTGGTCAACAAATTTGAATCATTAATTCCACCTAATAAAATTTTACTTTACCATCTTGAATTATTGGTTTATTTACAAAGGATAACAATAAAACCGAAACGATTGCCATGAGCCAAACATCCGCATCCACCAAGTTTGCATTTGCCATGATCACTTCCCTTTTTTTTATGTGGGGATTTGTACATAACCTAGATCCCATTCTTATTCCACATTTAAAAAAATCATTTAGTTTAACTACGCTTCAGTCTTCCTTAATTGATTCCGCTGTATTCATTGCCTATTTTGTTATGGCACTACCTGCGGGGTTTATCATGAAAAAATATGGCTATAAAGCAGGGATTATTACAGGGTTATCCCTTTTTGCTATAGGTTCCTTTTTATTTATTCCAGCCGCTAATACCCAACAATACCTGTTTTTTCTAATGGCCTTATTCATAATTGCTTGCGGATTAACCATTTTAGAAACAGCAGCCAATCCTTATGCTTCTTTATTGGGAGATCCAGCAACCTCTACACAACGTTTAAATTTTGCCCAATCATTCAATGGATTAGCAGCTACACTTGCTCCCATTATAGGAGCGCGTATGATCTTGGTAGAAGGCAATAGTGACGAGGCTCTAGCAGCTATGAGTGAATCGGCCCGTAAATTGGCACTTGCTTCTGAAGCTGCAAGCGTAAAAACACCTTATATGGTTTTGGGATTGGTGATATTGGTGATTACTTTGATTTTTGCTTTTTTAAAATTACCTGAAATCAAAGAAGCTGAAAATGAAACAGGCGGTAAGAGTATACTACATACTTTAAGACATTCACATCTCAAATGGGCAGTGATAGCGCAGTTTTTTTATGTAGGAGCACAGGTATGTGTATTTAGTTTCTTTATCCTTTTTGCCATTAAGTCTGCAGGCTTAACCAAAATGCAAGCAGCAGATTATTTAGGATGGGGATGTGGTATGGCTTTTATGGTTGGAAGATTTGCGGGGACCTTTTTTATGCGTTTTATAGCCCCCAATAAATTATTGGCATTCTATGCAGCTATGAATGTATTGTTGAGTTTGGCTGCTATAACAATGACAGGTATGGCAACTGTATATGCCGTAATTGGGATCTCTTTTTTCATGTCAATCATGTTTCCAACCATCTTTGATTTAGGGATTAAAAAATTGGAATCTGATACAGAAATGGGAAGCTCACTGATTATTATGTCTATAGTTGGAGGCGCTTTATTACCTCCCTTATTAGGATATATCAGCGATGTTACAGGTAATATTCAAATAGGGTATTCTGTACCACTGGTTTGTTTTGCAGTGATTTTCTATTTTGGATGGAAAGGGCATGAAGTAAAAGAAATTAATTAAATAATAAACCATGAAAAGATATTGTTTGGCCTTGGATCTATATGATGATGAGGCATTGATTACCCAATATGAACAATGGCATCAACAGGTTTGGCCAGAAGTATTAGAAAGTATTAGGGCTGCTGGAATTGAAGACATGAAAATCTATAGGGTAGCTACTAGGATGTTTATGATTATGGAAACTACGGATGATTTTAGTTTTGAAGCCAAAGCAGCTGCAGACGCAAATAATCCACGAGTTCAAGAATGGGAAACCTTAATGTGGCAATTTCAAAATGCACTTCCATTTGCAAAAAATGGAGAAAAGTGGATGTTGATGACAGAGATTTTTTCACTTAAATAAGGGTAAGATGTTTAGTTTGGAAAATAAGAAAGCAGTTATAACTGGTGCAGCAAGTGGAATAGGAAAAGCCATTGCCCTTTTATTTGCAAAGCAAGGAGCGGAAGTATTTATTTTAGATTTTAATGAAACTGCAGCTAGAGAAGTAGTAAAAGAAATTGAAGCCAATGCTGGTAAAGCATCGGCACACGGTTGTGATGTGAGTAATCAAGCCGCTTTGGTAACTATTTTTAATCAGATAGGCACTATAGATATCTTGATTAATAATGCAGGAATTGCGCATGTTGGTAATTTAGAAAATACGGCATCAGAAGATTTTAATAGGGTATTTAAAGTAAATGTAGAGGGTGCCTATAATACCATGTATGCAGCTATACCTCATTTAAAAGCAAATGAAGGAGGCAGTATTTTAAATATGGCTTCTATTGCTGCTCATGTGGGTTTGGTAGATAGGTTTGCTTATAGCATGAGTAAGGGGGCCATATTTGCTATGACCCTTAGCGTTGCTAGAGATTATTTACACCAAAATATCCGTTGTAATTCCATTTCTCCAGCAAGGGTGCATACTCCTTTTGTGGATGGATTTATAGCCAAAAATTATCCCGGCAAAGAATCAGAAATGTTTGAGAAATTATCTCAAAGTCAGCCAATTGGAAGAATGGGATCAGTAGCAGAAATTGCTGCACTCGCCTTGTATTTATGCAGTGACCAAGCCGGATTTATTACGGGAAATGATTATCCAATTGATGGTGGCTTTATTACTTTGAACAATTAATACTGTTATATGAAACATTTAATGCTCCTTGTATTTGTAAGTTTTGGCTTACTTGTATCACAAGCACAACCAGGCTACCAACCCAGTAAACAGAACCAAGAAGCCAGAGCGCTGTTCCAAGACATGAAGTTTGGTATGTTTATACATTGGGGCGCATCAAGTGTTCTAGGTCATGGAGAATGGGTGATGAACAATAGAGGTATTAGGGCAGAAGACTATGCCATGTTGCAAAAAGTATTTAATCCTACAGCATTTAATGCAAAGGAATGGGTGTCTATTGCTAAGAATGCAGGCATGCAATATATTACCCTCATCACGCGCCACCATGATGGATTTAGCAATTTCAATACCAAGCAGTCTGATTGGAATATCATGAATACGCCTTATGGAAAGGATATTGTAAAACAATTGGCAGACGAGTGTCACAAACAGGGAATCAAAATATTTTTCTATTATTCCTTATTAGACTGGTATAGAACCGACTATCAGTGGGAAACAGGTAAAACAGGAAAAAAAGCCGGCAGAACTGCCAAGTCTGATTGGCCATCTTATATTAAATTCATGAAAGCCCAATTAACGGAACTGTTAACCAATTATGGAGAGGTTTCAGGCATTTGGTTTGATGGTCACTGGGATCAATTAGACAATGATCATGACAAGACCTTACAGTCAAAAGTGAATTGGCATTATGAAGAAATTTATTCCTTGATTCACCAACTGCAACCTGCTTGTTTAATTGGCAACAATCACCATTTGTCTCCCATTGCTGGCGAAGATTTTCAAATGTTTGAAAAAGACTTGCCCGGAAGAAATACTACAGGTTTTGGCGGGGCCGATATCTCTGCCCTTCCATTAGAAACCTGTGAGACCATGAATGATGCATGGGGCTTTAATATTACAGATAGAAATTTTAAATCTAGCAAACAGTTGATTCATTATCTAGTGAATGCCGCGGGTAGAAATGCCAATTTCTTATTGAATGTAGGGCCTAAACCAACAGGGGTGATTCAGCAAGAATTTGTTGATACACTTGCAAAAGTTGGGGATTGGATGAAGGTAAATGGGAAAACGGTGATAGGTACTCGGGGCAATTTTGTGAATGCATTGGATTGGGGAGTAGTAACGGGTAATCAGCAAAACAAATTCGTTCACATCTTGGATAAAAAAGACAATAACAATTTTGTATTTATACCCAAGTATACAGAGAAAGTAAGCAAAGCAAGCCTTTATGGAAAAGGAACAGCTGTTAATTTTAAACAGATGCCAGAGGGCCTATTTATATACTTAGATGGAATTAAATTAGAAGACATAGATACCATTATACAATTGAATTAATCCTATTCCAATAAAAGCAAAGCAGCATTCTATGAAATTGATCAGATTTGGTGAACCTGGAAAAGAAAAACCAGGGATTCACATAGACGGAAAAAATTATGATGTATCTGGGTTTATCAAAGACTATGATGAGTTCTTTTTTGAGCACGGAGGATTACCACATTTAGCTTGGATGTTGGATCAACACAATACGGTGTTGCCAGAATTGCCCTCAGGCATACGATTGGGTTGTCCAGTTGCAAGACCTTCAAAAATTGTTTGTATTGGGTTGAATTATGCCAAGCACGCCAAAGAAACTGGCGCTGCTATTCCAACAGAACCCATCTTATTTTTCAAGTCTACAACAGCTGTGGTAGGACCCAATGATGCTATCATGATTCCCAGAGATTCTGTTAAAACAGATTGGGAGGTGGAATTAGCGGTAGTGATTGAAAAGAAAGCCAGTTATGTAACAGAAGCAAATGCTATGGATTATGTAGCTGGATATTGCTTACATAATGATGTAAGCGAAAGGGAATTTCAGCTAGAAAGAGGAGGCACTTGGGACAAGGGTAAGGGCTGTGATACTTTTGCACCAATTGGGCCATGGTTGGTTTCTAAAGAGGAAATTAAAGATCCACATTCACTTCGATTGTGGTTGTCTTTAAATGGGAAAATTGTTCAAGATAGCAATACTGATGACCTCATATTTAATGTGCCACAATTAATTGCCTATATCAGTAAATTCATGACTTTATTGCCAGGCGATATCATTTCTACTGGAACACCTGCAGGAGTGGGGCTGGGAATGAATCCTCCAACTTATTTAAAGCCAGGTGATGTAGTGGAATTGGGTATTGATGGATTAGGTGTTTCTAAACAATCTGTTGTTGCATATCAACAATCTTAAAAAAAGCTATGCAAGTAGACGCACACCAACACTTCTGGAAATATGATCCAATTGTTCATGATTGGATTGATGAAAGCATGCAAGTCATTAGAAAAAATTTTCTGCCTGCTAATTTAAAACCCTTCTTAGATCAAGCTGGAATAGACGCATGTGTTGCGGTTCAAGCAGATCAAACAGAAAAGGAAACAGCTTTTTTGTTAGAGCTGGCTGAGGAAAATACTTGGATTAAGGGTGTAGTTGGTTGGACAGATCTAAGGTCAAATCAGGTAGAAGAAAATCTAAATAAGCATCAAGTAAACAAGTTGTTAAAGGGATTTAGACATGTATTACAAGGTGAGGATCCAGCATTCATGTTGCAACCAGATTTCCTAAGAGGGGTCAGCCATTTGGCTTCCTTTGGGTTTACCTATGATATTTTGATTTTCCCCAAACACTTGGAAGCGGCATTAACCTTGGTCAAACAATTTCCCAATCAATCCTTTGTTTTAGATCATTTAGCCAAACCATTTATTAAAGATGGGCTATTAGAAGGTTGGGAACAAGGGATTAGAAAATTGGCGGAACATCCCAACTTATCTTGTAAAATAAGTGGTATGGTTACAGAAGCAGATTGGAATAATTGGAATGCTAGCCATTTTATTCCTTATTTAGATGTATTGGTAGAAGCATTTGGCACCAATCGTTTGATGTATGGATCAGATTGGCCCGTATGTCAAGTGGCGGCTAGTTATGAACAACAACTTTCTATTCCTAAAAATTATTTCAAACAATTTTCAACAACAGAACAAGCGGATGTTTTTGGAAATAATGCAACAAGATTCTATCAACTATAATTTATAAATATGGATTTGCAATTAAAAGATAAAGTGATTCTGGTTTCTGGTGGAGCAAAAGGAATTGGTGCAGGAATTGTTCATGTACTGGCTAAAGAAGGAGCCATTCCTGTAATAGTTGGGCATAATGAAAAAGACAATTTAGCCATGGTTGCAGAAATAGAAGCAGCAGGAGGAAGAGCATGGCAAGTACATGCTGAACTGGCTAACCCAGAAAGCGCGGAAGCAGTGGTAAAAGCTATTTTAGAAAAATACCATCGCCTTGATGGATTGGTGAACAATGCAGGTGTAAATGATGGAGTAGGATTAGAAAAAGGGAATTACGAAAAATTTATGCAAAGCTTGCACAAGAACCTGATTCATTATTATATGTTGGCACACCATGCTTTGCCAGCACTAATTGAATCAAAAGGAAGTATTGTGAATATCACGTCCAAGACTGCAGAAACTGGTCAAGGAAATACATCGGCCTACGCCGCAGCCAATGGAGGCAGAAATGCACTTACTAGAGAGTGGGCAGTAGAATTATTGAAATATGGCATTCGTGTAAATGCAGTAGTTGTGGCAGAATGTTATACTCCTGCATATGAAAAATGGATTCAAACGCTGAATGAGCCTGAAGCAAAATTGAAAGAGATTTGTTCTAAAATTCCTTTAGAAAATAGGATGACTACTGCAGAAGAAATTGCCAATGCAGTTGCTTTTCTATTATCATCCGTTAGTAGTCATACCACTGGGCAGATAATACACGTAGACGGTGGTTATGTTCATTTAGATAGAGCACTGGCTAATGCCTAAATTTAAAGACAATGAGAGCGTTAATTTGTAAGGAGCCTGGTAGCTTTGAATACCAAGATTTGGCAGAGCCCATACTAGAACCAGGACATAGCATTTTATCTGTTAAAAGGGTAGGTGTTTGTGGTACTGATATACATGCATTTGCAGGAAATCAACCCTTTTTTGAATACCCTAGAATTTTAGGTCATGAGTTGGCAGCAAGTATTTTGGAAACAACGGATCCTAATTTTGAAGCTGGTGAATTAGTGACACTGATTCCTTATTTTAATTGTGGAGATTGTGTTGCTTGTAACCAAGGAAAGGGAAATTGCTGTGTTAGAATCAAGGTTTACGGAGTTCATATTGACGGGGGAATGAGACAAAGAATTGCAGTGCCCAATGAATATTTGATTAAAGCTTCGGGATTAGATTTGGATGCTTTGGCCTTGGTTGAGCCTTTATCTATTGGCCAACATGCGGTTATTAGATCTGGACTAAAGCCGGGAGAATTTGCCTTAGTAGTAGGAGCAGGACCCATAGGATTGGGTTTAATGGAAATGGCTAGACTAGCTGGAGCTATTGTGATTGCCATGGATGTTAATGAGTCTAGATTGGGGGTATGCGAACAAAAATTTGGCATCAAACATTTGATTAACCCTGCCAAAGAAGAGGCATTAGAAAGATTAAAAGAGATTACAAACGGGAACATGCCCAGTGTTGTATTTGATGCATCGGGTAGCTTAAAAGCCATTAATCAGGCATTCCAATTTTTGGCCCATACGGGCCGATATGTATTGGTAGGTCTGCAAAAAGAATATATCAGTTTTAGTCACCCAGAGTTCCACAAACGTGAAGCAACGCTCATGAGTAGTAGGAATGCTAGTAAGCAGGATTTTGCCCAGGTCATTAGCTACCTACAATCCGGTCAAGTAAACCCTAGCAATTATATTACCCATCGATATGATTTTGAAGCAATTGCGAAAGATTTTCAACAGATTTCTTTACCTGAAAATGCTTGTATTAAAGCCATTATTGAACTAGATTAATGCTTCAGATAGGCCTGATTTGTCAATAAAATACTACAAAAAGCCGGCCTCGTTAACTACAATTTTTGCTCTTTAAGCGCTGTTATTTTACAGTAGCAAACAGACCTTAAAAACTGATTGCGCATCCCCTTAAAGCACTAAAATCTAGGTTATGTTACAGAAAGTAATGGTAGTAAATGACAATGAGTTGTTACTGATGATTGCCAAGAAAGTAATTGCTATCAGCGATTTTGCCCATGAGACAATTACTGCAACCGACGGTTTACAAGCTTTAGCCTATTTTGATGCATTGTTAGAACAAGAAGGTCATAGAGCTTTGGGAGAGCCAGAATTCATGTTTTTAGACTTACATATGCCAGGTATGGATGGTTGGGAATTTCTAGAAATTTTTACAGAAAAATACCAAGCCTATTTCCCAAATTTAAAGATTGCCATTTTATCAGCATCAGTAGATATGACCGATATGTTGATGTTGGTAAAATACCCCATTGTGGTTGACTTTATCAATACCGCTATTGATGAGAACGTCTTAAACAATATCAAAAACAAATTCTTCAATACCGTTACAGCCAATGCTTGATGTATAATTCCCAAAAGCATAAAATACAGAAATATTTTATTCAAATAGATAACAAATGTCATTTGTTATAGTTTCTAATGGTTTAAATTGTGTGAGTTAGCCCCAAGCTAGAGATGTTGTAATCTACCATCTGTATCCAGAACTTATACGGGTAATTACTTTGTATGGGTAAAACAAACTATCCAAAATGGATCAGGATATAACAAAACACAATGCTACCATTCTTTCTGGAGAAGAATTGATTCAGAATTTACAAGTAGGTTTTATTGTTCAAGGACCAGCATCTGAAATCCTGATGTGTAATGATAGGGCTTTAGCATTACTTGGTTTAGAAAAAGACCAATTACTTGGAAAGACTTCTTTTGATCCACATTGGCGAGTGATACATGAAGACGGATCTCCATTTCCCGGAGAAACACATCCAGTGCCAATGGCTATATCTAGACTACAACCCGTTAGAAATGTTGTCATGGGTGTTTATCAACCTAAAAAAGAAGATTTTCAATGGATTTTAGTAGACGCAGAACCCCACTTAAAGCAAGATGGAAGCATCAAAATGGTGGTTTGTACTTTTGTAGACATTTCTTCCAAAAAACAGTTTGAAGAAAAAAGTATCAAGAAAACAGAGTTCATCAATCATTTATCCAAAGTTTCATTTGATGCCATTTGGGATTGGGATATGATCCATCACACTGTTCAATTTAGTGAAAGTTACCAACAATTGTTTGGAGCAATACAATCAGGTTTAGATATAGAGTCTACCATTTTGCAAAAAGTGCATCCCCAAGAATTACCAGCATTGGTAAAATCTGTTGCGGAAGCCTTGTCAAGTAAGGCAGTAGATTGGGTTTATGAACACCGTTATTTAAACGCTTCAAATGAGTATGCATATGTTCTAAATAGAGCGCAAATTATCCGAGACGTTTCTGGAAAAGCCATAAGAGTCATTGGAGCCATGCAAGACATAAGTGCATTAAAAAAAGAAAGGCATAGATTAGAATTATTAGAGTCAGTAATTACAAATACAAATGATGCTGTAATGATTACTGAGGCAGAACCATTTGATGAACCCGGCCCTAAAATTTTATACGTCAATGATGCTCTTTGTAGAATTACAGGATATACGGCAGAAGAGTTGATTGGGAAAACCCCCAGAATATTACAGGGGCCCAAGTCAGATAGAGAAGCCCTAATAAAATTGGGGCAATCCTTGCGTAAATGGGAGTCTTGTGAAGCCACAGTGATAAATTATAAAAAAAATGGAGAACCATTTTGGTTGCACATGAGCATCAGTCCAGTTGCAGATGAAACAGGTTGGTATACCCACTGGATATCTATTGAAAGAGATATTACAGTTTCTAAAAATCAGGAATTAAACAGGCAATTACTGTCGGAAATTCAAAGCATGTTTGCTTCTAATGAGGAGATTGGGCAAGTATTGCAACAAATTATGGGGCGAATTGCAGATTATTTTGAATTAGGTCTTGCTGAATATTGGGTTTTAGGAATGGAGGATAATCGCATGCACTTAGAAGGAGCTTCTTATAGAAATATTGACCATAGTATTGTTTTAAAACCTTCTAAAGATTCTTATGAAAAAGAAGCAAAACTTTTAGTTGATTGTGTGTTTCAAACTGGTCAATTGTCAATTTGGAATAAAGGAGATGACTCATCTGGATTTGTACAATGGGAAATGGCAAATTATACAAATTATGAAAATGCTTATGCTATCCCGCTATTTTTGGATAAGTCCATTGTTGGCGTGCTGGTAGTAGTATTGAATAATGGGGCTTCTTTTTATGAAAATAATGCCAGTTTCTTAGAAGAATTACTTGAGAAAATAGCCATGCAAGTAAAACAAAGACAATTGACCAGACAATTGGATCAGTTGTTTAAGTATGCTCCAGACATTATTTGCATTGTAGGTGCAGATGGTTATTTCAAGAAAGTAAATCCTGTTGCATTAAAAATGTTGGAATTTAGCGAAGAGGAATTACTAACATCACCCATTTCTAGATTTTTATTTCCTGGAAAAGATGGTAAAACATCCAGTGAAAAAATTGATTTTAATGCAGGTAAACCCCATTATTCCTTTGAAAATAGATTTGTAACAGGCACAGGAAAGACTATTTGGTTGTCTTGGACATTTACCCCATCTCCAGAATCTGGATTATTATATGGTGTTGCAAAAGACGTTACTGATAAAAAAGAATATGAACAATTACTGAATAAGGCTAATGATTTAGCATTAATTGGTGGTTGGGAAATTGACCTAGTAAATCAAAAAGCATTTTGGTCAAGTATTACGTTGAAAATTTGTGAAGTGGACCCCATGGATAAGCCAGACATAAATAGCTGGATGGATTTTTTCAAGGAAGGGTTAGATCGTGATACCATTAAACTAAGGGTAAAAGAAGCCATTCAACTTCAAAAAACTTGGGATGAAGAATTGAGAATTGTTACTAAATCCGGTAAAGTAAAATGGGTACGTTCTATAGGTGATACAGAATTTGTAGAAGGTAAATGTATTCGAGTATTTGGTAGTTTTCAAGATATAGATGTAAGAAAACATACTGAATTGATTCTTCAGAAAAACCTAAAAGAATTAAAAGATTATAAGTTTGCATTGGATCAGTCAGCTATTGTAGCTACAACCAATGCTAGTGGGAATATCTTAAGTGTAAATGACAATTTTTGTCAGGTTTCAAAATATAGTAGGGAGGAATTGATTGGTCAAAATCATAACATAGTAAATTCTGGTTTCCACAGTAAAGCATTTTTTACCCATTTATGGTCAACCATTCAAGCTGGTAACGTATGGAAGGGTGAAATCAAGAATAAAGCCAAGGATGGAAGTTTTTATTGGGTTTATACCACCATAATTCCTTTCCTTGATAACAAAGGAGAGATTCAACAGTTTCTATCTATCCGCTTTGATATTACAGAAGAAAAAAATGCAGAAGAGGCATTAAAAATAAGCAATGATAGGTATGACCTGGTTGGCAAAGCTACCAATGATGCCATTTTTGATCTTGATATTGTTAATAATACCATAGAATGGGTGGGAGAGGGATTGGGAAGTATTATGGGCTTTGAATCTTTTATTGACAAAAAACCAACTAATACCCATTTGAAAGACTTTGTTCATCCAGATGATATGCAAAGGGTCATGGAAAAACAAATGGCCGTGTTGTTGCATCCTGAAGAGTACCTATGGAATGATGAATTTAGATTTAGAAATACAGATGGAGGTTACTTGCAAGTACATGCTAGAGGCATTATCATCAAAGATCAAAACGGAAATGGCTTAAGGGTTATTGGTTCTATTCAAGATATTACCAAATTAAGAGAAAATGAAAATAGGTTACAAGAACTCAATAGATATTTAGCAGATCAAACAAGAGCATTAGCCGTTTCAAATGAAGAATTGGAACAGTTTGCTTATGTAGCTTCACATGACTTGCAAGAGCCCCTTAGGATGGTAACAAGTTTTATGGCACAACTAGAGAAGAAATATGGTGATGTCATTGATGAAAAAGGAAAAAGGTATATTGAATATGCGGTAGATGGAGCTAAAAGAATGAGGCAAATCATTCTTGATTTATTGGATTATTCAAGAGTAGGCAAAATGGATGATCAAAAAGAAGACGTTGATCTCAATGACCTATTAAAAGGGATTCAGATTCTTTTTAGAAAACAAATGGAAGAAAAGAAAGCCATGTTACGGATTGGCCCAATGCCAACGGTACACTCCTTTGTAGCGCCTCTGCAACAAGTTTTTCAAAACTTGATTGGGAATGCGCTAAAATTCACCAAGCCAAATGTGCCAGCTATGGTTAGGATTGCCTCAGAAGATTTAGGGGATTCTTGGAAATTCAGTATTTCGGACAATGGAATTGGTATGGAGGTGGATGATTTAGAAAAAATATTTATCATTTTCAAACAATTGAATTCAAAAGAAGAATTCCCGGGCTCAGGAATTGGATTAGCCGTAACTAAAAAAATCATTGAAAAACAAGGTGGAAAAATTTGGGTGGAATCTCAAATAGAACATGGCAGCACTTTTTATTTTACCCTTCCAAAATAAATTTTAAAACAAACTGATGAAACCAATTAATATTCTTTTGATTGAAGACAACGATGGTGATATTTTGTTGTTCAAAGAGTCTTTTGAAGACGCAGGAATTTTGGCAAATATTGAAGTTCTTACTGATGGGAAACTAGCGCTTGATTTCTTTCAACATTTAATTAGTCAATCAGCTGATCAATTCCCGGATTTGATTTTTTTAGACATTAATCTTCCTAAGAAAAATGGGCATGAAGTGTTAGACTTTTTAAAAGGTCAAGAGACATTGAAAAAAATTCCAGTAATCATGCTATCTACCTCATCATGGTATAAGGATATAGAAAAGGCAAATGAAGCTGGGGTATTGTTATTTATTAGTAAGCCATTTGACGTTGATCAATTTTTAAGAAAAATTACTAGTAAGGGGCAATTCAGTATTTTGTTGAAGAACAATCAATCATAACCAAGAATAAATATGTTAAGGGACAAGAAAACATATGATATATTAGTTGTAGAAGACAACCCCGGTGATTTTACCATATTAGAAGATTTATTAATTGACAGACTTTTTAAACCGGTTATTGACCATGCTAAAACCTTCAAAGCAGCAAGCGTTTTTTTAAAAGACTTAACCATGCAGTATGATGTGATACTGTTAGATCTAAGTTTACCAGATAAAAATGGGGTAGCCTTGGTTCAAGAAATGTTACATATATCAGGAAATATCCCAGTAATTGTTTTAACTGGATATACAGATGTGACTTTTAGTATCAAATCAATTTCTTTGGGGGTAGAAGATTATCTGTTAAAAGAAGACCTTTCTCCGGATCTTTTATATAGAACCATTGTTTATGCCATACAGCGTAAAAAATCGGTGAAGGAATTGGAAGAATCAGAGAAACGCTATAGTGACCTATTTCAGTTTAGCCCTGAACCAGTAATGGTATATGACATGTCTTCACTGAAATTTTTAAGTGTGAATAAAGCTGCTATTGAAAAATATGGCTATTCTGAATTAGAATTCCTTAATCTCACCATGACTGATATTATAGCAGATAATACAGATGCTGATTTAATTACTGCAAGTATTTTTAGGGATTTCAAATTAGGTGTCAATATTCGCCATCGTAAAAAAAATGGCGAATTGTTTTATGTGGCCATTCATAGTAGCATGCTTCAATTGAATAACCAACCGGTAACCATTGTCAATGCTTCTGATATTTCTCAAACTGTTGAATATTTGAAAGCTATTGAAGCCTATACCGTTAAACTAAAAGAAATTGCTTGGACACAGTCACATATTGTAAGGGCACCTTTATCAAGAATGATGGGTATTGTTAATGTTCTTAAACAAATTGGCACTTCCAATCCTGAATTTAATGAATGGGTGATTCACTTTGACAACTCTGCCAAGGAATTAGACAATATTATTCTGGATATCACTCGGAAAACAGAAGCCGTTAAAATTGGCGATTAAAAACTGTGTTTAAAACACCGAAATCTTTCATATTCGGTTGATTTTACCAAAATTTAATCTTTTAAAGCAGCACAGTTATTATATTGTGTATCAACATCTAAAATAATTTTAGTTCATGGACAGACGTGCTTTTTTGGAACTGGCAGCTCATCCACAAATGGAAACAGCATTGCCAATGTTTGAGCCTCCTTTACCAAGTTCTGGATTAAATGCCTATACAGGACCTTGGACAGAGTCAGAAGTGGCGCATTTACTCAAAAGAACCATGTTTGGTGCTAAAAAAGCTGATATTGCTTATTTTAAGGATAAGACCATGCAGCAGGCTGTTGATGAGCTGCTAAATGTAAATACAGTTGCGCCTGCTCCTCCATTAAAAGAGTATACTACTTCAACAACGGCCACCACTCCAGATGGTAATATTGCTTTAGGTGCTACTTGGGTAAATGATCCAAATAATGATGGAACTGTTGCAAGCCAACGTAGAGGTTCTTTTAAAAAATGGTGGATGGGTTTGATGATCAATCAAGAAAGAAGCATTTTGGAGAAAATGACCCTTTTTTGGCACAACCATTATTCTACAGAAACCAATGATATTGGAAATGCGCAATATGTTTATAAGCACCATGCATTACTAAGAGCAAATGCCTTGGGGAATTTTAAATCATTAACAAGGGCCATAACAGTTGACCCTGCTATGTTGGTTTACTTAAATGGTCAAATCAATACAGCTACTGCTCCAGATGAAAACTATGGCCGAGAGATTCAGGAATTATTCTGCTGTGGTAAGGGTAAGGATTCGCTTTACACAGAAGCAGATGTAAAAGCTGCGGCACAGGTTTTAACCGGTTGGAGAAATAATAGCACTACCATTGCTTCTTATTTTGATGTAACCAGACATAACAAAACCAATAAACAGTTTTCTGCATTTTATAATAATACGGTTATTACAGGTCAATCTGGAGCAAATGCCGGAGACCTGGAATTAGATGCTATGCTAGACATGATTTTTGCTACACAGGAAGTAGCAAAGTATTTTTGTAGGCGCTTGTACCGTTGGTTTGTCTATTATGATATAGACGATACTATTGAAGCCAATGTGATTACTCCCATGGCCAATTTGTTTAGACAAAGTAAATATGAAGTAAAACCAGTTATTTCAGCCCTTTTAAAAAGTGAACATTTTTTTGATACCTTAAGTAGGGGAGCTCAAATTAAAAGTCCAGTAGACTTAGTTGTTGGCTTGTGTAGGGAGTTTGAAATTCAATTTCAGCCTGATACTGACTATGCTACCAATTATGGCTTTTACAATTACTTAGTTAGTTGGGTAAGTAATATGCAACAAAATATTGGAGATCCACCTGATGTTAGTGGGTGGAAGGCATATTACCAAATGCCCCAATTTTACGAGATTTGGGTGAATAGTGACACATTACCCAAGCGCAATCAATTTTCTGATACCATGATTGTAAGTGGCTATACGTTTAATGCCAAAAAGATTCAAATTGATGGTGTTGCCGTAGCTCAATCTACTTCTAGTCCAGGAGATCCCAATAAACTAATTGATGAGTTGTGTAAAAAGATGCTGAGAATAGATATTTCCTTGGCATCTAAAAATCAGTTGAAAACAGATATTCTTTTAGGTGGACAATCTACAGATATTTATTGGACAGATGCTTGGACTTTATTTATCAGTACGCCAACCAACACCTCAAATGCAACAACTGTAAAAAATCGCTTGCGCGATCTGATAAAATATTTGATGAACCTGCCTGAATACCAATTGGCATAAAGCACTGATCATGAAAAGAAGACAATTTCTGAGAAATGCCATACCTGCAGGCGTATTAATGCCATCCTTGGTTGGCGGATTTTCTATCAAGGCATTTAGTGCCGATTCAGGCATCATGCAATCATTAGCACTTCCTGTAACAGAAACAGACCATGTGTTTGTGATTGTTCAACTCAATGGAGGTAACGATGGTTTAAACATGGTGATTCCTGTAGAGAATTTTAGTAGTTATGTTGCTGCGCGATCCAATATTTATATACCTGAAAACAAGGTATTGGCTTTAAATGGTAAAGCGGGATTACACCCATCTATGACAGGCTTACACAGTTTGTATAATGATGGTAAATTGAATGTGGTGCATTCTGTTGGATACCCACAACCCAGTTTTTCGCATTTTAGGGCTACCGATATTTGGATGAGTGCTAGTGATAGTGCTAGTGTGGTGAATAGTGGATGGGCTGGTAGATATTTAAATTATGAGTATCCCAATTTCCCAGCTGGATATCCCAATAGTTCCGCACCTGATCCTTTGGCCATTCAAATAGGTTCAGTTACTTCCTTGACTGTACAAGGTCCTGCTGTAAGCATGGGATTGAGTATTAGTAGTACTACCAATTTTTATAATTTGGTCAATGGGGTACAAGATCCTGCACCTGATACACCAGCTGGTAAGGAGTTGAGTTTTGTAAGAACCATTTCTCAACAAACTCAGCAATATGCTTCTGTAATTAAAAATGCAGCTGCCAAAACAACCACACAGGTTACTTATCCTACCAATAATTCATTAGGAGATCAATTAAAGATTGTTGCCAAACTAATTAATGGTGGTTTAAAGACAAGGATTTATATGGTAAACTATGGCGGTTTTGATACACATAGTAATCAGGTGAATAGTACAGATACCACAACTGGTAACCATGCTAATCTTCTGAAAAATGTGAGTGATGCCATTAAAGCTTTTCAAGACGATTTGAAGTTTTTAGGAATGGAAGACCGAGTTGTTGGTATGACTTATTCAGAATTTGGTCGCAGAATCAAAAGTAATGGTAGCACAGGAACAGACCATGGTTCAGCGGCTCCTTGTTTCTTATTTGGCAAGCATGTATTGGGTGGCGTAACAGGAAACACACCAAGTATTCCAGCAAATGCAACCGTTAATGATAACCTGCCATTCCAATACGATTTTAGAAGTATTTATTCCACCATCTTATCTAATTGGCTTTGCGTGAATGAAGTGGATTTGCAACAGATTATGCTGAAGAATTTTCAAATGTTGCCATTGGTTAATTCGGCAAGTTGCAAAAAGGCCGTGAATATGTCTGGAGACCAATTGATCTCTAACTATCCCAATCCATTTACCAGTTCTACAGTCATTACTTTCAAAACGGCTGGTGGGCATACCCTTATTCAAATCATGGATACCATGGGAAGGGTCTTGGCCAATCTAACTGATAAAGAATACGCCCCAGGTACTTATACCGTGCTATTTGATAGTAAATCATTACCCAATGGGGTCTATTATGCTCGACTTCAAAATATGGCTACCCAGCAAGTGCGTACCATGTTAAAAGTGAGAGGATAATATTTAAAAAAGCAATAAAAAATGCTGCCCTAGAGCAGCATTTTTTTATTTAAGTACCATTCCTTTAATTTTTTACAGCAGGCTTTGAATAGGCTGGGTGTTTTAGATTGTGTTTGGGCTCTAGTTCAACCAAACGCAGCACTTCTTGTACCGCTCTTTCTAGCTGCAGATCCCTACCTTTTGAAACAGAGATGGCGTCAATTTTTTGTTCAATATCTGGACTAACACCAACATTTTCTGCTACCCATTTTTGAGCAACAGGGTCATAAACGGCGTTGTCTGGAGCGGTAACAGTACCACCATCAATCATTCTATAGTGCACAGAAGATTTAACCAAACCACCCCATGTTCTTGTACCAATCAAAGGACCAATTTTTTGGTGTTGAAATACCCAAGGGAAAAAGTCTCCACCTGATCCAGCCAATTCATTGATCAGCAATGCCTTGGGACCTAGATTACCTGAAGGCAATTGGAAAGGAACCCCATTAGGTACTTCATTGGTTAATGCAGCACGTAATCTTCTAGCCATTAAGTCTACCATATAATCATCCAATAAACCACCGCCATTAAAGCGTTCATCAATGACCATTCCTTCCTTGTCTTGTTGTGCAAAATAATAGCGGTTAAAAGATACAAAACCAGGTCCGCCAGTATTGGGAACCCATGCATACCCCAATTTTCCTTTAGATAATTCTTCTACTTTTCTTCTATTGTCTTCTACCCATGCCCTTTGTCTTAAACCAAACTCATCAGCAACGGGCTGCATTTTAATAGTCCATGCTCCAGCCGTATCAGGTTTAGAATTGATTAATAATTGGGTTTGTTTGCCCGCTTTGCCGTCTAATAAAGCAAAAGGATCCATATTAGCATTTAGTGCTTTCCCATCAATAGCTAAAATGAAATTTCCTTCCTGCACTTTTAACCCGGGTTGGTCCAAAGGTGCTACCAGTCCTGGGTTCCAGCTTTCTGTAGTATAGATTCTTTTTATTTTCCAATAGCCGGATTCTTGTACTAGGTCTGAACCTAAAACTCCTACAGTATTATTTTCCAAGGCAGGGAAATCGCCACCGCCAACAAAACTATGACCAACAGAAAGTTCTCCATTTACTTGGTCAAGAATATAGGTAAGGTCTTTTCTATGACGGATATATGGAACCAAGGGCGCATAGCGTTCATATACTTCCTGCCAATTTCTACCATGCATATTTGGGTCATAGAAATAGTCCCTTTCATAACGCCATGTTTCTTCAAAAATTTGTTTCCATTCTTCCTGTCTATTGAGCTTCATGTTCAAATTCACAGATACATTCCCATCAGCAGGAGAAGGTGGTCTGCTGGTTGCAACCACGCGCCAAGAAGGCCCAGATTTAAAAAGAATTTTTTCTCCGTTAGCAGAAACATATACTTGAGAAGCGCCTTTGGCAAATTCATCCAATTTCTTTCCTTCAATTGTGAACTTGCTCAATATTGGTCCAGCTCCAATAAATACGGAGCCCTTAGGTCCAGCCAACATTAAATCATATTCCCCAACAGGTATGGGCAAGGCAATGGTTCTTCTATCTATTTGCTCAAAGTCAATTTTAACTGCTTTTGCATCGGTAGTATCTTTAGGCTTCTTGGGCTCCTTAATAGTGCTATCTGGTTCATCATCACTTTTTAAAGGGAATGGATAAGCATCATCTTTTCTTAGTACTGTAACATAAGCTCCAAAACTAGGTTTGGCTTGCATAGAACTGGTATTGGCCCATCCAGAACCCAATGCCAGATTGGTACTAGCTAAAAAGTACAAATGCCTGCCGTCTCTATCCCATGCTGGTTGACTTGCATCGGCCATAGCATCACTGATAGGTGTTGTTTTACCAGTAACTAAATTCCAAACGGTAATTCTCTTAAATTGATTGGTGCCTGATTTTGCATAAGCCAACCATTTGCTATCAGGAGACCATGTAATACCCATTTCTCCTCTTTGAATATTAGCTCCACCAATATCTGCGGTTTGAATTTTTCCAGTTGCTAATTCTATTACTTGAATTCGAACATCGTCATCTACAAATGCAATCCATTTGCCATCCGGAGACCAGGTTGGTTCCCAACCCAATTTAGAAATACCGATACTGATTTTTTTCAATGGGCTTTTTCCAAACTGATCTGTGATCACCAATTGATAGCCCTTGCCTCCTTCATCACTAAACCATGCAATCTGTCTTCCGTCTGGACTCCAAAGGGGTTGGCGGTCTGCAGCACCAGAGCTATTGCTCAAGTTTAAAGCGTCTCCATTTTCAACTGGAACAGTAAAGATTTCTCCACGAGCTTCTACTAAAATTCTTTTGCCGGTGGGCGATAGGGAGGCGTTGGTAGCCCTACTGCTAACGTTTTCCCACTTGGTTTCAGCCCAAGGAAAATCACCTTTTACTTCAATGTCTATTTGTTTGCCATTGCCATTATTGGGGTCCAGTAAATAGATATTGCCACTCCATTCATACACCAAATCCTTACCATTTGTTGACAACCATTTTATATCCGTATCCTTGAGTTTGGTGACTTGTTTTAAACTGGCATTTTTGCTATCGTACTGCCAGATATTCATATTAAAATCTCTGTCTGATAAAAAGTATACTTGGTTATTCAACCACAATGGTTGCAGATCCATAGTGCGTTCATTGGGCAGATTGGTTTCTTTGAGTGTTTCCAAATCCAAGATTTGCAAAGCCGTATTTTGTCCGCCACGATAATTCCGCCATTCCCTGTCCCAGCGGTTCATTCTATCTATGACTATTTGCTTGCCATTGGCAGAGAACTGCCCATTAAAAGCCCAAGGCGCAGGCAATAGGGTAGAAGCTCCACCAACAACAGGTACGGTCCACAATCTGGCATAATCACTTGGGGCTGTTTCTCTTACACTGGCATACAAAACGGACTTGCCGTCTGTTGTCCAGCCTCTAGCAAATGCGTCTTCTGGATACCAAGTTAATCTATTGGGAACGCCACCTTCTGTAGACACTACATATACGGCAGTAACACCAGATCTATTTGAGCTAAATGCCAATAATTTTCCATCCGGTGAAAAATGAGGATCAGATTCAACTGCAGCAGTACTGGTGATTCTTTTGGCTTCTCCACCCGTGAGTGGGCTGATCCAAATATCCGCACCGTAAACAAAAGCCACATGGGTTTTACTAATACTTGGCTCTCTCAATAGTCTGGTAGACTGTGCTAATAAAGTAGTTTGAAAAAATGTCAATACTAGGATTGACCAGATTCTTTGGTTAAATAGTAGACGCATGTAAATGAATTGAGTTTAAATTGGGAGCGTTTCCCCCTCAATAAATTAACTGCATTATTTTGGAATCACCAAGTGGATGGTACCAGTGGTTTTTCCATTGTCTAATAGAACATAGTAAATACCTGGAGCCAAACCGCTAACCTGTATACGGTTGGTCTTTAATTTGGTATTGAAATTCTGTAATACACGGCCTTCCGGCGATATCAATTTGATATTAAAACTACTTAAAGGAGCTTCGCTAAATTCTACAAAAGCATTGGAGGGTGCCGGATTGGGATATACTTTAACGGTAACACCATCAAACCAAACCCTTGGTAGAGCAAGATCATAAATGGCACTAGTATCGGCGCAGCCAGCTGCATTTACTACACGCACTTTATAGAAGCCAGAAGCCAAAGGAACAAATTTATAATCCTTTACATCAGATAAGAATTTGGTGTATAACCACCATTGGTATTTTGAAAAACCAGACTGAGTTACCAATTCCTTGCCATTCCAGCTAATAGTTGGAGGTGCTGGATTGGAATTATTGACAACAGTTACAGGTTTGGAACGGGTTTCACAACCATCCTTTCCGTTATTGTTTACCGCAATATATCGGCCTGATTGTTTTACCGGAAAGGTTGGATTGGTACCAATAGAGGTGGTGGATACTTGTTCATTGATCCAATACATACCTGTAATAACTGTACTATACAAAACCACACTGTCACCATCGCAAATATTCAAGGGAGAATAGTAATTAATCACAGGTGTAATAGGAACAGGATTCATTTCTATTTTAATCAAATTACTAGCTGAACTAAAACAGCCATTCAACTTATTAACTGCTGAATAGATACCAGATTTTTTTGCTGCAAAAACATCAGTAGTGGCACCTGTGATATCTGCATTGTTTAAACGCCATTGAATGTTCTTACTATCTGATTTTAACATCACACTATCTCCTTCACAACGTACAGTAGCGCCACTGCTATTAATACTTGGAACTGTAGTAATTGATGTAACCTGTATTTCAACAGGATTTGATTCTAGAAAACCAGTATTGTATAAAGTTCTTACCGTATAAATGCCACTTGTCTTTGCGTAAAAGGTTTGTTTGTTTGCTCCTGTAATCAATGTGCCATTCAAATACCATTGGTTACTAATAGTAGAACTAGTAGTGAGTTTAACGCTGTCTCCCAAACAAATTTTATTGGTAGCACTACTAGAAGTGATGGTTGGTTTTGAAGCCAGAATACTATTTCCTACTGCGTCAAATCTAAAATCCCAAATACCTCTGCCATAGGTAGCAAACCTTGCCGTACTTGAGCCTGCAATATATTCTACTGACCAATAAGCCTGAATAGGCGTGCCTGTTCCAATGAGTGAGAACCATTTGTTTTGTGATGGAATATAAGCATAGGGCCCAGCTTCTGTAGCAGCTATAATCAAAGATTCATCAGAGATAGCAGACAATTGAAACACTGCCGTACTAGGCATGCCACTGCTAATAGAACTAAAGCTTGTACCGCCATCAGTAGACCTATATACCGGCGCATTGGAATAGCCACTACCAGCAAAATAAACTATATTTTTATTTATACTAGAAGGGTAGAGTACGGCACCATTAAATGCCTGTGGTACGGGGCCCGTAAACCCACTTGATTTTTGCCAATCTGTACCGCGATTGGTACTGTAAAAAAGTGTACCATCGGCGGTAGCCACATAAATTCTATTGGTATCAACAGGTGAAACAGCTACTGCGGAAATGCCCGATTTTCCATCCTGGCTATTGGCTTTAAAATCATAATTAAATTGGGTTCTAGTAGTCTTAATGGCTCCCGGATTAGTATCATCGGTAACGGATAATCTAATTAAATAACTACCATCTCCATTATTCAAATCGCCACCACCAATAAACACAGAATTGCTGGCAGGATTCCCATTGTCACAAATAGGAAACATCCATCCCGAATTGGGTCTATAGGTACCAGGAATTTTAGCTACTAAATTCACAATGCTTTGGCTATTGGGAAAATAATCAATTACCCCATTAGGTGCTTGTGCATACAATTTTTTGCCACCTAAAGAGTAAGCCATTTTGCCATAATTCCCCGTTTTTAATTGCGTAAAATTCAGCAGGCCATTGGCACCAATAGTAGCACTTTTTTGAATGCCTTGGTCACGTGCTCCTGCAAAAATTATAGAAGTATCTGTTGGAGAAGTTTTGGTTTCATGGTACTGCGCATTGTTTACGCCAGTCATGCTAATATTATAAGTGGCTTCTCCAAAATTGTTACTAATATAAGCCCCACCTCCAGTAGAAATGACCATGAATTCAGTGCCATTCACGTCTTTAAAATATTTGAAATAAGTGATGTCTGCGTGCAGTTTTAAGGCTGCACTAGTCAAGTATTCTGAAGAACTATTGACCTTGGTAAAATTTAAACCTCTGTCTTTACTTCTGTATGCTTCAACTTCTCCAATGATGATTTGTGTTGTATCAGTTTGAGAAACTTCACCTCCGGCGTCACCTGCTTTAACGGGTAAGGTATTAATCAATTGCCAATTCAATCCATCGTCAAAAGAATTATAGAGTTGATCTCCATCTTGAATGGCATACATGGTTCTATTACTTGATTTGGCTGAACCAAAAAAACTAGTGCTTGTATTTGCAAAAAGCAAACCGGTCATGGTTTGAGAGGTAGGTAAGGTAGTCTCTGGTAAGAGTTTATACATACTATAACTCTGCTGCATCAAAAAGACAAAATTTTGGTTAGCAGGTTTCCATAGTCTAACCGTTTTAATGGGTGCATCTGGCAGTGTTAGGATCTTTTGAAAACTGCTTCCCTTATCCGTTGATTTGAATAGCATGATGCTAGGTCCAAATGGGCTAGTATTCCACATCCGGCATACATAATAAATAGTATTATTAGCATCATTCAATACCTCCATATCACCTGGTGTACCAAAATCGTAGAAATAATCCATATTGCTATTCTGAAAGGTTTTTCCTTCATCATCAGAATAAACCAATTGGTTTCCAACTGCGGATAACAATCTGTTCTTGGTACTTGAAGTGGGTACAATTTTAATCAGATTGCTAAAACTGGATTTATCATTCAGTAATTCCCATCCATTCCCAGCCCTAGGAGTTCTCCAAAGACTATTGCCTCCAGAGATAAAATATAGTTTATCATTGGCCTTGTCGTAATCACAATTCAACAATCGGCCTGTTTGGTTATAAGTTCCTTTTTCAACCCAAGTACCCAAAATATAACTATTGGCAAAGGTTTCACTAGTAGCTGTTCTTACAATACTGCCTGAAAGATTCATCCATTTCTGCTTTGCATTGGAAGCTTCTATTTGACGCCAATTGACATCTGGCGCGGAGCGATGCATTTGTTCATACCATTTAGCAAAAGCGGCATCTTGACTATTAGCTGTGGTTGCATTTTGTGCAAGACATTGGATAGATACAAAAACTAAGGATGCAATTAAGAATAATATGTTCAGGCCATTTTTTATAGCTAGTGATTTAGGGGTTTTAGTGGGTTTACCTTGCTAAATTAGTTGAACTACCCCAATTAAAGCCTACCCAGTTTTTGGTATTTTCTAAATCCGGACCAATTTGAGCCTTTTTTATTTATATTGGGAACTAAACGATTGAGCCTTGCAGCATTGTGGGGCTAGTAAACTGCAACTGCCTTATGCGGATATCAAAATTAAAAACCATCATTGTGGGATTTGCCTTTTTGGCAATTGCTGCTGGCTATTTTTCTTGCCAAACAGCTACTAGCCATCAAGAATCTTTACCTGATCAGGTGAGTTATAATTATGATATCCGTCCCATTCTTTCTGACAAATGTTTTAATTGCCATGGGCCAGACGCCAATAAACGGGAAGCAGGGCTAAGATTAGATATTGGTGCAGAAGCTTTTAAGGCTTTGCAAGAGCATCCAACCAAACATGCCATTGTTCCTGGAAAACCAGAAGCGTCTGAACTATACTTAAGAATCACATCTAAGGATACAGGTCTGCAAATGCCCTCTATTAAAAGCAGATTGCCTAGGTTAACCCAACATGAAACTGATCTAATTAAAAAATGGATAGAACAAGGTGCCAAGTACGAACCTCATTGGGCCTTTGTAGCTCCTGTTAAACCTGAATTGCCCAAAATTGATGATAAGTCATGGGTAATCAATGAGTTGGACTATTTTGTATTGGCCAAAATGCAATCTAAGGGCTTGAGTCCCAATCCAATTGCTGATAAAGAAAGGTTGTTAAAGAGACTATATATAGACTTGATTGGATTATTGCCAAACCCCAAGGAAACAGAACAGTTCTTGGGTAATGCTGATCCCAAAGCCTATGAAAAAACCATTGACCAGTTATTGGCCCGTCCTCAATTTGGTGAGAAAATGGCTATTGGGTGGTTAGATATTGCACGCTACGCTGATTCACACGGCTATCAAGATGATAATTATAGATCCCAATGGCCTTGGCGTGATTGGGTAATTCATGCTTTTAATAAGAACTTACCTTATGATAGTTTTATCACTTGGCAGTTAGCTGGAGACTTGTTACCCCATGCTACCAAGGAGCAATTATTGGCAACCGGTTTTAACCGCAATCACAAGATTACCGAAGAAGGCGGTGTTATTGATGAAGAATATAGGGTCCAATATGTTGATGATAGAACTGCCACACTGGGTAGATCCCTTTTAGCCATGACTGTAGAATGCGCCAAATGTCATGACCACAAATATGATCCCATTTCACAAAAGGATTATTATCAATTATCTGCTTTTTTTAATAGTGTGAAAGAAAAGGGTTTGGAATCTACTGTGGGTGGGCCTGATACATGGGCTAAGCATCCAAGAATGCAGATAACACAAGAAGATTTGAAAACAACCCTTTCTTTTGTTCATGCTTTGGATACCAATAAATTAGAAGTCTCTGTGATGGGAGATTTAGATACCATGCGCAAAACTTATGTATTAACCAGAGGCGCTTATGATGCCAAAGCAGAGGAGGTAACAGCTTCAACACCCATTTCTATTCTTTCATTCAATGCTCAGTTACCTGCCAATAGGCTTGGGTTAGCTAAATGGTTATTTGATCCCAAAAATCCATTAACGGCAAGGGTCTATGTAAACAGAATCTGGCAAGAGTTTTTTGGAAGAGGATTGGTCAAAACAGTTGCGGATTTTGGTATGCAAGGAGAATTGCCCACCAATCCAGCATTATTAGATTGGCTGGCCGTTGATTTTAGAGAACATGGTTGGAATATCAAAAGATTGGTCAAGCAAATGCTCATGAGTGCTACTTACCAACAGGCAAGTAATATGAGTAAGGAAAAATTAGAAAAAGATCCATTGAACCTGTATTTGTCGTATGCGCCTAGACTGCGTTATCCTGCAGAAATTATTAGAGATATGTTACTAGGTAGTAGTGGATTGCTAAATACTAGTATTGGTGGTCCAAGTGTGAAACCATATCAACCACCTGGGCTTTGGGAAATGGCTACTTCCGGAAGGGGAATCCTTAAAAAATACGTTCAGGATACAGGTGCAGCTTTGTATAGAAGGGGTATTTATACCTTTATCAAAAGAACGGTTCCACCGCCATCTATGATGTTGTTTGATGGCAGTAACAGAGATGAATGTCAAGTATCTAGGTATAGAACCAATACGCCATTGCAAGCCCTGATTATGTTGAATGATCCAACAGTCATAGAAGCGTCTAAAGCACTATCGGATCAGTTATTGATGCAGCAAAAAAATCCCAAAGCCTTAATAGAGACTGCTTTTCAAACCATACTTTGTAGAAAACCCAGTGAGCAAGAAATGACAGCATTACTGTCTTATTGGGATCAAGCCAAAAAGGAATGGAACGGTAAATCAAAAGAATGGGACAAGACTTTAGCTATTGGTGCATATCAGCCCAAAACCAAGAATAAATTAGACTTGGTGGTTAGTATGCAAACCATTCAATTAATGTATAATATGCAGGAAGCTATTACCAAAACCTGATTATGGAAAAAGAACTTTTAGAAAGAGGGTTAAACCTAAACCGTAGAAAATTTATCTCCAAACTTAGTTTAGGCTTGGGTTCTGCGGCATTGGGTTCCTTATTAATTCCGGATCTATTTTCAGGTTCCAATAATTTGGAAGAAAATATCATGCGGGGATTGCCACATTTTGCACCCAAGGCCAAACGCGTTATTTATTTGTTTCAAAATGGAGCGCCTTCTCAATTAGAAACATTTGATTACAAACCACTCTTGTGTCAAATGATGGGAGAGAACCTCCCCGAATCAATTAGAGGAACCCAACGACTCACGGGCATGAGTGCCTATCAAACCAGTTTCCCGTTGGTGGGTTCTTATTATAAATTCAACCAACATGGTAAATCAGGGGCATGGGTTAGTGAGTTGTTTCCACATATGGCAGGCATTGTAGATGACCTCTGCATTATTAAAACCATGCATACGGAAGCCATTAACCATGATCCAGCATTAACTTTTTTTCAATCTGGTGCTCAGCAAGGAAATAGACCTTCAATGGGGTCTTGGGTAAGCTATGGTTTGGGTACAGAGAACAATAATCTTCCAGCTTTCTGTGTGCTTTTATCAAGAGGTAAGGGTAATGGCCAAGGTGTATATTCAAAACTTTGGACCAATGGATTTCTAGACTCAGTGCACCAAGGAGTACAATTTAGTAGTGGAGAAAATCCAATTTTGTATTTACAGGATCCAGATGGTATGGATAGGGTTACCAGACGCAATATGTTGGATAAGATTGCTGCCCTAAATCAAATGGAAATGGATGCCTACGGCGATCCTGAAATAGCGGCAAAAATCCAACAATATGAAATGGCTTATCGCATGCAAACCGCGGTGCCAGAGATCATGGATACTTCTAAAGAATCTGAAAGTATTGTCAAGCTCTATGGAGCGGATTGTTTGGTACCCGGAACTTATGCAGCCAATTGTTTGTTGGCCAGAAAATTATCAGAGAATGGTGTTCGCTATATTCAACTCTATCACCAAGGATGGGACCAGCACGGCAACCTACCCAATGAAATGCGTGGGCAAGCCATGGATGTGGATCAACCTTCTGCAGCATTAATCAAAGACTTAAAACAGCGAGGACTTTTAGACGAAACCTTGGTGATTTGGGGCGGAGAATTTGGCAGAACCAATTATTGCCAAGGAAAAATGCAACAAGACAATTATGGTAGAGACCATCACCCCAGGTGTTTTAGTATTTGGATGGCGGGAGGAGGAATTAAGCCAGGGGTAGTACATGGAGAGACTGATGAATTTGGATATAATATTATCAAAGATCCTGTTCACGTGCATGATTTTCAAGCAACAGTCTTGAACCTGCTTGGATTGGATCATGAAAAATTAGTTTATAAATTTCAAGGAAGAAGGTACCGATTAACAGATCTCTATGGCAATGTAGTCAATCAAATTATTGCTTAAAACTATTGCATGAAAAGAAAAGATTTTATTCAAAAAACAATGATGGCTTCGGCATCTTTTTTAATTACTCGTGACTTAATGGCCAAACCCAAGGGCCCAATTTATGGCCACAATGAAAAACGATATCGGTTTAATGAAACCTGGGGTAGGCTTAATCCAGACAAGACCCCAGTGAATGATTGTCATGAAATGGTGCAGGACAGTAAAGGAAGAATATTGTTGCTAACCAATGAAACCAAGAATAATATTATTGTCTATAATAAGTCAGGAAAATTATTGGAGTCATGGGGTAAGGAATATCCTGGGGCACATGGTCTGACTATTCAAAAAACAGGTAAAGAAGATTTTCTGTTTATTACAGATACCAACCGTCATCAGGTATATAAAACGGATATACATGGTAAACTGATTTTTACTATTGACCCTCCCAAAGATTTGTATCCTAAACAAGAGCAATTTGTTCCAACAGAAACTACTGTTTTAGAGAACGGAGAATTTTATATTGCTGATGGATACGGAGCACAAAATATTCTACACTATGATGCAGAGGGGAAATTGAAAAACCATTTTGGAGGTAGAGGTGATGGTGATGCCCATTTGGATAATGCTCATGGAATTTGTGTAGACAAACGTGGAACAACCACAACTTTAATTGTCACAGATAGAAGTAGGAATGCTTTTAAACGGTTTTCTTTAGATGGGAATTTGTTAGAAGTTATAAAGCTACCTGGGGCTTGTGTTTGTAGGCCTGTTATCAAGGGTGATTATTTATATGCTGCAGTATTACGATCGCCTAATTTGAATACAGAAGGGTCAGGCTTTGTAACCATCTTGAATAAGGACAACAAAGTGGTTTCTAATATTGGGGGATCAGAACCCAATTATGTAAACGGAGTTTTGCAACCCATGTCTCAGCAACAAAAATTATTCACTCATCCCCACGATGTTTGTGTAGATGACGAAGGAAATATCTATGTTGCCCAATGGGCATCTGGTAAAGTATATCCCTATAAATTCAGCCCAGTAGCATGATGGATGTAAGGAAAATAATGAAGACACTAAGTTTTTGTGGACTGGTATTTCTAGGCTTTTTGTTGCTATTTGAAAATAGGGTGGCATTGCCTATTTGGTTACAAGTAGCGGGTAGGTATCATACACTGTTGTTGCACTTTCCAATTGTACTATTGTGCTTGGTTTTATTGGCTGCTGTTTGGAATGAGCCCTTGATGCAAACAACAAAATGGAAAAACTTTGAATCCCTTACTGTATTAACAACGGTTGCTACTGCTATCCTGGGATTCTTATTATCAATAGAGCAAACAGATAAAGGCAATACATTGTTTTGGCACAAATGGTCAGGAACCA
The DNA here is from genome assembly GCA_002256435.1 of Chitinophagaceae bacterium BSSC1. GTDB lineage: Bacteria > Bacteroidota > Bacteroidia > Chitinophagales > Chitinophagaceae > Sediminibacterium. The sequence goes on from NKJC01000004.1 coordinate 251,776, forward strand.
TTTTAGCTTTTTTAGCATATCTATTTTGTTTTTATAGAGAAAGGATCTTGGAGACTCAAATTAAACTAAGGATTAGTGCAGTTTTCTTATTCTTGATATTAACCATAACAGGACATTGGGGTGGCAGTATTACACATGGAGATGGTTATTTAACAGCAGTATTTCAAAGCAACAAATCAGAACCATTGGAATTGTCAGAGGCCCGCATTTTTAAAGATGTGGTGCAACCCATTTTAGCAGATAAATGTGGTAATTGTCACAAAGCATCTGTATTAAAAGGTGGGCTGTCTTTAGAAGATAGTGTTTCTATTTTTAAAGGTGGAAAAAATGGCAAAGCCATTGTTGCTGGTTCATTGGACAAGAGTTTGTTGTATCAACGTTTGGTCTTGCCAATGACCGATAAAAAACATATGCCTCTTTCGGAAAAACCACAACTTTCTGCTTCAGAACTAGCGTTAATAGAAGAGTGGATCAAAATGGGGGCGCCATTTGAACAGTTATTAGTAGAAAGGCCCTTGGCCGATAGTCTTAGAATCTTGTCCATGCCATTTTTGGACAATAGATTAAAAAAATCTTCAGAAAAACAGTATGATTTTAAGGCGGCTTCAGCAGATCAAATTGCGGAACTAAATAACAATTATCGTGTTGTAAAACAATTAGGTTTTTCTTCACCAGCTTTAGCGGTTTCTTTTTTTGGTAAAGCAAATTATTCCTTTGATCAATTAAAAGCTTTGAAACCCATTGCCAGTCAGATTGTTCATTTGAACCTAGCCAAAATGCCGGTTACTAATGATCAATTAGATTGGATGACTAATTTGGAAAACTTAGAAGAGCTAAACTTAAATTATACAGAAATTGACAATAATAATTTAAAAGCACTTGCCGGATTAAAACATTTGCATTCCTTGTCCTTGGTAGGTACCAAGATTAATCAAAAAGGTCTTGAGATAGTATCATCATTTTCTGAACTAAAGACTTTATATGTTTGGAACACAGATCTCACATTAGCAGAAATGAAAAATCTGCAAGTAAAATTCCCAGCTATTCAAATTGAAACAGGTTTCCAAGGGGCAGATACCATGGTGATTCCCCTTAATCAACCTATCATTAGCACGGCTGCTGGATTTTTTAAAGAAAAAGTCAGTATTTCATTAAAACACGTGATCAATGGGGTTGAATTGAGATATACCTTAAATGGAAAAGAGCCTGATAGTATAAGTTTATTATATAGTTCGCCATTCTTTGTTGACTCTAGTTTTAAATTAACTGTAAAAGCATTTAAAAAAGGGTGGTTGCCAAGTAAGCCTGTCAGTAGCCAATATTTTAAAGCAGGTATACCAATAGTTAAATCAACCCTGCTTACTCCTCCGGATCCAAAGTATGCCTTACATGCAGATAAAATTCTAATTGATTTAGACGCAGGTGATCCAGGTGATTTTGGTACTAGGGCACTAGGCTATCAGAAAAACGATGCTATTGTGGTATTGGATATGGGAAAGCCAACTGAAATGCATGGCTTGAAAGTGCTGAACTTACAAAATATTGGGGCCTATATTTTTCCTCCTGTACAGATGCAAGTTCTTGGGTCAAACAATATGCAAGATTGGAAACAGCTTTCTAATCAACATTATACTATGCCTATTAAAATGGCGGGAGCAAACACGCCATTTCTAACTTTAAATTTCCAATCCGCAACCTATAGATTTCTGAAATTTTCTGCCAAACCCATTGCTAAATTACCAGAATGGCATCCCGGAAAAGGGCAACCTGGTTGGTTTTTTATGAGCGAGTTGGTGGTGTATTAATCAGCTTACTACTATGTGTAAACAAGTTATTACGTGTTTAATATGGATGCTGCTAGTTAAATCAGCTTTGCTTGAAGCCCAACCATTATCAGTTAAAACATCTATAAACAAGCAACGGCCTGTAACAGACTGGTTATTATCCAATCAAAGCTATCAAGCCAAAGTTTACCCATCGGCTGATGCTAAAGAAATTGTATTAGAAAACGGGTTGGTCAAAAGGATTTTTAGAAACCAAGGAACCATTGCCTGTATTAGTTTTCAAAACTTAATCAATGGTCAAGAAATTATTAGAGCTATTAGTCCGGAAGCAACAATAATGGTCAATGGTCAGTCCTTGCCAATTGGTGGTTGGATAGGACAAAAAGAAAAAGCATATTTAAAGCAGGAATGGTTTTCAAAAATGCAAGCAGATACCAGTGCCTTTAGATATGATTCATTTTCAGTGAGCCCAATTCCTGTTTATTTGAAATGGAAACCCAAGTCATGGGCTTCCAATAAACAACAACCCTCCGGAAAATTATTGCGATTTCATTATACTGCAAAGCATTCATCAGTGCAGGGATTAACCGTACAAATCAATTATGCATTGTATAATGGTATCCCTTTAATAGTTAAGTGGGTTGAAATGGTCAATAGGTCTTCAAGCTCAATAGCCTTAAATAAGGTCACAAGTGAATTAATTGCAGCAGTAGAAGAGGAGAGTGCAGTAGTTGGAGCTACTGAAGAAGCCACTATACAAGAACAAGCATTAACAGAGGCGCAAAAGAAACAGCTTCCTGCCAAGGGAATGAAAGTGCCAGAAAGTATTTATATAGAGACCAATTATGCTTTTAATAATGCCATGCGCTATCCATTGAGTGACCAAACCACACACTGGAAAGTGGATACTAGCTATACATCACAAGTCAATTATAATTTTAGAACGCCTTGTTTGTTAGAGGTTTATCCAGATAAGGCTTACCAAGTTGTGCTGACTCCAGGTCAGACCTATAGTTCTGTTAGAACCCATGAGTTATTGATGGATTCATATGATAGAGAAAGACGAGGACTGGCTATTCGCAAAATGTACCAAACCATTGCACCTTGGACAAGTTCCAATCCCATTTTCATGCATTTGGTGAGTAAGAATGATGCAGAAGTTCGGAATGCCATTGACCAATGTGTAGCAACTGGCTACGAGGCGCTTATATTAAGTTTTGGGAGTCATATTAATATGGAGGATAGTACTGCTTCTAATATTGCTAGATGGAAGGCCAACGCAGCATATGCTCATTCAAAAGGTATTTTAATTGGTGGCTATTCATTGTTTTCTAGCAGACGCATCAGTGATGAAGATGATGTAATCAGTGCCGTTACTGGAAAGCCGGGGGGAGCATTTTTTGGAAATGCACCTTGTTTTGGAAGTAAATGGGGGCTTGGCTATCGCGATAAAATCAAACTGTTTTTTAGTCAAACCGGTTTTGATATTTGGGAAAATGATGGCCCTTATCCTGGTGACCTTTGTGCGTCTACCAAACATCCAGGACACAAAGGATGGGAAGACAGTCAGTGGGAGCAAATGAAGATTCAGAAAGAATTATACAGTTGGCTCAATGAACAAGGGGTTTATATTAATGCGCCTGATTGGTATTTTTTAGATGGTACCCATAAAATTGCCATTGGTTATAGAGAAGTGAATTTCTCTTTACCCCGTGAAAATCAAATTATCCTCAATAGGCAGAATATTTATGATGGAACCTGGAATATGAGTCCTAGTATGGGTTGGGGGTTTGTGCCACTGACCAAATACCAGGGTGGTGGCCCAGAAGCCATTCTAGAGCCATTACAAGAGCATTTATTGGATTACAAACAATTGATGATCCAATATTATGGATCAGGGGTACAGGCCTGTTATAGAGGCCCAAGACTCTATGACACAGATAGCACCAGAAGAATGGTAACATCCGTAATTGATTGGTATAAAAAGTATAGAAGTATCCTCAATAGTGATATTATTCATTTGAGAAGACCAGATGGGAGGGATTGGGATGGAATCTTGCACGTAAATCCAAAGCTTCCTCAAAAAGGATTTATGCTTTTATATAATCCCTTAAATGAACCCATTACCAGATCCATACAAGTGCCCTTGTATTATACAGGACTTAATAGTCAGGTTAATGTTTATGAACAAGGAAAAACCAAGCAGCGCTTAAACTTAAACAGGGCTTATGAAATGCCTTTGACATTTACTATTCCTGCTAATTCATATACTTGGTATGTTATTGAATAATTAAAGTCCGCCCTTACCTCTATATAGTTTAATGGGTTTTTCCAATTGCACTTTGAGTACAGTAATATAAGTATCCAGTTTATTGGAGGGGACATCTATGTAAACCAATCCAGGAACAGCGCTCCAAGAAATTTTTCCTACAATCTTATGTTGTAGTTTGGTTTGATTACCCAAAATTTCTATGGATTTAATTTTGCTATCCAAACCTTTTAACATAACAGGTCCACTGGTTTTGGCTTGTAAGAATAAATACAAAGTGCTACTGTCTTTTGAAAGGGTAGTAGGTCCATAAAAATGTCCCTGAGGAATGCCACCAAGTCTGTCAAATATGGCATCGCCATTGCGTTGATTCCATTTACCTAATTCTGTTAGTATAGTAACTTGTTCTTTGGGAATAGTACCATCGGCCTTTGGCCCAATATCTAATAACAAGTTACCTCCGTTTGCAACTGCGTCTACAAAAATGCTGATGACTTCATAGGGTGTTTTCCATGCAGTATCCTTTTGTTGGTATCCCCAATTGTTATTGGTAGTCATACAAAGTTCCCACCATTTGAATGAAGGTCTGGATACTGGAAAATTTTGTTCTGGGGTTTCATAATCACCATATCCTTGGAGTCTACCATTAATGATGGTATTTGGATTGTCATGTAGCAAAGATTCCCGAATTCCTTCTGCATCCCAATCAGTGGCACTATGTTCCCAGTCGCCATCAAACCAATAAAGGTCTGGATGATAATTTTTTGAAAGCTCATTTAATTGACCATTCAAGAAAGTCTTGAATTTGTTCCAACGCTCGGGCTGATCCTTAATTTTATAACGGGTACTGTCTTTTAAAAAACCTGGGTAATCAGGATGGCTCCAATCTAAGAGTGAAAAATAAGCACCAGCCTTAATATTGTTTTTTCTAAGTGCTGCAAACAAAGGTGCAATCAAGTCTTTTTTGGCAGGTGAGGCTTCTACCACATTTAATTGATTCTGCTTGGTAGGCCAAAGTGCAACACCATCATGGTGTTTGGTAGTTACTACTGCATATCTAGCCCCGGATGCTTTGATCAAACCAGCCCAATACTCAGGTTGATATTTGCTGGCAGTAAAGCCATTCAATTGTTTCATATAATCCGGATAAGAAATCTCCTTATTGTGAAAGCTCCAGGATTCATTAATCCCATTTACAGCATAGATGCCATAGTGGATAAAGATGCCCAATTTGGCATCGGCAAACCACTGCATTTTGCTTTGGATACTTTCTTGTGCAACTTTGGATTGTGCATTTGCAATCAATAGGCTGCAAGTAGCCATCAGCGTAGCTAAACCCATTTTGTATTTCTGTAACATAAGGCTATTTCTAACTTGAAAATAACCATTTATTGCTTGTAGCCAACCAAGATTTTTAGGTATAATTTTGCTAAAAGTTTTGTGGCAAAAAAATTCAGGTCAAACTTGAGTGCATCCCAGCCAATTTTTAAAACTGTTTTGGTAGATTGATGATCATGAAATTGTTTGTGTGCCAAATTGGAGTAATAAAAACTCAAATTTTTTCTACAAGCTTTTTCCACCCTTTTTCTATCTGCAATTGGTAAATACTGCATATTCAAAGCAATGGTTTTTTGAAGATCTCTATAATTGTCACCGGTGGAAAATGAGTTAGATGTAACATTCATACTATGCACTCGGTAGCAAGCTAATTTTTCGGGTAAATATGCAAATGGATAATGTGCAGCTATCCTTACCCACATTACCCAATCCTCAGTACTCTTAACGGCATAAAAACTACCCAATGTTTCATAAGTACTTCTTCTAACAACCACAGATGGAGTTTGTAGCAATTGTTGGGTGGCAATTCTTTCTAGCCAATTATCTAGGATTCCTTTTTGTTGGTCAATCATGGGTTTATTCCAAAGACTTCCGCCAGAGGAAGTAATATATTCCCAGTCAGAACAACCTGCTCCTGCTTCTGGGTTCTCTTCCATTAAGTTTTGCATTTTTTTGTAAAATCCTGGTTTTACAAAATCGTCACCATGTAATAAATGTAATAACTCCCCTCTTGATCTATTAATACAGGTTTCAAAGTTTCTTACATTTCCCAAATTCACAGGTTGTCTAAAATAGGCTATTCTGCCTTTACCAATGGATGCAACCATTTGTTGAATATCAGCATCTGTACTACAATCGTCAACTACTTCAATCTGCATCAAATTTGGACCAAGATCCTGATCTATAACAGATTGCAGCGTTTGTGCTAAGTATTCTTTGCAATTATACACAGGAATCATGACCGACCATTTAGGGCGAGGAGCTTGATCTGAAATAGCTGCAATGGAAGGTGGAAATTCAGGAACCCTAGTTGGTACTTGCATAAAATCACTTTTCAATTAATTGATGTGTGATAAGTGCAGGGGTAATTAAATTTAATTATTATTATAAAAAACTAATCAGTAGCGGATTTAGAATGGATAAATTGATGTTTTCATTTTAATTGCTGGAGAATTTTTATTATATTAGTAAGACTTTGACTACCATTTTTGCTGGCCAATAAATCTTTTTAAGTTGCAACAAGAAGAAAGTAATAATAGCCTAGGAGATGCAATCAAATTGATTACACCTGACGATCAATATCAGTCCCTATTTGATAAGAGTACCATACCTAAGTGGATATTGGGCTTGCCTAGTTTAAATTTTCTTGCAGTGAACAATGCTGCCATTGCCCACTATGGTTTTAGCAGAGAAGAGTTTCTTGCTATGACCATTTTTGATATTAGATCAAAAACTGAGAAAGAGAAACTAATAGAGGAAATGCGCCAACCTTCATTTTTCTCTCCTTTAAAACAACAATGGAAACATGTTAAAAAGAATGGCGAGGAAATTATTGTTGAGGTAACGGCTCATGAAATATTATTCAATGGAAATAAATCAAGGGTTGTTTCTATTTATGATATTACAGAACAACTTGAGCAGGAAAAGAAAATTAAAGAATTAAATCAGTTGTTGGTAGACAATGAGAGAAGGTACCATTCGGTATTTGGGAATGCCTTGCATGCCATTATACTGGCGGAATTTGAACAGGATTGGAAAATTGTAGAAACCAATCAAGCAGCATCAGAATTATTTGGGTACAATTCTGAAGAATTTAAACAGTTAAATCGTTCAGACTTATTGGATCTACAACAAAAAGATATTGCTTCAGCCATTGCATATAGAGACAAAACAGGAAGTGTTAATGGTGAATACATTGGCATTAAAAAGAATGGCCAAAAATTTGATTGTGAACTCAGTTCTGTTGTATTTCATGACCTAAGCGGTAAATTATGGAGCTCTACCATGATTTCAGATATTTCTATCAGGGTTAATGCTACTCATAACCACATTAGAGACAAAGCTTTGTTGAATCAAGCAGAAGAGTTGGCTAATATTGGTAGTGTTGAAATCAATGTCTTGGATGGATCCAGAATCTGGAGCAATGGTTTTTATAAATTATTGGGCTATGAACCAGGAGCTATTAAGCCTGATATGACCGTTTTTTTAGAGCAATTATATCCTGATGATTTTAATAATTATATTTCCTGGTACAATCAAATTATCAATCAAGCAGTTCCTGAATCCAATATTGAATTAAGAGTCAGAAGAAAAGATGGAATGATTCGGGTTTTTTCTGTAAGTAGTCGCTCTGAATTAGATTCAAATGGAAAAGTGATCAAATTATTTGGGGTAATACAAGACGTTACCAAAAATAAACAGTACGAAGCCGAATTGGAATTGACCAAAATGGAAATTCAAAAAGACAAGGCTTTATTAGAATCTATCATAAATAGTCCCAAAGACATATTTATAGTGTCTTTTGATCAGAATTATTGCATTACTGCATTTACCCAAGGATATAAAGAGCATTTGCAGAAAAGGTTTGGAATTAATTTAAAACTAGGAATGAATATCTTGGATGCTTCTCCTACACAATTAAGAGAATTGGCTAAACAACAATTTGATAGGGCATTATCTGGAGAGTATTTTATCATGAGTAGACCCCTAGAGATTCAACCTGGGGTTTGGAGACATTATGAGAATAATTATGCTCCCATTATAGGCAAGGATGGTAAGATAGACGGGTTTACTGTTTTTGTTCATGATGTGGATGAACTCAAAAGAATTGAAAAAGAGAATAGGCTAAATGAAATGCGCTATTCTGCACTTTTTAGCGGAGCAAGTGATGCAATTATAATAGCAGAAGTATCAACAAAGCAAATTGTAGACTTAAATGAAAAAGCCTCCAAACTATTGGGGTACCAAAAAGAGGAATTAATTGGAAAGGGAATAAATGCAATACACCCTGCGGCTATCATGGAGGAGGTAAAATTGATTTTTCAGAAATTTACTACCGATGGGCTACATGATTACGGTGAAGAAACATTTGTATTACACAAAAATGGATCATGGATTCCAGTAGCCATATTTGCTGGAGCAGTATTTAATATTAATGATAAAGCTTATTCAGCTGCTTATTTCAAAGATATCACAGAACAAAAGCGCAATCAGCTCAATCTAGAAAAACAAAATAGTCAATTAAAAGAGATTGCTTGGACTCAATCACATGTAGTTAGGGCCCCACTAGCAAAATTGATTGGATTGGTAAAAATGTTTAAAAAGAATATGGTTAGCCCAGAAGAAGAGGCTAAGGTGATTGACTATATTTTAAAATCGGCAAGTGAATTAGACGCAGTGATTCACGAAATAACAAATAAAACCATTTCTGTAGAAAATAGTAATGAAATAGGTACAGATAATGAGATGCGGATCTAATTAGTCTTTTTTGAATAAAAGAACTTTAACTCCATTCTTAATTTTATTAATGATTTTCCTGAGCGTTCTCCAATGACCACTTTGAGGTTTGAAATTTTTCCAAGGTGTCATTTTTAAATAACGGAAAAATTCGTCTTTATAAACTGGCTGAGAATTGTAAGTAGTGAAAATGGGTTTAATATCTAAAAAGTGAATTAGATAAGGTTTTACGTCTTCTTGAAAAGCAAACCAGTTCCATTTAGGATCTAATTGCTTCCATTTGTTTACCATTATTACATTTAGACCATATTGATCAGCCAATCGAACATGCTCTTTGTATTTAACCAAGGCTTCCATTACTTGCGCTGCAATTTTCTGCTCACGCCAAAGTTTAGGTTTGATAATCAATACACCAGAGTTAAAATACATGGTATCGGCCGATAGGCCTAATTCTTTGTAATTAGGAATTCCACCCCATTCACAAGCCACGTTTTTACCTGGATCTTGAGCAGCCGCCATAATACAGTCACCAATATCTGTATTCCATAAATCTGAAATATCTGCTTGTACAATAGTATCAACGTCTAAATAAATAAGTCTATCCAAATCTTGGTCTACGGCATAAGGAGCAAAAATTCTTAAATACGCAGTTAATGGAAATGATGAAGTATCTACTGGTATGCTGATATCAGCAGGAACCATGTTATTTGATTTAATCCATTTTATGGTAATCCGGTCAGGTGATACAATAGAGTTTAGTTTGTCTCTTGTTCCTGAAGCAATGCCATCGTCAATGATATAGAAGTCTATATGTTCTGGCGTTTTGTGATTGATGTCAATGGATTTCAGTAATGCGGCAATCAATATAGCATAATGATTATCACTAGCAACAATGATACTGATTTTGTTATTAGACATATTGAAACTATTAAACGGGTTAAGCTGCTTTCTTTTTGAAAACAGATTGATAGACCTGTGTTATTAAAATAATTGATTCTTCAAAACCAACTTTTAAAATACTGATAATGTTGAATTTATAGAACCTATTCAAATATACATAAGAAATTATAATTGCTATCAATATGGGCAATAGGTTTGCCCATGCAATTCCGAATACGGATTTAAGTAATAAAATGCCAATATAATCGCCTATTAAATTGGCTGTCAACATGATAAGTATTTTATAAAAATTAACTTGAGGTTTATTAATTACATCAAGAGTTAGTGAGAAGAATCTATCCATAGGGTATAAGATAGCCATTGACATAAAGATTCTAAACAAGTTAACTGCGTCAGAATTGGCATATTTTTCACCACCTATCAGACTTATGATTGGGTTTGCAAATACAAACGAGAAAATGGCAATTCCAGTTATTCCAATGGTCATCATGCCCACCAGTTTCTTCATGAAATGCATCATCTGATCCTTTTGATTGTTGTTGTAAAATCCAGCCAAAACAGGCATGCCAGAAGCAGCAAAACTGAGTAGCGGTATTTCAACAAATTGCAATAATCTTCCCCCTAGATTGTACATGGCTAGCGCCGATGGATTAAGGAAATAATTGATGAAAAATATATCTACAACCCTAAAAAGATTGGCGCTTAAACTTGAGCCCATACTGTATTTGCCAAAATGAAATAGGTCTTTAATGGTTTTTAGATTGGCATATTTTAAAGCGCCAATTTTAGACCACCCCCAAAATAAGGTTGCAAGGCTAGCTATTAAGTTGCCAAATGCGTAGGTAAGTATAATATTGGTTAAGGAAGTTTTTTTGAGTAGAATTAAAACAATAATAATACTAACAAACAAAACTTGGTTTATAAGTCGTAAAACTAAAAGTCTGTCAAACCTTTTTTCACCCTGTACAGCCAGATTGGCCATAAATGAAGGGAGCGTTGAAAGCGTAATCAAACTAAAATATTGAATTAATAACTTAGTGCCTATGTTAGGAAAATAGGGAAGGGCAAAATAAGCACCTAGGTTCACAATAAGGAAAACGCCAGTTACCAACAAACCTAAGGCCCAAGCAGAACCTACAACTTCATTAGCCCTTTCAGGGCCCGTGCCTGAATAAAACTTTAGGAAAGCATTGGTTAATAGACCGCTTTTGATGGTATCTATTAAGCCCAAGATGGTCATAAACAAGACATAAACACCAATATCATTTACTGAAAGTGCTCGGTACAAAAGAGCTAGTGCTAGCATATTAAAAATGGCCATCACCCCATTTCCCAATAGAGATTGTATGTGGATGTTTTGAAAAAGAGATATGGCTTTCTTAATGAGATTCATGCACCTTACTTATGGTAAAGGTAAGTTATATCAAGTTTCTCAAATCTGTTTATTTTAAACAGATTTGCTTGGAATCCCATTAGCTGTATAAATGATATTGGTGATAACTTTGTCCAATTCCAAAGCCGTTTGGTGTATATGATTCAGAAATTCTTTTTCCTCTTCTTTGTTTAATATACCTTTTTTGAAAATCTGGGTTAGACCTAATAGTCTAGATAGGGGAGCCCTTACAAGGTGAGATTGAGACCAAGCAATTTCTTTTAACTGTTTGTTTTGTTGTTGTAGTTCTCTAATGGTGTTGGTTATTTGAGATATGTCTTTCACTACTCCAAAATGACTCATGATTTCCCCAGAATCATTTAGTTGATTAACACCAGAAATGAGCAAGTGCTTGTTTACACCGTCCATAGAAGTGATCCTGATTTCTATGGCATCCATTTGGTCTTTGTGAGAAATAGCATTGACAAACCATTCAATATACTTTTGTTTGTCTTCCGGGTGAATTAGGTTGACAAATATTTCTCGTCTTGGTGCTATACTTTTTGACTTTAATCCTAGTATTTTATAAAATTCATCACTCCATACATGTTCTCCTGTGGCCATTTTAATTTCTTCAGTACCAAGATTAGCAATGCCTTCAGCACGCTCTAGTAGGTTCTCCATACTATCTATCTTGTGCCTAGCTTCTATGATTTTTGTAGCATCCTTAAAATAAGCAGCTGCATATAATTTACCGTTAACTTCAAATGGAGCGCCTGCAGAAATGGTAACCGGAAGAATTTCACCAGTTTTTTGTTTGATATAGCTATCTACATATTGATAGTCTTTAGAGTTTGCTAATAATTTGAATTTTTCTTGAACCGCTTTCAATTCCTTTTCAGGATGCAGTATCATTTGATGCTTTCCAATGAGAAATTCTCTTGAGTAACCCATCAGTTGTTCAGCTTGTTGGTTTAGATCCACAAGTATGCCAGTAGCAGCTTCAGCTATAAAAATGGCATCTTGAGCACCGGTAAACAAAGCAGTGTATCGTTGTTTATTAATCTGCTCTGCCATTTGACTCTGTTTCATGTCTGTAACATCATTTATAAAAAGTGTTAAGCCATGAATTTCACCATTTTCATCTTTTATAGGACTGTATCTATTTTCGTAATAAAGTATTTTCCCATTGGGAGCAGTAATGCTGTTTTCCATGATAAAACTCTCTCCATGAAGGGCTCGATCATAATTTGTTTTTGCAAATACATGCAAGTTGTCTGGTAAAACTTCAAAAACGGACATGCCTACTTTGGCTTCTTTTTTTAAAGTTTCTTTGGCATAAGTAGCATAACTATTGGTAAAGGCTATATACTGGTAGTTTTTATCTAATGCAACAATAAAAAGATTTACTGGGCTATTGATAATAGAAGTTAGTAAAGCATTATTTCTTTGTAATGAGTTTCTATTTTCTAATAAATATTCTGATAGTTGTTGATTGGCTGTGATGTCTATATGGGCACCTATTAAAACGCCATTAGGTAGCTTTGTTTTAGTGTCAATGGTAGATTGTCCTCGGCTTGAAATCCATACCCAAGAACCATTGGCGTGTTTCATTCTAAATTCTTGTGAATAGGTTCCTTCTAAATGACTTAAATAATTGGAAAAATGTTCCTTAGCTCTTTCCAAATCTTCTGGGTGTAAAAGGTCTTCCCAAACTTCTTGAATTTTATAGTTACCCCATCTAGCAGGATAGTTGTTTTCTAGGCCCAACATTTTAAAATAAGCACTACTGCACCAAAGTACATTAGTATTTTTATTGTATTCCCATCCACCTAATTGACTAGCAGTTAACAGCGACTCATATTTTGACTCAAAATTAAAAACTTGTTCTTGTAAGGGTAATAATTGTGATTGAGCCAGTTTTTTGTCAGAAATATCTTCAATAGTTCCATACCAATTGAAAGACCCTTCATCTAGTTTTATGGGCTGAGCTTTAATTTTAAACCAGTTGTAAGCATGATGATGATCCATGATTCTAGCTTCTAAGCTAAACGCATTACCGATAAGTTTTGATGATTCTTTCTTTTCCTTTAGCATTGGAATGTCATCAGGGTGCATATGCAGTAAAAGCTTTTCTAAACTCAGTCTTCCTTCAAAATCTAATAAATAAGAGAAATTAGATTTAAAATCATCACTTTCAAATGCAAAATTAATTTGACCAGTGGCCGATTCTTCTACTAAATAAGTAGCAGAGGGTACTTCCTTGATAAACTGGAGTAGGAGTTGATCTTTTTCACTAATCTCCACTTGCATATGTTGGATCTCAGATAAGTCCCTTAAAACGCAGATGATTCCAAAATCAGGGGTCACCGTTAATGAGATAGATACAGGAAATATTTCTCCATTCTTTCTACTGCCATTAATTGTGCCTAGAAACATTCCTTTTGAATACAAACTTGGAATGATTTCGTCATCAAATTTCTTGACCTCATTAACCATCAATACCTTTCTCCAATGAATACCAATTAAGTCTTCCACTTGTTGCCCCATCATTTTAGCAAAACCTTGATTGGCATAAGTACAAAATCCCTCAATAGATAAAAAAGCTACACCATCTATTGAGTTTTCAAGAGCCCTGAATTGTTTGTAATTGTCTAGTTCTTCTAAGTGCTTTTTTGTTTTATTTTGAATAATGCACATGAATTTATCTGGCTCCTGTACTTTTTTCCAAACAGAAGAAATTAAACTGAACCATGTTTCCTCATTTTCAATAGTCAACATTAAATCCAATTCCTGTTTGCAATTGGTTTCAATGGTTTTTGCCAAATGTTGGTGAATAGAATTACAAATTTCTTGAGGGAAGCCAATCTGGTGGAAATTTTTCCCAATCATGGATTCCTTTAAGGCTTGCATTTTAACGTCATATGCCATGAATTCTTCAAATTGAAACTGGTGATTCAAGATGAAAAAATTATTGGTTAATTCTATTAGTTCTTGTGCTTGAATGCCTTTATTGGTATTGAATACAGTATTGGTTTTAATTCTTTTTACAATGCCAAGTAGTTTTTGGTTATTATCTACTAAAATGCACTTGCAACTAAATGGTATGGAAGTTCCATTTTGGTGAACCATATAAACCCAGTCGGATAACCTAGTTTGAATACCTGCTTTTAATTGGTTAGCGTACAAACGATAAAAAAAACTGGTGTCAGAAGGGTCAATAATCCTATTCCACTTTAGCACTTGGCCACCAAAATCCAAAACAGTATACCCTAGGCATTTTAAAAAAGGAACTGTTACCCAAATATCTTCCTTGTTGGAAGGGTCAAAAAACCATATTCCATCAATGCTTTCGTTTCGAAAAAACTGCTGGACTTGCGGATCATTGCAAAGTAAATCGTAAAAATTATCTTGTAAGTAGTGATTTTCAGCTACCATGCGTACTTTAAATTGAGGGAGCTTAAAGTTAGGTCTTGAACATTGATTTTGTGGACGTTAGGGAAGATTGCGGAATATGTTACATTGTCAAAGGGGCGTGCTTACTCTTTTTTTGCGGTGCAAAAAAAATCGCATTGTTTTTTGAGTGGGGGAGCATTGGGACTCTTTTTTGCGGTGCAAAAAAATCGCATGGTTGTTGAGGAGCATGAGGGACTCTTTTTTGCGTTGCAAAAAAATCACATGGTAGTTGGGAGGGTGAGGGATGATGAGGATTAGCTTCGCTGAGCCTTTCGGAGTGGCCTTACCCAAGGCCCCTTTTTTGCTGCGCAAAAAGGTTTTTTATTGCTCCAAGTTACAAAAGCGAGCTTTTGACCTTGTCGCAATAAAAAACCCCGCACAAAGTGCGGGGCCTTGTGACCGCGTTAGGATTCAAACCTAAAACCTTCTGATCCGTAGTCAGATGCTCTATTCAGTTGAGCTACGCAGCCAGTTCCCTGTTTGGGGCTGCAAATATAAGGGCAAAATGATAATTCACAAAACCAAAATGGCTTTTCTTAAAATTAGTCAACGCCATAGATGCCGGCGGCGGTTTTTTCAACCAATTTCTTGGGCATTAACCAAACCATTGCTGCGCCTAATTTATTGAGGAAGCCAGTGATTAATTCTGTTTTTCCGGCATACATAGCATCTAAAGCAAGTTTGGCAACCTCATCGGCTTGCATATTTAGTTTTTCACCAGCTTTTACAGCTTTAGGGCCTAGTTGCGCGCGATTGGCAAAATCAGTGTCAGTGCCACCGGGACAAACAGTGGTAACAGTAACAGCGCTATTTCTTAATTCATATTGCAATCCTCTGCTAAAGCTTAATACAAAAGATTTGCTTGCGGCATATAGACTGAGTCCAGGAACTGCTTGATAGGCAGCGGAGCTAGCAATATTGAGGATATAGGCCCTTTTTTGTTGTTTTAATTGAGGTAAGAATAGTGAGATTAATTCTACAGGTACATTCATATTTACCTGCATCATATCGGTATGTTGTTTGGTAGGTATTTGTTCAAATGACCCTCCATTTCCATATCCAGCATTATTAATCAGGGTATTAATTTGGTAACCATTGGCCTGGCACCAACCAAAAATGGTTTGAGCAGCTCCAATACCAGCTAAATCAATAGCTAGATAATCTACTTTAACTGCGTGTTCTTGTTGTAATTGGTTGGCCAATGTTTCTAATAGACTGGCGGTTCTGGCTACTAGCAAAAGGTTTTGTTTTTTGGCTGCCAATTGTTGGGCCATTTCTTTTCCAATACCCTTACTTGCTCCTGTGATTAGCGTGTATTGCATATGACTATGTTAAATGAGAAAGGTCAACTTTTGGTTGACCTTTCAAAATGATGTATGATATATCAATGATGCACTTTGGCAGTGAATCTATGATAGAAAGGTGTTTTGCTATTTTCATCCTTGGGCTTGTATTTACCTGTTACAATGGGTACATACATTACGCGTCTGCGGCTTTCTTCACCATACTTAGGTGATTGCTTAACTCTGTGCCACAAACGACCATCATGAACAGTTAAGTCTCCAGAGTGTATATCAAACCCAACTTCGTTTTTGTCATCATTGTTGTCAATAAAGTATTTTTTTCCAAACAACAATTTCAATACACTTTGTTTATGTGTGCCGGGTAACACGCGCAAGCCACCATTTTCAAAAGGACATTCATCTAAATGGATTCCCACATTGAGCATGGGCATAATTTTCTGACCTAGGAATAAATCCCTTGGACTATCCGTATGCCAACCCATTTGGGTAAAAGTACTATTCTTGGTGTTGAGGTAATTATTCACTACCAAACCATCCTTTTCATTTTCTGCAACCCTGCCTTCGTATGGAGCTAATAAAGCTGATAATTGACCTAATCTAGGATCGTTCAATAATTCATTTAAAGCATCACTGTATTGAGATGTAAAACAGAATCTTTGAATAGTCTTATTTCCAGCTTCGTCCTTTCCAAATTTTAAGGGGATACCATTTACTTTTTCGCGTCCCTCAGACAGCCAAAGTTTTTCCAAGCGGTTTATTTCAGAAAGAAAAGTCTGTACTTTCTCCTTGGAAATGAAATTCCGAAACATGATCACACCATGCTTTTCGAAAAAATCCAATTGTTCATGGGTTAGCGTTTCGCCCAATTGAAAGTTACTTTCCCATTTTTTCATTCCTACGCTATTATGAGTTTCTATGTAAAATTAGTGTTATCTGATTGTTACCAAAATATGAACCTTGGCAAGAATCAAGGTTGCGAAAATAGGCAATTTTATAAAGCTAAATGTACTTTAATGGGATAAGCGGAGTATTTTGCAGTTCGCTATGTTACGCATCAATAGAATGATTTTCAGGTTCCTGACCTTGTTTTGCCTACTAAGTTTACTTGGAACTAATGGTATTGCCCAAAAAGATTCCGCCAAAAAGCTGCAAATACTAGTGTTTCCGGTCTTAACAAGGTCAATTGAAACTAGTTGGTCATTTGGTGTAGCAGGCACATCTACCTTTAGGATGTCTGCCTCAGATACCATTTCAAGGACCTCCAATTTACAAACCATTGTATTATATTCTTTAAAAAAGCAATTGGTTGCAGCCATAAATGGGGCTCAATATTTTAAAAATGAGCAATATGTACTCAATGAACAGATTTCCTATAGTTCCTTTCCCGATAAATTTTGGGGATTGGGTAATCAAACTTTAGATCAAGCAGAAGAGGCTTATGACTTTCAACAATTCTATACCTATTTGCATCTAATGCGCCAAGTTGGAAAAGGAATGTTTATTGGTGGATTGTATGAATACCAAAATCTATTAGAAACCAATTATAAAGCTGGAGGTATTTTTGACCAAGAGCAGGTGGTAGGAAGAAAAGGGTATCATATTTCAGGACTTGGGTTAAGTTTCACTATTGATACCAGAAACAATGCATTTGCGCCTACCAAGGGAAATTTTGCACAAATCTATTTTAATCACTTTACGCCAGTTTTTGGTTCAGAACATCGCTATACCAATATTGTGATTGATTTACGTAAATACATGACCTTTCGTAAAAATGGTGTGTTGGCCTTGCAAGCTTATAGTTTTAACAACACAGGAAATGATGTACCATTAAGAAGTTTGGCCACACTGGGGGGCATGAATAGTATGAGGGGTTATTATGATGGTCGCTATCGCGATAAAAACCAATTAGTCTTTCAAGCTGAGTTTAGACAACACTTGTTTAAGCGATTTGGTGCTGTGGCGTTTGGGAATATTGGGGATGTCTCACACAATTTAGCTTATCAATTAGCTGACCTGAAATATAGTTTTGGCGCTGGTTTGCGATATGCCATTAATAAATCCGAAAAGCTAAATATTAGATTGGATTATGGCATGGGGCCAGGAAAGAATCATGGATTTTATTTTGAATTGGGCGAAGCTTTCTAGTATTTGGAAATTCGTTTTGCAATTAAGTAAACCAAATAAGTCAATGGGGGAGCTGCTAGTACATCCATGCTATAATGTACGTGTTGAATCAATACCATTAAACCTACCGCAAAACTGGCTATCAGCGCCATTAATTTATCAGACCTCTTATGAAGACATAAAAAAATCAAGAATTGGGTAGATGTATGGCCTGAGAAAAATAAATCCTTGGTTATAAAACTGTTTTTCCCCCCATAAAATAAATTAGAGATAGGATCCTGCAAGGGAATGAGGTTGGCGGGTGGTTCTAAGGGCATTAAATAAATACTGCAGAACCGCATCAAGCTTAAGACAATAAATCCCCACAAAAACAGCAATAATAATTTGGGTTGGTACAAAGCCCTATAGAAAAACAACCCAAACATGCCCCATATCACCAAGAAACAGGGTATAGAAGTATCATAGCTGGGTAATTGCGCTAATAACCAATCATTGGGAGCCCAACCTGAACGTTGTTCAATATATTGGAAGAAAAATGGGAAGGCAATAAGGACCAAGATCCATGCAAATAAGCCCCATTGAAACTTTTGCCTAAATCCATCATATTGCCAATTTGTTCTCCAAACTAGTTGAAGTTTATTATCCTCCTTGCCATGCATATTGCAAAAATAAAAAATCGCCCCCAGTTCTTGGAGGCGATTTTGTTTAGTGGTAGTTAATACTTTAATAATGCCAACGCACAAAAGCTTCCATTGCGGCATATTTGGTTAGTCCCAATGCGGCATAGAGATTGGCGGTATTGGCATTGCGGTCTTCTGCTCGTTGCCAGAATTCGCGGCTATCTGATCCTTGAAAAGGAACGGAATCTTTTTGGGATTGGTGAATAAAAATGCCAAAACGCTTTTTCATCACTTGATCTGGACTCATTGGAATGGCCATTTCAATTTCTGAGATATCCCATTCCTGCCATGCACCCTTGTACAGCCAAACCCAACAATCTTTGATCCAAGTATCACCTGCAGCCTTAAGTCTACGCAAACTTTCAAAAACTACGTCAAGACAAACCTTATGTGTTCCGTGTGGATCGGCTAAGTCTCCAGCGCAAAAAATTTGATGGGGTTTTAGTTTCCTGAGCAATGCCATGGTGTTTTCAACATCGGCTTCGCCCATGGGTTTTTTGTCAATGGTACCCGTTTCATAAAAGGGAAGGTTTTGAAAATGGGCCCTGGAATCATCAGGTAGTCCAACATAACGGCAGGTGGCTTTTGCCTCGCACCTTCTAATCAAACCCTTGATTTCTCTAATCTCTGAAGTATCTACCTGGTTCTTTTGTTTACTAGCAATAAAGTCCCGGGCATTTGAAAGTATGCCTTGACTTTTTTGATTGTCAATACCAAACATGTCTTCAAAACCTACAGCAAAGTCAATAAATCTGGTCACAAATTCATCAGTAACTGCAATATTACCGCTGGTTTGATAAGCCACATGCACTTCGTGTCCTTGGTCATGTAGGCGCATAAAAGTTCCACCCATGCTAATGATATCATCATCAGGGTGAGGTGAGAAGATCAAACACCTTTTTGGGTGTGGGGCACTTCTTTCTGGGTGCGTAGGTATAATGGCTCCAGGTTTTCCACCAGGCCATCCCGTAATACTATCGCGCAGCAAATAAAATACCTGTAAATTAATTTCGTAAGCATCACCTTTTTCAACCAATAAATCAGATAAACCATTTTCATTATAGTCTACCGTATTCAAACTCAAAACGGGTTTGCCCAGTTTTAAAGCCAGGTTTATTACGGCTCTCTTAATCATCTTGATGGTCCAAGTACATTCACCGGTAAGCCATGGCGATTTAATCCTAGTTAATTCAGAAGAAGCCAATTCATCAATCACAAATGTGCAGTCATTGTGTTGTTGCAATATGCTGGCAGGAATTTGTTCAGTTACGTTTCCTTCAACAGATTTAGCAACAATATTGGCTTTGGATCCCCAGGCCATCAACAAAATCTTTCTAGATTTTAAGATGGTTGAAATACCCATGGTTACAGCTCTTCTAGGAACTTTAGAAATGTTTTGAAATTCATAACTATTGGCTAGGCGGGTGCTGTTTTCCAGATTTACCATCCTGGTTTTAGAAAAGATGCTTGAACCTGGTTCATTGAACCCAATATGTCCGTTTCCACCAATGCCCAGAATCTGTAAATCTATACCACCAGCTGCTTCAATCTTATTTTCATATTCCTGACAAAAATGTTTTACATCATCTTTGGTACCAGTTCCTGCGGGCAGGTTAATATTTTCTGGCAATATGTCTACATGGCTAAATAAATGCCGATGCATAAAACTCCAATAACTTTGAAATGCTTCCTGTTCAATTGGATAATATTCATCCAAGTTAAAACTGATGACATTTTTAAAACTAAGTCCCTCTTCCTTGTGCATGCGCACTAATTCTGCATACATAGAAATGGGAGAGGAGCCAGTTGCTAATCCAAGAACACAGGATTCATTTAAAGCCTGTTTATGCCTAATCAAGTTGGCAATTTCTCTGGCAACAAAGGCAGAACCTTCTTTGGCTGTAGGATAAATTTCAACACTAATTTTTTCGTATGAATCAACCATCTTTATTCAGTTTAGGGTGTTTCTAAAAACGATGTTTATAATTTTTCAACTGCTTTTGCTGCAGGGTCAAAAACGGCGTTGCTATGGTTCCAATTCCAGAAATCATAACGCTTGAATTGGGTTTGTAAACGCTTTTCAAAACTATTCCAATCCTTTGACGCTTTGGGACTCCAAAGTACTTCGCTCATGGCAGAAAGCCTAGGGAAAAGCATGTATTCCAATTTACGTGGATTGCCTATATATTCTGTCCAAAGATTGGCCTGAGCCCCCATTACATATTTAACTTCATCTGCAGCTAATTCCTTTGGTAGGGGTTCATAGCTATATACTTTTTGTACAGTTAAGTAGCCACCAATGGTCAATGAATCTTCTTTTTTGGTTTGAGAATAATCAAAATAAGCCCAGCCCGTTGGAGTCATGATTACTTGGTGCTTTTCTTTTGCTGCCGCGATGCCACCTTTTTCACCCCTCCAACTCATTACTGCTGCATTGGGCGCCAAACCACCTTCCAAAATTTCATCCCATCCAATGATTTGTCTTCCTTTTGAGTTCAGGTATTTTTCCATACGCTGAATAAAATAACTCTGTAAACCATGTTCGTCTTTTAGGTTCTTGTCTTTGATTAACTGTTGACAGAAAGCCGATTTTTTCCAAGCATCCTTAGGGCATTCGTCTCCACCAATATGAATATATTTTGAAGGAAACAGAGGTAAAATTTCATCTAATACATCTTGCAAAAATTGAAAGGTATATTCTGTTGGGGCAAATACGTCTGGATAAATTCCCCAAGCTTGTTGTACTTGTTTGCCTTGTTCGCTACCTGCCCAAGTTACTTTAGCTGGGTGCTTGGTAGACGAATCTGGAAAGCAACTCAACTGAGGATAAGCGGCAATAGCTGCAGACGCATGACCAGGCATTTCAATTTCAGGAATGATGGTTACAAATCTATCAGCAGCATATTTAACCATTTCCTTAATTTCTTGCTGGGTATAGAATCCACCATATCTAGTATTGTCATTGCCGGTTCCAGGATGATGCCCAAGAATAGTACCATTTCTATAAGCACCAACAGAAGTTAATTTGGGGTATTTTTTAATTTCAATTCGCCAGCCTTGGTCTTCTGTTAAATGCAATTGCATAGTATTCATCTTATGCATTGCCACAAAGTCTATGAATTTTTTAACGTAGTCAAGCGGGAAGAAATGCCTACCTACGTCTAACATTAAACCACGGTAACCAAATCTTGGTCTGTCTTCAATTTCAACTGCTGGCACTACCAAGTTATTGGATTTGACAACAGGCAATAATTGAATCAGGGTTTGTACGCCATAAAAAGTACCCGTGGCATTGTCTCCACCAATATGTACGCCCTCTTTATTAATGTGCAAATTATAAGCACCTGGAATAGGATATTCCATTTTCTCATAATTGAGCACAATATTGTTTTTAAAGTCCCCAGATTTTTGGATAGCTAATTTGAACCCAAAAAAGGTTTGGAAATAGTCATTTAAGAATTTGGCAGATTGTTCCAAACCAGAACCAGCTAATACAATTTTGGTTTTGGGACTAATACTAAAATTGCCGGTTCCTAAGGTCAATTTTTCAGGTTGAGGAATCAGTGCAACTTCTTGGGCTTGGTTTTGGGTAAAAACCAACGCCAGGCAAAAGGCAATCAGAATTTTTTTCATATTGATTTGTTCTATTGCCTGAAAATAAAAAAAGTTTCCCTAGAAGCGGGAAACTTTTTTATTTTTTTTATTAAGTAGGTCTAGACCTTGGTTAATTTGATCATATTGGTAGGTAAATGTAAGTGAACTGGGGTACTTCCCGTGCTCACAACCACGTCTCCCTCTTTCAAGAAACCGCGCTCTTTTAAGATATTGATCTGGTCATTGACAATATCGTCAAGACTTTCTTCCTCGTCATAATAGAAGGCACGTACTCCCCAGCTAAGACTCAATTGGTTTACCAAGGATCTTTCTTTTGTGAAAATAAACAAAGGTGAAGAAGGGCGGTAACTGCTCAGCATAAAGGCAGTATAACCACTTTGGGTCATACCAACCAAGGCTTGCGCTTCTACGTCTTCAGCAATCTTACAAGCATTGTAACAAATGGCGTCACTATGGTAAGAAGGAGAATGAGCCTGTGGTTTTAAATCGGCAGAACGGTCATAGCGATATTCTTTCTTTTCAATTTCCATGATGATCTTGCGCATGGTTTGAACCACCAACGCAGGGTGATTACCAGCAGCAGTTTCTCCACTCAACATCACCGCATCAGCACCTTCTAAAACGGCGTTGGCAACGTCAGTGATTTCAGAACGGTTAGGTTTTACCCTATCAATCATGGATTCCATCATCTGGGTAGCCACAATCACTGGTTTTGCGCGGTGAAGACACTTGCGAATCAATTCTTTTTGAATCAAAGGCACTTGCTCAATAGGAAGTTCTACTCCCAAATCTCCACGAGCAATCATAATACCATCACTTTCTAAGATAATATCACGAATATTCACCAATGCCTCAGGTTTTTCAATCTTGGCAATGATTTTAGTCATGCTCTTTTTCTCTTGTAATTTGCTTCTGAGTATGACAAGGTCTTTCACGCTCCTAACAAAACTCAAAGCCACCCAGTCACATTTTTGTTCAATGATGAACTCCAAATCTGCCAAGTCTTTTTCAGTTAATGCAGGAAGAGAAATTTTGGTATCTGGTAAGTTGATTCCTTTTTTAGATGAAAGGTTTCCACCCAGTGTTACCAATACTTTCACGTCACCATTTTTTTCAATGCCAACCACTTTTACTTCTAGTTTACCGTCATCAATCATGATCACGTTTCCTAGCACTACGTCACCGGCTAGGTTAGGGTAGGAGACATAGATTTTTTCTAAGGTACCAACACATTTCTCATTGGTAAAAGTGAGAATATCACCCGCTTTTACGTCAAGGGAATTGTTTTCAATTTCACCAACACGCAATTTTGGCCCTTGCAAATCTGCCAAAATAGAAATATTGTAAGGTTCGGTTTTATTGATATTGCGAATATGTTCAATAATGGCTAGTTTGTCTTCGTGTTTGCCATGTGAAAAATTCAAACGGAAAACGTTTACACCAGCACGGCAAAGTTCCAATAGTTGGTCGTAAGAATCGCAAGCTGGACCTACGGTAGCAACAATCTTTGTGCGGTGGTTAACGTGTTCAATACCCGCCTGTTTGTTCATTTCTTTGTGCAGGTACTTTTCTAAGTTTTTTGACATAATGCTTTGTTGTAGTTTGAAATTTAGTGGGGTATTAGCTGGCTAGGATTTTCACAATCTTCATCCATTCAGCAGAAATTCTTTGCTTTTGTTTCACGGCTTTATCCAATGGGGTAAAATGAACTTTATTATTCACAATGCCCACCATTACATTAAACCTTCCTTTGATCAAACATTCCACTGCGTGATATCCCATATTACTGGCAATTAACCTATCTAAACAAGAAGGAGATCCGCCTCTTTGAATATGGCCTAAGATACAAACCCTGGTATCGGCTTGTGGAATACGTTCTTTAATTACTTTGGCTAGTTCATTGGCTCCTCCAAACTCATCGCCTTCGGCAACCACTATCAGGTTCACCAATTTTTTCCTTTTTTCCTTTTCAGTTAAGGATTGGATCAATTCTTCAATATCTGTTTTTGTTTCTGGAATCAGGATATTTTCGGCACCAGTGGCAATACCACTGTGTAGTGCTATATAGCCAGCATCCCTACCCATTACTTCTACCAAGAATAAACGGTCATGGGCATCCATGGTATCTCTGATTTTATCAATGGCTTCAACAGCCGTATTTACTGCCGTATCAAAACCAATGGTAAAATCGCTACCAGCAATATCCTTATCAATGGTACCTGGTAAACCAATACAGGGAATATCATATTCATTGCTAAATCTCTGAGCGCCTCTAAAACTTCCATCACCCCCAACAATGATCAATCCATCAATTCCTCTTTTTTTAAGGTTTTCATAGGCTTTTTTGCGTCCTTCTGGCTCAAAAAACTCCTTACAACGGGCCGTTTTTAAGATAGTACCACCCCTTTGAATAATATTGGCCACCGATCTAGAATCCATTTGAAAAATGTCATCATCTACCATACCACTATAACCGCGCATGATACCAAATACATCCAAACCATGATAAATTCCTGTTCTTACAACGGCTCTAACTGCAGCATTCATGCCTGGAGCATCGCCTCCGGAGGTAAGTACCCCTATTTTTGTAACTTTTTTTGTAGACATCTTATGTATTCAATTCTTTCGTAATACGATTTGAGAATAAGGTAAAAAGCAATCGTAATGGTATTGTGTATCTCTTACACAAGTTCCAAAAATAAGCAATTAAAGCTAATTCTCAAATGCCTATCTCTTAGTACAAATGAGTATTTTAGTAATATGAAAATTTTAGTAACCGGTTCAAATGGCTTTTTGGGGCAACACTTAACCCAGTTTTTGGTAGAAAAAGGACACCAGGTTCTGGCTTTGTCAAGAGGGGCGCAAAGGATTCCGGTGGGTAAGTTTTTGTACCAATCGGTTGATTTATCCCAAAAAGAAGCGGTTAGCCAATCCTTTGAGGCTTTTAAACCAGATTTATTGATTCATTCGGCAGCCATGAGCAAACCTGATGAATGCCATCTAGACCAAGCGGCTTGTTTATTGCACAATGTTACAGCAACGGAACACCTTTTAGCAGAAGCTTCTAAAACAGGTGCCAGAATGTTATATGTTTCAACAGATTTTATTTTTGGAGAAAATGGCCCCCATGCAGAAACAGCTATCCCCAATCCTTTAAATTTTTATGGTCAAAGCAAGTTAATGGCTGAAGAAATAGTACGGGCTTCTGGACTAGATTATCATATTGTTAGACCAGTTTTTATCTATGGTAAATATTGGGAAGGGATGCGCCCCAGCTTTATCCAATGGGTGGCTCAAAACTTGGAAGCTGGAAAACACATTAAAGTTGTGTCTGACCAACTTCGCACACCCAGTTATGTACTAGACCTTTGCAAAGGGATTGAATTGGTATTTTCAGGTCCAACCAATACCGAATACCACTTGGCTGGAAAAGATAGGATCTCACCTTATGAAATGGCCCTGACCGTGGCAAGGGTTAAAAACCTAGACGCCAGTTTAATCACAGCTGTAACCGCAGATAGCTTTCCAGAACTGGTTCAAAGAGCTAAATTCTCTGGTTTGAAAATTGACAAAGCTGTTCAGGAACTTGGATATGCCCCTGTTGATTTTGAAACCGGTGTAAGGTTGAGTTTTGATCTATAATTTAACAATTGATTCATATCTGCTTTGCCCAACATAAAATCTATTCTAACCAAATAGAAGTATTGATGGAACTTACCAAAGCAAGCCAAGTTTTAGAAAAATCAAATAAGTTTAAAAAACGTGAGGTTCAAGAATTATTATCTAGAAAAGTAATTTCTATCTAAAGTTCTTTGATCAAAGGCAGAAAAATCTCAGCCATCATGCACCTGGCACTTCCACCTCCATTGGTTTCAATAGTATTTATGGGTGAATGAAGGATTTGATTAAAAGCCTCTAATTGGAATATCTGATCTTCATGAAGACTTTGATAAGCTTGGGTAGACATAATCAAGAATTTTTCATCTTCCTCATTTTTTACTTGCAACATATTTCCAGCAAAATGATTCATTTGTTCTAAACTAATTGGAACAATGGTTTTTCCTGTAGAGGTAATTTGGGCAATCAACATTTCTCTTTCCAAATCCGTTGATATAGAATCAAGACAAATCACAACATACCTATCTGCCACACACATCATCACATTGGTATGATAAATAGGAGCCCCCTGCATATCAAGTGCTGAAAATGCTACTGACTCATAGCCCAATTCAGTACAAAATTGTTCCAATAAATTTTCATGGGTTCTATCACTCAAACAGGCATAAGCCAAATGATGTTTTCTGTCTAATACCATGGAACCAGTACCTTCTAAAAATAAGCCCCTTTCTTCCTGCTCAGTAAAGTCAATAGTTTGTTGAATCAAAAACTTTTCTGCCAATTTTTCTAATACCGCTGGCTTACGTTCTTGTCTGCGATTGAGTGCAAACATGGGATACAATACAATGGTTCCATCTGAATGAAAAGAAATCCAATTGTTTGGAAAAATACTATCCGGTGTATATGGAAAAGGACTATCCTGTATCACCGTAACATCAATCTTATGGGCTTTTAATAAAGCTACAAACTGGTCAAATTCTGCTAATGCTTTTTCCGCAACCTGGGTATCTGAACTAGATTGTTGAAAACTATTATTCACCGCCGTTTCTGCATTATAGCCAAACTTTGCGGGTCTAATCATCATGATATAAGCCGTGTTTTGCATAAAATTATTTTTATTGAATAGGCGTTCTTAAAATGGGCATACTCATACAATGAAATCCACCCCTGGCCCTAGACAATTCTGCAGAAGGCATCAGGATCAAAGTATCATGCATTTCTTCTACTTTCAAGGTTCCAGATTCTAATGCTTCAATTAATTCCTTGGCATGAATAATGGTAAAGCCCGCTGCTTTAAAAGCTTCTGTAGTTTTATCATTTCGGTCATAACCCAATACCACACCTTCTTTTAGCGCTAACAAGTTACAGGAATCTGTCCATTGCTCTCTGGCATTGTACGGAAATTCATTATTGCCGGAAAAGATAAACCGCACTTCTTCTTCACAGTGCAAATCGTTCTTGCTAATGTCTACCAATAAGTCTTCCAAGCTCTCAAAACTAATGGGATTCTCTGGTGATTTTTTGTGGAATTGGAGAATCTTGATTTTCTCTTCTTTCTTAATTTCTAATATGCGTTCAATCACATTTTCATCTTCATGCTTTACAGCTTTTCTAGAGAAATTTCCCAGCATCACCCATACATCTCTTTTAACTTGGGTAAATACCGTGTCTATATGCATATAGTCACGCTTCTTGGGAATTTTTACAATGGTTACTTTTTCTACCACAGCTTTTTCAAACAAGAGATTGGTAACCCTTACTGCTGCTTCTGAACTGGTTCTTTCACTCACTCCAACCAATAAATGGTTCTCACTTACTACCATTATATCTCCACCTTCTAAAGTAATTTTTCTTTCATCATCTTCTTTAGGTAATAAGAAGCTATGATGAGAATCAGAGAGCTCAATAATATTGTTTCTATAATCAGCAAAAAGTGGATGATGAAAGAAAATATATTTGGCCAACAAAGCTTCCCTGGTTCTGGCTTTTTTAGCTGGTTTATTTAACAAAACGTACTGATTAATTGTAATGCCAATATCTCTTGTAAAAATGAAATTAGGTATAGGAGCAAACAACAGTTCTCTGTTTCCTGCAGCACTGCCAGAGATAAAGGTTTTGGCCAATTCTTTAGGACTATAAGCCAATAATTCCCGCTGGGTTTGATAAGTACATCCTTCAATGGCGCATACAGAAGCTACTAGCTTGGAATGAATATCAGTATCTTCCAACACTTGCGCTAATAGCCACTGCAATTCTATCACGTTTTCAGATGCAAAGAAATTGGGGTGTTCTGGTTTATAAAAATTACGATCATTTTCTTTGGCATCTATTTCTTGAAGCTTGCCTTTGATCTTGGCGGGGTCTAGAAAATACAAAAGGATCTTTGTGTAAAAATCATATTCATTTTTACGAATAGTTTCTAAATGAACAATGTCTTCAAAAAGCCAGTCTTGCGCTTTAGAAGGGACAACTTTTCCCAGACCACTGTCTGGACTATGTACTAATAAACGTTTTAATGTTCCTATTTCAGAGGTAACAGACAATTGGGATGCCATACAATAAGGTATTGATGAATAGTAGGGTTTTCAACAAAGGAGTGCTTGAAAAAGCAAAAGATAGAATGCGTACTTAATGATCGGGCATAGGATTCAGGCCGCGGTACATCCAAGCAAAATGGGCTGTCAAAAATGATATGGTACTACAGTGATGCATGAATCTATTGCAAGTTAGGGGTTTTGTTTCAATGGGTCAAGTCCCTTGACTTTTCCAAAAGATACCAATGGCTTAAAGCGCATAAAGAGGTCTTCACTATACCATTTTTCCTTTCTTGTTTTTGCAATCACAGTAGCATGCTCATGCATTTGATAGGCAAAGGCTTTCATGTCTGCTTTGGAAGACCAAATACTAAATGTGGCTTGCTTAATCCAAGGAACTTCACCAATACCAAACGAGGTTTGAAACCCAGGGGCACCGGCCATTCTACTAGCTACTTTGTCTACATTAGACCAGAAATCTTTAAGCTTACTGAGTTTAATAGTAGCCCTTGTAAGAATGGCAATAGGGCCTTCATAATCGCTTTTCATTGGGACTGGACCAAATGGTTGTTTGCCATCCCATAATCCATGACCCTCAATGGGTTCTAACACTATGGTCCAGGTTTCGCAGTTAAAAAATCGCCACCAGGCAGCTATGAATTTTCCGTACCTATATTGTAGATATTTATTTTCTTCTACCGGATTCAAGGGCTTTGACCAAGAAGGGAGTTGAGAAGCATGTTCAGTTTGATCAATCACCAAAATAGCCCATTGTGACAGATCGGGCGTTTTGTCAAAAGACCCATTTTTGCCAGTACCCATCAGCTTCCAGAAACTAATTTCCTTATTGAACATTAAGGGAAGGCGGAATAAAGCCATAGATAGGAATCCGGCCCATGCTAACCAATTTGGATATCTAACAATGGTAATGCTACAAATCATTCTGTGAAATTAGACTTTGAATTGTTTAATTTGCCCTTGCATGAAACAGCTTATCACCAACATCCACCAACTGGTAAATGTTCGTTCTGAGAACAAATTATTGAAAGGTACAGAATTAGCCCATTTACCAATGATTGATCAAGCTTGGTTGATTATAGAAGATGGGATAATCCTTGACTTTGGAAGCATGGCCCAATTGGATCAGTTAAACCATTCATTTGATCAAATCTTTGATGCAGCTGGTGCCACAGTAATGCCTACTTGGTGTGATAGTCATACCCATTTGGTTTTTGCGGCTAGTAGAGAATTAGAATTTGTAGACAAGCTGAAAGGAATGAGCTATGCCGATATTGCCGCAAAAGGTGGTGGAATCTTAAACTCTGCAAGAAAACTACAGGCTTGCACTGAAGAAGAATTGTTTCAATTGGCTTTGCCCCGTTTGCAGGAATGGATGCAATTGGGAACAGGGGCCATGGAAATTAAGAGCGGCTATGGTTTAACCGTAGATGCGGAATTAAAAATGTTACGGGTCATTAAAAGACTTAAAGCAGTTTCTCCCATCCCAATCAAAGCCAGTTTTTTAGGCGCTCATACTTACCCAATAGCATACAGAGACAATCATGAAGACTATATTCAATTGATCATAGAGGAAATGTTGCCCGTAATTGCCCAAGAGGGATTGGCCGATTTTATAGACGTTTTTTGTGAGGACGGATTTTTTAGTCAATTTGAAACCATTCGCATTTGTAAAGCGGGTGCAGCCATTGGTTTAAAAGCCAAGATCCATGCCAACCAATTAAACTTATCGGGTGGGGTAGAAGCAGGCATAGAAGTTAATGCGCTATCCGTTGATCACTTGGAAACCATGGATGAAACTACTATCGCCGCGCTAGCGGCTTCCAATACCATTGGTACATTGTTGCCTACAGCAGCCTATTTTTTAAGAATGGGTTTTCAACCTGCTAGGGCGCTCATTGATGCAGGTGCAGCCATTGCTCTTGCTTCTGATTTTAACCCTGGTTCTAGCCCAAGTGGCAATATGAATATGGTTGTTTCCATGGCCTGTATTCAAATGAAAATGCTGCCAGAAGAAGCCATTAATGCGGCTACCATCAATGGGGCATTTGCAATGGAATTGGAAACAGAACTAGGTAGTATAACAAAGGGGAAGAGGGCAAATCTCATTTTTACCAAGCCCATTCCATCTCTGGCTTACCTGCCTTATGCCTTTGGTTCCAACTTAATAGACAGGGTAATGGTGTCAGGAAGATTCCTTTAATCAATTTTTCTGCTATGGGTTGAAATGATTAACTTAAACCTTAGAATCATACCCACTACGCGCCATGAAACACTTGAAAATCTATCACAAGCAAGATTTGCTATCTGTTACCAAGATTAGAAGGTTTGAAACCAAATTAGGTGAGCGAATTCAGGTATTAGCAGATAGCAGTCAATTAGTACAATCTTTGCAAGAAAGTACGGCTAGTTATGTGTTGTTTGGCATTCCGGAAGACATTGGTGTAAAAGCCAATCTAGGAATTGGCGGGGCCGATTCTGCTTGGGTTCCCTTCTTACAATCCTTTCTCAATATACAGAGTAATGACTTTTTAGAAGGCGGAGACATCATGTTATTAGGCCATTTTGATTTCTCTGATATGGAGCATTTGATTGAGCAAAATGCTTTGAGTTATGATGAGAAATCCGAGGCTTTTAGACACGCCGTAAATGCCATAGATGAAGAAGTTGAACAGTTGGTTAAATTGATTACCCAATTCAAGAAAATTCCCATTGTCATTGGCGGAGGTCATAATAATTCCTATCCATGTATCAAAGGCGCAGCAAAAGGTTTTTATAAAGCTGGGGTATTGCCTATTGCCCAACTCAATGCTATTAACTTAGACGCACACGCAGATTTTAGACCCATGGAAGGAAGACATAGTGGCAATGGATTTACCTATGCTGAAGAAGACGGATACCTTGAAAAGTACTGTGTTATAGGCATACACGAGAATTACCTGCCTCAAAATGTTTGGATGGATATTGTGAATAATCCCTTTGTGGATTGCATTACTTATGAAGACATTTTTGTACACGAAAAAAGAACTTTTTTACAAGCTGTTGGGCACGCTACTTCTTTTACAGATGATACCCTTTGTGGCATAGAACTAGACCTGGATTGCATTGAGGGGGTATTAAGTAGTGCACAAACTCCCGTTGGGATTAGTCCTAATCAAGCTAGGCAATATATACAATTTGCTACGGCTCAATCCAAGCCAGCCTACTTGCATATTTGTGAAGGGGCCACGCATTTGTCTGATGGTAGAACCGATGGTAGTACTGGTAAGCTCATCAGCTATTTGGTTAGTGATTTTGTCAAAGCCATGCAGATAGTTTAGCAGTTTATAAAATCTACTATCCAATAATTATTGCTTTTTTTTTAATCAACCTTAACCTAGATTTCCACCACCCGGTTTCTTAATGGGGGCGGGCATGGTAGCTTTTGGTTTTTCTCCTGGTTTTAATACTGGAGGCGTTACCACGGGTTTATTATCAGGTAGTTTGGCTGGTTGCCCACTCTTTGTCTCCAATGGTTTTGGAACACCTGTTTTGCCGGCTTCTAAAGGATCAGATTCCGCCTTAATATCTTCTGGTTTAATGTCTTTGGGCAATTCATAATCATTTACTGTACCATTTCCCTGGTCTTCACCCTCTGCTCCTAAAGGAGCCGTTGTTCCATTGATATAGTCAATGATAATATCGTTGGTCATTACTTCTGGTTTCACAAAAGTTTGACTAGCATCTATTCCACAATTTGGATCAGCAGATGCTTTGGCAAAGAAATAAGCCCAAATAGGCATGGCTGCTCTAGCACCCTGACCATTGAGGTTTTCATTTTTGAAACGGATAAAACGGTCGTCTGCACCTACCCAAGTTCCTGCCATCAATTGTGGGGTATAACCCATGAACCAAGCATCGGAATTGTCATTGGTGGTTCCTGTTTTGCCAGCTACTTCTAAATTGCCAGGTAGATCATAGGCCCAAATACCACGAGCCGTACCAAACTGAATTACCCCTTGCATCATTTTTACAATGGAATAGGCAGTCACCTCACTAATTACTTCTTTGCGTTGTGGTGTAAAGCTTTCCAGTACATTCCCGTTTCTGTCTTCAATACGAGTAATATACATGGGTTTGGCATTGAATCCCCTACCTGGGAACATACTATATGCCTGCATCATTTCAAACAAAGAAATCTCACAAGAACCCAGTGCAATAGAAGGGTAGGGTTCAATCTTTGTTTGTAGATTGAGTTTTTTTAAGTAGTCTACAAATCTTTTGGCGCCATTGTTTCCTGTTGCATCCAACTGCTTCATAATATAAGCAGAAGCACAGTTTCTAGACTTGGCCAAAGCTTCAGCCATGGGCATGGTAGCTCCTGTACAAGACTTGCTAGTGGCAGGGACTAGGCCGTATTGTCCAAAGCTTTGTTGGTTGTCATTAACTGGGGTGTTGGGTGTAAACCCTGCTTCCTCAATGGCCAGACTATACAAGAGCGGTTTCATGGTAGAACCCACCTGACGTTTGGTATTGATATTGGCGTGGTCATATTTAAAGGTTTTAAAGTCAATACCACCAACCCAAGCTTTTACTTCTCCAGTCATGGGTTCCATGACCATAAAGCCAGCTTGTAACATTTGTCTATGATACTTGATAGAATCATAAGGAGACATGGTGGTATCCTTTCCACGGGTGCTATTCCAAGCAAATACATGCATAGGAATTTTTACTTTAAATGAAGCTTTAATCTCGTCTTCATTCAATCCTTCTTTTTTCAGATTCTTCCAACGGTCACTCTGTTTCATGGAAGCATCAAGTACTTGCTGGTAGTTTTTCCAAATACTACCATCTTTCATATTTTCCTGGGTATTCAATAGTTTCTGCATATAGCTCATATGCTTGGCTACTGCTTCTTCTGCATATTGTTGCATTCTTGGATTAATGGTGGTGTAAATGCGTAAACCATCTCTATACAAATCATAATTGTCTCCATTGCTCTTGGTATGCGTCTTACACCATTTCTTCATTTCTTCTCCCAAAACCATTCTAAAATAAGGCCCCAATCCAGCGCTTTCGTCTAGCTTTTTAAAGTTGAGTTCAATGGGTTTTCTTTTTAAAATTTCGGCTTCTGCAGAATTCAAATAGTCTTTAGACACCATACGGTTAAACACTAGATTTCTTCTCTCTAATGCCTGTCTTGGGTTTCTACGTGGGTTGTATAAGCCAGGACCATTGATCATTCCAATCAAAACAGCAGCTTCTTCTACATTCAAACGGTCAGGTTCTTTTTGGAAAAAAGTTTTTGCTCCATTCCTGATCCCAAATACATTGTCACCAAAAGCCACCGTATTTAAATACAGGGTTAGAATTTCTTCTTTGGTAAAATTTCTTTCTAGTTTAATAGCAATAATGCACTCTTTTAATTTTTGAATACTGCGCAACAAGAAATTCTTGGTGCTCCAGTTTTCTGTAAACAGGTTCTTGGCTGTTTGCATGGTAATGGTACTGGCTCCACCCTGACTACCTAAGTAGAAAAATGCCCTCGCCAAACCTTGAGCGTCAATACCACTATGGTCATAAAAACGTTTGTCTTCTGTAGCCACCAGCGCATTAATGGCGTGTTTGCTAATGTCTTTGTATTGAACGTTAATCCTATCTTCTATATAGTATTTACCCATCAGATATCCATCTTGGGCATAGACCTGACTGGCTTGTAAAGCTGTTGGGTTTTCAATGTCTTCAATATCTGGCATGTCTCCAATCCATCCCCAATTGAGCATGAGCAGGAAAAGGACAACAAAGCCTAATCCACCAAAGAAAAACTTCCAAAATATTTTAACTGGTCTAGACATAAAAATGGTATGATGGAAATGTAAACTTATCGTAAATCTATAGAACTGCCTGAAACAACTATGCTAAAATGGTTAAAAAATATCAGGGAATACGCCATGTAAGAAGGTTCTATATTCCTGAATGTCTTTTTTAGATTTCAGAACGGTTAAATTGGCACCACTTAGTATTAAGAAACTATATTTTTCTGGGGCTAGCCAAGGAACAATTCTAGATGCAGCTTGTGGCTTGGCTTTGTTAATATAGCCTACCGCGTCACCCGCATTGGCAAATGGGCCAACCAAGACCAACTGAAGATTAGCTTGTATGGTTTCATTACCAATGGCTAGATTCTGGTTACTATACTGTTCTCTGTTAAATCTATTAAAGGCGTTTTTGGCCTCTCCTGAAAATATGCCATCCACTTTGTCTAGCACTACCGCTACAAAATGGGGATCATTGGTATTAAACGCGTATTGATTGGTTGGGGCTATTTTAACTGGTTCTAGTTTTTGCATAGGAGCATCAACCAACACCACATTGGGTTGTTTTCTGGTAGTGTCTACCTTAGGAGGAGCTACCGCTACAATTACAGGTTTCTCTTTTGGTTCAAGGGTATTTGGTTTGATTTTTAAAACCGGAGCAACCTGTTGGGTAATCTCTGCTTTTGGAGCAGGGGCTTTTTTAACGGTGTTTACTTCATTGAGTTCAATAGGTCTATCTGATACCTCTTCTGTTTTCTCAATCTTTAAATCAGTTAAATAAGTCTCAATTTCCTTTCTCCTTTTTAGCACATCAATCATGGTATATGCTTTCTCTTTTAAGGGAGAATTAGGAAATGATTTGGTTATTTCTGTTAGTCGATTAATGGCAATACTATCCTCCCTATTTTTTACATAATAGATGGCTTCAATATAGAGCTGTTGCGGGGTCCAATAAGATTTGCCCCATTTTTTATCTGCAGTTTCTTTTACTTGTAATGCTTCTTTA
Source organism: Chitinophagaceae bacterium BSSC1 (assembly GCA_002256435.1). GTDB lineage: Bacteria > Bacteroidota > Bacteroidia > Chitinophagales > Chitinophagaceae > Sediminibacterium. The sequence continues at coordinate 287,045 of NKJC01000004.1, forward strand.
AAAGATCCTGCTAGAAACAAATCATACACTTGCTCATAAGCCAATGTTGCATTGTCTTTGGCTACAGGTTTGCCCTGTTGTTGAACTAATTTGTTGTATTTGCCATTGGCAAAATTGGTTTTTAGCAATTGTCTAACCGAATCAGCTTGAATGGGTTGGTTATTTCTATCGTAACAAATGGCCAAATTGAAAAGGGCTTTTTCGGTTTCACTCACATCGGGAAATTGGGTAACAATGCCTCTGTATTCCTTGATGGCACTAGGGTAATCACCAAGATTCAATTGGTACAAAGCTGCATTTTCCATGGCAGCTTTTAGAATAGCTAAATAAGAAGCAGACATTTGCTCAGAAGTCAATGGTAATTTAGCTAACAATGATTCCATAGTTAATTCTGCAACTGGCGCAGCTGTAGCGTTATTGGCTGGAGTCTGTGCGCTTGTATTGGTATTCATGGCAGACTTTTGCGCAAATGATTTTTCAACTGCCGCTTGCCTGCGCCAATGATCCACATTGGGTCTAGAACCCCATTTGGCTTTAAATTCTGAATATCCTCTTGATTTTAATCCTGCATTTTGAAAATAAAATTCATTGGCACTGGTAGCAAATAAATCAGCATCCTGACTTGGCCCACTTGCAAAACCTCCACCAAATCCAGGTTCCTGATTATCTAAATCTTTTAATCCAGCCTCTTTTCTCAATGCTTTGAGTCTAGTTTTTAAAATAGCATTGCGCTGATCAATGGGCATTAGTGCCAGTTTTTGTAAACTATCTTCTAATTGAATAATGGCAATATTTTCTGTAATAGTTTTAAGCGGAGGTTTTCTATCAATAACGCGTTGCTTTGGAACCTCATTTAATTGATCTGTTTGTAAACTATCATAAAAACGATAAGCATCTGGATAAAGTCTTCTGTCATAATTTAAATCGGCCAACAACAAAAAACTAGCTTGTTTTTGCAGTGGATTATTATCATTAAAGGCAATGCTATTTAGTAATGCTTTTTGGGCCTGGTCTGGGTGTGCTTGTTTTAATTCTAATTGGGCAATGGCATAATATATGATATCCCTGTAAGGTTCATACAAAGGTCGTTTGGCCATTTTCCATAATTGATTCAGGTTTTCCTGTATGGCATTGGCTTTTTTGCCCGATTCCAATGCACTTATGGCTAGCCTGGCATAAACTTCTAAAGTAGGATCAGTAGTAGATTTAATTGATTGTAGATAGGCCTGTACGGCCAAACTGTCTTTATTGGTTTGGGTATACAATTGGCCAGCCAGAAATTGCCAACGTGCTTTGTCTTGAGCACTCACCGCGCGGTCCAATGCTTTTACCAAATACCTTGCTGCACTATCATAAGATCCTTCTTTATAAAAAGCGTATGCGGCATTCTCATTTAATTGGGGCAACAATCTTTTTGGAAAATTGGGGTCTGATCTGAGAATGGCAATCAATCCAAAAGCATTTGCCAATTGGTTTTGTTCTATATAGGTTCTAATGCGCCAAAGAAAGCCTTCATTTCTACCTGGAGGGGTGGAGCTGATTTTTTTCCAAAGGCTACTATTTTCTTTGGTAACCACAGTGAACTCTCCATTGGTATTGCTACTGTTGCTACCTATGGGCAAGTCATAACCATCTTCTTTTGGGGCAAATGCATAATTTAAATATTGAAATACTTGAGCGGCAGAATCATAGTCTTTTCTATAGAGATAGGCTTGTCCCATGAGTAAATACAAATCATCTACCCAGGCGTTTCGTAAGTCATGTAACAAAATGCCAGCCGTGCATTTATAGAGCACAGAATCCAATTGTTCCTTCTGTTTATAGAGGTCTTCCTTGGTATAATTATAAAAGGGAAGGAGTTGGTTATAGTCTTCTACAAAACTGGATTTAGCCCTTTCCAATACGTCGTTTACTTTGTTCTGTGCATTGAAAAAGTAGTTGTAATGGGTAACGGTATTTTGATAGACTTTTTTACCTCCCTTGATCTTTCCACCTTTGGTTTTTTCAGCGGGAAGGTCTCTGTTTTCATATTTAGTGGGCTTTTTAAGCTCAACAGAAGAATAGGGCTGTGCCAACACCATCAAGGGCAGTACCAAGGGAACTAAAAACAGGATGATGATAGGGATATGCCTTTTATTAGCCATGCTCATGCGCAACATTAAATAAATACTGTTTAAAAATACATTTATTTCCCATTTCCGTCCCATTTAAAGCTTTGGGAATATTACCTTTATCATGATTTAACAAAATGGAGAAGCCTAAATACAACGATACACTCAAAAGACTCAGGAACTCCTACCGTTTGGTAGTGATGAATGATGATACTTATGAAGAAATGGTCACTTTCAAGCTATCTAGACTTAGTGTCTATATTGGCTTGAGTGTGAGTTTTGTTGTATTGGTGGGTTTAACCATTGCGTTAATTGCCTTTTCGCCACTGAAATATTATATTCCAGGCTATGGTACCCAGGAGAGCAGGACGCAGCTTCAAATTCTGAAAATTAGAACGGATTCTTTAGAACAGTCTATCCGTTACAAAGAACAGTATTTAGAAAGCGTCAAGGCGGTTTTAAATGGCAATACGCCTATCCAGCGGGATACTACCATGTTGGATCTTCCTAAAACGGATATTTCTAACGAGTAATGAAACAGTCAAAACCGGACAATCAACTACTTTGGCAATATGCCGGTTTGGCCACACAATTATTGGTTGGCTTGGGATTGATGTTATGGGTAGGAGGATGGTTAGATGGTTTTTTTGGTTGGAAAGGCCCCTATTTGGTTTGGATCTTGCCCTTGTTACTAATACTAGGGGTATTAATAAAAGTATTGAGAGATACTTCTAAAAGATGATTGGAATGAATAATAATAAAAAGGCTTTTTTACCCTTTGTGTTGGTTTTTGTATCTATCAACCTAATTGCCTTGGGATTTGAAGGTTTAATGAAGTCTATGCATATTGACAAATGGGTGGTAGTAGGAGCCAACTGCCTATTGTTTTTAATTAGTTTGTACAATGTTTACCAACACTTAAAAGTAGTACAACAAAATAATCCTCACGCTATGGTGAGAGGGGTAATGGGTTCTACTGTCTTAAAATTATTTGTTTTAGGAACAGCTGCATTTTTGTATCTCTATAATGCTGGAGAACAAAAAAACATTAACGGACTCTTTATTGGCATGGGCTTATATCTCCTCTATACTTGGATGGATGTACGCGTTGCATTATTGGTGAAACCTCAAAAAAAAGATGGCGGTAACTGAGCATCCCATGCAAGCATTAGCGGGCTATCTTCCTAAAGGTAGTTTTGAACCCGTTGTTAGCTATCTACACCATTATAAAGTTCATTTAACCGTAACCAAACAGCGTAAATCTGTATTGGGAGATTATCGTCATGCAGGCTGGGGAGGTAACCATAGGATTAGTATTAATGGGAACCTGAATCAATATGAATTTCTCATTACATTATTACATGAGTTAGCCCATTTGCTTTGTTTTGAACAATACAAAAACAAGGTTGAAGCGCATGGAAAAGAATGGAAAAATATCTACAGCAATCTTTTAATTGTCTTTGTTAACATGGGTCTTTTTCCGGCAGACATTGTAAAAGCCCTTCAAAAATCAATTGCCAATCCTTCAGCAACAGCCAATGGAGAAACGGACTTACTCTTGGTTTTAAGGCAATATGATGCAATACAAAAACCAGGATTTGCAGCTGTGGCTGATCTTCAAGAAGGCATACATTTTCAAACGGAAAATGGTAAGGTTTTTAAAAGAGGGGCAGTTAGAAGAAAAAGAATTGCTTGCACTGAGATTAAAACAGGTTTGCAATATAGTTTTAGCCCTATAACTATGGTCAAGCTCATACCCAATGCAGAAGTTTAGCAAATTAGCTGCTTCTTTTTGAAACAATCATGACCCAATATTTCAATATTTGATCTGCCATGATGTGTCTAACCAGCAAAAAAAATACGTGTTTTAGCGGGGTTAAAATAGGTGTTATTAATTCTTTGAGAAAAATACTACAACGTAAAATTGTGTATTAAAACAAACAATATGCTATATCATCAAAGAAAAACAGAAAGAATGCAATTGGGTAGAAACATTAAATCCCTGAGAAGTTTAAAAGGATTCCCTTTAAAATATGTGGCTACTGAATTAGGCATGAGTATTTCTAATCTAAGTAATATTGAAAACGGTATTACCGGGATAGAACAAAAGACCTTGTATAAATTAGGTCAAGTACTTGGCGTAGAACCACAACAAATTCAGGTCTTCAATGCTGAAAATTTTTTCAGTATTGCTGTAAATACATCAACAAGTTGGAAGACAAATTAAACCTTTACACTGAACTAGGTGGTCTAACAATTTGTTTAAGAAAGTTAATCTTCTTTTTGAATAATGGATGCTAATGTTTCTAGTTCAACTGGTTTACTTAAATAGCCTACAATTTCAGGAAAACGTTTGGCTTTCTCCTTGTCTTCTGCAGCAATGGATGAACTGATAATATAGATAGGGATTTGTTTGGGTAACTGAGCTTGAATTGTTCTAAATGCTTTCAAGAATTCCCATCCATCCATGATAGGCATATTAATATCTAGAAATATAACTTCAGGTACTGGTTGTTGCTGATCTATCATGGCTGTAATTCCTTTTAATGCTTCAGCGCCATTGGCATAGGCATTAATGGAATGTTCAAGTTCTAAGGCAGCCAAAGATTTTTTTATCAGGTAGATATAAATTTCATCATCATCGATGACACATACATGTTGTATTTGTTGCATCTTTTCAAGAATTAGGGAAGGCCGTGGCAGCTAATATTCCAAAACGAAAATACTGTAAAAACCATCCATTAACAAAAAAGACCCCAATTAGGGGCCTTTTTGTTTGCACTGGCAAAATATTTAGGCAACTGCTTGTTTAACCAAAGCAGCAGCTTCACTTAATTGGATAGCTGATTGCACTTTCAAACCACTTTCGTCAATCAATTTTTTGGCTTCAACAGCGTTGGTTCCTTGCAATCTCACAATGATGGGGATTTCAATATTGCCCATTTTGTTAAATGCTTCTATCACACCTGCCGCAACACGGTCACAACGTACAATTCCACCAAAAATATTAATCAAGATGGCTTTTACATTGGGGTCTTTCAAAATGATTCTGAAACCAGCTTCAACCGTTTGAGCGTTTGCTGTACCGCCTACGTCAAGGAAGTTGGCTGGTTCACCACCGCTTAATTTAATCATGTCCATGGTTGCCATGGCCAGACCAGCGCCGTTTACCATACAACCAACATTACCGTCTAATTTTACAAAGTTCAGGTTAAATTGGCCAGCTTCTACTTCTGTTGGATCTTCTTCTGTTACATCGCGCAAAGCAGCAATATCTGGATGACGCATCAAAGCATTGTCATCTAAATTTAATTTACAATCAACAGCTATAATTTTCTCATCACTGGTTTTAAACAGTGGGTTAATTTCTAGCATACTTGCATCAACACCAACATAGGCATTGTATAAATTGGTTACAAATTTCACACAGTTTTTAAATGCTTCACCACTCAAACCTAGGTTGAAGGCAATTTTACGGGCTTGAAAGCCTTGTAAACCGCCACCTGGGTGTACCCATTCTTTAAAGATTTTTTCTGGAGTTTTGTGGGCTACTTCTTCAATATCCATACCCCCTTCTGTGCTATACATCACCACATTCTGACCTTTTGCACGGTCTAAAAGAATGGATAAATAGAATTCTTTGGTTTCGTTAGGGCCGGGATAATAAACGTCTTGGGCAATCAAGATCTTGTTTACTTTTTTACCAGCAGGTCCTGTTTGAATGGTTACCAATGTACCTCCAAGGATGTTTTTGGCAATATTGCTAATGTCTTCTAGACTTTTAGCAACGGCCACACCGCGTTGTTCGCTTCCTACAATTTTACCTTTTCCACGTCCACCTGCGTGAATTTGGGCCTTTACCACGGCAAAATTATTGCCGGTTTGGGTCTTGATTTGACGATAAGCTTCTTCCGCTGCCATCACAGTGTCAACAGCGATGCCTTCCTGTACGGGAACATTGAATTTTTTCAGCAATTCCTTCGACTGGTATTCATGCAGGTTCATATGTATAAAATTTTTGCGAAGATAGGAGAAACCGCCCTATTAAAATAGTAGAGAATAAATTGATGTTGTAACATATAATTTTATATTTTTGTTCTGCTCTTAAACATTAATATAAATAAATCTATGAAAAAATCAATTTTTGCTGTTGCCGCTTTGGCAATGACCTTGGGTCTTTCTTCTTTTGTTGGTGCCGATACCAAAAAAGACGTAGTTAATTACACTGTAAGTGCTGAAAAAAGCCGTATTGATTGGATTGGTTCCAAGAAAGGTGATTTCCACACTGGATTTTTCCCAATCAAAAGCGGTTCTGTAGCCGTTGATGGTGGTAAATTAAAAGGCGGAAAGTTTGTAATTGACTTAGCTGGTGTTAAAGTAACCGATGCTTCAGCAGAACGTTTAACTGGTCACTTGAAAAGTGCAGACTTTTTTGACGTAGCCAAAAATGGCGAAGCAACATTTGAAATTGCTACTGTTAATTATACTAGCGATGCTTCAGCTGATGTAACTGGTACTTTGTCTATCAAAGGTGCAACCGTTCCAGTGAAATTTGTTGTAAATGTGCGCAGTGCTGATGACAAAGGATTCTTTGGTCAAGCATTCTTGAACATTGACAGAACTTTGTTGGGTGTTAACTATGGTCCTGGTCAAGTGTCTAAAGACGTACAATTAGCAGTACATATCTTCGGTACTAAATAATTTTAAGCTATTCTAAAGCTATAAAAAAGCCCCGTACCTTTTGGATACGGGGCTTTCTATTTGAGATCATTCGATTAAATTAATAACTTCTATTTAAATCACTCTTCACTCTTCACTCTTCACTCTTCACTCTTCACTCTTCACTTTCTTTCACTCTTCACTTTCCTCTAAAAGTATCTCTCTTTCAAGATATTGATATGGTGGAGGTTATGCCCAAAAATGATAAAACAAAGCGCATTTAATGTACATGGATGCCCACTGGCATTGCCAATAAATTGCAATTGATCCTCTTTAAAACTGGCCAATAAAAGATCAGTTGTTTTGCGCACCAATAGATATTCTTCTTTTAAATCCGCTAAAGACCTATCAGCAACCGGTGCATTTTTGGCATATAGGTTTTCATCAAAACCGGGCAGTGGGGTAGTATCTTTTCTGGATATTCTAAGCGCCCTATAGGCAAAGATTCTTTCCGTATCTATTAAGTGTTGTACCAACTCTTTAATGGTCCATTTGCCTTCAGCATAAGCGTAATTGGCTTTCTCCTCTGGTAGCGCACTAATATAAGCAGCAATGGGGGCTGGATGTATTTGTAATAGTTCTGCAACTGACTGGCCTGTGGCCAAGTCTGCATATCCCTGATAAAATGCGCCAAAGTCTCCGGCTAAAGGTCTAGGCATTATTTGATGGATTTTGTTGGTTTGGTAAGGTTTTTTTGAATCTCTTTTTTAATCGGTTTTGTTTGATCCGCCAAGTTAATAGACTGGTATGCATTGACAATTCCTCCCGTTTTACTCAAGTTGCCAAAGGATATGGGCTCTTTTTGTGATCCTGGTTTGAAATTGGGTAAACTGCTATCAGGTATGGAAACAGCCGTTTCAATAATCTGCTTAACCTGCACAGCTGTTAGTTCTGGATAATTGGATCTAATAAGTGCTGCAATGCCGGAAACTACAGGCGTAGACATACTAGTGCCATTTAAATTTCCGTACTCATTTCTACCTGGTAAAGTGGAATAGATTTTAACCCCAGGTGCAAAAACGTCTACATTCATTTTTCCAAAATTGCTAAAATCTGCTGCCAAAGATCCTGTAGTTGCGGGGTCCCCGCTTGCTCCAATATTGATAAAATTCTCTGCCTTATAATTCCATTGTTTGGGATTAGGAAACACTTCTTTTACATCATTGTCTATTCCATCATTTCCTGCAGCATGAACTATGAGAACATCTTTACTGGCTGCATAACGGATGGCGCTATCTACCCAGGCTTTTTCTGGCGAAAAGGATTTACCAAAACTCATATTGATAATTTTGGCTCCATTGTCTACTGCATACCTAATTCCTAGTGCCACATCTTTGTCATATTCATCACCGTCAGGTACTACACGCACCATCATTAATTGCACATTATCTGCAACCCCATTTACCCCAATGCCATTATTTCTAACAGCTCCTATAATGCCAGTAACATGGGTTCCGTGCATGGGACTTGGTCCCATTACATCGGCATTGCCGTAATACCTATCTTGAAAATTCAAGTAATTATCTTTCACAATATCAGCTCGATAGTCAAATGGGGCTTTATCTTTTGATTCAAAAGCAGATTTTTTGCCTTCTACGTATTCATCTAGTTGTTCAATGGTATTGGTGTTTTTTTCATCTGGGTCAATCCCCATCATTTTGATACAGGTTAAATAACCCAATTTTGCTTCTTTGGCTATTTTGTTCTGCGGTTCAAATTTTTCAAGCGTTTCAGTGGTAAATACTTCCGTGCTCATTTCTTTGCGAAGCACTTTGTCGTGTCTCTTAAGGGCTTTTGCCGTAATTTCTACAAACAACAATTCTGTTTGTTCTTCCGTGCTAAAATTCATTTCAGCAGCTGCTTTTTTCCAGATTTGATAATTGCTAAAATCGGTGGCTGAAAGACTACTGCTATCTATTTCTTTTCCTAAGAATTGTGCTTTAAAGCGATGGTAAATTCTAGAACGCTCATCAGAACATTTTTTGATATTTCTACCGTCTTTTCCACCAAGAAAATTCCAACCGTACACATCATCTATATAACCATTGCCGTCATCATCAATGCCATTACCTGGAATTTCTCCTAGATTCCTCCAAAGATGTGGTTTCAAATCTTCATGGGTTGTGTCTACACCTGAATCCAAAATTGCCACAATCACTGGTTTGGAAACCTTGTTTTTTTCTTTTAGAAATTGATAGGCTTTTGAAAGACTAATCCCATAATGTTGGTCCTGAGATTCGTCTAATAAGTGCCAGCCTCTTGGTACATCTTGTGCACAGAGTACTTCAACGGAAAATAGGGTAGGAATAATGGCTAAAGCAAGTGAGAATCGCATTTTTGTATCTTTCAATGACTACAAATTTGCGAAAAGCTAACCATAAAATAACATCTCACTGCTAATTTAGGAAAATGTTAAGGTGCTAGAACAGGGTCTGTACTCCGTGTGCAATTTTGAATTCTAGCTGTAATAGCCATTTTTTTCGCCACATACCACCTGAATAACCGGTTAATGAACGGTCAGATCCTATGACCCTATGACAGGGGACTATAATGCAGATTTTATTTTTCCCATTGGTACTTGCGGCAGCACGAATCACTTTTGGGTCGCCCATTTTTTTGGCCAAATCCATATAACTAATGGTTTTGCCATAGGGTATGGCTAATAACTCATTCCAAACTCGGGTTTGAAAATCAGTACCATCTTGGTGTACTGGAATAGAAAACTGTTTTCGTTTACCATGAAAAAATTCAATCAATTCTTCAGTGCATTGGTGCATCACTTCTGTAATGCCCGGTTCTCCATAGACCATTTGGTCCGGTTCATCAACAAAACTCAATTCACAGATATATTGTTCTGTGCCCCCAATTTTTAAAAGACCAATAGGACTTTCATAATAAGTATAGTGAACTTCTTGCATGGGTGAACCTATTGGTAGAATTGAATGTTATAAAGACGGAAAACTATCTATTTTTATTGTGCCCATTGTTTCAAAAACAGAATGAATTAATTAAACTCTTATTTAAATCTACCCAACTATGAAAAGAAATGCAACAGCTATTTGGAATGGATCTGGCAAAGAAGGTACTGGCCATTTGTCTACCCAAAGCACCGTATTGAATCAAACCCAATATTCATTTAACTCTAGGTTTGCTGAGGGTGTTGGAACCAATCCAGAAGAATTAATGGCAGCTGCACATGCAGGCTGTTTTGCTATGAAATTAAGTTTTGTGTTGGGTGCTGCTGGATTTACACCAGATCAATTAGAAGTCAATTGTGCTATTTCCTTGGAAGACGGTGTGATAACAGCATCTCATTTGGTGTTAACTGCCAAAATTTCTGGAATTTCAGAAGCCCAGTTTCAAGCAGCAGCTTCAGAAGCTAAAGCCAATTGTCCGGTAAGCAAGGCTTACAATATGACCATTAGCTTAGATGCCAAATTAATAGCCTAGTTATTGGGCTGCTTAAAGTACTTATTTAAGTAGCTCATGCAATTGCATCAGTTCCTCTTGTTTGTATTGCACTGACGGTTCGGAAAAACACTTAGCAGTTTCCTTAATTAATAATTGGATAATCCCCTTATGACTTTTGGGTTTAAAAAACTCAGGTTGAGGGGTTTGTCCAATTCTAATAAAATACTGTTCAATATCCTTGTGAGAAAAGGCTTGCCCAGTAGTGCTGTCTATATAAAAATGAATAGCTTCCTGTGGATTCTCCGTTTGCGTGCTAGAATCATAATCGGAATGAAAAAAAGCTATAATGCTCTGTTTAGGGATATTGATAATCCTAGCATTAATGTCTAGTAATTCACACATCACTTGGTAAATAATCCCATTGGTAATGGCATTCCCTTTTTTGGCCGCCAAGACTTTGTGAATACAAAAATCGTCAGGTTGTTCATAATTGATTTCAACGCCCTTTAAACGATAGTATTTGTACAAAATACTGGTTAATACATTGGCCTGTTCAAGCGGGGTTAAAAAATTATTCAACTCAAGCCATACATTTCTGCGGATTTTCTCTATCTCTTGCAAGGCTTGGGTACTCTGTAAATCAGGGTAATGAAACCTAGCCACCAATAAAGCCCCTAAAAGCAAGTCATGGTAGGCGCTTTCACTCCAATCTGTAAAATCTTGGGTCAGATCAGTAAAATGCAAGCGATGGATGATGGTTTCAATCCTTTCTTGAATGGTATCATTTAAGGTAGTTTCCCATAAATGTTCCAGATTGGGAATGATTCCCTTGCCATAAGCAACCAGCTTTTCTGAAACAGTTGAATAGACTTCCTCATCGGGATCATCTATCAGGGTAAAGAGTGCATTGATTTCTTTGGTTGTTTGCATATGAACTGGTTGAAAATGACAGCAATAGCTTAAACTTCCATTATCTGTGATATTCCACCTCAAACTAACTTCTTTTTTTGCGCATTTGCCCTAAATAGTTATTCCATAGTTGTGGAAATAATGGCTAAAAATGGCATACTATTTTGAAAAAAACATCGTTAAAGGCATTCTTTGGTACCATCGGTCAAAATTAACAAGTATGGGAAGGGGGGATGGATTACTTTTGCTCACTTACTTTAAACTATTACATGTCTACATTTGCCATTCCAAAATTCCCCGTTGTAAAGCAATCCCTGCATGCAGAATTGAAAAAACGCGTTCAGCAGTATTTTGATGAACAAGGAATTAAATCTACCGGTACGCCCAAACTATTTACCAAAGCCATTGTGATGATTATGGCGTTTGTGGCTGTTTATATACAGTTATTAGTCTGGACCCCAGTTTGGTACCTAGCTATTTTAGAAGCTGTAATCCTTGGTGGATTGATTGCAGGAATTGGATTTAACGTGATGCACGATGGTAGTCATGGCAGTTTTAGCACCAATCGTTGGATGAACCGAATTGCAGCTTCTTCTATGAGTTTGTTGGGAGCCAATCACTTTATGTGGAACATGAAGCACAATATGATTCACCACAGTTTTACCAATATTGATGGGGTGGATGACGATATTGAAATTGGGGTATTGATGCGTATGGCACCAACACAGAAGCGACTAAAAATGCACAAATTCCAGCATTTTTACTTCTGGTTCCTGTACATGCAATTGTATATTTTCTGGATTTTCTTTACAGACTACAACAAGTATTTCTCCAAAAAAATTGGGAATGTTCCTTTAAAGAAAATGGAGTTTAAAGACCATTTTGAATTCTGGATTGTGAAAGTTTACCATGCAGCATTCTTTATTGTGATCCCTATTTATGCCCTAGGCTGGTTGCCCTGGTTGGTAGGATTTATAGTAATGAGTATGGTGGCCGGTTTTATCCTAAGCATTGTATTCCAATTAGCTCATACAGTAGAACACACAGAATTCCCGGTTGCTGATATTGCTTCACACCAATTACCTGATGAGTTTGCAGCACACCAAATAAAAACTACTGCCAATTTTGCCACCAGAAATAAATTGGTGAGTTGGTTGGTTGGTGGCCTCAATTTTCAAATTGAACACCATTTATTTCCCAAAATTTCTCACGTGCACTATCCAGCCATTAGCAAAATTGTAAAGGCGGTTTGTGCGGAATATCAATTACAATATATTGAGTATCCTACTATGAGAAGAGCCGTAGTAGCCCACGTTAGATTTTTAAGAGATTTGGGCAGGGCCGATTAAAAAGCTAGGAATAACAGCATAAAAAAGCCGGATAAAATCATTTATCCGGCTTTTATTTTGGTAGAGCTTATTTCTTTTTTGGACTGGCTTTTTTGCTAGCTGCTTTTTTAGGAGCCGCTTTTTTTGTGGCCGATTTAGTAGCACCTTTTGAAGCAGGTTTTGCTTTTTTGGAAAACGCGCCTGGTACTTGTTCTTCAATCATTTTCTTGATTAAATCTAAGTCAATGTCTACCAGTTCCTCCGCACTATATTTTTCCCCGTCAGCCCTTCTACCCATTTTCAACATCTTTTTCTGAAAACGAATAAATGGACCCCATCGGCCATTTTCAATAGAAATCTTTTCAGCTGGCCACTGGTTAATAAATCTATTGGCTTCCTTGTCCATTTTCTTTTCAATCAATTCATTGATATCGCTTTGAGACAAACTATCGTAATTGTATGCCCTTGGAATATTGATGAATAAATCGTTCCACTTGATAAAAGGACCAAATCTTCCCTTGCCCTTGGTTACAGGCAATTCTTGGAAAAAAGCAATAGGCGCTTCTGCTTGATGCTTTTCTTGAATCAATTGTATGGCTCTTTCTAATTCTAAAGCGTGTAAATCTTCCCCCTTTGGAACGCTGATGAATTGCTCGCCCATGCGGATATAGGGGCCAAATCGGCCAATATTTACCTGCAATTCTTGTCCTTCATATTCCCCAATGGTTTTGGGAAGTTCAAAGAGCTCCATGGCTTCAGCCATGCTAATGGTTTCAATACTTTGGTCTTGTTTGAGTTTGGCAAACCTTGGTTTCTCTTCTTCATTGCTGCTATCTCCAATCTGAACCATGGGACCGTACCTACCCATGCGGGCAATCACTTTTTTACCAGACTCTGCGTCAATACCCAATTCTCTTTCGCCCTTGGCCCTTTCTGCTGTTTCTAAAGTATGTTCAATAGTACTATGGAAAGGTTTGTAAAACCCGTCAATCATATTGGACCAAATAATCTTACCATCAGCAATCTCATCAAATTCCTGTTCAATCTTGGCTGTAAACCCAAAGTCCATGACCTTGGTAAAATGTTGCTTTAAAAAGTCAGTTACCACCATTCCTAAATCGGTAGGGAATAATTTGCCTTTTTCAGCACCTGTATTTTCTGAAATGATTTCTTTTTCAATCTCTTTGCCTGGAACCAATCTAAATAGGGTCACAGATCGCTTTACAGCATCCTTGTCGCGCTTTTCAACATAATTACGCTTCATAATAGTACTAATAGTGGGAGCGTAGGTAGAAGGTCTACCAATGCCCAATTCCTCTAGTTTTTTTACCAAGGAAGCTTCTGTATATCGCGCAGCAGGTCTACTGAATTTTTCTGATGCAGTTAACTCTTTTAAAGTTAATTGCTGGTTAACAGCTAATGGAGGCAAGATTCCTTCTGCGTCTTCTTCGTCTTCATCATCCTTTCCTTCCATATAGACTTTCAAGAATCCGTCAAATTTTAGCACTTCACCGGAAGCGGCTAAGGATTCCCCATTGGTGCTAATGGCAATTTTAGCCGTGGTCTTTTCAAATGCCGCATCGCTCATTTGTGAAGCAATGGTTCTTTTCCAAATCAGTTCATACAACCTTCTGGTTTCTTCATCTGCCAGGGTATGCTGATTCATATAAGTAGGCCTAATGGCTTCGTGGGCTTCTTGTGCTGATTCGTTTTTGTTCTTGAATTTGCGAGGCTGATGGTACTGTGGTCCATAAGCATTATTTACCTCAGCACTTATATCGACTAACGCCGTATCACTCAAATTCACACTATCCGTACGCATGTAAGTGATCTTACCACTTTCATACAACTTTTGGGCAATCAACATGGTTTTACTCACACTGTATCCCATTTTTCTAGACGCTTCTTGTTGCAGGGTAGACGTGGTAAAAGGAGCAGCCGGTGTTCTTTTGGTTGGTTTAACCTGAACATCCGTTACTTTATAAGTAGCACCTATACAGGATTCTAAGAATTTTCTAGCAGCTACTTGTTCGGCATATTTAGCAGGGGCTTCCGCTTTGAATCCAACGGTTTTTCCGTTGATATCAGGAGCTAAAAAGTTGGCTTCAATTTTAAAACTACTCTCAGATACAAAATGGTTGATCTCTCTTTCTCTTTCTACCACCAATCTTACCGCTACGCTCTGCACTCTACCAGCACTAAGGCTTCTTTGCATACCAATTTTGCGCCATAAAACAGGGCTTAATTCAAATCCTACCAATCTATCTAAAACCCTTCTGGCTTGTTGGGCATTCACTAGATTCATATTAATGATCCTAGGATTAGCTACTGCTTTTTTAATAGCTGGGGCGGTGATTTCATGGAAAACAATGCGTTTGGTCACTTTTGGATCCAGACCTAACACCTCGGCCAAATGCCAACTAATACTTTCTCCTTCACGGTCCTCATCCGATGCAAGCCAAACTTCATCTGCTTTTTTGGCCAATTGTCTCAGCTCTTTTACAACCCTTTCCTTGTCATCTGGCACTTTGTACCTTGGCAAATAATGATTGTTTACATCAATACCCATATCGTCCTTTTCTAGGTCACGAATATGTCCAAAGCAGCTCTTAACTTCAAAATCCTTGCCCAGGATCTTTTCAATTGTTTTGGCTTTTGCAGGTGACTCAACAATCAATAAGTTTTTTGCCATATTTTCCAAAACCGCCATGGGCGGTGATTTGATGATGTTTATAAGAAACCGAAACTAGGTTGAATTAGGCTTTTTTAGTACCTGACCCTTCCGCCGGTTTGGATGCAATATTAGTCCAAAGAGTTAAATTCCAAAAAATATCCCTGTTAGGCCTCTAGTAAGAAATGCACAATGGCCCCAGTTACCTCGGCTTCTTTATAAACCCTGCTATGTCCCAAACCATCCGTAATATGAAAGCGAACATTGGCTGGTTTTGCTTCCATAATTGGAATCACAGCATCAAATACACAGATCATGTCTTGCTTGTCATGTACCCATAAAACAGGGGCATTAATTTGCTTTAAAGCATGAGAAACAGCTATCTCCTCTATTTTATGATGGGTTAAACTAGCAATCAATTCAGTAAATGCTTGCTTGATTTTATCATCCACCTGAATAATGCTAAAATAGTGCTCAATAGCTCTTTTGGTTTCTGTTGCTGGTGCAATCAAAACCAGTTTTCTGTTTTCTTGGTTGGCCAAAGTCTGAAAAGCTAAGCTTGCAGCAAGACCACCCAGGGAATGTCCCATCCAACCGTAAAAAGGGCCATATGCCTGTTCAATATCTAATAATGCCTCTTTATAAATGAGTGCATTAATGTGTTTTCCACCAGACTGGCCATGAGCAGGAGCATCAAATGTCACTACTTCAAAACCCTCTTTTTTAAACAATCCCACGTATTTCTCAAACTTGTAACTATAACTACTGAATCCGTGGATAATCAATATTTTTTTTCCATTGGGATGTGTTGGCAGCCAATGATACCCCTTTAAGGTTTGCCCCCTTGAAACCAAATTCAAAGCGGTTGCCTTGTGAAAAATAGGAGGCACTTTGGGTTTTTTGTTGGATTTTCTAGGTGTACAGAACAGGTCGTAGGCTTTTTCTGCAGCCAATTTTGGAGAAACCAATCCAATAGTGCGGATCTTGGTTCTATAATAGGTGATGGCCAGTCTTTGTGCTAATTTTGATTTCATTTCAGATTCAAAGATATGGAGCTTGTTCTCATTGGTTCGGGTAATATTGCTACAGTAATAGGTAAAGCCTTTTTTGAAAGGGGGATTATTATTAAGCAAGTCTACAGTAGAAATTTGTCTCATGCCCAGCAATTGGCTGCTCAAATTGGTTCGGATGCTATTGATCAATTGAGACAGCTTGCCCCAAAAGCAGATGCTTATATTTTGGCAGTTTCAGACCAAGCAATTGGTCCAATTGCCGCTTCTTTAAAACTGGGAGACCAATTATTGGTACATACTGCCGGATCTGTTTCCAAAGAAATTTTGGCAAATGCCAGTTCCAATTATGGCGTTTTCTGGCCCATGAAAATGATACGGAAAGACCAAGAAAGTTTGGGAGCAGTTCAAATAGTGGTAGACGGTTCTTCCAATTCCAATACGGCCTTCCTATCTAATTTAGCCAGATTGATTGGCGCACAAGTTGCCCTAGCGGGCGATGCGCAACGGGAAAAACTGCATTTGATGGCGGTAGTCACATCAAATTTTACCAATCATTTGTACCATTTGGCGTCGGATTATTGTGAGCGGAACAATTTAGATTTTAGTTTGTTGTATTCTATTATTGACCAAACAGCAACTGGGATTAAAGCTGTAGATCCGGCTACAACACAAGCTGGACCTGCTTTTAGGGGAGATCTTGGTACAATGGAGAAGCATTTGGAACTCTTGAAACATGAACCAGCATTATTGGCATTTTATCGTGCGTTCAGTAAAAGTATACAAGAGAAGAACCGAGTGTAAAACCATAAAAAAACCCTTCCGGATGTACCAGAAGGGTATATGTGCTAGCAATCAAAAAATACTGTTAGAGGTCCTAGTATGATATAAAGTGCTGTAAAATAAGGATATTTTTGATTTTACCCATTTTTTTGACAAATTTTTAAAAATGATTTTTTTCGCATTTCGAAGCCATAATCAGAACTCTAACCGATACTTTTGCAGCCCAAAGGATTAATCATGTACAATATTCACATACAATTTGAACAAAAAGGACTAGAACCAGTAACCCTTACCGGCATGCCAGCTGGGGATAGTTTATTGGAAATTTGTCTAGAGAATGGCGTTGAACTTCACCATAATTGTGGTGCTGTCTGTGCTTGTAGTACTTGCCATTTATATGTAGAGAAGGGGAGTGAATTTTTACAAGAACTGTCTGACAAAGAAGAAGATTTTATAGACCGTGCGGTAAATCCTAGAATCAATTCCCGATTGGGTTGCCAGTGCGTGTTGGAAAATGGCAGTGGGGAAGTACATATTCGTATTCCTGATCAAACCCAATTTTTGGGAGAATAATCAAATATCATTTTAGAAAAGATACTATGAGCCATTTTGAACCACCTATCTATTGGAACGATCATGAAGATATTGCCATGAAATTGTATGAGCGTTTTGGGGATGATTTTACAGAATCAAGAATCTACCGCATTCGTTTTACAGATTTATTGGAATGGATTTTAGAGATTCCAAGATTTGAAGGGACCAAGGAGCAAAGTACAGAAGGTCATTTAGAAATGATTCAAAGCGCCTGGGTATATGAATGGCGTGACAACCAGAAATAGGGATTTTTGACGGAATCATTTACCTTTCAGGTATCAATGCATATGAATCTATTACAACAACTATCCCAAATTCACTGTTTTGTATTTGATATGGATGGGGTACTAACCGATGGTACACTATTGGTATTACCTGATGCTGTAATGGCTAGAAGAATGAATATCAAAGACGGCTATGCACTCCAATTAGCTGTAAAAAAAGGTTATACCGTCATCATCATATCGGGAGGTGATTCTCCAGAAGCAAAAGAAAGATTGTTGAAATTAGGCGTTGACCAAGTGTGGATGGGGGTAAAAGATAAATTGTCTTTACTCACAACTCAGTTGGAACAAAATCAAATTCCAATGTCCCAAGTGCTTTATATGGGAGATGATATTCCAGATCTAGCAGTAATGCAAGCCGTTGGTTTTGCTTGTTGCCCAGCAGATGCTGCATCTGATATTCGAGTTGCAAGTAAATATATATCACCCTATAAAGGTGGTGAAGGATGTGTACGAGACGTGATGGAGCAAGTGCTTAAATTAAGAGGAGATTGGGATTTGGGGTCAGGTATTGCCGCCAAATAGTTTGAAGCATAAATTTGAAACAGTTTTCCATTGAAAATAATCATCGGTTTTTTTCGCTTAATCAGGTGGCCTAATTTGGTTTTCATTGGCCTTACTCAATTGCTTTTTGAGTATTGCATTTATGAACGGATTTTTCCCCAAGAGTCTGAAAATAAACTACAATTTCCCTTGTTGATTATTGCTTCTATATTAATTGCTGCTGCAGGTTATATAATCAATGATTATTTTGACCTTGATATTGACCAAGTAAATAAACCACAAAAAGTAGTTGTCAATACCATCATCAGCAGAAGGTGGGTGATTTTCTGGCACATGAGTTTAAGCTTAATTGGAATCTATGCCACTATTTATGCCCTAGATTTTCATAATTTTTGGCACTTGGTTTTGGCCAATATGTTTAGCGTGATTTTTTTATGGGTATACAGTACCTCTTTAAAAAAGCAATTATTAATTGGCAATATTCTGATCTCCTTGTTAACCGCTTGGGTTATTGGGGTTTTGTATTTTTCAAAATATCCTTTAGACGCTATCAATACAATTAGCCAACCCAATACCCAAAATGTTCGATTTTTTAGATTGACTATTCTGTACGCAGCGTTTGCTTTTGTAATTACGCTGATAAGAGAAGTGATTAAAGACATGGAAGACTTAGAGGGCGATAGAAAATATGGTTGCAAAACCATGCCCATACTTTGGGGGCTCAATGTGAGCAAGACTTTTGTTGCAGTTTGGATGATAGTGTTAATTGCAGCACTGATTTTATTGCAGCTTTATGTGATTCAAATGGGCTGGTGGTGGAGTATCAGCTATTGCTTAATCATGATAGTAGGTCCATTGATTTTGGCATTTAAACAATTGTTCAAAGCCAAGTCGGCAGAAGATTTTCATCGCTTAAGCAATATCATCAAATTTGTGATGTTCAGTGGCATTGTATCTATGATCTTCTTCCGTTTGTATCCCTAAAGTATTTCAATGAAAGAATTTATATTGGCGTCTCAATCGCCCCGCAGAAAACAATTACTGGAATGGGCAGAATTGGAGTTTGAAATTATAGTTCAGTCAACAGATGAAACTTTTCCAGCTAATTTGGCCATTGACCAAGTACCCATTCATATTGCGCGTCAAAAAGCCATCGCGGTAAAAACGCATGTTCAAACTGCTTATCATAAACAGTATGCCGCTATGCCCATTTTGGCGGCAGATACCATTGTAGTTCTAGACAACCAAGTAATTGGTAAACCCGTTGACAAAGAAGACGCCGTAAAAATTCTTACTTCCCTTTCTGGTCAATGGCATCAAGTGATTACAGGGGTAGTGCTTTTGAATGGAGAGGATGAAATTGCTTTTTCAGACATTACGGATGTGAAATTCCATCCACTGACCCTGGAACAAATTGTCAATTATGTAGATAAATACCAACCCTATGACAAAGCGGGGGCCTATGCCATCCAAGAGTGGATTGGGGTAGTAGGTATTGAAACCATTAAAGGTGATTTCTACAATGTAATGGGGCTGCCAGTGAGCCGGGTTGTAAAAGCTTTAGCGCAATTATAATTTTTACCAATTAAAAGCCATATCCAATTCTATATCAGGATGTAAGCTTCTTTCTACTGGGCAGGTTCTTGCTGAACGTTCAAGAACAAGCTTGGTATGATCATCTAGGTTTAATCCCTCAGGGAAATAAACATGTGCAACCAATTTGCCAATCCTTCTGGGGTCAGAAACCATAATTTTGGTTACATCAACCCTGGTGCCATCTAATTCAATCCCCATGGATTCAGCTTTGATACCCATGGTGGTGATCATACAAGACCCTAAAGAAGTAGCTAATAAATCAGTAGGAGAAAAACGTTCACCTTTACCCTTATTATCTGTAGGTGCGTCAGTTTCAATTTCGGTTCCACTTTGTAAGTGTGTACAGCTGGTTCTTAACCCGGATTTATAAATAATTTGTGAAGTCATTGCGTATTTTTTGCCCTAAATTTACAAGTATCAAATCAAATGTAGTGAAGCAATTCTTTTTAATTACATCCATCCTTTGTTCGGTATGTGTTCTGGCGCAACAAAAGCAGCCGTCTTCAGCTGCCCAGGAAAAAATGCAGAAAAAGGCAGACAAACGTGAAAGGATCAATCAATTGATCAAGCAAGAAGAAGAGGGTGCCATGATCTTTCAAAAGCAATCTGCTTTTGGTTTTAAATTCAACTCTGATGGATGGAGTGCCTTTTTAGAAAAGGGTAAATACAAGACCCTAACTAAGACCAATCTATTTTGGTTTGAGTTGGGTGAACGTAAGGATAAGAAAGAAGAGAAAGTGCCTACACTAAGCACTTCTCAAGGGTTTGTGGTTTTTTCCAGTTATACCTATGGTAAGCAGAATAATTTTTATTATGCCAAATTAGGTTTTGGTCAACAAAAACTAATTGGTGGTAAAGGGAATAAAAATGGGGTTGCCGTTTCTGCTATTTATGGTGGAGGATTAACCTTGGGATTATTGAAACCCTATTATATTGAAGTAGAGAATCCTTTTGGAAGTGGGAAACGCGAAACCATTAAATACAATAATAACGATAGTCTTTTCTTAGACCCAACCGTTATCATTGGGAAAGCCGGATTGGGTAAGGGCTTTAGTGAAATGCAATATATTCCTGGAGCTTACGCAAGAACAGCCATCAGATTTGACTACGGCCGTTACAATGAAGTGCTTTCTGCCATAGAAGTTGGCCTAAACGTGGAATACTATTCCAAAAAAATGCCCATCGTATTATTGAATGATCCTAAAAGCTTGTTTTTCAACGCTTATGTTTCTATTGTCTTTGGTAAACGAAAGTGAGTTATTTTTGTTAATTAATTAGACCAAGGAAAAGCGGCATGCAAGAATTACCAGTAGTATCCAAATTAGACAATACCCAGTCAAAAATTCAGAAACCCAATTGGCTTCGCGTTAAACTCCCCATTGGAGAGAGTTATAAGCACGTTCGCGGATTGGTAGACACCCATAAATTACATACCATTTGCGAAAGTGGTAACTGCCCTAATATGGGTGAATGTTGGGGAGAAGGCACGGCCACTTTCATGATTTTAGGAAATGTTTGTACCAGAAGTTGTGGATTTTGTGCTGTAGCAACTGGAAGGCCTGAAGCAGTGGATTGGGATGAGCCTCAGCGTGTAGCAGAAGCCATTCACTTAATGAAAGTGAAACACGCGGTTCTTACTAGTGTGGATAGGGATGAGTTAAAAGATGGCGGTTCTATCATCTGGTACAATACCATTAAAGCGGTTAGGTCATTGAGTCCAGATACTACCATGGAAACGCTAATACCTGATTTTAGAGGTATCCAAGACCAAATTCAACGCATCATTGATGCTGCACCTGATGTAGTAAGCCATAATATGGAGACCGTAGAAAGAATGACCCGTCAGGTTAGAATTCAAGCCAAGTATAGAAGAAGCTTAGACGTATTAAAGACCTTAAAACAAGGTGGCATGAGAACCAAGACAGGCATCATGTTAGGCCTAGGTGAAACCAAGGAAGAAGTGATTCAAAGTATGGAAGACTTAGTAGGGGTTGGTACCGATGTTTTAACCCTTGGTCAATACTTGCAACCTACCAAAAAACACTTACCTGTTCAACGCTTTGTACACCCCGATGAGTTTGCTGAATTGCGTGAAATTGGGTATAAAATAGGTTTTGATTATGTAGAAAGTGGTCCGTTGGTAAGGTCTTCTTACCACAGTGAAAAACACGTGATCCCAGGATATGGTAAGACCAAATGGATGGAAGAAAAACAACTGCAACTTGTATAAATTCAAATGCTTATCTATTGGTTTATTGCTAGGTTTTATAACCTTATCATTTACTTCTTTTGCCCAATTAAAATGGGTGAATGTAGACCATCAATACCAACCATTGCCTCCAAGTGTTCACGTTTATTATACAGCTGATAGTATACATGGTAAACCCAATCATGCCTACTATGTTAGCGCAGATTTGAAAGACAAACAGCTCTTGTTTGAAACTCAGGCAACCGACGGTAAAAGAAGTACACCAAGTCAGTTTTACGCGTCTGAGTCACAGCCATTATTGGTCATGAACTGTAGTTTTTTTGAGTTCAAACACAATACCAATGTGAGCCTGATTATTAAGGATGGTAAACAAGTGGCGTACAGTGTTTCAAGTGTTGCAAGAAAAGGGAAAGATACTTTTACCTATTTACATCCAGTATCAGGAGCAATAGGAATTACTAAAAAACGAAAAGCAGATGTGGCTTGGGTTTTGAGTGATTCAACAGTGAAATATCCTTGGGCCATTCAAGCCCCAATTAAACCGGTTTTAGATTCATTAGCTCAAACAAATATTCCATCTATATTGGCCAAGTCTAATTTCAAACCTTGGAAAATGCAAGCCGCTACGGCGGGTGGTCCTATCTTGGTTCAGGAAGGCCAGGTTAGAATTAGCAATAATGAAGAAATGAAATTTGCTGGCAAAGCCATAGCTGATAAACATCCTAGAACAGCCATGGGATATACCAGTCAAGGGCAATTGATTTACTTAGTAGTAGAAGGACGGTTCCCAGGAAAATCTGAAGGAGCAACGCTACCTGAATTAGCCAATATACTCAAAGACCTAGGTTGTGAAGAAGGGTTAAACCTAGATGGGGGAGGAAGTAGCGCTATGTTGGTGAATGGCAAACCTACTATTACTCCAAGCGATAAAGAAGGAGAAAGACCGGTTCCTGCCGTGATGATGATTAAGAAAAAGTAAACTAGATTTTATTGGTTCCCCATCTGTAAGTATTGGTAGCCAATCCTGCTAAATCCAATGCTCTATCAACAACTGTTGCGGCAAGGGCTTCCATACTATTTGGTAAACTATAAAAAGAGGGAGTGCATGGGCAGATAATTCCTCCTGCTAAAGTGATGGTTTCCATATTGCGAATATGAATCAAGTTATAAGGCGTTTCTCTAACCATCAATATCAACTTCCTTCTTTCTTTTAAAATTACATCTGCAGCCCTGGTAACCAAATCATCACTGATGCCTGCGGCGATTCTTCCAAGTGTACCCATGCTGCAAGGAGCAACCAACATAGTGCCATAGTTGGCAGAACCAGATGCAAACGGGGCATTGAAATTGTGTTTTTCAAAATAGCTAAAAGAATAGTCCTTGTAACTGTCATTGCCCAATTCAGTTTCCCAAACAGTTTTGGCATTCTTACTCATCACAATCCCAACAGATTCAACCTGCTCAGGTATAGCTTGTAATTTGTCAAGCAAAACTTTGGCATAGATTGATCCGCTGGCTCCTGTAATGGCAACTACTATTTTCTGTTTTTGGGTCATAATAATAGAACAAAGGTAGGAGGGAAAGGTTCTAATAATTCAAAAGTCAAAAGTCAAAAGTCTAAAGTCAAAATCAAAGATCAAGATTTGGCTTAAATAAAGAATCCCAACCAGCATGGTCGGGATTCACTATCAAATAAAATTAGAAGCGTTTTCTGGAAATTATCCGTTGTACATTAAGTCATAATACTCTTTGGCCATGCGGTTACTATCAAACTGCCAACGCACGTCCATCATACCATTTTTCATAATCTGTCTCCAAGTATCCTTGTTTTCATAATACAAAGGAAGAATCTGTTGTTCCAAGATTTCATACAATTTGTTCAAATCATAATCATCTTGTTCTTGAACAGACATGTTATCATAATCTGCTTTAGGAACCACAAAACCATTGTTTCCATGGTTTATGAATTCTGGTATCCAACCATCGTCTGTAGAGAAGTTAACAGCTCCGTTCATTGCAGCTGTCATACCACTGGTTCCAGAAGCTTCTCTTGGTACCCTAGGGTTGTTCAACCACACATCAGAAGCTTGTTTTAAGCGCTTGCTCAAAGAAAGTTCATAACCAATCAAAACGGCTACATTCTTATATTTCTTGCTAATCTGCACCAAACTATTAAAAGTGGTAATAGCAGGATAATCTAATGGATAAGGTTTCCCTGCCCATATAATTTGTACAGGATATTTGGCATTACTCAAAAGTTTTTCAAAACGCTCTAAGTGCCAGCTCAACATATCTGCGCGCTTGTAACCAGCAAACCTTCTAGCCCAAACAATGGTCAATACATTGGGATCAAATACTTTTCCAGTTTGGTCTGCTACAATTTCAAAAGCCCTTTTCTTTAAGAAGGTTTTCCTATCATCAAAAATGGGATCATTCTTTTCTTCTAAAGCACGGTACAATTGTTTATCAGCCCAATAATGCCAGTTTTGTGCATTGGTAATGCTAATGATAGGGCAAATGCCTTCATAGTGCTTCCACATATCACGGCTTACTACACCATGCAGGGCGGATACACCATTGGCTTTTCTAGCAAATCTCAACGCTACCAAGGAATGGTTAAACTGGTCATCATGGATCCCAGTAATTTTTCTAACCTCGTCTAAGCTCATTCCGCAGAAATAGCTCATTTTTTGACAGAGATAAATATCATGTTTTTCATTACCAGCTTCTTCGGGCGTATGGGTAGTGAAGACCATATGTTCTTTCACTTTGGCAAGGCTTTTGAATTTGTTCAACAAATAAAAACCTGCACTAATACCATGCGCTTCATTCAAATGGTAAACGTCTGGATTGAAACCTAATTCGTCTATTAATTTAGCACCACCAATACCTAGTAAAATAAACTGAGCTACTTTGGTTGCAACGTTGGCATCATATAAACGGTGGGTGATGGTTTGAGAAACATAATCGTTTTCAGGTAAATCCGTACTCAACAAGAACATAGGAGCGCTCTTGAAAGTCTCTGGATTCAAATAATATGCTTTTACCCAAACAGGATGATCATGAATCAGAATTTGAAACTTGATATCGGTATCTTCCAGAAAACTGTATTGTTTTTCCATGAAAGTAACCTGTAAGGTTTGGTCTTGATTTCTTGCTTGATCATAGTACCCATTCTTCCACAAAATGCCAATTCCAATCAGGTTCTGTCTCAATTCATAAGCACTGCGCATATGCGATCCAGCCAAAAAGCCCAATCCACCACTATAGATTTTCAATGGTTGGTGAATGGCAAATTCCATTGAAAAATATGCCGTTTTCTTTGCGTATTGTTCGTCTATAGGATAGGGAACCTGAAATTTTCTAAAACTCATAAATACTTGTTTCGTTAAATAAAATCAGTGCAATATAAGCCAAAAAAATAAAATGTAAATTTTACACATTAATTCCGGGAAGATGTAAAGTAAGTGGACAATTTATCGTTTAGACCCGGTTTTGTGTTTTGGCTCTCTTTTTCTAGTAAAACTATCGTCAAAATAGCATTTGATGCCTCGGTGGTTGCCACAATTTCCTTGTTCTTTAAGACTTACTTCATTATCCTCAAAACTAAAGTCTATCACGCAGGGATCACCGTTAAAACGATACTGTGCATTGTTGGCATCTTTCATAATAAATGAACCTTTCAGTTCACCAATACAAGCACCCTCATTCTTTTCAAAATGAATAAAGAATTCATAACTACCATTTTTATTGCCATCCCTAATAGAAATAAAATTCTTCTTATCCTGTGCATAATCAGCACTGTATTTGTATTTGCGGGGTAAAGTATCAATAGGATTAATGATCTCAGATTTACTAGGCGTTTCATTGCTGTCATTAATGACCACCATAAACCCAACATCTGAAGCATACACCCATCCAATCCGGGTAAACTGGGTAATATTATCCTTGCCTTGTTTTTCTCTTCCCAATAAAAAAGTGGGCTCCCTGTTTACAGAAACAGCATGAACATATTCATCCGATACACTATTATCAAGTAAAAGCTTGGAAGCCAGATAGGCATTGGTTTTTGTGTTTAATACAATCACCGCCATCACCCATTTGTGTTTTAATTTAATATTGACAAGCAAATAGGTTTCTTTTTCTTTTAAGATCTGCCCAACAGGTTGGAAAAGGGCTTTTTTATCCTTACCGGTTAAACTGTTTACGGCTGTATCAGGAACAAATTGCAAAATGGCTTTCAACGCAATTTTGCTACTGTCTGCTAACTTTACAAAATTGCTATCGGCAGCTTGAAAATTGCCTGGAATTACAGGAAACACACTCAGGAATTCCTTGGGTTTTAAAGCTACTTCGCCTGATAAATCAATTTTTTTCTCCCCACAGGAAACCAAAAAGAGGAGTAAGAAGCAGAGCATTCGACTATACATACTGTATTATTTACATAAAAATAAGTGTTTCAAAGCTAGTAGCCGATTAAGTTAGTTTTAAGCCAATAAAAATATTTAGATTTGTCTAAAAATATTTTTCAGACAAATGCATCTTACCGTATCAGAAGAGAATTATATCAAAGCCATTTTTCATTTGCAAGAAGCTGATGGAACTGTTAGTACCAATCAGTTGGCGGCCAATATACATACCAAACCAGCATCGGTTACCGATATGCTTAAAAAGCTGACTTCTAAACGATTGTTATTGTACAAACCTTATCAAGGTGTAAGACTGAGCAGTGAGGGTAGAAAATTGGCCTTAGAAATAGTACGGAAACACCGCTTATGGGAATCATTTTTGGTAGACAAACTTCAGTTTGGTTGGGATGAAGTACATGAAGTAGCAGAGGAACTGGAACATATCAGTAGCAAAAAATTAGTAGACAAATTAGACCAGTTTTTGGGGAATCCTAGGTTTGATCCTCATGGAGATCCCATACCAGATAGTAATGGTGTTATGGTGTCCTTGAGACAAGTGAATTTACTTGATTTGAAGCCACTTACTAGAGCAGAAGTTTGCAGTGTGGGAAGCCAGTCTCCGGAATTATTGGAACTGCTTAAACACAAGCAAATACTGATAGGAACTAGGTTAGAAGTGCAATGCAAATTTGAATTTGATCATTCCTTAGAAATACAATTAGAGGCCAGGGGAAATATTACCATTAGTCAGCAATTGGCTCAGGCATTATTTGTAAAAACCATTTAAAATGCAAGGAAATAGAAGAGATATAGAGCAATCACTAGGAGAAGTGCATGAAACGGTAGATACCACCAATACGACCAAAGGGTGGCGTAGGATTTTGGCATTTTTAGGACCAGCTTATTTGGTCAGTGTGGGATATATGGATCCAGGCAATTGGGCCACTGATTTGCAAGGAGGTGCTCAATTTGGTTATAGCCTGATCTGGGTTTTATTGATGAGTAATTTAATGGCTTTGCTCTTACAAGGATTAAGTGCCAGATTGGGGATTGTTAGAAGAAGAGACTTGGCCCAAGCCAATAGAGAAGTCTATCCTCCCTTGGTGAATTTTAGTTTGTATGTATTTGCTGAAATAGCCATTGCTGCCTGTGACTTAGCAGAAGTATTGGGTATGGCATTGGGAATTTATTTGTTAACTGGTTTGCCCTTGATCTGGGGTGTAGGCATTACGGTGTTAGATACCTTAATCTTACTTTGGTTACAACGCTATGGCATTCGAAAATTAGAAGCATTTATCATTGCCTTGGTTGCCGTGATAGGTTTGTCTTTTTTAATAGAGATTTTTCTGGCCAAGCCAGATCTGAGTTTGGTTGCAAAGGGTTTTATTCCAGGTATGCTCAACAACAATGCCTTATACATTGCAGTAGGGATTATTGGCGCCACGGTAATGCCCCATAATTTGTATTTGCACTCTGCCTTGGTGCAGACGCGCAAAATCAAGCCAGACGCTGAAAGCATTAAGCGTGCACTCAAATACAATATGATTGACAGCACCATTGCCTTAAATGCGGCCTTCTTTGTCAATGCAGCCATATTGGTTTTAGCGGCATCTGTTTTTTTTAGTACGGGCAATACACAAGTGGCCAAAATTGAAGACGCACACCAATTATTGGCGCCTTTATTGGGAAGTAAATTGGCCCCCATACTTTTTGCAGTTGCGCTAATTGCTGCAGGTCAAAGTAGTACTATCACCGGTACACTTGCTGGGCAAATAGTGATGGAAGGCTATTTGAAACTGAGGATTAATCCATTGTTGAGAAGGCTAATTACTAGACTTATTGCCATTACACCTGCGGTACTAACTATTTTAATTTATGGTAATGATAAAATAGATGCATTATTGGTGCTTAGTCAAGTAATCTTAAGCGTACAACTTGGGTTTGCCGTTATTCCACTAATTCATTTTGTTTCAGATAAAAATACCATGGGTGAGTTTGCCATAAAAACACCAACTAAAATAGCAGCTTGGTTAGTAGCAACCGTATTGGTTTTTCTAAATGTAAAAATGGTTGTAGAGCAAGCCCTGCCCCTGTTTCAAACAGATGGAAACTGGATCTGGAAAATCCTGATTCTGCTAGGAGCCCTAGTGTTTATCTGGTTATTCCTAATGATGACTTTTCTTCCATTAGTAAGAGATAGAAAGCTGCGCGATATTGCTCGGATGCACAATGACACACCCATTTTGGAAAATCTGGATGTAAGAGAAACCAGGTGTATTGCCGTTTCGCTTGATTTTACAGATGCAGACAAGAAATTAATTGCGTATGCTATTGCTCAAGGCAAGCAGCAGGTAGATTATGTATTGTTACATATTGTGGAAAGTGCATCTGCACGCTACTTTGGAGACAGTAGCGATGACTATGAAACCAGAAAAGACCAAGAAAGACTAGATGATTTTGCCTTACAATTACAAAATGCGGGTTTTAGGGTCAAAGTGGTCTTGGGTTACAAAAACAGGGTTACTGAAATTGTTAGAATTGTTCAGGAGGCAGGGGCCGATATGTTGGTCATGGGAGCACACCGTCACCGTGGTTTAAAAGACTATATTTTTGGAGAAACCATTGAAAGTGTTAGACACGAATTGGAAATTCCAGTATTGATTGTCAATGTCTAGTCCGGTAACGATACCGGATTTTGGTTGTCAATAAAACCGAATATTCGCTACCTTAGTACCCTTAAAAATTAAACGCTACGTTATGGCTCAAAAAATCAAAGTGCTCAATCCAGTGGTAGAACTGGACGGAGATGAAATGACAAGAATCATCTGGAAGTTCATAAAAGACAAATTGATCCTGCCTTATTTGGATGTGGAAATTCAATATTATGACTTGGGGATGGAATACAGAGATGAAACCAATGACCAAGTAACTATTGATGCAGCCAATGCTATCAAAGCTTGTGGGGTTGGAATCAAGTGTGCAACTATTACTCCTGATGAAGCTAGGGTTAAGGAATTTAACCTAAAGCAAATGTGGAAGAGTCCTAATGGAACCATTAGAAATATCTTGGATGGTACTGTATTCCGTGAGCCAATTGTATGTAGCAATGTACCAAGGTTGGTACCAAACTGGACAGCACCTATCTGTATTGGCCGTCATGCATTTGGAGACCAATATAGGGCTACCGATTTTGTAACAAAGGGCAAAGGTAAATTGACCATCAAGTTTGAAGGAGAGGACGGAACAAACCAAGAATTTGAGGTTTACAACTATAAAGGAGATGGCGTTGCACTAGCTATGTACAATACAGATGAGAGCATTTATGGTTTTGCCAGAGCATGCTTTAATCAGGCATTGGCAAAAAAATGGCCTTTGTATCTGTCAACCAAGAATACCATTTTGAAAAAATATGATGGTAGGTTCAAAGACATTTTTGAAGAAGTATATCAAAACGAATTCAAAGCCGCATATACAGCAGCAGGAATTACTTATGAGCACCGTTTGATTGATGACATGGTTGCTAGTGCCCTTAAATGGAATGGTAATTTTGTATGGGCTTGTAAGAACTATGACGGAGACGTACAAAGTGATACTGTGGCTCAAGGTTTTGGATCACTTGGACTAATGACTTCCACTTTAATTACACCTGATGGTAAAGTAATGGAAGCTGAAGCTGCACATGGAACCGTAACACGTCACTATCGTGAACACCAAAAAGGAAATCCTACATCAACCAACCCTATTGCATCAATTTTTGCATGGACAAGAGGATTAGAATTCCGTGGCAAATTAGACAATAACCAAGAGTTGATTGATTTTTGCCAAGCACTAGAACAAGTTTGTGTGGAGACAGTTGAAAGTGGCAAAATGACCAAAGATCTTGCCCTTTGCATCTATGGTAGCAAAATGAACCACGGAGAACACTATCTGTATACTGAAGAGTTCTTAGACGCTTTAGATCAGAACCTACAAAAGAAATTGGCTAAATAATACTTAGACAATTACTATAAAATATAAAGGCCGTCCTAATTATTGGGACGGCCTTTTTGATGCTGATGATTTAAGTAATAATACAATCAGTTTACTTCATCACTTCTGTAATCACATGTCCAATATTTCCACTGGGCATTTGAATTTTTAATAAAGCCGCTACTGTTGGAGCAATATCCGTCATATAGACTTCTCTATGAGAATTTCCTTTTTTAATACCCCAACCATAAAACAACAAAGGAATATGTGCGTCATAAGGTGCCCATAAACCATGGGTTGTGCCAGTTGTTCCGCCTTCCATATAACCTGATTTTAAAACAAATTGAATATCGCCACAGCGATTTGGATAATATCCATTGGCAAACATTTCTCTTTGAACTTGAGGTATGCTGGTAGCCATGATTTTGGAAGTTTCAAAGGCATTGGCAACAGCCTCCTTTTTAAGTAGCAATTGAATGATCTGTTGTTTAATTGTATTGATATCGGCTTTAGCTGAATCCAATTTATTGTGATTAAGTGTTACCTGATAATTGAATAAGCTTTCAACCGCACCAGATACACCATATTTTTCTTTGATCATGTCATTCATTTCTTTTCTGGCAGTATTGTCGTCAAAATTGCCACCAGGTAGTTTATGCTCTTTCATAAACCCTGGAACATGCGCTACAGCATGATCTGCAGTAAGAAAAACGGTGTATTGGTTTTTGCCTACCTGTGCATCCAAAAAGCTTAAAAGCTTACCCAATTCCTCATCCAGTTTTACATAATCATCCACTTGCTCCCAAGAATTGGGGCCAAAACTATGACCAATATAATCGGTAGACGAGAAGCTCAAGGCAAGAAAATCGGTAGCTGTTCCTTTGCCCAATTGTTCGGCAATCACAGCAGTTTTGGCCATTTCTGCAGTCAAACTATTGCCTTGAGGGGTAGTGGCAATTTTACTATAGTCTTTTCCAATAAAGGCGCTCAAATCATAGGGGAATGCAATTGCGTCTTTACCAAATGGTTTGCCCTCATATGCTTTAACATCATCAGTGGCATAATTTTCTAAGATTTCTTTTGACAATCCTGTTTTCCATCCCAAAGCATACAATGAGTCAACCATTTTGCGATTATTAAATTGATTCACCCATGCTGGTAAAGCATTCATATAAAAACTACTGGTAATAAAATTCCCGGTTTTTGAATCATACCAATAAGCGGCATTGGCAGCATGACCTGCAGGTAAAATAGAACCCCTGTCTTTTAATGCAACCCCAATGACCTTGCTTTTGAAATTGCTGGAAATCCTTAATTCATCACAAATACTGGTAGTCAACATATTCTTAGGACTCATTTGCCCAGCATCTGTAGTGCTGCCAACCGTTTTAACGGATTTATCTTCGCTACAATACACCACCCTGTTTAATTGGTTGTCCCACCATGTATTTCCTGCAATACCATGAATGGCAGGAACAGAACCGGTGTAAACACAAGTATGACCACAGGCAGTTACGGTAGGTGCATAGGGGATCATAGTATTGTCACAGGAAAAACCTTCTCCCATCATCCTTTTAAAGCCGCCATTGGCCTTAAAAAGGGGCTGGAAACGATAGAGGTAGTCCCAGCGCATTTGGTCAATTACAATACCAACCACCAATTTAGGTTTGGTTATGGCGGGTGCATTAGTCTTGGTTTGGGACATTGCCAATTGGGCAAAAACAACCAAAACCAGTGAAAAGACAGTTTTTTTCATTCCAATAATTTGAGACGTAAAAGTAAGGGATGCACAGTTTTTTTCCCATTATGAAATGCTTAAGGAATGGGTTAGAAATATTTGGCTTTGCCCGTAGGGCTTAAAAATTTATCTTTGCGGCCAATTCTGAATGACTAATTAATTGATATGGCAGACATTTTTGAGAAACTGATTAAGAATTATGGCCCCTTGGGTCAACACCGCGAACGTGCACATGGTTATTTTGCCTTTCCAAAATTGGAGGGTGAAATTGGAAGCAGAATGAAATTCCGCGGAAAAGACATGATTGTATGGAGTTTGAACAATTATCTGGGCTTGGCCAACCACCCAGAAGTTCGTAAAACAGACGCAGAAGCTTCTGCTCAATTTGGACTGGCTTTACCCATGGGTGCTAGGATGATGAGTGGAAACAGTAATTACCATGAACAATTGGAAGCAGAATTGGCCGCTTTTGAGCACAAAGAAGACGCCATTCTAATGAATTTTGGCTATCAAGGTATCATGAGTGCCATTGACGCCATCTGCGGAAGACATGATGTAATTGTATATGATGCAGAGTCACATGCTTGTATTATTGATGGTTTGCGTTTGCACCCAGGACACCGTTATGTCTACAAACACAATGACATAGAAGATTTTGAAAAACAAATGGAACGCGCAACTGCTTTAATTGAAAAGCAAAAGAGTGGCGGGATATTAGTGATCACAGAAGGGGTGTTTGGTATGGCTGGTGACCAAGGCAAACTAAAGGAAATTGCAGCCCTAAAAGGTAAATTCGATTTCCGTTTATTAGTAGACGATGCCCATGGTTTTGGTACTTTAGGAGAAACTGGTGCAGGTGCAGGTGAAGCCCAAGGTTGTCAAGACGCTATTGACCTATATTTCTCCACTTTTGCCAAATCAATGGCATCTATTGGTGCATTTATGGCGGGTGATAAAGCCATTATTGACTTTATCCGCTACAATATTCGTTCTCAAATCTTTGCTAAAAGCTTGCCTATGCCAATTGTTTTGGGTAACCTGAAACGCTTGGAATTGTTGCAAACACAACCAGAACTCAAAGCTAAATTGTGGAGCAATGCTCAAAAATTACAAAATGGCTTAAAAGAACGCGGTTTTGATATTGGTAAAACTGATACTCCTGTAACTCCGGTTTACATGAAGGGTGGGGTAGAAGAAGCTACTGCCATGGTCATGGATCTGCGTGAAAACTATAAGATATTTTGTTCTATTGTAGTATATCCAGTAATCCCTAAAGGGCATATCATTTATAGATTAATTCCTACTGCGGCACATACTGATCAGGATATTGAAGAAACTTTGGTAGCATTTACTGAAACCAAGGCCAAGCTTGATGCAGGTGCGTATAAAGTGGAAGCTATTCCGGATATGGCGGGATAAGAGTGAAAAATGAAGAGTGAAGAGTGAAGAGTGAAGAGTGAAAAATGAAGAGTGAAAAGTGAAGAGATAAAAGTGAAAAGTGAAGAGTGAAGAGTGAAAAATGAAGAGGAAGAAATTGAATAAGATTCAAACTTCTAAATACCTAAAAAGCCCCAAAGATATTCTTTGGGGCTTTTCTATTTTTATAACCAAAAACTTATCGCTTGCGCGATGTATTTATTGGGTATTACAAAGACTTAATCAAGTCATTTGCCATTTTCACGTAGTCATCATTTTTTGCAGCGGTAGCAAGGCTAATGCATTTTTCAGCGCTGGCTTTAGCGGCAACTTTATCACCTGATTCTTTTTCAATTTTTGCCTGCAACAAAAACAACCAAAATGCATTTGGTGTAGCAGCTGTAGCTTTTTTAGCATTTGCAAGGGCTTTGGTCAAATCCTTATCCATTTCAAAATAGAAGTTGGCAGCGGTTTGATATAGACCTGGATTAACCTTGTCTGCATCCAACGCTTTTTCAATTTGAGCTTTCAACCTAGACTTTACATTAGTGCTAACTGGAACGCGCACCAAGGTATTGCCCCAGTTAATGGTGATTTCACAGGTTTCTGCTTGAATAGCACCCAATTGCATGGTAAAACTTTCATAAGTAGCAGCAGATTTCTCAGCTTTTACTTTTACCCTTACAACGTCTTCACTTTCTTTATAGCCATCGGTACCCCAGTTGGTAAGACCTTTGTTTACTACAATATCCCAATATTCTTTACCAGGAATGGCATACAACACATAAGATCCAGTATCCAACAATTTTCCTCCAATGGTTACATTATCTGTGAAAATCACCTTAGTAGCTGCATTGGCTCCTAAACGCCAAAGTTTACCCAAAGGAGCAAGGTCACTATTGTCTTTGAGCAAGGATCTTCCCTTGATATTGGGTCTTGAATATACGAGTGTGATTTTACCCATTCCAAAGTCTTGGGTAATGGTTTGTGTAGAACTTGGTGCTGGCATGTTAATTTGCGCAAACGCAAAAGAACCCCAGGCCATGGATGCAAGCAAAAGGATTTTTTTCATGTGTACTTGTTTTAGTCCTGCAAACCTAAAGCATGCAAACAATACATCCAATGTTTTTTAAATATTGGAATGTCGGAATGTGGAAAAACTAGTGTTGGTAGGCTGGGTGAAAGCGTTGTAAGGTATCGCGCAAAAAGTCCCTGTCTAAATGGGTATAGATTTCAGTAGTGGTAATGCTTTCATGGCCTAGCATTTCTTGAACGGCCCTTAAATCGGCCCCGCCTTCAACTAAATGCGTTGCAAAGGAATGTCTGAAAGTGTGTGGAGAAACGTTTTTTTGAATGCCGGCTTTGTAAACCATCTCTTTGATAATATAAAAAATCATCACCCTGCTTAGACCCCTTCCTCTTCTATTTAAAAAAATGATGTCTTCAAAACCATTTTGAACAGCTTGCATATTTCTTACATGGTTAGTATACAATAAGATGTATTTAATAGCATCTCTTCCAATTGGAACTAGTCTTTCTTTATCACCCTTTCCCGTTACCCTAACAAAACCTAGGTCAGGATAAAAACAGGAGAGTTTTAGATTAATCAATTCCGTAACCCTAAGGCCACAACTATACATGGTCTCTAAAATAGCTTTGTTTCTTGCGCCTTCTGGGCTACTTTGATCCACTTGCCCAATAACTAATTCTATTTCTTCAAAGCTCAAAGTATCAGGAAGTTTTCTTTTGGTTTTAGGCGCTTCCAAAAGGGTAGAGGGGTCTAGGTTGCAAATCTGTTCCATTAAACAGTATTTGTAAAAGCTTCTAATCCCTGAGATGATTCTGGCTTGAGAATTGGATGTCATTCCTAATTCACCAATCCATTTTACAAAAGCTTGCAAATCTTTTAAATCTATATCTGATGGGCTTTTGAGGTCTTTACTCAATTGAATCCATTGAGTCAATTTTTCTACGTCATGCAAATATGCATCTACTGAGTGTTCACTCATAGATCGCTCTAATTGTAGGTAAGATTTGTATCCTTTTTTATATGGTTCCCACATCTTGATGAAACTAGTCTTGCAAATTCAAGCTAACATTTCAAATATCGGTACTAATTCCGAGAAACCTTTTTCTATAACAGTGGCTCATATTACTTGAATCCTTAAATTCGCTGAATGCCATCATCAAATCTAAGTGCCAACATGTTAGTGAACCTGAGATCATTCAAGCAAAAAGTGAGACACCACCAAAAAGCATTTAAAAGCTATTTGGGAAAGATTGAAAAAAATCCACCCAGGGGATTAGACAAAATAGCCGAGAAAATTGATGCTGAAGTTTGGCAAGAAGTTGATTGTCTTAGTTGTGCCAATTGTTGCAAATCCATGTCACCTACTTTTACCAATAAAGACCTTAAAAGAATTGCAGCCCATGTAGAAATGTCAGTGGCTGAATTCAAAGAGAAATGGTTGTTTTACGATAAAAAAGATGGTGATTGGATGAATAGAAAACAACCCTGTCAATTCTTGAACCTTGACAACAATATGTGTAGCATCTATGAAGTAAGACCAGATGATTGTGCTGGATTTCCGCACCTTAAGAAAAAGAAGATGACTACTTATATTCATGTACACCAGCAAAATGTAAGTTATTGTCCGGCTACCTATAAAATGGTGGAGAAAATGATGGAGCAAGGGGTGAAACCGGAGAAGAAAGTGAAGAGTTAAGAGTGAAGAGAGGAGGAGGAAAGTGAAGAGTTAAGAGTGAAGAGTGAAGAGAGGAGGAGGAAAGTGTGAGTGAAGAGTGAAGGAAAGTGAAGAGATAAAAGTGATGAGTGAAAAGATGGGAGGAGAGTGAAAAGTGGAAGAGGTAGTGAAGTGTGAAGAGTGAACTGCGTTTCCATGGCTAAATAACCTAAGTTATTTTCAATTAATTGTCATTAACTACTTTTAATGTATTGATAATCAATTAAAAGTACACATCTTCTAGTAAAAATATTTCTTTTATACTGTCTGATTCCATAGTTATGGAGACAACATTGAATTGTAAGTACTTCCATTGTTTGTTTTGGAATTGATAGGCTTCTGCAGCATTTTTCAGAAACCGCATTTTGTTTTTACCAATACTTTCTTCAGGCCAACCAAATTGAATGGAATGCCTGGTTTTTACTTCAAAAATGTGTAGGATCATTCCCTTGAAAGCTATAATATCTAGTTCCAAATGATGGTGTCTCCAATTACGTTCTAGAATCCGATATCCCCTTTCTTCTAAGAACATAACAGCTGCAGTTTCACCTGCTTTTCCTGTTTCATGGTTCTGATACATTTGAGACAATTTTATCTGCTTATAGCCGTTTTAAAGTATTCAAGTTCCCTAAAGCTTAAATTTCCAACAATGCAAGAGCCAAACAAAATATTCAAACTAAAAGGATTCAACCAACACTATGCCTGGGGTGGGTTTCATTTTATTCCAGATTTGTTGGGCATTCCAAATCCAGAAAACAAACCATTTGCAGAATATTGGATGGGGGCACACCCTTCCGCATCTTCCACTTTGCAAACGGCCGATGGCGATATTTTGCTGAGTGAATTGATTCAAAAAGATCCTGAAGCGGCATTGACCAAGGAAGTCTATCAAAAATTTGGAGAACTACCTTATTTATTAAAAGTCTTGGATGTTAAAGACATGTTGTCAATTCAAGTGCATCCAACCAAGGCAGAGGCTGAAAAAGGCTTTGAGGCAGAAGAAGCTGCTGGTATTCCTATCAATGCTCCAAATAGAAATTACAAGGACCGCAATCACAAACCAGAAGTTATGGTGGCTTTAAGTGATTTTTGGTTATTACATGGTTTTAAGGAGAAATTACTTCTTGAAAAAACATTAGAAGAAGTACAAGAATTCAATATTCTCTTGCCCTTATTTAGAAGAGAGGGTTACAAAGCCTTGTACCAGTTTGTCATGGAGATGACACAACAGGAAGCGAATGTATTTTTATTACAAGTGGTTAAAAGAGAGATTCGTAAAAAATTAGACGGAGAATTAACCAAGGCTGATCCAGGATGGTGGGTAGCCAAATTGTTTGAAAATGGTCAACCTATTGGGGATATTGATAAAGGCGTATTTTCTATTTACTTTTTCAATATTGTCAATGCTCAGCCCGGAGAAGCAGTTTTTCAAGGAGCTGGTTTACCACACGCATACTTAGAAGGACAGAATATTGAGTTAATGGCCAATAGTGACAATGTATTAAGAGGTGGACTTACTCCCAAGTATATTGATGTGCCAGAATTAATGAAACACACCCTTTTTGAAGGAATCACACCCAATGTGATGAAGGGTACAGAAATAAGAATAGGAGAGAAAAACTATCCTTGTCCGGTTCCGGATTTTGCCATCAGCAAAATTACCTTACACGGCAATAGTAGTTATGCCAATAGCACAGAAGGCTTAGAACTATTTATTGTTACAGAAGGTGGGGCAGTTATTAACAACCACCTAGTTGTGAAGAAAGGAGAGGCCCTATGTATGTTACCGGGAGCAGTATACCAGATTCAAAGTTCTGGAGAATGTACGCTATACAAGGCTTTTGTATAGCTTATACCCGCGTTCTTCACAAATTGCCAAAAATCCATTTATCGAATCTATTTTCGCCTATTTTTGCCCTGAAATTGACAATAATGAAATTGAATAAAAATCTATTTATCTCTTTAGTGCTGTTGGTAGTTGTAGCCGCAGTGTATCGTATTATACCCAATAGGCCTTATGGATTTGCACCACAAATTGCTATGGCTTTATTTGGAGGAGCTTTTTTTGTAAAGAACAAACAATGGGCTTTTGCTTTACCCATACTGTCTATGTTCCTTTCAGATCTTTTATATCAAGGATTGTATTTAATGGGATATTCTGATATTCAAGGATTTTATAGTGGTCAATGGATGAACTATTTGTTAATTGCTTCACTTACAGTATTTGGTTTCATGATTAGTGGAATGAATATTGGTAAAGTGGTTCTTGCAAGTCTTGGTGCACCTACCGTTTATTTCTTGCTATCAAATGGCATGGTATGGATGGGCGGAGGTGGATACAACCATCCCAAAACTTTTAATGGACTTATCCTTACGTTAACCGACGGGATTCCTTTCTATCAGAATTCAATTGCAGGTACTATTGTATTTTCTGCCATCTTGTTTGGAGGATATTATTTTCTTAGAAAAGCCTATGGCAGTAAGCAAGTTGCTTAAATGATACTTAAACATATTTCAACAGAAAAGCCGCAGTGATGCGGCTTTTCTGTTTTTAACAATTATTCCTTTAAGAAATTAATTGAAATCAAGTAAAATTTATTTTGTTATATAAGCACCAAATGTTTTTTGACTTTTGAATTTTTACTTTTGACTTTCTAATTCATAACCTTCGTCTACCAAAAGATTTCCTCCATCTGCCGCTGCAGTTGCTAATTCATCACACCGGTTGTTCATGGCATTATCGGCATGGCCCTTTACCCAAACAAATCTTAATTGAAAATCCTTTCTCAGGCGGTGGAAAATCATCCACAGGTCTTTGTTTTTCTTGCCTCCTTTAAAGTCTGTTTTGATCCAATTGTCCAACCATTTTTTTTCAACAGTATTCACTACATACTGACTATCTGTATAAATAGTAGCGGCAATATTTTTCTTATTTAGGGATTCTAATGCTTTAATCACAGCTAACAATTCCATTCTATTATTGGTAGTTAATCTGTAGCCACAGGACAATTCTTTTCTGGCTTGCCCCCAAATTAAGACTACTCCATAGCCCCCCCTTCCTGGGTTGCCTCTTGATGAACCGTCTGTATAAATGCGTAAAGGATGTTTTTCTTGCATATTGGTAGCTACTCATTAATTTGAAATTGCCCTTTTAAATAGGTAACCGCCTTTCCTGTCATAGCAACGCGATTGCCCAATAATGCTACTTGTAAATGACCCTTTCTTGCAGATAATTGAATGGCGCTTAGGCTGGTTTTCTGAAAATGAGCTGCCCAATAAGGAGTCATGATAGTATGAGCAGAACCTGTAACAGGATCTTCATTAATCCCACTTTGCGGATAAAAACACCTAGATACAAAATCACTATCAAGACCTTTGGCAGTAGCAATAACGCCTCTTGCAGGAACCTTTGCTAATTTACTAAAGTCAGGGCTTAGATCTACTACTGCTTGTTGATTAGGCAGCACTACCATATAATCAAAAGAGGTTTTATATACAGGGACAATGCCAATACCCAATCCTTCAAAAAGACCATCTGGAATTTGTTCAACCAATTCCGGAGGGTTGGATGGGAAGTTGAGTGTGATACTTTGATCTTCATTCCTAAAGACTTCTAATGGGCCACTTTTAGAATAAAAAATAATTTTATCAGAAGGGTAGTTTAAGATACTAAACAATACATGTGCAGAAGCAAGTGTTGCGTGTCCGCATAACTTCACTTCTGTTCCTGGTGTAAACCAACGGATATTAAAACCATCGGCCTGCGGCACAAAAAATACTGTTTCAGAAAGATTATTTTCTACTGCCAATTGCTGCATGGTTTCATCGGGCAGCCAAGTATCCAATGGACAAACGGCTGCAGGATTTCCTCCAAACAATTGATCAGAAAAGGCATCCACTACATAAATAGGATATTCCATCAGTTCCATGCTTTTAATTCTAACAAAGAAACTTAAATAGCACAAGAATTGAACAGTACGGATAAAAATATCTCAGATTAAACTTGAAAGACCCCCGTTTTAAAGGCTTCCATATCCGGATTGTGATTGGCAGCGTTAATGGCTTGGGAAATCAGTGTTCTTGTTTCTGTTGGTTCTATAATGGCATCAACCCAAAGCCTAGCTGCGGCATAAAAAGGTGATGTTTGTTTTTCGTATTTATGTTTAATGGTATCTAATAATTTTTTTTCTTCTTCAGGGCTTATCACTTGCCCCTTGGCTTTTAGGGTACTTACTTGAATTTGTAATAGGGTATTGGCTGCTTGGTCTCCACCCATTACTGCAATTCTGGCCGATGGCCATGCATAAATAAACCTTGGATCATATGCCTTACCACACATGGCATAATTACCTGCGCCAAAACTATTTCCAATGATGATAGTGATTTTTGGTACCACTGAATTAGCAACTGCATTCACCAATTTTGCTCCGTCTTTGATAATGCCACTATGTTCGCTACGGCTACCTACCATAAACCCAGTAACGTCTTGCAAAAATACCAACGGAATCTTTTTTTGATTGCAATTCATGATAAATCGCGCAGCTTTATCGGCGCTATCATTATAGATAACACCACCAATTTGCATTTCACCTTTTTTGTTTTTACTTACCAAGCGTTGATTGGCTACAATACCTACAGACCAACCATCAATTCTG
Organism: Chitinophagaceae bacterium BSSC1; assembly: GCA_002256435.1. Lineage (GTDB taxonomy): Bacteria > Bacteroidota > Bacteroidia > Chitinophagales > Chitinophagaceae > Sediminibacterium. The sequence continues at coordinate 328,105 of NKJC01000004.1, forward strand.
GCATAGCCGCATAAAATAGATTTGCCATAATCTTGTTTAAACTGATCAAATTTACTTTCATCTACCAACCTTTCTATGATTTCCAACATATCATAGGGCTTGGCATTACCCACGGACATTTGACCTAAAATCTCTTCTGTTGGTTTTTGTGGAAGGGCTGGGGTTTTTCTATTGAATCCAGCTTTTGGCTTATCACCTAAGCTTCCCATCAACAATTTAATATGTTCTAAACAGGCTTCTTCTGTAGGAAATTTGTAGTCTGCAATGCCACTGATTTCTGTATGTGTCACAGCCCCACCAAGGGTTTCATTGTCAATATTTTCTCCAATTGCAGCTTTAACCAAATAAGAACCCGCCAAAAAAATACTACCATTACCTTCTACCATCAGTGTTTCATCACTCATGATGGGAAGGTAGGCGCCACCAGCAACACAGGCCCCCATCACCGCTGCAATTTGGGTAATTCCCATGGCACTCATTCTAGCATTATTTCTAAAAATTCTACCAAAATGTTCCTTGTCTGGAAAAATTTCATCCTGCATGGGTAGGTATACCCCGGCACTGTCTACCAAGTAAATAATGGGCAATTTATTTTCCATGGCAATTTCTTGCATGCGCAAGTTTTTCTTACCCGTTATTGGAAACCAAGCACCAGCTTTTACGGTTTGATCATTGGCTACAATCACGGCTTGTTGACCACTGATATAACCAATTCCAGCAACAGTTCCACCCGCAGGGCATCCTCCTTCGGCTTCATACATGTCAAATCCAGCAAATGCCCCAATTTCTATAAAGGGGCGTTCTTTGTCACAGAGATAATTAATTCTTTCTCGGGCACTCAGTTTATTGCGCTCCTTTTGTTTGGCCATGGATTTAGCACCACCACCCAAATGAATTTGTTGTAAATGTTGATTGGTTTTACTAATCAATAGTTTCATCCAATCTTCATTTCTATTGTAGGTGGTATTCATATGCGAACATTTGTTAGTATGGCAAATATAGGGGCAAGTGATGGCTTATGGCTCAAAGCTAGCTTTGATTTTAACGCAATATTAGTAGCTGCAGTAATTGAACTATATTTATACTATGTCGTACGATTATATTATAGTGGGGTCCGGTTCTGCAGGTGCTGTTTTGGCCAATAGATTAAGTGAGCAGAAGTCTAACAAAGTATTACTCATTGAAGCTGGAAAACCAGATAAGAAATTAGAAATTCATATTCCAGGGGCTTATACTAAACTAAACCATAGCGATGTTGATTGGGCCTTCTGGACGGAAGCGCAAGAACATGTCTTGGGCAGAAAAATTTTTATTCCTAGGGGTAAAACTTTAGGAGGTAGCAGTTCTACCAACGCCATGGCCTATGTTAGAGGCAATAAGGCTGATTTTGATGAGTGGGCATCTTTGGGGAACCCTGGTTGGGATTATGCATCTGTGTTGCCGCTTTTTAAAAAGTCCGAATCCAATGAGCAGTTGGGTGAGCCTTATCATGGTCAAGAAGGTTTGTTAAATGTTACTTTTTCCAAACAACCCTCTGAGCTAGCGGCTGTTTTTATAGACGCTTGCAAAGAAAATGGGATTCCTGAAAATCCTGATTACAATGGTGAAGATCAAATAGGTGCCAGCCTTTTACAATTCACCATTAAAAACAATCAACGTCATAGTACGGCAAAGGCTTTTTTAAAACCAGTGATGAACAGGCCAAATCTCACTGTGAGAACGGGTACTTTGGTAAAAAGGGTCATTATTGAAGACGGGGCAGCAGTAGGAGTTGAAGTGTTAACACACGATAGCAATTCAGAAAGAATTAATTGTAACAAAGAAGTCATTCTTTGTGCGGGTGCTTTGCAATCGCCACAGCTACTTATGCTTTCAGGAATTGGAGACCAAGCTGAATTAAGAATGCATGGAATTGATGTACTAAAACACCTTCCTGGTGTTGGTAAAAATCTGCAAGACCATGTATGGTCTGGGGTGAGTGGCTTATCCAATCTGCCTACAGGTAATAGCCTAATCAAGCCTTGGAAAATGTTCAAAGCTTTAATGCAACACCAGTTGTTCAAAAAAGGCCCCTTGGGAAACAGCCCTTTAGAAGCCAATGCTTTTATAAAATCGGATGAATCATTGGAAAGACCCGATATACAACTTCATTTTGCTCCCATTGGTATTGCGGATGATTATACTACAGATATTTATCGATTAGAAACCTTTGCTAAACAAGACGGGTTTGGGATTTTATCTATCTTAATTAGACCAGAAAGTAGGGGATACATAGCTTTAAACAGTGCCAATCCAAAGGAAGCACCCATTATTCAACCCAATTTGCTCAGTAGCCCCAAAGACAGGGAAATTTTGTTAAAAGCTTTAAAACAATCTATAGCCATTGTCAATACTGACAGCTTTAAATCAATTTGCCCAGATGGAGTGGCTTTTCCGGCCCAACCTGCCAGTGATGAGCAACTAATGGAACATATTCTCAAAAGTCTTGAAACCCTGTATCATCCTGTTGGTACTTGTAAAATGGGTCAGGACGCCATGTCGGTGGTTGATCCCAGTCTGCAAGTAATAGGAATTAGGAAATTACGGGTGGCCGATGCTTCCATCATGCCCACCATAGTTTCTGGAAATACCAATGCCGCAGTTATCATGATTGGTGAAAAAGCGGCAGAATTGGTATTAGCCCAATAAATTTGGTATTTATTGTGTTTGAAATACACATTGTTTTAATTAGCTTTACAGTACAAAAACGAGGACCTTGGATACGGAAAAAAAGAGGATTGCAAAATCGCCTGTAAAGCCAGCGGTAAAAAAAGCTACACCCAAGAAAGTGGTAGCCAAAGCACCTGCAAAAAAATCAGCCAAAACAACAATAGCATTGGACAAGTCTAGTAGTGTAAACCTACAAACTATTGTGTTCCAATTGAGATACCATACTATATATGGACAATCCATTTTAGTAACCGGAAATCATCCATTGTTGGGGGGCGGGGATTTGCAAAAAGCAATTCCTTTACAATATCAAAATGATGATTTATGGGCCGTATCCATTGACTTTGGATCCAATGGCTTAGACCAAGAATTGCAGTACCAATACATATTGCAAAATGCAGATGGTTCCAATAGCATAGATGCTGGAAATGATAAGCGAATAGTGCCTGGCCAATGGAATTGTTCTCATCTAATTGGTATAGATTCTTGGAATTTTGGTGGGTATTTTGAAAACGCATTCTATACTGAACCCTTTGCTAATGTGTTGTTGAAGGCCAATAGGACCCCTGTTTCACTTTCTGTTCCTAAAAAAACTACCCATGTTTTTAAAGTAAAAACGCCACTACTTCCCAAGGGGCAAACAGTATGTTTATTAGGTAGTAGCAAGGGGTTAAACAAATGGGAAACAGATAAACCCATTTTGCTTGCTAGACAAGAAGGTGATGCTTATTATAGCGTTTCCTTAGACCTTTCAAAAGAAATCTTTCCCATGGCATATAAGTATGGGATTTATGATACAGAGACCAAGCAATTTTTACAATTTGAACAGGGCAATAACCGAGTTTTATATGAGATTAACTTACCTGATCAACAAACTTTAATTCATGATGGATTCATGGTGCTCCCCAATTTAAATTGGAAAGGAGCAGGTGTGGCCATTCCTGTTTTTAGTTTAAGAACAGAGAAAAGTTTGGGTGTTGGAGAATTTACAGATCTTAAAGTGTTGGTAGATTGGGCAAAGCAAGTAGGGTTGAAAATGATTCAAATTTTGCCTGTTAATGATACCACGGCTACCCATACTTGGACAGATTCTTATCCCTATGCGGCCATTTCTGCTTTTGCCTTACATCCTATGTTTTTAAACTTGGATCTATTGGCTGACAAGAAAACAAAACCATCATTAGATAGGATTAAAAGAGAACACGCAGGTTTGAATGAATTAGATGAGGTGGATTATGAAACCGTGAATCAAATTAAACTTGAATTTCTACGTGAGGTATTTGTTGCTCAAAAGTCAAGCTTTCAGAAAAATGCAGATTTTGTCAGTTATTTTAAATTGAACAAACATTGGTTAGAACCCTATAGCGTATTTTGTTATCTCCGCGATAATTATGGCACAGCCGATTTTAATCAATGGCCAGCCTATCAACACTATCATGAAGCGGAAATTGCAGAACTAATCCAAGATGGATCAGATGCTTATGAAGGAATTTGTTTCCATTATTTTATACAATACCAGCTCCATTTACAACTTAAATCTGCCACTGAATACGCACACCAAAATGGGATTATTGTAAAAGGGGATATCCCAATTGGTATTTATCGCTATGGCGCTGACGCATGGCAACATCCTGAATTGTATCACATGGAAATGCAAGCAGGAGCTCCACCAGATGGTTTTGCCATTAAGGGACAGAATTGGGGATTCCCCACATACAATTGGCAAAAAATGTTGGAGAATGGCTTTGCTTGGTGGAAACAAAGATTTGAGCAAATGCATTACTATTTTGATGCATTTAGAATTGACCATATTCTTGGATTTTTTAGAATTTGGAGTATTCCTATGGATGCGGTTGAGGGCATAATGGGTTATTTTGTGCCTGCCATTCCTATTCATATTAATGAATTTAATAGCAAGCATATTTGGTTTGATTTTTATAGGTATACCAGTCCTTATATCACCGAAAATATTTTATGGGAGATCTTCGGATATGAGAATGAAACGGTAAAACAACAGTTTCTAGAAAAAGATGGATATGGAGGATACAAACTTCAAACTGCCTTTAATAACCAGCGAAAAGTAGAAGCTCATTTTAGAGCACTACCTAGTGATGATTACCATCAGAAACTAAAACAAGGGTTGTATGATTTGATTAGCAATGTGCTATTATTTGAAGTAAAGGGTTCACAAGGTCAGCAATTCCATTTTAGAATTGGAATGGATTCAACCAGTTCTTTCCGCAACTTAGATAGTCATACCCAAGCGGAATTAAAAAGTCTGTACTTAGATTATTTCTATAAAAGACAGGACGATTTCTGGAAGCAGGAAGCTATGCAAAAGTTACCAGCATTGAAAAGGGTCACCAATATGTTGGTTTGTGGAGAAGATTTAGGAATGGTGCCTTCCTGTGTGCCAGATGTGATGCAACAACTGGGTTTACTAAGTTTAGAAATTCAAAGAATGCCCAAAGATTCCCAAAAGCAATTTTTCCATCCCAATGATGCACCATATCTAAGTGTGGTTACACCATCTACCCATGACATGAGTACCATTAGAGGTTGGTGGGAAGAAGATAGAACGGCTACGCAACAGTTTTATAATTCAGAATTAGGTCAGTGGGGTGAAGCACCATTTTTCTGTGAAGCATGGATCAACAAAGCGGTGGTTTTACAGCACCTTTATTCACCTGCCATGTGGAGTGTGTTTCAATTGCAAGATTTGCTGGGAATGGATGTTACGTTGCGTAGGGAGAATCCCAATGATGAAAGAATTAATATACCAGCCAATCCACAACATTATTGGAGGTATCGCATGCAAATGACTTTGGAACAACTCATGGAAGCAACTAACTTTAATGAAAGTTTTGCCCAGTCTATAACAGCTAGTGGCAGATAGTTACCCGTTGAATGTTTTAAACATCTTGGCATGATATTGCAATATTGGCAAAAGGAACTCCCATTTAAATACCCGTTTACTATTTCTAATGGCAGAACCAAAACCCATCAACCATCCTTGGTGGTGGCACTTTCTATTGGAAATTTTACAGGTTTTGGAGAAGCCCCTGCCATTGCCTATTACCATATTACGGTAGAACAGATGGTGGCCGATTTGGAATCTAAAAAGCAAATGGTTGAAAAATTTGCACTTACAGATCCCGAAAGATATTGGCATTATTTGCATCATTTGTTTCCAGAGAATCCATTCTTAGTATGTGCTTTAGACATGGCCGCATGGGATTTGTTTGGTCAAATGAAGGGAAAGAAACTCTATCAGTTATGGAATACCCAGTGGGAAAACACACCTGTAACTGATTATACCATTGGCATTGACAGTATTGAAAAAATGCTGTTCAAAATGAAAGAGCAACCATGGCCAATTTATAAAGTGAAATTGGGTACAGATCAAGATATAGCCATTATCAAAGCATTAAGGGCTGCAACAGATGCTGTTTTAAGAGTGGATGCCAATGCGGGATGGACTTTGGAGGAAGCCAGAGAAAAGATTCCTCAATTAGCAGAATTAGGGGTTGAGATGATTGAACAGCCGCTTGCCAAAGACAATTGGGAAGGCATGCAACAATTATATCAAGAATCTCAGTTGCCTTTATTTGCAGATGAATCCTGTGTATTTGAACAAGATGTGTTGCGTTGTGCCAATCATTTTCATGGAATCAATATCAAATTGACAAAGTGTAGCGGTCTTACCCCAGCTAGAAGAATGATTGCAAAAGGCAGGGAATTGGGAATGAAAATTATGATGGGGAGTATGAATGAATCAAGTATTGGAGCCGCAGCCGTGGCCAATTTTCTACCCCAACTAGACTATGTAGACATGGATGGGCCATTGTTATTAAGCCAAGATATGGCATCCGGCATTCATTTTGACTATGGTGCCGTAACCTTAGGCGGGTCAGCAGGACTAGGCGTTAGGGTTCAATTCTAACATAAATTAAAGCGGTTGCGCTCTTACTAGAATAGCCCTGTGTAAACACTTAAAAAATTATCCATCAGTGATACAAATAAAAGAGGCTGACTCAAATTGTTGAGACAGCCTCTATGTTTCATTGGGGTACCGGGGTTACGGGCCGGTTTATTTTATGATAAACAATAGTGTCAGTACTTGGAAATCTGATTCACCATTGGATTCATCTCATAGGCATACTCCAAATCTTGGAGTCTTTTTTGCTGGTCCTTTCTCTGAAAATATAGTTTGGTTAAACCATACACGGAGAATAGGATTTGTACTCCCACAAACAATTGAAATAGGATAATCGCCATGTCATTCATGGTTCTCCATCTTTCAAAATTTGGACTCATGATGGGGTAGTACCTCCATTCACGGTTAATAGGGGGGGTATAAGTGTAAATCATCAAAATGCCAAGCATTAAAAATACAGAGCTCAGGATATGTAACCATGAGATGATAATGCTTCTGGATTCATTTTCTCTGAAGTGTTTATGGAGTAAGTAGGGAACTCCAATCAGGGCAATGAAAAGGATGGCACTTGTCAAAAAGCTCAACACGTAATACGTGTTATCAAAGAAGAACAGGACCATTTGTACTGGAGCCGTAAAGCTAGCCAGCCAGGTATATACCATGGGGGTAAGCCACAATATATGTTCTCCACGAACATTGTCTGTGTTTAACATTGGGGGTACGTTTGGGTTACGGTTACGCTGGATTAAGGCGTTGCGCTGGATTAGGGCGCATATAAAAATACTAATTAAACAATAGGTTGTTTCTTTTTATGGTAAAAAATGGTTAAAAACTGCTAAAAATACCAGATACTTGGTAGGAAAATGCAACAAATTCGGAGGGTTTTTCGTTCCCGTTCCCGTTTTTGGAAGGGTATGGGACTATTTTTTTGAAGGACAATCTTAGAAAAGGATAGTTTTGCACTCATTTTTAACCCATGACACCGGAAAGACTAGGAAAGTTTGAATCAGTATTGGCAAAAAGGCAATTCAACTTAGCGGTTGTATTGGAAAATGTAGAAGACCCACACAATATTTCTGCAGTGATGCGCACTTGCGATGCCGTAGGTATTCAAGATATTTATATTATTACAACCACCATACCCAAACATCCAAGGTTTGGACCAAAAAGTAGTAGTAGTGCGGCAAAATGGTTAACCATTCACCAATTTGATTCCGTGGAAGCTTGTATGAATGTGATTCGTCCATTGTATCAAACCATTTTAACTACCCATCTTTCTTCAGACGCTATTGACTTATATGATATTGATTTTGCTGCTGGTTCGGTAGCATTGGTCTTTGGTAATGAACACGATGGTGTAAGTGAAGAAATGCGTCAAGTAGCCGATGGGAATTTTATTATTCCACAAGTAGGCATGATTCAAAGCCTAAATATTTCTGTGGCCTGTGCCATTAGTATTTATGAAGCTTATAGGCAAAAGAATAAAGCTGGTCAATACTTAGCAAAAAGTGTAACTGCAGAAAGAGAAGCTGAAATTGTAGCTGTTTGGAGTAAGAAAAAAGAGAAATTCAGATTTAAAGATCTTAGACAATTGAAACGTAAATAACTATTGGGTTTCTGATTCTAATTTTTTTCTTTCAGCTACTTTCTTTTGAAGATAAGTGATACTCACATTAAGCTCAAAGCCAATTAGCAAAATCAAGGCATTTAATTCTATCAATAACATAATGACCATAACGGTTCCAATGGAGCCATATACTTTGTTATAGCGCCCAAAATGGTTTACCCAATAGGAGAATCCAATAGTAGTAGCTAGTGTAAGGAAGGTGGCCAATAATGATCCAGGTGAAATTAATTTCCAGCGTTTTTCTACGGAAGGGGCAAACTTATAAATCAAAGAGATTCCCAAAAAAATCAATAAGATAATCACCATCCATCTAGTATTTTCCCACCATCCTAAATGCACACGTTTTCGCATGCCAAAAAGCCTTTTTAAAATGCTCTCTAAAGCATCATGACCCATTAAGAAGAAGACAGCACTAATGACCAATAAAATTAAGATTACTGTAAGCCTAATGGCTCTCCAGCGTTTGTGCATGAAATAAGTCTTTGCGTCTAAGATAGATTTGTCAAAGGTTCTAATGATACCCATCATGGCATTAGAAGCGTAAAATATAACCAATAGAAAACCAAAGGAAATTAGACCGCCTTTTGGTTTTTCAAAATAGTCATTTAGAAAATTTTCAATCAAATCATAAGTGTTCTTAATAGGTGTTAGGTCTTTTGTTAAAGACAAGAGTTCTTTTCTAAAATCATCAGATCCTGGCAAATAAGGGATTACAGAAAACAAAAACAAACAGGCTGCTGGAATGGCCATGATCAAGTGAAAAGCAATCACAGAAGCTCTATCGTTAAGTCCAATTCTGTTTACTTGCATAAAAAAAAACTGCACCACATCATACAATGGAATTCCCTGAAAACCTGGAATATAGATTTCCTTGCTTTTCCTGATCAGATAACTAACAGGTTTTGAAGTAACAATAATGCGTTCCAGTTTGGTCAATGTGTGTTTGCTTTTTTGGCCATGTAAATATCCAATGCTTTTTGGTATTCTTTTGCATAAGCATCGTGTTCTTTGTAATTACTACTAAAATGGTGGTATCCACTAAAATCGCTTTTGGCTACAAAAAACAAAAAGTCTGTTTTGGGCGCGTCCAAAACTATATCAATGGTTTTAGGCGTTGGGGTGCAAATAGGACCAGGTGGTAAACCCTTGAATTTATAAGTATTATAGGGAGATGGATTGCTTAAATATTTTTCATAAATCCTTGTGAGTGTAAAATCACGCATTGCAAACTTAATGGTAGGGCAAGCTTGCAAAGGCATTTGTTTGTGTAAGCGATTTATGTAAACACTGGCAATTTTGAATTTATCAGATTCATAATTGGTTTCTTCATCTACAATGGAAGCCAGTATATACACAGTTTCTGGTTTGAACCCCATGGCTTCAGCTTTTGCCAAGCGATTGTTCTTATTCCAAAACTGGTTTTTGGCGTCATACAGTCTTTGGAAAATTTTATTCATTGAACTGTTCCAATAAAATAGATAGGTATCCTGTATAATGGTTGTGAAAACCGTTCCCGTATCAACACCCCACTGTTTCAAGGAGTCTGGGTTGTTCAAATAAGCCAAAACTTGAATGCTGTCTTGGTTGAATTTACTGGCAATTAAGTGGGCAAAATCTTCCTTTGTTCTAATTCTATTGATTACGAGTCTAACTTCTGCTTGTCTTCCATTTTTCAACATTCTAGCTACGCTCCAAATGCTTTGACCATGTATTAGCTCATATCTCCCAGCTTTGATTTTTCCTTGATTTCCAGAAACTGATATCAAAAGGTCTAGCACCCAGGGTTGTTTTAATAAGGATTTCCCTTCCATTGCTTCTCCGGGTTTGCCTGCTTTAGCATCGGCTTGTGAAACGGTAAAATACTTATGTGAATCGGAAAAGTCCGTGCCATGGCCAAACACCAACCATATGCCAATTCCTGACAAAAGAATAATTACCCAGAAAAGGGTGCGCGCTAAGGATTTCATCTGTTCAAATTAAATAAAAACCCTGTCTGCACGGCAGACAGGGTCATAATAATTTTACAATTAGCTTATTTCTTGCCAGAATCCGCCTTCATAGGAACGGTATTAGCAGGTGTAGCTGGTGCTGCAGGAGCTGCGCCGGTAGTATTCACTTTTTGTAAAAGAGAATTATCTACGCTGGTAGAAGCACCGCCTTTTAAGAATAGACTAGAGAATAAAGCCAATAGAGCAATAATACCTGCAAATAGCCAGGTTCCTTTTTCAAGTACGTCTGTGGTTTGCTTAACACCCATCAATTGGTTGCTAATACCGCCTACATTGGCAGATAAGCCACCACCTTTGGGATTCTGAACCAATACCACAAAACCCAAACCTGCACAAGCAAGCACAATCAGAACTAAGAACAAAATGATCATTGTATACCTTTTAAATGTTGAATTTTGGCAGCAAAATAAGCGGATTTTTCAGGATTTAAGAAACTTAATTTGATATAGAGCTGAATTGCCTTGTCAATTTGCCCTTGTTTTTGCAAAACATCCGCCATGGACTCGGTTAAAACCTCTTTGGATTCGTTAGAAGTTTGGGCAATTAATTCAACTGCTTCTTCTAAATCTTTTCTGGTACCAAGGTCTACGGGGTTAGGATTTTCAGACTTCATGTACTTGAGCCAGTCTGTAAATCTTCTTAAGTGGGTAGTTAATTTGTCTTGAGGAATCTGTGATAAATCTATCTTAATGCCTTGAGACGCAAAATAATCTATGGTATGCATGGGATCTTTGGGTAGTCCCAACTGATCCGCTTCCGTAACTGGTTTCTTAAAATCGGCCAATTGGCCAGATAATAAACTGGATATTTTGGCATTACTTACTGCTGCGGCAGAAGTTTCATCATAGGATGCTACTGGAGATTGTTCTTCATTCTCAGTATCATCAGCTTCAGCTTCGTTAAAAGATTGTTCTGAATAGGGTGCTTCTATAATGGACTCAGTTGCTGCATTTGACTGAAAATCTTGCAGCAGTTCCGTATTATCAACCCTAATAGGTTCTGGAATTACAGAAACAATGGGTAAGTCAGGAGCCATTGTAGTAATACCCTCAGGCAGACTATCTGTAGACTCAATCAGGGGTTGTTTGTCAATCCCCCGCATCATTTCTTTGACTTTTTCTATAGTAGGAATACTGAAATCATTGGATATACTATTAGAAACGGGTGCTTGAACTACTGGAATTTCAGGGCTGCTAGTGGATGAATCATCAAGTAGCAAGGGATCGGCCGTTTGGTGATCAATTGTCTCGGAAGCAGGCAATTCCTTGTTTTGCTGTGCAGTATAATTTGGTTGATTGGTCTGGTGGATAATGGTTTCCAAAGAAATGCTTACATCCTGCGTTTCTGGTTTTACGGTTGCACTATTCAACTGATAATGTAGCCAATAAGGATTGGTAAAGTATAAATTGGCCTTTTGTGATGCTGTTTCAAACTGAATCGCATCAGTTGCATGCCATTTTTCTGCCAAGAAAAGGTGAACAGGGGCAAAATAGGGGAATTCAGCAGCCATTTGTTTTAAAGTGGACTCCTGAATCTTAGATAGATCAGATTGTCCTGTTAAATGGAATAATGCTTTTTCCTGAGATGCGTTCATAGGGATAAAAGTACGATTTGATTACCAGTTCGAAAAGATATGGTTGAAAATTTCATCGGTCAGGTTCCTGACCATTTCATCTAATAATTGTCCTTCTGCTTGTTGAAGGGAAAGATTAGCGGAGAAATCGGCACTTCTGCTAACGTCAAACTCTTCTGTTTTATTCTCCAAAGTCTTTTTCAATGACACGTGTACGGTTACGGTTAATCGGTTGGTAGTGGCTTGTTGGGCACTGATCCCTACCGTTTGAGAAGGATTGTAACCCGTAATGGTTGCAGTAACTTGGTAGTGTGCATCATCATTATTGGTTCTTGTAAGCTTTGTACTATTGGTGATTTTCTGCAGTAGCTTATCATATAGTTTGGGGCTCAGTTGTGGATTTACATAACTGGCTTTGTTCTCAATAAAAAATACTTTAATGGTCTTGACCTTTGTATAGTCAATAGACACATCGTTCAAGGTATAGATACCGCAACCCGCTAGGCTGAGTAAAAGCAGCCCAAGTAGCAATTTTTTGGAATGGTAAAACAGAAAATTATTTTTCATGCAAAAGGTTTGTATTTAATCCAATCATTCGTCAATATCGTATTCTTTCAATTTGCGATAAAGTGTTCTTTCACTGATACCAAGATCAAGGGATGCATCTCTGCGTTTGCCCTTGTGTTTTTTCAGCGCTTTTACTATTAATTCTTTTTCCTTGTCCATAATATTCAAAGACTCTTCAATTTCTTCGTGTTGGTGAATATTATCTTCTCCGAGAATTACGGGTTGTTGGTTATTGTTGATATAACTGGTTGGCAAATTATTGTTTGCTGCACTGTTCATGTTATTAGAAGTGGCAACGGGGAGTTCATTGTTAGCATGAAAATCATTCAAGAGTGAATCCCTAGTAAAACTGGCTGCAGATCCCGCCAGTGAAGGGTTCTGTAAAATCTCTAAAAACATTTTTTTGAGTTCAGTAACATCTTTTTTCATGTCAAAAAACAACTTGTACAAGATTTCTCGCTCGTTGTTGAATTCTGCTGTTGCACCAGGTTGATTGGCCAAAACGGGCAATCGGTTACCATTTTTTTCTGGTAAAAATTTTCTAAGCTCTGATCCATTCACCTGAGGATTGGTACTGAGAACAGAAATCTGTTCTGCAATATTCTTTAACTCTCTTACATTGCCCTGCCAGCCATGGTTAATTAGCAATTGTTTGGCTTCTTCATCCAATTGAACTGGAATGGTTTTGTATCGCTCTGAGAAATCAACTACAAATTTTCTGAACAAAAGCAAAATGTCTTCTTTTCTGTCTCGCAAAGACGGTACCCTAATAGGAACCGTACTAAGCCTATAATAGAGGTCTTCTCTAAAGCGTCCCTTTTGTGTAAATTCCAATAATTCGCGATTAGTTGCAGCAATGACACGGACATCTGTTTTTTGAACCTTGGAAGATCCCACACGGATGAACTCGCCCGTTTCCAAAACCCTTAAGAGTCTAGCCTGTGTTCCCAATGGCATTTCTCCAATTTCATCTAAGAAAATGGTGCCTCCGCTTACGGTTTCAAAATACCCCTTTCTGCTATCTACGGCTCCGGTAAAAGCCCCTTTCTCATGGCCAAATAACTCTGAGTCAATGGTGCCTTCTGGAATAGCTCCGCAGTTAACAGCAATAAAGGGATTGTGCTTTCTACTAGAAAGCGCATGAATAATTTGAGAAAATACTTCTTTACCTACACCGCTTTCTCCCACAATTAGCACGGTCAAGTCCGTTGCTGCTACTTGTACAGCGGTGTTTAATGCATGATTTAATGCAGTGGCATTACCAATAATGCCAAACCTGTTTTTGATAGATTGTAAATCCATGGATCTATTTTAAAGGATGTTGCCATCCTGTTTATCAATGTTTGGTGCCAGGAACGGCTGTTCCTAAAAGAGTACCCTTGGTACAGCTATGAATTTGCACATCTACATAGTTTCCCATTTGCAAATCCAAGTCAGCTTTTGGAAAAACAGCCACTTTGTTTTGGTCATTTCTGCCTTTCCAAAAATTGGTATCCTTTTTACTTTCTCCATCAATTAAAATGCGGTAAGTTTTACCAACATCATTTTGATTGCTTTTAAGAGACAATTGGTATTGGGTATCTACAATTTCTTGCAGACGTCTTTTTTTAACATCCTCAGGAACATCATCCGTATACCTTCTTTCTGCAAGCGTTCCAGGTCTTTCACTATAGAAATACATGTAGCCATAGTCAAAAACACTTTCATTCATAATAGAAATAGTCTCCTGATGTTCTGCTTCTGTTTCAGAACAAAATCCAGCAATAATATCAGTGCTAATGCCACAGTCGGGAATGAATTCTCTAATGCGCTTTACTTTGGCCAAATACCATTCGCGGGTATAGGTCCTATTCATTAACTGTAAAATTCTATTGTTACCACTTTGAACAGGTAAGTGAATATAATTGCAGATGTTCTGGTATTTGGCAATGGTATGTATTACTTCGTCCGTAATGTCTTTGGGGTGAGAAGTGCTGAATCTAACCCTGAGTAATGGACTAATCAAGGCAATTTTTTCAAGTAATGCAGCAAAAGTGATTGTAATACCATTGACTTCATCAACCCAATAATAGCTATCTACATTTTGTCCCAATAGGGTGATTTCTTTATAACCTTTTTCAAATAGGTCAATAGACTCGGCCAAGATGCTATGGGCATCACGGCTTCTTTCCCTTCCCCTAGTAAAAGGCACTACGCAAAAGCTACACATATTATTGCAGCCCCTCATAATAGAAACAAAGGCAGAGACGCCATTGCTATCTAAACGAATGGGGGCAATATCTGCATAGGTTTCATCTCTACTGAGTAAAACGTTTACCGCTTTTTGACCCGTACTGGCTTCCTCAATTAAAAGTGGTAAACTTCTATAAGCGTCTGGTCCAACAACTAAGTCAACCAGTTTTTCTTCTTCCAACAATTTGGCTTTTAATCTTTCTGCCATACAACCCAAAACTCCTACCAGCATGCCCTTTTTACTTTCCTTGGCTTTTCTGAATTCAGTGAGTCTTTTTCTAATGGTTTGTTCTGCTTTTTCTCTAATTGAACAGGTATTGACCAATACCAAATCAGCTTCCTCAAATTGGGAAGTTGGGCCAAAACCATTTGCCTGAAGAATAGAAGCCACTACCTCACTATCTGAAAAATTCATGGCGCAGCCATAGCTTTCTATGTAGAAATGCTTTTGATAGGTTTTTTCAATAGAGCTAGTGGGTGAAAAAGCTTCTCCCTGTCTTTGCTCATCATGCACTTTACCAGATAAATCCAACATTTCCATCAATACCCAAATTTAGAGCGCGAAAATACATAAAATCAGGTGTTTTGTGCCAGATTGTCAGCATTGCATTCGTTAAACTTCTCAAGATGCTTTAAATTAGCGCTTTGAAAAAAATAAGGATGAGAAAATATCTACTTTTTATTGGAATTTTTTTAGGTTTTATGGCATCTGCACAAGATGTGGTAGTAAATAAATTGCGTTCTGAAACTTCAAGAACCATTAAAAAAGAAGCCGATACCACTAAATGGGCTTGGAAAAGGGGAGGTCTCTTCCTATTTTCTTTGTCTCAGGGTTCATTGAGTAACTGGGCTGCCGGTGGCGATAATTTTTCTTTGGCCGCCAATACCTATTTGAATTATTATGTGTTTCATCAGAAAGGGCGTAAGGTCTGGGACAATAATATGGACCTAAATCTAGGATATGTGAATACTTCTAGTTCTGGGGGAAGAAAGAATGATGATAGAATGGACTTCTTGAGCAAGTTTGGTTACAAAATGGATACCACTGGAAAGTGGTTTTTATCCGCTTTATTCAATTTCCGTTCACAGTTTTTTGATGGATTTAATTACGGAACCAACCCCGCAGAATTATCTTCCAGCTTTTTGGCTCCAGGTTATTTTATTTTCTCATTAGGTTTTGACTATAAACCCAGTTCTAAATTATCCGTATTCCTTTCTCCTTTAACCTCTAGGTATACAGTGGTAACCAAAAAAGAATTGTATGATAAGGGCTTGTATGGGGTACCTAAAGGACAGAAATCTTTGAACGAAATTGGTGCTTTTGTAACAGTCAACTATAGCACTACTGTTGCTAAAAATATTGCGTATAAGGGTAGGATGGATTTGTTCTCCAACTATAAACAAGACCCGCAGAATGTGGATTTGTTCATGACTAATCAATTGGCATTTAAAATTAACAAGTACTTTTCTGCAACCTATAGTCTTGACTTAATTTACGATGATAACGTTAGATTATTTGGTCCTACCAATACCTCACCTGCATTACAAACCAAAAGCTTGATAGGCATAGGTTTTCTAAGACCATTAAATGTGATTCGGAAATAGAATTAATTAAGGCTTGCTTACAATTTTAAGCAAGTGCTTGATTTTATTGGATTTGTATACTAGATCTTGGTATTCTGTACTCAAAAGGGTAACATGCCCCATTTTTCTCCCTGGTTTGGTTTCGGCCTTGCCATATAAGTGTACAAAAGCATTATCTATTTGAAGGGTTTCATGTAATCCTTCATAAACTGCAGGTCCAGAATGTCCTGGAGCACCAAGCAAATTGACTATCGCCGCAGGCATAATAGCGTCTGTATTTCCAAGGGGATATTCCAAAATAATCCGCCAAAGTTGGTGGTATTGGCTACAATAGTTTCCTTCAATACTATGGTGACCACTATTGTGTACCCTTGGGGCTGTTTCATTCACCCATACATTTTGATCATGGTCAACAAATAGTTCAACAGCAAATAATCCAGCGCTTTTCAGAGATTTGGCCACTTTTAAAGCAATGGCTTCTGCCTTCCACAAAACCTTTTCAGGAATTCTTGCGGGAGAAACTTGATAGTCTAATAGGTTTAGAATTGGGTCAAAAACCATTTCTGCTGGTGGATAAACAGCCGTCTCACCCTTGGCATTGACAGCAATAATTAAGGCTAGTTCTTTTTGAATGGGAACCATTTTTTCTAAAACAGAAGGGGCATCAAATCCTTTTTCTAAATCCTCTTTGCGTTTAATCACCTGAACCCCTTTTCCATCATATCCTCCTTCTCCAATTTTATGCACAGCAGGTAAAAAAGCTTCTTTGCTTTTTAATTCTTCTAAACTATTGGTAATCAAATATTCCGGTGATGGTATTTGATGTTCAGCATAAAATGCTTTTTGGGTAATTTTATTCTTTATGATGCGAATGGCCGCTGTACTAGGATATACTTTTACACCCTGTTTTTCTAAAGCCTCTAATGCATCTATATTAACAGATTCTATTTCAATGGTGATAGCATCTAAGCCCTGGCCAAAAGCCAATACCGCATCGTAATCTTGAATATTGCCTAAATGAAAGTGGTGGCAGAGGTGTGCAGCAGGGCAGTTTGGGTCATTTTCCAGAACATGTGTTTCTACTGTATAATCAGCCGCAGCTTGCAACAACATTCTACCCAATTGACCGCCTCCTAAAATGCCTACTTTCATTATTTGATGTTTTGTTAAAAAACCTTGTAAACCACGAAGATATAGAACCAAAGCAATGCATGCTTGTTTGGTTGGTCAAAAAAGGTATTTTTGTAGCAATGAGACCTGACTACCCACATAAGGTTTTTGGCGATATCCGTATCAGCTATTGCTTACTCATGGTTGCCCTAGCCATGGATGCCTTGTTTTAAACTATCGCCCTGCGGCGAAAGATTTTTGATTCATTTATCTTATTTATTTAAAACATCTTCTATGGAAGCTAATCAAGCAATGGTTAATAGCCCTATTTCACAAACTGATTTCTTGCCTTTACAAGGAACAGATTATGTTGAATTTTATGTTGGTAATGCCAAACAAGCAGCACATTTTTATAAAACCGCATTTGGATTTCAATCATTAGCTTATGCGGGCCCTGAAACCGGTATCAAAGACAAGGTTAGTTATGCGGTTCGTCAACATAAACTCACTTTTGTATTCACCACAGCACTGAGAACAGATAACGAAATTGCACAACACGTATACCAACATGGTGATGGCATTAAGTTCTTGGCTTTGAAAGTAAATGACGCAGAAGATGCTTGGAAGCAAACCACTCAACGTGGTGGCAAATCACATACGGAACCAACCATATTAGAAGATGCAGATGGGAAAGTGGTTGTTAGTGGTATTCATACTTATGGCGATACGGTACACTTATTTATAGAAAGAAAGGATTATCAGGGTGTTTTTTTACCTGGGTTTAAAAAATGGGAATCGGCCTATCATCCAACCGATACAGGATTATTATATGTGGACCATTGTGTTGGAAATGTAGGATGGAACCAAATGAATAAATGGGTTGATTTTTATGAGCAGGTTATGGGTTTCCGCAATATTCTAACATTTGATGACCAAGATATTTCTACAGAATATTCTGCATTGATGAGTAAAGTAATGAGTAATGGGAATGGCTTTGTCAAATTCCCCATTAATGAACCCGCAGAAGGAAAGAAGAAATCACAGGTAGAAGAGTATCTTGACTTTTACAATGGTGAAGGATGCCAGCACGTTGCATTGGCCACCAATAATATTGTCCAGACTGTAACTGAACTTCAAAGCAGGGGTATTGAATTTTTAAAAGTGCCAGGGTCTTATTATGATGAACTATTAGATAGGGTAGGTACTATTGATGAAGACTTAGCTCCTTTAAGACATTTGGGCATTTTAGTAGATAGAGATGAAGAGGGGTATTTATTGCAAATATTTACCAAACCAGTGGAAGATAGACCCACTTTGTTTTTTGAGATCATTCAAAGAAAAGGCGCAACAAGTTTTGGAAAAGGAAATTTTAAAGCGCTTTTTGAAGCAATAGAACGCGAACAAGACCAAAGAGGTAATTTGTAAATAATTAGCAGTGGTGCATTAGGGTTGATGACTTATTTTTGAATCCATGAAGTTGTTAACCCTATGCACCATTTTTCTTTTCCAGATGCTGCAATTGAGCGGACAATCCGTTTTTTGGGAACAACAACAGTCTTATCCCAAAGTGGCTAAAGCCATAAAAACCAGAACGGACACCCTCAAAAATCAGTTTAAGAAAGCTGGGTTGTTATTTCCACCCAAACAACTCTATATCAGAAGTTTTAAATACGATTCCCAATTAGAAGTTTGGGTAAAGTCTGGAAATAATCAACAGTTCCAATTGTTTAAAACCTATGCCATCTGTGCCCTTTCTGGAACCATGGGACCCAAGCGTATGGATGGTGATTACCAAGTACCTGAAGGATGTTATTTTATCAAGTCTTTTAATCCTTTGAGTAATTACCATTTATCTCTGGAACTCAATTATCCCAATGCTTCTGATAGGTTATTAAGTGATTCCATTAAACCTGGTTCAGACATTTTTATACATGGAGGCTGTTTAACCCAGGGATGTATTCCCATAAAGGATATACCCATGGAAGAGCTCTATGTCTTGGCAGCTTATGCCCAATTACAAGGACAGGATTTTATACCAGTTCATGTATTTCCCATTAAATATGATCAAGAAAAGAGTAGGGAATTCCTTAAAAAAAGCAGCCGAGATGACCCAGAATATCGGGCTTTTTCAGACAAAATGAAAGAGGTGTTTGACCATTTTCAAGTGCGTCATCAATTACCTATTGTTGGTTCTAACCAAAAGGGAGAATACCGGATTTTCTGAAAAACTAGCGGTCTCTTACTATTTTATTGTATTTTCAACCTTCCGTAACCCCTAAGAAACTTGATAATAGCAATGAAAAAGCTAAGACTTTCTATTTCTAATATCATCCTAATCATCATATGCCTGGTGGTTTTGGTGTCAGTATTAGTTTTAAATGCTGTCAATTCCAAAAGCCTTATTTCTTTAAGACAATCCATTGATACACTGGTGATTCAAAACCCTAGTATTGGACTTTTACAAGAGACCGATAAGCAACTTTCTGTGGCAGAAAATAATTATAGGATCTATTTGAGTACTTATGATTCTACTAGAAAAAATGCCTTCTTAGCAGGTTTGAGTGAAATCTCTTTTAACCTTCAACAGGTAATGACCGGTGCAGATAGTGCCGATGTAAAACAGATTGTGGCCGGCTTAGACAAGAAAATTGAGTTGGCCGATATGATTGCTCAATTAAAGAAAATTGCCGATTCTGTTACTACTACCACCAAATCAGGTTATAGAACGCAATTGGTTCAAATAAATCAACCCATACAAATCAAGCGTATTGACAAGTCAATTTTAGAAGGATTTGTGATCAATAGGGTAGATACATTAAAAGCTGCCCCAAAGAAAAAGAAGGGATTCTTCAAGAAATTGGGAGAGTTGTTTACCAATAAAGAAGAAGCTGCAGCACCATTGGAATACGCCAAAGGAGGTGCAACACAAGCCGGTAAAACATTAGATTCCACTAAAACAGAAACCTCTTCACTGGATTCATCCATCAATAAATTATCGGATGAGATTCAGCAATTTTACCAAGGCAAAGTCAATGAAGAGTTTAATGTTCGTAAACGCCTGAATGAAAGTGAGAAAGTGTTGGCAGAAACCAACCTGAGTATTATTGCTCAGATTGACGCGGCATTAGAAGTCTTGTTACAAAGAGAATTAGCCGCCAGAAAGCAACACCTAGAAAACGCATTAGCTACTTCCTTAGATGCCAGAAATTCTATAGAGAAATTTTCATGGGGTTCTTTGGCCATTATTTTGGTGATTGTTGTACTCTTAGTATTCAATATTTTCAGACTGGTTAAATATGAAACCCAGTTAATTGAAGCCAGAGAGAATGCAGAGAAAATGACTCAGATGAAGAGCAGATTCTTGAGTAATATGAGTCATGAAATTAGGTCTCCGCTTACTTCTATTATGGGATTCACAGATATTATTGATAGAATGGAGTCTGACCCTGAGAAGAAAAAATATTTACAAGCCATTAAAACAAGTTCTGACCACCTTCTGCATACTGTTAATGACGTATTGGATTTTTCAAAATTGGACGCTGGCAAACTAAGATTGGAGCAACATCCATTTAATATTTCCGAAGCTATTGGTGAAGTGGCATTTGCTTTTAGTGCAGCAGCAGCAGAAAAAGGTATTCAAATTAAAGAGGAATTATCAATTCCCAAAGACTTAATTGTTATAGGAGACAAGTTCCGATTAAAACAAATTTTGTTCAATCTCACTAGCAATGCCATCAAATTCACGGAGCAAGGGGCAGTAACCATTTCTGCTGCAGCTACCAATAAGAATGGCCAGCAAGTATCATTAAAAATTAGGGTAGCGGATTCAGGAATTGGAATTCCTGAAGACAAGTTAGACAGTATTTTTGAAGAGTTTACTCAAGTAACTTCTGCAGACCAAAGTGCTGAATCAAGACGTGCCATCAAGGGTACAGGATTGGGTCTTCCTATTTGTAAAATGTTAGCCGAATTGCAGGGTGGTACCATAGAAGTAGCAAGTAAGTTAAATGAGGGTTCTGAGTTTGCCGTTTCACTGGTATACCAAATTGACCAAGAACTGCAAACTATTGAGCCTGTTGCCTCTACCAACAATGGTCTGTTATTATATACAGACATGTTGCACAAAAAAGCCTTAGTTATAGAAGACAATGATATGAATGCTATGTTGTTAGGATTATTGCTCAAAAAGCAAAACCTTGCTTATGACTTAGCAAAGGATGGACAAACTGGTTGGCAGATGTTTAATGACAACAAATATGATATTGTCTTAACCGATATAAATGTTCCAAAATTGACAGGAGATCAATTGGCAACAGCCATTAGAAATCATCCCAATGGTAAAGCAAGTATGCCTGTTGTGGCGTTAACAGCAACTATTTTGCAAGATGACTTAGAAGCCTATAGAAAGGCGGGTATTACCGATGTTTTGGTAAAACCATTCAAAGAAACAGAGCTCAAAATAATGCTACAAAAACACTTGTTTTCCAAGTCATAAAATCATCAATACAAAAACTGTAAGGTTTCTCTTGACTGTTGTTGTAATACTGCCGTTTTGCCTGCTAAATGCTGTTCAATGGTAGCTGCAGTATAATGGCGGATGGTTAAAAGGGTCAACCCTTTTTCAACTTGAACGTCAAAAATGCCACTTGCTGCTTGGGCTAATCTACTAATTTTCTCCGGTTGATCGTCTAGGCTAATCATTAATGAAATGGCGCCAGTTTGCATTAAATTGGGTTTTAAATGCATGGTTTCCATTAGGCCATATAATTCTCTAATGTGGTGATCTCCCACAAAAGAAAAATCAGTAGTAGTCATGGTAACCAAAACCTGCTTGGGTTTTAAAACAATAATGGGAGGTAAGTTCTTGATTTGTTTGTTATGGATTTGTGTACCCGCTAAACTGCTGTCTAAAAAGCATTTTACCAATAAAGGGATTCCTTTGTTTTGAAGCGGTTTGATGGTCTTAGGGTGAATCACTTGCGCGCCATAATAGGCCATTTCAATTACTTCAGTATAATTTAAAATAGGAATAGTAACTGCATCGGGAAATACTTTAGGATCTGCGTTCATCACAGCTGCTACGTCTTTCCAAATGGTTAAACTTTCAGCACCTAAAATATTGGCAAAAATGGCAGCCGAATAGTCACTTCCTTCTCTTCCAAGTGTACTGCTTTCATTGTCATCCGTAGCCCCAATAAATCCTTGGGTAATAAGTAGTTTTGAAGATTGCTGAACACTTTGGTTCATTAATCCATGAATCTTTTCAGTACTAGTTTCCCAGTCAATATTGGCGTCTCTAAAATTATTATCAGTTCTTATAAAATCCCTAACATCAACCCAATTGTTTGAGATACCGGTTTCATTTAAATAATGACTTAAGATACAGGTACTCAATAATTCTCCTAAACAAACTACTTGGTCATAATAATAATCATATTCCCTAACTGGGTTATCGTGCAAAAGCCATTCTATTTCTGTAAAAAAGTCAGCCAATTGAGTTTCGCAATCAGCATAACCCTTGGTCATTAATTGCTGGGCGATGGCTAAATGATTGGTTTTAATCTCATGGAAAAGCGTTAAAGCCGTTTCCTTATTGCCTTCAAAAAAAGCTTCGGCCACCTTTTCCAGTGCATTGGTGGTTTTGCCCATGGCAGAGATGATTACCACCAATTGGTCTTCCTTGAATTCCTGTAAAATGGGTCCCAGATTTTTGATTCTTTCAATGCTATTAACACTGGCACCACCAAATTTGAAAACTTTCATCAGCTCCTAGAATTTTATGAATGCAAATATATGCCAGATCAAAAGCCCCATTCCTCAAAAAATGACTAGTTTTTGAGATGCCCTTGTTATCTTTATACAAATAGGCAAACATATGATCATCAATAGAAACATACTGACTCTGGACGAGTTCACCATCCAGCAGATGCGTCAGTTCCCAAATGCCACAGGTGAGCTAAGTTCATTGTTAAGAGACATTGGTTTGGCTGCCAAAAGGGTGAATGTAGAAGTTAATAAAGCGGGATTGGTAGATATATTGGGTGATGCTGGAAGTATCAATGTGCAAGGTGAAGACGTGAAAAAATTAGATATCTATGCCAATAACCAATTTATGGGTGTGTTAAAGCACGGGATTAGTTGTGCGGGAATTGGTAGTGAGGAAATGGATGATTTTGTAGTTTTTGACGATGAAGTAAGTAACAATAGCAAATACGTAGTCTTGTTTGATCCATTAGATGGAAGTGGTAATATAGACGTGAATGTTTCAATTGGTACCATTTTTAGTGTTTACAAACGGGTAAGTGAATTAGGAACTCCTTGTACCAAGGAAGATTTTCTTCAACCTGGTATCAAACAAGTGGCTGCAGGTTATGTAATTTATGGTTCAAGTACCATGATGGTGTATGCAACTAGAAGGGGTGTAAATGGATTTACGCTAGATCCTTCCATTGGAGAGTTTTCATTGAGTCATCCCAATATTAAATGCCCACCCGATGGTAAATTTTATTCTGTGAACCACGGAAATTTTTTCCAATACAAAGATGGTGTAAGAGAATATATCAATGGATGTCAGAAAAAAACCAAGGAAACAGGCGGGCCATATACACAACGCTATATTGGTAGTATGGTGGCAGATGTACACCGCAACCTCATTAAAGGTGGCATTTTTATGTATCCGGGTACTTTGGATAAACCTCAAGGTAAACTCAGGTTGTTGTATGAAGCCAATCCTTTTGCTTTCATCCTAGAAGTAGCAGGTGGTAAAGCAACCAATGGAGAACAAAGAATTTTAGAAATTCAACCAACCAAATTGCACGAAAGAACGGCTTTGTTTATAGGAAGCAAGAATATGATGGATGAATTAGAAACCTTTTTAAAGCCAAGTGCATGAAATGGATAGCCTTGTTGCTATTGGCAATCTCTTTGCATACAAGCGTTTTGGGACAACCCCCAAGCCCTGAGTCTGTTCAGTTTTATTACAATCCTAAAGGGGTATCCTATATTCCAGCCCTTAGTAAACCAGGATTAATCTATAATGGACAGTTGTATAATGGTAAAAGAAGATTAGACTATTTAATGGCCTATTTAAATAATCCCCAGTATACCATTTACTATGACCAATATAGATCAAACAGAACATGGGCAGGGATCATTACGGTATTGGGAACTGCTACTTCTGTAGTGGGTTTAATAGGTACTAATGGAAGTAGAAATATCAATTGGTATTTATTAGGAGGAGGTCTCATCCTCAATGGTACAGCTGCTGTGCTTAATTCAATTGCAGCTCAACAATTAAGAAGTATTGCCGTTTTAATGGATCAAGAACAAAAAGCAAAGGGGATGCAGAAATCGCCAAATAATATTGGTATCAGTATTCCATTCAAATAAGCATCATGGGTAAGATTATTATATCAGTCAAAGACTTAAATAAAAAATACGGTGATTTTGAAGCCGTAAAAGGGATCAGTTTTGATGTGGAAGAAGGAGAGATCTTTGGATTATTAGGGCCCAATGGTGCCGGTAAATCCACCACATTAGAAATTATTGAAACCTTGCGTAACAAGACCAGTGGCACCGTAATGGTAGATGGATTGAATTTAGATGAGTCTCCCAATGAGATTAAAAAAATTATTGGGGTACAGTTGCAAACCTCTGGCTATTATCCTAGCTTAAACCTAACAGAGTTGATCCAGCTATTTGCGGGTTTATACAATGAAACCGTAGATAGCATGACGTTATTGGATACGGTGAATCTGAGAGAAAAAGCTAAAGCCAAATACAAGGAATTGAGTGGAGGGCAAAAACAAAGATTCTCAATTGCTACTACTTTGATTAACCAACCCAAGATTATTTTCTTGGATGAACCTACAACGGGTTTGGATCCACAAGCCAGAAGAAATCTTTGGGAATTGATCAAAGAGATTAGAGCTAAGGGAACTACCGTGATTATTACAACCCATTATATGGATGAAGCAGAAGTTTTGTGTGATCGTGTAGCCATTATTGATTCTGGTAAAATTATTGCACTCAACTCACCTGATAAATTAATAGACGAATTGGTTGCTACAGGTTTTGAAAGACCTAAAGAAGTGAAAAAAGCCAATTTGGAAGACGTGTTTATTGCTATGACGGGGCATGTACTGAGGGGGGAGTGAAAAGTGAAGAGTGAAGAGTGAAAAGTGAAAAGTGAAAAGTGAAGAGTGAAGAGTGAAAAGTGAAGAGTGAAAAAGAAAGTGAAGAGATAAAAGTGAAGAGTGAAGAGTGAAGAGTGAAAGAAAGTGAGGAGATAAAAGTGAAGAATGCAGTAAGATCCGCCTAATTGATATTGCAATTTTTATAAAATAATTCAAAATAGATTCTTATGACAATAGACCCACGCTATCCTATTGGAAAATATGAACCCAAGCCTTATTCTGAACAGCAAAAGCAGGTTTGGTTATTAGACCTGCAATTTTTGCCGGAAGCCCTAGAAAGAGCTATTAGCAATTTAGACGAGGCGCAATTAAATACACCCTATAGGGATGGTGGTTGGACGGTTAAGCAATTGGTGCATCATGTGGCAGATAGTCATATGAATGCCTATATCCGCTTTAAATTAGGGCTTACTGAAGACAAACCTACCATCAAACCTTATGAAGAGCAGGATTGGGCCTTGTTAGCAGACAATGACCTTGTACCTATTAATGTCTCCCTTACTTTATTACACGCCCTTCACTTAAGATGGGTAGCAACCATCAAGGACCTAACTGAAGAACAATGGAATAGGTTAGTAGTGCACCCTGCTGCAAACAGAGAAATGAGTATTTGGTTTTTATTGGGTTTATATGCTTGGCACGGGAATCACCACGTAGCGCATATAACAGCACTGAGAGAAAATAAACAATGGTAATGGAGAAAAATTTGGATTGGAAACTCATAAAAAGAGAACAACTTTTTAAAGATCGTTGGGCGGATATTAAAATTGATACCTGTGAGAAAGCAGATGGATCAATCATTACCCCATTTTATACTTATGCATTTCCTGATTTTGCTACAGCCCTTGCTTTTACCAAAGACGGTCAAGTGATTTTGGAAAGAATTTATAGACATGGCATTGAACAAACGGATCTTGAATTACCAGGGGGATGTGTGGAAGCTTCAGATGCATCTTTAGAAGCAGCCATGGGAAGAGAACTCTTAGAAGAAACCGGTTATAGATTTGAGAGCATTGAATACCTGGGTAAAGTGGCACACAATCCTTCTATTCACAACAATTACATGCACATGTTTTTGGCCAAAGGAGGAGAATTTGATGCTAACTATCCATTGGATTTGGAAGAAGGGGTAGAAGTGGTTTTAAAGAGCTTGGATCAAGTATTGGAATTATTAGCGGAGCGCAAGTTTATGCAAGCCATGCAGGTGAGCACTTTGCACTATGCCTTATTGAAAATGGGGAAACTGGTGATCAAATAAATGTCTAAATCAGAACAATGGATTGGAAAATATTAGACTCTAACTATGTGTACCAAGACCGTTGGTTTAGGGCCAGGGCAGATAAATGTTTGTTGCCTGATGGTAGGGTAATGGAACCCTATTATGTGATTGAATTACCTGATTGGACCAATATGATCATCATTACCAAGGATGAAAAAATGGTATTGGTAAGACAATATAGACACGCAAAAGGTACTGCTACGCTAGAATTACCAGGAGGCATTTTAGAGGAAGGAGAAGAGCCCATGGCCTCGGCCATTAGAGAAATGAGAGAAGAAACTGGTTATGTTTCAACAGATGTGGAATTCCTTTTTAAAATCTCACCCAATCCGGCCATCAATAATAATACCGCTTATTTTTTCTTGGCAACCAATGCAGAAAAATTAGCAGAAACAAGTTTTGACCCTTATGAAGATTTAATTGTTGAAACCTATGGTAAGGCAGAATTGATCAAACTCTTAGAAGACAATGCTTTGCAACATGGGGTTCAGTTAGGCGCCATTTATCAGGCCATGCTACGTTTGGGATGGATGCATCTGTAGATGGATATATCCTTTTGTAAATAGTATTAAAGTAATTCTGCTACCACAAAAACACTTCCGCATACCAAGATTAAATCATCTTTTCCAGCGTGATTTTTTGCTGCCTTAAATGCTTCAATAACAGTAGGGTAAGCGTTACCAACTAATCCAAAAGAGGCGGCTTGTTCTAGCAGCAATGTCTGGTTCAAAGCCCTTGGTATAGCCGCTTTGGTAAAATAATACCTTGCCTGTTTGGGAAGTAATTGTAGGGCTTTGTCAATTTCTTTATCCTTTACCATACCTATGACAATATGAAGGGATTGTTTGCCGGTTAATTCTATTTGCTTGACTATTTCTTTAATGCCATCCTCATTATGCCCAACATCTAAAACGGTTAATGGATCATCAGCAATCACTTCCCATCTACCATGTAACCCCGTTAGTTTTTTAACCTGTTTCAATGCATGCATTACCGTTTGTTGATCTAATTTCCAGCCTTGCATTTGTAACTGTTCTATAGCAGTTAGTACAGTTAATAGATTCTTGGTTTGGTAATAGCCTGGTAAATCCAATTCAAAATGATGCTGTTCTTGATTGTTCAGTTTGCTAACCGTTACCATTAAATGACCAGACTTGGTTTCAAAGTCAATAATTTGAAAATGGTCTTTGGCAAAATGAATGGGTGCCTTGCAAGAAGCTGCTTTAGCCAAGAAAACGGGTTTTGTTTCTGCTAGTGTTTCACCTATGACAACAGGTTTGTTTGGCTTAATGATACCCGCCTTTTCAAAAGCAATTTCTTCTAATCGTTGCCCCAATAAATTCATGTGATCAAAACCAATATTGGTAATCACGGATAATTCTGGATCAATAATATTGGTGCTATCCAATCTGCCTCCAAGACCCACTTCAATGATGGCAATATCAACTTCTTGTTTTGCAAAATAGTCAAATGCCATGGCTACGGTAATCTCAAAAAAAGAAGGAGAGATTTCTTGAATCAAAGGCTCAATCTGATTTGTGAAATCCACAACAAACTCTTCTGAACATACTTGTCCATTTACTTTAATGCGCTCTCTAAAATCTTTCAAATGTGGTGAAGTGTATAATCCCGTTTTATAACCTGCGGCTTGAAAAATGGCTGCCAACATATGACTGGTAGAGCCCTTGCCATTGGTGCCAGCTACGTGTATGGTTTTGAATTGGTGTTGGGGATTGCCTATAAAAGCACAAAGTGCAATAGTATTATGTAAGTCTTTTTTATAAGCGGATTCTCCCAACTTGCTAAACATGGGTAGGGCACTAAACAAGTAGTCAAGTGTTTGGGAATAGGTCTTCATCAAGTGCAAATTAGAAAAGAAAACTTAACCACGGAGTTTGAAGCTAAAAACCAAGATGCCTTCTTGCTCACTATCTTTACCAGCACTGAGTTTGAGGGTTTTGGCTTTTTTCAAAGCAATGTTACGGATGGCCTGATTAGTAGTAGTAGTACCCTTAGGATTAATACTGGCAGCCAGTACATTGCCATTTTGGTCAACAGTAATATTCACAGCTACTTTGGCATTTTCATTAAAATCGTCTTCAAAGCTAGGAAGCTTGGTAATTCTTCTTCCATCTAATCCACTTCTGATACTGACTCCATTACCAGCACCGCTTTTACCACTTGTTGCATTACCTTGATAGCTATCAGAATTGGGGTTGCCATTGGGATTGCCCTGATCTCCCTTTCCGCCAGCAATGCCTTGATTTTTGACACCATTATAACTATCTGCGTTATTACCACTGCTATTGGTGCTAGTACCACCTTTGAATAAAGCTTTGGGTTTAGGAGGAGCAGGAACTGGTGTTGCTACCGTCTCCGTTTTTTTGAGCGTTGGTTTGGTATCTACACTAGTTTTTTCAACTGGTTTGGGAGATTTTTTTTTAGCTAGATTAACTGCCTCATCACCTGTTTCATCGGCCTGAATTTCTTTGGTATTCACAGGTTGATTACTTGGCGGAGGACTGGGATTTGTCTGGTCTTGGGTTGGCGATGGTTGGCCAGGTATCTCAGGAGCAATATCGCCCAAGCCAGTTTCACTATTGCCTAAGTTTACTTCAATGCCTTCACCTGTTTCTGGAATTGGAATCTGGGGCAAGGTCCATTGCAGAAAAAAGAAAGTCAAGAACATCAACAAGCAAATCAGCAAAGTAATGATGCTGGCCTTGATGTTTTTTTCTTTTTCAAAACTGAGCTGCATGGTATGGGCATTGTTCATAACAAATGTATCGGTAATCCCATGGATTTGGTTCAATGTTGAAAATTACGGTAGGATTGCTAGCTTAATCCACTTATCCACCTAAATAAAGGTTAATTCCTGATTAGTGCTTCCAAAAAACGTCATAAGAAAAGCGAATCAGGGTTCCCATCACAACCAAGAGAAAGAAAACTCTAATAAAACGGTTGCCTTTGGCGATGGCCATTTTGGCGCCTAAAAAACCACCAATGGCATTGCAAATAGCCATGGGAATGGCCAATTTCCAGATAATGCTACCCTTGATTAAAAACAAACAGATAGACCCCAGATTGGTAGCTAGGTTAATCAATTTGGCATTGGCCGATGCGTGTAAAAAATCCAATCCCATTAAACTAATAAAAGCCAATACCAAGAAACTACCAGCACCTGGGCCAATAAATCCGTCATAAAATCCAATGACTAGGCAAATCAAAATACTATTGCGTGTTTTTTGAAAGGGAGATAAGTCTTTGTGTGAGAATTGGCCAAAATCCTTTTTGGAATAAGTGTAGATAGCAACTAATACCAAGACCACCAAGATCACGGGTTTCATGAACCTATTACTCATTTGGGTCAATAACTGAGAACCTAGAAAGGATGCACTAAATGCAGTTAGGGTCATCCAA
Source organism: Chitinophagaceae bacterium BSSC1 (assembly GCA_002256435.1). Lineage (GTDB taxonomy): Bacteria > Bacteroidota > Bacteroidia > Chitinophagales > Chitinophagaceae > Sediminibacterium. Next base: position 358,347 of record NKJC01000004.1, read on the forward strand.
CCCATGAGTTTCCAGTTGATGGGTACTTTGCGTACGTATTGTCTAGCCGCAAAAAAAGTACCACTAAAAGAAGGAAGTTTCAGAGAGCCAATGACGGTAGCCACGGGTAATTGGGGCAACATGATGAGTGAAGCCGGAGTTTGAATTAATCCTCCTCCACCAACAATGGCGTCAACAAATCCAGCCAAAAGGGCAAATAAGCAAAGTGTAACTAAAATTTGCCATTCTATCATTTGCTAAATTTAGAGTGATACATATTTGCAATCACCAATCCAAGTATAACAATTAAGCCACTAATCCAATGAATAGGAGTTACTTTCTCTCTCAATAACCACACTGCTTCTAATGTACTAAATACCGGAATCAGGTTACCAAAAATCACCGTTCTAGCAGTTCCCAATTTATGTAAAGCTAGGTTCCAGCATAAGAAGGAAATAACGGAAGTGCCAATGCCAAGGTATAAGATAGAGCTGATTAATTCCACATTCCAAACTATAGGAGCTGCATAGGTTAATTCATACAAAAAGAAAGGAATTAATAAGATTGCGCCAAAGAAAAATACTACAAACAGAAAACGGATGCTGCTTATCTCTTTAGGCTTTCTTCTTACCAAGACATTGTAAATGGCAAAGGAAAAAGCACCCGCCAATACCCAAAGATCACCGGTTGAAAAATGAAAGGCTAGCAGTTTTTCCAAACTTCCCTGAGACAGTAATAATAAGATTCCAATAATGCAAATGATCATCCCAATGATGCGCATCAAGCCCATTTTTTCCTTTAAAAATAGGTAGGCCAATACGCTAGCAAAAATGGGAGAAGAAGTAGTACCAATCAATGCCATATTAATAGCAGAAGTGGAATGGCCTGCTATATAAACAAAGGTATTAAATAAGCTTACCCCAGTTAGTGCTGTCCAGAAAAAATAAGCGGGTCTTGCTTTGATAATAGCCCAATCTTCTTTGAATACTTTCCAAGCAAATGGCATTAAAATGAGACTTGCAAATGACCATCTAAAAAAGGCCAAACTAATGGGCCCAATCAAATGAATCACACTCCTAGAGATCACAAAATTGCCAGACCAAATAATGGTGGCAACCAATGCCAGAACAATGCCAAGGCTAATATCTTTTTGGGAATGTTGTTCCTTCATGCAGCTGTGCTAGAGATGGGCAAAATCAGATTGGAAATTCCCCTTGATTCTTTCCATAGGAGGATTGAAATAGCCAAACTGAACTTTAGGGAATTCCTCATGAATCAGTTCTAGCATTTGTTTTACTCCTAAGATATCTCCGGTTTCGTGTACTCCAATCTTACCCATGTACCAGTCAGGGTCAATATTAAAATTGCGCCACTGGATCATGTTTAAATCCGTGTCAATAATTAATTGGCGTAATGCTTCATATTCTTCCACACTATCAGTCATGCCTGGAAAAACAAAATAATTGATGCTAGTCCAACCTCCAAAACTCCTCACTACTTTCAAGCTTTCTACTATGTCTTGGAACTGATAATTATTAGGTCTATAATATGGCGTATAAATATGTTCTCTAGCAGAATTGGTACTTACTCTAATACTGTTCAAACCCGCTTCACACAAAGCTCTTACGGCATCTGGTTTAGAACCATTGGTATTAATGTTGATACTGCCCCTTGGGGTATGTTTGCGAATTTCAATAATAGCTTCTCTAATGGTTTCCCACATAAGTAGGGGTTCTCCTTCACATCCCTGACCAAAACTAATAATAGGATAGGGAGCTTCCATTAAATGCGGAACTGTAAATTCTACAATCTCAGCAGCCGTAGGTTTAAAAGTCAAACGGTCTTGTGTAGAAAAAATGACTTCGTCTTCTGGTTGAAAAGAAATGCATCCCACGCAATTGGCATTACAAGCAGGAGAAGTTGGTACAGGACATTCCCATCGCCCCAAGGCAAAATTTCTGGCTGCAGGACAAGTATATGTCATGCAACAATTCTCCATCAAATGTTTTACCAATCTATTCTGTGAATAGTTTTCCAACAACTGTTTGGTACCGGATTCAATTTTTTGATCATCATATCCAGCTGCTTCCTGACGAATATCTTGTTCAATGCGTACAGCGGTTACATAGAATTTTTCATTGTGCCATGCCGCTGCTGTATAACAGAATAATGGAAGGGTAGGTGCGTCTTCTTGTGTTTCAAATGCAGCAATATACAAACCGGTATGCGCAGGTGGAATAAAGGCGGCAACAGCCCATCCCTTGTCACAAAGACGCATATCTCCGGTTTTTACGTCTATGCCTATACCCCTTCTTCCTGGCAATTCATACAGATTTCCCCCAGTAGGTAATTCAATCCAGTCTTCGGGTGGCACGGGTAATGCGTCCCAACCTGCTCTTCCTGTGGCGTATAAGCTGGTATCTTCAAAAATATTTCCGTTGCCATCGGAATAGAGCATATAAGGTGAACTTGATAAAGACATGGTCATGACTAAAGGGTGAAAAATAAAACTTAAGCTGTTGCTTGAAGTCTGTTGCGGCAAAACTCGTTAAAATCTTGCTCATCTTTGGCATTTGAGCCAGATTGTATTTCTTTTTGAAGCAGTTTGTTGTTCTTAAAGTCAATGGTCAATAAGCCATCTTTGATGACCACATTGTTTAATTCTTCCCAATAAATGTGTTTTTTAGGTAAACTGTTGACCACAATTTCGTCCTGGTCAAAAGCCAATTCTTCTGGAAATTTGGCCTGTTTTTCAAAGAATCCGGCTAACAGATAAACGGTACAAATCCAACCGCCATTAGGTAAATACCACCAACCCAAACATGCTAGAAATATTCCCCAACGGTAATAGGGAATCTGCTCTTTTCTATTCTGAATTAGACAATAGACCCACCAGCCAATGATGCCACCTGCTGAAAGATAAATTGCCATTTTATTAACCGGAAGTCCTTCAAATAGGGCATAAGTAAAGGCACTCAAACTGATTAATAGCAAGAGTTGACTAATAAAATCTAAGAGTCTAAAAGAAGACCTTTTTAGCTCTATAACGTATGGGTATAATTTCATCCTAAATATGCTAAACTGCTGGTGATTTAACCATTAAATTACAAAGGCGCCAGAGCAAATGGGCACCAACATTGCTGTCCCAATCATTTTGTCCTACGCCTAATTCTACTAAATCAAATCCAATTAACTGGCGTCCACTATCTAAAATCTTTTTAACCAAGTAAAGAATTTCTTCTGTTTCAAATCCACCTTGAACGGGTGTTCCGGTGTTTGGGCAGTATTTTCTGTCTAAACCATCAATGTCAAAACTGAGGTATACTTTTTGAGGCAATTGACTAATGATTTCTTCTGCAATGGATTTCCAGGTTTCACCCTCGTATTGTCTTTCCTTTATGCTTTGGTCAAAATAGGTCATTACCCGGCCTTGGCTATTACAAACCAATTCCCATTCTTCATCACAAAAATCTCTTACACCTACTTGAACCAATTTGGCCAAATTGGGTACTTCTTGTAAGGCATTATACATAATAGATGCGTGTGAATACAAAAAGCTTTCATATTGCTTTCTGAGGTCACAGTGAGCGTCTATTTGTAATACTCCAAATTGACCATGCTTTTCTGCCAATGCTTTTAGATATCCCAAAGAGATGCTATGATCTCCGCCAAGTAAGGCCACCAATTTACCTTTTTGCAACAGTTCCTTGCAATGCTCATAGACCCAGTTATTCATAAACGCACCTCCCTCATTGATGTCTTTGAGAGACTTGGTCATGAATTTATTGTCTTCTACTTTTTCACCTTTTGAAATATAGTCAATGTATAATTCAGCTTCCTTTCTTAGATAGTCACTTTTGAGCAGTAATTTTTTGTCAATCTCACGCATAAAGAAGCCCGTTTTCCACCCATCGTGTACGTCTTTGTTAAAGAGATCTACTTGTATACTGGCTTTGAAAACGTGTTCTGGTGCACGGGAGGTTCCAGCGCCATAACTTACGGTTACCTCCCAAGGAATAGGAAGTACCACCAATAAAGATTCTGCTTCATTGGAAGGCAGACCAAAAATGTTATTATTGGGATTGCCAACCGTATTGGGGTTGAACTGATCTAAATGAGGCATGGCGTTCGGCTTGAAACTCTTTGCAAATTACCTTCATTTTGTAGATTCTGCCAATTTAGTTTGGCTTAAATGGCACAAAACAGTGGCTTTTGTACAAGCTTTACAGTTTTAACAGCAAAGCCTGACAAACATCATCTTTGTGTGAGGGATTTTGGACTACTTTTGCTCCTGAAAACTCAGAAAAATGAAAAAGACCCACATCATCATTTTAGTGTTGATTGCCGCCAGTATTGTAGTATTGATTAGCTACACCGGGGATTTGACTACCTATGAAACCATTTCTTCAGCCAAACAGAAAGAAGGCAAATTTGTAAACCTAATTGCCAAAGTTGACAAACAACAGCCGGTAGAATACGATGCCGCCAAAAATCCTAACTATTTGACTTTCACAGCCGTTGATACTTTAGGTAATAGTATTAAAGTGGTTTATCACAACAATAAACCAACTGATATGGAAAAAAGTGAAAGATTGGTTTTAAAAGGCAGGGTACAAGGTGACCATTTTGATTGTAAAGACATTTTATTAAAATGCCCTTCTAAATACAAGGATGATCCCAATGCGGCTAAAAATGCCGTTAGGAATAGTGGTAAATAACCCATTCCTGTTTCTCATTTCCCATCAGATTGAATAGATATACATGAAATATATAGGTGAACACTTATTGCCAGGCCAGATAGGCCATATACTTACTTTATTATCCTTGGTGGCATCCCTAATGGCCACCATTGCTTATTTTATGGCCAATCGCTTGGGCGATTCTTCGGAAAAAACCAGTTGGATTAAAATGGCAAGGGGCGCGTTTTTTGTAGAAACCGTTTCTGTATTTAGCATTTTTGGACTGATAGTTTATATTATATCTAACCATTACCACGAATATTTCTTTGCGTGGAATCACTCATCAAGGTCTCTGCCCAGTAAATATTTGTTAAGCTGTATTTGGGAAGACCAATCTGGTAGTTTTTTATTGTGGAGTGTTTGGCATTGTGTACTAGGATGGGTCTTGGTTTGGAAGTCTAAAGACTGGGAAGCTGGTACCATGTTTGTATTGAACCTGGCACAGTTTTGCATTGGTACCATGTTATTAGGGGTTTATGTATTTGGAGCCAAAATTGGTAATGATCCCTTTATTCTTTGGCGTAATAGCATGCCGGATTTGCCCATTTTTACCAATCCAGATTATTTACAATTGCCCAGGGTATTTGAAGGGAATGATTTAAATACTCTATTGCAAAACTATTGGATGGTGATTCACCCACCCGTCTTGTTCCTTGGATTTGCCTCTACCATTGTACCATTTGCCTACGCCTTTGCCGGCTTGATGAACAAGCGCCATGATTGGGTAAAACCCGTGATTCCATGGGCTGGATTTTCAGCGGCCATATTGGGCTTGGGAATCATGATGGGAGCTGCTTGGGCTTATGAAAGTTTGTCTTTTGGTGGTTATTGGGCTTGGGATCCTGTAGAGAATGCATCCTTGGTTCCTTGGTTAACCTTGGTAGCCGGTTTACACGTAAATATGGTGTACAAAAACACAGGCTATTCACTCAAGACTACTTATTTCTTTTATATCATCACTTTTACACTGATACTGTATTCTACCTTCCTAACTAGAAGTGGTATTCTTTCTGATACTTCGGTACACGCATTTACAGTAGACGATAAAAACTTGCAAGCCATCTATGTACAATTGATTGGCTTTGTATTGGTATTCTTTATACCTGCCATGGTTTTATTTGCTAGGAATTATAAAACCCTTCCAAGCATACAAAAAGAAGAACAAACTTATAGTAGGGAATTCTGGATGTTTATTGGCTCCTTGGTGTTATTCCTTGGAGGTATTGTTATCATTGCAAAGACTTCAACGCCTGTCTTTAATAAAGTATTTGGTTCAAATATTGCACCACCAGAAGACCCCGAATTTGCCCATAACCAAATTCAAATTTTTGTAGCCATGATCTTGGGATTGCTCACTGCATTTACCCAATATTTCAAATACAAAGACACACCCAAAGAACAGTTTGGTAAGAAAATTTGGATTCCAACCTTGGTATCTGTGATCATTAGTTTGGGCATAAGTTTGTTTGGTGAAATTAGATATGGTTCAAAAGGACCAGTATTTTTAGTAGCCATTCATTTGGCCATTTTTACTGCTGTTTATGCGGTTGTGGCAAATGCATCTTATATCTGGCTGGGATTAAAAGGAAAGGTCAAAGCAGCTGGTGCAAGTGTTGCACACGTTGGTTTTGGATTAGTATTAGTTGGAATTCTTGTTTCATCGGCCAAGAAAACAGTATTAAGTTGGAATACAACAGGAATTACCGTTTTATCTAAAGAATCCAAGGGTGCCCAGGGCGATCCTGCAGAGAACCTAACCCTTTTCAAAGCGGTTAAAACAGATATGGGTAAGTATATGGTTACCTGGATCAGGGATACTGTTGACAATATTGACCACAAACGCTATTTTGAAATTGAATTTATTGCCAAGGATAAGTCTGATAGTTTCAAACTATATCCCGATGTAATGAAGAACAACAAGGGTATGGAAGGTTTTGCAGCCAATCCCTCGGCCAAGCATTATTGGCATAAAGACATTTTTGGCTATATCACATCGTTCCAAGAAAACAATACCACAGACACCACCACTTTTAGAAATAAACAAGTTAAAGCCGGAGATACTTTGTTTTATGGCAATGGCTTGATGATTCTAGAAAAAGTAGCTATTAATCCAGCAGAACAACAATCTAAAGTATTGCCGGGTGAAGTTTCCTTGTTTTTAAACATGACGGTGATTACCAAGGATGGAAGACGTTATCCAGCCAATCCGGGGATTGCCATCAAAGACCAACAACTGCGTTTGATCAATGATACCATTCGTTCACAAAGTTTGGTTCTTCAATTCAACAAAGTAGTTGATCAAAAAACGGGTAAACTAGAAATTGGCATCAAAGAAAGTAGTTCCATTACAGAGTTGATTACTTTAAAAGTCTACGAATTTCCTTTGATTAACGTATTGTGGTTAGGAGTTGTAGTCATGACCGTTGGATTTGGCATGAGCATTCGTCAACGATTGTTAACAAAAACCAATTTAAAAGCCGTTTAATCAGGTTTTGGGTTACTTTTTTTGGCTGGGCAGCATTAATGGATATTGATTTGTCTATTTTTAAGCATTGAAACAACTTAAACCATATTATCGCTACCTATTGATCATGCTCTTTACTGTGGCAGTTCAGTTTGTCAAAGCGCAGGAACAACCTGTAGGTCATGGCCCTTTGGATACGGTTAAAGTGTACGCATTCATAACACCTGAAGGAGATACCATTGGCCAAAGTTATTTACCCAATGTGTTGGTATACGCTAAATTGAGCGGACAGTGGAAAAAATATTGGGCAGACTGGACCCGTTTGCGTAATGCAGTCTATGTTACTTATCCTTATGCAAAAGCTGCTGGAAGAATCATGAATGATATCAATGCCAGGTTGTTACACGTAACAGACAAAAGCGAACGCAGAAAGATTATTCATAGCAGGGAAAAAGAATTGAAAAAGGAATTCACAGATAAATTAACCCAGCTGTCTGTATATCAAGGTAAAGTGTTGATGAAGTTGATTTACCGAGAAACAGGCAATAACTGTTATGAAATTATAGAAGACTATAAAGGCTTTATCAATGCTGCATTTTGGCAAACCCTAGCTGTCTTATTTGGTAGTAATTTGAAACAGAAATACGAGCCAACAGGTAAAGACGCAGACATGGAAAAGATTGTGATAGACGTAGAAAGAATGTACGGATACCGTAGTTAAATTAATTGGGTAAGTCTTTGGGCAAAATCATCTCTACCAATCATCTGAGCTCCCAAACTTTCTAAATGGGCTGTATACACTTGACAGTCTATTAATTCAATGCCTTCTTGTTTGAGTAATTGGACAAAATGAATAAAGGCAAATTTGCTGGCGTTAGATGCTTTGGCAAACATGCTTTCTCCAAAAAATACTTTTCCCATTTTAATACCATACAAACCACCCACTAATTGACCATCTAACCAAGTCTCAGCAGATACCGCAAATCCCAAACCGTGTAATTCATTAAAAGAAGCTTCTAATTCAGGGGTTATCCAAGTTCCATCTTGGCCTTCTCTTTTTTGGTTTTTACAATTGGCAATCACTTGGTCAAAAGCAGTGTTGACGCTAAAGCGATAGTCCCCTTTTTTAATCACCTGCTCCATACTCTTGCTCACTTTCAAATTTTCTGGCAATAAGACAAAGCGTGGGTCAGGACTCCACCAAAGTGGAACAGGGCCATCAAACCATGGGAAAATCCCGTGCTTATAAGCAATTAAAAGCCGGTCAATACTCAAGTCACCGCCAATGGCTAGTAACCCTTCCTCATCAGCTTCAGAAAGTGGAGGAAACCATAAATTATTATCTAGTGTGAACAAAGGCATGTGGGGATGTTTGTTCTGAGTTATGAATATAACCTATTAGGCAATCACTTCAATGGTTGCACCAATACCTCTTTCAGTAATGGCGTCACACATGGGTTTTAAAGTATCATAGTCACCATTTTTAACCGCATATTTACCCTTGTTATGGATAATCATGGCACATTGTTCTGCTTGTTCCAAGTCATGACCACAAACCTCCATTAAGGTTTCAATGACCCAGTCAAAGCTATTGACTTCATCATTCCAAACTATAAGGGAATAAGAAGGTGTCAATTGGGTTAATACGCCAACGTCTGAATCTTCTCTGGGTTGTGCTGCTTCTTGTTGTCCAAATAAGTGCATGTTGCAAAGTTAAAATATAAACTGTCATTGCTAATTCCTTCCAATAGAATTATGGATAAAAAAAACAAGTACTTGCAAGTATCCACAAAAAAATAACCTCAAGATAAATCCTGAGGTTAGTTTGTGGGAGCACACGGGTTCGAACCGCGGACCCTCTGCTTGTAAGGCAGATGCTCTAAACCAGCTGAGCTATGCTCCCTTTGTTTGTTTGGGAGTGCAAAAATAAGGGTTGGATATTTATCACCAAATTTATTTTCGACTTTTTTTAAAAAAGATCAATTTAATTGAAGTGCAGGGAATCTATAATGTTGACTATCGTACACAAATAGTTCTTCAATTTCATAAGACCAATATTTGTATAAAGGAGATTTTGCCAAGCATTTATCTGCCTCGGCCTTGTTTTCACAATTCATGGTAATCCAACAGGTCTGACTTTCCATGCTCACTGCATAGCTATCAATCACTGACTTGTTCATAAGAAAATTAATATAGGTTCTGTGTGGTGGAACCAATTGCATGAATTGCTCATCCATGGTAAACTTGATGATCGCCTGAAACTTTTTCATCTAATACTGTTTTACGCAATTAGGGTATACAAGATTCGTGCAGCAAATTTTCTAATGGCAATCTGTCAATAAATCCCCAAAAATCGGAAACTATTGCAGGCGTTCAACCGTCATTTAAATATAACATGAAAACAATAGACTTGTTAGCCCTTTCCTACATTTTTATGAGTTTTAATTGATTTAGTCAATACTGAAAGATTAGTTCAACACCAATTTTGCCAGTTTCCCGTTACCTCCGGCCAAAAAGACAGCATTCCCTTTGGCCGCTTTTTGAACCACATGAAAGCTTTCTTTTGAAATATTGACCCAATTAAGACCTCCGTCATAGGATAGATCTACCCCAGAAGTACCACAAGCTATAAGTGTAGATTTGGTTAAATAGATGACACAGGATTTATACCCATGTGGATTGGTCTGTGGTACACGCAAGTTTTTTCCTCCTTGATCAAACAAAACAGCGTTTCCAGTTCTAATACTATCTTTTGAAAAATCACCGCCTACAATGATTCCATTCCCTTTGGCATCCATGACCAAAGAATTGGCACCGGTTGATTCTCTACCTTGTAATAAGGGTAGTTCCCAGATTTTGTTTTCAAAAAATAGCCTAGACTTTTTTCCACCTGTAGCAAATATCAATTCCTTACCGCGATGCACCAAATTGGTTCCTGATGAAGCAAAAAAAGCTTCCCCTTCAGTAGCTGTTAAATCATGTTTGGTGATCAATGGGTCATTGGTAGACCAGGTTTCACCTTGATCCTTTGTAATAGCCAAAAAGAATTTACCATTGATGGGGTCACCAATTACTGCACCTTTTTTTGAGTCATAAAAATCCATGGCGTCTAAAAACATGCCCTTGGTACTGTCTGTAAAAACGGTTCGCCAAGTTTTACCAGCATCGCTTGTTTTTAAGATCACTGCAGGTTCAGCAATGCCCATAATAATGGCTGTTTGGTCATCAAAAGCAGCAATATCTCTAAAGTCTTTTTTTTCAAAGCCTGGCACCGTAATCCATTCTACGTGTGCACCGCCATCAGTAGACCGGCCAACGGTTCCAGCACTACCACTTACCCAAAGTACTTGGTCATTGACCACAGACAAACCCCTAAAGCTTTTTCTGGTTCCAGATTGCAATATTTGAACGCTAACAGTTTGGGCAAAGGCATTGCTAAACAAGGCAATGGCCAACAAACAGGAAAATATTTTATTAAGTGACATAAGAATATCAGATTTGCAGCTTTAATAGATCTTGAAAGATAATACAAACACCTAAAACCTGCATGATGATCCCATATTGGATGAGTAGAACACAGTTGATGATGGGCGATGAACCCATTTTAAAACTCATGGGTAAACACGTATTGGTAGTAGGTCTAGGAGGAGTAGGTGGAATTTGTGCAGAAATGATTGCTAGGGCAGGTGTTGGAAAAATGACCATTGTAGACGCAGATACGGTAGACTTGAGTAATACTAACCGACAAATTCCAGCATTGCATTCTACAGTTGGGCGTTTAAAAACGGCAGTTTTGGAAGAAAGGCTCAAAGACATTAATCCAGAATTACAATTAAGGGTATTGCCTATTTATATCAAAGAGCAGGAAACCATTAACCTGATTGAATCTGAGCATATTGATTTTGCGGTAGATTGTATTGATACCCTGTCTCCCAAAGTCTATTTTATCAAAGCATGTATTGACAGAAATATTCCCATTGTTAGTTCATTAGGAGCAGGTGGCAAACTAGATCCATCACAAGTGCAGGTAACCGATATTTCCAAAACCTATGAGTGTAATTTGGCCCGTTATGTACGGAAGAAATTACACGGATTGGGTATTAGAAAGGGATTAACTGTAGTGTTTAGTCCAGAAAAAGTTGACCAGAGCCGCATCTTTGAAACCGAGAAAGCTTTTCCCAAAAAATCCATCATTGGTACCATGAGTTATATGCCCGCTATTTTTGGGTGCACAGTAGCGTCGGTAGTAATCAGGGGTTTATTGGCACAAGAATGAACAAAATTAAAGATATCGACTATTTATATTAGTTTTATTTTGCAATTATTGGGAATGGAACTAAACAATAAACATATTCAAAGGATATTCATAATTACCATTCTAGTTTTTTTATTTTGTGTTCAAACTCGTTCACAAACATATTCAAATTACAATAAAGTTGAAGGGTTAAATAGTAATGTTGTCTATTGTATAATGCAAGACAGTAAAGGTTACGTTTGGGTAGGAACTGAAGCAGGTGCAGCAAGATATGATGGCAATAAGTTTCTTTATTTTTCAATGGAAGATGGATTGACTGATAATGATGTGTTTCAAATACATGAAGATCAAAAAGGAAGAATATGGTTTTTAACAAATAGTGGGAAACCATGTGTATATGAAAATGATAAAATTCTAAACGGCACTAATACTTTATGGTTGAGCAAAATACAACCTAAGAAATTGGCAAAATCATTTCTAATAGGGGATAATAATGATATATGGTTTAGTACTCTTGATACGGTTTATCATTTTAGAAATGACCAACTTGTAGACAAGATTTATCCAGAAAATATTAGTTCAATTGATAATAATTGTCAAGGTGTCTTTAATTATAAAGACAGTATGTTTGTTTTGACAAATAAATATTTGATTAATTGTCAATCAAAGAAAAAACTATGGTTACAACCAGATTTTGAAATAAATGTTTCTTATGTATTTGCTAATATAATAAGGGATAAAATATTCTATTTCTCCAAGAATAAATTAATTGAAATTTCGCTAAATGATAGAAAAATTAGTGAAGTTTATAGCTTTGAAAAGTCGGATAATGGATTGATTGTAAGTGAATCGTTAAATTCAGACTCTATTTTTATATCATCTAGATTGGGTGTGTTTGAAAAGCAAAATGGTAGTAAAAAAGTAATTAAGAAATCAAGTCAGTATAATTTAATTACAAAAGTTCTGAAAGATAATGAAGGTAATATTTGGTTGACTTCATTATCGGAAGGTCTGTATTTGAAAAAGAAGTTTCATCAAAATGCAACTACGGTAATTGATACTAAAGGTAGATTCAAGATTGGTGCAAGTAATAGTATTAATAAGATTAATAATAAAGTTTTTATTGGATACAATGATGGAAATTATATTGTGATAAAAAACGGGAATGTATCTTATGAAAGATTGCAAACAAAAGACATATTTGGAAAATCAAGGCAAATTATAAATACTGATAAAGGCCAATGGTTTGTTTTTGGAACGCAAGCAGTTTTAAAAAAGAAAGGTGGCGAATTTAAATTTCCATATCCAACAAAACAGATTTCTCAAAATAGTTCTTCACACTATTTTGCATCTAGTTTTGGACTATTTAAGCAATATGAAAAAAATAGTTTTTTAAATCCATCTAATAAAGGGATTTATGATTATTCAAGTTATTTACAAATTTCTAAAGTTAGAGCAAATGTCATTTGTGAATTGACAAATGATTCTGTAGTTACAGGGGGAATATATGGAATAGATCTATATGTAAAGGATAAAAAAATAGATCCATTACCATGGAAAAGTGAAATCACTGAAAAGTATATCTCTAAAATAATTAAAACATCAGAATGTGATTTTGTAATCAGCTCAACAAATTTCGGTGTTGGGATTGCACATAAAGATTCTATTTATCAAATTAATAAAACAAACGGGTTACTAAGTAATATATGTAATAGTGTTTTTAGTAATAGTCCAGGTATTATTTGGGTAGCTACTTCATTAGGCCTTAATAAGATTAAATATCAAATTAACCCCAATCGTGTAATTGACTTTACAATTGAAAATTATACTTACAAGATAAGGAATAGCGCTTTTTTTTGTAATGATGTTGCGGTTTTTAATGATTCATTATTTGTTTTGACTCCTGATGGAACTTATATACATGAATTTTCAAAAGATTATTTGATTAAAAATGTTCCAAAAAATGAAATTGAAGGTATTTATGTTGGCAGTCAAAAATTTTCATATAAATCAAAATATTTTTTGGAATCAAATCAAAATAATTTAAAAATTAAATTTATAGGAATTTCCTTTCAATCAAATGAAGCAATTCAATATAAGTATAAATTGTTGCCATATGATACATCCTGGAATCTTACTGAAAATACTGTTGTGGAATATCCACATTTAGACCCAGGTGAATATAAATTCTTAGTAACTTCTTCTTTGTCAAATGGAATTTGGAATCCTAAACCTATTGGAATAGCCATCCAAATAAAAAAACCATTTTATAACACATTTTGGTTTTTAATTTTATCTATTATTTCTTTCTGTTTATTTGCATATCTACTTTTTAGATTTCTTATAAAAAGGGTTCATGAAAAAAATTCAATTATAAATAAATCATTAGAGCTTCAAAAAGACAATGCTATTCTCCACTCGGAAAAATTAGTATATCTAAATAAGTTAATTGAGTTGGAGCAAAAAGCATTAAGCTTACAAATGAATCCGCACTTTATTTTTAATGTTATTAATGCAATAAAAGGATTGTATTCTAATAATGAAAAATTTGTAGCAGACAATTATGTTGATAAGTTTGCTAAATTAATGAGAATGATATTAGATAATAATTCTACTTCCTTTATTTCATTAAATGATGAATTGGAAATTCAAAATTCCTATATTGAACTCGCTTTACTACGTTATGAACAAAAATTTCAATGTTCTATAAAAATTGACCCAAGTATAGACATGAATTCTATTTATTTGCCACCCATGCTTTTGCAACCTTTTATTGAAAATGCAATAATCCATGGAGTAGCACCTTTGAAATCTAATGGTTTTATTTTTCTTAATATCTCCATATCGGGTGATGTATTAATATTTGAATTAATTGATAATGGTATTGGTCGTGATAAGTCCAAAGAAATTAATAAATATAAAATACATGAATCAAAAGGTATACATATAACTTCTGAAAGGTTAAAATTGCTTCACCCTCAAAGTAAATTAATTATTTCTGATATTGTTAGTGATTTAAATCAGGTTTGTGGAACAAAAGTATATATTGAAATTCCTTTTAAACGTTTGAAATATGATCAGAGCTATAATAATTGATGATGAAATTCAATCAAGAATTACATTGAAAAATGAACTTTCATTATTAAAAGTGCCATTTGAGATTGTGGCAGAAGCAAATAGCGTTTTAACTGGTGTTGAAAAAATAGATTTATTTGAACCGGAAATGGTTTTTTTAGATATCCATCTCGGAGATGGAAGTGGGTTTGATTTAATTGAAAAAGTTAAAAATAGAAATTTCAAAATTATTTTTATTACGGCCTATAATCAATATGCACTTCAAGCTTTTAAGGTTCATGCTCTTGATTATCTTCTTAAACCTATTGTATTTGCTGATTTAAAACATGCAATAGATAAAGCAATTCATCTTTCATTAAATATTCAAACCAATAGAATTCAATACCTTTTAAATGACTTAAATCAAAAAAGTAATAAAATAAGTTTTTCAACAACTGAAGGCTTCACAATACATTTTATAAAAGACATAATAAGATGTGAAAGTGATAGTAATTATTGTAAAATATATTTTAGTAATCATGAGCATATTTATCTTTCAAAAACACTTAAACAAATAGAAGATCAATTAATTAATTATGGCTTTGAAAGAATTCATCATTCTCACTTAATTAATATGAATCATTTATTAAAATATATAAATAAAGATGGAGGGGAAGTTATTATGTCTGATGGTTCAAAAATTCCGGTATCTAAAAGGAAAAAATCAGAATTGAATTTGATGCTAAGTAAACTTGCTATTTAAGTTAATTGCTAAATATATTCATACACTTGCTCAATAATATTCCTCAAATAGCTGATTGTGAAATATATTAAAATTTGGATATGGATATTTGGTTTCAAGTATCTGCATCCCCATGAGACATTCAATAAGATTTATTTTTTTTCTTCTGCTTTTTATAAAATCCTATTCTGTTAAATCACAGTCTGAAATTAGTATTTATAATAGTTTACCTGAAAAAGGAATTTCATTAAAAGATAAAGTTGTTACTGATATTTCAAATGGTACATTATTTGAAACATTCATTGGAAATACAAGTAATTTCTCTAATAAAGAGAATATCAAATCTCATATAAATAATAATAATAAGGACTATAAATCAGAAAATTATGTATCACTTGCCGCGGGTGATATTGCTATCATTGGTTTTAATTGTGATCCATCTAGTTCTCTTAGTAAAACTTTTGCAATTGTAGCTTTAGCTGATTTATCTGCAAATGAAGTATTATATTTTTCAGATAAGGCTTATTATCAAAATGCATTTGGGCCTCTTTTGGGTAATGGATCTGAAGGTATCTTCTCATGGACCATTCCAGTTGGGGGAGTCCCAAAAGGTACCGTAATTATGTTTACTTTGACTTCAGGTGCGAGCCCAAGTGTTACTACTTCACCTAGTACTGGCACCACAAATATAATCGAAGGTTGGACTAGTACTAGTCCAACAGTCTCGCCTTTTGGTCAAAACGGTGATAATTTGCTCATTTATCAAGGATCAGAAGCAAGTCCAACATTTATCTTTGGTTATAATAGTGGTAATAATACAACAACTGTTGTAAATGGTTGGAATACTGGTGTTTCTACTAATCCAAATGCTGTTTGCGAATTACCTAATAGTTTAACAGCTGGAACAACAGCTATAGGTTTCAATAGTGTTGTTGGTTATACCAATATTGACAATTTAAAATATAATGGTACTCAGACTGGCACTAAGGCAGCATTATTAAGTGCAATTTGTAACCCTAATAATTGGATAGTTGATGATATTAATGATTATAATTTTACACCAGGTTCAGGTGTCTTTTCTGGATCTCAACCGATTTTCAACTTATCATCTTCTAATACTACAATTACTTCTATTTTAAAGGGTACACCAAGTGGTAGTACTACAAATGCTAATTCAGTAACTTATAATATATTATTTGGTTCAAGTATAACTGGATTAAGTACTTCAAATTTTAGTTTGACTAGTGTTGGCGTAAGTGGTGCAAGCATTACATCTCTTAGTGGTACAGGGGCAAGCTATAATGTTGTAGTTAATACTGGTACTGGAAGTGGAAGTATCACATTGAACTTGGCAAATGCGACTGGATTAAGTCCATCTGTAAGTACGAGTTTGCCATATGCTGGAGAGGTATATACAATTGACAAGACGGCCCCAACGGTTGTTACACAAGGGCGTACGGTTCTATTAAATATTTCTGGAACAGGAAGTGTTACAGCAGCATTAATAGACAATGGTTCAAATGATGCCTCAGGTGTTGCGTCATTAGGATTATCGCAAACAAGTTTTACATGTGCCAATATTGGATCTAATACAGTAACCTTGACAGTTACGGATAATGCGGGTAATTCAGCTACTGGAACTGCAACGGTTATAGTAAGTGATAATATTGTTCCAGTAGTAGTTACGCAAAACAGGACTATAACAATTGGTAATACAGGAACTGCAACAGTATCAGCGTTGCAGATTAATAATGGTTCATCTGATGCCTGTGGAGTTGCAAGTTTAGGTTTGTCTAAGTCAAGCTTTACTGCTGCAGATTTAGGAGCTAATACAGTAACACTAACAGTTACAGACATTAATAACAATAGTAATACGGGTACAGCAATTGTTACGGTATTAGCTTCATCAACGGCAGATTTGACATCAATGTTATTGAGTGCAGGGACATTATCGCCTGCGTTTGCATCGGGAACAACGTCTTATACTGCAAGTGTAGCCAATAATATAAGTAGCATTACTGTTACACCAACTAGAACACAGGCTAATGCCAGTATAGAAGTTAGGGTAA
The DNA here is from genome assembly GCA_002256435.1 of Chitinophagaceae bacterium BSSC1. Taxonomy (GTDB): domain Bacteria; phylum Bacteroidota; class Bacteroidia; order Chitinophagales; family Chitinophagaceae; genus Sediminibacterium. The sequence continues at coordinate 375,649 of NKJC01000004.1, forward strand.
ATGCAGGTGTATATGCTTCGGTAACAAGTGGTACAGCATCAGGATTATTAAGCTTAAATGTAGGAGCTAATACCATAGATGTGAGGGTAACGGCACAGGATGGTACTACTCAAAAAACATATAGTACAACGGTAACAAGGGCTGCAAGCAATAATGCGGACTTGAGTTCAATGATTTTGTCTAATGGTATTCTTACACCAGTGTTTGCATCAGGAACTACAGTCTATACAGCAAGTGTAGCCAATAATATAAGTAGCATTACTGTTACGCCAACGAGGTCAGAGTCTAATGCCAGTATAGAAGTTAGGGTAAATGCAGGTGTATATGGTTCGGTAACAAGTGGTACAGCATCTGGATTATTAAGCTTAAATGTAGGAGCTAATACCATAGATGTGAGGGTAACGGCACAGGATGGCACTACTCAAAAAGTATATAGTACAACTGTAACAAGGGCTGCAGCATTGTCAACAAATGCGGACTTGAGTAATATGGTAATGAGTGCAGGGACATTATCGCCAGTGTTTGCATCAGGAACAACGTCTTATACAGCAAGTGTAGCCAATAATATAAGTAGTATTACTGTTACACCAACCAGGTCAGAGTCTAATGCCAGTATAGAAGTTAGGGTAAATGCAGGTGTATATGCTTCGGTAACAAGTGGTACAGCATCAGGATTATTAAGCTTAAATGTAGGAACTAATACCATAGATGTGAGGGTAACGGCACAAGATGGTACTACTCAAAAAACATATAGTACAACGGTAACAAGGGCTGCTTTAATTATTCCAACTATTTCTACGTCTGGTGACTTAGCAGGGTTAACTACAGTTTATGGAACAGCTTCAAGTGTTACAAGTTTTGTTATCAATGGGTCCGCCTTAGTAGATGGGGTTTTATTAGTTGCTCCAAATGGATTTGAAATAAGTGAAAGTAATTCTGGTCAATTCTCAACATCATTGTTACTAGGAAATTTTGGAACAATATCAAATTCAATAATATATGTTCGATTGTCATCTTCTAATACAGTAGGAATCTATAGTGGAGATATAATATTGTCTAGTTTTGGAGCAAATAGCCAAAAGATTTCTACTGTATCAAGTATTGTTAAGCAAAAGCCATTAAGTATAATTGTAAATAATCAAAAGAAATGTCAAGGAATTAATTATAATATACCTGTAAACGCATTTACGGTCAATGGATTAATTAATAGTGATACTTTAAGTTCATTAACATTGAATAGTGCGGGATCAACTGCTTCAGCTCTGGGAGGCAGTTATGCAATCAAGGCATCAAATGCAATTGGTTTTGGTTTGACAAACTATTTAATCAATTATATTGATGGTACTCTAGATGTGGAAAGCTTACCAATAATAGGCTCAATTATCGGGCCACAAGAAATATGTTCAGGAAATAGCTTAGTATTTTCATCGTCAACTATAGGAGGAGTTTGGAAATCAAATAATAATGCTGTTGCTACAATTTCTTCAAATGGTTCATTTGCAAATGTTAATGGAATTTCAAGTGGATTTGCTACTATTACTTATTCATTAACAAGTGTTTCAGGATGTACTGCAACTCAATCAAAAGATATTGTTATAAATCAAACAATTGTATTGCCTGATATTAATGGACCCTCATCAGTTTGTACAAAATCACCGGTTCAATTTACTAATTCAGTAAATGGAGGTGTATGGTCTACAGGAAATACATCTCAAGCAACAATTAATAATAATGGATTTCTAAATGCAATAAACGGTGGGTCTATAAATGTAATTTATACTATAACTACTTCTTCAGGTTGTGTAAGTAGTTCTATTAAAAAAATTGTTATAAATACAACTCCTGATAAACCAATCATTACAAGAGATTTTAATAGTAATCTAGTAAGTAGTTTTAATGGTCTTAATAGTTGGAATAATATTACAATTAATCAGACTATTAATACAAATGGTAGTGTTTATAATCCATCAAGTGATGGAAGATATAGAGTTCAAGCTGTTAATAATAATTGTATAAGTGATTGGAGTGATGAATTTGTTTATACGACTAGTAGTATCGGTACACTATATCCAAATCCAGCCAGTATATATACAATAGCATCAATTGTCAGTGACAAATCACAATCAGTAATATTGCAACTTGTTGATATAACTGGTAAAGTTCTTCAAGATATTCCAGTTGCTCTTAATAGTGGTCAAAATCCTGTAAGGATAAATACAACTAGACTAGCAAAAGGTGTTTATATGTTAGTTATAAAAGGAACTAAATTAACTTATCAACAATTGATTAAAGAATAATAAGAAATAATAATAATTATTAAAATCTAATAAATGAAAAAGTATATAATATTAATAATTACAATTATTCATTCATTAAATAATTGTAAGGCACAATCTAGCGTTATAACTACAAGTGTACCATATATGTTAATTGGCTCAGATTCAAGAGCTGGAGGAATGGGTAATGTTGGGGTTGCTACAAATGCTGATGGTAACAGTATATTTTGGAATAATTCAAAAACTCTTTTTTCAAATAATCCCTTTCAAATTGCCGTTAATTATACTTCCTGGTTTAGAGAAGTTGGTGCAAAAGATATCTATTTAATATCTAGTAGTGGATATAAGCAAATTGATGATAAATCAAGTTATACAGTAGGTCTTAGATATTTCAGTCAAGGGTCAATTCAAGTAACAAACTCAAACGGCGATATACAATCTATTTATCGTCCAAGAGATTGGGATATTAGTTTTGGCTACAATAGAAAATTAAATAATCGAATTGGATTAGGGATTACTCTTAGATATATAAATAGTAATCTTTCTGCAATAGGTAATTCTAATTTTGCACTTTATGGCGAGAATACACAAGGCATAGCAGGTGATATATCTATTTATCACAATGGTTTAAATCAAAATGGTGAGGGATTTAATTGGGGTATAAATATTAGTAATTTAGGATCTAAAATGTCTTACAAAAATATATCATCAACAGAAAAGGATTATTTACCAGCTAATATGGCAATTGGTGGTAATTATAATTGGGTTTTAAATGAAAATAATAAAATTTCTTTGGCTTTAGATATCAATAAACTCTTGGTACCCATATTTCCTAAAGAAAGTGGGATTGATAAAACTGATTCTTTAAACATGATTGAATATAGAAAAGGGTCTGTAATTAATAGTTGGTTTAAGTCATTTAGTGATGGAGGAGGATTTTTGAATTCTTTAAGCTATTCTATAGGTGCTGAATATTTATATGATCATTTATTTGCAGCAAGAATTGGTTATTATACAGAAGATAAGAATAGAGGTAATAGAAAATTTTTAACTGCAGGTGTTAGTGTGTATTATAAAAAAATTGGTATTAATTTGTCTTATTTAGTTCCAACTTCAAATAGTGAAAGGAATATTTTAGCAAACACAATGCGTTTTGGAATTGTGTTTGAATAATTAATAAATTATATAAGGAGTAACAGCCTCTTTCCAATCGCCAACGGCAGTTAATTTACTGGTCTGAGCAATAAAGGTTTGTAGTGGCAGATCAAACAATTTTTCTGCATCAGGAATCCCCAATAATTTGTTCAAATGCCGCTGCCCTGTTTTGTTTACAGAAGTGGGATAGGGGCTCCATTGAAATTGTTTGGGATATAATTCCTTGATTAATTTGATGAGTAATAAACCATAACCCATTGACTGAAAATAGGGAGGTTCTAATACTTGAAACTGAATACCAGAACAATTTTGATTGGCATACTTGGCATCAAACGGTTCAAAGTCTAAGGGTATTGCAGTTAATTCTTCTAAGGACAATTGGTTAAAAATATTGGCCACCTGTTTTCCATTCATCCATGGCGCACCGGCAATTTGAAAAGAAAGGTGAGTGCCCCTGCCTTCACTGATATTAGTGGCTTCCAAAAAGCAAAGCCCAGGATACAATAGCATGGCAGCAAAGTCTTGTATGGCAGGCGATGTAGGAACAAATGGAATTCCCCAGTCGGGTTGAAAATCATTTCTATTCCAATTGCGGCATGGAACAATTTCTAAGAGACAACCCAAACTTCTTGTTGCATTAAAATATTGAGCTAGTTCTCCCAATGTACAGGAATGTCTTACTGGTAGATTCCATCGGCCAATAAAAGAAGCTTCTGAAGTTGCTAACATGGGCCCTTCTGCTAAGGATAAATTACCAGAAACGGGATTTGGTCTATCTAGCACCACCAACGGAATCTGGTGAAAAGCGGCAGCTTCCATTAAATAGGAGAGCGTCCATAAATAGGTATAGAATCTACAACCTATGTCTGGAATATCAAATACTAACAGGTCTATATGGCTTAGGTCTGTTGCCGTTGGCGATAGTTTTTGACCATATAAACTGATAATGGGCAAACCTGTTAATGCATCCTTACCATCTGGCATAGGATGCCCGTCAGGACCATCCACCATTAATCCATGTTCCGGTGAAAAAAGGGTTACAAGATGAAAACCTGCATCTAATAAAGCCTTTCTGGATGGGACTAATTGTTGGGTAGTAGCAGCTTGATTAGTTACTAATCCAATGCGTTGGCTTTTCCAAGCTGGGGGATTTTGCAATATGCGATCAACACCAAATTCAATCATGGTCTTGTTTTTCAAATAAGAGTTTGGTTTTTAATTGCTCCATTACATTGAAAATAATGGGGCACCTACCGTAATGCATAAAATGAGTGAAGAGTCTTTTTTGAAAATGGGGAAGGTGCAATGCTGGGAATTCTCTACAACCCTCAAATCGATGCTCATATACACTGCATTTGTTCTCAGACAAAAAATGACAGGGTATGGCATTAATCAACATCAAATCATGCATGCCTTTTTCCAAATACTGCTGATCAAACTGAGTTCTGTTCAGCTCTAATACTTCAGCTAAATTGTCAGCTTCTGGATCAGATACTGTGATCATCAATGACTTACAACAATTTCCGCATTGGGTGCAATCTACCTTTTGACTAATCAAATGATCCAATTCAAACACCGTTTGATCCAATACAACTGAATCAAAACCACCCAAAAATTCTTTAAACCGGATATTTTCTGCCTCCAACCCCAAAATAAGTTCTTGAATGGCAGCTAGGTCATAGATCATATTTGCAGGTTCTAATTGGATGGATTAAAAGTACATTCCTTGTATGGGCTAGCAAAACCTAGATTATAAACAGGTTTATCCACAATCTGGAGGCATTTGTAGAAAAGTATAATTGTCTTGCAGTTTGAGGTGGTTAGATTTGCGGGTTGTTGCCAAAGAGATAAGAAATTGGCCAACAGGAAGGAAATATGGCAGAAGAAAAGAATATGTCCGAATATAACGAAGCCTCCATACGGTCATTAGATTGGAAAGAACATATCCGTCTCAGACCAGGGATGTATATTGGAAAATTGGGTGATGGTTCGGCACCTGACGATGGTATTTATGTTTTGATCAAGGAAGTCATTGACAACTGTATTGATGAACATACCATGGGATATGGTAAGCAGGTAGAACTAACCATTGAAAACAAAACGGTAACCGTTAGAGACTATGGCCGAGGTATTCCCTTGGGAAAACTGGTAGACGTAGTTAGTAAGATTAATACAGGTGCCAAATACGATAGCAAGGCCTTTCAAAAATCGGTGGGTTTGAACGGGGTGGGTACTAAGGCAGTAAATGCCCTTAGTCAATATTTTAAGGTAACCGCTTTTCGCGATGGTAAGGAGCGGACTGCCGAATTTGAGAAGGGAGAATTGATCAAGGAACACAAAGAAACCAAAACAGATGAACCCAATGGGACATTTGTGAGTTTTATTCCAGATGAAACTGTTTTTAGAAATTATCACTTTATACACGAATATCTAGACAACCAGCTCTGGAACTATTGTTATTTGAATGCGGGTTTGGCCATGCATTTCAATGGCAAGAAATACGTAAGTAAGAATGGTTTATTAGACCTCTTGTTGCGCAAAACCAATCCAGATGAATTGCGCTATCCCATTGTGCATTTAAAAGGGGAGGATATTGAAGTAGCTATCTCGCACAACAATGACTATGGGGAAGACATTTTCTCCTTTGTTAACGGACAGTTTACTACGCAAGGAGGTACCCACCAACAAGCATTTAGAGAAGCTTATGTAAAAGTGATTCGGGACTTTTATAAAAAGGACTATGAAGCTTCTGATATCCGCACCAGTATAGTAGCTGCGGTATCCGTGCGTGTACAAGAACCCGTATTTGAAAGTCAGACCAAGACCAAATTGGGTTCACAAAACGTCTATGAGAACGGCCCATCCATGAAGAAATTTGTGGAGGAATTCTTGTCTAAAGAGCTCAATAACTTTTTGCACAGAAATCCTACTGTTGCAGACTCATTGCGTAAAAGGATTGAACAGAACGAACGTGAAAGAAAGGAATTGGCGGGTATTAAAAAACTAGCCAATGATAGAGCCAAGAAAGCCAATCTACACAACAAGAAATTGCGTGATTGTAGGGTGCACTTAAATGACGAAGCACCACTGAAAAACAGGGAAGAGTTTGTAGCTACCCAAAATAATACCACCATTTTTATCACGGAAGGGGATAGTGCCAGTGGAAGTATTACCAAGTCTAGGAGTGTAGATACCCAGGCGGTATTTAGTTTAAGGGGTAAGCCATTGAACAGTTTTGGACTCACTAAGAAAGTGGTGTACGAGAATGAAGAGTTCAACTTATTGCAACACGCACTCAATATTGAAGACGGATTAGAGGGACTTAGGTATAATAATGTGGTAATTGCCACCGATGCGGACGTAGATGGAATGCACATTCGATTATTAATGATGACTTTCTTTTTACAGTTCTTCCCAGATCTAGTTAAGAAGGGGCATGTCTATATTCTTGAAACACCTTTATTCCGTGTTAGAAATAAACAAGAAACCATTTATTGTTTTGACGATGAAGAGCGTCAGGCAGCGGTAAATAAATTGGGTGGCAAGCCCGAGATTACCAGGTTCAAAGGTTTGGGAGAAATCTCACCAGAAGAATTTGGCCGATTTATTGGACCTCAGATTCGTTTGCAACCCGTGATCCTAGAACAGGGAGACCATATTCAAAACTTGTTGGAATACTATATGGGTAAGAATACCATGGAGCGTCAAGAGTTTATTATCAATAATTTGAAAATTGAGTTGGATCTGATTCACAACACATAGTATAGTGAAGAGTGAAGAGTGAAGAATGGGAGGAAGAAGAAAGTGAAATGATAAGAGTGAAGAATGGGAAAGGATTTGTTTTAAAATTAAAAGGCATTTATGATACATATTGTGTTTGATTCAAATAATGTAACTGCATTGCAGAAGGCCATTGAATTGGATGAAAGTTTACAGGGAGATGTCATAGAAATCAAGGATGACTATATGGTTGGACCATTGGCCAATATCTATGAAACCGAAGGTTATCAGGAGCGTAGAGATTGGTGGAAAAACTTGTTGGAATTTTCGCCCTATGAAGACCAGACTAATATTGTGGATGACAAATTAGCTGTTCACCAATTGATCAGAACCTTGGAAGAAAACGAAACAGAAAAGGTTTGGATTTGGATGGGGCAAAATGCACATGATGTATGTGGTTATTATTGGTTAATGCCACAACTACGCGCTTTTCAAGGAAGATTAGAAGTCTTGTATTTGAATAACCTACCCTTTATCAATGAGAAGGGGAATATCTTTTATCCTATTTATTTACACGAGATTCAACCCAAGGAATTTTTAAAAGCCAAAAAATTGGCTAGACCTATTACTTTGAGTGAGTTTGAATTGGATCCAGATGAATGGAAAAAAACTTGTTCTGAGAATGCAGGTGTTCGTTTTTTAGAAGGGGGTAAAAAAATAGTAGGAAAACCAGCTGAGTTTTTTGATGCAGATCTTTTGCAAAATATTACCGGAGAGTTTCAAAAACTTAATAAAGTATTGTCAAATACTTTGAACAAGATGAAAGTAAAAACCGGTGACGTTTATTTGGTATGGAGATTAATTGAATTGGGTAAACTAGGAAAACTAGAAGTGCAAGGTGATTGGTCAAAAGGATGGAAAGAAATTACGGTGAAAATGGCAGGAGCAAAAGCTACTGAAACTATAACAGATGCAAATTGAGTGTATACACCATATTGCCATTTTGACCAGTACGGATTTGTATGAAGCATCCAAAACCTTTTACACGGAGGTATTGGGTTTTACCATCATTGCTGAAACCTATAGAGCAGAAAGGAATTCTTATAAACTAGACCTTGCACTAAATGGTCTTTATCAAATTGAATTATTTTCTTTTCCGGATCAGGTAGAACGTGCTTCTTTTCCAGAATCAAAGGGCTTGCGTCATTTGGCATTTGCAGTGAAAGATGTAGTTAGTAGTAGAAATTGGTTATTAGAAAAGGGTGTAAGAACGGAAGAATTGCGCGTAGACAGTTTAACCAATAAGGAATTTGTATTTTTTTATGACCCCAATGGACAACCATTGGAATTATACCAATTGTGATGTCAGATCAAGTGACCATAATACCTATTCAAAAAATTGGTGAAGACCAACGTGGCAGCACCCATATTTTTGATACAGATAGAACAGGAGAATTCATCATTGCCTATAGGAATAAGGGAAGCCTTAGTGGTAGACACTTTCATAAAGGAAGATCTGCCAATAAGAATCCTGAGAAGATTATTATCATGCAAGGCGCTGCTACTGTAAATTGGATTGATACCCGTACGGGTGAGAAGGGAGTTGCAAAAGCCATCGCGCCAGCCATGGTTCAAATTCAACCATTTGTTTGGCATGAAGTTGTGGCAGAGGAAGACATGGTAGTCTTTGAATTAAATGCCTTGGCGGATGGTCAGGGAGACACTTTTCAATTAGAACAATAGTTAGACGTAAAGGATATTGTAGTTATGGCCAAAGAGAAATTTGACAATCGGGTTAATGAAAACGAAACAGGGGTGCAGGGACAGTATAAAAACTGGTTCTTGGACTATGCTTCTTATGTGATATTGGAACGTGCGGTACCCGCCATTGAAGACGGTTTAAAACCGGTGCAAAGAAGGATTCTCCACTCCATGAAAGAGATGGATGACGGTAGGTTTAACAAAGTGGCCAATATAATTGGTCAGTCTATGCAATACCATCCGCACGGTGACGCTAGTATTGGAGACGCTTTGGTAAACCTGGGGCAAAAAGACTTATTAATAGAAACCCAAGGTAACTGGGGTGACGTTAGAACTGGAGATGATGCAGCTGCTGCCAGGTATATTGAAGCGCGCTTAAGCAAGTTTGCATTAGAAGTAGCCTTTAATAATAAAACTACAGCTTGGTCATTGAGTTATGATGGTAGAAAGAATGAACCAGTAACCCTACCCATGAAGTTTCCTTTGTTATTGGCCCAAGGAGCCGATGGCATTGCAGTTGGTCTATCTACCAAAATTCTTCCCCATAATTTCAATGAACTCATTGAAGCTAGTATCAAATATTTGCGTGGCAAGAAATTTGAATTGTACCCCGATTTTCAGACAGCGGGTATGATTGACGTGTCTAATTACAATGGTGGTAAAAGAGGCGGCAAAGTGCGTGTAAGAGCGCATATTGAGGAGTTAGACAAGAAGACACTGGTAATTAAAGACGTGCCTTATAGTGTTACAACCACTCAGTTAATGGAAAGTATTACCAAGGCTAATGACCAAGGTAAGATCAAGATTAAAAAAGTAGTAGACGTAACAGCCAAGGACGTAGAAATACAAATTGATTTGGCGGCTGGAATTTCTACCGATATTACCATTGACGCACTATATGCATTCACTGATTGTGAGATTAGTCTTTCTCCCAATGCCTGTGTGATTGTAGCAGACAGACCCCAATTCTTAGGTGTACAGGATTTATTAACGGTTTCTGCAGAAAATACCAAGAAACTCTTGAACCGTGAATTGGAAATTAAATTAGCGGAACTAGAAGACAAATGGCATTATACTTCTTTAGAGAAAATCTTCTTTGAAGAAAAGATTTACAAGGAGCTGGAACAAAAACACGAGACCTGGGAGAAAGTAATTGAAGCCATTGACAAAGGATTCAATCCATTCAAGAAAAGGTTGAAGCGTGAGATCCAACGTGAGGATATTTTGAAACTAACAGAAAAACCTGTTAGAAGAATCTATCGTCTTGATATTAATGAACTCAATGAACAAATCAAATCAATAGAAGCTGAGATTCAGCAGGTGAAATTTGATTTGGAACACCTCACTGATTTTGCGGTTGCTTATTTTGAAAACCTGCAAAAAAAATACGGAAAGGGAAGGGAGCGTAGAACGGAAATCAAAGAGTTTGATACCATTCAGGTAAAGCATGTGGCCATAGCCAATACCAAATTGTATTTGAATAGGGAAGAAGGTTTTATTGGAACCAGTTTGAAAAAAGACGAGTTCTTAGCAGACTGTTCTGATTATGACGATATCATTGCTTTTACCAAGTCTGGTAAAATGAAAGTGGTCAAAGTTTCAGACAAAGTATTTATAGGTAAAGACATAATCTACGCCGCAGTATTCCAGAAGAATGACGAGCGTACTACCTATAATATGGTTTATCTAGACGGCGCTTCCGGCACCAGTTATGCCAAAAGATTCAATGTTACAGGTGTTACTAGAGACAAAGAATATGACTTAACAAAGGGCTCGGAAAAAAGTAAAGTGCATTATTTTACAGCCAATCTAAATGGTGAAGCAGAAGTATTGAAAGTGGTGTTAAGTCCTAACTGTACGGCTAGAATTAAAGAATTGGATTTTTACTTTGAAGAATTAGAAATCAAGGGCAGGAGCAGTATGGGTAATCAGGTAACCAAGTACCCCATTAAATCAGTTAAGCTCAAAGAAGCGGGTAGAAGTACATTGGCTGGAAGAAAACTTTGGTTTGACGACAAATTTGGCAGGTTAAATACAGAAGGCAAGGGTCAATATTTGGGAAGTTTTGAAGAAGAGAAACTCTTGGTCATTTATCAAGAAGGCGCTTATGAACTAACAGATACAGAACTTTTGCAACGCTTTGAACCAGATAAGATTTTGATGATTGAAAAATTCAATCCAGACAAGATTTTAACAGCGGTGTATTTAGACAATGACAAACAGCAATTCAATATCAAGCGCTTTAAAATAGAGACCACTACGTTAAAAAATAAGTTTCTCTTTATCAAAGACGGAGAAGGTAATAGACTAGAAGCCGTAAGCTCAGATGAAGCCCCCATTTTGGTGGTGCAGTCAGGCAAGGGAGCCATGGTGCGTAAAGCCAAATTCAAAGTGGCCAATATGGTAGAAGTAATGGGATGGAAAGCCGTAGGAGCCAAGCTAACTGATTTTAGTAAAACCATTGAAATGTCTTGGGAACAACAACCCAAGGATGAGAACCCTCAACCAGAATTGTTTTAAGGATCCTGTTTCTTTACTTTTAGTTTCAAAGTGGCACTCTTAGAGAAGTCACTTTGAAGCAAGAGTTGGTATTCTTTTTGGCCGTCACGGACAATCAGTGCTGCCGTATTGGGTGGAATCATACCTAAGTTCTCCGCAAACATTGACAGTTCATTGAACTCTTTGGTGGGATCTAATTGAAGGTTTACTTTAATTGAACGGTGATTGAGCATGGTTTTAGCCAATACTTCTTTTCCATTTAAATGCAGTGAAACAGAATCATAATCTATAGTGCCATTATCATAAATCTCAACCCGTATACGGTCATTGTCTAATTCAATTTCTCTGATATAGTTTTTCTGTCTGGTGTCAATAATGGGAATACTGTCTTTTTGGGGAGCTTGTGAAATTGTACTCGCTACTAAAACTGGACTAGTCACTGCAGTAGTGGTTGTTGCAGGATTAGTTGTAATCACTGTTGTTGTAGTAGTAGCTTTTGCGGGGCTGCTCAGATTGCTGCTTACCGTTGGATGAATGGCAGTATTGGGCTTGTTTGATTTTGATATAGGTACTTCGGCTGTTTTTAAAGCCCCATTTTTACTAGTGTTTGCTTTTAAGTCATCTTTTTTAACTGCATTTAGTTGGGCTTTAACAAACTGGGTGGAATCAATTTTGGGTGGAGCAATAGTTTTCTTTTTCTCCGTTTGATCCAAGGTCAATAAATCAGTTTCCTCTTCTGTTACGGTTGTGTCAATGGGTTCACTTATGCTTCTTAGAAACCGATACTTTATATCGGGCACCATGTACTGATGATCAGCATTGCTAGTTAATAGCCCATTAAGTACAGAAGCAGTTTTTGATACCCGTAATTCAAACCTTCCTGTCATCACAGATTCAACAGATTTTCTAGTATCATTAGTTCTATAGAAAATCACGGGCAATCCTTTGATGATTAGGACTCGTGTATTCTTATCAAAACTCCCTTCAATTTTATTTGTCTTTTGGCGGTCTTTGAAATAGTAATTGAATTCTCCCTTTACTTGTTTGCCAACTTGTTTGAGAATCAGTTCTGCCATATAATTGTCAGAGGCATCTTCCATTTGCACCCTTCCAATTCCGTACCATTTGCCATCAACAGATTGGGTATTCCCTTTTAACCCAAGGAAAAGCAAGAAGCACCATAAAACCACTGATTTTGGCATGGATGCAAAATTAAAACAACTGTTCAGGGTATGCGTCAAAACTTGCTAACAGGCCTGAGTAAACCAATGGGTTTGTGCTCAGGAATTAGGCATCTATGGAAACAATCGTACTTTTGTTACAATAATGAATTTTATGGAGAAGATAAGAGTAGGAGAATACAATGAAATGCGGGTAGATAGAAAAGTGGATTTTGGCTTTTATCTAGACGATGGAGCTGATGGCATTTTGTTACCAATCAGGTTTGCTCCTGAAAATTTGCAGGTGGGTGATTTGCTCAAAGTTTTTATTTACCATGATTCTGATAATCGCTTGATAGCCACTACACAAGAACCATATGGGGTTGTGGGAGATATAGTTAAACTTAAAGCAGTTGAATTAACCAGACAGGGTGCATTTCTTGACTGGGGTTTGATGAAAGACATTTTTGTACCTGCTTCTAAACAGTTAGGTGGGATGCGCGTGGGTGGAGAATACTTGGTCAAGATTTATTTGGATGAAATGACGGGTAGGGTAGCCGCAACTGAAAAAATAGATTATGGTCTGAATAATGAGGAATTAACCGTTAAGGAGAAAGAAATTGTATCCTTGATTGTGTATCGTAAAACGGAATTGGGATATGCCATGATCATCAATAACAAGCATATTGGATTGTTGCATAACAATGAGATTTATAGAGACATGGTGATTGGCGAAAAGCTAGAAGGTTTTATCAAAACCATTAGGGCAGATCAAAAAATTGATGTGGTATTGGGTAAACCAGGATTTCAAAAAGTAGAAGACGAAGCTGGAAAAATCTTGCGTTTATTGGCAGAAAACAATGGATACCTACCTTATCATGATAAATCAGATCCGGAAGACATTTACGCATTTTTTGGAATGAGTAAAAAGGTATTCAAGATGACCACAGGTAATTTATACAAGCAACAAAAAATTGCTTTTACCAAAACTGGGATTCAATCTATTGCCTCTGAATAGGCAGTTTTAAGCTCATATTTACTTATTTTAACATTACTTAAGCAATTACTTACTAGTTGGTAAGTTGTAATGCACTAGCTTTGCAAACTCAAAACCGGGTAGCTGTATCTCTTCCTTCTTTGGATGATTACCAACCGCCTTCTAACGATTCTGGTTCTTACTTAAGTACCCCGGTTGCATTTACTAATTGTAATTAAAAATGGAAAGTATCATGAGAAATGACACTAAGACTGCCGTAGTGCAGATGGAAGCCAATGTTTTGGCTGAATTGTTGACAGAAGTAAAAGAAACCATTGCTAGCGATATCAATCTGAATGTGTTGGTTTCTAAAAAACGCCGTTATGGTATTGTTGACCTCTGGAATATGAGACGCAATAGCAGAACCGCTTCTGGTAGAAGAAGCCAAAGAGCTTATTAAAAAAAAATCCCACCAATTTGGCGGGATTTTTTTTAGACCAATGCCTCATATAATATTTCAACTGGGTGTTTTGCTTTTTTAGCCAGACCATCTTTAATCTGGTGCCTACAACTTGTGCCAGTTGCAGCAATTAATACGTCTTCAGGTTGTTTTCTAATAGTGGGTAGTAACACCAACTCACTAATTTGTTGAGACAGATCAAAATGTTCTTTCTCATAACCAAAGGATCCAGCCATGCCACAACAACCAGAAGGAATCAAGGATACCTGATAGTTGGCTGGGGCAGCTAGAATTTGTAAGCTACTATCCATGGAAGCCACGGATTTTTGTTGACAATGGCCATGTAATTGAATGGTCTTTTTAGTTTGTGTAAACTGAGAGGTTTGAATATTCCCCTTAGTAAGTTCCTGAGCCAAAAATTCATCAATCAATAAAGCCCTCTTGGCCAATGTTTTGGATGCCTCTAGTAAATGATCATCTACTAAGTCTGGGTATTCGTCTCTAAAACATAGAATGGCAGAAGGTTCAATACCAATCAATAAATGGTCATCATTGACTACTGTAGAAAGCATGGCCACATTGGTATTGGCAAATTTCTTGGCGTCTCTGATTAAACCTTTAGACATACTAGCCCTGCCACTTTCTACGTGTTTGGGAATACTTACATCATAGCCCAGTTTCTCCAATAGTAATATGGCTTTAATACCAATTTCTGTGTCATTATAATTGGTGAACTCATCACAGAATAAATATACTTTACGACTACTATTGGTATTGGGTTTTGGATGTTTGGCAAACCAAGCAACTAAGGTTTGATTGTGAAGGGTAGGTAAGGAGCGATTGGCAGCAAATCCTACTGTTTTTTTAATGAAACCACCAATGGTTTTATTGGTGATCATAAAATTGTACAAATTTGGTACCAATGACCCAAGTTTTGATAAAGTAGCAAAATTGGCAATCAATCTTGACCGCAAAGGCACTCCATTCTCATCATAGTAATGTTGTAAGAATTCTGCTTTTAATTTGGCCATGTCTACATTAGAAGGACATTCAGACTTACATCCCTTACAGCTTAAGCAAAGATCCATGACTTCATAGATCTCTTTGTGATTAAACCTATTAACCTTATCTGAATGGGTTAAGAATTCCCTTAAAATATTGGCCCTTGCCCTTGTAGTATCTTTTTCATTGCGTGTTGCCATAAAAGACGGGCACATGGTACCACCTGATAAGGCTGTCTTTCTGCAATCCCCTGAGCCATTGCATTGTTCTGCGTGTTGTAACACGTCTTGGTCATGGTATCTAAATACGGTGTTGAACTTAGGGGTTTGTTGACCAGGCTCATAACGCAACATAGAATTCATAGAAGGGGTATCTACAATCTTGTTAGGATTGAAAATATGTTTGGGATCCCAAAGATTTTTGACCTGTTTTAAAAGAGCATAGTTTTTAGGGCCCACCATTTGTTCAATAAATTCTCCTCTTAGTCTTCCATCACCGTGTTCTCCGCTAAGTGAACCATCGTATTTTTTAACCAGTGTGGCAATCTCTTCAGCAATCACTCGGAATAATCTATTGCCTTCTTCTGTTTTTAAATTGATAATAGGTCTTAAATGTATTTCTCCAGAACCCGCATGGGCATAGTGTACGGAATACAATCCATGCTTTTTTAAGATTTCATTAAAGTCGCGGATATAGGCTGGAAGGTCATGCACGTCTACTGCTGTATCTTCAATGACAGGCACTGCTTTTGCGTCTCCAGGAAGATTGCTCAACAAACCCAAGCCAGCCTTCCTCAAAGTCCAGATCTTTTTGGTATCAGCTCCAAAAAGCAAAGGAAAATGATAACCCAATCCAGCAGCCCGCATGTCTTTTTCAACAGCTTTAGCCAAATGCTGAATTTCTTCTCTGGTTTCTTTGGCAAATTCAATCACCAAAATGGCGCCAGGATCACCTTGTACAAAAAAGCGATTCTTGCTTTGTTCAATATTATCCTTGGTACATTCTAAAATATAATGGTCAATCAATTCACTGGCACTTGGGCCATATTGCAAGGCAATGAGGTTGGCTCTTAAAGACTCGTCAATACTATTAAAATGCACACAAAGCAGCCCAATCTCTTTGGGCGGTTGGGGCACCACATTTAATTTGATCTCTGTGATAAATGCCAAAGTGCCTTCTGAACCAGCAATTAATTTGCAAAAATTAAAATCGGCTTCGCCAGCAGTAAATGGAGCAGTTTCTAATAACACATCAATGGCATAACCAGTATTTCTGCGTTCTACTGATTTTTTTGGAAACTCCTTTCTAATTTCTACTTGGTGTTCATAATTACCCAACATGGTTCTAGTAGACCTGTATATGGCACCTTCTAATCCCTCTAATTCGCATTTTGCATGAAACTCGTCTAAGGAAACTGCAGCAAAAACTGCTTCTGATCCATCGCTGAGTAAGGTTTTCACTTCTATCAAATGTTCCCTAGTGCTTCTATATACAACAGAATTGGATCCGCAGGAATTGTTCCCCACCATGCCGCCAATCATGGCCCTATTAGCGGTAGAAGTTTCTGGACCAAAAAACAGTCCATGAGGTTTGAGAAAGAGGTTTAATTCATCTCTAATGACCCCAGGTTGCACTCTAACCCAATGTTCCTCCTTGTTTAATTCTAGAATGGCTGTAAAATATTTGGAAACATCTACTACTATACCGTTTCCTACTACCTGACCTGCCAAAGAAGTACCTGCAGTTCTTGGAATTAAAGAAGTATGGTGTTGATTGGCAAATTGAATGAGTTGTTTAATTCCGTTTTCAGACCTAGGCATGGCTACTGCCAAAGGCATTTCCCTATATGCAGATGCATCGGTAGCATAGAGGGTTCGCATGGTTGTATCAAAAAATAAGTCTCCGTCAAATTCCTTTTTAAATTGGTTTAGTTGCTGCTCCATCATTTCTGTTTACCTGCTATTCAATGTTCGCGAATTTACAACCTTTCTTTTTTAGAGATGAAATAGGTTTTTTTTAAATATACCCGATAGTTGGTATTGTTTAACCATTGAAAACCATGTTCTTTTACAATATCAAAGACGATTGCTTGAGCCCATGGTTCGGGTATCGGTTATTTGAGTGAATTTTTAATCTGTACCCTTTTTAACGTATTAGTTAGCTCCCAATGTAATAACGGTTTTCCGCAAGGAAGACCGTTATTTTTTTGTGGGTACAAATAGCGGACCTGCAAAACAAGGATAGGCCCTAATTTTATAGATCCCATCTTCATAATAGGCTTCTGACCAACAATATTTTGACCCAGGTGTATCATCGTTTTTCATTTGAGGAACATACCAAAGCACCAAGTCTGTTTGTTGAATATTCTCTGGCTTGGGGTCAATAAATTTTTCAGGCCCTTGCTGATAGTCAGTATTGCAGCAGGGCCCAATGGTAAGCATATCAGTTGCACCTTCATCCTTGTCTAAATGATTCTTGGTAACATAGAAATAAGCATTGTCACCTCGGCCTCCATCTTTAAATTGTCCTTGTCCAGGTTGAATATAATAACCATCTTGCCCATTGGTATTGATGCGGTATTGGCTACCATTTTTGTCATATTGAGTAAGACTATTTTGCAATTGCCAGCCCTCTTTTGCCCATGGTTTCCATCCTTGTTGCTGCCATTCAAAAAAATTCTGTTGATTTCCTGCAAAAGCAATTCTAAATACAGGTCTATAAGTACCATTGTTGCCACAGCCCCTGCCAATACTGGCACAACTAACCCTAAATCTTCCGTCTTTGTAAAAGAAATACCGCTGGGAATAACTGTAATTGCAAGGCGCTGGCCATAGCTCACTAAAGTATTTTTGTTCCAACACAAATCCCACAGTTGAATCTCCTTCCACCAAATCAAAAATCTGAGGAGGTTCTGTTGCAACCACCGCAGACTGACTAAAAATAGGACAACCCACAGCATCGCTATAGCCAAATCCTTCCGTGCCTGAATAGCTCACATGCCAATCCACCAATTTGGCGTTATTTAAGACTCTTTTTGTACCATATTGTACATTACTAATCATCAAACCATCAGAGCTGGTTAGCAGGTAATCCATTTGCCATCCAAATTTCTTAAGTTGGTTTACCTTATCACAAAAACAATCTGCAATATTTTCATTTTGTAGCCTTCTTTCCGTCATGGGTGTTTTCAAACTATCTTCTCCTGTATTAGTCCATCTAACACCTACCACGCGGTTATCTGTTAAATCAACAATGGCCCATAATGCCCTTGTTCCTTGCACAAAAGTGGGTGCTACACATAAATGCATACTACGTTCACACTTGGTTCTATTTAAAGCTGTTCTGGTAGAACTCATAATGGCTTGGTTCAAGCCCGGTTTAAATCCTAAGGCTTTCCCAACTTCGGGTGAGTTAATAGCAATAGTAGTAGCTAAATCTACCAGTCTTTTGGGAAGGTCTGGTTGGGTTTGTGGATAATGCGTAACCGATAATACTTTGTGTGAAAAAATATCTACAATGCCAACTGTTGTGAGGTTAAAAGCATAATTGTACATTTCAACCCTGGCAAGGGTTCCAGGCAAGAAAGCTGTTCCAGGTTTAACATCGCCTGGCCGAGCTGGATACACCCCAAATATTTCATTAAAGAGTTTTTTCTTGTCGGCTTTGTTCTTTACATAAAGCGTAAAAATGCTGTCCGATAATGCAATTTGTTGCGCCAACATAAAATTGGGTGGGGGATTGGGGATCTCCAATAATTTCACAGGCATTTCTTGACTCAAAGTGGCTATGATTTCTTTTTTTCTTTCCAGTGCGTATTGATTGGTATCATTACTTGCAGGCTCCAATAATCCCTTTTTGAATTCGTTTACATAACCCCCAGAAGGAAGCACTGGTTTGGATTTCTTTCCCGCTTGCGCCAAAACAAAAAATGGCATCAATAAAAAAGTACTTAATAGGATAGAACAATAATTTTTAAGAATTGGGGTGTTGGTCATGCTAGTATTTTTTGAAGGGGTCTTTCCAATGTTCTAAATGCAGGTTACTGGTATCTGTTAGTGCATTTAAAAAAGCCATCAATTGTTGTTTTTCCAAACTACTTAATTGAAAACCTTTGATTAAATGACTCTTGTTTGGATGCTGGCTTCCATTGCCTTTAAAAGGGCCATCTGAAATATTTCTACCACCTGCAGCATAAATGTCAATCATTTCTGAAATGGTTTGCACCGATCCGTTATGGGTATATGGGGCAGTCAACATCACATTTTTTAAGGAAGGAATTCTAAATTTTCCACGGTCTTCTAGATTTCGAGTAATGTCAAATAGTCCTTGGTCTTCTAATGGATAGTTGCCCGCTACATTGTACAATCCCGTATTAGCATAGACCAATTCTTGCCGTTGATAACGAGTTGGGTGATCATGACAAGTAGCGCATTGCAGCCTGTCAGATTGATACAATTTCAATCCCGCTAATTCTTGGGGATTCATTGCCTTTTTATTTCCTTTTAAATAGCGATCATACTTGGAATTAAAACTGGTTAGTATGGTCTCATAAGCAGTAATAGCATTGATAACATTTCCAATTTTAATTGGGGAAGGCTCATTGGGAAAAGCTTCTTTAAATGCTTTTTGATAATATGGATCTGCTGCAAGATTGTCTAATACCAATGTTTCATGTCCTTTGATGCCCAATTCTCTGGGTGCTTCATTGAACATGGGATTGCGCATCTGTTGTGCAAGGTTATGAATACTACTATCGGCCCAGGTTAAATGATCTACAAATACAATATTGATTAGGGATGGTGCATTGTGCTTTACATTAAAACCATCGGTTCCTGCTGATGTTCTATATCCATCTGAAAAGCAAAATTTAGGGTCATGACAAGAGGCACAGGATTTTTGTTGGTTATAGGAGAGACGGTTGTCAAAAAATAACCAATGACCTAGTGCAATTTTTACAGAACCAATATTTTTTTTAGATTGATCTTGCTTACTATTTTTTGATACATAAAAAGAGCAAACAGTAATCATCAAACCAAGTAGGAAAATACCCATGCTGGTCTTTTGAATAGTTTGCAAATAGGAACTTTTCATGTGCAATTAATTAATACAAATTTACCAGTTCCCATTTTTTGGCCCCTTGGTTCCATTTAAAATCATAGACTGTTTCTGGTTTTTCACTAGATGCTTGCAAATTGTAATTGAAGGCAATGCCATTAATGCTAAGTATTCCGTTACTGAACCTGATTTTTCTAGCTTTGTCATCGCCCCTTGGGCCCAAGCCCGCTAAACTCAATTCTTTTTGTAAACTGTTTTTGACAAAACGAGCGTTTTTGTCAATCATTACAGACCAGATTTCTCCCGTTCTAGCATTTCCAAAAAGCAATCGCTTTTTATCTGCCGGATCAAAATATAGCGTCATGCCTATTACATCAATTCCTACCAAACTATCTTTTATTTTTTTACTTAAGGCATCAATAGCATAAACCACACCCTTTTCCTGAAATCTCTTAGAGCCAGCAATGCTAGAAGCGTATAAAATACCACTGGTACAATCAAAGCTGATACCCATTAATCCAAAGGGACTATTACCAGACTCGTATTTTTTTAAGGGTAATTGCAGCCATTTTTGCATGATCCCTGTTTGGGCATCTACTCTAAAAATGCTGTTTTGATTTTGTGGGGGATTGTCTAAAACAGAGACCAAGGGTGCAGGAATGGTATATACATTTCCAACAGCATCTAAACTAATCCCAGAAAGCCAACCCGCTTTTTTCCAGCTACTGTCTTGAAATATCCTGCCCCTAAAACTATTGGCAGTTGGCTTGGATTCAGTACCAGTTTTGATTAATTCTACCAAAACCAATCCCATTCTGTGTTTTTCTGAAGTACTCAAGGCAGACCATAATGGGTCTAACCCATACTGCTGAATAAATGCTGGCTCTTTTTGGCAGGGCTTAATTTCTCGTTGAGCCATTACAGTTCCCATTATAAACATCAAACCGCAAAAAATCAATGACTTAAACATGGTAATGAAGGTAATATGAACTCCTGAAAAGCCAATCAATGACCTAAATATCGTTCTTTTTTAAAGGCATTTTCCTTTTATAAAATTGGTTTCTTAACAAAATATCAATAAATCGGCTCTTAATACATTGCAATTCAGTCTAATACAAGAAAAAATGCGGCAATTTTTATACTTTATGTAACAAAATCAATGACTTAAAATTGCTATTTTTGCAGTAGAAAATTTACATTTTGTAACGTAATAATGGTATTTGGTGCAGAAAAAATGCTAAAATACCAAGTACTTGGTATGAGAATTGGTAAATAATCTTAGTTTTTTTACCAATTAATATAATAAAATGCTTATGCGGTTCAAACATCTACACTCAAAAAACTTACATTTTGCAAGTTGCAAGCCCTTGCTTTGCACACTTGTACTGTTTTTTGCAGTACAGGCAAATGCCCAGATTAGTGGTACCGTTTTCCGTGATTTTAATGCTAATGGTACGCGCAATACTGGTACTGGATATAATGAGCCATTGGTTGATGGCATCACTGTAAAAGCCTACGATGCGGCAAATGCACTTGTAGCAACAACTACAACAGTTGCTGGAGCTTATTCTTTTACTGCTGGTCAAATTGCGCCAGGCACTAAAGTGAGATTGGAGTTTACAGGTTGGGCTACTGGTATAGATTTCCCAGGTGCTTTTGGTGCCAACAATAAATCTAGTATTCAGTTTGCTACTGCACCTGCAACAGGATTACATTTTGGTATCAACTACCCTGGTGACTATAATGACCAAGTAAATCCAAGAGTAATAGTTCCTGTTTATGCCAATGGCGATAATAGATTACCTGGTTCAGCAGCAAGTGCAGACGCTATCTATGCTTACAACTATAATGCGCTTGGTGGTCAAACTACCCTTGGTACCATGGGTCAAATTGGTGCTGTATGGGGAACAGCTTATAACAGACAGGCAGATAAATTATACTATGCCGCATATGCTAAAAGGCATGTGAATGCAGGACCATTGGGATTGAATGGATTATACGTAACCACCAATGCCAAATCTGTAAACAATACTTCCTCAACAGGAAGTTTTGTGAATCTGAATTTGATTAATCCAGCATTTAATGCAGGAACAGTTACCAGAAATTTTGCTCCCGGAGCAGCTGATAAAACCAATCCTAATTATGATGAATTGATGTTTGATGCTGTTGGTAAGAAAGGCATGGGTGGTTTGGCAATTTCTGATGACGGAAAATATTTGTATGTAGTTAACTTGAATGATGCAAGATTATGGCGTATTACACTAGGGCCCAATGGCACTGCACCTTCTAGTGCCGGTGATATTGTTTCCTATCCTGCTTTTACCAATCCTTCTGCTTTTAGTACTTTTAGACCTTTTGCTGTTAAATTTTATCGCGGAGCTATTTATGTAGGTGGTGTAACCGATGGTGTAAAATCAGATAATTCAGCCGTAAATCGCAATGATTTAAAGGCCTATGTTTATAAAGTAGACGCAAGTGCTACACCTGGTTCTGCAAGTTTTGCTCAAGTATTAAATGTTGATTTAAGCTTTAATAGGTTATCTAATTTAAATTCTGGTTGGAATGCTAAAAGAACAACACCATATGTAGATGCCAATGGGACAAATGCTTCTCTATCAAATACATCTTGGCACCCTTGGTCTAGGACTTTTACAGAAATGGTAATTTCAAATGCTCCTGGTAGGCTAGCTTATCCTCAACCAATTTTGTCTAGTTTGGAATTTGATCCAACCGATGGGGCTATGATCTTGGGTATTGCTGATAGAACTGGGGATCAAACAGGTAATGAGAATTTAAGTACCAATACCGGTTTAGGTGATTTATATACAGGAAACTCCGCTGGTGATATTCTAAGGGCTTCCAATACTGGTGCTGCCTATTCAGCTTTTGTAATTGAAAATAATGGTACTGCTGGTAGTAGAACAACCGCTGGTGTTGGTAACAATGAAGGACCAAATGGTGGAGAATTCTATTTTACAGATCGCTTTAGTCAGGGAAATAACGTATCAGGATTACCTCCATTAGGAAATGGTGATAATACTACTGGCTCTTGGCCTTATAGTGGCGGTTTAGACCACGAAGAAACCAGTACAGGTAGTGTGGCTTTAATGGCAGGTAAAGATGAAGTATTGTCTACCGCATTTGACCCCATTAATGCTTGGTACAGTGGTGGGGTTCGTTATTATTCTAATCTTGATGGCGGTGCGTATAATGGTATGAAATTATACGAAGGCCAGTTTGTAGACCTTTTTGGTAAAGCCAATGGCTTGGGTGATTTAGAAATCATCTCTGCACCAGCTCCTATTGAAGTTGGTAATAGAGTTTGGCTAGACGCCGATGGTAATGGGATTCAAGATCCAGGAGAGAATCCAATTGCTGGTGTTACGGTAGAATTGGTAAAAGCAGGATTAGTCATTGCTACTGCAACAACCGATGCAGATGGTAACTATATTTTTAGCTCAGACCCAACTGGTGTAACAACCGCATCTAATATTTACAATATTGTTGGTTTAACCGCTAACACTGCATTTACCATTCGAATTCCAAATGTAACTGGTGGTTCTAAACAAGCTGCATTGGGTGTTAATGATCTTACAACTGCAAATACTGCAGGTGGTTCAAATGCAGATGAAATTGATAGTGATGGTGTTCTTGCTGGTAATAACGCAGAAGTAACTCTAACAACCGGTGTTGCCGGTGCCAACGACCATAGTTTTGACTTTGGATTTAGCACAGCCGTTCCTTGTGGATGTGGTGGTGGATTAGAAAGTAAGAGCTTGGGCGATGCAGTAGGCAAGAGAGTCTTTAATAAGGCAGTAAATAGCCAACAAGGCCCAGTGAACTACAGCAAAATGCCTGTGGTTGAAAATAGAATTATCCAAAATCAAATTAAAGGTGTTGGAACCAGTCTTACTTTAAGTGAATTGTTGCCTAAGCAAATCAAGGGTACCAATTACAAAGCATTGACTACCACACCAACTGATATTCCAAGCATTACCAATGCAACCGATGTATTGTCCATTGACTTTGTATTAAATGATCAAGCTAAAGCGGTTTCTTTTGCAACAAGAACACAAGGTGAAGTTTATGATCACACCAAAGCTATTTGCGATAGGTTGAAAGGTTCTGAGTTAATAAGTATTGAAAATGTTACTATCAACAATATCAAATTTGTTAGATACAATTTGAAAAACTCAATTGGACAAATTGAATATGCCATGAGTTTTGCTATAGGTGCTAAGTCTGGAAGATTAAACTACAGTATTCAAAGTAACTGGTTGAATAGAGATTATACACCTGATGAAGTAATGTACAATGTGCAACTTTGGGCGGTATCACCTGAACTGGTAATGAATATGGCCAGTGATATTGTGACTAGGTTAAAAGCTACTATGCCAGTTATTGAGCAAGTAAATAGCATTGTTCTACCTAAAACCTATGTAACAAAAGGTAAACGTGAGGCTGAGAACTTGGTATTGAATATTGTTAACAATAGTAGTTTCACCAACGGATATATTGAATTACAAGAAAAAGCAAATGAGTTATCAACTAGTTTAGTTACTAGACAAGTACCATTTACTGTTGGTGCAAATGGTAAAACTGTTTTGACCATTCCAGCAAGTGATTCTTATGAAGCTGCCATGTATGTGTATATGAATGGTGTAATGCAAGACCAACTCTTTATGGCCGATGGAAGTTGGGTGGCCAATATTAATCCAAGTACTTCTACTTTAAAATCATTTAAAGTAGAAAATGATCCTAAAATGATTGTGGAGAATAAAACAGATTTCTTGTTATTCCGCAACGTGAAGGTAGAAGCAAGCAGTCCTGATTATGTATCTGTATACAAATTATTAAGAGGTGGTGGTGCTCCACAAGATCTTACTGGTTACAAAACTTTGCAGTTCAACGCCAAGGGTTCTGGAGTAGCCTTACAAATCATATTGGTAAAAGAAGGTATCCAAAACTGGGATGACCAATATAGATTGAGAATTCCTCTGTCTGCTACCAACAAGGATTATAAAATTAGTTTGGATGATTTCAAATCATTAGGAAGCAACGCCAAGATTAATCCTAATGATATTACTACTGTGATCTTTGCTTTGGAAGTAAATACTGGTAAACTGACCAATATTTCTGCAGACTTTAATAGGGTATTGTTCTCTAAAACAGATTTTTCTTACCTCACTAGTTTGAATTCTACAGAAGTAAATGTGTTCCCTAATCCTTCAAAAGGTAGTTTTAAAGCCAGCTTTAAATCTGCAGAAGTTGCTGACTTAACGCTCTATTTAACTGATGCAACAGGAAGAAGGGTATACAGCAAATCTGTAAAAGCACAGATAGGAGAGAACCAAGTTCCTGTAGACTTTACTCCAAAACAAGGTAATATTTTGACCAACTATATCCTTTCTCTTGATGGCAATGGTTATAAATACCAGCCTAGGAAAGTGATTATTGAATAAGCTTTTAAGCCCCTACAACAGCAAAGTCCTGGAGAAATCCGGGACTTTGCTTTTATACACATTTTGTGAAAATCAGGTGGAAAACCAAAAAATACAAGGTATCTGGTATTTTTCAATAGTTTCGCTTTTAGTTCTTTTACATTGTTAATCATTTATCAAGCTCAAAAAAAATTGCTATGGCACTCGAGATCTATGGTTTTTTTCTTGGTTTTGGGGTATTGATGTATTATTTACATCAACCTAAGAAAGCCAAAATTGCACAGAAGAAGTAGATATTAACCCCCTAAGCTTGATTGATAAAATTACACCCTAATGTTATTTTAATCGTATCCAATGATAGCGCCCTCCAAGTGAGGGCGCCTTTGTTTTAGGCATTCCCTAGTTCTTTTAGGGCTTTTACCAGCACGTCTAACTCAGTAGTTCTAGTAAAAACATTGGGTGTAATCCTACATCCATGAACAGCAGCCCCATCAATGGCAACAGTATAAATGCCATATTTTTTTAATAAGGTTTCAGCCAATAATCCTGGTTTCATATCCTTAATACCCACATTCGCAATAGCGCAAGATCGTTTTGGGTCAGTGGGGGTATAGAGTTCAATATTTCCCAAACCCCTCACTTTGCTTGTCCAATACTGTTGTAAAAAACGCAGTCTGGCTTCTTTTTTATCGGCACCAATACTATTGTAAAAGTCTACTGAATTACTAATGGCTAAATCTGAATGAACAGGGTGGGTACCAATATGATTGAGTCTAGCAATATCTGTTCCTGGTCTTTCGCCATCGGCCAGTAATGGCCAAATATCACCAGCTTTTCCATTTTTTACATATAATATGCCTACTCCTAATGGCACTGCTAACCATTTGTGCAAGCTTGCACCATAGTAATCACAGTGTAAATCAGGTATGCTGTAAGGAAATTGTGCAAATGCATGGGCACCATCTACCAATACTTCCACCCCCTTACTATGGGCCATATCGCAAATCTTGCGTATGGGTAAAATCTGACCCGTAATATTAACTATATGGGAAACCATAATCATTTTGGTCTTAGGGGTAATGGCATTAGCATAAAAGTTCACAATCTCTTCATCCGATTTGGGATCCATGGGAAGAGACAATACTTTGTTGACTACGCCATGTTTTTTAGCTACTAGTTTAAACATGTCTAACATGGCGCCATAATCCTGTTCCACCATAATGGCTTCATCTCCGGCCTGCCAATGAAAACCGCCAATAATCATGTCTAAAGATTCTGTGGTATTTCTTGTAAGAACCAATTCTTCGGTACTGCATCCTGCAATGGCAGCCACTTTTGCAGCAGCTTTTTTCTTATTGTCAAATTGCACGGTACGCATATAATATGCACCTTGATAATTGACTTCTCGAATATGGTCTAGATAGGCTTCCAAAACTGGCGTAGGGAGTATATTGTAATACCCATTTTCAAGATTAATATAGTCTGGTTTTAACCTATAAAAACTTCGGATGCCTTCCCAAAAATCTGGATCTTGGGCCAAAGCATTGGAAGTTTGATTTTGCCCTGTTTGTAACCAATTGGCTAAGGACTCTAAACTCATAGTTGTTCCCAAACCCGCTAGGGCCATGCCTTTGATAAAACCTCGTTTGTTCATTTTTGTAAATTATTTGAGCTGTTGAGACAATTATTTAGACGCATTTAGTTGATTAAAATATCTAACAATATCGGCTTCCTTTTTCAAGTCAATCTTATTTTGTTCCAACCATTCTTGTTCATTTTTCCCAGGAGGAGCCAATTGCAAAATGGTTTCCTTATTGAGTTTTTTAATAGGAGTTACTACATAATTATTAACTAGATAATATTTGATTTCATTTTTAAAATAATAGCGTTTCATGGTACCAAAAAGTGAATCTCCTTCCAGTAATTTGCGATTATCCATTTTCAGTAATTGGTATTTTCCTTCATTTAAAACTTGTAAGAGTTCCTTTATGGGTTCTTTGCTCACAAATGGTTCCGTTACACCATTTAAAAAACTAGCTATAATATTATCTGGTTTGTTGGACTCGTGAAACTGGACTCTTTTTACCAAGCCTTCATTCACCACTGCTTCATCGCCATTGGCTTTTTTATAATAAATTTCATGTGATGCCAGATTCAATTTTACTTCTTGTTCCCATCTTTCTTTTTTATTTCTTCCCATTAAAGTGGCTGATTGCCATTCGGCTTTCCAAAAAGCATTTCCAGTAATCTTATCATATGGAATTCTATTGGACAAAGATCCTCTACCATAAATATTGATAGTGCCATCCGCTTTTGTAGACGGCAATGTTTCAATCATCACCCCATCTTGTGCAAGAACATAAAAGGGTGTGTAAATAAACACAAAAATCAAAATGGCATGGATGCTTTTGGATAAAAAAGAATGTTTTTGCATGGTATGGTTGCTTTTTTGAATGCATCAATTTAAGGCATTCCTTGCTTATTGCCATGCTTACCCTGCAATCCCTTAGAATATTGCACTAAATTTGCCGGATGAATCCTTTTGTCAATCCCAGTAAGATTATAGTTACTTGTCATAAATGGTTAGCGCCTTCATTGGCAAAGGAAATTGAAGCCCTTGGTTACGGGCGATATAGCGTTTTTCAAACTGGTGTAGAGCTAGAAGGAACCATGGCAGATTGTATTAGGCTAAACCTAAATCTGCGTTGTGCTAGCCAGGTCATGTATTCCTTAAAAGCCTTTATTTGCAATGATCCCAATGAATTATACAGGAATTTAGTAACCATTCCTTGGGAAACAATGCTGGTGCCAGATGGCTATTTTTCAGTAACCAGTAATGTGTTTCATCCAACCATTCAGACTAATTTATTTGCCAACCTCAGGGTCAAAGATGCCATTGTAGACAGGATGAGGGAAACTACACAACAACGTCCATCAACTGGATCAGAACTTAGTGGCGCTGTAGTGTATCTGTTTTGGAAAAAGGATGAAGCTGAAATTTTTATTGATACCTCTGGAGAAACTTTAGCCAAACACGGATATAGAAAATTACCTGGTAAAGCTCCTATGTTAGAAGCACTGGCTGCTGCAACCATACTATCCACTAAATGGAATAAAGCAACTCCATTTATCAATCCCATGTGCGGTTCCGGTACATTGGCTATAGAAGCAGCTTTAATAGCCAGCAATCGCGTACCAGGTCTCATGCGAAGCAATTATGCGTTTATGCATATTAAAGGATATGATCAAGCCATTTATGAAAAAGAAAGGGCTGCTTTAGATGCCAAGATCAACCATCATCCTAATATTAAAATTATTGCGTCTGACCTAAGCGATAAAGCCATTGAAATAGCTAAAATCAATGCTGCCGTAGCGGGAGTGGAGCAAATGATTGACTTTCAGGTTTGCGATTTTGAATCAACTCACTTACCTGAAACTGAAGGGTCAGTCATCATGTTTAACCCTGAATATGGGGAGCGTTTGGGTGATGAAATTGAGCTGAATGCCACTTATGCGCGAATGGGCGATTTTCTCAAAAACAAATGCAAAGGATTTACCGGATATATTTTTACAGGTAACCTTGACCTAGCAAAAAAAATCCGCTTGAAACCCAGTAGGAGAATAGAGTTTTACAATGCAACCATTGATTGCCGTTTATTGGAATATGAGCTATATGCTGGTACCAAAAGAACGGATAAATTGCCAATTGCTGAATAAGCTAAAACCTAAATAGAAATTTGTCTGGAACTACGCTTATTTGAATGTCTCTGGCACTGATTAATTCACCATCTATTTGAATATCCGTTTCTTGTTCCAATTGAATCTTTACTTCTTTGACCAAACGATGTGTTACAAAAGGTAAGTGTAAGTGTTTACCTTTTTGCAAAACGGGAAGGTATCTTAATCGCTGAAATAGGTTGAGTTTATTACAAAGCAGTAAGTCTAGATAGCCATCCTGCATATTGGCATTTGGGGTAACAAAAAAACCACCGCCACTTCTTGAACTGTTATTGGCAATGACCAACAAATATGGCTGATGCCAGGTTTCGGTTTCAGTTGTAATTTTAAAATGCTTTTCCTTAAAGCTAAAAACCTTTAAAACAACAGCTATCAAATAGCCTAGATGACCACCTAAAAAACGAATGGCTTGCATAAAGCGAATAATCTCACCGTCAAATCCAATACCCAAGCAATTGAGATACCACCATTGGTTAATTTTACAAGCGTCTACTGTTTGAATCTTTGCTTGCATCACTTGCTCAAAAATGGCAGCATTGTCTTTATTGCCGTAGAGTTTCCAAGCAAAATCATTGCCAGTACCGCATTTGAACAGGGCTAATGGAAGTTTACAATCAGCGTATTGATTAATAAAATAGTTTAGTGTACCGTCTCCACCTATGACCCAAACATCTGAAAAACCATCAAAATGAATGGGCCAATTTTGTTCAAAAATTTGAGAAGAAATGCCAAGTTGTTCAAGTGCATTCCCCAGCCATTTGGCCGTTTCTTGAGCAGTTCCTTTTCCAGCTTTTGGATTGGATAATATGGCAACGGCTGTGATGTTCATCAGACTTCTAGGAAAGAATCAAAATGGATTATCTAGAGATAGATCCGTAAAATGTCATTGGCTCCCTATTCCTACTTAGCACATCAACCTGACCTGTACCATCGGTAAATATGGTCAAATAAAAAGATTGTATGGTGGTGTTTTTATCGTCCGCTTTTATAGCAACCTGATATTTACCCTTCTTCTTCTCCATAAATTCATACTTGTATTTCAGGATACTAAAATTGATACTTCCATCTGTTAGATTTATCTGAGCAGTATAAGATGATCCATAATAGGGTAATATGCCTACAACGCTATCTAGACTCACTTTAAAACTATAGGGATCATTCATTTGTTTCTTACCAGAACTTGCTGTTGCATAAGCTTGAGCAGTAAAGGTGAAATCCTGTTCCTTTAGTATTTGCTCATAAGGGTTTTGTTCTTTTAACGCTACTTGTGCATTTGTTTGAAGTATCCCAAAGCAAAAAACAAATAAGATAGAAACTAAAGAAGATAAATAAAACTTAGGCATAACTATTCTTTTTTGAAAGTTGATATGGCCTAGTTAAAGGTCATTTGATAAGCAATTTAACGCAATAATAGGAAGCTGCCTTCTTTTATATAAGGTTTGTTTCCAGGACCAATTCCCTTTACCAACCAATTATATTGGTCTCTTTCCTGAAGCCTACCCTGAAATGTACCATCCCAGTAATGGTTAGGATTGGTGCTGCTAAAAACGGTTTGCCCCCATCTATTAAAAATGGCAATCTGGGTTACTTGTACCTGAACGGCCCTAAAATATAATCTATCATTAATGCCATCTCCATTTGGTGAAAATGCAGTAGGGACATGAATATCTGGCCCGCGACCATATTTGATACATACCGTATCCATGCTGGTACAAAAACTATCCTTACCCCAAACCTTTAAAGTATAACACGTTGGAATACCACCAGTAACTGTTGGATTGGCTATTCTAGTATCACTAAGTCCTGAACCTGGAGACCAGAAATAACTATTTTGAGGTGATGCTATTACTGGCATTTCATAAGGAGTGTCATAGCCAATAACCGTGTCTTTGCCAGCATAGGCATTGAGTTTGGGGTATACAAAAGGTACTTTAGAAGCAAAGCCAGTACAGCCTTTGTCAGTTGTTACAGTTAATAAGATTGAATATCCCAAGGGAACTGTATCTGTATAGGTATAATTATAGATTGGATCCTTTAAATTGGAAAAATTGTTAGATCCCCTTACTGTAATATGATCCCATCTGTATCTGATAATCTGACCTGAACCAAAACTAGAAAGGTTTTCAAATTGCATTGGTGAGTCTGCACATATTGGTTGTTTAAAATCAAAATCTACTTTTAAATCGTCATAGACTTTTGCGGTTGTTTTGATGGTATCGCGGCAGCCAATTGAATTGCTTACAATTAAGGTTACTTGATAATCACCAGATTTTGGATAAGTATAGACTGGATAGATGCGCGTTGAAGAATCGGTGTTTATTTCTGCTACACCAAAATCCCAGAGGTATTCCAAACTGCTATTATTACTATGATTAAACAAAACCGTTTTGGAAGTGCAAGTAACTGGGGGAGCGTTTAATACAGCATTACAATCCACCACATTGAGTTCTAATTCCCTTCTATGAATGTTGATCATAACACCATTTCTCCATTCTTGAATGTCTAAACAAATGGTATAATTCCCCAATACTGCTGGTGTTCCCGATAAAATACCTGTGATAGGATCAATACTCAAATTGTTATTCATGCCAAAAGGTTGAAACAAGGAATAGTCATTGGCATAGCCGATGGTTCTTATTTGAGAAATGCCTAGTGGAGTTCCACCTGCAGGATCACCAATGACAAATCTGAGTTCATCACCATCCGGGTCTTGGTAATCTATTTTGAATTGCAGTGGTTTGCCTACACAAGCTCCAATAATAGAATCGGTTTTTGGAAAAGGGCTGCTATTGATTGCGGTGTTAGTTCCAGGGATTCGGGTATGATAGGTTAAGGACGCACCTGCTTCTGGAATTCCTGCTACTATTTCAACACCCTCATTCCAAATCTCGGATGCCAAGTTTTTTTGTGGCGCATTTCTACAGCAATCAGTCATATAAACAAGATAGCCATTGGGTTCTAGGGGTAAATCAATGGTGCCCGTGAACTCGTATAAATCGTTACAGATATCGGGAGGGTTTACAATGCAGGATTCAATTTTAGTAACTGATAATCGCTGTTTGGAACTTTGGGTAGGTTTTAGTTGAAATACTTTGGTATGTGGGAATCCAGGAATATTGTTGTAAAACCAAACTACTGGTGGGTTGAATTCTGCAAAGCTTTTGCAGTTGCGATTGATTCGCACAATGATTTTATAGGTATTGGTATTTCCGTTTTGAGAAAGCTGTTGATAAGTAATTTCTCCACCCATGTATTGGCCTGCGCGTACTAGTTGGGGTGTTGCCCAAAAGAGGAGGATAAGTGGGAGGATTTTCATGCAGTATGAAAATAGGAAAAACTGGGGAGGGAATGGGGGGGAATTGATGGATGAAAATTAATGGATTAAAAGTACTCTAGGTCTGATACTTGTTCTAACCAAACTGCTCCGCCTTTTTTAGAATCAGTAATTGCTATTTGTACAAAAACTTGGTTAGGACTAGCCCCATGCCAATGAGGTTTATTTGCAGGACATTTCACAGTCTCGCCTTTGCGAATCAATCTTTTGGGACTTCCTTTTTCTTGATAATAACCTAACCCATCAATTGCTAATAAAATTTGACCCGAAGGATGATAGTGCCATTTAGTTCTTGCACCTGGCTCAAAAGTCACCGATCCAACTTGTATTCCATTACTACTATCACTCATAATTAATTGTTGTAACCAAGCAATCCCAGAAAAATTATCACTATTAATTTTTTGACCTTTGGGGAAAACTATTTCATTAATTGTCTCTTCAGATTGATAGGGCTTTTTGTCTAACAATGATTGAAACACTTTTTTGGCAATAATACCTTGTTGTAGATGAACAGATTTTTCAACTAAGTGTAAGATTTCTGATAATTGTTTAGTTGTTAATCCATTATACATTCCTACTCCTAAATGGGAGCGGAGTTGTGGTTCAGTTCCTTTTAGTGAAGCCAAGGCAGAAATAGTTATAAGTTCCCGAGTTTTCCAGTCTAGTATATCATTTCCAAAAATGGCACCAAATAAATGTTCTTTTAAATACTGATCAATTGTTGGTGCAAAATCATATACACCACCTGAAATTTTATTGCCTACTAGTTTTGTTTGATTTTCTGTACCAATTTCAATTAATGGTTTGTTCAGCTTTTCATTTGTTTTTTGTTTTCCCTCAAGATCTTGAATCCCATTGGCTTTTCTTTCATTGACCAATCCCATTAAACAATTTAAGGCATTCAAACTTCTTGGAAAACCCGTATATGCATATAATTGCACTAGCATTTCTTTTACTTCTGAAATGGAAAGACCTGCATTCAACCCTTGAGATAAAGCATCTTTGAGTTCTACAATATTTCCCTGTGCTGTTAGACCAGCAATTACCACCATGCTTCTTTCTTTACTAGTTAAAAAAGATGAGCTGTCTTTGGGTAATTGTGAATAACATACAAGATTCATTAAAATCAGTATGCTAATAAGTACAGTGTTTTTTTTCATAAGTACAAATTGAATTAAATCAATTCAGTGGGTTATTACTTTAGTTTTTCATTAAAAAATGTTCTCAGTTTTAATATAGCTTGATTAACAAATTTGGGTACCCAATAGGTTTCAATATGGGTGGCACCATCAATCAAGTAAATTTCTTTTTCTGTTGTACCGGTTGCTGCTTTAAATGCTCCATCTGTCATATAATAAGAATCTGCTTTACTACCTGCAATCATCAATAATGGTTGGTCAAGCAATCGCATATTAGTAGTAGCGTCAAAAGCGGCAAGATCAATAATACTACTCATGGTATATCTAGCAGTAGAATTTTGGTGGGCATGTGTTAGATTGTAGTATTCATATCCTTGTCTATATAAATCAAATGGAAGTTGATCAATTTGCTCTTTGGTTAATTTAGTTGTACTGCCAATATATAATACCTCCCCACCAGAAGCTTCTTTTGTTCTAGCTACTGCCGCTTGTTGCAATCGTTGTCTTAATGTAGCCACCTGAGAACCCATAAATCCATCTCTTCTGACAATACCAGAATTAAACATGCTTATTGTAGCAATTGATTTAAATCTTTTATCGGTTTGTGCAGCGGCCAAAGCATAACCACCACCTCCGCAAATACCTAATAAGCCGATTCGATTAGGGTCTGCTCCAGGATATTGCAACATAAAGTCTGCCATTCCATGTATGTCATCTATTCTATTGGCAGGTTTGTCTACATTGCGTGGAAGTCCACCACTAGCACCTTGATACGCTGCATCAGCGGCAATACAAATGTACCCTTGTTCTGCTAAATTTTGAGCATATAAACCAGCAACTTGTTCCTTTACACCTCCATTTGGATGAGCAACTACTAATACGGGATATTTTTTTATTGAATCATAATTTGGCGGAGTATAGATATTGGCAGAAATAGTAATTCCATTTAAGATATATTGGGTTGGATGAATTTGTACTTTACCTATTTGATTCGTTTTAATGGCATTCCCATAAACCAAACCAAAAGGATTGGCTACATTATTTTGGGACATAGCTCCTAAAGTCTGTGTCATGAAATAAAGGATAATTAAAAAAGGAATAAAAGTTGTTTTTAAATACATCTATATTATTTTTTTTAATGGGTAAAATAATAATTAGTCTATTTTTTTTTCTTTAAGCCACTGAGACATTAGATTGGCAATTTCTACATTGTTCAAATCAGAAAATGGGAAATGGGTGTTCCCCTTAATTCCTATTTCTGGTAGATGAATGATGGTAACATCTCCTCCTAATTTATTTACAGCAGCTTGCCATAATCTGGCCATAGCAAGTCTTGCACGCCAACCATCTTCACCAGGGTAAGGTGATGGTTTTGCCGGTATATTATCCCCGTAAAAAATAATGATGGGAATTTTGGTCAATTTCATAAAATCAGCCATGGGAACAGGAACTGCATTTATGGTACCTCCCGAGCTTTCAATAGGTGCAGGTACCTGACCTTCTGGAAATAAAAAACCGCTTCCTGGTTCATAAGAAACAATGGCTTTCACTTTTTCGTTTTTTATGGCAGTTACCCAACCCATACCACCTGAGTGCGAATGGGTAACAAGAATACCAGGACCAATTTTTTCAAACAATGCAGCAGCAGCATCTGTATTAACTGTAATATCTATAGGACCAATATTCGGTGTCATAGAACGGAAATATTGATTCAAAGTATTACTGTCTCTAGCAAACTGAACACCTTCATAATAGTTTGGCCAAATGCCAACTCTAAAAGTGCCAAACCATTGTTGTTCATCAGGTATTGTAGTAATAGTTCCGCCAATAGTACTTCTACCAGCATCACCTCTTCTAGGTTGGTCAAGTAGATAAACACCAAATCCACGTTTCAAAAATAAATTTTGAAAACCTTCTCTTCCATCAGGTGTGGTTTCCCAGGTTTTAGAAAACTGTCCAATACCATGCCACATGACCAATGGTAGCTTTCTAGCATTAGTTGGAATTTGATAAAACACATATGCGTGGTCACCCCTAAATGTTTGGCCAGCTGGAGTAGGTTTGATGGGGTCAAATATTCCTGGTTCTTTTATGATAGTTCCCCCAACAGTAAAACTACCTTGGGTTTGTATACTTATTAATTCACTACCAGTCATCTGTTTATGAGATGAACAAGAGGCAATCAAAACTGATATTGATAAGATCAAAACAATTTG
Organism: Chitinophagaceae bacterium BSSC1; assembly: GCA_002256435.1. GTDB lineage: Bacteria > Bacteroidota > Bacteroidia > Chitinophagales > Chitinophagaceae > Sediminibacterium. The sequence continues at coordinate 411,581 of NKJC01000004.1, forward strand.
TTTTAATCTCACTTTAAGATACTTCATATTATATAGTCAATTAATTATTTTATCAATTTTACAGGCCTACGTAATTGAGAAAATGTAAGAGAACCCATGATCCATTTACCTTTTTCTTTTATATACACTTCAGTAACCATAAAAGGATTGATAACCTCATTGCCTCCAACTACTGCAAGCAGGTCAATATCATTTAAAAGGATGGCTGTATTGCCAATAACATTTAGAGAAACTGAATAAACTTCTGCTTTCTTATACCAGATGCCTCCAGTTTTAATAACATTTAGTTCTTGGGTTTTTCCCCAGCTTCCACCCATATGAATAAACATAGATTTTTCATGAAATAAAGCATTCAAAGAATCAACCGTTTTTTCTGACATCCAATTCCATTTCTTTTTAGAAATACCAATCAGTTCTTCTTGATCAAGGCTATTATTTGTTGTGGTTTGTCCAAAACTAATTTGGGTAAACAAAAGGGTCATTAATACTAAAAGATTTTTTTTCATGTTTTTTATATTTAAAGTTTAAGTGAGTTTTGTGAGTCAGTTTGAATTTAATTGTCTTTCTCCCAACCATTTAACCATTATGGGATCACGATGGTCAAAAAAAGAGCTCTTTTTCTGATCTAAGGATTTGATTGCTAACAACTCTTCTTTGCTTAATTCAAAATCAAAAATGTTGAAATTTTCTTGCATGCGTTCTTTGTTAACCGTTTTTGGGATGGCTACAATTTCTCTTTGTATAAGCCATCTCAAAATCACTTGAGCAATAGTTTTTTTATGCTTTCTTCCAATTTTTGCTAGGATTTTATTATGGAATATATCGTTTTTCCCTTCGGCAAATGGCCCCCAGGATTCCAATTGTACAAGATTGTCTTTTAAGAATTGATGTGTTTCAATTTGTTGTTGAAAAGGGTGTGTCTCAATTTGATTTATTGCAGGCACAATTTGGTTATGTACTATTAGATCAATTAATCTATCAGGTTGAAAATTACTCACGCCAATAGCTTTAATTTTCCCTTGCATATATAAATCTTGCATGGCCCTCCAACAACCATAAACATCTCCAAAGGGCTGGTGCATCAAAAATAGATCAATATATTCCACTTGTAATTTAGAAATGGATTGTTCGTATGATTTCATGGTTCCCTCATAACCATTTGATTGAATCCAAACTTTAGTAGTGATAAATAGTTCTTCTCTTTTTATACTAGATTGTTTTATGGCATTTCCTACAGCAATTTCATTGCCATAAGATGCTGCTGTGTCAATCAGTCTATAACCTGTTTCAAATGCATTTAGAACGGCATTTTCACATTCTTTAAGATCAGGTATTTGGAATACGCCAAATCCAAGTATTGGCATTTTTAATCCATTATTCAATATTACATTTTTCATCTAGGTAAGTAAGCTTTTAATGAAGATTGCCAGTATTCACTGCTTTTTGAATGATATCTAATCTTGCATTCCTAAAATCGGGCTTGCCAACTGCAGTTCCATCTGATTGAAATTCAATTAGCATATTTTTCTTTATGTTGTACAATGGCCATAGCGGAAGTCCTATTCCATTTGGGTTTCCTGTTTTTGCAAAATTTCCCCAATAAGAATTCATCATTTTGGCTACTTCTAAATCTTTTTGAGCAACTGCATTTCCATTTCTACCCCTTAGATTATTGAAAACATAACTTATTTCAGATGCATGTCCTGCACCAAAACGCATCATTTGTTGCATGTTAGCGGGTACATATGAAAACAGATATAAATAGGTGCTTTTCCCCTTTGAAGTAAAAGCATTGGCCGTAAATCTGGCCGGTTCTGCCCAAACCTTATCTGTATTGACTAAACTTAAAATTTTTGCAAAATCATCTTTGCCTTCTGGATCATAAACTGCACTAGCTTCAGATTTATAAGTTCCAAATAAGGAGAATAATTCATCTTTTGTTCTTGCATTCACAAATCCCGCTGGCACTTCAGCGCTATTAGACCCAATCATAAGTGAAACATTGGGCAGTCTGCCAGCTTCATAAGCTGACTGAGCAGTTTCTACAACCAACTTTCCGTCGAGAATTGGGCCGGGATAAGTGATTGGACCACCTTGGCCAGCTGTTTCTTGTCCTCCATCTACAATCTGCGCAACTGTTAATGCTCTAAGCTTAGCTAAAGCAGCTGCATCTGTTCCTTCAATTCCATATTTTTTGGCAAAGTTTAAGCCAATTCTTTCTGCAGAAATAGGATAGTATTTGTCAGCATTATCAAGTTGTATGGGTCTTCCTGTTAAAACCCCATTTCTACCTCCTCCAGATTCACTAATAGCTTTATGAAATAGCCCTTTTGCTTTTGGAATACTTAATAAAGAATGAACGGAAACACCTCCTGCCGATTCTCCAAAAATGGTTACGTTTTTTGGATTGCCACCAAATGATGCAATGTTTTTTTGAACCCATTGCAATGCGGCAATCTGATCCATATACGCATAATTTCCTTTGGGTTCATCTGGATACTCTTTACTTAAAGCAGGGAAAGCAAAAAATCCAAGTCTACCAAGTCTATAATTAATGGTTATTAAAATGATACCCTGTTTAGCAAAATGTTCCCCTGAAAAATCTTGTTGTGCGCCACTGCCAAACATAAATGCACCACCATGTATCCATACCATAACTGGTAATTTTGACGTTTTTTGAGTTCCTGTAGGCATCCAAACATTTAAATAAAGACAGTCTTCGGATGAAGTTTTAGAAATGGAATCAGTTCCTCTGGGAAAACCCATTTGTGCACAGTCTGTACCAAATTTATTTGCTTCCTTGATACCTTTCCAAGGTGCCAAAGGTTGTGGTGGACGCCAGCGAAATGCTCCAATTGGAGGTGCTGCATAAGGTATTCCTTTAAAACTCCACACTTCTCCATCATTTTTGCCTTGTAAATCGCCTGATTGTGTATGGATGATGGGAGTATTACTAAATTCTTTGTTTACTACTACTTGAGAAAATAACTCTGTTGTCAAAAAGGTAAACAAACAATAAAATAGGACGTTTTTCATTTGAGCTAATACTTATGTTAGAAAATGGGAACCTGACAGTGGAAAATAAAGGTCAATATAATTCACAGCACCATTAGTAGATGGATTCCTGTTTGTTCTACCAATATTGCTGAATTTGCCAAAAAGGGCTTTTCAAGCTGTTTTTAAACATTAATTTTAAAGTAATAAATAGACTATGGAAAATTTACGCCGTTTTGAAACCGTTCATGATTACAATATTTTCAATAATAATGATACCCTTCATCCTTTGGTGAGTATAGTTGATTTGTCAAAAGCTGAACCCAGAACTGCTTCTAATATGTATTTTGGGTTTTATACCATTTTTTTAAAAGAGGTTAAATGTGGCGATCTGAAATATGGCAGGGCAACCTATGATTATCAAGAAGGCACTTTAGTCTTTATTGGACCTAGTCAAGTGGTGACCGTTGATAGTAACGGAGAAATATATCAACCCAAAGGATATGCATTGATTTTTCATCCTGATTTAATTCATGGTACTGCTTTAGGAAAGCATATGCAGGAGTACACATTTTTTGGATATCAATCAAATGAAGCCCTACATTTATCAAAGCGTGAAAGAGAAATGATTTTGGATAGCTTTTCTAAAATTAGTTTTGAATTGGAACATCCTATTGATAAACACAGTAAGAGATTGATTGTTTCTAATATTGAGATTTTATTAAACTACTGTATTCGTTTTTATGAGCGTCAATTTGTGACTAGGGAAAAAGTAAACCTTGGTGTACTTGAGCGATTGGAAAATTTGCTTAATGATTATTACCATTCTGAGAATCCACAAATTATGGGTTTGCCTACGGTTGCTTGGTGTGCATCTGAATTGCATCTATCATCGGGATATTTTGGAGATTTGGTGAAAAAAGAATTAGGTAAAACCGCACAAGACATTATTCAATCTAAAGTGATTGATTATGCTAAAGAATTGATTTTTGACAATCAGAAATCGGTTAATCAAATTGCTTTTGAGTTGGGATTTAAATATCCTCAGCATTTTACTAGGTTGTTTAAGCAAAGGGTGGGGAAGACGCCGTTGGAGTATCGGGGATTGAATTAGGTTGGAAATTTAGCTTTGTTGTAGGATTAATTGGTATTTGATACAACTTTGTATTATTTGATTAATTGAGTATTTATTGAAAACCATTGATTATTCTTTTATAATGAGACCTAAAGAAATTTTAAAACAATGGGTGAATTGCTTTAATCAATCTGATTTTGAAGGGATCAGTGAATTATATCATGAGCAATGTGTTAATCACCAAACACCTATTGGTATGATTGTGGGAAAAGAGCATATTAAAAGAATGTTCAAGGAAGAGTTTGAAAAGTATGATATGGTTTGTATTGTGGAGAATGTTTTTGAAGATGGGAATGTTGGAATATTGGAATGGAAAGATCCTAAAGGTCTGAGGGGTTGTGGATTTTTTTGGATAGAGGAAGATAAAATAGTTTATCAGAGGGGATATTGGGATAAGCTTTCTTTTATGGAGCAGCAGGGGAGGTGAGCGTTCTTTTTTCGTTGCAAATGATATTTGCAACGGCATTTGCAATGGGTGGGGGAGCTTGATGAAACGTTGCAAATGGTATTTGCAACGGTATTGTCTGGGTTGGGTGAGCTTAAAGTAGCGTTACAAATGGTATTTGTAACGGCTCATTTTTGGATTGGATTTGAGGAGGGGTGCTCCTTCAGAACAGGATTAGCTGCGCTGTTCCTCGGCGAGGGGGCTTACCCAAACGCCTTCCACGCTGTCGCGTGGGGGCTTTTTCATTTATTCGCTTATGAAAGCGCGCTTTCAACGCTTATAAATAAAAAAGCCCTTCCAACTTCGTTGGAAAGGCTTTTGTGCCCAGAACAGGAATCGAACCTGCACTACCTTGCGATAACAAGATTTTGAGTCTAGCGCGTCTACCAGTTCCGCCATCTGGGCATTTTTGATTAGCCTCTGCTAACCTACCGTTTGATCGGGTTGCAATATTACGGTAACATTATAACTCAGCCAAAATCCTGTCTAAATATTTTTTCCGGAAATAGAATTCTTTTACTTGCAACAGCTTTTCTTGGGTAAGAGTATTGCCCGGATGATTTTCCAGAGTCGCTTTAACAGGTTCATATATTTGGGTATTTAATAGGTCAATGGCGGTTTTGATGGCGGATTTGGTCTCCGGCTCATCTGCGTCCATGAGTTGTTCGTTTAGATCCATCACTTCCATGAGAAAATCAGGGGAGAGTTGGTATTTCTCGTCTTCTTCTAGTAAGCCTGCTTCTTTTAAAACATATTTGACCAGCAGATCCTGGTTTTGAAGGGTTTGATAGGCTTTGTTTACCAAGGCGCTCATTTCAAGGGCTTTCTCCTTTTCTTCATCTGAGCCATTACCATAAAAATCAGGATGGTATTGACGGCTCAATAGGTAGAACTTCTTTTTTACCAGGGCTTGGTCTGGTAAAAAACGCTGTTCTATATCAAATAATTCAAAATAGTTCATGTGGTTATGCTTGAAGTTCCTGCCTGAGATGGCTTAACTTTAGGGGCAAATCTAACACAATGCTGGTACTAGGGCTTATTAGAGAGGGAAAAATTCCCGCAGACAATCGCGTAGCATTAACTCCTGCCCAGTGTAAATTCTTAACCAGCCATTTTCCGGATATCCAGATTAAAGTACAGGCTTCTCCCAATAGGTGTTTTAGCAATCAGGAATACCTGAACGCGGGCATGGAAATTACCGAAGACCTGAGCGGCTGTGATGTATTGTTGGGGATTAAAGAAGTACCCGTTAGCCAGCTCATTCCCAACAAGACTTATTTGTTCTTTTCCCATACTAAGAAAAAACAAGCTTATAATCAGGGGCTCATGCACGCCATGATGGACAAGGGCATTACCCTCATTGATTATGAGTGTTTAGAGCACAAAGACGGGCAACGCATTATTGGCTTTGGTTTTTTTGCAGGGATTGTAGGTGCCCATAACGGCATCATGACCTATGGCAATAGAACTGGTGCTTATCAGATTGGAAGAGTGGGAGACGTAAAAGATTATAGAGAATTGATCCATACATATTTTGGTTTGAAACTGCCTCCTATTAAGATTGCGGTTACCGGAAGTGGTAGGGTGGCGCATGGTATTGTAGAGATCATGAACCTCATGGATGTGCAAGAAGTGGAGACGGAAGAATATTTAGAACGTGAATTTGACTATCCGGTCTACACCCATTTAAAAGGGAATGACTTGTATAGACACAAAACCAAGGGTACCTATTCCAGAACCGAGTTTCATGAAAATCCGGATCAATATGAATGTTTGTTTGCACCCTATTTGTCCCAGACAGATCTACTCATGAATGGCATTTATTGGGAGCCAAGGATTCCGCGTTTGTTTGAAATGGAAGATTTGAAAAGACCCAATTTTAGAATTCAGGCTATTGCCGATATTACCGATGACAAAAATGGTTCTATTCCCTGTAACCTAGGAGATGCCACTATTGCGGATCCTATTTATGGTGTCAACAAAATGACTGGGGCTAAAACGGCGCCTTATCAAAAAGATAGTATTGACCTGATGGCTGTGGGAAATCTGCCCAATGAATTGCCCAGAGACGCTAGCAGATTTTTTGGAGAACAATTGATCAAGCACGTGTTGAACGATATTCGAAATGGCGGAAGCCCCACCATAGCCAATGCTACTATTTTGCAAAATGGACAATTGACAGACAACTTCAATTACCTCTCAGACTACGCAGCACATTAAAATCAGCACATAAAAAAAGCGGCTACTCAACAAGTAACCGCTTCTATATTGAGCAAGTAAATTAAAGATATTGGAACCACTGTTTGTTGGGATCCCAGTTTTCAAAAGCCTTGGCAACAGCGGTTAAGAAAGATGCCCCGATGCTACCATCTACAATGCGGTGATCATAGCTCATAGAGAGATACATCATGTGACGGATGGCAATGATATCGCCTTCAGGCGTTTCCATGACCATGGGTCTTTTCTTAATAGCACCAACGGCTAAAATAGCAACCTGTGGTTGTGGAATAATGGGTGTTCCCATTAGTGATCCAAAAGTACCCACATTGGTTAAAGTGAAAGTGCCGCCTTGTGTATCTTCTGGTTTTAGTCTGGTATTTCTAGCCGCATCGGCCAAGCCATTGACTGCCTTACTCAAGCCAACAATATTGAGTTGGTCTGCGCCTTTGATAACAGGAACAATCAGGTTGCCAGATGGTAGGGCAGTAGCCATACCAATATTGATATCCTTGCGTATGATCACATTGTCTCCATCAATGGAGCAATTAACCAACGGGAATTTTTTAATGACTTCAGCAATACACTCAATAAACATGGGAGTGAATGTAAGCTTAGTGCCTTCACGTTTTTCAAACTCATCTTTCACTTTTGAACGCCAATTCACCATATTGGTTACATCGGCTTCTGTGAAACTGGTTACGTGTGGGCTGGTATGCTTGCTGTCTACCATATGCTTGGCAATCAGCTTGCGCATCCTATCCATTTCCTGAATTTCAGTAGCACCGGTAAGGGTCACTGAAGCAGGATTAGAGAACTTACCAGAACTAGCAACTGGTGCGGATAATGGCACAGTAGATACAGGTGCAGCAACAGAAATAGGAGCTGCCACAGGCGCAGGTGCTACATATGCAGGAGCAACAGGCGCAGCAGCTACAGGAGCCGGAGCAGCAGTTACTGGTGCTGGTGCAACAGGTTCTGGTATGGTAATTTGTTGAGGTACGGTTGGTGCTTTGTATGCAGCGGCAATTGGAGCCGCTACTGGTTCTGGAACAACTGGTGCTACAGGCGCTGCTGGCGCGATGGCTTCTACAGGTGCAGCAACCGGAGCTGGAGCCACGGGCTCTTGGTAAACAGGTGCAGCTGCCACAGGCTCTTGATAAACAGGAGCTGAAGCCACAGGCGCAACGGGTTGTTGGTAAACAGGGGGTGGCGCTTGATAAACTGGTGCAGGCTGATAAACAGGAATCTTTCCTGCTTTCTTGTCTGCCACATATTGTAAAACGTCTTTTTTAGAAACCCTGCCTTCATTACCAGTGCCAGGAATTCTTTCTAATTCACTCAAGCTAATGCCTTCGCTATTAGCAATATTCAATACCAGGGGAGAATAAAAACGGTTGCCAATGGGCTTATCAGGTAATTCGTAAGCAGATGGTGTATAGGGAACCTGTGGTTCAGGAACAGGTGCAACAAAAGCTGCAACAGGTGCTGGTTCAACAGGTGCTTGATAGCTAATTGGAGCAGGAGCAGCAATAGGTTCAGGCACCACTACTGGTTCTACAACAGGAGCAGGTGCGGCAGGTGCAATAGCGTCAACGCTGGTTTGAATGCGCGCTATGACTGTACCAATAGGCACAACATCGTTCACATTGTATAAAATTTCAAGTAGGATACCTTGTTCTGTAGATGGAACCTCACTGTCCACTTTGTCAGTGGCAATGTCTAAAACGGTCTCATCATGTTTCACAAAATCGCCCACCTGTTTATGCCATTTCAAAATGGTGGCTTCCATGATACTTTCGCCCAGTTTGGGCATCACCAATTCAGCAATTGCCATACGATCGTCCTTTTTAAATTGGATAATTTGTTATCCCTAAATCCTTGATGCTCTTCCACAAAAAACAGCTAACTAACAAATGTAGAAGTAAGTATTATAAATCATTTGAATGGTTATCCACAATTAACATTCTCAAGAGGTTCAATGCATTGGTGGCAGTAAGGGTAATATTCCTTTGCCTATCGTAACGGAACTGAAAAGACTTGGCTATTACTCGGTTTTTATCGGCCACCGCCATCCATACTAAACCTACTGGTTTTTCAACTGTCCCTCCGTCTGGCCCCATGATTCCACTAACAGCAATGGAATAATCCGTTTCCATGATTTCACGAACTTTTTTGGCCATCTGTTTTACCGTGGCTTCGCTCACCGCACCTTGCGTATTAAGAGTTTCTTCTGAAACTTCTAAAACATTGGTTTTGATTCTATTATCATAACTAACTACAGTTCCTTTGTAATAAACGGATGATCCAGGTGCACTCGTAATCAGGTGTGCAATATAGCCTCCTGTGCAACTTTCGGCAGTTGATAAGGTGGTACCGCTGTTTATCAACAAACCAGCCACCACGGTTTCCATAGACTCGTCTTTGTCCGTAACCAAGAATTCTCCTACCGCTTTTTTTAGTGTTTCAAAATGCTGCGCTACTTCTTGTTGTAACAAAGCTTTGTCATAACCAAAAGCACTAAGTCGCAAACGCACCATGCCATAATTGGGCAGGTAAGCCAGTTTAATATGTTCGGGTAGAGCTGCTTCTTCCTTAGCAATCCTTTCTGCTAAAAAGGATTCTCCAATACCATAGGTTAACAAAGTCTGGTGTTCTAAAAATCCTGTTTTAAAATAAGTAGGAAGTAGAGGAAGTACATGATCTTTCATTAAACCCTTCATCTCATGTGGTACCCCAGGCAAGGAAATAAATACCTTGTCATCCTTTTCAAACCACATACCAGGTGCCGTACCTTTTTCATTTTTGAGTACTTTACAAACATCAGGAACCTCCGCCTGTTTGGCATTTCGCTCAATCATGGGTCTTTTCAGAATCTGTTCAAAAATATGGGTCACGTGCGCCAATGTTGGTTGATCCACCACCATTTTACCTCCAAAATATTCACAAAGCAAGGGCTTGGTAATATCGTCAGCTGTAGGGCCTAATCCACCAGTAATCAGAATAATGGAAGCGCGTTTGGCTTCCTGGTCAAGTGCTTCCCAAATATCATCCCAATTGTCTCCAACAGCTACGCGATGGCAGACTGGAATCCCAATCTGATTGAGCTGCTGTGCCATCCAGGCACTATTGGTATCAACTACTTGACCAATCAATAATTCATCCCCAATGGTAATAATGGACGCCAGAACTTTTTCCATATTTGCTGCTTTGGGCTGCAAGTTAAGTGCTAGATTCGCTCAACTTAAAAAAAAGCCATGCAAGAACAGAATTTTCAAAACCATACCCGATTAGTAACCCTTTATCACAAGATTACTTATCCTGCTTTATTAGCTATTTTAGTTGGGGCAGGAATAAACCTTGGTAATAGTAGCCAAGACAATCTCTATTCAGCATCCCTAATTTTTGCCTTGGCCATGGTGGTGTCAATAACCTTGTATTATGCCCGAGGATTTGCTCTAAAAGCCAATGACCGCGCCATTAGAGCAGAAGAAAATTTTAGACATTTCTTGCTTACTAGTAAACCCTTGCCACAAGGTTTGAAACTAAGTCAGATTGTGGCTTTGCGCTTTGCATCAGACGCTGAATTGCCAGCATTAGCTGAACAAGCATTAGCAGAAAAAATGGGGCAGAAGTCCATCAAAGCCGCTATTAAAAATTGGAAGGCAGATTACGAAAGGGTCTGAAAAAATGGTTCCAATTTAGACTTGAATTGGGGCGGCATAGCTACCCGTTTCATAGTGGCAATATCAATAAAATACAAAGTTACTTTCCCAGTGGTGAGTAACTTTTTCTTTTCATTAAATACCTCGTGGTAAAAACTGATCTGGTGTTTATCGGGTAATTCCCTTAACTGGGTCTTGATGGTAATCAGGTCATCATAATGTGCTGGACGCAGAAAATTGGCATGCATTTCTACAACCGGCATTTTCACTCCCATAGCTTCCATGTCTTTATAGGTAAATCCTAGGTCTCGAATACATTCGGCCCTACCAACTTCAAAATACTGAGCATAATTGCCATAATAGACTATATCCATCTGGTCTGTCTCTGCATATCTGACCCTAATCTGCGTGCTGTGTTCGTACATAATTCCCAATTTGTTGACAAACTTACACCCCTTATCTGTTTTTCCACAAAACTTGGAACGGTGTTTGCATCACTTACACGAATCATACCTTTAAATACTTTTACTTTTTGTTTAGAAATAAAGGGAAACCTTTGTTCAAAGCCTGATCCCAATATGAAGCCATTGATCCGTATAATGCTTGTCCTCTGCCTTTGGGTAGGACTGCTTAATCACCTAGGGGCACAGTCAACTGCTATTTACAATGACCCAGACGCTAGTTTTAAACAGGCCAAGGATTGGTACCAACAAGAACAATTTGGGTTGGCCTATCCATTGTTTAAATGGTTGTCTAAAAATGATCAGGCCAATAGCCAGGTTCCTGAACAACTAAAAGCGGAATCTCAATTCTATGCCTTGGTTTGCGCACTCAAACAACAAGACAAAACCCAAGAAACAGCTGCTTTGGAATTTGCTGCTATGAATCAGCAAAGGCCCTTGGTGCAAAGAATGCGTTATTATTTGGGTGAATATTATTTTCAACAACAAGCATTTGCCAAAGCCCAAGAACAATTTGAACAAACAGGGATTGCCAATTTGAGCAATGCCGAAATTGCCAGTTTAAAATTTCATCAGGCATATGGCTATTTTGTGATGAAAGATTTTAACAAGGCTAAGCCACTTTTTAATACCGTTAGACAATTAGAGCAGGACCCCAATTATATAGAAGCCAATTATTATTATGGGTTTATCTGTTTTTATGAGAAGGACTATAAAGAAGCATTGGCAGGTTTTAGGATTGCAGAAAAAGATCCAAATTACCAATTAGTGGTTCCCTTTTATCTTTCTGAAATCTATTATTTTAACGGACAACCGGAACTGGCTTTGCAAACAGCCCAACAGGCATTGTTAAAAGGGGGACAGTTTTATGATTTGCAAATGCGCCAATTAGCTGGTCATATTTTGTTTGAACAAAGAGCTTATGACAAAGCCCTTCCTTATTTAAAACAATATGTAAGTGGAACTGAGAAAGTGCGTAGAGAAGACTTGTATGAATTGTCTTATTGTTATTATGAAGCTTCCAATTGGCCAGGCGCCATTGATGGGTTTAAACAATTAGGTGGCGGGGCCGATTCCTTGGCTCAGAACAGTATGTACTTATTGGCCAACGCCTATTTGAAAATCAATGACAAGACCAATGCCAGAAATGCATTCCAATTCTGTGCAGCAAATAATAGCAATGCGGTACAAAAAGAAGTGGCCATTTTTCATTATGCCAAGCTTTCTTATGATTTGAATTTTATGGATCTGGCCCTAAAAGAGTTGCAAAGTTTTATAGCCAAGTATCCCAAGTCTGTTTACCTGCCTGAAGCAAGAGAATTGATGGTGAGTACCCTTAGTCATTCCAATAATTTTAAAGAGGCGTTGGTGTTGTATGAACAGATTGGCAACAAAACGGAAAGTCTCAAACAAATCTATCCATCATTGGTGTTTGGTCGCGCGGTAGAATACGTGAATGACCAACAATTGATAAAAGCGGATTCTCTATTTGCCATCATTCAACAATTACCCAATAACCAACAACAACTGGCCCTCAGTCAGTTTTGGAGAGGGGAGATTGCCTATAGAACTGGCAAGAATGAAGAAGCAGTGTTGGAATTGAGTAGTTATTTAAAAAATCCCAGAACCAATGGACAGGCAAGCGTATTAAATGCCCAATATACGCTTGGTTATGCCTTGTTAAAGATGAACAATTATGGTGCAGCCAAAGCCAATTTTGAACCAGTGGCTAGTAGGGCTGCTGCTGGATCTGGAGCCATTGAACAGGATGCTTTTTTACGCGTAGCAGATTGCGAGTTCATGCTCAAGTCTTATAAAACGGCATTAAAACAATATGAGCAAATCATAGCCTGGCAATTACCATCAGCAGATTATGCGGCTTTTCAAAAAGCCATTATTGCTGGTGCATTAAACAAACCAACAGACAAACTCAACCAATTAGAGCAATTCCAGTCTCAGTATTTGCGCTCGGCTTTATTGGCAGATGTGCAAATGGAAATAGCCAATACCCAAATGTCTAGCGAAAACTATGCAGCGGCCGTTACAGCATTAGAAAAGATTCTAAACAATCCCAAAGCAACTAATTATCATCCCGAAGTATTGCTCAAATTGGGTGTGGCCAATTTTAACCTAGACAAGAATACCGAGTCCTTGGATTATTTTAAACAATTGGTTAAAAAATATCCCAATGCTGCTCAGAGCAATGACGCGGTTGATTATATCCGTAACCTATTTGTGGCCAAACAACAGCCAGGAGATTATGTCACATTCATGAAAGAAAATGGCAAAGACGTTTCAAATAATGAAGCCGATTCCTTGAGTTATAAATCTGCCATGATTCGTTATGAAGCAAAAGATTTTGTAGGTGCACAACAGGGCTTTGAAACCTATTTAAAAGGATTTTCACATGGGCGTTATCAAATGGAAGCGCATTATTTTAGTGCTGAAATTGCCCTGTCAAATAAAAACAATACCCTTGCCCTACAAGAGTATCAGGCAGTGGCAGATCAAGCCCCCACTAGATATGCAGAGCGCAGTGCTTTGCAAGCTGCAAGAATCCTCTATTTTGACAATAAGGACTATACTGCAGCAGCCAAATACTTTGGCCAATTAAAAGCCATGGCTACGCAGCAGGAGAATAGACTAGAAGCCATGCGAGGTTTATTACGTTGCCAGTTTAAAACAGAACAGTGGCAACAAGCTGCTCCTAATGCACAGGAATTATTAGCAGAGAAAGGCATTGCGGCAGATGATAGAACCATGGCCAATTTGGTTTTGGCAAAGAATAATCAATTACAAGAATTATTTGCACCAGCAACAGAAGCGTATAAAACAGTAATAGCAGCTGGAAGGTCTGAGTGGGCTGCAGAATCTCAATACAGATTAGCTGAGATTCAATTCAAACAACACCGTTTACCAGAAGCAGAAAAAGCGGCTTTTGAAGTGATTAAGAAATGGGGTTCTTATGAAGCATGGGTGGCCAAATCATATTTGTTGTTGGGCGATATTTATTTTGAACAAAAAGACCTCTTTAATGCGGAAGCCACTTTTAAGAGCATTGTAGATAATGCCAGTTCATTGGCTGTGAAGAAAGAAGCCCAACTCAAATTGGATCAAGTGTTGGTAGAGAAAAACAAGACAAATAAAATTGAACAGCAGTAAACTGAAAATATGTCTATCCTGAAAAAAATATTGTGTTTATTGATCTTGGTGCTCACGTTTGCCCCTGTGGTAGATGCACAGCAAAAAAAGAAGCAATCTAGCAGTAGCAAGAGCAGTTCCAAAAAGACTTCTTCCAAGAAATCAAAAAAGCCTAGTTCCAAAAAATCTAGCTCCAAAAAAAGTTCCAAGAAGTCTTCCTCAAAAAGTAGTAGCAAGTCAGCTGCTTCCAAAAAAGTGAATTTGAATGAGGCGGATGATATTGCAGCAAAATTGGCCAAGGAAGCATTGGAAGATACCAGTCATCCAAAAGAAGTAGTGATTACATCAGCTTTTAAACCCTCTTTAAAAACGGCGGCAAAAATCAATTTTACTGCGGCTACGCCTTTGGCAGATACGGCAAGGTTGCAATTATTATATCGCGTTCCAGCTCAGAACCTTTTCTTTTCTTATCAACCCGTTCCTATTAAACCCATTGCCATGGCTATGGACTCCGTTGAGCCTTGGAAGAATAGTAGGTATATCAAAGTTGGTGTTGGAAATTTTAGTACCCCTTTTGCAGAAATGGGTCTGTCTTTTGGTGACGGTGTTACAAATACAGTAAGTATTCTAGCAACACATTTGTCTTCAAAAGGAAAAATTCCATTTCAAGAATTTGGTAGAAACAAATTATCAGTCCTGGCAAATTTTCAGACAAAGACAGCCCATGATTGGAGCGCTCATGCTTTTTTTGACAATAGCAGACAATACCTATATGGCTTTCAACCTGCTACAATACCTTATACCAAGGAAGATATCTTACAAAGATTCAATACCCTTGGTTTTGACTTGAGCATGAATAACAAATTGGTAGGAGAGAATGGTTTTAGTTATCAACCCAAGATTGGCTTTAGGTATTTTTCAAATAACAATAAAGCCAATGAAGTGAATTTCATGGCCCAATTACCTTTTACAAAAGCATTCTCTAGGGTCTATGCTTTTAAGCTGGGACTAACTGCAGACATTGCTTCTTACAATGCTCCCATGATTCCCAATCCTTTAAAAATTCAAAACAACCTATTTTATATTGATCCCAGTTTTCAATTCAAAACACCCAATCTTCGTTTAAACTTAGGGGTGATTCCTAGCTGGGATAATTCAGCCTTTAAAATGCTACCCAATCTAACGGCAGAAGCCAGCATAAAAGAAACGGGAATGACCGTAGAACTTGGTTGGAAAGGTTCTTATCAAAAAAATGGCTACCGAACACTGGCGGAATTTAATCCCTATATAGACAGACCAGATACGCTTTGGAATACCAGAATTGCCGAGCAATACTTGGGACTAAAAGGTTCCTTGGGTAATCATTTTAGTTTTGCTGGAAGGGTCTCCTTTATGCAGTTCTTTAACCAACCCTTGTTTGTCAATAACTTCTTAGACGGAAGGGCTTTTAATATTTTGTATGATAGCAGGGTTGAAGCCCTGAGAATCAAGGGTGAATTGGGTTATAAAGTACAAGAACAGTTTTCCTTGATGGCAGGAGTAAATATTACCCAATACACCAAACTGTCTACCAATGACAAAGCTTATGGCTTGGTTCCCATGGAATTAACGGGTTCTTTAAAATGGAAACTGCTCAAAGACCTGCAAATTAAAGCAGATGTATATTTTAGAGACGGGGTGCCTTATTTGTCCAAATCTTTGATTAGTCAAAAGCTGGATCCCGCTGCAGACTTGAATTTGGGAGCAGAATTTACCATTCTACCTAGACTTAATATCTGGTTCCAAATGAATAATTTGCTAAACAATACTTACCAACGTTGGAACCAATATGAAGTGTTGGGATTCAATGTTTTGGGAGGAGTTGTATATTCGCTGCAGTAAATTCCTTTTTCATGCACCAGTATTTGTTGAAATACCTTGTTTTACATAAGCAATTGCCCCTACCAAAAGTGGGTGTTTTTAGCATTGAACAGGTAAGTGCGCAGATTGATTCTACCAACCATTTGTTATATCCACCCTCACAGGTAATCCGGTTTAGTCAGGAAACCGTGGCGGCAGATAGGCATTTCTATGATTTTATAGTGAATGAAACGGGTTGGGAATTAGTAGATGTGATGCGCAATATTCAAAAATTTGCCCAGCAACTTTTAACAGATGCACAGGACAAACATGGCGCTATCTTACAAGGGATTGGTACTTTAAAAAAAGAAGGAGACGGTCATTTGTTATTTTTTGCAGACCGTCCTTTAGACTATTTGTTTTCTCAGGTTAAGATAGATAAATCAATCAGTTTGGCAAAAGCCGCAACTCTAAAACAGTCTGCCTATAAAGCCAAAGAATTGGAAGGGGATGAGCTAAGGGAATTATTGGGTCAGGCCACCGATTCAGACACATCTGATAACTGGTGGGTCTATGCATTTGCCTTATTATTATTGGGTGTAGGTGCCTTGTTGTTTTATTACGTTTAGTTTCCAATTACCATTCATGAGCCAGACCATACATTATCTTGAGTGCCCAGCTTGCAAAAGTGCAGATATATCAAAAGCATTAACCGCAAAAGACCATACAGTTTCTGGTGAAAATTTTGAGATCTGGCATTGCAATCATTGTAGTCTGCGTTTTACGCAAGATGTTCCAGTTTTGTCAGCCATAGGACCTTATTACCAATCAGAAGAATACGTGTCTCATTCTGATTCACAAAAAGGACTGATCAATAATTTATACCATCGCGTACGCAACCATACTTTAAAAACCAAGCGTCAATTATTACAAGCCGTAACAGGCAAGCAACAAGGTTCACTCTTAGATGTTGGAGCGGGTACAGGTGCTTTTTCCAAAACCATGCAAGATGCAGGTTGGCAGATTACGGGATTGGAACCAGATGAAACAGCCAGAAAAAATGCCAAGCAATTACACGGTTTAGATTTGCAATCACCCGATCAGGTATATCAGTTAGCTCCCACACAATTTGACGCCATCACCCTTTGGCATGTGCTGGAACACGTGCACGATTTACAAGGCTATTTGGAAAATTTCCATCGTCTTTTAAAGGCAAACGGGAAGTTGATCATTGCCGTTCCCAACTATACCAGCAAAGACGCAGCTACTTATGGCGCTTTTTGGGCAGCCTATGATGTACCCAGACATCTCTATCATTTTTCACCAGCCAGTATGCAAGCATTGGCAAAGTCTAAAGGATTTCAGGTTGACCAAATGCAACCTATGTGGTTTGATAGTGTTTACGTAAGTATGCTCAGTGAAAAATGCAAAACAGGAAAGACACAATTACTACCTGCCTTTTGGAATGGTATGTTGTCTAATGCCAACTCCATTGGTAATGCCGCTAATTGTAGTTCTGTGATTTATATTTTGTCTAAAACAAGCGCTTAGTTGAATTTGATTTCAAACAAAGCTGGCCACCATTTTCCTGTTACATAGAAGGATTTGGTAACAGGATTATACGCAATCCCATTAAATGCTTCTGAACTACTATCAGGCACATTGTTTTTCTTTAAAATATCTGTAAAATCTGCTTTGGCTTCTACCAAACCCGTTTGGGCATTGATTTTGATGATCTCATTGGTTTGCCAAATATTGGCATAAATAGCACCATCTACCCATTCCAATTCATTGATCATAGACACATAACCATTGTTATTGCTTACACCTAGTGTACGTTCAATTTTAAAAGTTTCAGGATTTACAAAATATAGATTGCTTCCTCCCGTACCTATAATTAATGACTTGCCATCTGTGGTCATACCCCAACCTTCATAAGGCCATTCAAATTCCTGGGGCAGTTTTTTAAAATTCAAATCGTATACAAATACCTTGTGTTCCTGATAAGTGAGTTGATAGATTTTACCATTCATGACGCTAATGCCTTCTCCAAAATATTGATCAGCTATTTTAAGACTTTTTTTGATTTTCCCTGTTTTAATGTCTACTTGTAAGAGTTTGCTACGGCCCTTATTTCCAGTGCTTTCTAAAAAATCGCCTTCATGTAAGAAAAGCCCTTCAGTAAAAGAACTAGTATCATGTGGATACACATTTAAAACGGTATAATTTAGTGTTGCTGGTGCAGGAATTGCAGAAGAACTATTGTTATTTTCAGTGCCTGTATTGTCATTATTACAAGCAGCCAAACCAAGGGCCAATACCAAGAGGGAAAAATATTGCTTCATAGAAAATGATTGCTTAAAAATAGGAAAGTTCCTTATTGGAAATAGTTAAAAATAGAGCAGCATTAGCTCTGCGGCTTTTTCACCCATGATGGGGGTGAGGGCTACACCCATACCATTACAAGCAATGGCTACAAATACATTGTCACTGACTTGACTAAGCAAGGGTTTCTTGTTTTCAGTAAAGCCCATGATCCCGCTCCAATGGTCTTCAATGGTATACTGATAAGAGGGATGAATATGTTCTTTTAAAAATCCTGTTAGTTTGGTTTTAATTAAATCTGTAACAGCCGTTTCTGTGGTCTGTTCTGTTTCAAAATCAGCATTGCGGGCACCTCCTAATAAGATTCTATTCCCTAAGTTGCGCCAATAATAAAAACCTTCATCAAAATGAAAAGTACCACTGAGTTTTAATCCTTCAATAGGAGAAGTAACAATCACTTGACCCCTGGCAGGAATAATATTTAAATCTGGGAATAAACCATTGCTATATGCATTGGTGCAAAACAAAACCTGGTTACAAGTAAATAGAATTTGTTGAGCCGTGTGCAGGATAATACCCTGAGGTTTTTTCTCCCAAAACACTACTTCCATACCATTCAAAATAGATACACCAGCGGCCTGTACTTTTTGAATGAGTGCGCTCACTAATTTGCCAGAATGCAAACTACCTTCCAAGCTATTTTCTACCATAGCATCAAAACCCATCATGCCTTTTTCAGCAATGGCTGCATCACGTCTTACAAAAGTTTGATCCTGATCGGTTAGGTCTTTTAACTGTTCATTGAGCTCACTCAATTTTTCATCCAATTGGTCAAAATGCGCATAGTCTTTGTTAATGCATTCATATCCACCACAGGGATCATATTCCATTTGAGCCATACCAAAATGCCCTTTGATTTTTTCAATACCCAAGTAGCGCATTTTTACCACTTCTAGGGTGGTGTCCAAACCCATGTGCTCAATATCGTGAATGATTTCAGTTGGACTACCAAAGCAAGCAAATCCTGCATTGCGGGTAGATGCACCCAAGGGAATAGTATTCCTTTCTAGGATGGTAATTTTCAGATAAGGGTTCTTCTTCTTTAGCTCATAAGCCGTCCATAACCCCATCAATCCTCCACCTACTAGGATAACGTCCTGGGTAGAATAAAAACTCTCTTTTTCCCAAACCGATAACTTGCTCATGACTCAAAGATAGTCAAATGAAAAAAGGAAGTACCAACTGATACTTCCTTTTTATACAAATGATATGAACTATTTATTATACGTTGAAACGGAAATGCATCACGTCTCCATCTTTTACTAGGTATTCCTTTCCCTCAATCCTCAACCTGCCATTTTCACGACAAGCAGCTTCACTGCCATATTTTACAAAGTCTTCATAAGCAATCACTTCTGCCTTGATAAAGCCTTTTTCAAAATCGGTATGGATCACACTGGCCGCTTGAGGAGCTTTCCAGCCCTTGTGAATGGTCCAAGCTCGTACTTCCTGCACACCAGCGGTAAAATAAGTATCTAGGTTCAGGAGTTTATAAGTGGTTCTGATCAAGCGGTTTAAAGCAGGTTCAGTCATGTTATATTCTTCCATAAACATCTGCTTGTCTTCCTCAGCTTCCATTTCTGCAATCTGGGCTTCAATATTATTGCACATGACAATTAGTTCCGCGCCTTCCTTGGTCACGGCTTCTTTGAGCATCTCTGAGAACTTATTACCGGTATGCATGCTGGCTTCGTCTACATTGGCTACATACAAAACGGGTTTGTCTGTGAGCAAGAATAAATCAGCAATGGCGTTTTTCTCTTCTTTATCCAAACCCAAAGAATGAATGCTCTTTCCCTTTTCCAAATGCTCTTTGCAACGGTTTAAAATCTCAAATTCAGCCTTGGCCTTGGTATCCGTACCCACACGAGCCATTTTTTCTACTCTTGACCATTTGCGTTCAACAGAATCTAGGTCTTTTAACTGCAATTCGGTTTCAATGATTTCCTTATCGCTGATGGGGTTAATAGCACCTTCTTCTCTTAGTACATTTTCGTCTTCAAAACAACGAATCACGTGAATAATAGCATCTACCTCACGAATATTAGCTAGGAATTTATTACCCAAACCTTCACCCTTACTAGCGCCTTTAACCAAACCAGCAATGTCTACAATCTCTAACTGAGTAGGAACGGTTCTATTGGGTTGTACCAATTCAGCCAGTTTGGCCATGCGTTCATCGGGAACGTCTACCAAACCCACATTGGGTTCAATGGTGCAAAAACGATAGTTGCTAGCCTGTGCTTTGGCACTAATACTAACTGCGTTAAATAAGGTTGATTTTCCAACATTGGGTAAACCCACAATTCCTGCTTGTAAAGCCATGTACAAAATTTTGAGCGGCAAATATAGTTTGATTTGCGCTTTAATGGGTTTAAAAAACCGCTTGAACCAATTCTAGAGCACTAATAGCACTTTGCTGCCTAAGATTTTATACTGTTTATCTCTATAAACCACTTGGTAACGGCCTTTTTGGAGGTAGAGATAATAATAGCCATCGGGCGATGTAGCATAGGTTTGATCTGCAGGCACTACCATGATCACGCGTTTTTCATTGTATTCCTTTTCATAAAATGCCTGTACAAAAAACAGGTCTCTGAAAATAGGTTGCACGGCGGTTTCTTTTTTCCATCCATTCATGGAACTAAATAGGGGTCTGCCATTCTTGAATTTGGTAGGTGGATGGTAGACATAGATGTCAAATAGATGATAGCCAAACAAGTCAACAGATTTTCCAGCTAAATCAGGTACCATGGGAGCATCATAGCCCAATTTAGGGGCGTATTGTTGGTACCAGAGCGCGCCATAGAGTCCATTGCTACCCTCGGTCATACCCGTTTGGTCAATGGTCAATGGATCAATACCCGATATGATTTTAAAATATGCGGCCATTGGAATCCGACCATCGCTTCCAGCGCCTTCTTCAACATGACCCTGACCAGCGTGTACCAAGATCTTGGCCTTGGGTTCCTTTTCTAGAATCTGATAGATTTTTTGTGCTTGGGTATATTCCCGTTGGTTTACAGTATGGCTGGAACTGCTGTCTTCATAAGCAACAAGGGTATAGCCCAATTCCAATGCTTTACGCACCAGTTCACCAGCCAAGGGTTCACAGGTATAATGACCAGTAAGCATATTCACTTGTCTAAGCGATGCATTGGGGAAGGGGCTCAAGGTTTCCATGGCTAGGTAGCGGAATCCCTGTTGGTAAAGATCTTCTAATAGAGAGGCTGTAAAGACCCGATGCTGGGGTTTCTCATGGGCTTCATTGATCATGACCACCTGACTAGTCCTGGTTTTTCCCAGAATATAGGATTTGGCGTCTTTGAAACTGGCTCCTGCAAAAGGATTGCCCTGTTTGTTGATTGCTTTTTGTAAGGAATCTGTGTAAGGTGAAAACAGTTCTATTTTCTCTAATTCCTGCACACCCGCATAGTCACCAATAAAAGCCAGTGATTGTTTTAAATCAGCATAATAATCGGCCCTGCCACTGGTTTTAATGAGCCAAGGTTCCTGTTTAAAGGATTTGTATAGCGGATATAAATAGTGCAGCTCTTGGTTATGGTAAATTGAAAGGTATTGGCTAGAATCTAAAGCCATCCCTTTTTGAGCTTGCACATAGTCTTTGAGGTAATTGTAATTCTCACTCCATTGGGCTTTTAAAGACAATTGGGTAAGACAAATTAGAACCAGCAAGAAAAAGGCTTTGCGCATGCGCGATATTTTTTGCAAGAATACTGTCTTTACTGTTAATAGGAACCCAAGAAAGTCAAGCTATCTCAGCTTTAACAGATATTATTTGGTCTTTGCGTATTGCATGACTATTTCCCATTCTTCCGGTTTCACGGTTTGAACAGACAATCTACCCAAACGAATTAAATCCATATTAGTAAGTCTTGGGTCTTGTTTGAGCACTTGTAAAGACACTGGAACTTTGAGTTTTTTATGAGGCTTAAAATCAACCACCAACCAAGCAGGATTGTCTGTGGTAGGGTCTTGATAAGCTTCCTTAACCACTTTGGCAATGCCTACAATTTCCATCCCTTCATTGCTATGGTACCAAAAAGCCAGGTCACCTTTTTTCATAGAGCGAAGGTTATTGCGAGCGCCATAATTGCGTACTCCGTCCCACATGGTCAGACCTTCTTGTTCAAACTGCTCCCAACTATACTTAAAAGGTTCTGATTTGATTAACCAATAGTTCATGATTTGCAAATTCAAAAGTCAAAAAGGATTGTGAAAGGAAAAATAAAATAATCCAAACAAATGCCAAATTAAAAAACAAGTTTAATACCCACTAGCCAACACATCGGCCAGGTGCAAGACTTGCATATTGGAGCCATGGTTTTGTAAACAACCATTAATATGCATGAGGCAACTCATGTCTGTACTAATCAAATAGTCAGCGCCTGTTTCACCAGCATTGGTAATTTTTTGTTCACCCATGGCAATACTAATGGGTTCAAATTTTACAGCAAATGTGCCACCAAAACCGCAGCAGGTTTCTACGTCATTCATCTCTACCAATTCTAGTCCAGCTACCTTACTCAATAATTGTCTAGGACCTTGTTTAATCTTGCATTCACGAAGTGCTGCGCAACTATCGTGGTAAGTGGCTTTGCCTTCAAACTTGGCACCTAGGTCATCTATTTGAAGAATATCAATCAAGAATTCAGAGAGTTCAAATATCCTGGATTTGATTTTTTGAGCCTGTTGCAAATGAGCTGAATTTTCAAACAGTTTGGCGTATTCATTACGGACAAAACCCACGCAAGAAGCTGAAGGGGCAACAATATATTCAGCGCCTTCAAAATCATGTAAGAATTTGGTACAGACTTCTTTGGACTCACCCCAGAACCCAGCATTAAATGCGGGTTGACCACAACAGGTTTGTTGGGCATTGTAGATGACTTCGCAACCTGCTTTCTCTAATACTTTTACCATATTAAAAGCAACAGTAGGGTAGAGTTGGTCTACAAAACAGGGAACAAAGATTTGCACTTTCATAACCGTAAAGGTTTATTTCAATTTTCTATTCAAAGCAATCATCTTGATAGCAGTAACTGCCGCTTCCTCACCCTTGTGGCCGTGTTTGCCACCCACGCGCTCCAAAGCCTGTTGCTCATTTTCTAAAGTAAGTACCCCAAAGATCACGGGCACATCCATACTAAGATTAAGTTGTAGAACACCATCTGTAACGGCTTTACATACATAGTCAAAATGAGGTGTGTCTCCACGGATCACCGTACCCAATGTAATATAAGCATCGGGTGGTGTTTTGCTATAAGCGTAATGATTCTTGACAGCAAAGGGAATTTCAAATGCTCCTGGCACGGTGAGTGTTTTGCATGTAACACCTTGTGCTTTTAAAACCCGTTTTACACCTGCTTCCAATTTATTAATGATAGCAGCATTCCATTCTGTTTTCACTATAACAACAAAGGCATCCTTGATAACAGGGATGCCTTTGCTTAATGCAGTATTACCTTGAGTAGCCATTAGCTATTAGTCGTTTTTTTCAACACTTAAACGGTAAATGTATTTATCAGCCTGAAAACCTTTATCGGTTTTAGGGAATTTAGTTTTGATTTCTTTGTAAAGATCCAAAGCTTCTTTGTTCTTACCCAAAGTTTCGCTTAATAAAGCAGCGCGGAATAAGTATTCAGCAGAATTTGCTTCGTCTGTTTCAAAAGAAGACCCCGCTTTTTTGTAAGAAGCAATGGCATCATCGTTTTGTTTTAATTCAGCATAAGCATCACCTAAGTTACCCAAGGCCAACAATTGAATTTGTTTGGCATCGGTAGAAAAATCTTTTAGGTATTTTACTGCATTGCTAAAATCACCCAAGTGCAAATAGCTTACACCAGCATAATATTTTGCAAGGTTAGCAGTTTTGGTGCCACCAAAATTATTGATGATGTACAAAGCACCTTTGCTCTGGCCATCGCCATTTAATACTAGGTTAGAAGAGTCCATTAAGAAATAACCCTGAACCTTAATAATTGCTTCAGCAGCTTTGTCTTCCTTTGGTTTTACTATGTATTGCGTATATCCAATCCATCCTGCAACAACTACAACAATGGCTACTACAACGCCTAAAATGGTTTTGCCATTATGTTGTAAAAAATGTTGTGCTTTTGCTACGGGTTCCTGTTCCAAATGGGTATGCTCTTTGTGATGCTCGCTCATGATTGTATTTTAAAAAAAGAATGTGTAAATGGGATTAGTCAACAGTAAAGGGATAGTTGGCGTCTATATAAACGTCTTTGTAAACTTCGCTATCATCAGGCCATGGGCTCTCTTCAGCAAAGCGAACGCTCTCATCAACTACGGCATTAATTCTATCATCAATTGCTTTTAGGTCTTCTTCAGTTCCAAAGCCATTAGACAAAATGGTATTCCTTACTTTGATAATAGGATCCTGGTCTTTGTACTCTTCCACTTCTTCCTTGGAGCGGTATTTCTGAGGATCAGATACAGAGTGACCTTTATAACGATAGGTTTTTAATTCCAATAGGGTTGGACCATCTCCTTCACGTGCCCTTTTCACCGCACGAGCAACAGCTTCGTGAACAGCTTCTGGGGTCATACCATCTACTTTATCAGCAGGCATTTCATAAGCGTCTGCCAATTTGTAGATATCAATTACGTTAGAAGTTCTTTCAATGCTAGTACCCATGGCGTAGTTATTGTTCTCGCAGATAAATACTACGGGCAATTTCCACAACATGGCTAAGTTAAAAGTTTCGTGCAACATACCCTGACGGGCTGCGCCATCTCCAAAATAGGTCAAACATACATTGTCTGTACCCTTGTATTTTTCAGCAAAAGCAAGACCGGCGCCAGTACCTATTTGGGCACCTACAATCCCATGTCCGCCAAAGAAAAAGTGTTCAGCGCTAAAAAAGTGCATGCTACCACCTTTGCCCTTAGAGCAACCTGTGGCTTTACCATACAATTCAGCCATACAAGCATCAGCAGATACACCCTTAGCCAAAGCCAAACCGTGGTCACGGTAAGCTGTAATAAATGGATCAGACTGTTGGGTAGCTGTCATACAACCGGCTGCAATGGCTTCCTGTCCAATATAGGCATGAAAGAATCCGCGGATTTTTCCGGCCATTTTGTACATTTCTTCCGATTTCAATTCAAACTGACGAATCAGTTGCATCAATTCGTACCAGTAGAGGTAGGTTTCTTTTGAGAATTTCATGGACAATCTTGCAAATTTTGGACGCAAATATAGGGGTTAGTTGCTAAAAAAGCCCCTAATGTGGAAAAGCCTAAGCCTTATTATTGAATTTAGTTAGTAGGTATAGACTGCTTCTTGAATAGCATTAGGATCTGGAATAGTTAATTCAGCTAAAAAGCGGTTCTCCAGTACCTGAGCGAATGTATTAAAATAAACAATCACGTCTTCACGCTGATTCCTTTTTAACCACCTAAAACCACCGGGCAATTGTTCCAACACTTCTCTGTTATTGAGGTATTCTAGATGATGAATATCCGTTGGGGTAAGGCCAATATCTTCTAGCTTTTTCAACAGAAGTGAAAAAGGAGCATGAGAAACAGAGCAGGATTCCTGACTCAATTCTGTCCATTCACCAATACCTGTGTGTGCATAGGTCAAAATTTCTTCTTGACTCAATTGGGCAACTACTTGTAATAGGTTCCCACAATTGCAAGCACCATGGTTTCCCCAGGCATAATGTGTGCCGGTAGAAAGGCGATTAGCTGTAACTCTTAAAGCATCTATTAAAGCAAGGTTGGGATATGCCATGATTATGATTTTATAAAATAACACAGTACAAAAGAAAATGTTGTGATAGAAAGACAGCTTTATTTTTTACCGTTCATCCTATATCTACGTTTTTTTTGAACACCTATTCTGTTTAAGCGTTAGTACTATTAAATTAAACAAAATCACATGAAAATGAAATTCTTGACCACATTGATGATTGCAGTAGTAGGTTTATTTGGTACCGTATCTGCACAAAAAACTGTTGTAGACATTGCCGTTGGTTCAAAAGACCATAGCACTTTAGTTGCAGCTGTTAAAGCAGCTGGCTTGGTTGAAACCTTACAAAGTGCTGGACCATTTACCGTATTTGCTCCAACCAATGCTGCATTTGCAAAATTGCCTGCAGGTACTGTAGAGACTTTATTAAAACCAGAAAACAAAGCAACCCTTGCTAAAATTTTAACCTACCACGTTGTAGCAGGTAATTTAGACGCTGCTGCTGTTGTAGCTGCTATCAAAGCTGGTAATGGCAAAGCTGTTGTAAAAACAGTAAGCGGTGGTTCTTTAACAGCTTCTTTAAAAGATGGTAAAGTAATCTTAACTGATGAGAAAGGTGGCGTTGCAACAGTAGTAGCAACTGACATCAAAGCTGGTAACGGTGTTGTGCACGTAATTGACACAGTAGTATTGCCTAAATAATTGTTTGAGTTAGTAAGTAAGAAAAAGGGGTAAGCAATTTGTTTTGCTTACCCCTCATTTTTTATTCCAAGATCTTAATTATGCTTCATTTAAAAATGCATAACGATAATCAGTAGGAGGATTGAATGTTTCTTTAATGGTTCTAGCACTTAACCAACGATAGAGGTTTAATTGACTACCTGCTTTGTCATTGGTTCCAGAAGCACGTGCTCCACCAAAAGGTTGTTGACCAACCACGGCACCTGTTGGTTTGTCGTTGATATAAAAATTACCAGCAGCATTACGCAACTTGTTGGTAGCCAATTCAACAGCAGCCCTGTCTTGACTTAAAATAGCACCAGTTAAAGCATAATTAGAAGTACCATCTAATAATTCTAAGGTAGCTTCAAATTTCTCAGCATCGTAAACATAGAGGGTTAATACTGGCCCAAAAATTTCTTCACACATGGTAGTGTATTTAGGATCCTTGGTTACAATCACCGTAGGTTCTACAAAATAGCCCTTGGTCTTGCTGTATCCTCCACCTACTAAAATGCTGGCCTTCTTATTCTTCTTCACATTATTAATATAGCGCGTGATATTGGTAAATGATTTTTCATCTATCACGGCATTCACAAAATTGCTAAAGTCTTCTACGGTTCCCATTTTCATGCTCTTGATAGCAGCAACTAATTTGGTCTTTACTTCTTCAGCCATATTGCTTGGAATATAAGCCCTTGAAGCAGCAGAACATTTTTGACCTTGGTACTCAAATGCACCACGGGCAAGGGCGGTAACCACGGCGTCTACATTGGCGCTCTTGTGTGCAATCACAAAATCCTTACCACCGGTTTCTCCTACAATTCTAGGATAGCTGCGGTATTTACCCATGTTCTCACCAATGGTCTTCCACATACTATTAAATACGCCCGTAGAACCTGTAAAGTGAACACCAGCAAAATCGCGGTGGTTAAAACAGATAGAACCAAGCGTAGGACCATCTACATAAATCAAGTTAATCACGCCATCTGGCAAACCTGCTTCTTTTAAAATGCGCATAAATAATTGCGCAGAATAAATTTGGGTATTGGCTGGTTTCCAAACAACCACATTGCCACACATAGCAGCAGAAGTAGGTAGGTTACCACCAATGGCAGTAAAGTTGAATGGGGTAATAGCAAGAACAAATCCTTCCAATGGACGCCATTCCAAACGGTTGTGCATACCTGGCGCAGAAAGGGGTTGTTCCTTATAAATATTGCTCAAGAAATGCACGTTAAAACGCAAGAAGTCAATCAGCTCACAAGCAGCATCAATCTCAGCTTGATAGGCATTCTTACTTTGTCCCAACATAGTAGCCGCATTCATTTGAAAGCGATACTTGGTGGCCAGCAAATCTGCTGCTTTCAAGAAAATATGTGCACGGTTTTCCCAGCTCATATCGGCCCAAGCCTGTTTGGCTTTTAAAGCAGCATCAATGGCTTGGTTTACGTGGGTAGCATTACCCGCGTGAAAAGTTCCCAATACATGGGACAATTCGTGTGGGGGATGAATATCGTGTTTAATACCTGTTCTAACAGATTTGGAACCAATATACATAGGAATGTCAATTGGTTTCTTTTTTAAATCGGCCAAAGCCTTTTTCAAACTGGCTCTTTCAGGACTACCTGGAGCATAATTCAATACAGGTTCGTTGGCAGGCATGGGATAGGAAAAATATCCAAGACTCATGGTGATAGGTTTAGTTTAGGTGCGCAAGTTAAGAAACAAAATGAATCCGTAAATTTGTAGCATGTCATTGATTTTATTTGACCCAGCTAATCGGGAATCCCTTTTTCCCCTCACCAGTACCAAGGCCTTTGCAAGTTTAAGATTTGGCATTTTGTCAATATCTGAAAGATGGCAATGGAAAACCAAGCAAGAAATTTTTGTGCACACTGCCCCTTATTTGCAACCATTGTATGCAGTTCCTACAGATGGTGCACATTTTTGGGTGAATGCCGCTGTAATGCCTGATGACGCATTGATTGAGCGTATCATGGATTTGGCACCAGAACATTGTCTTTGTGACGAAAACGGATTGATTGCTGCCAAAACCAATCTGGCTTTTTGTGATTTTCAAGCCAATGCGGCGCAATTTCAACAGTGTCACCATTATCAAATGGTTAAGCGTTTGCAACATCCCTGGGAAATTATGTTGTGGAATGATGCCATGATTAGGGAAGATTTTAAATTGGTAACCAAGGGTAGGGCTTCACAACCCATATCGCCAACTGTGAACCTTTTACAGCAGGCCGATATTTTTATTGAAGAAGGCGCTAAGCTGGAATTCTGTACCCTGAACTCCAAAACAGGCCCTATCTATATTGGCAAAGACGCAGAGATTATGGAAGGTTCTTCTATCAGAGGACCCTTTTCATTGGGCACCAATGCCTTGGTAAAAATGAATAGCCGTATTTATGGAGCTACCACTTTAGGGCCTGGTGTTTTGGGTGGTGGAGAGATCAAGAATACCGTGATCATGGGTTTTACCAACAAAGCACACGATGGTTATCTAGGCGATGCTGTAATAGGTGAGTGGTGCAATTTTGGTGCTGGAACTACCAATAGTAATGTGAAAAATACAGCTGGAGACGTAAAAGTTTGGGACTATGGTACCAATACCTATCAATCCGTTGGACAAAAATGTGGGCTCATTATGGGAGACTATAGCCGTATTTCTATCAATAGCTCCATTAACACAGGATCCGTGATTGGCGTGAGTTGTAATGTATTTGGAGCAGGTTTATTACCTACTATTATTGAAGACTTTAGCTGGGGTGCCAGCGGTAACCGATACGATTTTCAAAAAGCCCTTTTTGCCATTGATAATTGGAAGAAAATGAAATGGTCTTCTTTAACGGAAGCTGAAACTAGCGTTTTGGAAGTTATCTTTGCAAAAATTCAACACTGATTATTATTTAAATTATTATAAGAACAACATGAGACAACAAATTGCCGCAGCAAACTGGAAAATGAATTTAACCCTTCAACAGGGAGAACAATTGTTAAACGAGATAATTGCAAAGCCACATAGCTTGTCTGCGCATCAGTCAGCCGTATTTGCGGTTCCTTTTCCATACCTGCCCATGGCTCAGGCCAAGTTGGCTGGAAAAACCAATGTATTTGTAGCAGCACAAAACTGTTCTAACAAAAAATCAGGAGCTTATACTGGTGAGGTATCTGTAGAAATTTTGCAGTCTGTAGGCATACAATATGTAGTAGTGGGTCACTCAGAAAGAAGGGAATATTTTAATGAAAGCAATCAATTATTGGCTGAGAAGTTAGACATCTGTTTAGCAAATAGTATGAAACCCATTTTCTGCTGCGGAGAACCTTTAGAAATTAGAGAAGCTGGAACACAAAATGAATTTGTTGCCAAACAATTGGCGGAATCTTTATATCACTTAAGCGCAGAACAATTACAACAAGTGGTCATTGCCTACGAACCCATCTGGGCTATTGGTACAGGCAAAACTGCAAGCAGTGCACAGGCTCAAGAAATTCATGCTTTTATCCGCGCTGAATTAGCTGCCAAATATGGCGCTGAAGTTGCCAATAATATCAGCATCTTATATGGTGGTAGTGTAAAAGCAGCCAATGCCGTAGAACTATTTTCTCAACCCGATGTAGACGGTGGCTTAGTAGGTGGAGCTTCACTGATTGCAGACGAATTTGTAGCTATCATCAACGCACTTAAGTAATGGCTTTAAAGAGAGATGAAGCCCTGCAACCCTTAAGCAGGCAGCACCACCAAGGATTGTTGGTGTCATTGTTTTTGTCTAATGGACTAAAAAAAGGCGTGGCTTCCAAACCAATGCGTGACTTTATCTTGCAATTTTGGCAGGATGATTTGCTCAAACATTTTGAAGCCGAAGAACAGGTGTTGGTACCTTTTGCCAAACCCTATGCCATTTTAGAACCCTTGATCACGCGCATGTTGTTGGAACACCAGCAAATTGTGTTATTGATTAATCGGATTAACAATGAAGCAAGGGCCGAGCAATTAGAAACCATCAAGGAATTTGCAGATAAATTAGAACAGCATATTCGTTTTGAAGAAAGAGAACTCTTTGAACAAATGCAAATTAGTTTGTCTGCAGAAGATATGTCTGTACTCAATTTTGCTTTTAGTGCACAAACAGAAAAAGATTTCTGTGTGCGCTATCCTGATAAATTCTGGGAATAATTACTTGTGAATGGCTTGGGCTCTTTCTAGGCGGTCATTGATGGCCCGCCCCAAACCCTTGTCAGGAAAGCGTTCTGCCAGAATTACGTCAAAACTAAATTCATCAATACTGCGCATCACTGCAAAAAGGTGTTGTGCAGCTTCATTGATATCGCACTTGGGCGATAGTATATATTGATGACCACTGATCAAACCTTCATAGGATTTGCAAAAAGAAATGGTGGCCACGTGTAAGTGGTTAAATTCTTTTAAGAGTGTTGGAATATCACCAAGATACATAGGTGTCTTGGTGGCATAATGGCTCTTCATCTGCCCCGGTGTATCCAATTGTTGGTGATTGGTTTTGCGCACTACGGGTAAGCCCGTTACTGCTTCCATTTCTTCTGCCGTAACTGCGCCAAGGCGATGTAATATTATCTGACCATCTCTAACTTCAGCAATGGTAGATTCAACACCTACTTCACAAGGGCCACCATCTAATATATAATCCACCCGGTTATTCAATCCATCCAATACATGTCTAGCATTGGTAGGGCTTACATAACCAAAAGGATTGGCACTTGGCGCTGCCAAAGGAAAATTCAATTTGTGTAATAGTCTGAGTGTTAAAGGATGCCTTGGAATCCGAACAGCCACTTTGGAACTACCCGCCGTAACCAGATCTGGAATCAGGTCTTTCTTTGGTAATAACAACGTAAATGGACCCGGCATAAATGCTTCAGCCAATTGTTGGCTAATTGGATCCAGTTCAGCATATAACTTAATGTCCTCTACGGTTGCCACATGAATAATCAAAGGATTAAAACTAGGTCTGTCCTTGGCACTAAATATTTTTACCACAGCAGCTTCTTCTAATGCGTTACCAGCCAATCCGTACACGGTTTCTGTGGGAATGGCCACCAACCCGTTTTCCTCTAATATACTAGCCGCTATCTCAATATTTTTACCAATACTTGTCATGAAATCTTAAAATTGAATAGGTAATTCCGCAGGAGCATAATGATCCAGTTTATCTAATTCCAAAATGGTACCAGTACCCGCTTCGTTGGGATGATACATGGGAACATATTTGGCGCCATACACAAATTCCTCAAATCTATAAGAGGCCTTGGAGATAACTGTATTGGAAAAACTCTCGTCAAATCCTTGTACAAAAACCAATAATTCTGTTTGCGCCGCTTCTATCTCTGCTTTGCTTAATTGATAAAGTGGGCTCTCTTCATTTATAGGATGTACCAGTGTCCAATTAGCCGTCATGGTACTGGCTTTTGCAATATCCAAGGGCATATTGAAAAACTTATTCTTGATAATTCCATCTTCCAACACTTTCATGGCAATGGTTACTTTCACTTCTACATTCACCAAATAGTTCTTGGTATAGGGCGCCATTCTAAACATCAGTGCAACACCATCTTTAAAAGGGGCAAATAAGGCATTATGGCTATATCTAATAAATGACCTAGGTCTGGCAAAACGTCCATAGAGTAAACCCGTAACAAGGGCAAAACTCATTAGCCCTGTTAAAGCTTCAAAACTGGCCACAAAACTGGCTAGAAAACCCACTGGATTAATCCTGCCATAACCCACGGTGGTAAAGGTTTGGGCACTAAAAAAGAAAGCTTCCCCAAATTTTTCACCCAAAGTATTGGCCACCATACCGCTGAGGTGTTCTAGTCCAATCAATAGGTAGATTCCTGCAAAAATCAGGTTGATGCCAATAAAAAAGACCATGATGGCTACCAAGAATTTCCAGCGTTTCATGCTCAGAAGGGTATGGTAGAGGTTTAGTCTTTGCCAAAAATGTAAGCCCCTGACCTCAATATTGGCCTTTCCATCTTTGGCAAAAAAACGGCCACCACTCAAGGCAGTATTGGTTCCCAACCCAGTTTCATTGTTTTCCTGGGCCTGTTTGTTCCATTTTTTAAATACCATGAGGGGGGCTTGATTTGTTTCAAAAATAAAGCCTTTCTGCAAATTCTAGATAATCATGTCTTTAATCACTTAATGTTTCGTTTTCTGCTTCCTGCTCCTATCTTTGCAGCCTTATGAAAAATATCAGGAATTTTTGCATTATTGCGCATATTGACCATGGTAAGAGTACTTTGGCCGATAGGTTATTGGAACATACCAAGACCATCGGTGAAAGAGACATGATGAACCAGGTGCTAGATGATATGGATTTGGAGCGTGAGAAAGGCATCACCATCAAGAGTCACGCCATCCAGATCAATTATCCCTACAAGGGGGAGCAATACGTGTTCAACCTGATTGACACACCCGGCCACGTAGATTTTAGCTATGAAGTAAGCCGTGCATTGGCAGCTTGTGAAGGAGCCTTGCTGTTGGTAGATGCTTCTCAAGGAATTCAAGCACAGACCATTTCTAACCTCTATTTAGCTATTGACAATAATTTGGAAATCATTCCTGTGATCAATAAGATTGACATGGATGGTGCCAAAATTCCAGAAGTAACCGACCAAATTGTAGACCTAATTGGCTGCAAGGCAGAAGATATTTTATTAGCCAGTGGTAAGAGCGGAATTGGCATTGACGAGATTCTAGCAGCCATTGTAGAGCGTATTCCAGCTCCACAGGGTAGTTATGACGCGCCATTACAAGCCTTGATTTTTGACTCTGTATTCAATAGTTTCCGTGGAATCATTGTTTACTACCGTATCATGAACGGAGTTTTGAAAAAAGGAGACAAGATTCGTTTTGTAGCATCTGGTCAGGATTATATAGCAGATGAAGTAGGAGTACTCAAACTCAATATGACGCCAAAGGAGGAAGTTAAATCTGGAGACGTAGGTTATATTATCACGGGTATTAAAGTTGCACGTGAAGTAAAAGTAGGAGATACCATTACACTTGCCAATAATCCAGGAGAAATGATCCATGGATTTGAAGAAGTAAAACCCATGGTATTTGCTGGTATCTACCCAGTAAACACAGATGAGTTTGAAGAATTGCGCGAGTGCATGGACAAATTGCAGTTAAACGATGCAAGCTTGACTTTTGAACTAGAAACTTCACAAGCCTTGGGTTTTGGATTCCGATGCGGATTCCTGGGCCTGCTGCATATGGAGATTATACAAGAGCGTTTAGAAAGGGAGTTTAACCAAACCGTAATTACTACGGTACCCAACGTAAGTTTCTTAGCGTATACATCAAAAGGCGATAAGTTAACCGTGAACAACCCTTCAGAAATGCCTGATCCAACCAAATTGGATAGGATTGAAGAACCCTTTATCAGGGCCCAGATTATTACCGTATCTGATTATATTGGCAATATCATGACCCTTTGTTTGGGTAAACGTGGTATTCTCATAGGTCAAACTTATTTAACCCCAACAAGGGTAGAATTGACTTTTGAAATGCCACTCACAGAGATTGTATTTGACTTCTATGATAAATTAAAAAGCCAGACCAGGGGTTATGCCTCTTTTGACTATTCACCCATTGGCTATCGCGATGCCGACATTGTGAAAATGGATATTCTATTAAACAATGAAAAAGTGGATGCTTTGAGTGCCCTCATTCACAGAAGCCGCGCTACCGATTTTGGCCGCAAGCTTTGTGAAAAACTCAAAGAATTATTGACCAAACAACAATTCCAAATTGCCATTCAGGCTGCTATTGGTGCAAAAGTAATTGCGCGCGAAAATATCAGTGCCTTGCGCAAAGACGTAACTGCCAAATGTTATGGTGGTGACGTGAGTCGTAAGCGTAAACTCTTGGAGAAGCAGAAAGAAGGTAAGAAAAGAATGCGTTTGGTAGGAAACGTAGAAGTTCCGCAAGAAGCTTTCTTAGCGGTATTGAAACTGGACTAATTTTATAGTGAAGAGGAAGAAAGTGAAGAGATAAGAGTGAAGAGTGAAGAATGTAGGAAAGAAGTGAAGAGTGAAGGAAGAAGATAGTATAAAGTTATCAGTAGTACCTTCGGCGATAGTTATTGATTGATTGGAACTGGTTTGGGGTCAACTTCATCCACGTTTTTCTCATGGATCCACTTGCCATTCTGCCAGCGAAAACCTTCATAAGTGCCATAAGGGATTAGGCTAAACCTTTCCTTTACTTCACCGGTTTCACTAACTAAGTGGGCAAAGACAATCTTGTCTAATTCGGGGTCATAATTGAACTTGGCTCCAGCCTGTTTCTTAAACTCTAAACAAAAGCGGAAGGCCGGTTGCGCGGGTTTAATACTGTCTTGGGTATAGGTAAAAAACTTGCCCCCAAACAGCGGTTTTCCCTGCGCATCAAAATGCAAAACTTCCATCCATTTTTTGGTGCTACGTGCATTGCTCTCATCATATCCCAAAAGTGTATAGAACTGCTTGTTGTTAAAACTCTTCTGTACAATATTGTAATAGACGGCACCAATCCAATTGGCGGGAGTACGAATAGAATCAAAGGGATTATCACTATAATCAGAGTGGTCAAACAAAGGAAAGAGTTTAAGAGAGCCATCGGTGGTACGCATTTGAATGGCGCCATGCTGCCGGTAAGAAGAGAAGTCTTTCATGACCTGCCAGGTAAAAATTCTAAAACTGCTATCGGGTGCATAGAGTTGAGAAATGGTAGTCAGAGAATCAAACTTATATTGAAAGGAATTGGGTTGGCGCAGGGCTTGCACTAAACCACGGGTAAACAAACTATCGGCCCTAAACCTGTCAACCATTTCTGTAGCATTTAAAATACCCAACGCATAATCTTTAATACTGGCTTCTATCTGGGCAATAGGACTTAGAGCAGCAGGTTCTGCCTTGCGCTCGGCTTTGCGCTGTGCAGTTACTTGCATACTCAATAATACCAATAGCAGAAAAAGAAAACGCTTCATAACACTAAGTTAAAGCAATGCACTATACCTAAACTGGTTTTAGGATTTTCTTAAAGCCTTCACCGCTTGGGCAAATTCCAAGAGGTTGTTGAACCTAAGGTCTATCTGTGAATGTGGATCTTCTGTTTGCGGATGCGTGGTGGCCACAAACACGGTATGCATGCCCGCATTCTTACCAAAAGCCATATCCGATGGTCTGTTCCCAACCATCATACTTTTTGTAAAATCCACAGCAGGGTAGAGGGTCTTGGCCTGAAAAGCCATACCTGGATTGGGTTTGCGGTTAGGGGAATCACTATCTAAATCTGTACAAAAAAACAAGTGATCCAAACCGCCACCCTTGGCTTGAATTGCAGCCAACATATTGGAGTGAATGTTACCTAAGTCTTCCAAACTCATCAAACCCTTACCAACTCCTTTTTGATTGGTCACCAAAAATATGCGCGAAAATAAAGGTCTCAAAATAGCCAATGCCTCAAGTGTTGTTGGATAAAACTGAAACTCCCCCCAATTCAAAATATAATCATCATCCTTCTCAATATTGAGCACACCATCCCTATCCAAAAACAATGTCCAATCAACAGAAGTATCTTTTAAATCCATAATTAAAATCAATTCTTTTTTCTACTACTACTTCTTCTTCCATTCTTCACTCTTCACTCTTATCTCTTCACTTTCTTCCTTCACTCTTATCTCTTCACTTTCTTCCTAGTCTTCAAAGAAGATAGCCGCCTCTACTAGTTCACATATGATATGACCAATTAGCATATGGGCTTCTTGAATACGAGGTGTTACACTGGAAGGTACATTTATCAAATAATCGCTCAATTCGCGCATGGCACCTCCGTTTTCACCCGTAAACCCAACGGTGATAATGCCTTTGGCCCTAGCGGTTTCAAAAGCTTTGACAATATTCTTAGAGTTACCAGAAGTACTCATACCAATCAATACATCTCCTTTTTCCATTATGCCGTCTACCAGTCTAGAATAGATCTCTTCAAAACTATAGTCGTTGGCAACCGCCGTTAAATAAGAAGTATTGCAGTGTAGTGCTTCAGAAGGAAGGGCCCTACGATTTTTGTAAAACCTACCAGAGAACTCAGCTGCCAAATGTTGTGCATCGGCTGCTGAACCGCCATTTCCGCAGAAATGAACCCGTTGTCCATTATTAAATGCAGGAACTACCATTTTGATCACACTGTCAATGGCTAGTACTAATTCTTCATTTTCCAATATGGCTTGCTTGGTATCTATAGAAGCCTTGATCAATTTTTTAATAGCTACTTTCATGATAAGGGGGTTTGCGCTAATGCTTCAATGGTCTGAACCAATTGGTTCCAACCATATTTGATTTTCTCTGCGCGAAGTTGGGGCAAAAAATGGTTTTCACCTAATGCATAGAGTTTTTTAATGCCTTCAGCAATGGCTTCTGAATTGGGTTCTACCACCAGACCCACTTTGCCATCTGGCACCAATTCTGCCAGACCACCCACATTGGTCACCAACATGGGCTTTTCAAAATGATAGGCTAGGGGGGTAACACCAGATTGGGTGGCATTCTTATAAGGTTGAATCACAAAATCGGCCGCGCTCAAATAATAGCGCACTTGGTCATCTGCAATAAAATCTGTTTTCAGAATCAAAAGGTCCCTGATGCCCAATTGGTCAATCTGTTGTTGGTATCCTTCTTCAGCGTCATAAAATTCTCCCGCCACCAAAAGTTTTGGAACCATCATTTCAGGATGAGCTCGGGTCTGTTCTTTTAAAATAGCCATGGCTGCTAACAACAAATCCAATCCTTTGTATTTACGAATAAATCCAAAGAATAGAATAATGGGTTGTTCTATAGGAATGCCCAAATATTGTTTTGCCTGGACTTTGTCCATTGGGTCACCAAAATTATCATACAATGGGTGTACCGCTTGAATGGCGCGGGTTTGGGTAAATGCTTTTAAGTCTGACAAGACTTTGGCACTCATGGTTACAAAACCATCCACCGGCCCTACAAAATATTGGGTAAAGGGTTTGTCTCCCGGTCTTTTTTCGTGTGGAATAATATTGTCTGCAATACAGATAATCTTAGAATGCTTATTACCCTTGATGAATCTTAAGATGGTACCAAGACAAGGCCCCATAAGAGGCAACCAATAACGCACCAACACTAGGTCTGTTTTGGTGGCTTTGATTTTTCTGCCAACACTGATCCAATTAAGGGGATTCATACTATTGATGCAAACCTCAATCTTCAAATCAGTAGGAGCGGGCTGCTCACTATATTGAGTCTTACCCGGGAACAAAAAACTAGGATATTGTAAACTAAAAGTATAAATAGTTACATCATAACCTTCTGCTTGAAATGCACGGGCTAGACGCTCATTAAAACTAGCAATGCCTCCACCACGGAAGGGCCAAGTGGTGCCAATCAGGGCTAGTTTTTTCATGTACAATGATTTAATCCTGAATACCCTGTTTACCAGCAATCAGGTACACATTTCTTTCGGGTGCATTTCTGGCTACTAGTTCAGCAATAAAGCCTGCTAGGAACAATTGCATTCCAATAATCATGGTAGTGAGGGCTATAAAAAATGCCGGTTTGTTGGTGAGTGCAAAATCAGCGTCAATGAATTTTTCAACAATCAAATAAACGCTAGAACCCAGACCCATCATAAAGAATAGGGTGCCCCACAAACCAAATAATTGCATAGGTCTTTTGCCAAATTTGCCTAGGAACATAATAGTTGCCAGATCCAAAAATCCGTTGACAAAACGCTGCCATCCAAATTTGGTGACCCCGTATTTACGTGGCCTATGTTCTACCACTTTCTCTCCAATCTTTCTAAACCCACTCCATTTGGCAAGAATAGGAATATAGCGGTGCATCTCGCCATAGACTTCAATGCTCTTCACCACATTATGATGATAAGCTTTAAGACCACAGTTAAAGTCATTGAGTTTGATGCCAGAAGCCCATCGCGCTACCGCGTTAAAAAGCTTAGAAGGAATATTCTTAGTAAGGGTATTGTCATAACGAACTTTCTTCCAACCGCTGACCATATCATAACCATCATTAATGATCATGCTTCTCAGCCCTGGAATCTCATCTGGAGAGTCTTGCATATCCGCATCCATGGTAATCACTACATCGCCCAAGGCAGCTTTAAAGCCCTCATTCAATGCAGCAGATTTACCATAGTTGCGGCGGAACCTAATGCCTTTAAAAGCAGGGTTCTTTTGTGCAATAGTTTCTATTACTTTCCAACTGTTATCAGTGCTGCCATCGTCTACCATGATCACTTCAAAGCTCCATTGATTTTCGTGCATCACACGTTCAATCCATGCACAGAGCTCCGGTAAAGATTCGTCTTCATTCAATAATGGTACAACAACACTCAGATCCATAACAGTACTTAATTCAAATTAGAAAGGATTTTGCTTAGGGGTCTTTTTGGCAACACCTGCACCAATTGCAGAAGCTATAGCGCCTACAAAACCGTACATCAAAATAATACCACCAATAGCAAAAGGCAACATGAATTTACGGGTCATATCCAAAGCCGCTTTGATTTGATCATCGGTCAATTGTTTGTTCTTCTCCATTTCAGTAGCTGCGTTCTCAATGATCTTATCAGTCATTTCTGGGAAAATCACTTTCATGGATAGTAAGGTGTACACTACTGTAATCACAATAAGAGTGGCAGTAATTTTAAAACCATGGGCAAATACATTCCCATAAGTCACATCGCCCTGCATTTGCTTGGCATAATGAATACAAGACCAGATAATTCCTATTACAATAATCACCCAGCTTATAGCACCCAAAGCTTTATTCTGCATTTGGTCAGTCAAATACAATGCTACACTTAAAACAATGGTAATTAAGCTAAGGATAAGACCTTTCATCCAGGGTTGTACAATTTTTTCTTCCATTTTGGTTGGTTTTAGTTGGTGAATAGTTTGCCCTTGTGAACAATAGCTATTGCCTTACCTGTTAGGGGTTTATCAAGGAATGGGCTATTGGCCGATTTACTTTGGTTGTTTCCAGCATTCAACAAGGTTTCAGCCGTTCTGGAAAACAAAGTCAGTTCCGCCTTGGAACCAACCGACACATGGGTAGTTGGAAGATCGAAAATATTACGGGCATTCTCGCTAAATAGCTTGATTATTTTTTCGTTACTCAAATTGGGTAAAACAGTATTCACCACCGCAAATGCTGTTTGAAGTCCAATCATCCCGCTCTTAGCGTATTCAAATTCACAAATCTTATTGTCCCAGTTCTGTGGCAAATGGTGGGTAGCAATACAGTCTACCAATCCATTTTCCACCGCCTCTCTCAATGCTGCTCTATCACTCACCGTTCTGAGCGGAGGATTCAATTTTAAATTGGTATCATAGCTTACCAGATCCTCATCTGCAAAATACAAGTGGTAAGGGGTAACGCTACAGCTAATCTGCAAACCTTCTTGTTTTGCCTGCGTAATCAAGTCAATACTGGTCTTGGTAGACACACCAGTAATATGCAGTTTAGAACCCGTATACCTAGCCAAATCTATATCTCTCTTGATAATGGTCTCTTCACTAATAGCCGGAATACCTGGCAAGCCTAACTGTGTAGAGATAATCCCCTCATTGATCAATCCACCCGCACCAATACTCTTATCAATGGGAATCTGAATGAGCACGCCATCAAAAGCCTTTACATATTGCAATGCTTTCAAAAACAGTCCAGCAGTTTGTACCGGAACCAATCCATCAGAAAAAGCCACAGCCCCGCTGTTCTTCATATCATACATCTCGGCCAAGTCCTTACCCTCCAGTTTCTTGGTAATGGCGCCAATAGGGTGGATGCTCACAGGCAAACAAGCCGATTGCTGCACCACATAACTCACCTGGCTTTTATTATCCACTACAGGATCTGTATTGGGCATGCTAAACACCCGAGTATAACCACCCGCTGCTGCCGCATTTGCACCCGTTTCCAAAGTCTCTTTGTACTCAATACCCGGATCACAGAAATGGGAGAAAGGATCTACCCAACCACCACTCACCAACAAACCTTCACCAGCCACAACCTGTGCGTCCTGATGGTCAATTTTGTCTTCAATGCTGGAAATGATTCCGTCTGTAATGAGAATATCTTTTGTCTGGCCATTAAATGGCGAAGAGCTGTCTATTATTTTCGCTTGCCTAAGAAGAATTTGCATGCTGCTGCGATAAAATTTGGTGCAATATAACCTGAAAATTTCTTTTACCCCTATATTTGCAGCCCATTAATAAGGAAACTGCAATGATTTACCCCCAGTTATCAAAGCTCTAATCCCTTGATGGACAGTTCGGGACGTAGCGCAGCCCGGTAGCGCACACGTCTGGGGGGCGTGGGGTCGCAAGTTCAAATCTTGTCGTCCCGACCAATGAAACCGGAAACGGAAACCGCCGCCAGCGAAAGCTGGCGGTATTTTTTTGCTCGCGAACGAGCGGAACTAGTTCCGGCGAGTGAGTGGGCAAAAAAATACTGCGCCCGTGGAACGGGCGGCGGTTTCTCTTCCAGGTTACATTGAGCTCCCCCCTAACAGCGATTCGCGAGCCCCGCGAGCAAATCTGGTGTTCTCTCAAAAATTTCAATCTTTTGCGAATGATATCCCGCAAATTTTTATAAAAACGAAAAAACAATAACTCAATTAATTAAAATGAAGTGCAATTGATTGTAATGTCAACAGGTACTTTCTCCAAATTTTAACATCAGACATAAGTCAGTGATCAAAAGCAATTCGTAATTTAAGTTTTGTATTAGAAATAACTTTTAAAGTGCAATCTCCACAATGCTACAAATCATTAAACTATTTCTAATTTTTCTGATAAGTCTTAATGCATCAGCCCAACAAACCAAGTCTTCAAAACTTGAACATGCAACAAGTGATTATAACATCCAAGACAGCGTTTTAATAAAGACAA
Source organism: Chitinophagaceae bacterium BSSC1 (assembly GCA_002256435.1). GTDB lineage: Bacteria > Bacteroidota > Bacteroidia > Chitinophagales > Chitinophagaceae > Sediminibacterium. The sequence goes on from NKJC01000004.1 coordinate 453,296, forward strand.
GGGATGGAGCAACCATGTCCGCAATAATAGTTCGTAAAAAAGGAGATGAAAATGCAAAACCCGTTTTACTCCAGTTTACAATATATGTAAGAGACAAAGGAAGAGATATTGCATCACTAAAAGAGTCCGCGGATAATGGTTATATAGGTGTAATTGCATACACAAGAGGTAAACGATTTAGTCCTGACAAAATATTCCCATATGAGAACGATGGAAATGATGCTTATGACGTAATTGATTGGATTAGCAAACAAACATGGTGTAACGGAAGTGTAGGAATGTTTGGCGGTAGTTATAATGGTTTTACACAATGGGCAGCTTGCAAAAAGATGCACCCTGCCCTAAAAACAATTGTCCCATATGTTGCCAATAGACCAGGAATGGGCTTGCCAATGGAGAACAATATTTTTGTAAATCCCAATTACGAATGGTCTTTTTATGTTGGAAACAATCAATATTTAGACACCATTGCAGGAAACGATAGACAACGGTTTAGGAAAATGCAAAACAAATGGTGGGATTTAGGTGTAGCATACAATAAATTAGACAGTATTGACGGAACGCCTAATAGGCTTTTTCAAAGATGGATTGCTCATCCTTCATTTGATCAATATTGGCAAAATATGGCTCCCTATGGAAAAGAGTTTTCGGATATTAATATTCCTATTTTGGCATTTGATGGATATTATAATGATTCTCAAAATTCAAGTTTGTATTATTTAAGAGAACTTGAAAAATATAATTCTAAAGCAAATTATTATCTAATTATTGGGCCTTACGGTCATCTGGGTGCACAAAGAGAAGGCGATGCAATCATTAATGGTTATAAAGTAGATTCAAATTCGTTAATTAACACCAAAAAAATAACCTATCAATGGTTTGATTATATTTTGAAAAATGGTACTAAACCACAAATACTTAAAGATAAAATCAATTACCAAGTTATGGGTGCAAATAAATGGGGGAGTGCACCGTCAATTGATAAAATGAATAATGGTTTTCTAACAATGTATTTGACCAACTTCAAATTAGACAAGTTTTATTCCCTGGACTCAAAATATCCAGTTAAAAAAGGCTTTTTAAGTCAAGAAGTAGATTTTGCAGATAGAGAAAACAGCAACAATGATTACTATCCAGACCCAATTATTCGTAGTGAAATTGATACAAGTAACGGATTTAATTTCCTAAGTGAACCATTCAAAGAAGCCATTTTAATTAATGGCTCATTTTTAGGAGAAATCAAAGCAAGCATCAATAAAAAGGATATGGATATTGGTGTGACACTTTATGAAGTATTGCCAAATGGAGCATATTTTCATCTGTCTTACTTTATTGGGCGAGCTAGTTACTCAAATGACATTACGCTGAGAAAATTACTAAAGCCAGATGTTATTGAAACTATTTCATTCTCAAACACGCATTTAGTAAGTAAACAATTAAGCAAAGGAAGTAGATTATTAATTCATCTGAATATTAATAAAAATCCGTTTTCTGAACTGAATTATGGAACTGGTAAAACAGTAACTGAAGAAACTATAGAGGATGCAAAAGAGCCATTAAAAGTAAAATGGTATAACGATAGTTTTGTAAAAATTCCCATATTTCGTTCAAATTAAATTAAACATCGCCCTAGGCTCTAATAGCTAATCTACCCCCAAAATACCCTCCAAAGGGTATACCTGCACTCCTCCAATCCGCTACATTTATTCAATAATGCTCCATAAAGGAAGCATCAATTAGAATAAATGAAAAAGCTAGCAACCCTCATCCTTATTACAATCTCATTTGCCCTAATATCAAATGCCCAAATCAAACCCGAATGCCTTTCAGGGAATTGTGTCAATGGAAAGGGAATATACAAATACAGCAATGGGGCCGTTTATGATGGCGATTTTGTAGATAGCCTAATGAGTGGAATTGGTGTAATGGTATGGCCATCGGGAGATAAATATATAGGTGAATGGAAAAGAGGAAATAGAACAGGTAAAGGAAAGTTCATCTTTAAAGATGGGCGTGTTTATGAAGGCGATTTTAATGCAGGTAAATTAAATGGCAAAGGGACAATGATTTACAAAGATGGAAGCAAATACATTGGTGATTGGAAAGATGGAAATATTACTGGCAAAGGGAAAATATCTTACGCTTCGGGTGGTAGTTATGAAGGTGATTTTTTGAATAATACATTGGAGGGTAAAGGAACTAAAATTTATAAAGACAATAGTGTTTATACAGGAGAATGGAAAGCGGATAATCGACATGGCCAAGGCAAATACACCTATGCAAATGGAACTATCGAAGAAGGTGAATTTTTTAATAATATTTACCAGAATCCAATGAATGAATCGTATTCATGTGTAAAAGGGGATTGCAATAATGGAATTGGCACTTACAACTTTGCTTATGGTCCTAGAACTTCATACACAGGTCAATTTAAAGATGGCAAACCCGATGGAGAAGGTACATTGATTGAATACGATGATATTTACAAAGGCCATTTTGAAAAAGGTAAAAAGAATGGTAATGGAATTCTTACAGTAAAAGATGGATCTACCTACACTGGTATTTGGAAAAAGGATGAATTAATTGAAGGAACATTTAAGGACAAGAAAGGAACAAGTTACACTGGTCAATTTACAAAAGGCGATTTGGGAATGATTGTTTATCAAGGTGAAGGAGTAGAAACAAGTGGCAGATTTATGGGTAGAACCAAAAAAGGAAAATGGGAAAAAGGAGACTTAACTGGCAAGGGAGTGATAGTATACCCAAATGGATATTATATGGAGGCTATTTTTAAAGAAACAGCCAATTCAAATAAAAAATATTTTAACAATCAAAATATTCAAATTACGGAAGCAGAATTTGACAAGAAAGTTATTTATCAATTTTGTGCGGAAGGCGATTGTTTCAATGGAATTGGTATTGGAGAAGCAAACCATGGAATCAATTTTTTTGTAGGATATTGGGTAAATGGTAAAAAAGAAGGTTTTGTAGCCGATTTTAAAAATGAAACTGATTATTACTATGGAATATGGAACGCCGATACCCTGGTAAAAAAAATTAATGATAAAGAAGCTGAAAAATACATGACATCTAATTATAAAGTATTTTTAAAATTATTAAATACAGATAGGAGGTATGTTGCTGCCCGTTCCGTTATGGAAAATTGCAATACCAGAACTTGTATTTCTGGCGATTGTATAAATGGTATTGGCACCGAGTATTTCTGCAATGGCAGTATTTATACGGGCAATTTTATAAACGGCACTTACAGTGGTAAGGGTGAATTTAAATGGGCTAATGGCGATATTTACAATGGTAATTGGGTAAATAATAAGCGACAAGGTAAAGGAGAAATGACCTGGCAGAAAAAGGAATACTACATTGGTGATTGGGTAAATGATGTAAGGCAAGGAAAAGGGAGAGCTAGAGATACCAAGGCTCGGATCAAAGAAGGCGATTGGATTAATGACAAATTTGTTATAACTGAAAGGCAAAGACAAATTAATGAAGATGCAAAAAATAAAATAAGGGCATTAGAACAAACCATAGCAGAAACAAGAACTAGATTGGGTAGTATGGTTGGACCAAGCAATCCAAGTGAAAAAGCTAATTACGATAAAATTAGGGAAAATCTAGAACAAGGTATAAATGCTGCGCTTAAATTAATGGATGATTTAGATGACACTGTCTCATAAAGTGTGTAAGTAAAATATATGGGTTCAGCTTTTTAATTAAAGTTGAACCCTTTTTTCAAAGATAGTTAAGAACTGATTTAGGATAAGTCCCCAGTTATGTATGGGCATTTTC
>NKJC01000005.1 GCA_002256435.1 Chitinophagaceae bacterium BSSC1
AATAAATTCGAAAATAAAATCGATTTTAAATTCTATTTGATGCTTAAACCTTACCTGAATAATGATCTACATGTATTCAGATTTCTTCTGTTGCTTCCAAACTTTCAAAGATCTTTTAGGCCTTACTTGACCTCCCTTTTTATCGGGTTGCAAAAGTAATAAACCTTATCATTATCACCAAAAATATTCAGGATTTTATTCCTTCTTTTTTTTGATGACTAACTGCGTGATTTTTTTAAGAACTATCCGCTTTTTTACCGGCGGGTTGCAAAAGTAAGACGGGAATAGTTCCCCACCAAATATTTGGCGTCAATTAGGGCAAAAAAGCCTGATTTATTTTTCAAATTAGTTCCAAATTAAGATTTAACTAATTAATATTCAATTAGTTAGCTAGTTGAAAAATAAATTTAAAAAGATAGGAGAATTTTAGGCCTGAGGTGTAGGACCGCCAAAATGCATGGGTATTTCTACCTGTTCTAAGTCCTGGATGCTCCCATTGGCTAGTTCATATCTATCTATGTTTTCAGCAAGGGCTTTCATCAATTTCTTGGCGTGCATAGGTGTAAGGATAATCCTAGACTTTACTTTGCTCTTAGGAGTGCCTGGCATCACGTTCACAAAGTCTACTACAAATTCTGCGTGGCTATGGGTAATGATGGCTAGATTGGCATAAGATCCTTCTGCCATCTCTTCACTGATTTCAATATTCAATTGTGCGTTGGGTTGTTGTTCCATATTGCTATTTTGACAAAAGTACAAAAAAAGGGTGCCGGAAACCGGCACCCTTTTAAGAACTATTAGGTTAGTAGATTAATCTATATCCCAAAATAAGCGGTTGCTAAATACATTGATACCGGTTGGTACGTTAGCATTTGAACCAGACTCTGTACCTGGATAGTAAAAACGCAATGGTCTGTCTGCGGTGGTAACACCAGGAGACTGAGGAGTTACAGGCAAGTTAGACTTTCTGTATTCAGTCCAAGCTTCTAAACCACTGAAATTGGCCAATGCCAACCATTTCTGAATAGCAATGGCTTTTAGTTTGTCTGTAGAAGCAGCCCAATCAGCATCCACTTTACCACTAGCCAATAATACGTTGGCTTGTGCTGTAGCATTGGTAACACCCAATGTGCGGAAAGATTGTCTAACACCTTCTTCGTAGTAAGACTGAGCAGTACCAGGAAGGGTTACACCACTATAACGTTGTTTGGCTTCTGCTAAAGCAAATTGAATTTCAGCAGCAGTCATTACAATCACAGGGCGGTTATATTGACCTTTTACAAACAAGCTTGGTCCAACATAAGAGGAAGCAGGAGCTGTGAAGCCGGAGGCTACCGCAAATGGAACACCCACATAGTTAGCCAAAACCTCAGGTTGTGTACTTATACCAGGATTACCAGTGTTTTCTCCACCTTTAGCATAAGCAATACGCTTTAAACGGAAAGTATCGTTGCTAGCAGTTAAAACGTCAAACAAGAACTTAGTTGGACGTGGGTAACGAGCAAGCGCACGAACCGCACCATTGGCATCATAACCCCAACGATCATAGATTGGGTTTAATTTACCTGCAGTAGCAATAAAGAAAGAAGGACCACCAACACCAACATCTTCACCTGTAATAAAACCAGATCCTTCAGTTACAATTTTGTTGATTTCGGTTGTAACATAAGCATCCCTGCTACTAACACGTGATTGGTGCATCAAGATGCGCAATTTCAAAGAATTGGCAAATCTGATCCATTTTGTAGTGTTTCCAGAGAAAATGATATCAGCACTAGCAAATGCACTTGCAAAAGGATTTGCTTTTAATTCTGCAATTGCTACGTCTAAAGAGATAATCAATGAATCGTAAACAGCTTTATGATCATCAAATTTAGGAGCCAAAGAACTAACACCTTTCAAAGCGTCAGAATATGGTAGGTTACCATACATATCAGAAATAGCTTGATAAACATAAGCCTTCATAATTCTTGCAGGCCCTTTAAAATACTTCTGATTTGTAGCATCTGCATTTTTTAATACATACTCATAGTCATACAAGTTGTCATACAAACCATCCCAATAGTTATAATCGCCATTGGTATACTGATAGTTAAAAGTATTTGTACTTAAGATATAAGAACTTGACTGGGTCCATTGACCAGACCAATAAGAACCTATCTCATTGGGACTTACCATACTGGAAGCCGTAGTATTTAACGCATTGGTCAATACATAAGAGGGAGTAGCACTTGGCAAACTGTTTGGATTGGTGTTGATATCCAAGTAAGATTTTTTACATCCCATGGTCATCAGCGCCACAAAAGCCAGTGCGTATAATGATTTAAATTTCATATTCAAAAATTTTTAATATTATAACGATCTTAGAATGTCAGGTTTATATTGATACCATATTGTCTAACTGGTGGTGTTTGACCGGTAGTATTGATACCTTGTCCGTTACCAGTTGTAAAGCTGAACTCAGGATCAGTATAGAAATTGGCTTTGTCAATGATGGTGAATAAGTTTCTACCATAAACAGAAACGCTAGCACCAGAGAAAATCTTGGTTTTGCCAATCAAATTAGCTGGTACGTTCCAAGCCAAATTGATATCGCGTAATTTGATAAACCAAGCATCATTTACAAAGTTTTCAGAAATCAAACGGTAGTTATCAACCCACAAACCGTACTCTGCTTCACGCACGTTTACGTTGTTGTCTGTGATTTTACCTGTACCATCTAAATAAGCAGAATTTTCAAATACGTGAGGTACCCTGTTCTCAGTCCATTTACCAGCACCTGTGAATGTCATTTGACGGCCTAAGTCAGAGAACATTTTGTTACCACCACGGTATTCAAAGTTAAAGGCAAAGCTAAAGTCTTTATAAGTAAACCTAGACCCAAGACCAACCATATGACGTGGTAAAGTACCGCCACGATTGGTCAAACCTGCATCACGCAAAGGATAACCGGTGGTGCTATTTACTAATCGACGACCAGAACCATCTGCTGCATATACATAACCATCAGATTTCAACATTGGGAAACGTTGGTCTTTGATGATATTGGTACTAGCATAAGAGAAACCACTCAATAAGAATTGGTCTACACCAGGATATAGGTCAACCACTTTGTTATCGTTATAGGTATAACGCAAGCTCGCATCCCATTTCAAGGCTTTCTTTCTCAAGATCTGTACTTTCAAGTCTGCTTCATAACCCCAGTTTTTAGATTCACCCACGTTGATCAACAAGTTAGAGAAACCAGTTGTGTTCGGAACCTTTACAGTGATTACCTGTCCTTTAGAAGTTTGGGTATAAGCAGTAACATCTAAGTTTACGCGGTTGTTGAATAATTGGAATTCACCACCCACTTCATAAGAAGTTACAAACTCAGGAGTCAGATTGGCATCAGGTAAAGTATTACCTACAGTCAAACCAACAATATTTCCATAAGGGAAACCACCTCCATTAGGGTAAGTCAAATCAAGACCATACAAAGGCAAGTTATCGTTACCATTTTTGTTAGCGTTGATACGCAACTTAGCATAGTTCAAAGTGTTGCTTTTCAAAGAAGGAAGGGCGTCTGTTGCTATGAAAGACAAGGCCAAACCATAGTAAGGATAAGACCAAGTGTTGGTAGGTCTGTCTGGTTTGTAGAACCTAGAAGTGGCATCATAACGGAAAGTACCATTCAAAATCAACCAGTCTTTATAACCAGTAGAAAGATCCGCATAGTAACCATATTTGCGCTCCATGGTATTTGATTCACCACCTGTTAACTCACCTTGTCTGTTAGATACGTTGTATACATCTGGTACAACTACTGAACTAGAACCAATGGTAATAGATTTGGTTTTACGCTGATACAAGCTAAAACCAAGAATCATTTTATTAGAGAACTGTCCAATATCTTTTTTGAATTGCAATTGGAATTCGTTGTTGATTACGTTCTCTGTATTGGAATAATCAGTTACACCTCCCAAAATATCAGTACCTGCGCGGTTGATACCATTGTAATCATTAGCATAATCCCAAGGAGCAGGAACATATGCTTTGGTTTTAGCCCAATCAGAATACAAGAATTTACCAGTGGTATTCTTACCTGTTCTAACATTGTTCATCACACCCAAACGGTTGTAGATGGTCAAAAAGCTAGCAGCTTTATAAGTAAGGTCAAAATTACCTTGGATGTTCGCGTCTAAATATTTTTGACGGTTGTTATCCTTGTTAAAGTTAGGAGCCTGAATATAGTCATTGTAATATCCATTGGGGCTAGCCAAAGGATTGGTTTGCCAATCGCGCAAATCATTAATAGGAATGTTTGCAGCTGTATTAATCAAATCACTGTAGAAATCTGCAGAAGTTCTGTCATAACCAGCTTGGGTATAAGAAGCATTAAAACCAACTAACAATTTGCCGTATTCTTTGGTAGCAGATAAACGTACACCAGTACGGTCACTCTTGTCCAAAGGTACAATACCATTGATGCGGTTGTTTTCTACACTCATATAGAAAGTGCTAGACTCATCTCCACCTTGAAAACTTACTTGGTTATTGGTAGAAACACCAATATCATAAGCCTTTCTGCGAGCATTGGCTACAGGAGAATAAGGGATGATCCATTTTGTACCATCTTCTAATACCCTACCTTGAATCCTGTCTTTACCATCAAATGCATCACCATATTGTTGGTTTTCAAAAGGACGCCAGTTGTCTTTCATACGCTCTAGGTAATCAGTTTTGTAACCAGCACCTCCAAAAGAAGTTGAATAGTGTGAACCACTACCATATTTGTCTTGGAACTCAGGCAAGAAACTAATTTGATCAAAGTTGGTTGAGTTACTATAAGAAACTTTCAACTTTCCTTTTTGACCTTTTTTAGTAGTAATAACAATGGCACCGTTGATACCAGCAGAACCATATAAGGTTGCAGCTTGTCCACCTTTCAAGATAGAAACATTGTCAATATCATTAGGGTTAATCAAAGCCAAAACGGTAGAAGTGGTTTGCATACCATCTAATACTACCAATGCTTCGTTGTTACCAGTTAAAGAACGGTAACCACGCAATACAATTTTAACGGCAGGATCAACACTGTTGTTTACGTTATAAATAGCCAAACCAGATACTTTACCAGAAAGTGCCTGAGCCAACTGAGGTGATTTACCTACGTTGATTTCTTCATTAGAAACTTTGGCATAAGAGTAACCAATTTCTCTTTGTTTTTTGCGGATACCCTGTGCGGTAACTACCACATTTTCCAGTTCATCTACTTTCTTTTGAAGAGAAATAGTACCATTTTTAGATACTTTAGATTCCGTATCAGTAAAACCAGTAGCGCTAAAAATCAAAACCGCATTGTCAGCAGCATTGATTTTGTACACACCTTTTTCATCAGCAACAGCCACTTGGGTGCCACCTTTTACTTTTACGGTTGCATAAGGGATAGGATTACCCTTATCGTCTTTCACTGTTCCCGTGTGTGGGGATACCTGGGCTACAGCTACCATGCTAAAGCATAGCATCATTACCAGGAATGATTGAAGCGTTTTTCTCATTTAGTTTAGTTTTAAAGTGCTTGCGAATATAAAAATTTTACCCAGAAACGTTAAAGAATCGTCAACAAATTGTTAAAGAACCATTACTAATTCAGGTAATAATAGGCCTTATTAGACTAATAACTTCAGATATTTTATTGATTTTAAATAAGTTATGAGAAACACATTTTTTTCTCAAATTTTTGGATGGGTAGGTCCAAAAATGTTAAAATCCAACAAAAAAAAAGGCATTTTTTGGTAATTCCCATTTAAATTAAAAAACATATGTTTTTTTTTGTCAACTAAATTAATAGACTTTTTAAAAGGCCTTACTCAAGCAGTATAAAAAATCAATCACGAACCAATAAAAAACTAAAAATCTAGAATTTCAGGGCTTTCAGATATTTTTGCGGCATGTTAGTATTAGACGGCAAACTGGTATCGGCTTCTGTAAAGGAAAGCCTGAAGGCTGAAACGGCAGCTTTATTAGAAAAAGGGCATCGCGCACCGCATTTGGCCGCCATCTTGGTGGGAACCAATGGTGCCAGTGAAACCTATGTGGCTTCAAAGGTCAAAAACTGTGAAGACATAGGTTTTATTTCTAGTTTGGTGCGTTTAGACGAAAATGTAGACGAAGCTACCCTACTTTCTACCATTGCACAGCTAAATACTGATGAGGGTGTAGATGGCATTTTAGTGCAATTGCCCTTGCCCAAACAGATCAATGAACACAAAGTAATTGAAGCCATTGATCCTAGCAAAGACGTAGATGGATTTCATCCTTCTAGCGCGGGAAAGCTCATGCAGGGTTTACCCAGCTTTATTCCAGCTACCCCTTATGGGATCATGCTCATGTTGGAATTCTTTAACCTTCCTACCAAGGGCAAACACGCGGTTGTTATTGGCAGAAGTAATATTGTAGGCAGACCCATGAGCATCTTGCTTAGTAGTAATATTCCAGGAGGCAACTGTACTGTAACGGTTTGTCATTCACATACCCCTAATTTAAAAGAAATTTGCCTGCAGGCCGATATACTAGTAGCGGCATTGGGCCGTCCAGAATTTGTTAAAGCAGATATGGTAAAACCAGGCGCTGTGGTAATTGATGTGGGTATTACCCGCGTAGATGATCCAACGGCTAAAAAAGGATTTAGAATCAAGGGCGATGTGGCTTACGCCGAAGTAGCCCCATTAACTTCAGCAATTACACCAGTTCCAGGTGGCGTGGGTTTGATGACCATTGCAGGATTGCTCAAAAATACTTTACAAGCATACAAAACCAATAACGGCATAGCCTAAGCAATACTCATGCAAATAACTACCACATCATTACCTGTGATGGAAGCTTTTTACACCCTACAGGGCGAGGGCTACCATCAAGGAAGGGCCGCTTATTTTATCCGTTTGGGCGGATGCGATGTAGGCTGTGTATGGTGCGATGTAAAAGACAGTTGGGATGCAGACAAGCATCCAAAACTATCCATTGAATCTATTGTTACAGAAGCATGCAAATACCCTGGAAGACTAGCGGTGATTACTGGTGGCGAACCCCTCTTGCACAATTTGGATGAACTAACAAAAGCCTTACAGGACAAGGGTTTTGAAACCAATATTGAAACATCGGGCTCATCTGCTATGAGTGGTCATTGGGACTGGATTTGTTTGTCTCCCAAAAAATTCAAAGCCCCTGTTCCGGCTAACTTAGCCCTGGCGCATGAACTAAAAGTGGTTGTCTTTAATAAGCATGATTTTGAATGGGCTGAATTGCACGCAGCGCAGGTAAGTTCCACTTGCAAATTATACCTGCAACCAGAGTGGGATAAAGCCGCAGAAATTACGCCGCTAATTGTATACTATATTAAAGCCCATCCCCAATGGGAATTGAGTTTACAAACCCATAAGTACATCAACGTTCCCTAGACTTCATCAGAATTTTAACAAACAGCTTTGTTGAATTTGGCGGAACTTTCAAGCATTATTTTTGAACCATGCAGAAAATTTCAGCCATCGCTTTTTTAATATTTTTAGGTCTACATGCCGGAGCACAATCTTATAACCCAGATAAGATTAAACCCAAGGCCTTGGATCAGTATGACCAGGCTGTTGAATATTTAAAAGCGGGTGAAATAAAAGAAGCTATTCCGGTACTACAAAACTGTTTGGGAATAGACAGTAATTATGTTGACGCATATTTGTCTTTAGCAGCGGCTTATGGTCAATTAAAACAATACGCAGCTAGTATCAAACTTTATGAGAAAGCGCGTTCAAAAGACAGTCTATATTTTAAAGTATACCAATTACCCTATAGCATTAATTTGGCCGGCGCTGGTCGTTTTCAAGACGCGCTTGTTCAGGTAGAAGATTTCATATTATTACCAAACTTGGGCGATAGAAGTAAGAAAGCAGCTCAGTACCGCAAACGCTGTTATAGCTTTGCTTTGGACTATGCTAGCAAACATCCAGACCAAGACAAGTACCAATTTCTCCCCATTAATTTAGGAGATAATGTGAACTCTCCATTTGCAGAATATTATCCCAATGTAACGGTAACAGATAGCTTGCTCATTTACACTAGAGCCGGTGATCACCAGCGAGAAGATTTTATGGAAAGCAAATTTGATGGCCGCAAATTTGGGATGTCTGAACCCATTAAGGGAGATATTAACCTAGAGCCTAAAAAGGGCGCCATTACTGCCTCTCAGGATGGGGAATGGATTTTGTTTGCGGGTCAGTTCTCCGGACAGGGTTATGGGAATTATGATATTTATAAATCGGTTTATACACCAACTGGTTGGAGTGAACCAGAAAATTTGGGCAGAAATATCAATACAGAATTTTGGGAAAGTTCTCCCAGTTTAAGTCCAGATAATCGCGTACTATTTTTTAGTAGCAATAGACCAGGTGGCTACGGAGGCAAGGACTTGTATATTAGCTATCGCGGCAGCGATGGTAAATGGTCTGCAGCCCAGAACCTAGGCCCAGACATAAATACAGCCGGTGATGAACTAGCACCTTTTATTCATCCTGATAACCAAACTGTATACTATACTTCTGATGGTTTAACCGGATATGGTGGATCTGATTTGTATTTGTTGCGCAAAAATGCGGCAGGCGAATGGGGCAAACCAGAGAACCTGGGTTATCCCATTAATACCATTGAAAACGAAGGCAGTTTGGCCGTATCGGCCGATGGTCTAAAAGCTTATTATGCTTCTGATAGATCTGATAGTAGAGGTGATTTAGACTTGTATCAATTTGATATGCGACCAGATATTAGACCCTTTAGAACCATTTATGTAAAGGGTTTTGTCACGGATCAAAAAAATGGAAAAGGTATTCCATCAACAGTTGAATTAACAGACAATGAAAGCAATTTGGCTTTGATGAAAATTCAAACAGATGAAAAAGGTGAATACCTAATCACATTGCCAGTGGGTAAGGACTATACTTTTACGGTGAATAGAAAGGGTTATCTTTTCTATAGTGAAGTCTTTGCCATGAAGCAGAAAGAAGCAGACAGTGTATACACTAAAAACATTGCGCTTCAACCTGTATTGCTTAATGCCAGTTTTGTGTTCAACAATGTACTATTTGCCAACAATAGTTTTGAATTACCCAAGACTGGTTTAATTGAACTAGAAAAACTCTTACAAGTCTTGCAAGAAAATCCATCGCTCAAATTGCAAATTGGTGGGCATACCGATAATACGGGTAGACCAGAAGACAATGAAAAGCTATCTACAAATAGAGCCAAGTCAATTGTAGAATGGTTGACCAGTAAAGGCATTGAAACAAGCAGGTTAAGCTTTAAAGGATTTGCTGCTACCAAACCTATTGCAGACAATAACACAGAAGCAGGAAGGGCTAAAAATAGAAGAACTGAATTTACCATTACGGGATTATAGTATAGGTAAAATCATTTCGGTTGCTACTAAAATGATTTTGCTTTTGTTTTGAACCTTAGCCAGTTTTATGCTGCATTTTTCCATCATGGAAAATCCATTGTATTATAGACTGGCCCTAACCATGGTGCCTGGAATTAGTTCAAAAATAGCTAATGAATTAATTGCCATTTTTGGAGACGCAGAAGCGGTGTTCAAAACAGCAGCTACTGACTTTGATCCTGAACTTGGGTTTACAGAAACACAAATTCAAGCCATTCAATCTTTTTTACCCAATGTGGCCGTAGATAAAGAAATGGCTTTTTTAGAAAAGCATCAGATCAAGCCTTTGTTTATCAAAGACAGGGACTATCCGCAAAGACTCTTGCATATTGATGACCCGCCCCTACTTCTATTTTCAAAAGGACCAGCTAACCTCAATGCCAAAAGAATCATCAGTATAGTTGGCACCAGAAATAATAGCGAATATGGCAAACAGGTCACGGAAAAAATCATTCGTGAATTACCCCATGAAGACTTACTCATCATCAGTGGTTTGGCATTGGGAATAGACGGCATCGCCCACCGGTCTGCACTGGCCAATGGCATTCCTACCTTGGGTGTATTGGCGCATGGATTGGATGAGATCTACCCTACCCAACACCAAGCACTTTCAAAAGAAATGTGTTTGAGTGGTGGTTTACTCACCGATTTTAGAAAAAATAGCGTTCCCAATAAATACCATTTTCCAAGGCGCAATCGCATTGTGGCTGGCATGGCAGATACAACCATTGTGGTTGAATCCGGAATCAAAGGGGGCAGCTTGATTACAGCCGATTTGGCACTGGATTATAACAGGGCCCTATTTGCTGTGCCTGGTAGAATTTCTGACCAAAAAAGTGCGGGTTGTAACAAACTGATTAGGTATTCAAAAGCTTATTCCTATATCAACATGGAAGATTTTTTGAGAGAAATGAAATGGTGGGAAGAAAGCTATTCCGTTGCCAAACAACAAGATTTATTTTTTGAACCTACTACCGACCAAGCCAAATTATTGGCGCTGTTCAAAACCAAGTCTATAATAAGTTTGGATGAAATACAATATGCTGCATCCATAACAAGTTCTCAGTTGGCCAATGCATTACTAGCACTTGAAATGCAATACTTAATCAGATCATTACCAGGCAATCGTTATACCATTCGCATCTGAGTTTCTTGTTTGCGCCATAGTAGTAATAAGACAAAGGCAAGAGAAGCTAGAAAAGCAGATAATAAAAATGCCCATAACACATTTTCCAATTTGTTTTGGTAAATCCATGCGGAGAAAAATGCCCCGGTACCAATCCCCGTTTCTAAAGCTATATACATGGAGCCAATGGCCCTTCCACGGTTTTCAAATGCACAAAGATCCACCGTCCATGCGGTGATAGTAGGCCCCACCGTTCCCCAACTCAAACCAAAGATGGCTGAGCCCAACATAACCATGAAAACATTGTGTGCAAATGCTAGAACTAATAAAGAAATGACCAATATGATTACAGAATAAATGAGTACTATAATTCTTCCGTGTTTATCAGAACTTTTATTGGCTACCAATCTTACTAGCAAAGACGTGAGGGTGAACATAGCAAAAAACAAACCCTTGTTGTGAATGCCCACTTCATCACTTAAATCTGGAGCCAAGGTAATGGTACACCCATAAGAAAAACATAGCAAGAGCATGATCAGTGCGGGTTTGAAAGATGTTCTTTCAAAAATTTCTTGCTTTCTTATCCGGATATGTTCCCACTGAAATTTTTCAGGATTGGGAAGGGTTTCTTTTACATTGTACAAAATCACCACGGAACCAAGGGCTAGTGCAGATGATACATAAAACATAAGGTTAAATGAAAAATCAGTCACCAACCAACTCCCTAATATGGGGCCTACAGACATACCAACAGTGTAACCAATAGATAATGCGCCCAGTGCTTCTCCCCTTCTGGATTCATGTACCACATCGGCCGCATAGGCAGAAGTTGCTGTTGGCTTAAAACCTGTTGAAAATCCGTGAAAAAAACGCAAAATTAAAAACCCTGCAACAGAAGTTAATACGGGATATAATAGGGAGCAGATAACACAAACCAAGGAACCAAAAATCATCACAGGAACCCTACCAACTTTGTCTGTTAGCTTTCCACTAAAGGGTCTAGAAATGCCCGCCATCAGCGTAAAAAGCGCAATGATCAAACCCTTGTACTGTGCTCCACCCAAACTGGTTAAGTAAGCCGGCAATTCCGGAATCATCATGGAGAAACTGGCAGAGAACAAAAAATTACTCAAACAAAGCAGGGCAAATTGAAAGGTAAAAAGTGGTGCGTCTATTGCATGGGAGACCTTATTCATTGGCGCAAAAATAAGGATTCTCAGGGCCTTTTGCATTCAAGCAAAATAAGGATTCATCCTGCCTTAATACTTTGCGTAAAAATAAGAATTCTGAGAACTGGGGATTTTTCGTTTATGCACAAACCCCAATAAAACCAATAACAGCAAGCATTTCAGGGCTTTACAAAAAATTGTTTTGGCAATAAATTGCCTGTTTTCCTATCTTCGCATATGGCAATAAGAAACAGTTCCCAAAGCACAGGCGCTTCCAGTTCCAGATTGTTCGGCGAAGGTCTCACCTTCGATGACGTATTGTTAATGCCCGCATACAGTCAGGTTTTACCCAGAGAAGTAGATATTCGTGCCAACCTTACCAAGAGTATTATATTAAATGTTCCCATGCTCAGCGCAGCCATGGACACCGTTACTGAAGCCAACCTGGCCATTGCTTTGGCTAGAGAGGGTGGTTTAGGGATCCTGCACAAAAACATGAGTATTGAACGTCAGGCCGAGCAAGTGCGCAAAGTAAAGCGTAGTGAAAGCGGGATGATCATTGACCCCATTACCCTCTTGGTAGACGCCACCATTGGCGACGCTTTAAAACTGATGAAGGAAAATAGAATTGGCGGAATTCCTGTGGTTGATGCTGGCCAGAAATTGGTAGGTATTTTAACCAATCGTGACTTACGTTTTGAAACCAACAACAAGAAAAAGGTTTCTGAAGTCATGACCAAAGAAAAACTA
The DNA here is from genome assembly GCA_002256435.1 of Chitinophagaceae bacterium BSSC1. Classification (GTDB taxonomy): domain Bacteria; phylum Bacteroidota; class Bacteroidia; order Chitinophagales; family Chitinophagaceae; genus Sediminibacterium. The sequence continues at coordinate 12,509 of NKJC01000005.1, forward strand.
ATTACTGCTCCTGAAGGAACTGATTTAAAGAAAGCCGAAAATATTTTACGCAATTATAAGATTGAAAAACTACCTGTTGTCAACAAACAAGGCAAGTTGATTGGTCTAATCACTTATAGAGATATTTTACAAATTCGCAAAAACCCCAATGCTTGCAAAGACGGATTAGGAAGGTTATTGGTAGGTGCGGCTTTGGGTATTACCAAAGACTTACATGACCGTGCTTATGCGCTTCAGCAAGTGGGTGTAGACATAGTAACACTTGATTCTGCACATGGTCATAGCAAGGGTGTAATTGAAGCACTGAAAGGTCTTAGAAAAAATTTCAAGGGCTTACAAATTATTGCTGGAAATGTAGGTACGGCTGAGGGCGCATTGGCCTTGGCTGCGGCTGGTGCCGATTGCGTAAAAGTAGGTATTGGACCAGGTTCCATTTGCACTACTAGAATTGTAGCAGGTGCAGGTGTTCCCCAATTAACCGCAATTATGGAAGCCAGTACTGCTCTAAAAGCAAAAGGCATTCCAGTGATTGCTGATGGTGGGATCCGTTACACAGGAGATATGGTAAAAGCACTTGCTGCTGGCGCCAATATGGTGATGATGGGTTCTGTATTTGCAGGTGTAGAAGAGAGCCCAGGAGAAACCATTATCTATGAAGGAAGAAAATTCAAAGAATACCGTGGAATGGGTTCCTTAGGCGCCATGAGTCAGGGAAGTGGAGATAGGTATTTCCAAGACGTTGAAGACGATATCAAAAAATTTGTACCAGAAGGTATTGAAGGCCGTGTAGCTTATAAGGGCAACCTCAGTGAAATTGTTTATCAGTTTGTTGGTGGATTAAGAGCTGGTATGGGTTACTGTGGAGCAGCAACCATCAAAGACTTACAGAAAGCCAGGTTTGTCAAAATCACCAACGCGGGTATGAAAGAAAGCCATGCGCATGATGTAGACGTAACCAAGGAAGCACCTAACTATTCTAAAAAATAAGTTATTCAAATACTTAAAAGGGATGGTCTAAAAGATCATCCCTTTTTGTTTGCCTTCAATTCACATTTGATTCATAAATAATTCCGAACTTCCCCCAACAAATTATCCATTTGAAAAGAATAGTTGCCATAGGTTGGAGCCTTTTTGCTGGTCTCATGCTGTATGCTGCTTGGCCAGTATCACCCTTATTTTTTCTAGTTTTTGTAGGGTTCTGCCCCTTATTATATTTGGCAGAAAACAGTCAAAAAAAATCAGCTTTTTTCTGGCAGGTTTTTCTGGCCCTACTTACTTGGAATGCCAGTACTACTTGGTGGATCTGGAATAGCACTGATATTGGAAGTGTGGCCGCTATCATAGCCAATAGTCTACTCATGTGTATCCCTTGGGTTGGCTATTTTGCTATGCGTCAAAAGATGGGCAAGGCCCTTGGCTATTTGTCTTTGATTAGTTTTTGGATGCTCTTTGAATACATTCATTTAAACTGGCAATTGAGTTGGCCCTGGCTCACCCTTGGTAATGTATTTGCTTCTCATCCTGAATGGGTTCAATGGTATGAATATACGGGTGTGAGTGGCGGAACACTTTGGGTGGTCTTAACCAATATCCTTGTTTGGGAAATGATTTTGGCTATTAAACAGCAAGCGGGTTTTGGAAAAATTGTGCTGAAGTTCTTACCTATTTTATTAATCCCCTTAGCACTGTCTTTTTACAATTTGTTTTATTTTATTGACAAAGGTTTTAATAAACCATTGTATAAGAATGTGGTCATGGTACAACCCAATATTGACCCCTATCAAAAGTTCAATCAGTCATCTGCCAGTGAACAGATTGCCAAAATGATTCAACTTTCTGAACAACAAATTGATTCCAATACCGTATTGGTGCTTTGGCCTGAAACTGCCTTGAGCGTAGCCGATTGGCAAAATCATGTAAGGGAAAATGGCTATTATCAACCCGTGTTTGAATTTGTGAATAGGCATCCCAATTTGGCCTTGCTTACAGGTGTAGAAACTTTTAAAGCATATACGGAAAACAATGCAACTGCCACTGCACGTAAGGGGGATAACGGCACTTACTATGATGCATTCAATGCCGCAGTATACATTAGACCCAATGAAATTTTACAATTTTATAATAAAAGCAAATTGGTACCTGGGGTAGAATCCCTCCCTACCTTTTTGAATTTTTTAGGACCTGTTTTTGAACAGTTTGGAGGCACAACTGGAGGTTATGGCCGTTCAAGTGAAGCTGCTGTTTTTGGTTCAAAAAATATCCCCTATATAGCGGCTCCCATTATCTGTTATGAAAGTATCTATGGTGAATACGTAAGTACTTATGCCGCCAAAGGAGCCAATCTATTAGCCATCATCACCAATGACGGCTGGTGGGGAAATACACCCGGGCACAAACAACATTTGGATTATGCCAGACTCAGGGCAATAGAAACCCGTAAATGGGTGGCTAGAAGTGCTAATACGGGTATTTCTGCTGTCATTGATGACAAGGGGAATATCATTCAAACCAAGGCCTGGGATACAGCAGGTAGTCTCAAATACCCCATTCAAATAAATGAGGAATTGACTTTCTATACCAAACATGGCGACTGGTTGTATAGGATTGCTGCCTTATTAGCTGGCCTCATCTTAATCTACCGTACCTTTCTACTGCTCAAAGACAAAATGCGAGCATAACCCCACCATGTACAAATCCATACCTTATAGAGAAACAGAACTGAGTTACCGAAAATTGGGAATGGGTAAAGCCTTGGTTTTGATACACGGCTTTGGAGAAGATGGCCATGTTTGGGACAAACAATTGGCTGTTTTAGAACAATCCATGCAAGTGTTGGTTCCAGATATTCCAGGAACAGGAAAGTCTGATAGGTGGAATGAACCCAATATTGACATGGCAGATTATGCCAAAGCTATTTTAGCCATTTTAGATGCAGAAGGTATTGAAACCTGCTGTTTATTAGGGCATAGCATGGGTGGTTATATTACCCTTGCATTTGCTGAATTATACCCTGAAAGATTAATTGGATTTGGTCTCATCCATAGTTCGGCTTATGCCGATAGTGATGAGAAAAAAGCCAATCGGTTAAAAGCAGTGGAGTTGATGGATCAATACGGTGCTGGGGCATTTTTGCGCAATACCATCCCCACTTTGTTTGGAGCAAATTTTAAAAAGGAATTTCCGCAAGTGTTGCTGGCTCAAATTGAACAAGCTGCACATTTTGACACCAAGGCCTGCCAACAGTATACCCTTGCCATGCGCAATAGACCCAATAGGGCCTATGTATTAGAAAGCAACCTACTACCCATATTATTCGTTATTGGCACAGAAGATATAGCCGCACCTCTGACAGACCTTTTGGGGCAAATCAAATTACCCTTACATGCTAGTATCCATATTTTGGAAAACGTAGGACATATGGGCATGTTAGAAGCTGCTGATACCATGACAAAACATATCATGGACTTTGTAGAGAACCTATAAAAAAAACAGATGAGGAAACTCTTCTTGGTACTGGTGATATTGTTGACCGGTTTACCGGCTATGGCTAAGCACATAGCGGGGGGAGAGATGTATTATGAATGGCTATCGCCCGGCGTTGGCAATACCAGCATGTATCGGATTACATTGCGCCTTTTCCGTGATTGCCAATCTAGCGGTCCGCTACTAGAAAACGAAGTAGTTACTGCTGGCATTTATGAGGGCACCAATTTGCGCATATCGCTTACACTTAGACTAGATGGAGGCGTGCGCACCATTCAATTAAATACGGGTACATTTCCTTGTTTAACAGGCGCACCAACCGTTTGCTATGAAGTGGCTTTGTATACCAATGTGGTGGAGCTTCCCAATAATGTGAGTGGTTACACTGTTTCTAGAAATGGATGTTGTAGAGTAGACGGGATTACCAATATTGGTGGGGCCAGAAGTGTGGGTAGTACCTATGCAACAAAAATTCCTGGCACAGCTAGTCTAGCAGATGGTCATAACAGTAGTCCACAATTCTTACTAAAAGATACCGCACTGGTTTGTACCCGAAAGAATTTTGAGTTAGACTTTGGTGCAACTGATCCAGATAGCGATAGTTTGACCTATGTATTTTGTGATGCTTATGGCGCTAGCAGTGGAAGTAATAATGCGCAACCCTCTAGCAATTTATCACTCTCTCCACTTTCTTATTCCAACCCATTTTCAGGCATGTCTCCACTAGGGGCAAAAGTTACTATCAATCAAACCACAGGCATTATCAGTGGTGTAGCACCAGATGCAGGTCATTATGTAGTCAATGTATGCATTGTAGAATGGCGTGCAGGCAAACCCATATCGGAACACCGTAAAGATTTTATATTACAAGTGCAGGATTGTGATTTAATTGAAGCTGACCTTCCTGAAAAAATAGTCCAGTGCGATAGTCTTGCCGTATTTTTTTCTAACCAATCCACGGCTTCGGGAATCACCTCTTATAAGTGGGATTTTGGAGACCCTAACTCCCCATCTAATTTATCTAGTGCTGCAACTTCTTGGCACCAATATGCAGATACAGGTAGGTATGTAGCTTATTTAGAAGTAACTGGACCAAGGGGTTGTATTGGTATAGATAGTACCATTGTTTTGGTGTATCCAGGCTTCTTTCCAAAAATGAATGTGATTGGTAGCTGTGTACAAAAGCCCTATCAATTTAATGACATGAGCAGCACCAAATATGGTTCTATTAGTGGCCGTATTTGGGATTTTGGAGACCTTGCTTCCACAACTGATACGGCTAGTACCAAACAAGCCAATTACAAATATGCTAATGCAGGTGCTAGAATAGCTTCTATGATTGTTGAAACAAGTAAGGGCTGTATTGACACTTTATTTCAGACCATTCATGTGCAACAAGACCCAGTGCTACAAATGGCATTTAAGGATACACTTATTTGTAGCATTGACACCTTGGCTTTGGGTGTTGCAGGAGATGGTGTTTTTTCTTGGGCACCCAATCAACACTTATTATATGCCGATAGTTCCAAACCTTTAGTATTCCCTAAAAAAACTACCACTTATTATGTAACAGTTGATGACAATGGTTGTAAGGGAACTGATTCCGTAAAAGTAAATGTGCTGGATTTTATCAACGTTAATCTGGGATTGGATTCAGTAATTTGTCAAACCGATAGTTTTAGACTTCATGCCAATACACAGGGGCTTGGCTTTAATTGGGTAAGCAATACAGGAGAAAAAATTGATCCTATTAAGTCTCCCCTAGTAAGACCCTTGGTAAACACCAATTATAGCATCTTGGCCAATTTGGGTAAGTGTACAGCCATGGATACGCTTTCAGTAAAAGTGGTGCCTTATCCTCAAGTAGCAGTTTCTAATGACACCAGTATTTGTATTGGATACAAATTACCCTTGCATGCAGCTATTCAGGGTAGCGCTTTCAAATGGAGTCCAATTAGTAGTTTGCTCAATGCCAATACTTTGAACCCTATTGCAGGACCTACCAAAACCACTACCTATTTTCTTACTGTTACAGACACCATTGGTTGCCCCAAACCAGTTACAGATAGCATAGTGGTGTCCATGGTTCCTCCCGTAAAAGCTTTTGCCGGAAGAGACACCGTGATTGTATTGGATCAACCATTGCAACTCAATGCAACTGGAGGTACGGTATATGCTTGGTATCCAGAAAATGGTTTGGACAATGCCAATATTGCCAATCCTATTGCACAATTAGATCCTTCTATAGATAGCATTAAGTATACCGTTAAAGTAACCGGAGTTGGGAATTGTTTTAGTACCGATGATATCATGGTAAAGGTCTTTAAATCTGGACCTGAAATCTACGTACCATCGGCATTTACGCCCAATGCAGACAGTAAGAATGACCTCTTAAAACCCATCCCCGTAGGGATAACCAAACTACGTTATTTTAATATTTATAGTAGATGGGGGCAGTTATTGTTTAGCACTTCTGAAATAGGCAAAGGTTGGGATGGCGTATATAGTGGGGCTTTGCAACCCAGTGGCACATATGTTTATTCAACGGAAGGGATTGACTATTTGGGCAAAACTATATTCAGAAAGGGTACCATTGTTTTAATTAGATAAGATCAGGACTATGGGCAGCAAGGGTTATCCAAACCTGCTCTATCAATTATGTTGCAGCACCGTTAAAAAAACAAGGGGAAACCGGGTGTAGGGTAACAAATTGTATTTTTAACACGGAACATGAAACAATCCAATTCTCTAACTAGGGCCTTTTATTTGGTCAAATCCCTGCTACCGTCCAAATTATTGGCTTTGGTCTTGCTATGCGTATGCATCTTTTCAAGCAAAACTGTTCTTGCCAATCATTTAAAAGGGGGATGGATTCAATATGAGTACGTAAGCCCTGGGTCTTCTAATAGTAGCATTTATAGAATTACGGTGAAACAATATTTGGATTGTAGTTCAACCGGTCTACAAAGAGACCCTAGGGTCTATCTGGGCATATTTGATGCACAATCCAATGTGCAAGTAATTCAAACAGTGGTGATTCAATTAACTAGTTCTGACAATCCCAACAAAACCAGTTTTGATGCCTGTTTGAGCAATCCTCCAATTGGTAAAGTCTGCTATTTTATTGACAATTATGTGACCCAGGTAGAATTGCCCAATAACCCCAATGGTTATGTATTGTCTGTTCAAAGATGTTGCAGAATTGCTGGCATTGCTAATGTAAGTGGCAATTCCAGTAGTATTGGCGTTACCTATACCAATACCATTCCAGGAACTATTGCTGGCACGGATTATTCAAAAAATTCTAGCCCTGCTTTTGCCCAAAAAGACACGGCCATTGTTTGTTACAATAGTCCTTTTGTATTTGACTTTAGTGCAACAGATATAGATAATGATAGTTTGGCTTATGAGTTTTGTGATGGTTTAACGGGTGGTAATACCAGTCAGGCCGGAACCCAACCCAATCCTCCTTCTAACCCACCTTATATTGGTGTACCATATGGAGGTTCTTTTTCTGGAGGTAGTCCATTGGGATCTAAAGTCAATATTAGCCCCATAACTGGAATTATTTCTGGGATTGCGCCATCGGGTGTGGGAGATTATATTTTGGCGGTATGGGTATTGGAGTATCGCGCTGGTGTGCTCATTGGCAAAACCAGAAAAGAAATTCATCTTACCGTAGCAGACTGTTCCATTTCTGCCGCATCGCTCAAGCCTAGCTATATTACATGTGATGGATTCACCATGAATTTTCAAAACGAATCATTGAATTCTACCGTGAGTGGTTATGCCTGGGATTTTGGTGAGACCAAGTTTCCTGCTACTAATTTTTCAAGTAATCCAACACCTTCACATACCTATCAAGACACGGGTGTGTATCAATTAAAGCTAACTGTTACTAGTACCGGCGGATGTAAAGATTCTGCAACAGCTCAAGTAAGGGTATTCCCTGGTTTTACACCCGATTTTAGTGTGAGTGGTTCTTGCTTTAGCAACCCATTTCTATTTACAGATAAAACCCAAACCCAGTATGGGATAGTAGATAGTTGGAGATGGAATTTTGGAGACCCGCTTAGCTTGGCCGATACTGCGCGCTCAAAAGACAGTACTTGGAAATTCAATGGCCCTCAAGTTGTTCAAGTAAGTTTGGTGGTCACCAATAGTAAGGGATGTGAATCTGCCATTAGTAAGTTCATCACCATTACAGATAAACCAAGTTTGAGTCTTGCATTTAAAGACACGCTGATTTGTAGTATTGATACCTTGCAATTACAATCAACCATTAATACCGGTACTATCAAATGGACGGTAGATAATGTAGCAAATAGACTTCGTATTCAAAAAGATACCACAGCAACACCCATAGTTTACCCAACAGATAGTACCCGCTATTTTGTATCGGTCAATGACAATGGTTGTATTACACAAGACACTGTACAAGTAAATGTGCTACCCTTTATCAACGTAAGAGCTGGCCTTGATTCTAATATTTGTCAAACAGATACTTTTAGACTCCATACCATTAGTCATGCACTGAGTTATAGTTGGACTAGTTCAACAGGTGAGTCAATTGCAAATACAAAGTATCCCTTGGTAAGACCCTTGGTCAATACTCATTATTATGTTACTGCCAACCTAGGAAAATGTCAAGCCCGTGATTCGGTATTTTATAGAGTAGCGCCTTATCCTATTGCGGCTGTGGCTCCTGATACAACTATCTGTTATGGCAATAGAATTTCATTGCAAGGATTTGTGGTAGGTTCTAGTTTTAAATGGACGCCAACAGCTTCTTTGTTAAATGCCAATTTGGTTCAACCCATTGCAGGACCTAGCAAAACCACTAGCTATATTTTAACAGCCAATGATACCTTGGGTTGTCCCAAACCTGTAAGTGATACCATTACTGTAACAGTGATTCAACCATTGAAAGTATTTGCCGGAAATGATACCAGCATTGTGGCTAGTCAACCCTTGCAATTAAACGCAAGTGGCGGCACAAGCTATCTTTGGACACCAGCCACCGGTTTAAGTGACCCAACCATTGCCAACCCCATTGCCATTTTAGACAAGTCCGTTGATAGCATTACTTACACCGTTACAGCTTATGATGTGAATGGATGTTTTGCAAAGGATGCAGTAAAAGTGAAACTATTCCAATCAGATCCAGACATCTTGGTACCATCTGCTTTTACCCCTAATGCAGACGGCAAAAATGACTTATTAAAACCCATCTTGATTGGGATTAACAAATTGCACTATTTCAGTATTTTCAATAGGTGGGGGCAGCAAGTATTTACAACCACAGAAATTGCTAAGGGTTGGGATGGTGTTTACAATGGCGAGAAACAACCCAGCGGTACGTATGTATATTCAACAGAAGGTGTAGATTTTCTAGGAAAGACCATTGCTAAAAAAGGAACCATTGTGATCATTCGCTAATGAAATACCTAGTAACTATCATATTATGTTTAGTAGAATTAGCAGCATTGGGGCAGAACCAAACCTGTCCTATTAATATCAATTTTTCAGAATCAAATCTGAACCATTGGTTTAGTTACACAGGACAATTTCAAAGAAACTCTTCAAGAGACAAAGGCACACAAACCTTTTACGATTCCACCAGCAATTTTCCAAATGGCACACTTGGTACCAATATTATTCCTGAATTTGGTTTGTCCAATAATGGTATTGAAGTACAAACTGCTAATTACAAGGATCCCTTTGGTGATTTTGAAACCATTCCAACCATCAATGGCTATTATTATGGTTACTCCGTAAGAGTTGGATCTTCCACTATTAATTCTAACCAAACCCGCAACACCAATAACGGCGGGCTGTTCAGAGGTTTGGGTTATACCATTAATGTACCAGCAGGTGCTAGCACTGAACCCTATGTAGTTACTTATGCTTACGCGATGGTATTAGAAAGTGCCTCGCATGTTTCAGATCAAGTACCCATGTTTACTGCCACGCTAACAACCAGTACGGGTACCATTGATTGCGCCAATGCCATGTATTATTTACCCACCAATGGAGCCGGAAATAATTTTGTGCTAGATGTAGCTGCGGCCAAACAAAAAGGTTTTGCACTCAGTAACGTGCCCTCACCCAATGCAAATGGAAATAGTAACGATCCACAACTTAGGGTATGGACAAAGGGCTGGACAGAAGTTATTTTTGATTTAGCCCCATATCGTGGACAACAAGTAACCCTCACTTTTGAAGCAGACAACTGTGTTCCTTCTGGGCATTTTGCCTATGCGTATGTAGCTTTAAAAAACATTTGTGAAGGCCTGCAAATTGCTGGCCCCATTCAAGCATGTGTGAATGGTGATCAAACCTATTCTATACCTGAATTAACTGGGGGTACTTATACCTGGACCATTCCTACAGGTTGGAAAATGGTTACTGATTCTGGCAATATTATTATTGTAAAACCTAATGCAAATCCTGGTACCATCACTGCTCGTGCAACCAATAATTGCGCAGACTTAACTACCAGTGTAAATGTAGTAGTCTCTCCTCCAACCATTGCTGGTGCTGTATTGGGAGATTCTGCAGTTTGTTTTGGCTTAGTGCCCAACCAACAATTCCCTTTACAATTAACTGGCAATTTAGGCAACGTAAGAACTTGGATAGCTAGTACCGATGGCATTAATTGGAATCCCATATCAGAAAATGGAACCTCCATTTCTGTAAAAAATGTACTCACCACCACTTATTATAAAGCATTGGTTCAAAATGGGCCTGCTTGTAATGTAGACAGCAGTTCGGCCGCAATCATTACCATCAATTATAGATCCGTTGCAGGTCAAATTCTTCCTGCCAATTTAGATATATGTTTGGACCAAAACGTAGACAATATTTTAAAACTGCGGGGCTCTTCTGGTACGGTCTTAAATTGGCAAAAATCTATTGACCAAATTAGTTGGCTAAATCAATTACCAACTAATAATGACACATTGCAATCAGTGATTGGTTTAAATGGTAGAACCTATTTCAGAGCCATTGTTTCAAAAACCGGTTGTCCTTCTGATACAAGTACCATTGCAAGTGTAGGCATTTTTAATACCCCTTTTCCAAAGGCCCAGATTTTTCCAAAAGACACCAGTGTTTGTTACGGCACACCGGTATTTATCTCGGCCAATATTCAAACTGGCACCAGTTATACTTGGTCAAATCCTAGTGCTTTATTTAATGGAGGAAATGGCACGGTTAATGGAACACCTTTTTTGATTAGTGCAAAAGCAGCTCCTGCTAAGAGTACGCAATACGTGATTAGTATTGCCAATGCAGGTTGCCCTAATCTATTAACTGATACCATTAGAGTAAATGTAACAACACCGCTTTCCGTTAATGCTGGCAAGGACACTAGTGTTGCAGCCAATCAGCCTGTTCAGTTAAATGCCTTGGTTTCTGACCAAAGAACGGTCAGCTACCAATGGTCCCCTTCTGATGGATTAGACAAAACCAATATAGCCAACCCCATTGCCACCATTGGAAGCAATAGAGACAATATTCGCTATACAGTAACTGCATTGGATTCTATGGGATGCAGGGCGGTAGACAATATGCTCATCACCATTTTTAAAAATGGGGCAGACATATTTGTACCCACGGGTTTCACGCCAAATGCCGATGGGAAAAATGACCAATTAAGACCATTGGTGGTAGGCATCACCAAGAATTATTATTTCAGTGTTTACAATAGATGGGGGCAACAAGTTTTTTTAACTACTGAAATTGGCAAGGGTTGGGATGGTATTTTTCAAGGAAAAGCGCAAGCTTCCGGAGCCTATGTATTCTTAGCAGAAGGCACTGATTTTCTGGGTCAGAAAATTATTAGAAAAGGAACCGTTGTAATGATTAGATAAGAGCTCTTGTAATCCATAAACAAGGTTGTATCTTGCCGCTTCTAACTTAAATAAGATGTCAAAAACCATATTAGTTACCGGAGCAAGTTCTGGATTCGGAAAAGCCATTGCAGAAAAATTTGCTGCAGAAAAATGGAATTGTATTATCACAGGTAGAAGAAAAGAAAAGATAGAGGCATTGGCTTCTGATCTGAAGGATAAATACCAAGTAGAAGTACTTCCTTTGGTTTTTGACGTACAAGATAGAAAAGCAGTATTTGAAACGCTTGAAAATCTTCCTGCTGAATGGCAGTCTATTGATCTGTTGGTTAATAATGCTGGTTTGGCGCTAGGAAGAGATCCATTTGACCAAGCCAATTTAGACGATTGGGAAACCATGCTAGATACCAATGTAAAAGGCGTCATGTATGTAACCAAGGCCCTCTTGCCTTTCATGAAACAGCGCGGTGGCGGTCATATTATTAATATTGGTTCAACTGCCGGAGTAGAAGTATATAAAGACGGAAACGCCTACTGTGCCAGCAAACACGCAGTGGCTGCTTTGAGTAAATCTATGCGCATTGACTTACTTCCTTATCAAATAAAAGTAACAGTAATTCATCCTGGTGCGGCAGAAACTGAATTCTCTTTGGTTAGATTTAAAGGCGATGAAACAAAAGCTGCAACCGTATATGATGGTTACAAAGCATTGCAAGCTGCAGATATAGCTGATATTAGTTTTTATGCAGCATCATTGCCACAGCATGTATGCATCAATGAATTGGTTGTTACCTGTACCGCACAGGCCAACAGCTTTTACTTGCAGAAATAAAAAAACGCAAACCAATAAAACTATAAGGGATTATCCAAAGTCAATCTCGGTATTGTCTCCAATATTGAGACTCCTACTCAATCCTTTTACAGAAGCATCGCTACCAATGAGTGAATTGTCTAACACCACTTCATAGAGATTGGTATAAGAACCAATAATACTTTCTCTAACAATGGAATGTTTGATTGAAGTATTGGCACCAATAGCTACGTGAGGGCCAATAATGGCATTTGAAATATCGCAACCTGGCGCAATACTAACTGGAGGAATGATAATGGTATTGGGATAATTGTGTTGGGTACTGGTATTACCACCAGATTTTTTAAGCAGGGTAGCATTGCTTTCAAGTAGGGTATCTTTCTTACCGCAGTCAAACCAACTCTTTACTTTAAAAGACTGAAACTTGGCACCTCGTTTGACCATACATTCTAACGCATCGGTTAAACTATATTCTCCGTTCACATTGGTATTGGAAACAAATAAGTGGTGTAGACACTGATACAAAAATTCAGTTTCCTTAATTTTGTATAAGCCAACCAAGGCCATATTGCTTTTTGGTATGGCAGGTTTTTCTACCAATTGTTCTATAAACCCGTCTTCCCCAATAGATGCTACCCCAAAATTCCTAGGGTCTTCTACTTTCTTAATCCCCAACATACTATATGGGCTTTCTAGTACCTCTTTAACGTCATACTCGCAAACAGTATCGCCCAGCACTACAAATACTTCATCAGAGCCTACAATGGCTTTGGTAAGCTCAATTGCGTGACCGGTACCTTGGCGTTCATTCTGATGTACAAAATGCGTAGTTAGGTGAGGATAGGTTTGGGTAACATAGTCTTGGATCTTTTCTCCCAAATAGCCAACAATAAAAATGAATTCGTTGATGCCTGCTTCGTGCAATTGATCTACTATAAAACTCAGGATGGTTTTTCCCGCAATAGGAATCAATGCCTTAGGTTGAGTATAGGTATGGGGACGTAATTTGGTACCCGCTCCTGCAACCGGAATAATCGCTTTCATACTTGGTAGGTTTATGATGGATCATCTACAAAAGGGGGTCTGCATACATGCATTCATGTATTACTTACACATCCATCAAGGTTGCGAAATTATAAAAATCTGGCCAGAAGCCAAGTTTTGTGGATATTCTGACCAAAACTAGCCCCCTAAATTGCCCTTTTAGTGGGTTTAAGATTTATTTTTGCGCCAAAATCAAGCAATCATGCAAAGAGATACCCAGGTTTTCAACATCATCAACCAGGAATTGGCGCGTCAACGCCGTGGAATTGAACTAATTGCGTCCGAAAACTTCACCAGTTTACAGGTGATGCAAGCTTCTGGTTGCGTAATGACCAATAAATACGCGGAAGGATACCCCGGAAGGCGTTATTATGGTGGATGTGAGATAGTGGATCAAACAGAACAATTGGCTATTGACCGCTTAAAAGCCATTTTTAATATTGAATACGCCAACGTACAGCCCCATAGTGGTGCACAAGCCAATGCTGCTGTAATGCTGGCCATTTTGCAACCGGGCGATGCCATTTTGGGCTTGGACCTAAGCATGGGTGGTCACTTGACCCATGGTTCTGCGGTAAATTTTAGCGGTAAAATTTACAAACCCCATTTTTATGGTGTTGTAAAAGAAACCGGCTTGGTTGATTATGAGATGTTAGAAGCACAGGCAAGGGCTGTAAAACCCAAATTGATTATCTGTGGTGCCAGCGCTTATAGCCGTGATTGGGACTTTGCTAGAATTAGAAAAGTGGCAGATGAAGTAGGCGCTTTTGTTTTGGCCGATATTGCCCATCCTGCCGGCTTGATTGCCAAAGGTTTGTTGAGCTCTCCTTTTGAACACTGTCATTTTGTAACCAGCACTACCCACAAAACTTTGCGTGGACCAAGAGGTGGTGTGATTATGATGAAGACTGATGTTGAGAATAGTTTTGGTCTTAAAGACGTAAAAGGCAATCTACGCATGATGAGTAATCTATTAGATATGGCCGTATTCCCAGGTACACAGGGTGGACCGTTGGAACATATTATTGCAGCCAAAGCCATTGCATTTGGTGAAATCTTGACAGACGAGTTTTTGGTATACCAACAACAGGTTCAAAAGAATGCACAAGCTATGGCCAAAGCATTTACTGACAAGGGTTATGAGATCATTAGCGGAGGTACAGACAATCACTTGATGTTGATAGACCTACGCAATAAAAATATCAGCGGAAAGAAGGCAGAACAAACTTTAGGGCATGCTGATATTACGGCTAATAAAAACATGGTGCCTTATGATGACAAGAGCGCTTTTGTAACATCTGGTATCCGTTTTGGTGTGGCAGCTGTTACCACAAGGGGCATGCTTGAAAATGATATGCAATTTGTAGTAGATGCCATTGACCGTTCTTTGATGAATGCAGACGACGCAGCCACCTTGGCCGATGTTAAAAAACAAGTGAATGGATTCATGGAACAGTTTATCTTGTACCCAGAGTTGGGATAAAAATTAATACTATGATACAACGCATACAAACCATTTGGTTATTAGTAGCAGCCGTATTGGGCTTTGCTTCTTTAAAAACTGCTTTCTTTATTGGAAGCATAACTACAGAGCCAGCCAATCATCTTACTGGCATGAGCAATGTTTGGTTGATGATTAGCACCATTGTTGGTGCCACAGTGGCTGCATTGAGTATTTTTCTTTACAAGAACAGACCGCTTCAATTAAAACTGGTTTTATTAGCATTGGGCATTAGCCTTTTGACCATTGGCCTTTATTATTTGGAAATTAATAAATACGCCGTAGGCGGATTGGCACTATGGTGTATTGTGGTAATAGCTATTCCCGTTGTTTTAATCTTGGCCACCATTGGCATTTACAAGGACGAGAAATTGGTGAAAAGTACAGATAGACTGCGCTAAAGAATTTATACTATTTTTTTTGCAACGGGCCATTTCTTACAAGAATTGGCCCGTTCTGCTTTCCTTGGTTTTCTTAAGTCCCGCGGGTATACCAGCATAGACCAATGAGCCGCCACCATCACCTGCTTCAGGACCCAGATCAATGACCCAATCGGCTGATTTAATCACGTCTGTATTGTGCTCAATCACAATTAAAGAATGGCCCTGTTCAATGAGGGCATTAAAAGACGTCAATAGTTTTTTGATATCGTTAAAATGCAAGCCCGTAGTTGGTTCGTCAAAGATGAACAGTACGTGCCCAATGCCTTTGCCCTTGCCTAAGAAACTAGCCAATTTTACACGCTGCGCTTCTCCCCCACTCAAGGTATCACTACTCTGTCCCAGTTTTACATAACCTAATCCCACATCCGACAAAGGTTGAATGGCATTTTTTATTTGCTTCTCGTCTGCAAAGAATTCAATGGCTTCATCCACACTCATTTCAAGTAAGTCAAAGATGCTCTTACCATTGTATTGCACTTCTAATACCTCTTCTTTGAAACGCTTGCCACCACAGGATTCGCAGGTCAAGTGCACATCGGCCAAGAACTGCATTTCTACTACCTGTTCTCCCTCACCTTTACAGGTATCACACCTACCAGCGTCTACATTAAAAGAAAAATGTTTGGGTTGGAATCCGCGCATTTTGGCCAGTGGTTGCTTGGCGTATAAATCGCGAATACCATCATAGGCTTTAATATACGTAATGGGATTACTCCTACTTGATTTACCAATGGGGTTTTGGTCAATCATTTCTATTTGAGAGATATAATCAATATCTCCAGTTACTGCTTTGTGTAAACCTACTTTCTCAGAAAAATCACCTTTAATTTTGTTGAGCGCTGGATACAAGACTTGTTTTACCAAGGTTGTTTTTCCGCTACCACTCACCCCTGTTACCACACAGAGTAAGTTCAATGGAAACTCTACCGTAATATCTTTTAAATTATTTTGTCTGGCGTTCTCAACCGTAATACTCCTATTCCACTTGCGCAGGTTCTTGGGTACATCAATGGTTAGCTCCCCTTTTAAATATTTACCCGTCATGCTCTTGGGGTTGGCAATTAACTCATCATAATTACCCACTGCCACTACTTCTCCACCCAAGTGTGATGCTAGTGGACCCATATCAATAATATGATCCGCTTCTCGCATCATCATCTCATCGTGTTCTACTACCACAACAGTATTGCCTAGATCGCGGAGCGATTTTAAAACAGCAATCAGTCTCACGGTATCTCTTGAATGCAAACCAATAGAAGGCTCATCCAATATGTACAATGAATTGGTGAGATTACTTCCTAAACTCCTAGTCAATTGAATTCGCTGGCTTTCTCCACCACTCAAAGAATTGGCCAAACGATTTAGGGTTAGATAGCCCAAACCCACGTCTAGTAAGGTTTGTATGCGTTGGTGAATTTCTAATAAAATTCGTTTGGTGAGTTGTCTATCGCTATCAGAAAGTTGCAAATTGTCAAACCAAACTTTTAAATCCTTTACCTGCCATTCACAAAGTTCTCCAATATGTTTGCCACCCACTTTTACATAAAGTGCTTCTGGTCTTAGTCTATAACCATGACAATCTGGGCAATTGGTTCTTCCCCGATATCTACTCAATAAAACGCGGTATTGTACTTTGTATAGATTGGCTTCTACTTCTTTGAAAAATTCATTGATCCCCAGTACCGTTCCCGCACCCTCCCATAATTGCCTAAACTGTTCTTTGTCTAAATCTAAGATGGGTTTGTGAATGGGAAACCCAATTTTTCCAGCACCCTTGATAAACTGCTCCTTCCACCAACCCAGTTTCTCGCCCTTCCAGGGGGCAATAGCACCCTCATAAAGACTCAATCGCCTGTCTGGGATCACCAAGTCTGGATCAATGCCCAAAACCTGACTAAAACCCTCGCAAGTAGGACAAGCCCCATAGGGATTATTAAAAGAAAACAAATTGGGTACGGGTTCTTCAAACTGAATCCCGTCTAATTCAAACTTGTTGCTAAAATGCAAGACTTCCTTGGCGTCAACTTCTATATATACCTCACCCTCACCTTCATAAAACCCGGTACCCACAGAGTCTGACAAACGGTGTTCATCATCCTCATCAAATTCCTTCACTACCAATCTATCTATTAAGGTAAACAGGACTTTTTCCTTTTTGCCCTTCCCAGCAAGTTTGTCTAATTCCTTGTCCGTCTTTTCTAAAAGTTCTTCAATGCGTAAAATGCTAGCTAACTCTTTTGAGCTAGTAGGCCTCAAATACATTCTGGCAAATCCCTTTTGCATCAGTATCTGCAATTCTTCCCTGGTTTCCCTATTAGCGTGTTGTTTAAACGGTACTAAGATGACAATTTTGGAACCTTCTGCCAATCCTTTAATATGTGCCACCACATCTGCTACCTCATCTTTCTGCACTTCTCTACCGCTAATGGGCGATATGGTCTTACCTGCCCTTGCATACAATAGTCGCATATAATCATAGATCTCCGTCATACTACCAACGGTACTCCTAGGTGTGCGAGTAATTACTTTTTGTTCTATAGCAATGGCAGGACAAAGACCTTTGATATAATCCACATCAGGCTTAACCATTCTAGCCATAAACTGTCTTGCATAGGCACTCAAACTTTCTGCGTATCGCCTTTGGCCTTCTGCAAATAAGGTATCAATGGTTAGTGATGACTTGCCACTTCCAGACACACCGGTTACTACAATCAATTTGTTGCGCGGAAAACTAACGGTTACATTTTTCAGATTGTGCACACGGGCACCATGTACCTGTATGGAACTATCAATTATGGGGGCTTGAGCCACAGGGGCTGATTTGGTCTTGCTTGTCATTCGTTGGCAATTTAAACAGAATAATCATGCTTAAGTTTAATAGCATGGGCTTAAATCTCTAATAATCAATAAAAAGGGGGTTTAAAATGTGAATAACCCAAGAATCGAATACAATGTTTTTCACAACTGTTCCTAAGGATACTAAAAATGATAATTTAACATCAGAATTAAAACCAGCGGTAAAAAACTGGCCAAATTCTTTATCCAATATCCTGAGTTTTCCGAATCCTGACAAAACCTAATGCTATGAAAACATTGGAACATGTTTCAGACACTGAACTAATACGTTCCTTCCAAGACGGTGACACGGAAGCCTTTGAGGTATTGATCTATCGCTATAAGGATAAGATCTTCTCCTCCATTCTCTTCTTTGTAAAAGACAATTATCTGGCAGAAGATCTGTTCCAGGATGTGTTCATCAAAATCATTGATACGCTCAAAAACAAGCGCTACACAGAAGAAGGTAAATTCCTTCCCTGGGCCTTAAGGATTGCGCACAATCTTTGTGTGGATTATTTCCGCAAAGTCAAGCGTACCCCAGCTATCAAGACCAGTGATAACAAAGACATCTTTGACGTGATCACTATTTCTGAAGAAGGTCCTGACCACAAAATCATGCAAAGTCAAAGTCATGAGCGCGTGCGCCATATGCTAGACCTATTGCCTGAAGAACAGCGTGAGATCATTGTGCTACGTCACTATGCCAACCTAAGTTTTAAAGAGATTGCACAGATCACCAATTGCAGCATCAATACGGCCCTAGGCCGCATGCGCTATGGTCTGATCAATCTTAGAAAGCTGATGGCTGAAAAGCAAATTGCCCTCTAATACAATTTAAGTAAGTATCAAAAGCCATAAAAAAAGTCAAAACATATGTTTTGACTTTTTTTTTATTTCAGTACTCTTGTTTCTCTTATAAGCAAATTACACTTCTTCTTCTCATTCTTCACTCTTCACTCTTATCTCTTCACTTCTTCCTCAACACTCTTCACTCTTCACTTTTCACTTTTAAATTTAGCAATCACTCCTTTTAGATGCGCTATGAACTTATCTACATCCGGGTCATAACCATAATTTACATCGCTCAAAGAATTACCCTTTAAGTCTAAGAATTTATACAATGGCTGGGCATTAAAGCCAAACTTGGTTGTTTCATATTCAAGGTTCTGATTACCCACCGTTTCTATCCGGTCTCCATTGGGAGCTGTATGCTGTTCATCTAGTGGCAGTTCTTTAGATTCGTCTACATATAGACTCACCAATACAAACTCCTCACGCATCAATTTTAGCACTTCTGGATTTTTCCAAACCTCCTGTTCCATTTTTCTGCAATTGGCGCAGGAATGGCCTGTAAAGTCCAGCATTACGGGTTTATTCAAGGCTTTGGCAGCAGCCATTCCCTCTTCCAAATCAAAATAAGCGGTTAAGCCATAAGGCACTTCCAAAAGATCAATGTATTTCTTGGGTGGCTGGGCAGCAGAAGGATTGTTTGTAGTGCTTTTTGAGGCATCAGCACCAGATAAAACATGCACATTATCCAACTTGTATTCCAAGTCTTCTAAGTTAAATTCTTGGGTACTAGCCGGAGGAATAAATCCACTCAATAATTTCAAAGGAGCACCCCATAAACCGGGTACCATATACAATGCAAAACAGAAACTGAAGATGGCAAAAAACAACCGAGGCACACTAATATAAGGCAGGTCTGAATCGTGTGAGAATTTTAATTTACCCAATAAGTAGAGACCCATTAATGTGAAGATCACTATCCAAATGACCAAGAACACATCTCTATCTAATAAGTGCCAATGGTAAGCCAGGTCTACATTAGAAAGGAATTTCATAGCCAATGCTAATTCAATAAAACCAAAAGTCACTTTTACAGAATTCAACCATCCCCCACTTTTGGGCAAGGACTGCAACATAGATGGAAAAAAGGCAAACAAGGAAAATGGTAATGCCAATCCTACTCCAAATCCAAACATCCCTATTATGGGTGCAGAGCCAACGCCATTGGTGCTAGTTTGTCCCAACAGGGTTCCAACCAAGGGACCCGTGCAAGAGAAGGAAACAATAACTAGTGTCAATGCCATAAAAAAGATCCCCATCAATCCACCCTTTCCTGCTTTTTCATCGGCCTTATTGGCCCAGCTATTGGGTAGGGTTAACTCAAATGCCCCAAAGAAAGAAATGGCAAATACCAAGAAAATGGCAAAGAATAAAATATTGGAAATGGCACTAGTTGAAATAGTATAAAGAATCTTTCCGCCAAAAGCCAGTGTAAGTAATAAGGTAGGAATGGTATAAATAGCAATAATGGAAATAGAATACCAAACTGCATTTCTAATACCTTCTGCCCTTGACTTGCTGCGCTTTAAAAAGAAACTCACGGTTACAGGAATCAAGGGAAACACACAAGGCGTAATCACAGCTAACAAACCAGTTCCCAAACAGATCAAGAAAATACTCCAAAGTGAATCTTCCGATTTAGCAGAAGCGGGCAAGGCCGATATACTACCTGCAGCAGGAATCTTCAATGTAAAATTTGCTTCTCCACTAGGAAATTCAGCCTCTTTTTTAGCTAGCCAAGCAAAGGAACCTTTAAAGACCAGACTGTCTGCATTTTTGGTATGTAACAGATATTCAAAACTAACCGAGTCTGCAAACAACCTATAGCTAGCAGCCGCTCCTGGCGCTTCTTTCACCAATTGCAGGTTACCAATTTCAGCACTGGTATCACTAGCACGCAACAAAAACGCAGCAGCACTATCTAAGTGTAAACTAGATACAAAGGGATCATCAGCTCCGCGCTGTTTTACAGAAAATAATTCTACACCTTTTTCTAATTTGGCTTTGACCACCAACTTAGCCATACTGTCATTAACACGCTCTGCCTTAAAATCAAATTGCACAGGTGGTTTGTCCTGTGCAATTGAAGTAAATGAGATCAGCAGTGCTGAAAAAACAAACAGTGTTATTACTGATTTTTTCATGCGCTATTTTTATTGCAACTTAATATCGAATGTTTTTTTAGAAGGAGGAAGGCATTCATTGTCATCACATACCATGTATTTCACTACTCCTGTTATATTGGTTTTTACACCTGCTTTTACGCTAAGCTCCTGTGTAAAACTAACTTCATTAGAATAAAACAACACGTCCATTTTAAAATTATTGTCGTGTACTTTTTGAAGCTTACCATTTTCTTTTGGCTTGCCTACCACCGTTACCAATGGATTTTTATTCAGTTCTATTTTAGTAGGGTTGGGGCCACCGGGTCCCATATTTTGAGAATACAAATGCCAAGGTTGGGCAACGGTAGCAGTGATGACCAATTGGTATTTGTCAGCTCCTTTTTTTACGGCTTTGAAATCCCATGAAACAGGATCCTTGATTTGTGCACTTGCAGCAAAACCCATCAGTCCTGTAATCAATACCAATAAATATTTTTTCATAATAAATTTATCTAACTAGTCAAACAATATCTTAAGCCATTAGTTCAAACCCAATAGTTCAAACACTTTTTTACCGTCTAGATTTCCCAGTGCAGTAGATGTAGCACGTTCTGGGTGTGGCATCATTCCAAATACGTTTTTATTCTTATTGCTAATACCAGCAATATTTCTAATAGCCCCGTTTGGATTAGCAGAGGCTTCCAATTCTCCTTGCTCATTGCAATAACGGAAAATCACTTGACCATTGGCTTCCAATTCATTTAGGGTTGCTTCATCTGCATGAAAACGTCCTTCACCATGGGCAATAGGAATTTTCAAAGCCTCTCCTGATGCATTCTTAATGAATACATTTTTGCAAATAAATTGCTGGTTGGCATTCTGTAATAAAACACCTGGTAACAAACCGCTTTCGCATAAAATTTGAAAACCATTACAAACGCCCAACACTTTGCCTCCCTTGTTGGCAAATTCAATTACACTTTTCATCATGGGGCTAAACCTAGCAATGGCGCCACAACGCAAGTAATCTCCGTATGAGAAACCACCTGGCAGAATAATGCAATCATCGGTAGTAAACATGCTTAGGTCCTGATCTTTGTGCCAGAGCATAATCACTTCTTTACCCAAATCTTGCTGCAAAGAGTCTTGCATATCCCTATCACAGTTGGAACCAGGGAAAACTACCACGCCAAATTTCATATTCAAATAATTTTTACTTTAATTAATTGACCGCTTAATGCCACGAAGGTAAAGCTTGAAAACTTAAGCCAAAGCTATTTTTTGATGAGTTCCCAGTTATTATGTACAATCAAAACAATGGCTATCCAGAACAACAAATTAGGAACCAAGAGTCTTTTGGGGTACCCAAATGCATTGGCCACAAATGCAGACAATGGAATTAAGATGAGGATACCTGAATCTAGACCTGCCCCAGAAAAAACAAAGGGTATGGGTAGAAGTGAGAACAATAATACCAGCATCACAGACCAGTTTTTCCTAATTTGAATGACCATTCGGTTATTGTATTTCTGCCAGAAAAACATACCTGCAAATAGAGCCAGCACCAAATAAGCAATGCTAGCCAGTAACCATGGCTCAGGGTGTTGCAGGGGCAATTGAAAGCGTAAACCGGGTAAATAGCTGGTGATAGCAGATAATTGGTTGTTCAAAAACAACCAAGAAACCAGAAAATAATAAGGCAGCATAATCCCCATCAAGAGCACCAACCATTCCGCAATTCTAAAGGGTCTAACTACTGCCAGTGCAAATAAAACTACTAAGATTAGGATAGCTGTTGGATGATAGGTCATGATGGTAATGCTCACCAACATCCCAATATTAAACAAGAGTGTGCGGGGAGACTGGTTATTGTACAACCTGGTCAATAATATAAAGAGCCAAAGTACCAGTGAATTACTTAGCAAAGCTGCTGAAATGCCAGACCAAGAAGCAATTAAACCCGTGAGTAACACATAGGTCATGGCCGTAGTGTAATTGGTAGACTGAAACATTCTGAAATCAGTCAAGACCATATTTAACCGAATGGCCTGAATCAAAATCACCAATTCATAGGCAATGAATAAAAAAGTGGTGGGGATCCCAGTTAAGTACCGATTTAGGAATAAGGAGAAAAGTCCATCGGCCTTGCCTAAGATTAAAACAGGTTCCGCTAAAAAAAAGTGGATATGCACGCCAATGGCCAGCAGCACCAAGAAAAAGATATTGACAATTGATTTGTCTCTAAAAAGAAATACCACGGCTATTAGTTGAATTCAATTTTTGCAAAACAAGTAGAGCCCCTGTATTGGCATGGAATAATCATTTGTCTAGCTCCCACTTGTTTTCCATACCTAGGCATAAACTCATGCCCTTTATCCATGTTTTTAAATGTGGGGTTTCGGTCTATTTGACCATCTGGATACAAACTCTGGTCAGACAATACCATATCACGCTTGTCTTGAACATTAAATAAGAAATGGGCTTTGTCTCCTGTATTCAAAATACCATACCCAATAAAATTATCGGAATTATCATCAAACTGAGACTTTCTAATCACATTGCTCCATTCCATTTTCCCCATTTTATCAAAGGAAAGCAATACCACATTATCCGCAAAATATCGGGTAACCGTGTTGTTGTTCATTATACTATACCTGCTCCAAGGATAATAACCCAAGGGTGAATAATAGGAATAATAATCCATGGGAGAATAGATAGAAGAATAGTAAGGAGAACCATACAAATAATCCCATCTGTTCAAAGCATTACCCCTGCTGGTACTATAGGCAGATTCAGCCGCAACAAAAAATCCACCGTCTTTTTTCAGCACTATATTTTTTAGGAAGAAATCATTGAAAGCCTCTTTCTGATTGCCTTCCATCTTGGCATCTGCTCTAAAATCGGCTGTAAAAATGGTATTCATGGTGGCTAATTCCTTGTCTTGGAATTTGTCCCAAACAGAATAATATAACCCATCAATATTGCCCCTGCGGAGTTTGCTATAAAAGGAAGTAACCAAATAATGCTTGTTCACATTATCTACTTTTACTCGAATATCATCTAAATAAATACTGGTTAATTTTAGATTGCGCACCACAATACTATCGGCGTTAGCTGCCTTAGTTATCAAAGAAATTTTATTGATATTATCATTCTGTGCAGTTCCTGATCCGCGAATACACACAAGGTCTCCTTCATTGTCTAAAGCAAATTCTGTGAGAAAATCATTTTTCTCTGGCATGGCCACCCGAATCATAGACCTTTTTTGCAAAACCAGCTCTTTGTTAAACAACAAACTGGTTAACAAATGGGCTTTGTCATTCTTGGTAGAGATTTTAAAAACCAACACCTGCTGTTTGTTTTCACTGGTTAAAAAAGTGTAGACCTTATTGCTATTACTTCCTGCCATATTGGTGGTATCTAGCACCACCGGGTCGGCCATTTTTTTGCCATGGGCGTCTAATTTTACCGCCATAGCATATTGAATCCCTCTTTTCTGAAACTGGTAATAGAGATAAATAAAGTCAGGGTATTGCACTAGTTCAACGTCTACTACTTTTTCTGGCATAAAGTCTAAACGGTTTTTCTCCGTCATTTTCATGTCCGTATCATAGACGGTCATATAGTGCAGGTCTCGGTAGTTTTTGTAAATGAGCACATTCCCGCTCATTTTACCCACAATTTCAAAATTAAGGGTGCGGGCATCGTCCCTATCCGGCTCTGAATAAATGACCCTTTGGCCCCAAATACCAGAAATGCCCAGAAAAAGACTAAGTACCCATATGGCTATTGACTTTTGCATCAATTAGGTGATTTTTTTCAAATGTACGCTAACTAGCTTTTTAATAGGTGTAAATAAAAGGTGAAAGATTGCCATTCTTTAAGCCCAATTTTACCGCACTTGATTGATTTTACGGCTACATTTGGAAAATAATAGCCATTTAAGAACCAACCCAGCATCGTGAGCAAGCAATTTAATAAGGTTACCAGCGCAGGTTTGATTATTGCGTTGGGCATCATTTACGGAGATATTGGAACCTCTCCCCTATACGTTTTAAACGAAATTATTACAGGCAGAGTCATTTCTGAAGAACTCATTTTGGGGTCCTTGTCCTGTATTATTTGGACCCTGACCCTTCAGACCACTGTGAAATACGTGATTCTAACACTTAAAGCGGATAACCGCGGTGAGGGTGGCATTTTCTCTTTATTTGCACTGGTTAGAAGAAGAAAAAAATGGTTGGTTTTGCCCGCCATGATTGGTGGCGCAGCTTTGCTGGCCGATGGCATTATCACTCCTCCCATTACGGTTACCTCTGCCATTGAAGGCTTGAGGCAATTGCCCGCACTTCATAATATTACACAGACTACCATTGTTGGCATAGTGATAGGTATTATCTCCTTGTTGTTTTTTGTACAACAATTTGGTACGGCTTCTATTGGCAAATTGTTTGGACCCATTATGGCCATTTGGTTTGGCATGTTGGCGGTGTTGGGAATTATACACCTCTCAGATGATATTTCTATTTTAAAATGTTTGAGCCCACATTATGCCATAGAACTGCTAACGCGATATCCCAAGGGATTCTGGCTATTGGGTGCTGTCTTTCTTTGTACAACGGGAGCAGAAGCCCTGTACAGTGATTTGGGGCATTGTGGACGCGCCAATATTAGGTACTCTTGGATCTTTGTAAAAATTTGTTTGATCTTAAACTACTTAGGCCAAGGTGCATGGTTATTGGCTAATCACCATGATCAAATTATTCCAGCCCAAGTAATGGCCGATGGATTTAACCCCTTTATTTCTGTGATGCCACAGTGGTTTAAACTGCCAGGCATTGTGATCTCTACCGTTGCCGCCATTATTGCGTCACAGGCTTTGATCTCAGGATCATTCACTTTGATTAGTGAAGCCATGCGATTGAATTTATGGCCCAAAATGAAGATCCAATATCCTACAGAAGAAAAAGGTCAATTGTATATTCCAGGTATTAGTTTGTTGTTGTTTGTAGGTTGTATTGGCGTGGTACTCTATTTCCAAAAGTCTGCCAATATGGGTGCGGCTTATGGTTTGGCCATTACCATGTGTATGATTAGCACCAGTATTTTGTTTGCCAATTTCTTGGTGAGCAAGCGCGTATTCCCTTTGTGGATCTACCTATACCTTGCGGTTTATTTTGCCATTGAAACATCTTTCTTAATTGCCAACTTGGAGAAATTCATGCACGGTGGTTATGTAACCTTGATTGTTGGTGGCGGATTATTTGCGGTGATGTATGTTTGGTATAGAAGCCGCAAAATCAAAAATAGGTATGTGGAATTTGTGCGCATGGAACACTATATTCCTATGATTCAGGAATTGAGCAATGACAAGACCATTCCAAAATATTCTACCCACTTGATCTATATGACCAGTGCCAATAACCCCAAAGAAATTGAGCACAAAATCATTTATAGTATCATGAATAAAAAGCCCAAAAGGGCCGATATCTATTGGTTTGTACACGTAGACGTATTGGATGATCCCTATACTTGTGAATACTCAGTAGAACATATTATTCCAAACGATATCATCCGCGTAGAATTCAGACTGGGCTTCCGTATGGAACAGAAGATTAACCTGATGTTCCGTAAAGTGGTAGAGGAATTGGTGAATAACAAAGAAGTGAATATCACCAGCCGTTACGAAAGTTTGGAAAGAAACAACGTGGTGGGTGATTTCCAATTTATTGTATTGGAAAAATACTTAAGCCAAGACAATGAACTCCCCATCTTTGAGCGCATAGTGATGAAACTCTATTTCTGGCTCAAAGAAATTAGTTTGGGTGAGGAACGTGGTTTTGGACTAGATCCCAGCAATGTATCCGTTGAGAAATTCCCATTGATAGTAGCACCTGTTTCCAAACTAAACTTGAAAAGGGTTTACCACGATTCCAGCGAATACGAATAGGGTTCTTAAATTTTTGTATCTTAACAGTGCTTGCCAATAACACTGTTATATATCATCCTCATTTACGGGGGCATTCTACTCTTTGCCTATTTGGTACAGGAGCGCTTTATCTTTAAACCAGAGAAGCTACCTCAAGACTTTGAATACAAGTATGACGCGCCTTTTGAAGAATTGTTTTTTGATGTAGCCCCAGGTGTACGTATCAATGGACTGCATTTTTACTGCAAGGAACCAAAGGGGCTCATCCTCTATTTTCATGGAAATTCTAGAAGTATTAAGGGATGGGCCAAATACGCCAGAGACTTTTATAGATTTGGCTATGACGTAGTATTGGTTGACTATCGTGGTTTTGGTAAGAGTACCGGAAAGCGCGGAGAGAAAGACATGCTGGCCGATATGCAATTTGTCTACGAGCAATTATTGAAGCAATGCCCAGAACACCATCTATTAGTGTATGGCAGAAGCATGGGCAGTGGTTTTGCCACCAAGATTGCTGCAGACAATTCACCCAGGTATTTGATACTAGATGCACCCTATTATAGTTTTATCAAAGTAGCCGAGCGATTCATTCCATTTCTGCCACACAAGTGGTGGTTGCGTTACAAGCTCAGAACAGACCAGTGGATTAGAAAAGTAAACTGCCATACCTATATTATTCATGGCACTAAGGACTGGCTCATTCCCATTACCCAAAGTGAAAAATTACAGGCCATTAATCCACACAAGATTACCCTCATTCGCATACATGGAGGGGGGCATAATAACCTACCCACTTATGATGAGTATCATAATTTTATCAGAGACATTCTTAAATATTAAGGGGATTGCCCTACAGAGTGTATTTTCGCCGCATGAAAGCTTTGAGCAAAAAACAATTCCGTTGGATCAAAATTATTGTGGCCATTTATGCCATTGCAGGAATTGCTTTTTATTATCTACAAGAAAAAATCATATTTCATCCTTGGAATATTCCAGTTAGCCAAGCATTTGATTTTAAGGACCCATTTGTAGAAACCAATTTGAGATTAGACGAAACAACTAACTATAATTTGGTGCAGTTTAAAACTAAAGACACTATTACTAAAGGAGTGGTCTTGTATTTTCATGGCAACAAGGGCAATATTAATAGGTATGCCAAATTTGCCAAAAATTTTACTCGAAATGGCTATGAAGTCTGGATGATTGACTATCCAAAATTTGGAAAATCAACAGGTACATTATCAGAAGCCAATTTAAATGAAATGGCATTGCAATTATACAAACTGGCAAGGGTTCGTTACCAACCCGCGCAAATTGTACTCTACGGGAAGTCACTAGGCACAGGCATTGCAGCACAACTAGCCAGTATCAGAGATTGCAAACAACTCATTTTAGAAACACCTTACAACAGCATGGTTTCTTTGGTTAGTCACTATGC
This sequence comes from Chitinophagaceae bacterium BSSC1, assembly GCA_002256435.1. GTDB lineage: Bacteria > Bacteroidota > Bacteroidia > Chitinophagales > Chitinophagaceae > Sediminibacterium. The sequence continues at coordinate 40,803 of NKJC01000005.1, forward strand.
ATTGATCTACCCAATAGAAAGTATGTTGAAATTCAAATTTCATACAGACCAATACTTAGCAAAAGTAACAGCCCCTATTTGTATTTTCCATGGAACGGATGATGCTTTGATTCCTTTGAGCAATGCAGAAAAATTGAAAAAGGTTTTAAAACCTTCTGATCAATTTCTGATTTTACAAAAAGGCACCCATCACAATCTAAATGATTTTCCACAGATGCAACAGGCCTTAGACAGCCTCTTACAAAGACCTTAATATGGGTACCATTTGCGCTTTATACAAACCGATAAAGCTGCATAGATGAAATCTAAAAAGCGGTCTTAGCAATTTTGTCAGCTCCCAAATTAGTTTAACTTTAGACAAAGCTCTGCCATGTCTATACTCTTGTTGGTCTTTGCCGTTGCTGCATTAATCTTACTGATTACGGTAGTAAAACTGCATCCCTTCTTGGCTTTTTTAATGGTCTGTATTGTTACTGGTTTGGGCAAATCCATGGAAGCCGGCAAACTCATAGCTTCTATTCAAAAAGGCATTGGAGACGTGATGGGTTCACTCTTGGTCATCTTGATTTTAGGAGCCATGTTGGGTAAATTGGTGGCAGATAGTGGTGCCGCCAATAAGATAGCACAGGCATTGATTCAAGCGTTTGGCACCAAACATATTCAGTGGGCCTTGGTGCTCACAGCCTTTATTGTAGGCATCCCCTTATTTTATGGCGTTGGGTTTGTGTTATTGGTACCTCTTGTGATTGGTATTGCGGCTAAATACAAATTACCGGCTGTTTATTTAGGGCTTCCCACTTTGGCTGCGCTCTCTGTAACACATGGCTATTTACCACCCCATCCATCGCCTGTGGCATTGTCTGAGCAATTTCACGCAGACCTTGGTACCACGCTATTCTATGGCATTATCATTGCTATTCCAGCCATCATTATTGCGGGGCCTATTTTCTCTGTGACTTTAAAAAAATATACCAATGCACCCTTGGCCATATTTTCTAACAAAGAAATTCCTGATAACCAGTTACCCGGATTATTCGCTTCCATGATGGCGGCATTTTTACCCGTGCTACTCATTGGACTAGATACCCTGGTTAAAATCTGGATGCCTTTTAATAATGGTTTTACTAGTTTGGTGCATACCCTTGGAGACCCCAGTATTGCCATGTTGATTAGCTTATTAATAGCAATCTATACATTGGGAATCAAACAGGGCAAAACCATTGCAGCCATGATGGGCCCAATGGGCGATGCGGTAAAAGATATTTCCAGCATCTTACTCATCATTGGTGGTGCAGGAGCGCTCAAACAAGTTTTGATGGATGCGGGTATTAGCAATGACTTAGTACAACCCTTGGTAGGACTTTCTATTCATCCACTCTTACTGGCTTGGGGCATTAGTGCCATTATTCGTGTTAGCGTAGGATCCGCTACGGTAGCGGGTTTGACAACAGCTGGCATTGTAGCACCACTCATTGCAACAACGGGTGTAAATCCTTCTTTAATGGTTTTAGCAACAGGTGCTGGATCACTCATGTTCTCTCATGTAAATGATCCAGGATTCTGGATGTTCAAAGAATATTTTAACCTCTCCGTCAAAGACACCATCCGTACTTGGAGTATCATGGAAACTATTGTGTCCGTGGCCGGATTGATTGGCGTATTGATCATCAATTATTTTATCTAATATAGCGTTATGACAGCTGAAGAAAATTTTGCGGCACTGGGCTATACCCTGCCACCTGCACCCAAACCATTGGGCGTTTACAAACCCTTGTTAATAGACGGAAGACATTGTTATGTTTCCGGACACGGCACAGTTAAAACTGATGGATCCTTAATCATTGGCCGTATAGGAGAAACCCTAACACCAGAAGAAGGAAAAACTGCAGCATTGCAAGTTGGACTGGCTATATTAGCCACCATCAAAGCCAACCTAGGTTCACTCAATAGAATTAAGCGCGTGATTAAGGTATTGGGCATGGTAAATTGTACAGCTGATTTTGATAAACATCCGCGCATCATCAATGGATGCTCCGAATTATTTGCCAAAGTATGGGGAACAGACAATGGCATTGGTGTAAGAAGTGCCGTGGGCATGGGCTCCTTACCAGACAATATTCCTGTTGAAATTGAAGCCCTATTTGAATTAGAAGAAATTGATTGATTTAAAATAAGTAGTAGATGAAATGGTATGAAGTAAAAAATCCGGAAGCATTAGACACACCTGCACTGTTGGTGTATCCGGATAGGGTAAGAGAAAATATAAAACAAGCAAAATTGATGGCGGGTAATTCAGCCAATTTACGCCCCCATGTAAAGACCAATAAAATGAAAGAAGTTTGCCAGATGCTCTTAGACGAGGGCATCCGCAAATTCAAATGCGCTACCATTGCCGAAGCAGAAATGTTGGGTATAGTAGAAGCACCAGATGTATTGATTGCACACCAACTAACAGGACCAAAAGCTGCACGTTTATTGGCCTTGGTGGAACATTATCCAAATACACATTTTGCAACCCTGGTAGACAATTTGCATACGGCTACCATTCTTGCTAAAACATTTGCAGTTGCAGGCAAATCCTTAGACCTCTATATTGATTTGAATGTAGGTATGAACAGATCTGGGATTATTCCAGAAAAAGGATTGGATTTGTTTCAAGCCTGCGCATCATTAACTGGTATACAAATTGTTGGCTTGCATATCTATGATGGCCACTTGCGTGATACGGATTTAACCATTAGAAAAGAGCGTAGTAATGAAGCTTTTGAAAGAGCTATTGCACTGCATACAGCCATTCAGGAATCAAGCGGACAAAACTTAAAAATGGTAGCTGGTGGTTCTCCAAGCTTTCCTACCCATACCCATAGAAAGAACGTAGAATTTAGCCCAGGCACATTTGTATTTTGGGACTGGGGTTACAAACATATTGTACCCGATGAACCCTTTGAATACGCGGCATTGGTAGCTACCAGTATTATTTCTATCATGGAAGACAACAGGCTTTGTTTAGACCTTGGACACAAAGCCATTGCTGCAGAAAACCCCTTACCCCGAGTTCATTTTTTAAATGCGCCAGAAGCTGTTCCAGTTTCACAAAGTGAGGAACATATGGTAGTACAAGTGGCTGATAGTAGCAAATATGCCGTAGGAGATTTATGGTATGGTGTACCCGTGCATATTTGTCCAACCGTGGCTTTGTTTGCAGAAGCCCAAGTAATTCAACACCATGAAAATACCCAGCAATGGCAGGTGATTGCTAGAAATAGAAAAATCAATTTCTAATGTTTTTGATAGACGCTCATTTGGATTTGGCCATGAATGCCATGGAATGGAATAGGAACCTGCGCTTAAGCGTGCAAGAGATTCGTGCATCCGAAACAGACATGACAGACAAACCAGATAGGGCCAAGGGAACTGTATCATTACCTGCTCTACGCCAAGGCAATATTGGATTAGTTGTAGCCACACAAATTGCCCGTTATGTTGGACCCGGAAGCACGCTCAAAGGATGGCATTCACCCGAACAGGCTTGGGCACAAACACAGGGACAATTGGCTTGGTACCGTGCCATGGAAGCTGCAGGTGAAATGCGTCAGATCAAGGACCAGCAAGGATTAGAAGAACACCTGTCTTACTGGAATCAAGATGCCAATCACAAAGACAAAGCCATTGGTTATGTGTTAAGTTTAGAGGGGGCCGATTCACTGATCACGCTGGATCATTTACATATTGCTTATGGCTATGGTTTGCGTGCCGTAGGACCCGGACATTATGGACCGGGTAGGTATGCCAATGGTACCGATGCTTCCGGCCATTTAAATGAGATGGGGAGCAACCTACTCAAAGAAATGCGTTCTCTCAATATGATTTTAGACGCCACGCATTTATGTGATGAAGCATTCTGGGATGCCATGGACATCTATGATGGAACCATTTGGGCATCACATAATAATTGTAGAGCACTGGTAAACCATAACAGACAATTTAGTGATGAAATGATCAAGGTCTTGATTCAAAAAGATGCCGTGATTGGTGGGGCATTGGATGCTTGGATGATGGTACCAGGTTGGCAACGTGGTGTCTCAACCCCTGAGTCTATGAATTGCAGTTTGACTGTGATGATTGACCACTTAGACCATATTTGTCAATTGGCCGGAAACACCCGCCATGTGGGTATTGGAACAGATTTAGATGGAGCTTATGGCAAGGAACAATGTCCCTATGATCTTGATACCATTGCAGACATGCAACAACTAGAAAACATGTTGCAACAACGCGGCTATACCCAAATAGATTTGGAAAATATTTTCCATGACAACTGGCTAAGACAGCTTAGAAAATCCTTGCCACACTAAGCCAATTCTTTCAAACTGGTTTTGTTTTTGCCTACCAGCAATTGATGGGGCAATCCAATTTTGATGGCATAATTTTCTTTGGCATGACTTACCGGAAAGTCAAAACAAACAGGATAATCATATTCTTCCAAATGTTCAGCTATACATTCCTGTACTGATTTTCCAAAGGGCACGGTAGTGTCTTCCATATCGGTAAATCCACCAATGATTAAACCCGCCAAATCCTTTAAAAGACCGGCTCTTTTTAATTGTACCATCATGCGGTCTACTTGGTATACGTGCTCGCCAATATCTTCTATAAATAAAATTTTACCCTTGGTTTTAATGGAAGACGCAGTTCCAATCAAGTGCACCAACAAGGAAAGATTTCCTCCTATGATATCGCCGTAGGCTTTACCCAATTTGTTCAATGGATTTGCAAGGCAACTATAATTGGTTAACTGACCCTTGATGGCTTTGCGCAAAGACTGCACCCACTCATTTTCTGCTCCCCCATCATTAAAAGCACCGGCCATTGGTGCATGAATAGATGCCGTTTTAATTACGCTGTTTAAGTGTGCGTGTAAGACCGTGATATCTGAAAAACCAATGATCCATTTGGGATGCTTTTTAAACTGCTTAAAGTCTAGTCCGTCAATGATTCGGCTTACGCCATATCCACCCCTACCACATAAAATGGCTTTGACGGTTGGATCATCCATCATGGCTTGTAAATCTGCTAATCGCTCCGCGTCAGAGCCAGAAAAATAGTTTTGTTGAACCCCTCCCAGGGTTTTACCCAGTTTCACTTGAAAGCCCCAAGCTACCAGGGTATTGATACAGGTTTGGGCTTTTTCATGGCTTAGAAATCCCGCAGGGCAGACAATAGCAACCGTATCGCCTTTTTTCAGATAAGGAGGAATCTTGATCATGTTACGAATGTAAGACAGATGGGCTCACAGCCCAAAACGGGTATAAATTGCCCCTTAGCCGCGGATTGCTTAGTTTTGCCCTTCTTTAAAACAGTTTGGATTAAGATGAACCAGCCTAAAAGATATTTGATTACAGCAGCCCTTCCCTATGCCAATGGGCTCAAACATATTGGACATTTGGCAGGTGCTTACCTGCCCGCAGATACCTATGTGCGTTATTTGAAAGCACAGAAAAGAGACGTGGTATTTGTTTGCGGTAGCGATGAACACGGAACAGCCATTCCCATTCAAGCCACCAAGGAAGGCACCACTGCACAAGCCATTATTGATAAATACCATCCCATTATTGCCCAGAACTTTAAAGACCTAGGCATTGAGTTTGATATTTACCATAGAACCAGTTCTCCCTTGCATCATGAAACCGCGCAGGAATTTTTCCGCGTGCTCAATGAAAAAGGAGATTTGGAGATCAAGGAAAGCGATCAATATTTTGACGAAGCCGCCAATAGTTTTTTGGCAGACCGATATATTAAGGGTACTTGCCCCAACTGTGCTTTTGAAAGCGCTTATGGAGACCAATGCGAGCGCTGTGGCAAGAGCTTAAGCCCGGACGAGCTCATTAACCCAGTGAGTACTTTGAGCGGCAACAAACCCATTAAAAAAGCTACCAAACACTGGTATCTGCCATTAGACCGTCACGAAGAGTTTTTACGCAACTGGATCTTGAAAGACCATGCCCAAGACTGGCGTGCTTCTGTAGTTGGTCAGTGCAAGAGTTGGATTGATGGTGGTTTGCAAGCCAGGGCCGTAACCCGTGATTTGGATTGGGGTATTTCAGTTCCAGCCAAAGATGCAGAAGGAAAAGTACTCTATGTTTGGTTTGATGCACCCATTGGTTATATCAGTGCTACCAAACAATGGGCATTGAACAATGACAAGGATTGGAAACCTTATTGGCAAGACAAAGACACCAAGCTGGTGCATTTTATTGGCAAGGACAATATTGTTTTTCACTGCATTATTTTTCCAGTGATGTTGCAATTGCACGGCGATATTCTTCCTGAGAATGTGCCCGCCAATGAGTTCATGAATTTGGAAGGTGATAAGATGAGTACCAGCAGGAACTGGAAACTAGAGATGCAGGATTATATTGATGATTTTATCAACAAGGAAAACGGTGGGCCACAACTGGCCGATGCGCTGCGTTATTACCTAACCCAGATTGCACCAGAGAGCAAGGATAGTGAGTTTACCTGGAAGGGTTTTCAAGACGCCAACAACAGTGAGTTGGTGAATATTTTTGGGAATTTTGTAAATCGCGCCTTGGTGTTGATGCACAAGTTGTGCAAGAGCAAAGTTCCCCCATTGCATCCTGAATTGTTTGACCAACTTGACAAGGATACCATTGCAGAAATAGCTGCAGCAAAAGAAAGAGTAGAAGCATTACTAGAAGGATACAAATTCCGTGAAGCACTTTTTGAAGTGATTAACTTGGCCCGTACAGGTAACCAATACATGCAGAAAAAAGAGCCTTGGATTTTGGCCAAACAGGTAGACGAAAACGGTCAGGTATTGCCAGCAGCACAGGCTGTGATTGACAATACCATGCATATCTGTTTACAGATCTGCGCCAACCTAGCCATCTTGGTCAATCCATTCCTCCCCTTTACGGCCAAGAAAATTTGCTACTTACTCAAAGTAGTAGACAAAATGTTGGAATGGCAAAATGCCGGTCAATTACATCTTTTGCGCGTAGGTTATACCTTGAGACCACCGGAATTATTGTTCCGTAAAATTGAAGACACAGAAGTAGCTTATCAAATAGAAAAATTACACAAGGCCTTGGAAAATTCCAAACAAGAACAAGCAGCCCCTGTAGCTGAAACAGCAGCAGCGCCTGCATTTGCACCAGTAAAGCCAGAAATTGTCTTTGACGATTTTGCCAAAATAGATTTGCGTGTTGGTACTATTGTTAGTGCAGAAAAAGTAGAGAAGGCAGACAAATTACTAAAGCTACAAGTAGACCTTGGTTTTGAAACCAGGACCATTGTATCAGGTATTGCCCTGCATTTTGACCCAGCCGCGATTGTTGGAAAACAAGTAACTGTGGTTTGTAATTTGGCCCCCAGAAAAATGCGCGGTATTGAAAGCAATGGCATGATCTTGATGGCAGAAGACGCCAGTGGTAAACTCCATTTTGTGAATCCGGAAGATGCCATTGGAGCTGGAGCGGGAGTGAGTTAAGGAAGAGTGAAGAGTGAAGAAAGTGAAGAGTGAAGAGTGAAGAAAGTGAAGAGTGAAAAGTGAAGAATGAAGAATGAAGAGAAGTTGAAGAAAGTGAAAAGATAAGAGTGAAAAGATAATAGTGAGAAATTAAGTGGAACACAAGATAGGTTACCGTTTTTTGAATTTTTAAAATACCCCTGTTTTTATACTAGAACGTGTATAAAAACGGCACTTCTATTTTATACTAGAACGAGTATATAATAGCAGCCTAGATTTATACTAGAACGTGTATAAAACGGCCCTTCAATTTTATACTAGAATGAGTATAAAATAGCACCCCCTGATTTATACTAGAACAAGTATAAAAAACGGCTTTTTTGAAAACCTCGAAAAACAAGTAAGTCGCGTTGGCTCCAAGAGGAGGAAAGTGAAGAGTGAAGCATTTTTAAAACCCTATTAAATACAGAAACCCTTGGCGTTGCCAAGGGTTTCTCTTTATGAAGATGTTTCTTTTAAGAGAACCTAGGCGCAGCCTAGGTCAACTCATTTAATTAGATCAACGTCCATTCTTCACTCTTCACTCTTATCTCTTCACTAAAAAGTTCTCCCTAAGCGAAAACTAACTCATATAGCTTAATCGTACTTAGCACACTCCTTCATCTCTCTCTCTGAATACGCATACCCATATTGTTTGAGTACATCATCTGGAACACCGTTCCACATATTGGGAACATTACCCATATAGCCAATATCTTTTACACCAATTTCAGAGGTGTAGAAACCGGTGCAAACCAGGTCACGGATTTCATTAAAGAATGCTACGCCCTGTGCCATTTCTGGTTTGGCTTTTTCAGGATAGGCAATCATGTCAATGAGTTCAATTTGTTGCTTGGGAGTACACTTTACAAAAGGATTCCCAAAACGGTTCAAACACTGCAAGTCTAGCCAACGTAGTCCTCCTCTAACAGGCACTTGGTAGTGCGGCATGTCTTTCATGATGAATTCCAGGAACTCAGGTACTTTGGCGTCTGAAGCAGAGCCGCTCACTTTGTCTTTTGGAATAATGATATCGCCCAAAACAGTGACCGTTGCCAATTCTTCTGCTGTGAAGAATTTGGGTTCGGCTTCTAGTCTTTTCAAATTGTCTTTCTCTTCCTGCATGCGATCAGCCAGCATTGCATCCGGAGAAGCTGCAATAGCTTTTTTGTCACTGTTCTTGCAGGATTCTACCAAGACACCAGTGGCCATGGATCCTATCAGCAGGGCTTTGATTGATTTTCTTCTGTCCATAATATTGATTTACGCCTGGGGCGATTACAGATTTTGTTTTTTCAATTCGTCAATGATGTATTCAGAAGCACGCATAGACAGGGCCAAAATGGTCCAAGTAATATTCTTGTCTGCCTGAGAAGTAAACTGACTACCATCAACACAGAACAGGGTTTTACAATCGTGCGCTTGGCTCCATTTGTTTAATGCAGAAGTTTTGCGGTCTGCACCCATTCTAACGGTACCAGCTTCATGAATAATATTGCCCGGATTGTTGAGACCCCAATTGTTCTTCTCGTTGTCATCAGCACCCCAAGTAATAATAGCACCCATATTGTGCATGATCTCTTTGAAGGTTTCTTTCATGTGCTTGGCCTGCTTGATTTCATAGTCAGAATGATTGGTATGAAAACGTAGTACTGGAATCCCAAATTTGTCTACCACTTTAGGATCTATCTCGCAGTAGTTGTTGATGTTTGGAACGGCTTCTCCACGTCCGGCCATACCCACACCAGCCCCATAGAAAAAGCGTTGGTCTTCTTTTAAAGACTCTCCATAACCACCTGCGTCCTTGGTCTTACCATTGACTTGGAATTTGCCATTCTGACCTTGAATGCCCATGCCAAATCCATAAGCTGGTTGGCCCATGCCACCCCAGTATTCAATATGGTATCCACGTGGGAAATCTAATTTTTTATTGTCTAACCACCATGGGGTATACACGTGCATACCACCTACCCCATCTTCGTTGTAACGCTTTCTACCAAAGAGTGTTGGTAATACACCACCCATAGCAGCACCGGTAGAATCGTGTAGGTATTTACCCACTACATTGCTATCATTGGCTAGTCCATTTGGATGACGCGTAGATTTTGAATTCAGCAACAAACGTGCGGTTTCACAAGTACTAGCAGCAAGGATCACTACTTTTCCAAATACTTGGTATTCCTGATTGTCTGTTTTGTCAATAAAGGATACACCATGCGCCAAACCTTCTTCATTGGTCAAGACCTCACGAGCCATGGCGTTGGTAATTACGTCAATATTTCCAGTAAGAATAGCTGGCTTAATCAACACTGAAGAAGAAGAAAAATCGCCATAGACCTTACAGCTTCTGCCACACTGTGCACAGAAAAAGCAGGCGCCACGCTCGTCATTGATTTTCTTTGTTAAGATAGATAACCTAGAAGGGATCACAGGAATACCAATACCGGTAGCCGATTTTTTAATCATCAACTCATGCAAACGCGGTTTAGGCGCTGGCAAGAAAATGCCATCGGGATCATTTGGTAATCCTTCTACAGAACCGAATACCCCAATGAGTTTATCAATCTTATCGTAATATGGTTTTACGTCATCATAACTAATGGGCCAGTCATCGCCTAAGCCGTCTACACTTTTGCGTTTAAAGTCCTTTGGTCCAAAACGTAGTGAGATTCTTCCCCAGTGATTGGTTCGTCCACCAATCATTCTGGCGCGCCACCAATCCCATTTGGCAGAACCTTCTTTCATGGTATAGGGTTCTCCATCAATTTCCCATCCCCAATAGCATCCGTCAAAATCACCAAAGGGTCTAAACTTAGTGCTAGCGCCCCTTCTGGGAGATTCCCATGGATTTTTTAATTGAGAAGAATTAATAGCTGGATCATAACTAGGACCCGCTTCTATCAGGCAAACTTTTAGTCCTGCTTTGGACAAAGTGTAGGCCGCCATACCACCACCGGCACCCGAACCTACAATCACAGCATCGTATTTCTTTGGCTGTTTCTTGATCTGAAGATCTCCCATATGCAACTAGAGTTTTGTATTCGTTAGAGAAGATGAATGTAAGAAAAAAAGTGAAGAGATAAGCGTTAAGAGTGAAGAATGGATGAACTAAGAATAAGAAAAAGTGAAGAGTGAAGAGTGAAGAGTGAAGAATGTTAAACGCCAATAGATTTTGCTTGGGATTGGGAGAAAAATAAACCGCCCCGGGATTAATCGAGGCGGTTCTTTAACCAGGTACGGTTTAAAGCTATGGCTAAGGCATTGCTGCCGCTAACCCAAGGTTTGGTACTTACCATCATTCACTTCACACCCATCTCTGTCCATTCTTCACTCTTCACTTTTATCTCTTCACTAATTTAGCTACATCCCATGCTATTGCCACAGTTCAGGCATTTGTAACAAGTACCGCTGCGGATGGTGATATGTCCGCAAGTGTTGCAAGAAGGCGCATCGCTCTGCATGTTCTTAGCCGCTTGGTTTACAGCGTCCATACCATACTCAGCTTTAACAGCCACCTTTTCAACTTTCTGTGCAACCGGAGCAGTGGTGCTAGCAGCGGCAGGCGCTGTTACACGAATACTGCTCAACTCAGGCTTTCCCACAAAAAGGGATTCTCCCTCCTCTTCACCGGTATTGCCAACCGATGGTTTATCCAGCACGTGTACCAAATCGGTACGGTCTAGATATTCATAAGCCAGAGCGCGGAATACAAAGTCAACCAAAGATGTAGTGGTCTTGATATTTGGATGATCCACCATACCGGCTGGTTCAAATTTGGTAAAGACAAATTTCTCTACAAATTCATCCAGTGGCACACCGTATTGCAAGCCAACAGAAATGGCAATCGCAAAACAGTTCATCAAGCTTCTAAGGGTAGAACCCTCTTTGGCCAAGTCTATAAAGATTTCTCCCAATGTTCCATCTTGGTATTCACCAGTGCGCAAGAACAATACCTGTCCGTTGATCTTGGCTTTTTGGGTAAATCCTCTACGTTTTGCAGGAAGCGATTTTCTTTCTACAATCTTAGACAATGCGCGTTTGAGTTGTGTATCAGAAGATGCCTGCATACGCTTGGTTACTTCTTCTAATAATTCTTCAACGGTTAATTTGCCTAGGTCTACAATATTGCTTTCTGGTGCTGCATTTTCTTCTGCAACTACTTCATCAGCAGCTTCTTCAGATTTTTTCTTCTTGTCAGATTTGTTGCTCAAAGGCTGGCTTAGTTTAGAACCATCGCGATACAGCGCATTGGCTTTAAGACCCAAGCTCCAGCTCAAGTGATAGCATTCAGCAATCTCTTCTACCTTGGCTTCATTTGGAAGGTTGATGGTTTTAGAAATAGCACCACTCAAGAATGGTTGACAAGCAGCCATCATTTTAATGTGGCCATGTGCGTGAATATAACGCTCACCTTTTTTACCACACTTGTTAGCGCAGTCAAATACTGGCAAGTGTTCTGGTTTTAACAAAGGCGCACCTTCAATGGTCATGGTACCGCAGATATAGTCATTTGCTGCATCAATCTCATCTTCTGTAAAGCCAACTGCTTCAAGCAAGTTAAAGCTCCAGTCACTGTACTCTGCTTCAGTAAATCCAAGGCGTTGCATACAAGCATCACCCAAGGTAAAGCGGTTAAAGATGAATCCTATTTCAAAGGCAGAACGGGCAGCGCCATTCAGTTTTTCAATTTCTTCTTGGGTAAATCCTTTTTCAGCCAAAGTCTTGTTATTGATAAACGGAGACTTTTCAAAGCTGGCAGCGCCCACCGCATATTGCTCAATAGCCAATGCTTCTTCTGGGCTATAACCCAAGTTCTTCAAGGCTGCAGGAACAGATTGGTTGATGATTTTGAAATATCCACCACCAGATAATTTTTTGAATTTCACCAAGGCAAAATCAGGTTCAACACCAGTAGTATCGCAATCCATTACTAGTCCAATGGTTCCAGTAGGTGCAATCACGGTTGTTTGCGCGTTGCGATAGCCGTGTTTTTCACCCAATTGAACTGCATCGTCCCAAGCTTTGGTAGCGTGTTTTAATAAGATATCTGGACAGTATTTGGCGTTGATCCCAACTGGTTTCACGCTCAATCCTTCATAAGCTTCATTAGCATCATATGCAGCAGCACGGTGGTTGCGCATCACGCGAAGCATGTCTTTCTCATTTTCTTTATATCTAGGGAAAGCGCCTAAGAAGGCAGCCATCTCTGCAGATGTTTTATAAGCAATACCTGTCATGATAGCGGTAATTGCACCTGCAATACCACGAGCTTCTTCACTATCATAAGGAATACCACTAACCATGAGCATAGTACCCAAGTTGGCAAAACCAAGACCCAATGTGCGGTAATCGTAAGACAATTCAGCTACTTCTTTAGAAGGGAACTGCGCCATCAATACAGAGATTTCCAAAACAGTTGTCCACAAACGGCAAGTGTATTCAAATCCTTCAACATCAAATTTATTATTGCTGGTGTCAAAGAATTTCATCAGGTTGGCAGAAGCCAAGTTACAAGCCGTATTGTCTAAGAACATGTACTCAGAGCAAGGGTTAGAAGCATTGATGCGACCACCTTGAGGACAAGTATGCCATTCATTGATAGTAGTATCATATTGTGTACCAGGATCAGCGCAACTCCAAGCAGCATAAGCAATTTGATCCCAAACATCCTTAGCAGGAATTTTTTTCATCACACGACCATCGGTACGTGCTTTTAATTCCCAGTCTCCACCTTCTTCCAATACTTTGAAGAATTCGTTAGGAATACGAATTGAGTTATTGCTGTTTTGACCAGCAACAGTCATATATGCTTCACCTTCATAGCTATTGTCATATCCAGCAGCAACCAAGGCAGCTACTTTCTTTTCTTCACCTACTTTCCAGTTGATGAATTCCATGATTTCTGGGTGATCCAAGTCTAAGCAAACCATTTTGGCAGCCCTTCTGGTTGTACCACCACTTTTGATAGCACCAGCAGCGCGGTCACCAATTTTCAAGAAGCTCATCAATCCGCTAGATGTACCACCACCGCTCAATTTTTCACCACCACCACGAATATGAGAGAAGTTAGTACCAACACCAGAACCATATTTAAAAATCCTGGCTTCTCTTACCCAGAGATCCATAATACCACCATCGTTTACCAAATCATCGCTCACGCTTAAGATAAAGCAAGCATGTGGTTGAGGACGCTCGTAAGCATTAGAAGATTTTTTCAGTTTGCCGTCTTTGGCGTCTACATAGTAGTGACCCTGAGGTTTACCAATAATACCATAGCTCTCGTGCAAACCAGTATTAAACCATTGTGGTGAATTAGGAACGCATGCTTGATTCAAGATGCTATAAGCCAACTCATCATAAAAAATTTGTGCGTCTTGTTCAGAAGCAAAATACCCATAACGCTCACCCCAAACGCGCCAGCAATTGGCCATACGGTGCGCCACTTGTTTCACGCTGGTTTCCCTTCCCAAAGAACCATCGGCTTGTGGTACACCCGCTTTGCGGAAATATTTTTGTGCTAAGATATCGGTGGCAATCTGGCTCCACTGTTTTGGCACTTCCACATTGTTCATCTCAAATACTTTCTCACCGTTTGGATTTTTTATCACGCTATCACGGTAATCATATTCAAACATGTCATAGGGAGTCACACCATCTTTGGTGAACCTGCGGGTAAACTGTAAGCCTTTTGCCTTGGAAGGAGTAGCCATAATCGGAGCGTATTATTTTGTTCTGGGTAATTGGTTATAAGCCCCGTTAACTAATTGTTAAGCGGTAGACGAAAATATCCTTCCATGGCCGATTTTCAATTTTGTAAATATCAACAGGTTGTGGAAAAGGAATGTGAATAATCCCAAACCTCAAAACAGGGTTGAATTTGCTGAAATGTCCACAGATGTACACAATTATTTGTGGAAAAATTAAGCGTTGAACCAAGTATTATACGTAAATAGAAAAACCTTATACAATTCCCTGATTTCCCGTCTAGACAGGTGAATATCTAGATAATAAACACCCTATTTGACTATAATTGGAGAAACAGTTGAACAATAAACACCATAAACAAAAACTTTTTTGCATTTTTGTAGCCAAGGAACCATTCCAATTCTTACATGAAACAGGCAATCTATCAACAATTTGTAGCGAAAAAACAGCAGGGAAAGAAGTCATTTGCCGTGCTGGTTGATCCAGACAAGGTAGATGCAACCAAGATTGAAGAGTTGGTACAGTTAGCGGTTTCAGCCAAAGTGGACTACTTTTTTGTTGGAGGTAGCTTGGTTATTTCTAACCATCTAGACGAGTGTATTCAACAGATAAAAGCTTCCTGTTCAATTCCCGTGATACTTTTTCCAGGTTCACCCTCCCAGCTCAGCAAATGGGCAGATGCCCTGCTGTATTTGTCTCTGATTTCTGGTAGAAACCCTGAATTATTGATTGGTCAACACGTGATCAGCGCCCCCTTTGTACGCAAAAGTGGCTTAGAAATCATGCCAACCGGTTATATGGTGGTAGACGGAGGAGCACCAACCACGGTTTCTTATATCTCAAACGCCTCACCCATTCCGGCAGACAAGAATGAAATTGCACTCTGCACGGCCATGGCGGGAGAAATGTTGGGTATGAAACTGATTTATATGGATGCTGGAAGTGGTGCCAAAAGGGCCATTACAGAAGCCATGATTGAAAAAGTGGCCAAGAATATTGAAGTTCCCTTGATTGTAGGTGGCGGTATCACCACCCCCGAAAAAGCTTATTTAAACTGCAAGGCTGGCGCCGATATTATTGTAGTAGGCAATGCCATTGAAAAAGACCCTACCCTGATTGCAGAAATCAGCGCAGCTATTCACAGCGTTCCAGTGATTGCTTAATTCAACATCTTCCTGACACAAAAAAGCCCAGCAGTTGCCTGCTGAGCCCAGTTATGTTTGAAAGAGTGCAATTACCTCAATCCAGCTACATTCACCCTAGAAGGGGTATCTTTTCCACTCACAATGCCCTTTGAGCTAAGCGCGATAGATTTGATAATCCTAGCCATATTTTCCATATCTAGTGTTCCAATCTCATCAGACACTTTGTGGTAATTGGGTTCGCTATCCATTTTAGAAGTAGAAATGGTATGAGCTGGCACACCCAATCTAGCCAAAGTGGCGTTATCAGAGCGATAGAACAGATTTTGATCGGTGTATGGATCTGGGTGAAAAGTAAAACCAGTTCCTTCTAAATTGGCTTGCAAAATCTTACCCATATCGGTTTGTTCATAACCGGTGATATAAGCAGAATTGGTTCCCCACTTGCTTTCTGTACCAATCATTTCAATATTGAACATGGCTTTTACGTCATCGGGATTAAATTGTCGGGAGCAATAAGTAGCACCAAAGCCACCCACTTCTTCTGCGGTAAATGCCACAAAAATCAAGGTGCGTTCATTGTCTTTTTTGGCTTTAAAATATTTAGCCAACATCATTACAGCAGTAGTACCAGCTGCGTCATCGTTAGCTCCATTGTAGATGGAATCATTGTTCACAGCCTTACCAATACCCAAGTGGTCATAGTGACCAGAGAATATCACGTATTCGTTTTTCTTGCTCTTACCAGGCAAAACACCAATCACATTGGCCAATTTTTGCTCGGTAAATTCGTGCTTAGAACTAACGGTAAAGGTTTTGGGTTGTTCAGCAGCCATCACAAATACCACGCTATTATCGGCTTTGAACAATTGTCTTTTTAAACCAGTTAATCGGCCAAATGTTTTGGCAAAACTGGTATCTACGGTAACAAAATAATTCTTACCAGATTGCACGTACTTGCTAGCTTCACTAAACAAGTTGGCGCCTTTGGCAATCATCACTTTTTCATAACCACTGGTTTCACTGATATTTAAATCTGCTTGACAAGTAACCACAATCACATCTCTACTATCTACCGCTACTCCGTTGAAATTGCAGCTAGCATTGATAAACTTTGGTTTCACCATCACAAATTCTTGCAAATAAGTACCACTGTTTTTCCAGGTTTGTAAACCGGTTTGTTTGAATTCGTCTGCAATAAAAGCAGCTGCTTTTTCAATAGCTGGACTAAAGGTTCTGCGGCCCTGCATCTCATCAGAAGCAAGTGTGCGTTCAATACGTTCTACTTCTTTGGCATTGATAATTTCATCAATATTTTGGGCTTGCGCCGATAGTGCTAAAAAGCTAGCAGCTAGGATAAATAATTGTTTCATATAGTGTTGGTTCATCTTAAATAAAATAGGCGAATCCAAAAGTATCCGCCTATTCAAATATAATTGTTAGAAGTCTTACAAACTCATCATTTCTTTAAATTTCACCGTTTGTCTGCGGCTCACTTCAATTTTCTCACCACCTTTTAGATCTACCAATAAACCACCATTGAAATAGGGTTCAATTTTTTCAATCCAACGTAGGTTAATGATATGCTTTCGGTTAGCACGGAAGAACATACGTTCATCCAGTCTTTCTTCTAATGCATTGAGTGATTTTAAGATCAGTGGTTTATTGGTTCCAAAAAATACTTTGGCATAGTTTCCAACACTTTCAAACAAACGAATCTCTCCTAGTTTTACAAACCAGCAACGCTCACCGTCTTTTACAAATACTTGGTCAAATTCGGTTAAAGGACCACGATTCAAACCATTGAGACCGGCGTTTTCCTTGCTGATTTCCAAATGCAATTTTTGGATGGCATCGGCCAAGCGCTTGGGTTCTACGGGTTTTAACAAATAGTCCAAAGCATTTACTTCAAAGGCTTTGATGGCGTATTCGTCATAAGCTGTTGTAAAAATCACACGGGGTGCTTTTTCCACTTCAGCCAACAAATCAAAACCGGTTTTACCGGGCATTTGAATGTCTAGAAAAATCAAATCCGGATTTAAGGTTTCAATTTTCTCAATGCCGTCATCCACATTGGCGGCTTCTTCAATGACTTCAATGTCTGAGTGGTCTTGCAAGAGTTTTTTGAGCTCATTGCGGGCCAATCTTTCGTCGTCAATAATGATTGCTCTAATTGCCATAACGCTATAATCAAGGTTTAATAATGCAAATCTTTTACGGGCATTTTTACTATCGCTTCTACCATGCCACCAGCCGTATCCCGAATATCAAAACTAGCTTTTCCGCCAAATAATAATTTAAGTCTGTTTCTAGTACTATTGATCCCAAAACCATCGGCGGCAGCCTCTAAATTACCATTCAAGTGACCAGAATTCTGCACAATTAGTTCGTGGTGGTTGTCTCTGAAATCAGAAATCACACGCACTATACCCCCTTCTTTTTGTTGGCTAATCCCATGTTTGATGGCATTCTCAACCAAGGTTTGCAACATCATGGGAGGAACCGGTTGGTCCATGGTGTCTTCATCAATATCGTACTCAATACGCAAACGGTCTTCAAAACGAATATGCTCTAAAGCCAGATAATCTTTAACAATTCCCAACTCTTTTTCAAAAGGAGCCAGCTCTAATTTCTCCGCCTGCATGCTGCTGCGCAAAATATTGCTCAACTCCGTAATGGCTGTTCTAGCCCTGTCTGGATTCTCGTCTACCAAGGCGCGAATGCTATTGAGGGCGTTAAAAATAAAATGGGGATTAATATGGCTCTTAATGGTTTTGAGTTCCAGCTCCTTAACCAAGGTTTCCAAACGCACTTTCTGAATCTCGTTTTTTCTACCCGCTTCAATATAGTGCCAAACAAAATAAATAGACGTCCAGATGAAAATCAGGGGAGAATCAAAAATCAGGTTACCCAAGAAACGCTTTTCAAAAGAGATTTTCTTAACAGGATCATATAATTTGAACCATTCCACTATGGCAGAATTGGCCATATTATAGAGTACACAAATGCTCAAAATCAACAAAGCCAACTGAAACCAACGCTGTTTCTCGGTTGGTGGGCGCATGTTAAACCGAATAATCAATAAACGGAGCAAATGGGTAAAAAACATACCGGCAAAAACGCCAATGGCCAACCTAGAATAGAAGATATTGGTGTATTTCTGCTCAAAAACAAAAGCAAAAAATACCATGGCAAGGCTGTAAAACAACCAACCGCCCAACTGGCACCACCAATATGCAGAAATTTTCCATCTCATGTTCCTGCAAAGATATCCTCTAAACAAGGCCCAGCTGCTCCATTTTGGGATTAAAGGCAAAATCGGTATCTGTTTGGCAGAAAATCCCCTTACCCGCGGCGAACTATCTGTTTCAAAGGGTGTTGTAGTATTTTAACGGCAGCTTTTGCAAGCCGTAAATGCTTATTTTTACATCTAAATAAAGTCTCATGGATATTAAGGCGGGTCCACTACTACAGCAAATTGACAGCCCAACTGACCTTAAAAAACTCAGCAGGGAACAATTGCACCAGGTTTGTGACGAGCTGCGTCAGTACATCATTGACGTAGTGAGCGTACACGGAGGTCATTTTGCAGCCAGTTTGGGAGTGGTAGAATTGAGCGTGGCCCTACATTATATCTACAATACGCCTTATGACCAATTGGTTTGGGACGTAGGTCACCAAGCTTATGGACACAAAATTCTAACAGGCAGAAGGGACAATTTTGCCAGCAACCGCAAATACAATGGTCTTAGCGGTTTCCCAAAAAGAAGCGAGAGCCAATATGATACTTTTGGCGTAGGCCACTCTTCCACCAGTATTTCTGCCGCCTTGGGTATGTCCATGGCAGCCAAATACAAGGGAGAAGACAGAAAGTCTATAGCGGTGATTGGAGACGGTTCTATGACAGCGGGTATGGCTTTTGAAGCTATGAACCATGCCGGCGTGGCCGATAGTGATGTCTTGATTATCCTCAATGACAACTGTATGAGCATTGACCCCAATGTGGGAGCGCTAAAGGGCTATTTAACGGATATTACCACTTCTCCTACTTATAACAAAATGCGCGATGAGGTTTGGAACCTAATGGGCAAATTACCCGTGGGCAAAACCTTTAGCCGTGAAATGGCCAGCAAATTAGAAGCCAATATCAAGGGTGTGGTGTCTAAAAGCAGCAACCTGTTTGAAGCTTTGAACCTGCGTTATTTTGGACCTATTGACGGGCATAATATAACCAAGTTGGTAGATACACTGAAAGACCTAAAAAATATTCCTGGACCCAAATTATTGCATATTGTAACCGTAAAAGGAAAGGGATATGCACTAGCCGAGAAGGATCAAACCAAGTGGCATGCCCCAGGTTTGTTTGATAAGGTAACAGGCGAGATTGTAAAGAAACCCATTACTGCCCCACAACCACCCAAGTACCAAGACGTATTTGGACATACTTTATTAGAACTGGCAGAATTAAATGAAGCCATCATGGGGGTTACACCTGCTATGCCTAGTGGCTGTTCCATGAAATTTATGATGGAGAAAATGCCACACCGTGCATTTGACGTGGGTATTTGTGAGCAGCACGCGGTTACTTTAAGTGCGGGATTGGCCACACAGGGTATGCGAGTGTTCTGTAATATTTATTCTTCTTTTATGCAGCGCGCATTTGACCAAGTGGTGCACGATGTAGCCATTCAAAAACTACCCGTAACCCTTTGCTTAGATAGAGCTGGATTAGTAGGAGAAGACGGACCAACTCACCATGGCTGTTATGATATTCCATATATGCGTTGTATACCCAATATGGTGATTAGCGCACCCATGAATGAACAGGAATTACGTAACCTCATGTATACTTCTCAATTGCCAGAAAACCAATACCCCTTTGTGATTCGTTATCCAAGAGGTGAAGGTGTGATGGTAGATTGGAAAACGCCATTCCAAGCATTGCCCATTGGAAAGGGACGCAAACTCAAAGACGGAGAAGGCGTTGCTATTTTGAGTTTTGGACACCCAGGTAATTTTGCCCAAGCAGCCATTCGTGAATTAAGAACCGAGGGGATTAATCCAGCGCATTATGACTTACGTTTTGTAAAACCTATTGACGAGGATTTGTTGCACGAAGCCTTTAGCAAATACAGCAAAATTGTGACCGTAGAAGACGGAACAGTAGTAGGTGGATTTGGTTCAGCTGTATTGGAGTTTATGAACAAATATGGCTATAAAGCCGATGTAACCATCTTGGGTATTCCAGACCGTTTGGTAGAACACGGAAGTCCCAAAGAATTGCATCGCGAATGCGCTTATGATGCGCAAGGGATTGCTGCAGCTGTAAGAGAACTAATGAAAGAAAGCATCACCGTTAGTACCACTATTGCGGGATAAGTTAAATAGATACTCAATAAAAAAGCACCAAGATGATTGGTGCTTTTTTTATGTCTTGATTGAAGTGTTTTTTAGTCCTCAAATCTACTGGCGCTGATCTCTTCTTCGGTTAAACCAGCATCAGCCAAGTCTGCTTCCCTGTTATCATTCCACTCCACAATAAAATTGTTTCTACCCTCACCTACCATCATTTTCATGAATTTTTGTTGGGTCAATTCTAAGATGGAAAGGAATAAGAAAATGGCGTGAATCTTGTCTTCGCAATCTTCAAATACTTTTTCAAAAGCAACCGTTTTCTCTTTTTGTACAAAAGTGAGCATATAGTCACGGCTACCTTCCATGGTATGGTTGTAGCGCACCACCGTATGCACGGGTTTGTTCTGTCTTTCTTGAACGCGAAGCATCACTTTTTCAAAAGCCTTCATCAGCTTGAAAAGCGTGATGTTCTGGATCTCGGTACCTTCTGAAGCTTCTTCTCCAATCTCAGCAATTTCACGGTGTAGATTACCACGTTTTACCATGAGCATACGCACCGCTTCCATTTCAGCCATTTGAGTGGCCGCTTCTTTAAAGCGTTTGTATTCCAAGATCTTGTCTATCAATTCCTGTCTTGGGTCAATTTCATTACCTGAAGAATCAATTTCTTTTCTGGGCAACAAGAGTCTGGCCTTGATACGCATTAAAGTAGAGACAAATAGAATGAACTCACTACTCAATTCAATATTGAGCTTCTCACCTTGGTGAATAAAGTCCAAGAAATCATTGATGATCTTGGTAATAGGAATATTATAAATATCCAACTCGTCCCTTTCAATAAAGAAAAGTAAGAGGTCAAAAGGACCTTCAAACTGGTCGAGTTTGATTTGATAATTCGCGGTTGCCAATGGAAAATGTTTAATTGCAAAGAAACTTCAAACAGCAGCAAAACAGCCGCTGTTTGAAGAATAGTTATCCACCAAATAGGGTCTTATTTTTTCAAAGCGTCCCTAATCTCAATCAATAATTGATCTGTGCTGGAAGGTGCAGGAGGAGCCGCTGGTGCTTCTTCTTCCTTCTTTTTCAGTTTGTTAATGGCTTTGATGACCAAGAAAACGGCAAAAGCCACAATGATAAAATCTATCAGGTTGGTTAAGAAGCTGCCATATTTTACAGATACTTCTGCAATGGCTTTTTCAACCACTTTACCGGCCGCGTCTTTTACTTCAGGTGTGGCGTCTTTGAGTATCAACTTCTTATCATTAAAGTCAACACCGCCAGTCAACATCCCTACTACGGGCATGACCATGCCGTCTACAAAACTGCTGACAATTTTGCCAAAGCTGGCACCCATTACAAAGGCTACTGCTGTATCTACCAAGTTTCCCCTAACGGCAAACTCTTTGAATTCCTTGATCATACCCATAAGAATCTTTTTTTTTGGTTGGGCTGAAAGTAAAAAAAATATCCACAAGAACCATATTCCGCCCTTTTTTCGGGGCTTTTTTTCTCCCCAACTTGGGTTTAAAGCTAAAAACCCCAACTTTGCCACCCATGCAAACCAAGGACAAACTGATTAACTGGGGCATTTTTGCGGCACTTTCCCTGATCTGGGGCAGCAGCTTTATGCTCATGAAATACGGGATGCATACCTTGAGTCCCTACCAAGTAGCAACCATCCGCATCCTGAGTGCTGGTTTGGTCATGACGCCTTTTGCCCTGGAAGCATTTAGAAAAATCCCCAAAGAGAAATTCTTATTGGTGATTCTTTCAGGTTTGATTGGCAGCTTTTTTCCGGCTTATTTGTTTTGCATTGCTGAATTAGAAATTGATTCTTCTCTGGCAGGAATCCTCAATGCCTTAACGCCCTTATTCACCATTATTGTTGGCGTATCATTTTTTCAATTACAAGCCAGCCGTCAAAAAATCATTGGGGTCTTAGTGGGTTTTGTTGGGCTCTGTTTGCTTTTTGCCGCTCAAAAAAAAGTAAGCTTTGAAAATATTAGTTATGCTTCTCTAGTCCTTTTGGCCACCCTACTCTATGGAATCAATATCAATATGGTGGGTCGTCATTTAAAAGAAGCTGGTTCCTTGAATATTGCCAGTATGGCATTTGTATTCCTGATTATTCCCTGCTTGGTTATCCTATATTTTACTGGCTACTTCAACTTAGACCTTAGTTCAAAAGACGTATTGCTTTCCACTGGTGCATCCATGTTATTAGGACTCATGGGTACGGCTGTTGCTACTGTGATTTATTATATGCTGGCCAAAAGAGCGGGTAGCTTATTTGCTTCAACTGTTACTTATGGGATTCCCTTTGTTGCGGTGTTCTGGGGATTATTAGGTGGAGAAGAAATCAACCTGATACAATGCGCTTGTATGTGCATTATTTTATTGGGGGTTTGGTTGTCTAATAAAAATAAAGGAAATGTAAATTTCAAAAAATCAAACCGATTCTGCAAAAACTAATCTTTCATCAAATTATTAATATAAGTTTCCAAAACCACACCACTACTTGGTCTAGGCAGGTTTACTGTAAATGATTTTTTCTTTTTATTATAAAATAAATATTGAGGAATTGATAAAATATCATTTTTCCCTCCAAGCAATTTCAAGATTTCAAGTTGATTATTTTCAGATAATTGAAAATGATAACCTGCAATAAATTGTTTATTAATGTAACTTTTCCACTTTTCAGTATCTGATTTCTTATCAACAGACCAAAATACTTCTTGAATATTGTTCTTAATTAAATATTTTGATATGTTCACGTAGTAATTAAATTCTTGTATACATGGAATACACCAAGTTGCCCACGTATCAATAAAGAAATAATCCCCTTTTATAGTTGATAATGATTTTTCCAAAGACGCATATTCTTTTAAATCTATACTAACCTTTTTATTAAGTGCTTTTCGTTCGTATATTAAAGAATCTTGCAATAAATTAATTTTTTTTAAATACTCAGAATTAGGATAATATTTTGCAAATAACACAAGATTAATACTGTCTTGTATGGTATTTGAATTAGGGAATAAAAGTTTGTTTTCTAAAATTTCAGAACCCCAAGAATTTTCTCGAATTAAGGGATCTAAATAGTAATAATATGCTTGATCAGATTTCTTTAAAACCTCATCTTCTATGGCATCATCATCTTTTATAATGGAAGATAAGTATTCATAATGCCCCCGAATTCCGAATGGTGTTCGTAAAAGCTTAGTTTCTGAAAACCTTCCATGATAATTTATCAAATTCTGAATATTCAAATATTTATCTTTAGAACCCAAAGTTGTATCTCTTTTCAAAATTGACATTTTTCTTAATGCTGCATTATAAAGTATAGATTTAGTATCCAACGTATAAAGTTCAAGTACTTCATTATTATAATTATAAATTGTTTTCAAAGAATCCCAAATCCCAGTTAAACTATCTATATATATCTTAGATTTTTTATAATAGCTACTATAGCTTTTTTCAGTTTTTGATAGATTTGAAAATTGTTGATAGTTTTTAGCAGGAGGAAAAAATTTGCTAAAATATATTTTATGTGCTAATTCATTTGAACCTCTTATATCCAATTTATATGTAGATTTTTCAGCTTTAATCTTTGACAAAAATAATGACAAACTATCACCAGGTGAAAATCCAAAAGCCATATTCATTTCACCATTTATTTTAATAAAGAGGAATGTTGACTTATTAATATTTATAGAAAAATCGAAATTCCTCCCTCCCTTAATTAAGGCAATTTTGTCAAATACAACTTCATTTTTAAAATTTTCATTCGGTGGCTGAATTGAAACCGTATTCGTATCCAGCCCCTGAATTTCAATATGAATTTTAACAGGAATAGTATCTTGTTGTAAAAATGTAAAAGCGTATAATAAGAGCTCTGGTATCATCTTGTTTATTTAACAAATACTTTAAAGAATTAGTGCAATCGAAGTATAACAGATATTGAAATAAAACTAGATTTACTTGTCTAATGCATTAAGAATACAAAATATATCAATTAACAATTCTCTTTAAAACACTTTCAAGAGACTCATCATTAGAAGATTTCCATAATACTTTACCATCTTTTGCAATGAGTATTCCTGACGGAATGGGGTTTTGAATATTGTCGTAATTCTTTTCTATTTCTTTATTTACAAGAACATTATGCCATTTGTATAACTGTTCTGTTTTTACTGCATTCTTCCAAGCAATGGAATCTTTATCAATTGAAATAGTTAGTATTTCAAGTCCTTTAGGATTATAAAGCTCAAAAATATTTTTTAAATGTGGTATTTCAGCTCTACAAGGTGCGCACCAACTTGCCCAAAAATCTATATATAAATATTTATCTTTAAAGCTAGATAATGAAATATTTATGCCATTAATATCTATTGCATTAAAATTATAAGGAACTTTTCCGATTGCATTTTGTTCCTGTTGTATAAATATATTAGCTATATTTTTTCCGAATCTACTTTTTTGTACACTAGGGGAAAATTTTGAAAAAATTAATTTTGCAGAATCAATGGGCATTAATTTGGCAGGAAAATAAAAGAAACAAGGACTAACATAAGAATTGGGATGTTGCTTTGCAAATGAAATATACAGATTTGTAATCTCATCATTTTCCGGTTTCAATTTAGCTATAAATTCATTTTGCAATTCTAAAGCAATGTCTTTTTCAATTTGCGATTTAGCTTCTTTGTATTTATACTTTGACATCAATATTTCTTGATGAATGTTTTTATACTTTAATTTAATAGAATCAACATTCATAGTAAGTGTATCATATTCCCTTTGCGATAAAGACCCCTCCATTTTAGAATGAACAAAATCATTTTCAGTTAAATTTATTTTTTGAATACCTGGCTCAAGAAAAATGTTAGTAAAATTAACCTGCTCAAAATCTACAATCTTTTTATATCCAGAAATACTCGCATAAACTGGCTCATTTATTTCACCAACAAATCTAAAATGTCCATTTATCAAAATTGCAGTGTCAGAAACCCATTTCTCCAAATCGTTTATATATCTAAGAAATATTTTTCCGGTATCTCTATTCTGAATTATACCATTAAGTACAAATTCTTTTTTACTATTTTGACATTTAACAATGATGGAGATAAAACAAAAGAGAGTTAAAAAAATAGATTTCATAATTCACTATTTAATATTTCATGCTCTAAAAATTACCACTTTTAAGTAAAGCATTTGGCACATCTTATCGTACAAGTCTTACTTGTATTACCTACTTCTTTACTAGAACTAGATTACCTTTCTAGGTTGACGAATAAGTACTAATAATGGCTCGTATTAAGAAGCTATTTAAAAAATAACAAATTGAAAATCAAAACAATAAATGGGTCGTTATCCTATTTCCTGAATTATTAAGAATTAGTTTATCAAATCTTAATAATTAAATATATCAAAAAATAACAAATAATAAAAATATTCTATTTTATGTTTACATTTAGTTACTGTTATCTCCCCCCTTAACACTAGCAATTTTGAATCTTATTATAAAATTGCTTTTAAAATTCTAATTGTCATGAAACCTTATTATACAATTTTAATCTTTCTAATTTTTGCCACTTCATCAAAAGGACAATCCATTCTAAAGGGTAGTGTGTTAGATAGCGCAACTAAATTGCCTATTGCAGGTGTCAATGTATTTTTAAGTACTACATCATTGGGTACTTCAACGGATGAGAAAGGTAATTTCTCTATTAGCCGTGTACCACAGGGTAAATACGAATTAATCTGCACCGCTTTAAACTATGCAACGCTTGTTACTCAGGTACAAATTAACCAGTCGGAAGAAAAGCAAACCATCTATCTGGCCTCAAATGCCAACGTGCTAAAAGAAGTGATAGTGGAATCCTATGATAGTGATGGATGGGAAAGATGGGGCGACTATTTTAAAGAAAATTTTATAGGCAAAAATACCTTTCTCAAAAACTGCTATCTCAAAAACCCATCTGTGGTTAAATTCAAATACAATAGAAGGAACAATACGGTTAGGGCTTTTGCACATGAAAACCTTCAATTTGAAAACAATAATCTTGGATATACTATTGACTATCTATTGATCAATTTTGAATTCAATTTGAATGACAACCAATTCAAGTTCACAGGCTATCCGCTTTTCAAAGAAATGACCTCCACCAATGCTGACCAATTGGAAAAATGGAAGACAACTCGTTTGGATACTTATAAAGGTTCTTTGATTTATTTTATCAGAAGTCTTTTTGCTAATCAGTTACAAACTGATGGTTACGAAATATATCCACTTATCAAAGTAGACGATTTTGAAAAAAAGCGTGTAAAACAGTTGTACAAAAACTATTTGGAGGCAAATAAAAATAAAGGGCAAACAAATATCCTTCAAAAAGACAGTTTAGACTATTATAGCAAGGTTTCTAAACTTTCCGGGGAAGAGAATAAAGTAATCCTAGATAAACAAGTGAATAGGGATGAAATCCTATTTAAAGTAGATGCTTCTATTTCTAAAGACGCTTACTTTTTTGAATTTGACAATAGTTTACACGTTAGCTATATTTTTAAGAAAGAACCTTACGAGTACACAAAGTATATGAATAAGCGGCCTTATAAAGACAATATTTCATCCGATATCTCATTACCATTTAATAAGGGAGTGACCATCTTTAAAAACGGCTCCTATTATTTTGGCGAGAATATTTTCTTAGAAGGTTATTGGGCCTGGTCTGAAAAACTATCTACCATGCTGCCATTCAATTATGATCCTAAAGAGTAATTCACCCATCAAATCTTAATAGAGTAAGGTCAAAGATTTACTTGATAACTGGTACTTCTTCCACCCGCATTTCCATGTAACATAAATGCTCCAATTTCAAGCAAGTTTTGCAGATCACGGGTTGCAGTTGCTTTGGATGTTTTAGCAATTTTGCAATATTTTCCAGCATTCATCCCCCCCTGAAACCCATTAATGCCTTCCTGGAACATTCTCTTAATAACAGTTTGCTGCCTTTCATTTAATTGATTTGTGAAGTGGTCAAAGAAGCGAGTAATCTTGAGGGTAAAATCAATTTGTAATTCTGCGTCAGACTGGGCAGCTAATGTTAGGTTCACAAAATAACTTACCCAAGCGGTAATTTCATTTGAGCGTTGTGCTATTTCTAGTTCAGTATAATAAGCTTTTTTGTTGGCTTCAATGGTACTGGACAAACTGAGCAGAACTGGCCGTTTAATAGTTTGTGATAATGCTTTTTCCGCCAAAGCCCTTCCAATCCTGCCGTTTCCATCTTCAAAAGGATGAATGGTTTCAAAATAGAGATGGGCAATAGCTGCTCGTACCGGTGCGATACTTATTTCTTTTTTTCCGCCCGGAGCAGTGCTATTAAACCAATCAATAAAATCATTCATTTCTTTGGGTACACGTTTAGAAGGGGGTGCTTCAAAATGTACTTTCTCCCTTCCCAAAGCACCAGATACCACCTGCATGGGTTCTTCATGAGAACGCCAAACACCTACTGCTATTTTTTTATTCGTTCCTAGAAGCATCTGATGCCATTCAAATAGTTTTTCTTTGCTGAGCGGTAGATTGCTGGTATTTCTAACATCAATCATCAGTTCACCTAATCCTGCGGCAGATTTATCTTTTATAAAAGCTGTGTTAATATGCAAGCCAAGGTTTTTCCGAATAGAAGACAATACATCTTCTCTATTGGGATACTCGCCTTCAATTTCTGAAGTCTTAATTGCTTCAGCTAACAGCATATTCACAACAGTGTCCTGTCTTACTTGTTCTGGTAAAGCTTCTAGAATACCTGAAACACGCCCCTGTTTTTCAGAAAATAGCAACAAGGCTTTTTCTACCTTTTCTAGTTGAAACCTAAAGTCTGGCCAGTCAGATTGTTGCCAATTGTATGTTGCCATGAGCCGATTATTTTATTTATTCGGCTCAAAAATAGTGAAATTTTGAGCCGAATAGCGCGTTTATTTGGCTCAACTACTTAAAAAAGCACCCCGGCTCCTTGAAAGATGGGAGATGTTACATAAAAAAGGTCCGGACTTTCATCCGAACCTTGATCAATTTTCTTAGAACTATTTTTAGATAGTCATCATTTCTTTTTCCTTGGCAGCCAAGTGTTTCTCTACCAGCGCAATGAATTTATCCGTAAGGTCTTGAATGGTTTTTTCTGCGTCTTTGGCAACGTCTTCACTCAAGCCGTCTTTTTGCAATTTCTTAATTTGCTCAATGCTATCGCGGCGGATATTGCGGATGGCCACTTTAGATTGCTCTCCCTCTCCACTAGCCCTTTTTACAAATTCTTTTCGGCGCTCTTCTGTTAATGGAGGCATGAACAAACGAATCTGAACCCCATCGCTCTGCGGTGTAATGCCAATATTGGCTTGCATAATAGAGCGTTCAATGGGTGCCAACATGTTTTTCTCCCAGGGTTGGATGCTGATGGTTCTAGCGTCCAACACCGTGATATTCGCTACCTGACTAATTAAAGTAGGGGCGCCATAATAGTCTACATGTATGCCGTCTACCAAACCTGGGGTAGCTTTTCCAGCCCTGATCCTGGTCAATTCCTGTTCCAAATGACCAATGGCTTTTGACATGGTTTCTTCTGCGTCTATAGTAATCAATGCTATTGCTTCTGACATAGTGGTCTTTTTAAGAGTGGCAAAACTAAATAAATCCTTTCAAAGACGTCTAATTAGCATTTAGCTTTTATCTTCGCAGCCTGAAAACAACTAATATGGCAAGCATACAGGATCTGGAAAGGAACGCTTCACAAATGAGAAGAGATGTTTTACGCATGGTACACGCGGTTCAAAGCGGTCACCCCGGTGCGTCTTTGGGTTGTTCTGACTATTTTTCCGCCCTGTTCTTCCACAGCATGCACCACCACACCGATTTTAAAATGGATGGCAAGAATGAAGACCTGTTCTTCCTGTCTATTGGACATATTTCTCCTGTTTACTATTCTGCCCTTGCTCGCAGCGGATATTTTGAAGTAAAGGAACTAGCTAGTTTCCGTAAAATCAATTCCCGTTTGCAGGGACACCCTACTACCCACGAACACCTTCCTGGTGTGCGCGTAGCCAGTGGTTCTTTGGGTCAGGGAATGAGCGTTGCCATTGGTGCCGCTTTGACCAAAAAGATTAACGGAGACCCACATTTGGTTTTCTCTTTGCATGGCGATGGCGAATTGCAAGAAGGCCAAAACTGGGAAGCCATTATGTTTGCTGCCCACAACAAAGTAGACAACTTGATTGCTACTGTTGATTTGAATGGCCAACAAATTGACGGACCAACTAGCAAAGTGCTGTCTTTAGAAAGTCTACAAGCCAAGTTTGAAGCTTTTAACTGGACCGTATTAAATGTAGATGGAAACAATATGGCGGAACTAGTGGCTTGTATTGACAACGCCAAATCTATGACTGGTCAGGGCAAACCCATTTGCATCATCATGAAAACCAAGATGGGCAAGGGTGTTGACTTTATGGAAGGTAGCCACGAATGGCATGGCATTGCACCAAGTGACGCACAATTAGAAAAAGCGCTGGCTCAATTACCTGAAACCTTGGGTGATTATTAATCAGACCAGCAATATAGAAGATGCCGCTTTTAGGAGCGGCATTTTTATGGGTACTAACTTAAGATTTTAAGGAGAATGCTTGCAGACTTGCTTTTCTGGAAGGTAAGTAAGCAGCAATGAGGGCTATCAAAAAAACCGTGACGCCTACAAGGGCAAAATCGGCTGCCAACATTTTTACGGGATAATAGTCAATCACAAAAGTATTGCCACCCAATTTGATGAGTTCAAATTTGATCTGTATCCAACAAACTAGAGCCGCTAGTAACATACCTGCGCCACCACCCAAACCAGCTAGTAATAATCCCTCGCTGATAAAAATCCACTGAATGCGTTGTTGACTAGCACCCATGGCTTGTAGCACAGAAATGTCTTTTTGTTTTTCTAGTACCAACATGGTGAGTGCGCCAATCATATTAAAGGCTGCTACTACTAGTATTAAAGAAAGAATGCCATAGATGACCCATTTTTCAATTTGCATCACGGTATATAAACTCTGGTTCTGCTCATAGCGTGTTTGTACCAAGAAGCCCTTGCCCAGCTTGGCTTGCAGTTCTTTTTTTACTTGGTCTGCATTGGCACCGGCTCTTATATCAATCGCGGAATATTGGTCTGCATGCAGACCCAACATAAATCGCATAAAGTCAATATTGCTAAACGCGTATTTGTTGTCAAAATCTTGCTGCACCATAAAGGTTCCCAAGGCCGTGGCGTTATAAGCATTGAGCGCATCGCCGGAGGCAAAATTGCTGGATTGTCTATTGGGCATATACAATGTAACCGGACCAGCGGGTCTTTCAACGTCTAAGCAAGCTGCGTTTTCAATGCCCACGCCTACCACCAAACTTGGTTGCTCGGCCGTACCCAGTACAAACTTGCCCCTTCTAATATGGGTATTTAATTTACTTACGGCAGTATAAGTACTATCTACACCGCGGATATAGACAATAGAAGAACAGTCTCCATTGGTGAGCACGGCTTTTTCTTCCACTACCCCACTCATGGCTTGCAGCCCCTTGGTAGACTGAATACTTTGCCACTGCGCGGTATTAATGCTGATGAATTTTCCTTCTGCTGGCGCAATACGTACATCGGCATAAAAATCGGCGTACAGCCCTTTAACCAAACCCTCAAAACCATTAAACACACTCAAGACCAAGATCAATGCTGCTGCTCCTACGCCAATAGCTACCACACTAATCCATGCAATCAAATTGATGGCATTGGTAGACTTTTTTGACTTGAAATAGCGCCAGGCGAATAATAGATTCATGGTGATTATTCCGCTTCAGGATCTGTGCTGGGTGTAGTTGGTTTTTCTTCTTTGAGTTTTCTAAATACTTCTTCCATCTTGAACACATAGTCCAAAGTATCGTCTAAATAAAAATGCAAGACGGGGATTCTTCTCAATTGGTGCTTCACCCTATTGGCCAATTCCTTCTTGATTTCCCAAGCCCTTGCTTCAATGGTTTTCATCACCGAAGCGGGTTCTTTAACTTGAAACAAGCTGATGTAAATCCTGGCTTCTAACAAGTCTGGGGTTACTTTAATGGATGAGATAGAAACCATTCCACCATCAATCATATTCAAGTTCAGTCTCCTGAAAATATCATTCATTTCTTCTTGCAGGGCACTTGCCACCTGCCGTTGGCGCTTTCCTTCCTCCATTTTCTAACATTTGATTGGCGGTAAAATTAGTTACTTTGCCGTGTATTAACCGTTTTTCCTATTTATGAAGCGATTTTCACGCATACTTTTTTACCTCAAAGATAAAAAACAGAACATTGGGCTCTATGTGGTATTCAACCTCCTGTCCGTTCTCTTCTCCTTGGTATCATTGGCTTTGTTGGCACCTTTTTTACAAATGCTCTTTGAAAAAGGACAACAAGCAGCCCTTGCCAAACCAGAATTTGCGTTCAATGCTAATGTACTACAAGCCTATATCAAATACGGGATGAATGACCTGATTCAGCAGCATAGCAAGGTTTATGCGCTGGCAGCCATCTGTATTTTAATGGTAGTTTCTATCTTTTTTAAAAACGTATTTGTCTATCTCTCTTACCGGGTCTTGGCTCCCATGCGCAATTATGTAATGACCAAATTGCGTTCAGACCTTTATGCCAAGATCTTGGAACTACCTATTGGGTTTTTCACAGAACAGCGTAAGGGCGATATCATTAGCCGCATGAGCAATGACGCCAATGAAATTGAATGGTCTGTGATGAGCACATTAGAAGGTTTGATCAGGGACCCTTTGCAGATCCTGATTATCCTAGGCATCATGGTGGCCATGAGTCCGGCTTTGTCTTTGTTCTTATTGGTTTTGTTACCCTTAACCGGTTTTATTATTGGAAGGGTGAGTAGGTCTTTGAAAAAACAATCTACCAGTTCTCAGGAACAATTGGGTACCCTCATGTCTATCTTGGATGAGACCCTTGGAGGTCTGCGCGTAATCAAGGCTTTTAACGCAGAGAAGATTTTGCGCAACAAATTCTTTGATACCAATGATACCCTGAACCATATACGGAACAAGATGAATTTTAGAAGGGACCTTGCTTCTCCCATGTCTGAGTTCTTGGGTGTATTGGTACTCTCTTGTATTCTTTGGTTTGGCGGGCTCTTGGTACTAAGAGGTGAAGCGGGTTTGAGTCCTGAAAATTTTATTACTTATATCCTGTTCTTTACACAAATCATTAACCCGGCTAAGAGTCTGTCTACTTCTTTTTATAATGCACAAAGAGGTAGTGCTGCCATTGAAAGAATTGAAGAAATTTTAAAAGCACCCATTACTGTTGTAGATAAACCTGATGCCAAAACCATTGCACAGTTTAACCATAGTATTGAGTTTAGAAATGTGTCATTTAACTATGACGAGATCAGCATTTTAAAAAATATCAACCTCACCATTGAAAAGGGTAAAACCATTGCCCTGGTGGGTTCTTCGGGTGCGGGCAAAAGTACGTTAGCAGATTTAGTGCCACGTTTTCACGATGTAAGTGAAGGAGAATTATTGATAGACGGGGTGAACATTAAAGAGTATAGTTTGAATAGCGTGCGCAACCTCATGGGGATTGTAACACAGGAGCCCATTTTGTTCAATGATACCATTGCCAACAATATTGCCTTGGGGATTGACAATAGCAGCCCCGAAGCCATTATGCATGCAGCCAAAGTGGCCAATGCCTATAACTTTATTGAACTAAAAGAAGCGGGTTTTGATACCAATATTGGAGACCGTGGTTCCAAATTGTCTGGTGGTGAAAGACAGCGTGTAACCATTGCCAGAGCCGTGCTCAAGAACCCTCCTATTTTGATCTTGGATGAAGCTACTTCTGCCCTTGATACAGAGAGTGAGAGACTGGTACAAGACGCCATTAATAATATGATGCAGAACCGCACTTCTATTGTAATTGCACATAGGCTTTCTACTATTAGACACGCGGATGAAATTATCGTGTTGCAAAAAGGAGAGATTGCGGAACGTGGGAATCATGATGAACTCTTGGCTAAGAACGGCATTTACCGAAGGCTGGTTGATATGCAGGAAGTGAAATAGTGAAGAGTGAAGAGTGAAGAGTGAAGAGTGAAGGAAAAAATAAGAGAATAAAAAAAGAGGATGCTTTTGGGCATCCTCTTTTTAGTTTCAATCAATTAGATCTAACATCTTATTGTTCACCGGGGTGTCTTGCCAATCCAAGTTTAGCCTCCAAACTTAAAGTAGCATGGGGTACGGCTCTTAAACGGGCTTTGTCTATCAATTTTCCAGTTACACGGCAAATACCGTATGTTTTATTTTCAATGCGCATCAAGGCTTTTTCCAGATGGTCAATATAAGTAATCTGGCGGCTGGCCATTTGGCTCAACTGCTCTCTTTCCATACTCATACTTCCGTCTTCCATGGTCATGTAACGGGCATCGTCATTGTCTCCGCCCATTTCATCCTTACGGGTAATTAAGCCTTGCAAATAAGCCAGTTCCTTTTTAGCTGCTTCTAATTTCTTAGAAATCAGTTCTCTGAAATCGGCCAGGTCCGCATCACTGTATTTAACAATGGATTGGTTGGCAGTAGAAGAAAGTTCTTCTCTTTTTTCTAGAGGTGTATACATGGGCTTGTAAGGCACACTTGATTTGGTATTGGTCTTGGGCAATTTCAGGTCCTTAATGGGCTCTGGCGCTTTTCTCACGGGTTTTACCGGAGGAGCTGGAGGAGCTGGAGGAGCTGGCGTTTTGGCTACTGGTGGTTTTGCCTTTTGAACAGGTGCTGCAGGAGCAGGTGCTGGTGCAGGTATTGGTTTAGCAGCAGGTTTAGCTGCTGGTTTTGCTACAGGAGTTACAGATTTTGCCACAGGTTTTTGAACAGTTTTAGATGAGACAGCAGGAGCCTTTTGTGGCGCAGCCTTGGCTTGCGGAACAGCTGCTGGTTTTGCAGCCGGTTTAGCAGCTACAACGGGTTTCTTAACGGGTGCAGCTGGTTTAGGAGCTGGCTTGGGTGCTGGTTTAGCAGCGGGTTTTGCAACAGGTTTTGCTACAGGTTTAGGAGCCACTTTTACGGGTGCTGCCTTCTTTGCCGGAGCAGGCGCTGCTTTTTTTGCTGGAGCGGGCGCTGCTTTTTTAGCAGGTGCAGGTGCCGCTTTTTTGGCGGGTGCTGCTTTTTTAGCAGGTGCAGGTGCCGCTTTTTTGGCGGGTGCTGCTTTTTTTGGTGCTGGCTTTTTTGAAGGCATAGCGTTATCCTTTTTTTGTGACTGCTAATTTTAACAGGGTCTCATTGATCTCAATTTCAACGCCATCAGGCAATGCTGAAACCCATTCAATGTTGTCTGCCAAAATTTCGCGGCAAATATAATCGTTAAATTTAATAATAGATTGCTTAAACCCATCAGATTCAAGCAATTTTACGAATATACGGTCTGTTAATTCAAAACCGTTCTCTTTTCTAATATTTTGTATCCGATTCACCAATTCCCTGGCGTCTCCCTCCTGTTTTAGGTCTTCTGAGAGCACAATATCCAAGGCAACGGTCAAAGCACCCTTGCTGGCCACACTCCAACCTGGAATGTCTTCTGCCGCTATTTCTACTTCAGCCAGTTCAATTTGATAGTTTTCGCCGTCTACTTGAATGGCTATTTGGCCATTTTTCTCTAGTTGGGCAATCTCTTGTTGGCTAAATGCACCAATCAAAGCCGCAGCCTGCTTCATCTTGGCCCCCATTTTGGCACCCAAAAGTTTAAAATTGGCCTTGATTTTCTTTTTGATAATGCCTTCGGTCTCGGTCAGGTATACCATTTCTTTCACGTTTACCTCGGCCAAGATCAGGTCTTGCACCAATTCTAGCTGAGCTTTCATTTCTGGGTTTAGTACCGGAATCAGGATTTTTTGCAATGGCTGGCGCACTTTAATATTCACTTTCTTGCGCAAAGACAGTACTAATGAACAAGTGTCTTGAGCCAACTGCATCCTTTCTTCCAAACCAGCGTCAATGGCTGCTGGATTGGCAACTGGAAAATCAGCATGGTGTATAGAAGCCGCTTCAAATCTATTGGTTACCTGGTTTAAATTCTGGAACAAGGCATCGCTAAAGAATGGTGAAATGGGTGCCATTAAACGAATAATGGTTTCCAAACATTCATAGAGGGTTTGGTAGGCAGAGATTTTGTCTAATTCATAATCACCTTTCCAAAAACGCCTTCTGCACAAACGCACGTACCAGTTGCTCAAATGCTCGTCCACAAAACTTTCAATGGCCCTACCTGCAATGGTGGGTTCATAATCGTCCATGGATTCGGTTACTTTCTTGATCAGGGTATTGAGTGAACTCAAAATCCAGCGATCAATCTCTGGTCTATCGGCCAACGGCACCGGCGCTTCCTGAAAAGCAAACCCGTCTACATTGGCGTAAAGAATAAAGAACTGATAGGTATTGTAGAGGGTTCCAAAGAATTTGCGTTGCACTTCTTGAATCCCTGCCAAGTCAAATTTTAAATTATCCCAGGGCGATGCATTGGTGATCAAATACCACCTGGTAGCATCAGCACCATATTTTTCAATGGTCTCAAAAGGATTCACCACATTACCCAAGCGCTTACTCATTTTGTTGCCGTTCTTGTCAAGCACCAATCCATTACTCACCACGGTTTTGTAAGCTACATTGTCAAAAAGCATGACCCCAAGTGCGTGTAGGGTATAAAACCATCCACGGGTTTGGTCAACGCCTTCGGCAATAAAGTCTGCAGGGAATGCTTCTCCCTTGTCTACCAAGTCTTTGTTCTCAAAAGGATAATGCCACTGGGCATAAGGCATGGCACCACTATCAAACCAAACGTCTACCAGGTCTGATACCCGTTTCATGGGTTTGCCCGATGGACTCACCAAAATAATATCGTCAACAAAGGGTTTGTGTAAATCCAATATCCCCTCGTGTAAATAGTGTTTGTTTACGTCTCCACCCAAGACTTCACTGGCTTTGCGAATGCCTGTATTCAATTCTTCAATAGAACCAATACAAACTTCTTCATCACCCTCTTCTGTTCTCCAAACTGGAAGTGGGGTTCCCCAATAACGGCTACGGCTTAGGTTCCAGTCAACCATGTTTTCCAACCAGTTGCCAAATCGGCCTTCGCCAGTGGATTTGGGTTTCCAGTTAATGGTTTTATTGAGTTCTACCATGCGGTCTTTTACGGCCGTGGTCTTGATAAACCAAGCGTCTAGTGGATAGTATAAAATGGGTTTATCCGTTCTCCAACAATGCGGATAACTGTGTTCGTATTTTTCTACTTTAAATGCGCGATTCTCTTTTTTGAGTTTGACACAGATGTCTACGTTTACGTCTACATAGTCTGTTTCATCTTTGTAATTCTTGACGTATCTATTGCTAAACTCACCAAGTCCGTCTACAAATTTCCCTTGTTTGTCTACCATGGTCAGAATGCCAATATTGGCTTTCTTACCCACTTTATAGTCATCTGCACCAAAAGCTGGAGCAGTATGCACAATACCAGTACCATCTTCTGTGGTTACAAAATCTCCTACTATTACTTTAAAGGGTTCTGCGCCGGGGGCGATGCTCTCTATGACAGCAGGGCTATTGGCTTCATAAGGCATCAGCTGTTCATAGCGTGCGTTCTCTACCTGTGTACCTTTGAATTTTGTCAAAATGGTCCAAGGCAATAATTTGGTTTCAGCTGTATGATTGTCAAAATCACCGTTCTCTCCTTCCGGCTTGAAATACTTGCCCAGCAAGGCTTCTGCCAATACCAGGTTTACGGGCAATGCGGTATAAGGATTAAAAGTCTTCACCAATACATAGTCAATATTGGGTCCAACGGTTAAACCGAGGTTAGAAGGCAGGGTCCAAGGAGTAGTGGTCCAAGCCATAAAGAAAACTTGGTCCGTTCCTGCTGCATCAAATAAGAATTTGGTCTTATCATCATTGATGGCTTTGAACATAGCCACGGCCGATGTATCCTTAACGTCTTTGTAAGTACCTGGTTGGTTTAATTCATGAGAACTCAAACCCGTACCAGCGGCTGGTGAATAAGGTTGAATGCTCACGCTTTCATAGAGCAATCCTTTTTTGTAGAGCTCACTCAAGATCCACCAAAGGGTTTCAATATAATCGTTTTCAAAAGTGATATAGGGATCATTCAGGTCTACCCAATATCCCATTTTGGTAGTGAGTTCGTCCCATTTGTCTTTGTAGCGCAATACGGCTTCGCGGCATTTTTGGTTGTATTCCGCAACGCTGATTTTCTTGCCAATATCTTCCTTGGTAATACCCAATTCTTTTTCAACACCCAACTCTACGGGTAATCCATGGGTATCCCATCCGCCCTTGCGTTTTACCTGAAAACCTTGCATGGTTTTATAACGGCAAACCATGTCTTTGAGGGTTCTGGAAATCACGTGGTGAATCCCGGGCATGCCATTGGCACTGGGTGGTCCTTCGTAAAAAACAAAGGGCTTTTTGCCTTCTCTTAAAGAAATGCTTTTTTCAAAAGCCTGTGACAGCTTCCATTTAGACAGGATCTCCTGCTCTATCTTGGGCAGGTTTAAACCAGAGAATTCGGGATACTTCATACTGCTAAGACGCTTTACCAATCTGTTTTTAAGGCGGCAAAGGTACGAATATGGCAACAGAAAACCCCAGTTTTTGGCTGGGGTTTTGCTAGTATGTTAAAATGGGGGGATGACTAGAAATTATTGCTACCACTTGGT
This sequence comes from Chitinophagaceae bacterium BSSC1, assembly GCA_002256435.1. Taxonomy (GTDB): domain Bacteria; phylum Bacteroidota; class Bacteroidia; order Chitinophagales; family Chitinophagaceae; genus Sediminibacterium. The sequence goes on from NKJC01000005.1 coordinate 79,334, forward strand.
TGGTAAGCATATTGGAACTTATACAGCAATTGTGATGGTGCTGGACCAGTAAAAGGCGCATAGTCAACCGCTAATAATTGCATTTTGGCATAATGTGCACCATCGGCAGTGCGGAAGAAGAATACTTTACCTGCTTTGGGTATAAATGCATGGCTTTGTGGGTTGTAATCATACCAAGAACCGTCTTTGATGGCTAGTTTGGTGCTGGTAGTATCATAGGCATATCCAGAAGTTGGAGCGGTGTTCAAGCTAGCAAAAATACCATCCTGCATAATTACACCGGCTTTGCCTGGACCACTGGCATTGCTGTTTACCAAGAAAGTGGTTAACCTTAAACCAAAATCCCATTTAGCCGTGGTAGAATCGGAGTTGACTACCAAGGCACTGTCTTTAAAACCAAAGAAAGCAAATGGTTTGGTAGAACTAAAATTCACGGTAAGGGTTTGGGTGCTGCTATATGCTGGTACAGCAACTGGGGGAGCATCATTTTTCTGACATGCAGTAAACACTAATGCAAATGCGGCAATGGTCAAAAGACTTAAACTGTTTTTCATGTTATGGGAGTTTATGTTTTGTGGGTTGATTGATATTCAAATTGAGGTTGATAAAATAAGTTCTACCAGGGATATTGCTAAGCTGTACAGGATTGGTATAGTCTAGTAAATTTTCTGCACCAATTTGTACCCTTAAAAAATGGCCAATGGATTTACTAGCAGCCAAATTCAGCATCCAATAGCCTTCTGTCATTTCAGAAGCATTGTCAATGATATTATTGCCATTCTGATCCATGAATCCAAATTGTCCACGGTATACCGCCCTAAAATAAGCGTCAAATCCTGTGGCTGTTTCGTATAAAACCTTGGCATTAAAACTATGCTTAGACCTGTTAGCCAATCCAAAATAATCTTGTCTATTCACCAAACTAGATTGTAGGGTTAGTGGGTCACGTTTGTACAACAAACCTTTGTCTATATTTTCCAAGACCTGTTTGTCTTTGGCTAGTAAGAATTGGTATCCACCAGACAAACGAACATGCTTTGTTAGTTGATAAGACAGATCCATCTCTGCACCTTGGGTAAATACATTGCCCACATTGTGGTAAGAGTAAATGGGTAGTCCATTGCTTCTCTTAAAAGGCAGAGCATATACATCTATCAAGTTGCTGATATTGTTTCTAAACAAACCCCATTCTGCTACTAGTCTACCACTGGTATATTTAGCTCCAACATGCATTCCAAAACTGGTTTCTGGTTTGAGTCCTGTTGCATTGGTATAAGGGCTAATATCGGCGCCAGCCTGCAACAGTCCTTGCTGTTGTAATTTGCCCAATTCCTGACCAAGGGTTGCGGTTCCCAATAGAGAATAGCCAATTTGTGCATTGTAAAAATTCAGGTACATATGCCTAAAGTCTGGGGCTTTAAAACCCCAACCTGCAGAAGCAGTGAATTTCCAGTGTGCATTGGGTTTAAAAGCCATGGCTAGTCTTGGACTCAGGTGTAAGTCAAAGTCTGTGCGTTTGTCTACACGTGCTCCCGCAATCAGGGTTAGTTGTTGAGAGAGTAAGTACCATTCTTTTTGAGTGAATCCATAGACCGTTGCCAAGTTCTGTTTGCCTGCATACCTAGATGCATCAATCATTTCAATATTGCTACCAAAACCTGCAACGTATTGGCTTTTGCCTGGTCTGTTTTTTTCAAATTGAATTTCTGGTTTGAACACAGATTGGTCAAAACTGGTCTCATCAAAACGTAGACCTGTCTTGTCTAAATTCACAAAAGACTGATTGGTATAACGGTCATAAAAACCACGAAAATATAATTTGCTATTGCTGCTCAAAAACCACTTGATTTGCGCAAAAGCACTCTTATCTGTTTCTGTAGTATAACCACTAGCAATGGCTGGAAGGTTCTGATAATAAATCTGATAATTATTGTCTTGCTTGGCGTCATAATTGCGCAAGGAAACCAGCAATTGTAATTTGTTGCTTAGCTCTTGGGTAATCTTTAATTGACCATTCCAGTCCCTATAAGGATCCACGGTTTTACCATAGATATTGGGGTCTAAATCATAGCCATCTGTAGAAAGTCTATTCACAAAAAATTGAATCCCTGTTTTATGAATGCGATTAGCATAAGATAAGGTACCACCCCATGTATTATTGGTTGCATGGTGTAATTGAAATCCAATATTTTCTTTTGCAGGCATGTCTATTAAAATATTAATCACCCCTGCCATTGCTTCAGAACCATATAAACTTGAGGATGGTCCTTTTACTATTTCTACTTGTTTAATATTTCCAGTAGCTAGTCTACCCAATTTTAGAATCCCGGCATTTCTACCAACCAAGGGTTCACCATCTAAGAGAATAGCTGTATAGGCTGGATCAAGTCCCAACATTTGAACGCCTTGTCCAAAAGGATTGGGATACCCATTGAGTGAGGTTCCCAACGCACTATTGACTATCACAATCCCAGTTTGTTCTTGCAAAATATCTTGGATCCGTAAAGAGCCTGTTTGGGTAATGGTCTTCTTCCCAATCAAAATGACAGGCACGGCCACATTACCCATTTTCCGTTCAGAACGGTTGGCGGTAACCACCACTGTTTCGCTGCTACCGTCTAGGGTATCTTTGAACACCCTTTGTTGGGCTGTCGCCTGTAATTGAAACAGGGCTAGGGCGATGGTAAAAAAGTAGTGGGTCTTTTTCATGTGCTTTGTACTGCAAAATTTCATTTAGCAGCCAGTAGTTTTGCCATAGAATTGTCATACGATGGCCAAAAAAACTTTATGACAAACAAATGACAGGACAAAAAATAGTAAACTGACAAATGTCATTTTTTTCTGCTGCAAACCTGCTTATCAATGTGCCAACTTTGAATCAATTTCTGAGTGGATGCATTATATTTGATTCATGAAAATTGCCTTCTTCTCTACCCAACCATACGATATTGTTTTTTTCAACAAACACAAAGACGCATACGGATACGAGCTGGTCTATTTTGAAAGTGCCCTAACAAAAGAAACCGCCAATCTAGTAGATGGTGCTGAAGCTGTTTGTGTATTTGTGAATGACAAACTTGGTGCTGATGTGATGGATGCATTGGCTGCTAGGGGTGTAAAAATTATTGCACTCCGTTGCGCGGGCTTTAACAATGTAGACTTGGAAGCTGCCAAACGTAATGGCATTCAAGTTTGCCGTGTTCCAGCTTATTCTCCAGAAGCCGTGGCAGAACACGCGGTAGCCATGTTACTAACTTTGAATAGAAAAACACATAAAGCCTATAACCGAGTACGTGAGCAAAATTTCTCACTCAATGGTTTATTGGGTTTTGACGTGCACAACAAAACGGTTGGCGTTGTTGGTACCGGAAATATTGGTAAGGCATTTTGCAGAATCATGTTGGGTTTTGGTTGCAAGGTCAGCGCCTTTGATGTGATTGCCAACAAAGACCTAGAAGCCATGGGTGTTGAATTCAAACCCTTGAGTGATGTTTTGGCCTGCGATATTATTTCTTTGCACTGTCCGCTCAATGACCAGACCAAACATATCATCAATGATGAGACCATTGCCATGATGAAAAAGGGCGTTACCCTCATCAATACCAGTAGAGGCGGTCTCATAGATACCAAGGCTGTGATTAAGGCTTTGAAAGCTGGTCATATTGCTTATTTGGGGATTGACGTATATGAACAGGAAGAAAAACTGTTTTTTAGGGACCTCTCTTCCGATATTATTCAGGATGACTTAATCCAGCGTTTGATGAGTTTTCCCAATGTGCTCATCACCGCCCACCAGGCATTTTTCACAGAAGATGCCCTGAGTCAAATCTCCCAAACAACGTTAAAGAATATCAAAGATTTCCACGAAAATGGAAAATTGGAAAATCAAGCTGCATTTTTAGCTTAATTTCCCTCTAGTAAATGTGCACCCAATCACCAAATCTACCAGCATCTGCATGAAACAATTGGCAAAAATAGTCACTGCTTGCGCGATATTCCTGCTGGTATTAGCAGGATGTCAGAAAGAAATGAGTGTTGAAAACAATATGGGTGGTGCAAAAGCAGAGGGAACTTTGCTGGATTCTATGGGCAATTGTCAGTCTGCCATTGTTCGTGGTTCCTATGTCATGGACAGTACCATGACGGATAGCAATTACGCTATCATCAATGTCAACTTTACAGGTACAGGTAAGTATGTGATTAGCACAGATACGGTTAATGGGGTATGGTTTATAGATTCTGGTTATGTACAAGTAGCTGGTGCAACATCCATTAAACTAAAAGCCTATGGAACACCTATCTTACCCATTGCCAGCAATTACTTGGTTCAATTCAATGGTCAGTTTTGTAGCATTTCTACCAGCACCATTGCAGAACTAGATTATTTACCTACCAACGCAGGTTCTACTTGGACCTACCAATACCTGCCCAGTTTAATAGGCAATGCTGGACCCTTGGATAGTTTTAAAATCACTACCCTAGCCCAATACATTCCTTATAATAGCAAGAACTATTACCAATACGCTACCAGCTTGGCCGATACCTTTTATTTTGCCAAAGACGCTGCTGGCACTTACTATGAATTTGGAACCGTAGACTTTGACTATACCAGCATCTTTGATGATATTGGTGGATTTATTGAATACCCTTATCTCAAAGACAAATCACCTGTTGGCACTACTTGGGAAAGTGGTGAAATGGACGTGTTATTTGGAAGTTTTATTGGCGCCACCGTTAAGCCTGGTGTGGCTAAAACTGTTTTTACCATTGCTGGGGTAAACCAAACCATGAACATTGCCGGCAAGACCTTGTCCAATGTAATCACGGTAAAAAGAGAGATCTACTTTAAAGAAACTGGAGGCATTGGCTTTACAAAGGTCTTGGTTGGTACAGCTTCCTATGCCAAGGGCATTGGAATGGTTGACCAGAACATTGTACTCTCCGCCACCGATTCCCAAAGTGTTACCGCTACAAATTGGAAAATCAATTAATTAATCTGGGTATTGTCATCCACTAGGGTACGTGTTTCCACCGTCTCGTTTTGGGTAGTTTCTGGCTTGTTGAAAAACCTGTTCTGAAACACCAAGATAATTATCACGCCAGTAGAAATGGCGGCGTCTGCAATATTGAATACTGGACGGAAAAACTCCAAATCATCTCCTCCCCAAAAAGGTACCCATGCTGGAAAATGTGCATTGCGTACAATGGGAAAATAGAGCATGTCTACTACTTTACCGTGCAGAAAACTAGCATAACCACCACCTGGAGGCAGGAACCTAGCTACGTTTTGGCTAAAGGGATTGCTTTGTTCAAAAATCAATCCGTAAAACATACTATCTATTAAATTACCCAATGCACCAGCATAGATCATGGCAGCGCAGATAATAAATCCTTTGTGGTATTGTTTTTTGATAAAATCGCGCAGCAAAAAAGTACCCCAAATCACGGCCACCAAACGGAAAAGGGTGAGGGCAATTTTGCCAAATCCACCGCCAAACTTCCAGCCCCAAGCCATGCCCTCATTTTCTACAAAATGCAGGCGAAACCACTGACCCACCATCAAATGTTCTTCTCCTTGAAAATAGTGGAGCTTGATATAGAACTTGAGTGCCTGATCGGCAAAAATGATTCCGAGGATAATCAGTATGATCTGTCTTGCTTTCAATTCGGTGATTTTTGGTGGGCAAAGATAAGGTTTGGGCATTACTCTTCAAGATATACCCGCTTCACGCGTTGCGAGATGCCTGTTAAAATTTCGTAAGGTATGCTGCCGGCCCATTTGGCCAATGTTTGCACCGGCAAATGATTGCCAAAGATTTCTACCTGGTCTCCTTCTTGAACCCCGGCTATGCCTGTTACATTGACCATGGTCATGTCCATACACACATTCCCTACCACAGATGCCAGTTGCCCCCGCACCCAAACACTTGCTGCTCCATTACCCATTGCTCTACCAAAACCATCGGCGTAGCCAATTCTAATGGTAGCAATACGGCTGTCTGCTTCCATAAAAGCATTTCTTCCATAACCAACAGAATGCCCCTTGACAACGGTTCTAATTTGCGCAATGGTAGACTTAAGGGTAGAAACGGGTTGCAAAGCCAAAGCCTGCTCATTCACGGGGTCTACCCCGTATAATCCAATACCCAAACGCACCATCTGGTACTGTAATTGGGGATAGCGGAAAATGGCTGCGGTATTAGAAAGGTGTTTGATAAAGGGATACGCCAAAATAGAATTGACTTGCTCGGATGCTTGGTCAAAAAGATGCGCCTGTTCCAAAGTGAAGCTATCCAAACCTGCTTGCTCACTGCCAGCCAAATGACTAAAGACAGTCTTGACCTGCATGGTATTATTTTGCTGCAATGCTTTTGCAATGCTAGCTGCTTCCGAGACTTCAAAACCCAGTCTGTTCATACCCGTATTAAACTTCAGGTGCACCGGAAACTGGGTCAGACCCTGTTTGAGCAAGTATTCATGAAAAGCCTGATAAATGCCAAAGGAAAAAATTTCTGGTTCCAAGTGTGCATTCACCAGCGCATCAAAACTGGTCTCGTCTGGACTCATGACCATGATGGGTAAGCGAATCCCTGCCTGACGCAAAGCCACGCCCTCATCTGCATAAGCCACGGCCAAATAATTCACTTGGTGAAATTCTAATAGCCTTGCTACTTCAACAGATCCGCTGCCATAACTAAAAGCCTTGACCATGGCCATGACCTTGGTACCCGGTTGCAGTCTGGCCTGATAAGCTTTGAGGTTGTGCACCATGGCATTGAGGTTGATCTCCATCAAAGTTTGGTGCTGTTGTTGTTCAAGCCATTTGCTAATTTGTTCAAAAGCAAAAGCTCTTGCGCCTTTTAGCAAAATATATTCATGCTGAAACTGGTGTGCATTGCATCGTTCTAAAAAATCTGCCGTGCTGCTATAAAAACTGGTTTGGGCAATGCGGTTTTGAAAACTGGATGCAGCGGCACTAATGGCTGGGCCTATTCCTATTAATTGTTGAATCTTCCGTTCTGCTAATTCTACTGCTACTTGTTCATATACTGCGGCAGTGTCAGATCCAGTTTGTGGAATATCAGATAAGATTAAAGTGGTTTTGTTGTCTCCGGCTTGTTGCTTTAAATAAGCTAGGGCCATGGACAAACTAGACAGGTCATTGCTATAACTATCATTGATTAAATAACAATGGTTAATGGCATTCTTGAGTTGCATGCGCATTTCTACTGGCTCTAAAGCCAACATGCGTGTTGCAATTTCTTGGTCCTGGTATTTCATTTCTAATAAGACCAACCAACAAGTAATAGCATTGTCTATAGAAATGGGATCTGTAAAAGGAATCTGAATTTGAATGGTTCTTTGATCATACAAAGCAGTAATGCTAGTAAGACCAGACTGTGATTTAATTTCTAATACTTGTAAAGCGGCGCTTTGTTTACTACTCCAACAAATAGCTTTTGGAAATGCTTGATACAAATAGGTTTGTTCTTCTTGAGTTAAAGCATCAAGTGCCACCATGAGGGTAGAGACGCTTTGAAACAATTGCAATTTCTCTTTCAGTTTTTCCAACCTATTGGAAAACCCTTCTGCGTGCGCTTCTCCCAAATTGGTTAACACACCCATATTGGGTTGAATGATCTTAGCCAAAGATGCCATCTCTCCTTTCTGACTAATCCCCGCTTCAAAAATGCCCAAGTTGTCTTGTGTACTAATTTGCCAAACACTTAATGGCACGCCTATTTGTGAGTTATAACTTCTAGGACTTCTTACAATATGCTGGTCTTTTTGCAAGAGTAGGTTTAACCATTCTTTGACCATGGTTTTTCCATTGCTTCCCGTAATACCAATAACAGGTAGATTTGGAAATGCTGCGCGATGATGGCTAGCAAGCATTTGCAATGCTTCCAATACATTGTCTACTTCTAAGAAATTGGCTTCTGTGTACTCAGTTGCTTGCTGGGTATGGCTCACCACAAAATTGCGAACGCCGGCTGCGTATAATTCCGCAATAAATAGATGGCCATCTTTACGTGTTGATGACAAAGCAAAGAACAAACTGCTTTCTGGAAAAACCAGTTTTCTACTATCGGTTAAAAGATGGGTTATGCTGGCTGCTTTGTATGTCTGCCCATTGCCTGAGCGGGCATGAATGGTTTGGGCAATATCTTGAATCAGGTAGGCCATTAAATGTTTTTAGGCATCCCTTTTTTCTGGTGATAAATAGAATAAAAAATAGAACCAGAAATACAAACCAAAATCACAGACAAGGATAAAATGGTTTGGGCGGTTTTGTCTAACCAAAGATTGAGCCAGTGCTCACCCAACATTTTGATTCCTATAAATACCAAGACAATGGCAATACCCTGCTGCAGATAATCAAACTTGTTTACCGCTCCTCTTAATAGGAAAAACAAAGAGCGCAGTCCAAGCACCGCAAAAATATTAGAAGAATAAATCACCAACTTGTCTTTTGAAATTCCCAAGACTGCAGGAATACTATCTAGTGCAAAAACCAAGTCAATGGAAGCTAGTAAAATGACTACCACAAATAAACTGGTATAAACGGGTTTGCCGTTTTCCTTGATTACAAATTTTCCGTCTCCATCACTGCTGGTAAGTGGTAAATATTTTTTTAAGAAATGGTAAATCTTGGAATCGTGTGGGTCAAAAGCTTCGTCTTCATTGGTGCTAAACATTTTATAACCAGTATAAAGCAGGAACAATCCAAAGCCATACAATAACCAATGAAACTGTTCTACCAATGCCACACCAATAGTGATAAAAATAACCCTAAAAACTATGGCCATCATAATTCCAATGAGCAGGACCCTAGAATAGTTTTTCTCTTTTACTTTAAAGGAATTAAAAATGAGGATAAAGACAAAAATATTGTCAATACTCAAACTCCATTCCATGAGATAGGCACTGATATATTCTAGGGCAGGTTTGCTACCTTCTTCATACCAGAGAAATCCAAAAAAGGCAAATGCCAACAATACCCAAAAAAAAGTCTGGTACAAAGCGTCTTTGATACTGATGCTTTTGTTCTTCTTACTTAACAAACCCAGATCCATGATCAGTGCCAATACCAATACCAATCCAAATACACTATATACAATTTGATGCTTGTCCATGAACCGCTTTTGGGATAAAGATAAAGATAGGATGCAGAAATTAAGCCGTGTACTTGCTTTTTCTGCGCCATTGGAAAAATACGCCTAGGATCAGGACCAAGACAAGGGGAAGTCCAATATTGATCACCTGCCAAAATGTTTTTTCATCTGATAGTTTTTTCTTGTCTAACAAACGAAGCACAAAATCCTTGTTCCTGGTTTCAAACAACTGGTTGCCACTCACCAAATAATCCACACTATTGGACAGGAATTCCCGGTTGGCAAAGCGATAATTTTCCATTTGCAATTCACCCATGGGTAATGGACCCGTAGTTTGACTGACTTCATTGGTCACAATATCGGCGTCAGCCACTACAATTTGTTTACCTGGTTTTACTGCTTGATTCAGAAAGGGTTTACCCGTGGCTTTTTGAATACTATCATTGAGCACAGCTGAAACCCGATTCTTGAATAAGGATTGAAACCTACCTTCTAATAAAACTGCTACTGGAATATAACTCTTGTTAAAACTGCGCAGGTCATTTTCATCTTTCACACTATTTACAGAGACCATGGCAGGAGAACTCAAGCGCCTACTATTGGAATCCGTTGCCAACAAAATAGTTTTGTTGATGCCGGGGGCTTTTACGGTATCAATACTTGAAGGGAATAGGGGCAACACCCTGTCTAGGTTTTGTGAAATAGGATTCTTGGTTCTTGCAGACAGAAATGGATAATAGGGCCATGGAACTCTTTGCATTTTGGGACTACCATCGGCATTTTGTCCAATCACAATGGGCATTTTTGAACAGTTCAAATCTTGTAAGAGGTCTCCATTAATTCTTACCCCATATTTGAACAAGAGGTCGTCTAAATCTAGGCCTCGGTCATACGCTGTATACTCAGCCTGATTACGTTTGAGACTGTCTAGCTCGGCGTATAATTTATCTATAAACCAAATCACTTTGCCCCCATTCATTACATACTGATCCAGTTTTAATTTGTCTTCTTCAGTAAACTGTTGGGTAGGCTTAACCACTAACATGGCATCAATCATGGCTGGATCAGGATAGCCTTGTTTTAAGTCAAATACAGCCAAACGGTATTCGTTTCTCAAACGCTCTCCTAGGTCATTGATCCTAAGGTCAATGGGTTCTCCATTGCCCACCAGATAAGCAATGGTTGGTACTTGTTTGCGTGTTAGTAAATGTATGGCATTGGCAAACTTATATTCCAATAAGGCTTCTGCTGCGTTACGCGTGGCTTCCTTGTCTTCTTCTGGTTCCGCCACAGTAAGTAAGTCATATTGCTTAAAGACTTTCTTGCTGCTTCTTAAATCAATGGCAATGGGCTTTTGCTGTTTGTATTGTAGCAAAGCTGATGGGATAATCAATTGTTGCGTAGTCTTGTCTGATTCAGCCGATACAGAAGCCGTTTGTTCAAAAACAACCCCAAGTCTAGAAAGAGAATCATAGAGTATGGCTTTGGAGGTATCGCTTCTTAAATGCTCCCCTGGTTTTTCAAATTTTACTTGCAAGATATTGCCACCAGCAATAGACTTGAACTCATTTAATAGGTCTTGTACTGCTTGGTTTAATTTTCGATAGTCTGAGGGTAGATCCCCAGTTAAAAACACCGTGATGGTGACGGCACTATCTAAACCCTTTAGTACTTGATGCGTTGAAGGGCTTAGGCTAAATCTTTTTTCTGCAGTTAAATCAGCTCTAAAAGAAACTAGGTTAGCCAAATATACCAGGGCAATAAAACAAGCGGTAAAGAATACCCAAGCATATTTCTGTTGGATGATTTTTTTCATGACTATTTCTCCGCGATGTTTTTACGGGTGATCAATAAAAACAAGGCCGTAAGCCCTATAAAATAAATGGCATCGCGCAGGTCAATAACTCCCCTACTAATGCTGCGATAGTGAAACTTGATACCAAGAATTTCTATATAATAATCCAAACCATTGGAAAACAAGGATAATTTACTAATGGCTTCAAATCCATTATACAATAGAAAAGCTACAAAAGCCCCAGCAATAAAAGCAACTACGGTATTATTGGTATAACTACTTGTAGCAATACCAATAGCTGTGAACACGCTTGCCAATAAGCCTAGCCCTAAATAACTACCAATGGTTGCCCCAAGATCAATGCCTCCGGTAACACTGAGTGCTTGTAATGAAATGGCATAAATAATGGTAGGAAAGATGGCGGTTAATACAATCAAAAAGGCCCCCAACCATTTACCCATGACCAAGGCAGTTGGACTAAGAGGTAGGGTTTTTAAAATTTCAAAACTGCCCAATTTAAATTCATCCGCAAATGTGCGCATGGTAATAGTGGGGATCAAGAACAATAATAGCCAAGGTGCCAGACTAAAATAGCCCGCCAAACTAGCATAACCAAAGTCTAACAAATTGGTATCGGGAAAAAGAAAGAGAAAAAGTCCGTTTAACAACAGATAGACCAACAAAGCCAGGTATCCGGTTAGGCTGCTGAAAAACTGTTGCCATTCTTTTTTACAGATCATCCACATGCTCCAAAACTAAATCTTAAAAGCCAATTGAACCAATCTTGGCAAGTTTTGAAACGGGTTTTATGGAATTTATCACATTTGGTGTCTCAATATAAAAAAACGCCATGAACCTACGCCTAGCACTCACCGCTGTCTGTCTGTTTGGAATTGGACTTTTTTCCAAGGCCCAAACATCCAAACCAAAGGTTGAAAATGGACCGGACGCCATTCCTGTTACGGTCAAAAGCACACCAAGGAAGAAAACAACTTCTACAGAAGTGACCAAGTTCACTGCACCTGTTATTGTCAAGGACGGTGACAAAAAAGCACCACCCCCACCGCCGCCGCCACCACCAAAAAGAGCGGTGACAAAGGAATTACCGGCTCCACCACCACCGCCCAAACAAGCGGTGAAAAAGGATTTGCCTGCACCACCACCGCCTCCACCATTGGAAGCAAGAAAAGCAACAGCCCCTAAAAAAGAATTGCCTCCCCCACCTCCACCTCCTAAAGCTCCCAAGCAAAAGGACTAAAATGTTAGTTTAGATAAAGTGCAAAAAAATGCCGCTAGGTTGCATCCTAGCGGCTATTTTTATTTGCAAATGTAGCTTTCGCTAACAATTCTTAAGTAAAGCTTATACGGCAAAACTTTCTCCACAACCACAACTCCTACTGGCATTGGGATTGTTAAAATAAAAGCCCTTGCCATTGAGTCCATCAGAAAAATCCAATTCTGTATTTACTAAGTACAAGAAGCTTTTCAAGTCTGTTACCACTTTTACGCCATTGTCTTCAAAGACTTGATCCATGGGCTTGACTTCATTGTCAAAATCCAACTTATAACTCAAGCCGGAACATCCGCCTCCTACTACACCAACACGCAAGAAATAAGAAGCGTCACCTGACACTCCTGCTTCTTCCATGAGTTGAACCACTTTTTTCTTAGCCTTCTCGCTTACGTAAATACTATTTTCTAATGCAACTTCTGCCATAACAAATCTTTTGACGGTACTATTACCGTCAGTGATTAATGAATCCTTTCTTCAAACACCAATTGCTCCAAACCATTCTTGGTACGGTAGTCATTGATGGCCGCTTTAATAGCGTCTTCTGCCAATACAGAGCAGTGAATTTTTACTGGAGGAAGATTTAATTCTTCTACCAAATCCATATTGTCAATAGCCACTGCTTGGTCTACTGTCTTGCCTTTTAACCACTCTGTTGCCAGAGAAGAAGAAGCAATAGCAGAACCACAACCAAAGGTTTTGAATTTGGCGTCTGTGATCACACCGGTAGCATCGTCTACTTCAATTTGCAAGCGCATAACGTCGCCGCATTCTGGAGCACCAACTAGACCGGTACCAACATTCTTTTTTGCCTTGTCCAAAGTACCAACGTTCTTAGGATTGCTATAATGATCGATAACTTTTTCTGAGTATGCCATGGTATTTAATTTATGTGGAAGTGATTTAAAATATTAATGATGTGCCCATTCAATTTTATCCATATCAACACCTTCTTTGAACATTTCCCAAAGCGGGCTCATATCGCGCAGCTTTAAGACAGTTTCACTGATGGCTTTAATGGTATAATCAATTTGCTCTTCTGTGGTAAACCTACCAAGACCAAAACGCAAAGAACTATGTGCCAAGTCATCGCCCAAGCCCAAGGCTTTTAATACATAGCTAGGTTCCAAAGAAGCAGAAGTACAAGCAGATCCAGAAGAAAGAGCAATATTTTTATTAAAGCCCATCAACAAACCTTCACCTTCTACATACTTGAAAGAGATATTGGTTACATGTGGTAAGCGGTGTTCGCGGCTACCATTCACATAAGCTTCTTCTAATTGCATCAAAGCAGTTTCCAACTTGTCACGCAATTTGCTCAAGCGCTCTGCATCGGCTCCCATTTCTAGTCTGGCCAATTCACAAGCTTTACCAAATCCAACAATACCAGGTACGTTTAAAGTACCACTACGCATACCACGCTCGTGTCCGCCACCGTCCATTTGGGCAGTAACTTTTACACGTGGATTTTTTCTGCGTACATACAATGCACCAATTCCTTTTGGACCGTACATTTTATGACCAGTAAATGCCATGATATCAATCCCGTCTTTGTTTACATCAACTGGTACTTTACCTACAGCTTGCACCGCATCTGAGAAAAACAACACACCGTGCTTTTTGGCAATGGCGCTGATTTCTTTTACGGGTTGAATTACTCCAATCTCGTTATTAGCATACATGATGGCAATGAGAATAGTAGTAGGCTTAATAGCTGCTTCTAATTCAGCCAAATTAACCAAACCATCTGCTCCCACTTCTAGGTAGGTTACTTCTCCACCACTGCGCTCAATATGTTTGCAAGTATCTAAAACCGCTTTGTGTTCAGTAGTACATGTGATAATATGATTTCCCTTGCTAGCATACATTTCATATACACCCTTGATACCCAAGTTATCTCCCTCGGTTGCACCAGAAGTAAAGATGATTTCTTTGGGATCAGCACCAATTAACTTGGCTACTTGCTCACGAGCATAATCAACAGCCTCTTCCGCTTCCCATCCAAAAGGGTGGTTACGGCTAGCCGCATTGCCAAAATGTTCGGTAAAATAAGGTAACATGGTTTCCAATACCCTTGGATCCATGGGTGTTGTGGCGTTATTGTCCAGATATATGGGTAATTTCAGCATAGTCAAAATGGTTTATTCTAGGTAATAACGCAAAAGTATGCCAATAGGTTCTATAAATTTGGGCAGTCAAACCTTGGCCCACACGTTTTTCCTCAATTCGTAAAGCAACCATATTATAAGAGTAACATGATTAAACTAGAACATATTGGAATAGCCGTTAAGGATTTGGAACAATCCATTCCCTTATTTGAAACCCTCTTGAACACCCCCTGCTATAAAACAGAAATGGTTGAATCTGAACAGGTTGCAACGGCATTTTTTCAAAAAGGAGAGAGTAAAATTGAGCTTTTAGGCAATACCGCACCCGGTGGTGTGATAGAAAAATACCTTGAAAAAAAGGGAGAAGGCATTCATCACCTGGCATTTGCTGTGAGCGATATTAGGGCAGAAATGGCCCGTTTGGCGGCAGCAGGTTTTCAATTATTGCAAACAGAACCCAAGCGCGGGGCCGATAATAAATGGGTTTGTTTCCTGCATCCGAAAACAACCAATGGGGTTTTGATAGAATTGTGCCAGGAAATAGAAGCTTAGAGTCCTAGTTTTTCTACTGCCACTTGTGCGGCTACTTGGCTGGCGTCTTTTTTGTTATAACCCTTGCCTTGTGAGAGAATTTCTCCGTCTAAAACGGCGTTGATGGTAAAGAGCCTGCGGCTACCTTCCATTTTTTCATGGGCCAGCTCAAAATTCAGGACCTTGCCATTTTTGTTTGCCCAACCAATCAACTTGTTTTTGAGGTTGATGTCTATGAGTTCTAAGTCATCCACAAACATATGGGGTATCACAATTTGTTTAAGTACCCAGTTACTGGTTTTGGCATAGCCCTTGTCTAAATAAACGGCTCCTACCAGGGCTTCCAAAGTATTACCAAAGATCTGACTGCCCTTGAGAGAGTTGTCAAACTTATTGTAGAAAGTCAATTTTTTGAGCCCCATTTTTAGGGCAATATCATTGAGCTGTTGACGGTTCACCATCTTAGAACGCATCTCTGTTAAAAACCCTTCTCCCTTGTAGGGATAACGTTTAAATAGATAATCAGCAACTATGGCACTTAACACGGCATCGCCTAAATATTCAAGGCGTTCATTGTTTTCGTCTGCCGTTTCTTTCACAGACCTATGAGATAGCGCAGTTCTGTACAGCAAAGCATTACCGGGTTTGATTCCCAGCACATTTTTCAACTGATTTTCAAAAGAAGCTTCTGGTGACTTTTTGAGTAGTTGTTTGAAGAATTGCACGAACCTAAGCTACGTATTTTTTAACAATCACACAGGCGTTATGACCGCCAAAACCAAATGTATTGCTCAATGCTGCATTAACAATGCGTTTCTGTGGCTGATTGAACGTGAAATTTAGTTTTGGATCCAAAGTTGGATCATCAGTAAAGTGATTAATAGTAGGCGGAACAATATCATAAATCACACTCTGGATACAGGCAATAGATTCTATTACCCCTGCAGCTCCCAAACAGTGACCAGTCATAGACTTGGTGGCACTAATGTTTAAGCTATAAGCATGTTCACCAAATACTTCTGTAATGGCTTTTGCTTCAGCTCCATCACCCAAAGGTGTGGAAGTTCCATGTGTGTTAATGTAGTCAATTTCTTCTGGTCGCATACCCGCGTCTTTGAGGGCAGCAATCATTACATTGCGCGCACCCAGTCCTTCTGGATGGGGGGCAGTTAAGTGATACGCATCGGCAGTAGCACCGCCTCCTGCAATTTCACAATAGATTTTGGCTCCGCGTTTAATGGCGTGCTCGTATTCTTCTAATACCAATACACCAGCAGCTTCTCCCATCACAAATCCATCACGGTCTTTGTCATAAGGGCGGCTAGCGGTTTTGGGATCATCATTGCGTTCGCTCATGGCTTTCATAGCATTGAATCCACCCACACCAGCTTCGCTGATCACGGCTTCTGATCCACCACTAATGATAATGTCAGCTTTTCCCAAACGAATATTGTCGCAGGCGGCAATGATTCCATTGGTAGAAGAGGCACAAGCACTCACTACGGCAAAATTTGGTCCACGGAATCCGTGGCGCATAGAGATTTGTCCAGCTGCAATATCCAAAATCATTTTTGGAATAAAGAAGGGATTGAATCTAGGAGTACCATCGCCCTGGGCAAAATTGGTTACTTCTTCTTGGAAAGTGCGCAACCCGCCAATACCACTGGCGAATATGACACCAACCCTATCCACATCCACATTTTCTTTGCTGATACCGGCGTCAATAACGGCCATATCACTGGCAACTAATGCCAGTTGCGCAAAGCGGTCTAATTTTCTGGCTTCTTTCCTATCCATAAAATTGGTAGGGTCAAAACCTTTCACTTCACAGGCAAATCTTGTTTTGAATTTGCTGGCATCAAACAAAGTGATAGCATCGGCTCCTGAAACACCGTTCAGAAGATTTGTCCAATATTCCTCCAGATTGTTTCCAATGGGGGTCAACGCACCAATTCCGGTAACTACTACTCTTTTCAATTGCATATCCAAAGCCTATTTGAAGTGATAATCCGCCTTTCATGACCAAAGCCATAGAAAAGCGGATTAAATTATTCCTAGTGAAGGGAGATCTTACTTGGCGTGCTCTTCCAGGTAAGCTACAGCCTGTCCAACAGTTGTGATGGTTTCAGCCTGCTCATCAGGGATAGAGATGTTAAATTCCTTTTCGAATTCCATAATCAACTCTACGGTATCCAAAGAATCCGCACCCAAATCATTGGTAAAAGAAGCTTCGTTTGTTACCTCTGCTTCGTCTACGCCTAACTTGTCAACTATGATTTTCTTTACTCTTGTTGCGATGTCTGACATTGTAAAAGTTTTTGTTACAGGCGCAAAAATATACTTTTTAGCAAAACCGCCATCTTTTAATGCATTTTTGTTTCCACAACTAAGTACTAATAATTGTTAGTTGTGTTTGATTTTCACGTTTTTCCATCTAAAAAAGGTTTGCTATCTTGTAGGCTTACTCTAGCTTATGCCTTTACAAATCATTGACCACGGCTCTATTCAACACCAACAAATGGTGGAATTGCGTTTTCAAATGCTTCGCAAACCCCTTGGCCTAACTTTTACCAAAGAGGATTTAGAAGCAGAAAAAAATGATATTTTAATAGGTTTTTTTGACGATGGTAAGCTAGAAGGTTGCTGTATTTTAACCAAACAGGACGCCAAAACGGTCAAATTGCGACAAATGGCCGTACTTTCTGGACTGCAAGGAAAAGGTATTGGTAGGGTTTTGATGACTTTTGCTGAAAATATTGCCAGAGACCGAGGCTACCGAAAATTAACCATGCATGCCCGCAAAACAGCCCTTGGCTTTTATGAAAAATTGGGATATAGTGTTTCAGGTCCTGAATTTGAAGAAGTGACCATTCCCCATTTTGAGATGGAAAAAGAGTTGTAAGTACAAATATTTTTATTTTGATTTGGATTTTTTTCCCTTAACACCCTCAAGGTTTAAAAGCATGATATTCCTAAAATCAATTGGCTGACCCTCACTTTGCAACGCAATAAAACCACGGTTAAGAATTTTGCCATCCATTTTTTGTGCCTGGTCAAAACGATTCACTACCTCTCCTCCTATTTGTGGTTTAGAATATTGCAATACTGTATCACCATTAATGATATGCGTGATCAATGAATCTCCTAGCACAATCAACTCACCTTGTATCCATCCATCAGAAGGTAGATAAGTTTTTGAACTTGAGTTGATACAATGCCTAGTATCCAATTTGCCCTTGTAAACAATATGCGTTCCCGGTGAGCACATATTTCCAGTTGGCCTTGGTTTATTATCTGGCAAACCTGCCAGCAACTGCATTTCAATGGAGATAGGCCAGTCCTGCTCTTTAGGCATGGTGCGTGGATCCTGTGAATGATACATGACACCACTATTCAATTCAGTGTAACCAGGTGCATCTTTTCGCCATTCGCCTGTAAAACGATATTCAAATTTTAAATGATAATAGGAAAACGGTTGTTTAAAATAGAGATGTCCAAATTGTTCATTGAATGTTTCATACTGGTCGTATCGCACTTTAATGATCCCATCTTCTACCCTAAATGTGTTACCATAATTTTCGCCTGTTTCATGATGCTGGATCTTAACAAACCAGTCTTTTAGATCTTTTCCATTGAATAATGAGATCCATTCCTGTTTGATAGATTTTTCTTGAACTTCTTTATTTGTATTGCTCAGCAAACAAAACCACAAGAATATAATTACTATGCTATAATTGTTGCGATTAGAAAAAAAATCTAAGTATTTATACATTCTTCTATTTTTTACCAATCTTACTATTCAATAACCCTCTAAGGTCATGTCTAAACTCATCTCCCATACCATCTTTGGGAACTAGGAAAAAAGATTTGCTATCAAAGTATAGATGAAAAAAATGGGGGCTTTCAAAAAAGTTGGAGAACTTATTCCATTCCCAAAGCATTTGACCTCTCTCAGTTTCTAACAACACATTGTTGTTGTTAAAATCAATCATGAACTTGTCTTTAAAAGTGTCTGATTGATTGTAAATCCGATTGGGCAAAAAATACCAAAAAGCAGACATGAGGAACATCCATACAACGGAGCCCAATAAAAAAGGTTCGGGTCTAATTTTCTTGGTATAAAATAAAATGGCGGCTACAATAGCAAACACATTCACCAAGATAAGCATGGTGCGTACCTCTGGTCTTTGCACAAAATGATAGCGCAAAGCTTGGATGACTTTTGATTTTTGATAACTAAAACTCAACTGCATGGGGTAAAAGTAGTATCCCACAAGGGAATGACAAATTATTTTACCTGTTGAAATTGCTTTTGCTGTGTTTGAATTTGCTCGTTGCTCAAACGGGTTTTGCCTGTGGCGATGACAATTCTGTATTTAAAGCTAACAGATTGTCCCTTTTCTAAAGTCAGGTTCAATGATTCTTTACCATTAGAAAAAATTTTCTGCCCCAAAGGATTGGCGGCAAACAAACCGTAATTCCTAGCATGCCAATAAGTTGGATAGCCCGGATTACTTGGATGGTCAATGATCACAATACTGGTACTGTCAGATCCTTGTTTGCCATAGAGCAAGCACCAATCGGCCCTTGTGGCCCATACAGCATCGCCCTGTTTGCCATTACTAGCAAGATAGTTTCCTGTTACACTGCTGTCTTTTGTGGCTTTTACAACGGTTACTATGCCACTAGCGTCTGTGTATTTTTTTGATTCTAAAATGGGTAATTCCAGTTCATGCGCTACACGCAATCCCAAAAAACCATCTTTAATATCTGCAAACAAAACCGTTTCCTGTGCAGTTAGCGTTGTGGTTCTGTCTATGATGCGTTGGTTATCAGTGGTAGTAAATTCAAAACTAGTTTGTTCTTTTAACAAGACAGTTTTTGCCTGGTTATGCCAATCGGCTTCATAGCTTAATTGGCCTTTGATACCAGATTTAATGGTACCAATTTTGCGGGTTCGCACCCAACCATAGTGTGATTTTTTATCCGCAGCAATGGCGTAAGAATTATTCCAGAAATCCAGACCGTTCACGCTTTCATAGTTCATCCAAAGACCAATATGATGCGGATGGTCAACCGGATCATTGGGTTGTGGGTTCAACGGGAAGCCCCTAGTAATGGTCTTCCCGTTGGATGCCACAATGGGATATAAAAACGGTTTTTCCAAACTGTCTGGATAGTTGAATTCCGTAAACAGTTTTCCATTAACAGTAATGGTAGCTTTCTGTTTGCTGGCGTCATGACTAATTTGAACTGGCAGTGCTTTTTGAGCATTGGTCTGTAAGCTAATCATAGCTCCCATCAGGATGGAAAAATATTTCAATCTCATTATAATCGTACTAGTTTTTCTTTTGGCACTAACATTTTCATAATACTCCAAGCAATTAAATAAGCAACGGCACAAAAGGAGAACATGATGGTATAGGAAGTAGACATGGAAGCCATGACTACTTGTTTTTGCATGGTTAAGAATTCAGCAAACTGTGTAGGGTTTACGGCTTCTAATTTGGCTTGTAAATCCTTAGACAAATCAGTAACCGCCTTCTTGGTAATATCAATGGTATCGCCATATTTATCTACCAATTTCACTGTTTTAATCTGGTCAAGGAAACCACCCATACCCTTGGCTGTTGCTTGATCCATGGATTGTTTGATACCTGCAATTTTGTAGCTATCAAATAACCAACCACCTATTTTTGAAATGATTACACCTCCAAATCCACCTGCCATTCCCCCAATTCCAATCACAGAAGCGATAGATTTTTTAGGAAACATATCAGATACAGTAGTAAAGATATTGGCAGACCAAGCCTGGTGAGCAGCAGTACCAATTCCAATTAATAGCACAGGTACCCAATAACTGATACTACCCAATGGTTGTGTTGCCAAAACAATCAATGGGATGATGGCTATCACCAACATGGCTTTCATTCTTGCATCATAAGGTTTGTGTCCTTTGTTAATGAAGTAAGTTGGAAACCATCCGCCACTAATACTTCCTATCATGGTAATACTATACAATACCGCCAAAGGTATATTCACCGCAATTCCGGTCATGCCATACTGATCTTTTAAATAACCTGGCAACCAAAACAAATAAAACCACCAAACACCATCGGTCAAGAATTTACCAACTACAAAAGCCCAAGTTTGATTAAATCCTAATAAAACAATCCATGGCGTTTTCTCTGTTGATTTTTCATTGGCCGTTTCTTCTTCTACTTTATCGCTATTGATATAATCCAATTCTGCTTTAGAGAGACGCTTTTGTTTGGTTGGAATTTCATAAAAAATGAACCAGAATATTAACCATACAAAACCAACGGCACCAATAATCAGAAAGGCTGATTCCCATCCCCAGTTCTCAGCAATCCAAGGCACAGACAAGGGTGCTAATACGGCTCCCACATTGGCACCAGAATTAAAGATACCTGTTGCAAAAGAGCGTTCTTTTTTGGGGAAATATTCCGCAGTGGCTTTAATAGCAGCAGGAAAGTTACCCGCTTCACCAAAACCTAATACAGCTCTAGAGATCATGAACCCTAAAATGGATACTGGTATAGCAGTTATACCAACAATACCTAACACGGCAGAAACAGTGGTTCCTACTGGAACAGCATAAGCGTGAATAATGGCACCCAAAGACCAAATAATAATGGCCCAAGCATAACCCCATTTAGTTCCCAATTTGTCAACTATTCTGCCGGCGAATAACATAGATACGGCATATACAAATTGAAACACAGAAGTGATATTAGCATAATCAGAATTGGTCCAATTAAACTCGTGTTCCAAAGTTGTTTTCAGCAAACTCAATACTTGTCTGTCTAAGTAGTTCACCGTTGTTGCAAAGAACAACAGACCACAGACCGTCCATCTGTATTTGCCAATTTTCTCAGAGATAGTTTCCATAAGGCTTATTTGGGGGATTTGATAGATTTAACAATCTCAAGCGCTTTCACGGTATCAATGGCAATTTGCTCATAGTTCTGAGCTTCTAATAATTGCTTGGTAATTAGTTTACTTCCCATTCCTACTGCACAAACACCGGCTTTAAACCATCCACCAATATTATCCTTGTCTAATTCAACACCACCTGTTGGCATGAACAACAATCCAGGAAAAATCTCTTTGATAGCAGACAAAAATCCAGGTCCAAGAATATTTCCAGGAAATAGTTTGATCATTTTGGCACCCATGGTTTCTGCTTGGATAATTTCTGTTGGAGTCATACATCCTGGCACCCAAAGCATATTGTGTTGGTCGGCTGTTTTAGCTACTGACTCTACCAAACCCGGAGAAATAATATAATCGGCACCTGCATCAATAAAGGTCTTAGCCATCTCTGCATTCTTAATGGTACCAATACCTAAATACATACCTTTTAACTCAGTATCACAAACCTTGCGCATTTCTTTAAAATTGGTCAATGCTGCCGCACCACGATTGGTATACTCTACAGCACGAATGCCTGCTTCATACAAAGCTTTTAATACACCAATACTTACGTTGGTATCCTTATAAAAATAAAGGGGTAAAATACCTTGTTCAGGAATCAAATCAAGGATGGCTGCTTTCTTTTCCATATGGCTATTTTTTGATAGGCAATGTAAGTTTGAATTGCTAAAAATAAACCATTTTAGTACGCAATCGTTTGCGTATTTTTTGTCCTATTTCAAGCACGTTTTTTTCTCCCGCCACAGATAATTGACCAACTTCGCAACGAGTCTTTGAAGATAAGATGATTCACCCTAACCTCTACAATTAAAAAAACGATTGACATGTCTAAAAAAGTTGTAACGCTCGGAGAAATCATGATGCGTCTCTCCACACCCGGTTTTGAAAGGTTTGTACAAAGCGACAGTTTTGACGTCACTTATGGTGGCGGTGAAGCAAACGTAGCTGTAGCACTTAGCAATTATGGATTGGATGGTGTATTTGTGACTAAGGTTCCAGACAATGCACTTGGTCAGGCAGCCATCAACCATATCCGCAGATACGGTGTAGATACTCAGTTCATTGCCCGTGGTGGTAAACGTTTGGGAATCTATTTCTTGGAAACAGGCGCTTCTATGCGTGCTTCTCAAGTAATCTATGACCGTGCAGGCGCTTCTATTGCAGACGTTGACATTAGTGAATTTGACTTTGACAAAATTTTGGAAGGCGCAAGTTGGTTCCATACCACTGGTATTACACCAGCGCTAAGTGATAAAGCTGCTGAGTTAACACTTGCTGCTTTAAAAGCTGCTAAAGCAAAAGGCATTACTACCAGTATTGACTTGAATTACCGCAAGAAATTGTGGAGCAAGGAAAAAGCAAGAGAAGTAATGACCAAGCTTTGCCAATATGTAGACGTTTGTATTGGTAATGAAGAAGACGCAGATACTACTTTAGGATTTAAAGCAGAAGGTACTGACGTAACCAAGGGTGAATTAAACCTTGATGGTTATAAGAGTGTGTTCAAACAAATGAAAGAAAAGTTTGGATTTAAATACATTGCTTCTACTTTACGTGAAAGCCATAGTGCTTCTGACAATGGTTGGAGTGCCTTGGTATATGATGGTACAGAATTCTATCATAGCAGACAATATGAAGTACGTATTGTTGACCGTGTAGGTAGCGGCGATTCATTCGCAAGTGGTTTCATCTATGGTTTAGTGAGCGGCATGCCAATGCCAGAAGCTGCCGAATTTGGTGTAGCTGCATCTGCCATCAAACATACTATTCCAGGAGACTTGAACCACGCAACTTTAACCGAGGTTAAAGAATTGATGAAGGGTGATGGTAGCGGAAGGGTACAACGTTAATCTTTCAAAACAAGCATCATGATTGTAGACAGCATCAACAACGGATCAAAATACGCTTCCCTGCATCCACATTTTGCAAAAGCATTTGAATTCATCAACAATACTGACTTAGCTGCTCTTGAAGTAGGCAAGTTTGATATTGATGGTGATAATATAAGAGGCATTGTTTCTGACAAAGAAGGTACTACAGCTGAAGCTAGTATTGCCAAATTTGAATGCCACAATGCACATATTGATATTCAGGTTTGCATTCGTGGAAAAGAAACCCTTGGATGGAAACCAAGAAGCAGTTGTCAGTCTCAACGTGGAGAGTACAATCCGGAAAAGGATGTATTGTTCTATGATGACGCACCTGATATGTATTTTGGTTTAACCAATGGGCAGTTTGCCATCTTCTATCCAGAAGACGTGCACGCACCAATGATTGGAACTGAAGCCATTAAAAAACTAGTGATCAAAGTTCGTTTGTAGTTTAAATAGCAGTGAGTGCTTCGCACCTTGTACATAGCGGTACAGGGTGCGATTTTTTTTTGGGGGATAGTTGTATCTTGGTTTTGCAATATTCCCTATTATGCAACCGGTATTCATTCAACCTAAACCTGCTTTGAAAGAATTGGTGAACCATTATATGGTTTTCCATACCAACTTTCCAAAGGACCAACCGGCACCTTGCATTTTATTACCACCCTTACCCGAACAATGTTTGTTGTTTTATCCACTTGACCCCGTAGATGCCAATTATTTGTTGGCCAATAAACAAATGCGATTATATACTTGCTGTTTGGTTGGCCCTCAAACCAATACCATAAAACTTCAATTGGGTCACCAACATGTTGTAATCAAAGTATCTTTTCAACCAGGTGGTTTGTATAGATTGCTAGGTATTCCCATGCAGGAATTATTACAAGTAGAGGCTTTTAATGCAAGTGATTTCCTTGGAAATCTAATCATAGAATTACAGAACCAAATTTGGGAATCTGAGAACTTTCTTCAGATGGTTAATCAAATAGAGGAAGCGTTACTTAAGTTTAGTAAAAGGCTAAAGGAAAAATTACCCATTGATCAGGTTTTACAGAATATGTTACATGCAGGTGGATTAATGAGTATGGATAAAGCCGCGTCTGATGCCTGTTTGAGCATTAGACAGTTTGAACGTCAATTCAAACAACGCATTGGTCTTTCTCCAAAATTTTATTCTCGCTTAATTAGATTCTCTAATGCTTGGATCTTAAAAGAAAACCAACCCAATATTACTTGGACGGCTATTGCACATCAAACTGGTTATTTTGACCAAATGCACTTGATTCGTGATTTTAAGGAGTTTGCGGCGGTAAACCCCAAACAAATTGAACAGGCTTTATTAGAAATGCCCTTTAACCCTAGAAATAGGTATCAATAAAAGAATGTCGTTTTTATACTATTTCTACCCTTGCAATGGAAATAGTTTTGAAATAAAAACACATGAAAAAGATTTTAATGCTCTCTGCCTTTTTATTACCCTTGATTGGATTTGCACAAAATATTGCTGCCGACACAAAAGCCGTTGATCAAAAAGTGGATGAATTAATTGCCAGTTGGAACAATCATGATTATTCAGACATGGTCAATTATTCAACCGAAGATTGTGACTGGGTAAATGTAAAAGGTATGTGGTGGAAGGGTAGAAAAGAAGTAGAATATGCCCATCAAGTTTTTCACCAAACCATTTTCAAAACAGTTGTTTTGAAGAAAAACAGCACTACTATTCGTTTTATTACAAAAGACGTTGCCATTGTGCATTTGTCTTGGAGAACCGGCGCGTTTACAACCCCTAGTGGTAATCAAATGCCTGAAGGCGATGACTTGGCCACCTTGGTCTATGTAAAAAAATCTGGTAAGTGGTTATTGACTGCTGCAGAAAATGTAAACGTGATAGAAGCTTCCCAAAAAAGCAATCCTGTGTTGAAAATGCCCAAATCTTAATTTATAAACCAGCTTCTACTTGAAGTACTTCTTGTTCTGTGGCGTCGCCCTGTTCTTGTAATTTACCAAAAGCAGCGGCGGCGGCATAGTTCAATAATTCTTGGGGATCATCATGATGGGTATAGAATCCATAAATCAAACCTGCCATAAAGCAGTCACCACTACCAGAGCGGTCTACTACCCCTTTACAAGTAAATTCTTTGGAGAGATAGGAATGATGTCCCATTTGCAAAGTGGTATAATACAAGATTTGCTCTTCATTGCTATCAAAGCGATAGGTATTAGCAACCGCTTTACAATTGGGAAACAGTTCCATGATGGCTACTGATGTTTTAGCAGCATGGTCTATATAAGCTTGTTTTGATTGGTGTGTGTGTATCTGCTCATCTACTTCAATTCCTAACAAACTATTGGCACTCCAAATATTACCCATGATCACTGTGCAATACTGAACCAATTGGGGCATAATTTCTTTGGGATCCTTTCCATACTTCCAAAGTTTGGATCTATAGTTTAAGTCAACTGAAATTTGCAATCCCTTTCTAGAAGCTTCTTGCAATGCTTCTAAACAAACATCGGCAATGGATTGATTCAGCGCAGGGCTGATGGCCGTAAAATGAAACCAACTAACACCTTCAAATACTTTTTCCCAATCAACCATTCCTGTTTTTAATTCAGAAAAGGAGGAGCGTTCTCTATCATAGACCACTCCTCCTTTAATATCGGCCCCCGTTTCTAAATAGTATAAACCAATACGGCTTCCTGCTAACATAATAGCACTGGTGTCAATATGCCTAGCGTCTAGGTACTGAATCACGTATTGACTCATGAAGTTTTCTGGCAAGACGGTACAATAGCGCACAGGAATATTCCATCCGGCCAAAGCCGTGGCCACATTGGCTTCAGCTCCACCTACAAACAACTTCATGGGTTGTTTTTGCCTGGCGTCTTTTGTTGAGGAGGGTGAAATGCGTAATAGCAATTCACCCATACACAAAACCTTATTCATCAGTAATGATTATACACTATTTCATCTCTGCAATTGCCACTGGATCCATATCGGAGAAGACCTGATTTTCACCAGCCATTGCCCAGATAAATCCGTAGTTGGTAGTGCCAGGCCCACAATGCACAGACCAAGGTGCAGAAATGACTGCTTCGTGATTAGCCATCACCAAGTGTCTAGTTTCTTGAGGCTCTCCCATTAAATGGAATACCCTATGTTGTGCTGGTAAATCAAAATAGAAATAAACTTCCATTCTGCGCGTATGGGTATGTGGTGGAACAGAGTTCCAAACACTTCCTTCAGCTAAAACGGTTAACCCCATCACCAATTGGCAACTCTTAATGCCGTCTAAATGAATGTATTTGTAAATGGTACGCTTGTTAGCGGTAGCTGTTTCTCCCATGGCTACTGGTGCTGCGGCTTCCTTGGTCATCAAAGTATTGGGATAAGAAGCGTGTGCAGGCGTAGACATTAAAAAGAAATCTGCTGGGCTACTGGCACTCTTGCTAGAGAAGCTTACGTCTTGGGTTCCTTTGCCCAAATACAAACAATCCAGTTTAGAAAGCTCATAACTAACTCCATCGGCAACTACGGTTCCATCACCACCTACATTGATAATACCCAACTCTCTTCTTTCAAGAAAATAATTGGCTTTTAACTCTTCTTCTACTTTTAAAGGAACACTGGCATTTACTGGTTTAACCCCACCTACAATCACGCGATCATAGTGAGAATAAACCAGTTCCAAATGATCCGCTTGCATTAAAGACTGCACTAGAAAATTCTCACGCAGTTCTGCGGTGCTCATGCCCTTTACTTCTTTAGGGCTATTTTGAAATCTAATTTGCATATGGTCAAGTTTTAAAATATTTATTAATTATAATCGACTAATTTTTTAAGCAGTTATCTTCCCATCCAACCGCCATCAACGGTTAAGATAGTACCACTAACATAATTTGAAGCAGCAGATGCTAAGAAAACAGTAGGTCCTTTAAAGTCTTCTATCTCACCCCAACGGCCTGCCGGTATTCTGTCTAAAATGGTTTTGCTTCTTTCTGGGTCATTACGCAAAGCTTCTGTATTATCAGTTGCAATATAACCTGGCGCAATGCCATTTACCTGTACTCCTTTTGAAGCCCATTCATTGCTCAAAGCCTTTACCAAACTACTCAATGCGCCTTTACTGGCTGCATATCCTGGTACATTTATGCCACCTTGAAAGCTGAGCAAGGAGCAAGTAAAGATGACCTTTCCTGAACCGCGTTCAATCATTTTTTTACCAAATTCCCTTGCCAAAATAAATGGCGCATCCAGGTTTAATGCTAGCACTTGATCCCAGTATTCATCTGGGTGTTCTGCTGCGGGTTTGCGCATGATGGTTCCAGCATTGTTCACTAAAATATCAATCACAGCATGTTCTGACTGTACTTTTTCAATAAAGGCTAAAAGCGCCGTTCTCTCACTCAAATTGGCTTGGTAAGCAAAGAATTTTCTACCCAAAGCCGTAACGGCTAATTCAATTTCTGATCCACTGGCTGCCAATGATCCTGAAACGCCAATAATATCGGCTCCAGCCTCTGCCAAAGCAATGGCCATGGCTTTTCCAATTCCTTTATTACATCCTGTTACAAGGGCTATTTTACCCTTTAATTCAAATAATGATGGTGTTTGCATAGCTTAAATTTAATCCATAAATACTAGTACGTGTAAAGTTAATCCCTATCAAACTCAAAAGCCCTCAGAAGAGAGCTTTTGAAAAGAATATTTACGTTATCGTTTGCGTGTCTACACTGTTGGGGTAATGCCCTTCCACCCAAAATAGTTCTGGGCATTTCTGTAGCAGATATCTTGAATTACAGAACCCACCCATTCAATATCATTGGGCAATTCTCCGCTCTCAATTTCTGTTCCAAACAAATTGCACAACAACCTTCTAAAGTATTCATGTCTTGGGAAAGACAAGAAACTTCTGGAATCTGTCAGCATTCCAACAAATCGGCTTAACAATCCCATATTAGAAAGCGCATTCATTTGCTTCACCATGCCGTCTTTCTGATCTAAGAACCACCAAGCAGAACCGTATTGAATTTTACCCGCAATAGACCCATCATTGAAATTACCAATCATGGTGGCCATCAATTCATTATCTGCTGGATTCAGGTTATACAAAATGGTTTTGGCCAAGGTATTGCCCGTATCTAATTTGTTCAAGAATTTGGCCAATGCCCTTCCTTGTTGAAAATCGCCAATGGAATCCCATCCAGTGTCTGGTCCCAACTGTTGCATCATCCTGGCATTGTTATTTCTCAAAGCGCCTAAGTGAAATTGTTGCACCCAACCTTTTTCATGATCCCATTCTGCAAAATGCAAGAGCATGGCCGATTTGAATTTCAATTGCTCGGTTTCATTCAATGCTTTTCCTGAATGAATCTTATTGAAAATGCTATCAATTTCTGAACCAGTAAAGTCTTCAGCATAGATTTCTTCCAAACCATGATCAGATACCGCACAACCAGCTTCTGCAAAAAAGTCGTGTCTGTTTTGCAAAGCATAGAGATAATCATCAAAAGAGGAAATTGAGATATTGGTACTTGCTTGTAGTTTTTGTAAATAGTTGTTGAATTGCTCTGGATTTACCACATTCATGGCATTGTCTGGCCTAAAGGCTGGCAGAATAGGAATTTCAAATCCTTGCTCTTTTAATTGTTTGTGATACCTAAGGTCATCAACAGGATCATCTGTTGTACAAACCA
Organism: Chitinophagaceae bacterium BSSC1; assembly: GCA_002256435.1. Lineage (GTDB taxonomy): Bacteria > Bacteroidota > Bacteroidia > Chitinophagales > Chitinophagaceae > Sediminibacterium. Next base: position 108,703 of record NKJC01000005.1, read on the forward strand.
AGGCCACATTCATTTTGCGCAATAGATTTTGCACAGAATATTCTGGCGTCTTAATCAAATTTGAGGCTGTTTCATAAACCAATTTGGCAGAATCGGCATTCAGAATTTCGGTAATGCCAAAATAACGCTGTAATTCCAGATGCGTCCAATGATACAAGGGATTGCGCAAGGTATAGGGAACGGTTGCTGCCCATTTTTCAAACTTGTCTTGGTCTGGTTGATCACCAGTACAGAAAGATTCATGAACCCCATTGGTACGCATGGCGCGCCATTTATAATGGTCACCATATAACCAAGCCTGTGTAATATTTTGAAAAGAATGGTTCTCTGCAATTTGCTGTGGTGGTAAATGACAGTGATAATCAATCACGGGCATTTGCTTAGCGTATTCATGGTAGAGTTTCTCTGCTGTCTTGTTTTGTAACAGGAAGTGCTCATTTAAAAAGGGCTTCATACAATCAATTTTTCTTATCCTTTGGCATGGTTGGCTGTACCAACCGTTTATAAACTCACTCCCCTTTTCCAAGGAATGAAATCATCTTGTCCGTGTTTTACAGCAGCAACTTTTATATTCCCGCTAGCAACTTCAACAACATAATCCAAAATACGTTCACCGGCTTCTTCAATAGTTTCTTCACCTTCTATGATAGTTCCAGTATTGATATCCATAATATCTTGCATTCTTTGAAAGAGTGCAGAATTAGTTGCTATTTTCACAACAGGTGTAATGGGGTTACCAGTTGGGGTACCTAATCCAGTTGTAAATAACACCACAGTTGCCCCAGAAGCAACTTCTGCAGTGGTTGATTCTACATCATTACCTGGTGTACACAATAAATTTAAACCGGGTTTGGTAACAGGTTCTGTATAATCCAACACATCTACTACAGGAGAGGTTCCACCTTTTTTGGCTGCACCCGCACTTTTAATGGCGTCTGTAATCAATCCATCTTTTATATTTCCAGGAGAAGGATTCATATAAAATCCACTTCCCGCTTCTTCCGCTAAGCGATTATAGGTCTGCATCAAGTGCATAAATCTATTAGCCTTTTGTTCGTCTACACAACGGTCACTCAATTCTTGTTCAACACCACATAATTCAGGAAATTCAGAAAGAATCACAGAACCACCCAATGCAACCAAGAGATCAGAAGTAAAGCCAATGGCTGGATTGGCAGAGATGCCCGAGAATCCATCCGAACCTCCACATTCTAATCCTATTACAATTTTAGAAACTGGGGCAGGTTCTCTTTTTTGTTCATTGGCCTTAACCAAGCCTTTGAAAGTTTGTTGAATGGCTGAGGCCAATAAATTGGTTTCCAATCCTGTTTTCTGTTGTTCTAATATATAGAGTGGACGGTCATATTCAGGAATCCTTTTGGCAATTTCTTCTTGCAACATAGAGACTTGCGCATTCTGACAACCCAAACTCAACACAGTAGCACCTGCGCAGTTAGGATGAGTAATATAGCCGGCCAATAAGGCACACAAAGCTTGTGCGTCTGACCTTACGCCACCACAACCACCTTCGTGATTTAAAAATTTAATACCACTAATATTTGGGAACAAAGGTTCTGCACCTTGACCCACTAATTTCTCTTCAAACAATTCCGCTTCAATGGTATCCAAACTTGCTCCACTTTTGTACAAACTAGCTAATTTGTTGGTGTATTGGTGGTATTTTCTGGGACGCGCATAACCCAATTCTTCCATCAAGGCTTCTTTCAATACTTCTACATTTCTATTCTCACAAAAAACCATGGGAACTACTAACCAATAATTGCCCGTACCAACAGAACCATTCTTGCGATGGTAACCCATAAATATTCTGTTCTTCCATTTTTCAACAGAGGGCATTTGCCAAGCCGTTCTACGCTCTCCTAATTGATATCCATCTGAAGCGTGTCTGATATTTTCAGTAGCAATTCTTACGCCAATAGCTAATGATGTTTTAGCCTTACCTACTAAAACCCCATACATAATAATATCTTGGCCTTCAGCAATTTCTTTTGTGGTGAATTTGTGTTTGGCTGGAACATCTTCTAACAAAGTATAAGACTGGCCATTAAATTCCAATGTTTCACCCTTTGCCAAATCTTGCAAAGCAACTAATACATTATCATTGGGGTGTACTTGTAAGATTCTTCTTTTAATAGACATGATAAACTGATTAATCCTTTAAAGTTCGCAAAATTTCTGTAATTCCTTGTTCTTGGCAAGCAGCTAATACTTGAACTAGTTCTTGTACAAATCCAGGAATACTGGTAAGGTTGGCATTCCAAATGCTGGTCTCTTGTAAAACAGCTATCACCGTTTTTTCTAGATTGGGTTCTTGCCAGCAAAGATGCATACTGGCTAGTTTCTCATCTGTCAATGCAATCCTATTGCCGCTAACTTCGGCATAATATTTTCCATCGCCATCCTGTACCGTACGCATCAACAGAAGGTAGGCAGCAAAGCCCAATAACATCCTTTTTCTAGAGACTGAACCCTGCTCATATGCCCTTTGTATTAGGGGCATACACCTTGATGCCATTTTCAGGCTGTATTGCATGCTAATATTCACCCAACGGTGTTCAATACTGTTATTTCTAAAACGGTCAATGACTTGCTGGGCAAAATCTTGCGCTTCCGCTTCTGAAATGGATGCAGAAACTACTAAGGGCTTAATTTCTTCCATCATCAACTCAGAAACAAAGCCTCTAAACTGTTCAGCAGCCATGGCCTCTTTTACGGTTTCAAATCCACTTAACATAGCCAAAGCACAAGAAAAACTATGGGTAGCATTTAGCAATCTAAGTTTGAGCTCCTTGTACTTAGAAATATCATGAGTCAATTTAACACCAGGATTCACAGAAGCAAAAGACAAGATTTCTTTGGTTCTCTCACGCTCGGTTTCAATAGCCCACAAACTATATGGCTCTGCCATGATCATCAAACTGTCTTCATAGCTTAATGTCTCTTGGAGCAATTTGGCATCTTGAGCTGGTAATTTACCTGGCACAATTCTATCAACTAAAGAATTACAGAAATCATTGGCATTCACCAACCAGTCTGTAAATGAAGTATCCAATTGATTAAACTTGGCTAAGTCTAATAATATTGATTTCAGTTTAAATCCATTATCAGAAATTAATTCTGTAGGAATAATCACCATTCCTGATTCAGTTGAACCATTAAAATGCTGATATCGTTTATATAAGAAAGACAAAAGTTTTGCTGGAAAAGAAGCTGGTGGATGAGCGTGAATTGATTCTTCTACTAAAACAATTCCCACTTCTGTTGTATTCGATACCACCACTTGCATGTCTGGATTTTCAGCTGCTGTTAAAATAGTAGCCCAATGACTATTGGCAGCCAATACCCTACTAATACTGGCATTTAAGTCCCACCTATCTACTGCTTGTCCATTTTCAAAACCTCGTACCACAACGGTATACAAACCATCTTGTTGTTGAAAATCATCAGAGCCTGGGGTATCTGTAGATTTAATCACCAGAACCCTACCATTAAAAACCCCTTGCTTATTGGCTAGGTCTATATATACATCAGGCAGTCCCCTAAGTAATACCCCAGTACCAAATTGCAAAACCCTTTCTGGTAATGCCATCAAGGATTGAAAATCTTTTTCTCCAGCTTTGTTTGTTATAGAACCAATTGTTCCTTTATTCAATTTGCTCATCTCTTATGAATTGCTTACTAATTGTTGTTAATTGTTTTCCATTTGGGATATTCCTTGGTCAACAAGTTTTCTGGCCAAACACCATACCAAGCATAACCGGTTCTTCTTTCCCACTCAATTTCTTTCACATCATATTTCTTCTGGCTATCTCTTCCACTAAACATGGGTCTATTGGTTTCAATTTCATAGAACCTTGCCCAAACACTTGCATTGGCATCTGCCACCAAAACCCTATCCTTACCCTTGGGTTGATCGGGTGCTGCAACATCTTGGTATCTATAACCATTCACTTTTACAGCTTGAAACCATTCAATAGCAGCATTGATAGCTTGTTTCACAGCAACTGATGGTTGTTTTTGTCTCATCAAGAACCTTACAATTGCTACAGACTCATTGGCACTAATAGATGCTAGTTCAAACTTTCTTGCCATTTCTGGCACTAGGGTAATAGGATTGTACTGGGTGCACCAAGCTGTGAGTTTACCATTCACTTTAATCTGTGTATTGAGGATGCAATCAATGGCTCTTTTAATAGCCATTTCAGCTGCAGGCGCAAATACAGGATTGATTTTATCAAACCCATTTTTCCCTTCTACTATATCACCTAAAATATTGAGCACATTCACCATGGCATTATCATTGTAAGTGATCTGTGCCCTGTACAAACTTGCGTCTGGAAAATATTGTGGCCATCCGCCTTTGGCATTTTGAGCTCTTAAACAATAAGCTATTCCCTTTTCAACTGCAGCCAAATATCTTGGATTAGCCGTTCTTATATAGGCCGCCATCAAATATTTGATTTCTCTACTAGTAGCTTCATTATCAAATGTGGCGTCTATATGCATGGAATCTGTCAATGCTGCTTTGGCTTCTACAATTGTCATTGGTTTTTGGTAATCCAATTTAACTTCATTCACAGCTTTGGGCCATCCGCCTACGGCGCGTTGAAAGAACAACATTTTTTCAGCAATAGTATCAATACTAGGCTGTTGACTTGTTGCAGGAATTTGGTATACAGCAGGCACTACTTTGAATTCAGGTTTGGCTTTGACAAAGCTGATCAACTCGGGTTTCCAACTTTCATGAAATACCCAAGTTGCTGTGATGGTTTCTGGACTAATTTTTGATTCAGATAAATTGTTTGCAAACCAACCATAGTCTCCACCTTCTTTGTGACAATTGTAGAAATAAATTCTGCGTCCCCATTGAATCTGGTTTTGCGGTTGCGATGGGTTTAGATAAATAGGCGCGTCAGCCATATTTTTGGCAAACTTGCAATCCAATAAGAAAAACTGTGCGTCTCTATGATACCTTCCTAATTTAAACCCGTCTTCACCTTTAAAGACACAATTTTTTAATACCGTTTTACTGTCTTGATTTCCTGACCCGTCATGCCAAATAGCAGCGGTGTTTCCATGTGCATTGAACACGCAATTCTCCGCATAAGCCCAACCGCGGGGGCAATAGAAATCAACCCCACCTTCCATTTCACAGTCTTTGAAATAAAATTGGCCTTCAATTGTATTCCATGGGCTTACGGTATCACCACCATAGGCTTTGAAATTACAATTGCGGGCAATTAACCTAGTTGTACCAAAACTTCTCAAAGCCATTTGGTGGCCCGATTTTTTAACTACTTTAAAGGGATTAGCAGAATCTGATTTACAATCTATATGCATCTCATCTTTTAGGTTAAATCCAAAATCATTTGAGATGGTTAGATTCTCCAAAACTATATCAGAACCTTTTAGATTAATAGTAGCCACACCCCAATCATCAGGGTGTTCACAACGCCAAATATCCCTGGCCTGTGAGCAACGAATCTGTGTTTTGTTTTTGTCTTCTCCTACAAGGGCTACAAATTGCTTTTCAATAAATATTTTCTCTTGATAAACCCCATTCTTAATCAGGATGACCCTATGTTCAGCAGCTTGATCTGGAAGACTGTTGATAGCCGCTTGGATACTTGTAAAATCACCTTTACCATGTTGGTCAACCACAATTACTTTAGCTGCTGCACTTACTTGAATGCTGGTCAAAACCAACATCAAACAGCATAGCTGAATACATGCAATTAAACAATAAGATGTTCCTTTCTTTTTCAATGCTTTTTTTTGTTACTAATAGTTGAGAAATGAATTGTCAATTATTAGATAGATTATTTCACGTTTTGTTTAACCGGAATTTGCTTGATCAACCATTTTACCAAATCATTGGCAGCTTGGAGGTTTTGGTATTCCATGGGCAACTTTCTTCCATCGGTATATTCATTATACAACCAAGGATCAGCTGTTGCAAACACAGTACCTTTGCCCAATTTTGCTGTTGCAAAAATGATTAAATCCTCTTTTTTCAACATGGGTTTTGCAGGGGCAGTTAAGGTAATTGAACTAACTTCTTTTTGATAGATCTTTTTCACGTTTGGCAATATGGGATTCCCTGCAGGAACCATTACCGCACCAGTTTCATATTGATTACCCTGAACCCTATTATAGCTATCCTCATTAAAATGAATCCCAAAACTATTGGCTAATTGATTAAAGTGTTCAAATTCTGCATTACCCTTGTCATTGTGGAATAAGACCAATACACCACCAGCTTTTACCCATTCAGTGATAGCCTTAACGTCTTTTGGCTGAACATAATTAGGGGTTGGATTATCCGTTATATTATCCGCATCAACAATGAAATAGATATCACTGTTTTTTAAGTTTTCTTTTGTTGGAGCAGCACTCAAGGTTTTGGTTTGAACCCCATGTGCATTAAACACCTGACCTAATAAATAAAACCCATTATTGTACATTTCATCCCACTTATAGTGGTAGGGCTTTAATGCACCCGTAATGTCTTTTTTCTTTTCTGCATTAAACCAATCATCTAGGAGCACAGATATTCCAGCACCTAATTTTATATTTTTGTGCAAAGCCATTTCATTGGCCATTTGCAAGAAGGCACCAACGCCTTTTTTGTCATTGACTATGACTTTTTCACTCATGTAATAAGCATAGCTTCCGTCTCTATAAGGGTTACCCCCTAAGCCACTAACAGAAACCGTACCGTGTAAATTGGTTTGACCATTTGCGTCTACTTTCAAAAACTCTTTTAAGATTCCAGCATAACCCTTGTCAGCAACTGACATCCAAGTAGCTGGCAAATAACCCAACCTAACTGCTTTTGCAATGGTGCAAACAAACATACAAGCAGCAGAAGCTTCTAAATAGTTTCCTTTTTCTTTTGGCAGGTTTAAAATATCATACCAAAGGCCAGTTGTTGGATCTTGTACCTTCTTGATGGCTGTTACAAACCTTCCTAAAATTTGCTTTAATGAATCTTTATAAGGCTCATTTTTGGGCATCCTTTCCATCACGTCTACCAATGCCATACCATACCAACCCATGGCCCTTGCCCAAAAATGAGGTGAGAGGCCTGTTTTAGGATCAGCCCATTTTTGCTCTTTAGCTTCATCCCAACCATGATAGATTAAACCAGTTTTAGCATCTCTGGCTTTGGCTTCCATTACAATAAACTGATGGGCAATCTCTTTAAACGCATCAGACTCATTAAAATCAGCGGCAAACTCAGCGTGAAAAGGTTCCGCCATATACAATCCATCTAACCACATTTGGTGTGGATAGATTTTCTTGTGCCAGTATCCACCAGCATTGGTGCGAGGTTGTTTTTTTAATTGTTCCCTTAGTGTTAAGGCTGCTTTATAATACTTTTCTTTACTAGTTACTTTATACAAAGTCAACAACATTCTTCCATCAAGAATATTATCAAGATTATAATCCTCTATTTTATAAGTACGGATATTCCCATTTTCTTCTATAAAATAGTCCATACTTTTTTGCAAATAATTGAAGTATTTGGGATCTGCTGTTTGGTACCAAAGTCCTTCAATCCCTTTTAAAACAACACCAAGGTCATAGGACCATTTGGTTGGTTTAGCGCCTTCTACCCAAAGAGTATCAGTCCAGGTTTTCATAATGGTGGCCGCCATTCTTTCTGCCGGGCTCTGTGCTTGTACTGCTTGGAGCAAAGTCAAGGAAAACAATACAATGGAAAGGAATCTTTTCATACTACTTAATTTCTATGGTTTTAGCATCGGCTCCAAAGCCAATATCCGTTTTGGTTTTTTGATTGTTCTTTAGTGTAATAGAAACAGATTTGGTTCTAGGACCATGTGCTTGCAAAAATGTTTCAGACTTATTGCTAAAATCAAATCCTTTGATTTTGATATCACTGCTATTGAGTGTATACACCAATGGGTTTTTATTGTTTGCGTGTATGCTGATATTATTTAATTGAATACCCGTTGCTTCTTGAATATCAATCCCCTCATTTGATTGAATAAACACATTGTTCATTTGAATGTCTTTTACATGCATTTCAGGAATTCCTCTTACAAAAATGGCTTTTGATGCACCATTGCAACTGATATTATTAAAGAAGAAATGCTGAAACTGTGGTGTAGCTTCTGTTACAGGTAGTGTTTCAACAACAGGAGGTTCTCTTTTTTCACCTGCCAAAACAACTGGGTCTTTGGCCATATAATACATGTCAAATAAAATAGCTTCTGCCACAATATCTTTCATGACAATATTGCTAGCATAAATATTCTCAACAATTCCACCTCTACCCCTAGTTGTTTTAAATCTAAGTCCAATATCAGTTCCAATAAAAGTACAATTTCCTACATACAGGTTACGTGCTCCACCACTCATTTCACTCCCAATCACAAAGCCTCCATGTGCATGATAGACCGTACAATTGTTCACAATCATGTCTTGTGTTGGCATTCCTCTTTTTCTACCATCTTCATCTCTACCAGATTTAATAGTAATGCCATCATCACCCGTATCAAATACGCAGTCTTCCATGATGATATTCTTACAACTTTCTAAATCAAGGGCGTCTGTATTGGTACCATACCATGGATTCTTGACAATCAAACCCCTGATGGTAATATGTTCACTAGTAACAACATGTGTAGTCCAAGCAGGGCTATTGTTAAATGTGACTCCTTCAATTAAAATGTTTTTAGAATTGGAGATCCTAACCATATTGGGTCTTAGAAAATCTTTGATGCCTTCAAAATCACTAAGTTTTTTACCTTCTGTTAGTTTACCAATATTTTTATCCAAAGAAGCTTTAACCGCTGCTTCTGAAGGATACCATGTTTTCTTGTCTTCTGTTAAGGCACCACCATAAGTTTGCAAATGATTCTTCCATCCAGATTCATTCATCTTGTCTTTCTTCAATGGTCTCCAGTAAAAACCATTGCCGTCAAAAGTACCTTTACCTGTAATAGCAATATTACTTATTCCTTCAGCAGTGATAGGCGACTGACACCTTGCTGCATCTACACCTTCAAAGGAAGAAACCACTAAGGGATACTGATTCAAGTCACTTGTAAAAATAACCAAGGCATTTTTTTCTACATAGAGATTGATATTGCTCTTCATGACAATGGGACCAGTAAGCCATAAGCCTGCAGGTATTTTAACTACCCCACCACCCTTGGCTGCCATTTGCTCAATGGTTTTGTTAATGGCAACTGAATTCAAGGTTTTACCATCTGCTACTGCCCCATTGGCTAGAATACTTAGTGTGTCTTGCCTAAAATGTGGCAAATAAATTTTGGGTAATTCAAATTGGAATTTCCCTTGAAACAAAGAAGGTTTTAAAAAAGTAACCAAAGACAATTGTTGACTTACAATAGATTCGCAAACCAAGGAAGCCATTGATGCAGCCCCATATTCACTAAAATGTGTATTATCTTCTTCCTTGCCTTTGTAATTTTTAAAATGTTGTGCAGGTATATTTAGGAATAAACGCTTACTTCCTTCTACTCCTTCTTTTACAATCAACGCCTCACTTGATTTGTGCAAATCAATCATGGGCACTTTTAACATGGTTGCTACTTCTTTAACAACAGCAGGATAGTCACCGTGTTGATCTACAAATTTTCCTTTTTCATCAAACTTGCGGCGCATCACGGGTGTCATTAAAATGGGGAAACCACCTTTGCTCCTTGTATCGTTTACAAATTTAATTAGGTTCTCTTTGTATAAACCATGTGCAGGCGCGGAGCGATTGCTATCTTCTACCTTTTGGTCATTGTGCCCAAATTGAATGAGCACATAATCACCTTTGCGCATCCTTGACATGACAGTATCCCATCTACCTTCTTTGATAAAACTTTTGGTGCTTCTGCCATTCATGGCATGATTCTGTACTTGAATACCTGGCAAAAGAAACTGGGGGAATAACTGCCCCCAGCCTCTTTCTGGATTTTCGTCCAATGGCTTGTCAGCCATGGTTGAATCACCAATTAGGAATATACGTGGTTTATCTTCTGCCTGCTTAAAAGCGGCAAGTATGATTACAGCAACTAATGCCAGAATTTTTTTCATATTGTGTTCCTATTTTAAAAATCTACGCTCAAATTTAGGCTATTGATAGCCTTGGTTTTGAGGAAATGCTGATTTGTTTGTTACAGCATCAATTTGGCTTTGTGGAATAGGCCTAACTGAATGGAATGGCTGCACATATATTGCCGCATCCGGATTCATTGTCTTAATTCTATCAATCAGTTTTCCAGTTCGTTTCAGGTCAAACCAACGCAATTGTTCACCAGCCAATTCCCTTGCTCTCTCATCTAAAATAAAGTCTAGGTTCATTTGTGCTGGAGTCACTTGCATTTGAGCAGTTTTTCCAGGTAATGCAGCCCTAGTTCTAATGATATTTACATAATAAGCAGCTGAATCTGTTTTGCCAATATTTACTTCAGCTTCTGCAGCAATCAAGTACATTTCAGCCAAACGAATCACATAAGCATCCCTTGCACTCTGAGCTTCAGACAAACTAGCCCTTGTAGAATCTTTGAATTTTTTAAGAGAAACATAGAATTTCCTTTGCACAGGAACCCCATTAGCAGCATAGGTTTTTGCTTGATCATACGTGGTATATTTCTTTGAAGCCATTACTGCAGGTGGAATAATTGCCTTACTTGCAAATGCAGCAGTATCGCCAACGGCAAAACCAGTTGCTGCTTTATTAGCAGTCCAAACGGTTTGGAAAGAAGCGGCATACCTACCATCATTGGCGTCATCAAAAAGATTTAGGAAAGACAAAGTAGGCATATACCTATTGAATGGACGACCATTGGGTATATCCCTAATCAGAATGCTGGTATTTACTTGGTCATATACCATCAAGAACATCAGGTGACCATTATTAGAACCCCTTGAATGCCCTGATGGGAAAGTGGAACTAGCTAGGTCATTTAGTGCAAGGTTAGTAGAATAATCTACTGCCCAAACCACTTCCTTGTTTTTCAATTTACCCATATCCCATAAGTCTGAATAGGCAGGCAGGAGACTATATCCATAGTTTTTAATCACATCATTTGCTAGGGCAATTGCTGCAGCATTCTGTCCTCTTGTAAGGTACATCCTGGCTAAAAACGCTTTAGCAACTGGTTGTGTTGCCCTACCATATTCTGCGGTAGTCAAAGGTAAATTTGCAACTGCAAATTGTAAATCAGCAAAAATTTGAGTGTAGAAACTATCAACAGAAGTTCTATTGGCAGTGGTAATAACACCATCACTTGGCTTAGTGGTTAATTGAACTCCACCCCAGGTTTCTACAATATGCCAATTATAAAAAGCTCTTAAAAATCTCAGTTCTCCTTCACGAGTTGCTTTTTGAGCAGCAGTATAATCAGTTACCGCCGCAATATTGGTAATACCAGTATTGCATAGATTGATGGCCGCATAGAAACTATTCCATTCTAGGTCTAAAGCATTGGTATTATTTCCTTGCAAATTGTTGTATTGACTTACCTGTGGATACACATCACCTGTTCCACTAGTCCAAATATCCGTACCCATTTCAGAAAGTTGATATCCTTCTTCCTTGCCATACCAATATCTACTATAGGAATAGGCAGCATTTACCAGGGTTTCAAAACCAACTGCTTTTGTGTAAACGGTACTAGCTGTAAGACCGCTTGGGTTGTATTCTTCTAATTTCTTTTCGCAAGCTGTAAACACTATTACTAGTGCTATAGCTGATAGAAAGTATTTAAATATATTATTTTTCATTTGTCTTGATTTTTGTTGGGTTTATGATCAAAATGTGAAAGTAAGTCCAGTTACAATCAATTTAGTTAATGGTCTTTCAAAAGAACCACCACCTTCTGGATCATAGTCTTTCACTTTAGAAAAAGTAACATAGTTTCTGGCGCTTACATACCATCTTAAACTGGCAACATGAATTTTGCTAGCTATAGAAGAAGGCAATGTATACCCGATGGTAATATTTCTAATTTTCAAATAAGACCCGTCTTTATAACCTAGTGTTGAAGCAAATGGCATAGACGCTTTAGAGATATTGATATTGGGTCTAGGATAATCATTGGTAGGATTTTCAGGAGTCCAATAATTTACATTAGCTCCATTTTCAATACCATTAGGTTCAAATTTAAGTGCATAATCAGAAACAAATGTTTGTCCAACCCTTGCAAATAAATAGATATTCAAATCAAAGTCTCTGAAACGGATATCGTTGTTAAATCCAAGAGAATATTGAGGAACTGCAGAACCTATCACAGACCTATCGCCCAAGGCAGTGAATTTTTTATCTCCATCTACATCTTGAACACGAATATCACCTGGCTTATAACCAAAGCTAGCAGCCGTTGATGCGTCTTCAGTTTGCCAAATACCTAGTTTGTTATAATCATAAAATGACCTTACTGGAGAACCAATGAAAAATCCACTAGCTACATCATTTTGGCCATTTGGCAAATCAACAATTCTTTCATTGTTGCGCATGTATGTCAACTGTGATGTCCAAGAAAAATGATTTGATTTAATATTCTCTGATTTCAAAGTCAATTCAAAACCTGAGTTTCTTGTTTTACCTACATTACCCAAGATAGAAGTACCACCTGTTGTTGCTGGTAATTTAACCAAATACAACAAATTGTCCGTTTTTGAATCATACACGTCAATTGACCCAGAAATTCTGTTCTTGAGAATAGCAAAATCAAGACCAATATTGGTAGTTGCAGTTAATTCCCATTTCAAATCAGTATTACCAATTTGTGGATCCAAACCATAAGCCAAAGAGCTGATATCATTAAAGGAATAAGGTACCAAAATCAATCCACTCTGTGTTTGATAAGGACTCACTGCTGAATTACCAGCAACCCCATAACTCACCCTCAATTTTAAGTCATTGAAGAAGTGATTGTTCTGCATAAATCCTTCGTCTCCAATTCTCCAAGCAGCAGCAGCCGAAGGGAAGAATGACCATCGATTCTGAGGTGCCAATACAGATGCACCATCTTCTCTACCAGTAAAAGTTAATAGGTATTTACTCTTGTATCCATAATTTAAACGGAATGCATAAGAAGTAAGATTACTACCAACATAGTTACTAGAAACAGCCAAATTGGAAGGGTTATTTTGTAAAGCATAAAATGCTTGACTGGCCAATAATTGACCAGTTGCAGATGCCGAATTATTTTCAGACCTATTTGACAAATAACTGGTAACGCCAGTAACTGCCACACTATGATCACCAAATTGTTCTTTCCAATTGATGATATTTTCCCAAGTTAAATTGGCCTGCATACTATTATTGATCCTAGATAGTGAACCAGAAGACAATGCGCGGTTAATAGTGTTGGCGTCTTCAAAGAAACCATTTCTTGAATTGGCATTTACTACACCAAAATTAGAACGAATGCTTAGGCTTTTCAATGGTTTCCAATCTACATAACCAGTTGATAAAATTCTAGTAGTTTTTGTATCATTCTTATAGGCACCTGGCACATCGTCTAACAAAGGATTAAACTGAGCACCGTTTCCTGGGTTTTTTAATAAGGTTACGCCATCTGCGGCATATGGATTATAATAAGGTAATACTTTGTTTGCTTGGTTTAAAACACCATCTGCGCGCGAATTACCATCGTAATAAGACAACTGACTTTCAAAGCCCAATTTCAAACTATTGGTAATGGTCTGCTCAATATTTAACCTTAATGAATACCTATTTAAATAGTCATTGTACAAAAGACCTTTTTCCTTGAAATAGGCAAAAGAAGCAAATACGCGTGTCTTTTCTGTACCACTAGCAATGTTTACGCTATGTTCTTGTTGAGAACCTTTTCCAAGAAGCATCCCTGGATAATAAAAAGAAGCTCCAGATTGTACGGCAGCTAAATCAGCGGGACTTGTGAAAACCTTTGCTTCATCCGTTGCTGGATTATAGGCTGGATTAGCTGTACGATATGCTTGTCTTTTTAACTCTGCAAATTGTGGCCCTGTCATTGGAACGGGGTAACCAGCGGCTTCTGAAATACCATAATAAGTTCCGGCATTAACAGTTAATTTTCCCACCTTACCTTTTTTAGTGGTAATCAGTATAACCCCATTGGCTCCTTTTGATCCATAAATAGCAGTAGAAGATCCATCTTTCAACACTTCCATTGATTCAATATCATTGGTATTGATGTCTTGAAAATTGTCATATTGAATACCATCAACAATATACAATGGACCGTTACCTGCTCTAATGGATCTGTTTCCGCGTACTGTAACACTAACATTAGCTCCAGCAGAACCACTAGTTCTAACAATATCAACTCCTGCAACCTTACCTTGTAATGATTCCATGACACTGGTAGCAGCCACTTTTCTAATTTCTTCGGCTTTAATTGAAACCACAGCACCGGTTAAATCTTTTTTAGAAGAAACACCATAACCAATGACTACAACTTCATCTAAGGCTTTTACTTCTTTAGACAAACTAATAGTTAAACTACTACCTGTTGTAGCTGAAACGTTTTGTGATTTGTAACCAATATAACTAAATTCTAATTCTACAGAAGCTGATTCAGATTTGAGGGTTAATTGAAAATTACCAGCATCATCTGTTTTGGTGCCTGATTTTGATTTTTTGTCAATAACAGAAACCCCAGAAAGTGGTTTCCCGTTGCCCTCATCAACAACGCTACCCTTAATGGGCTTTGTTTGAGCTGCTAATTGCAGCAGGCATCCCATAAATAGGATTAAAATTTGTACTTTTTTCATACAGCAAGTTTGTTTTAACTTTTTGGCAAAATTTGAAACCCCATAAAACTTGCATGCAGAAAAGTCAACCTTTTTCTAGTATTTGCAATTCAACACTTGAAAAAATGGCTGAATCACGCTAACTTTTTGGTTAGTTACTCAAAGGCAAGCAAAATACCTATGGAATCTACTCACCAAAGTACCATTGTTTTCAAAAGCCTTTAATGATTGACTTTTCTTTATCTACGCAATCGTTCCCGGCATCGATATCAAATAACCTTAATAATAGTTCCGCTTCATAAATAACCAACTTTTGATCAAATTGATACAAATTAGGAAATAGATTAGGGAAGTCATAAATAAAAATAAAACCTGTATTTTGTGTAAATAAGAGCGTCAAATCTAATGGGTCTAAAAGTATGAAATACGAAGCTGTAACCATCAAAGACATTGCCAAGGCCTTGGGGTTGTCCACCTCTACGGTATCTAGGGCTTTGAGGGACAGTTATGAGATTAGCCCTACTACTAAAAAACAGGTCTTGGAATATGCCGAGCAAATCAACTATCGGCCCAACCCTATTGCACTTAGTTTAAAGGAAAAAAGGAGTAGGTCTATTGGGGTCATCGTTTGTGAAATTGCCAATAGTTTTTTCTCTCAAGCCATTAACGGCATAGAGTCCATTGCCTATGACAAGGGATACAATGTCATTATTTCTCAAAGTCATGAATCCTATGAACGAGAGGTAATTGACTTACAATATTTGGCATCCCGATCAATTGATGGTTTATTAATTTCAGTTTCAGCAGAAACAGAGGATTTTTCTCACTTGAAAAATTTACACGACAGAGGATTTCCAATTGTGTTTTTTGACCGCGTAGCAGAAAGCATTAATACCCATAAAGTAATTGTAGACAATTTCAAGGGAGCTTATGATGCTACCAAACATTTATTGGATAAAGGACACGAGCATATTGCTAACCTTGCCGGTTCACCCCATTTGTCAATTACCAAAGAAAGATTGGGCGGTTATAGAAAAGCCTTAGAAGACCATGGCTTAACTTATCAAGAGTCTTATACTGAATTTTGCCTGCATGGTGGCATGTTATATGAAGAAGTAGAAGCTGCCTTGAATAGGTTTACTTCTTTAGCGCAAATTCCAGATGCGATTGTTGCGTCTGCAGATAAATTGACCACCAATTGTTTGCGTTATTTCAAATCTAAGGGCATTAAGGTTCCAGAAGAAGTAGCACTGATGGGCTTTTCAAATCTGGACCTAACTGATTTACTTTCCCCTTCTTTATCAGTGGTAAAACAACCTGCTTTTGAAATGGGGCAATTAGCCACAGAACTCTTACTCCAATTGATTGAAAGCAAGAGACCCATTACAGAGTTTGAATACAAAGTACTTCCCTTAGAATTAATGATTCGGGAATCTTCTTTAAAGCACTAATAAAATTAGGGCAATAAGGGCTCTACCCTAAACCAATCTATATCGGCGTAGCCAGCATCATTAGTATTTTCAGTTCTGGTGCAATACAATCCAATTTTGGCTCCAATCCACCTACTTACTTCTGCCTGAAATGGCGTGGTCAAATTGGTATACTCTTTATCATTCCAACTATAACTAAATTGACAAATACCGCCAGCGCCTACTTTAACCCTTAACCAAATTTGGTTGCCAATATTTTGTGCTAGTGTCTGTTCCATTTCCTTGCTTCCTTTCTGAGCGTCTTTACAGGTG
This sequence comes from Chitinophagaceae bacterium BSSC1, assembly GCA_002256435.1. GTDB lineage: Bacteria > Bacteroidota > Bacteroidia > Chitinophagales > Chitinophagaceae > Sediminibacterium. The sequence goes on from NKJC01000005.1 coordinate 125,211, forward strand.
GTGTAGACCAAATTAATCCCAGACTTGGTGGTTTTAAATCCTAAGGAAGCAAAGCTATATCCCATGACCACTAAACCCACTTTTTCATTGCTGATTTTAGTATTGGGATAAAATAGAATTTTAGTAGTGACCATGAATTTTTCGGCTGGAAATTTTTGCTGAATCACATTGGGTACGTCCCATAGATTTTTGGCTGAATCAGGAACCTTATCTGCATATAATCTGAGTGTTCCTTTTTCTTGATTCATAAAATGCCAAGTTCCTTTTGCATTGGACTGCCACTGCCATTGTTTGCCCAGCTGTACGCCATTAAACTCATCCGATTCTGCTGGCGTTTGGATGGGCCAGGTTTTACCCACATTCGGTTTTTGATAGATTAAAACAGGTTCTCCTTTCCCAACATTATTTTTATCTACACCTATCACTGGCCAATCAGCCACCCATTTCATGGGCTGTAAATGCATGACCCTTCCATAAACACCTTTGTCCTGAAAATGTAAGAACCAGTCTTCTCCGGTTTGAGTGTTCACCCAAGCTCCTTGGTGAGGGCCATTAATGGGTGAACTACCTTGGTCCATCACTACCTTTCTTTCATAGGGACCGTAAATATTTTTTGATCTTAGCACCAACTGCCATCCTGTGCTTACGCCTCCTGCGGGTGCAAAAATGTAGTAGTATCCATTTCTTTGGTACATTTTGGGACCTTCAATGGTGGGGTCCTTTTCATGACCATCATATACAATCACGCCTTGATCCAATACCTTGTCTGCACTGGCATTTAATTTTTTAATGGTAAGAATACTTTTAATTCCTGCCCTAGATCCAGCCCAACCGTGTATCAAATAATTCTTTCCATCCTTATCCCAAATAACAGCTGGGTCAATTAAACCCTTTCCTGCTTCTACTAAAATGGGTGGAGACCAGGGACCCGCCGGATTCTTAGCTTTCACCAAAAAAATACCAAAATCTGGATCCGGATAATAGAGATAAAATTCCCCGTTATGATACCTAAGACTTGGTGCCCAAACACCACCTCCATGTTGTGGCTTGGCATAAAATTCTGTAGGGGTTAAAGCAGTAATGGCGTGGCCGATGATGCTCCAATTCACTAGGTCTTTTGAATGCAAAATGGGTAGACCAGGAATGGCTTCAAAAGAAGAAGCCACCAAATAATAATCATCGCCAACGCGTATGGCATCTGGATCAGAATAGTCAGCGTGTAAAACAGGGTTTTGAAATTTTCCATTTCCCAAATCAGCCACCCATACCTTGGATGGTTGATTGGTTTGCGCTCCAATGACATACCCAATTAATACAAACAAAACAATCAATTGAACTTGCTTCATAACAATAAGATAAATTTATAAAGGCCACCAACCATCCATACCTTTTAGAATATTTCTAGGCTGGTATATTTTGCTTTCTTTTTTTGACAATTGCTTAGACCAACTTACTCTGGCTTGCGTATTTGAACCAGCGCCAGTATTTTCAAATTCTGCGTAATAGGCAGTTTTTTCTTTGTCAGGAAACATAGCGTCTCCTTTCCATTCATTCCATCCTTCTGCAACAATATGAGAACCAAGCTCACAGTGCAAAAAAACTGTTTTTGCAAAGGGTCTCCAAGGTCTACCAAGAAAGACTTTTGTAGCTGCTGGATCTGATATTAGTTTACAATTGAGGAACACAAAACCAAATTTTTGTCCCTGCTGAGTAGATGCCGCTGTGATATAAGAATTTACCAAGCTTTTAATTACACAGTTTTCAAAAACTGCTACCGCTTCTCCAAAAATAAAATCAGTAGTGCCTTCTATATAACAATTCAAGAAATACTGTCTTGCATTTTCCTTGGTTAAATAGATGGTGTCTTGATTACCTAATAACTTACAATTTTTAATCATTACCCTATCTGCTTCAATATGCAGTGCTACAGCCTGACCAACCCTACCTGCTGTATTTTCAATTGTCAAATTTTCAGCAATAAATCCATTTCCTTGAACCAACACCGTGAAAGATGTAAATGTGCCAAACTTATCTCTTCCATATTGATCCTTACCTCCGGGAACCTTCTTACCTGAATAGTCATCATAACTGATAATAGTGCCTTCTTTGGATTCACCTATGAGAGATATATTTGTTTTCCATGAAGGTATGTTTAGCTTCTCATGGTAAGTGCCTTTTTTTATATGAATCTCCACCCTGAACGTTGACACATCTCGGGTTGAATTAATGGCATCTTGAATAGACGTATAGTTTCCAGTTCCGTCTAATGCAACGGTGATTTGTCTTGGGTATGCTGGAGAGGAAGTACTGGTTTGAGCGTACCCATTAATTTGTCCAAGAGATAAAATAGGAAATATAAGTAACCAAAGTACTGATTTCATAAAATTCGAATGATGCTAAAGTTACTTAAAAAATTAAGGCTGTCATTTACATGACAGCCTTAATCCAATTATGAAAACCTTAGATCCAAAATATTAGTACCCTGGATTTTGTGTTAGATTAATATTTGCATCCCTTGCTGGTTGAGGCAATGGTAATAATTCAGACTTCCCAGTTGTAAAACCAGTAGCAAATCTTGACAAGGCTGTTGTATTAATAGCAGCACTCAACCAAGTTACCTTGGTGGTACCAGTAGGAGTGGCTGTTGGAGCAGTCTTATAGAAAGAATTCACCCACAAACCTCCAGAGATGGTATTGTCATCAGATGTACCAGTTGTTCTATAATACATAGAAATTGGCAAGGTATTATAAGGTGCAGACAGTGTAGACATTGCCAACAATGCAGCCTTTGTATCAGCAATTTTTTGAGCCAATAAATTCCATCTGATTAGGTCAAATTTACGAACTCCTTCTCCACCCAATTCCAAAGAACGCTCTTTAACAATTGCATCAAAAAAAGTTGATTTACTCAAACCACTTGGCAAGTCAACTGTTGCATCTGCTGTTCCAATGGCCTTTCCATATCCCCTTCTTCTAACTTGGTTAATAGCAGTATAGGCAGACGCAGTTGGACCATTTAATTCATTTTCCGCTTCAGCGTACATTAATAATACGTCTGAGTAACGCAAAATTTGCCATTTTAATCCAAAATATTGAATGGCGTTGGTTGGAGCATATGATGGATTGGTAATCCAATCTCTACGATATTTTCCATCGCAGATGGCCGTAATGGCTTGACCAATTTTAGTAACACCATCGGCAGCAACATTGTAAATGGCACAAGTAACATCTCTGCGCAAATCAGTACTGTCAAATGCATAGAAATAGGTAGGCAACACATTAATGCTTTTGTTACCTAAGTTGTTTACTGTTGGGCCATTATAATAAGCCAATTTTGTATCTGCTGCCGATACCCCACCAATACCACTGGCTTGGAACATGAGCTCCCCTTGTGGATCAGCTACTGCATGTGCATTTACTTGGTCTTTCCAAAGTGATTTAAAACTAGGATTTAATGCATGTTGATTGGAAGCCATAATTTCACTACACTCATCTTTTGCTATTTGATAATAGGTTTGATAGTCTGCATTTCTCTTCATGGTTCCATCACTTCTTAATGCATATCCACCACGGAACAAAGCAATTTTTGCACGTAAACCTTTAACTGTTCCCTTGGTGATGCGTTCGTCTAAAGGGTCACCAATAGAAGCCAATTCATTGCGCCAAGGCACTAATTCTGAAGCCAATTTCAAATCGGCTAACAACCTGTTATAAATAGTATCCCTATTTGTTCTTACAGGAAAAGGATCTGAAGAAGCCAATTCTGATGCTGGTCTAAAGTGTGCAGGTAAATCGCCCCAATTCACAATGGCTTGAAAATAATATTGTGCTCTAAGGGTAAGGGCTTCACCATACATTCTACGCAATTGTTTTTTCTCTTGTTCTGAACCATTGTTATACATATCCATTTTAGGAATGTTGGCTATGCAAATATTGGAGAATTCAATTCCTGTAAAAAGCTGATTAAATGGATTGGTAATTTGAGCATTACCTGAAGTTGCAGAATACCTTGCCAAATCTCTACGGTCATTATCTACAGCACCGCCAGGCCCTTGCATTTCGTCCGTATCAACGGTGTAATACAAGCTTAGACGAATACCAAAACCAGCATCTCCTACCATACGACTGTAGGCTCCAGCCAAGGCTTTATAAGCACTTGAAACATCGCTGAAGGCAACTTCTGCACTTACGTCTGTGATAGGTTGTTGATCTAAGAATTTCTTGCATCCGGTGATTACCATTAGCATAGCCATGATGGCCAGAAAAGTCAGTTTATTAAAATATTTCTTATTCATGTTGCAAAAATTTGTGGTTTGAATTAAAAGCTAGCATTTACACCAAAGATGAAACTGCGGCTTTTTGGATATGCGGAATAATCTAGACCTGGAGTCAAAGGACTGTTTTTAACACTTACTTCTGGATCATATCCTGTGTATTTGGTAAATACAGCTAGGTTATTTGCAGTGAAGTAAAATCTCAATTTACTGATCTTCAACTTGCTCAATTTTTCAACAGGCACACTATAACCAAGTGTCAAGTTGTTGATTCTTAAGAAAGATCCGTCTTCAATTGCCCAAGAGCTTGGATAAAATGCACCTGTACCTTTAATTGGTTGCCAAATACTTGCATTTGCATTCAAAGCAGATAATTGGTCCGGCGCAATTCCCACAACTTTACCACCAGAATTTACCCATTGTGCTGTCTGACCAGTAGCTGTTACTACTTTCCAACGCCCCGCCATCATATCAATCATATTTGAGTTACCCGTATATCCATTTGTAAATTCTACTTTATTGGCATTGTAAATATCATTGCCATAAGAGAAGTTTACAAACAAACTCATATCCCAATTCTTATAGGTGAATTGGTTATTCCAACCTCCAGTGAATTTTGGAGTAGGATTACCAATGATTGTTCTGTCTTTATCCAAATTAATCACACCATCACCATCCAAATCTTTGAACTTTACAGAACCAGGTTGAATGGTTCCAATAATACCTGAATTATTTACAGTACCAGCTTTTAAAGTATATACACTTGTTGCTGCATCATAATCAAAATCTGACACTTTATAGAATCCATCATTTACCAATCCCCACATAGAACCAACTGGGTCTCCTATACGAATAATATAATCTGTTGGTTGTCCAGAAACACCCCAGCTGGCTGCTGGATAGAATAAGGTTTGATTTAATCCCAGTGCTTCAACTTTGTTTTTATTGAAGGCCATATTGAAATTGGAGTTCCAAGTAAAGTCAGCTTTTTTAATAACCAAGGCATTCAATTGAAATTCTACACCCTTATTAGATGTCTTACCAATATTTTGTAATTGGGTAGCGTATCCATAGGTGGAAGCAATGGGTACATTCAATAATAGATTTTTTGCATTGTTATTATAAACATCAACACTCAATGAAACTCTGTCTTTGAATAGACCTAGATCCATACCATAGTTTTGGCTTTCATTAGACTCCCACTGTAAAGCCTCATTCACAAGGCCAGCAGAGTAGTAAGCAGTAACCGCTTGGTTGTTGATACCATAATAATAAGTACCATCATTTCTAAAGGTGGTTAAGAATAGGTAATCATTAATTCTGTTATTACCTACATTACCATAACTAGCTCTAAATTTAAGATCGCTGATAAAGCGTACATTTTCCATGAACTTTTCATTCTTCACTCTCCATGCAAAGGATCCTGCAGGAAAATAACCCCACTGTTTGCCTGGTGCAAATTTAGACGCTCCATCTGCCCTAACATTGAATGAGAAGTAGTACTTATTGTCATAAGTATAATTGATTCTACTAAAGAAAGATAGGTTAGTATACCTTGTTTTACCCAATTTTGGATACCCAGTAAATGGAATACCTAATCCTAATTTATCAAAAGCATCATTAGGAGAGGTAAAGGTTGGGTAATTTCTAACCAACTGTGTGTGTGATTCTGTTTTTAAATCATAGGTTTCTTCACCAACTAAGAAATCAAAATCATGTTTACCCTTGAACTTGCTAATAGAATAAGTTAATACATTACTATTGGTGATAGTTTTCTTGGTAACTGTATCTAGTTGTGCTATAGGTTTTCTAGAACCTTGAATTACAGAGTATGGTGTTATAGAGTCACTAAATTGGCGGTCTATTAATTTACTATCGTCATAACCAAAAGTGGATTTGAAACTTAAGTTTTTGGCTATGGTATATTGGATTGAAGCGGTAATGTTAAATACATCAGTAGTCTTTTTTCTATACTCTGCATTGGCTAATGATATAGGATTTACTAAGTTTAAACCATTACCCACATTGGGATCGGCCAAAGGATCCGCGTCATCAATATCTTGGTTATTAGACAAAAATGGTCTGTATTTAACTGCATTACGCAATCTATTATAAGAGGAGCCTTGTTCTGAAGAAACACCAGCACCAAGTACATTGGTATTGGTATACCTAGTAGATAAAGTAGCACGTAAATTATTGGTAATTCTATAGTCTGCTTTTAAGTTAAGCAAATGTCTTTTGTAATCAGAATTCAACAAAATGGCTTTGTCACCATTAAATGTATACCCAAAATTATAGGTGATTTTTTTGTTGCCTCCAGAAGCATTTAAACTATGGGTTTGCAAAACGCCAGTTCTTCCTGCAATCTCGTCCTGCCAGTCAATTGGATTGACGTTTTTATAATTGGCAAGCGTGTCCCAAGTTGTTCCAAAATTTTTGGTAAATGTGGTACTATCCGTACTGCTTCCTCTTGATCTTTCAGACTGATAAATGACATAGTCATAAGGACTTAGTACACCTAGTTTTTTTGCCAAGCTTTTTACTCCAACAAAACCATTGTAACTAAGGGTCATTTTGCCTTGTCTACCACTTTTGGTGGTAATCACTATAACACCATTAGCCCCCCTAGCGCCGTATATGGCAGTAGCAGCAGCATCTTTTAAAACGTCAATGGTTTGAATATTTTGTGGCGCTAGCGCAGACAAACCATTCTCTACTTGAACACCATCTACAATGTATAAAGGAGAGTTATCGCCGGTAATAGACATACCACCACGAATTCTTACACGAACATCTGCGTCAGGTGAGCCTTCTGCAGTTGTTGCAGTAACCCCAGCTAAACGTCCATTTAAGGCTTCAGCGGCTGAGTTAACTGGAATATCTTTAAGGTCTTTGGCGCTTACACTTGAAACAGAAGCAAGTAGATTTTTCCTTTTGATGGTTTGATAACCAATTACAACTACTTCATCAGGCACTGCATTTTCTTGAACCAAACTCAGGTTGATTTCAGTACGATTATTGACAGATTCTTGTTTAGCCACATATCCAACATAGCTAAATACAAGGGTGGCATTACTTGGCACCGAAATACTGAATTTACCTTCTTTATCAGTCAAAGCCATTTTACTAGCCCCTTTTTGAGAAATGGTAACTCCCTCTAAAGGTTGGTTATTAGCCCCTAGCACTTTACCCGTAACAGGCTTGTTTGCATTTTGAGCCAATACAGTTGTCTGAAACAAAGAAATTCCCAAGAATAGCAATAGTCCCATCAACATTTTAGCTGGGAAGGCTTTGAGTTTGGGTAATTGAAATGGGGAAACATTGGTTTTGAGATTTGAAAGCTCAATAGAAAAATGGCTTCCACAACCGAGATTCGGATGTAATAGGAACATGGCAAGCAGTTTAATAAAAAAATCGTTTTTGTGATTGGGTAACAATCAGGCTTTTTAAGAAAAACCATTCAATATTACACCCAATGCTACACCTATAAAGACAACAGAAAATGAGATTTCGTTTTTTTTTCTACGCAAACGTTCCCGGTAACGTTGGAATTCAATCTATTTGTTCTGAGCCATTGTCAAACTGGCTTTTTTCTTAGTGATTTGACTATTTTTAAAGACTAACCAATGCGATTGCCATGTCAATGACCAAACCCCGTTTGAGTTTCTCCCAGATCATCAATATGAATGTGGGATTCTTTGGTATTCAATATAGTTTTGGACTACAGCAAAGTGCTGTAAATCCAATTTACGATTTTTTAGGAGCTAGCCCAGACCAGATTCCTTTACTAAACCTAGCAGGCCCCATGACAGGGCTCTTGATCCAACCCATTATTGGGGCCATGAGTGACAAAACCTGGCACCCAAAATACGGTAGAAGAAAGCCTTATTTTTTTATTGGAGCGCTGTTTTGCAGTCTTTGCTTGTTTATTTACCCTTTTAGTAGCACCCTTTGGATGGCTGGTGGTTTACTTTGGGTTTTAGATGCAGCCAATAATACTGCTATGGAACCCTATAGAGCATTCATAGCAGACAAACTGCCTGCAGACCAACAACCCACTGGATTTCTTACCCAAAGCTTTTTCACAGGTTTGGGTATTACTTTGGCCAATCTTTCCTTATTTGCTTTTCAAAAAATTGATTTTCTAAAACAATCCCACGGCCAGATTCCTTATTGGGTTTTTGGTTCTTTCTTTTTAGGTTCTATTTGTTCTATTAGCTCTGTTTTATGGTCCATTACCAAAACACCAGAGATACCCCCTACCGAAGAAGAATTGCAGACATTAAAAGCTGAAAAGCGTTCCTTATTTACGCCTTTTATAGAAATTTTTAGTGCCATCAAGGATATGCCCAAAGTCATGTGGCAATTAGCCTTGGTCTATCTCTTTCAATGGTATGCTTTGTTTTGTTATTGGCAGAACGCTTCTAAAAGCATTGCTCAATCCGTTTGGAAAACTTCACCCACCAAGGATGCCAAATTATATGAAGAAGCTGTTGGATGGGCCGGTTTGGTAAACGGATGGTATAATATTGTCACTTTTCTATCTGCCTTTGCATTGGTGGGATTGGCCAAAAAGTACAGTCCCAAACACGTGCATATTGCCTGCTTATTAATGGCAGGATTGGGACTATTAGCCTTTCCTCATATTGAAAACCAATACCTATTATTTATTCCCATGACAGGATTTGGAATTGCATGGGCCAGCATGATGGGTGTTCCTTATTTGATGGTTGTACATGACATACCCAAAGAAAGATATGGTGTATACATGGGTATCATCAACATGATGATTGTGATCCCTATGATTTTACAAACAACCACATTTGGTTGGGTATTGAACCATGTATTGGACAATGACCCAGGCAAGGCTATTAGCTTTGGAGGTATTTTATTATTAATTGCTTGTGCTGCCACTTTTCGCATTAAGAAAGTAATACCTGCAGATGAAGACCTATCTATCAACAAAGGAGGCGCACACTAATCAAAATAATCAAATGAAAATACTTTGCATTGGAGAAGCTTTGATAGACATGATTTGCACCGACAAAGGAACAAGTTTGTCAAAAGGTCAAAACTTTTTAAAAAAACCAGGTGGTGCTCCTACTAATGTTGCTGCAGCAGTAGCCGCTCTAGGTGGGCAAGTAGAACTTTCTGCCAAAGTAGGCAATGATCCTTTTGGGAAACAATTGGTTCAAGTAATGGAAGATTTTGGCGTATCTACCAAATACCTATTATTGGATGACCATCACTTTACCACTTTTGCTTTTGTCTCGCTGATGGAAGATGGTGAAAGAGATTTTGTATTTAATCGCGGAGCCGATGGATTATTATCAGTAGCAGATATTGAAGCTATTGACCTAACGGAGATTTCCATTATTCATTTTGGTTCTGCAACAGCTTTCTTACCAGGCCCCTTACAGGCAGCTTATTTGAGGTTATTAGAAAAAGCTCGTGACCAATCCATCTTTATCAGTTTTGACCCTAACTATCGTCATTTACTATTCAAAGACAATACCGTATCCTTTGTGAAACAGTCTTGGAACTTATTGAACCAGTGCCATTATTTTAAAGTGAGTGATGAGGAAGCCATTCTAATTACGGGCACTGATAATCTTGACGCTGCAGTAGATGCTTTACTGAAAAATACGCAGGCTATTTTTACCATTACCCTGGGTAAAGAAGGCACATTGCTGGGATTCAATGGAAGCACTTGTATTATTCCAAGTATCCCTGTTAACCCAGTGGATACTACTGGAGCTGGCGATGCTTTTGTAGGAGCATTGTTATACCAATTGGCCAACTTATCACTAACTCAAATTCTGGCTTTGGACTTGAGCGCCTGGCAAAAAATGGTTGCCAATGCCAACAAAGCAGGCGCCCGCACCTGCGAATGGCTTGGTGCTATGGAAGCATTTAAACACTTGAACAATCAAATATTCGATTAAAATTTTTGTACGTGTACAACTATCAATTACATCAACAGATCTCTCTTTCAGTTTTGCAGCACCATTTAGATGTTGCAGGTAAAGACAATTTGTTCTATAGTAGATTTATTGCTAATGCGCAAGAGATTGCTCAACTATATCATAACCTTTATCAAAACCATCCTAAAGGCAAGGAGGAGTTTTCCAATTTATTGGAAACTATCACAAAAGCTTATGCCAGTAGAACCGATGTGTTAAAACAAAAAGACGAGGAAAAAGAAGAACTGGGAAATTGGTTTTTGAGCAACCAATTAGCAGGCATGAGTTTGTATGTTGATAGATTTTGTGGCAGCCTGCAAAACTTGCCTTCAAAACTTGCTTATTTTGAGGAATTGGGCGTAAATTATTTACACCTGATGCCCATCTTTGAAAGCCCGGAAGGAGAAAGTGATGGGGGGTATGCAGTTTCCAATTTTAGAGAGGTTGATCCTAGATTTGGTAGTCTAGATGACCTCAAAGCTGTTCAATCAGCAATGCAAGAACAAGGCATGTATTTAATGATTGATATTGTACTCAATCATACTTCTTATAGACACCAATGGGCAGAAAAAGCCAAAGCCGGAGACAAGCGTTATCAGGATTATTTCTACATGTATGATGATAGGTATATACCCAATCAGTTTGAGGAGCATATGCCAGAGATCTTCCCAGAGTCTGCTCCAGGTAGTTTTTCATATGTTCCCGAATGTAATAAATGGGTCATGAGTGTGTTCCACAATTACCAATGGGATTTGAACTATACCAATCCAGAAGTATTGGTCACCATGATGGATACCATTTTTTACTATGCCAATCTAGGCGTAGATGTTTTAAGAATTGATGCACCTGCTTTTATCTGGAAACAATTAGGTACTAGTTGTCAGAATTTGCCTGAAGCACATAATTTATTAAGACTGATTAAACTCTGTGTTCAAGTTGCAGCTCCGGGTATGGCATTATTGGGTGAAGCCATAGTTGCACCTGCTGAAATCATGAAATACTTTGGCACAGATAGATTTGTAGCCAAAGAATGTGACTTTGCTTATAACGCAACGCAAATGGCCTTACAATGGGATGCATTGGCCACTGGCGATACTAGGGTCATGTTGGCTGCTCAACATGAAATCTTGCAAAAACCATATGGCTGTTCATGGATCACTTATACACGTTGTCACGATGATATTGGATTGGGATATGACGATAGTATGATTAGGGCTGCTGGTTTTAATGCTTATGAACACCGGAAATTCTTGAAAGAATATTATTCAGGCGCCCTACCCTATTCACCAGCTTCCGGAGCTTTATTTTCTGTTAATCCCAAAACACAGGATGCAAGAATTAGTGGCTCTTTAGCATCGCTCTGCGGACTAGAAAAAGCCATCAACCGCAATGATACTTCTGCTATTGAAATTGCTTTGCAAAAAATCACGTTAATGCAAGCGCAAAGCATGTTTGTTGGCGGACTTCCCATTTTGTTTTATGGAGATGAACTGGGTACCGTAAATGACTATGGTTATTTAAATGACCCTGGAAAAAGTTATGATAATCGATGGATGCATAGACCCATTATTGACTGGAACAGGGTTGAAAAAATAAAAGAACCAGATACCATTGAGGCTAAAGTGTTCCATGCTACACAAAAGCTAATCCAGATCAGAAAAAACAATTCGGTTTTTGCTGACACCAAAAATTTAACCTGGTTAACTCCATACAATATTCATATTGCAGGATTTATTCGTTCTAATGAAGATCAACAGTTTTATTGTTTGTTCAATTTTAGTGGGCAAGCATCCTATATCACTTGGTATGCTTTCAAAAACCATGGCAAAAGAGGCAACAAACTATTTGACCATTGGTCTGAAACCATGCACGAAATAGGACATGATCATGAATATTTAATTATTCCTGCTTATGGATGTTGTATTATGGAACTAATATAGCAGTTGCTATTTCAACTTCCATAGTTGACCTTCATATAGGAAAGGCATTAATTCTAGATAGTATTTATCTGGCTCTGAAACAAATTCGTAACAGAGATCATAAGGCCCATTCAACCATTGAAACATTTTGGACCTACTAAAGAATATACATGCATAAGATGCGTCTGCACCGTAATAAACAGGTGGCACTTTTTGAATAGTGTATCTATCTTCTTCCTGGTCTATATAAGCAGTATAGTCAAAATAAAGAAAAGGAATTTTTGAATTTTTTACTTCTTCCAACAATTGATAAGCATCACCAATATATTGCAACACTCCATTAAATAAAATGATATCTGGTTGGTGTTTTTCCAAACATTCTTTTACGGTATAATAAAAATGCAATTCATCACTTTCAAAATGTTTGGTACCTGTATCTACATAATTCTCCTGTTCTACTATACACCATTGCAATTGTTGAATCCCGCTCAAATAGGGTTTTGTTTGAAAATAACCCGTACCCAAAGAACCCCCAAAATCCAACACCGTTAGTTTCCCAGATTGCTGGGAAGCAATCCAGAGTAAACTAGTTAATAAAGGAAAATTCATTTTAATCTTATCGTACTCAATTCCATCACGCTCATAGGGTACTAAACCTTCTTTAACGCGTTGGGTGGTTGTGATAATTTTCTCCAGAATATGGTCTGCATCATAGCCTCCAGCTTGTTGTTGGGCTTCTGCAAAACTCTTAAAATCTCCTTTCCATCCATATTTAAAGCTAAACCACCTAACAGTATTGAAAATAGGGGGAACTAATTGTTTGACTAAATAATACATTTTAAGTATTTTTTAATATTACAAAGAATTTTTCTCTTTGTTGACTACTTGATGAAAAAGTTCAGAAATAATTTTCTGAACAATGGAAAATAGCATGGCAGTGGACCACCCAAAAAGTAGGATTCCACTCATAGCTTCAAACCCACTCATAATTCTCCATTGTGGTTCCAATACAATGTCGCCATAACCCACAGTGGCATAGGTAACCATTGAAAAATAGATAGCTTCTTCAAAATTTGCCAGCTGTCTTATTTCGGGAATGGCCAAATAAGCACCTGCCCAAATCAAAATTTCTAAAAAATGGAGTAGCATTAGCAACAGCGCTGTAAAGGATAATACCTGAAAAGCGGTTTTGAAGCCTATTTTTTTAGGGGATTGTTGTTGCTTTTTATACAGGTTCAAAACCAAGTAAGTATTCCCCAAACCATGGATGGCAATAGAAGCTAGAATAATTCCAACACTAAAAAGAACAGGTAAGAACATAAGTCAGATTGTAGGTTAAAAATAACATAATTGAAGTTTCTTAAGCATGTTAACCTCAATAAAATACCCAATAGAGGGTATAGGGGGCTTCTTCATAAGTTATTCCTTTGAGTCTAACATTCAACTAATTATATGAAGAAGTATTCCTTGATTGTATTCAGTTTATTCGTTTTTAGCATTGGGCTACATGCACAGGGTTCCAAAACTGTAGCCGCAAAGAAATCTACTACCCCTTTTGAGAAAATTATGACTGATATGGGTTTTCCTTATGAGAAAATCAATGATAGTATAGCTGTAATAGTATTTGATGGTGCCAATTTAAAATCATACAAACTCTACTGCTTAAAAGTAGATGATATGTATATCAGTTATGTAAACTTAAGTACGGCATTACCAAAAAAAATTGGACCAAGTAATTACCCATCCTTACTTACCAAAAACTATAGTATGGATTTTGTAAAAATAGGCATGAGTGAATCTTCTAAGGAATTTTATGTTAGGGCAGATGTCTATATCAATGGAACCACTGCTGCTAATTTCAAAAAAATTGTGGCCCAGATTGCTGATGCAACAGATATCATAGCTGCTGATTTTAAATAAATCAAACATGAATAGATTCCTATTATTTATTGGCATCATACTCCTATGCCTCTCTTGTAATAACAACGAGAAGGGTAAGGTTTCTGAAGAAAGAAACACCTATGTTCCAGATAGTATTAAAGCTTCTTCAGACGCCATGGGCAACCCAGTGTCTGATAATAGAAAGTTTATTAGAACAGCTGACTTGAAATTTCAAGTAGTAGATGTTGCAAACACTACCTCAAAAATTGAAACAATTGTTAGAAATCAAGGTGGCTTTGTGATTTACACCAATCTTTCTAGTGAAATAGAAAATAAGGATACCTACCAAGTTAGTAGTGATAGTAGTTTGGAAACCATTTACTATACACTTAGAAATGAATTGAGATTACGAATCCCAAACAGAAAATTTGATAGTACCCTACAGGCTATTGCTACATTGGTTGATTTCCTGGATTATAAAGTAGTCAAGGCAGACGATGTTTCTTTACAACTTTTAGATAACCAATTGACCAAAAAAAGAGCCAATAAAACCAATGGCAAAACTTCTGCTGAAACAGAAACTTACACAAAAGAAAAAGCTGATGAGGCTGAAATAGCAGATAGGGAATTGTCTGACCAATTAAGATATAGTACTATTAGTTTACAATTCTCTCAGAGAGAAAGTATTAAACGATCCTTGATTCCCAATAACAAAGATATAGCAGCCTATACCCCAAATATTTTTGTAAAAATCTGGGATGCCATTAAGATTGGATGGACCAAAATAGAAGACCTATTCTTATTTGCTATTGAAATGTGGGGAATTATTCTACTAGCCATTTTAGCTTGGCTGCTATTTAAAAGAATGAGTAATAAAACAAATACAAGGATTCAAAACTTGAAACCATGATTGAGATTGATAAGCACCAAAGCCAACCACTGACCGCTCAGGACAAGCAATTTCTGGAAACCCGTTTATTGGAGTCTAAAAAAGATTTTAAACTAAACCTTGTCATTTTTATCATCATCTGGTTAATCTCTCCCTATTTGAGATCCTTGTCTGACAATGACCCTCTAATTGACCAAATGAGCTATCCTTTAGCACTAGCCATTATGTCTATTTTTTTCTTTGGATATTTGGGTTATTACTATTTCAAAGGGGTATACCAAGTAAAGCTAGCTTTAAAAACAAATTTTAAAATAGTGCTACACAGTATAGTAGTAAAAAAGAAAAACGCTCCCATGTTCCATAGAAGCGAATTCAGATTAGAATTGACCAGCAAAGAATTTAGGTATCACTATTTTCCTTTGACCTTGATGAATGAGTTTCCACAAGGCCAATTATTGTATTTAGAAATGAGTGGTGCTGGAAAACAATTGTTAGAAATCAGAAATACCTAGGAAACAGTTGATAGTTTGATTGAAAAATGCCCCCAAATTTGGGGGCATTTAAATAAGTTAATTAAAATCTTACGCTAAATCCAATGTTCACGGAATAGTCTGCAAAAGCAGCATCGCCCTGCGCGTAAACACCTGTGATGTCTGTGCGAATTTGATCTGGTACACTTTGGGTTCTGTTACGCACCAATGCTACTGGAACATAGGCATAGAAATTGAGTTTCTTAACACTATAAGTAACCCCTGGCTCTGCAGTCAGAATTCTACCTGGTCTACGGAAACCTTCGCTACCACCAATTAAATCGTGTACAGGAATGCATTCATAACGAATACCACCTGATACGGTAAATTTACCTGTATAATAATTGGCACCAACTCTTGCTAGATACTGATCAGGAACGCTCATCACGTCTGAAGTATAAGAGACTGTAGCTGCAGAAGGAACACCACCTCTTTGTGTAGAAACGCCGTTTTGCTCACGAGGGTTCAATAAATAATATAAATTAGAATAGAGGCTCAATTTGTGAGACAAATTGTAATACATGTTCAACTCTGTAGTAAAACCCGTACCACCATCACCCAATTGAATGGATTGATCAACAGGACCTATGATAGTTACTCCTTTTGTGGCAGTATTAAAGCGATCTGTGTATTTGTAATCTCCGGTAGGCAGTTTGATTCCCAAACCTGCTTGTATATTGAATTTCCCCTGTTTGGCTGGATCAATTAACCAAGCATAACCTGCCACGCGAATATCACCCAAACCAAAAGACTCGGTGCTACTTCTTTCTTTACCACCGTGTTCATACAAAGAAGAACGGGTATTGGCCACAATGGGAACATAAACAGACATGCTCCAACGCTTATTGAATACACGTGTCAAGCCAAGATCAAGACTAAAAGCATGATTGATTACTTCAGTTCCTTGAGCAACTCTTTGTTTTTGTTCTTCGGTTCCAACAAAATGCTTGTACGATTTAAAATACCTGGTATTGGAACTAAACATCCAACCAGCACTGTCTAGGTTTTTCATGTGATCCATCATGCTACAAGCGGCTCCGCCTGCACCTCTGATGGCTACACAGCCCTGTGACTGGGCTATTTGGTTCAGGAAAAGACATAGGATTAGTATAGAAAAGAACTTTTTCATTTGTGGGTTTTGTAGTGTTTGTGATTTTATTTCTTCATTTTCAACCTATCCACTACCAATGCACCTACTTTTCTACCATATTCGGTAGAAATGATGCAAGAGTTGTGAAAATGTAAACCGCCATAAAAACGGGCCCAGTTATTTTCTTCTGCTGCAGCCCTAAATGATTTAAAAGAACGGTTTGGGATCCCAAATTCAATTTCAGTTGAATCGGTATAGGCAAAATTATCACCAAAGACACTGGTCAGTGATTCAGCAGCTGCGGAAGAAATAGTACTGTGACCACAAGTGTATTCCGGAAATGCCGGTGTTTGTAACAAGGGTCTCCAGTTCATGTCTATATATTTGTTAATCACTGTTTCAGGTCTTACGGTATTGTAAGTATACTTAGCATACCAGCTTTGAATGAATGCGTCAAATAGGGAAATACTAGTTTTAGCAAAAGCAGTTACAGTAGTTCCAAAATCAGCTTTTGCTTGTTGAGCAGCAATACCTACCACACTCATCCAGTGACCTGGAGGGCTGAATTTTTTGCTGCCAAACATGGCATGTCCAGTTACATTCATTTTGAATGGATTATCATCCCAGAACTCAGCCATATGGCGCTGTTCAGGGGTAAGACTATCCACTGCATTTTTAATTTTCATCACTTCCTGATAGTACTTGCTATTCTTATCTGTAATATTAAATGTGGGCGGAGGAGGAACGTTAAAAAATCCAGCACTGTCAATAACCATAGGTCTTATTTCCTTCCAGTGTGGCTCTGCCGCAGAAGCATACAAGGGTGGTGTAGGAACCCATCTTCCTGGAATATCCAAGACGGTATATTTTTCTGCACCACGGGTTTCAAGGTAATTGTCTTTTTTACTCCAACGAATAATAGACATACCCACGCTATCTGCTAATTCCTGAGATTTTTTCTCAACCGCTTCTGGCAATCCTTTTGTTCTAGCAAGGGCAAGAATACTGTCTTTGTACAACTTCATACTTCCTTCAGGAAAAGTGACCGCTTCTCCTACTTTCATATAAGCCAATAAAGCTGCTAATTCTATGTCTGCACCCACTGTATCTTTTGGCAAGCTAATAGTCTTTAAACCATTCAACTGACCAGCCAAAGATTGGTAACCACTTGGATTAGATGCTGCTACTACTTCATAAGCTGCAATAGCTGCATAAGCATAGTTTCTAGACGCTACCATGGGAGGAAAATTATTTCCCATCACCACAGTATTTAACTCATGAACGGTATTGCTAAACAAGTCAGGATTGTGCAAATAATTTTTGTATTCCGTATTACTCTTGCATCCAAATAATAGCACAGTAGCGCAAATCCCAATCAGGAAATGTTTCATATCTCAATAATAAGCTGATAGTAAATAAATAATAAAGTAACCCGCACGGCTGCTATTCCGTGCAGGTTTTGAAATCTTGTTAATCATCTGGTATTAAGCCTGTGGCGGCCTTTCCAGACGATCCAAATAGATGGATTTGAAATGTTGAAACACGGTAGTATTTGCTGCTACATCTACTAACTGTGTTGCAGGGTTCAAACTAATTGCCGGAGTGGCAGTATAATCTTGTACGGAAAACTTGATGGTATGACCATGCTGGTTTCCAGATTTTTTAGTACTGTTATTAGTGACCAAATCATTGGCCAAACGGAAGAAATCATCCCTAGCATTTTGCATGCCGGTTTTGGCCAGATTGGGAATACACATTAACTCTAAAGAGTCATTGTAAATACGACGCTTTACGTATTTGTATTCAACACCACGAATATTGATAGATCCATCAACACGTTCGTAGTTGATATTGTTGTGGTAATAAGGAAGATTGGTAGGAACTTTAATACTGATTAAAGCAGATTCGTCATAATTATCTTGATCCAATTGGGCTTCCAATTGCAAATCGGCACGGTCTTCTAGGTAGTCCGTCAGCAAACGGTATCCTCCCCAGTTGAACAGCAAAATGCCCAACAATGCTATGGCAAACAATTTTTTCAACGCTCTAAAATAATATTTTTTATTGAACTATATAGGTTTTCTTTTCCTTGCCAACCCCAGTGATAGTAAGCTTTTTCCACTGCGCAGGCAATGCCGATTTAATCTGTGTAATCCCTTGAGGCGTAATCTCTAACCCACCAAAACCCATGAGCAAACTCTGTACAATTCCCCCAGCTCCTGTGGCAAAATAGGGATTGGTACCACCCTTTGTCTCAGCAATCACCCTAAATGGCGGATTGAGGTTTGGCACATAGGCGTCTTGGAAAAAATGGTAAGCCTTGGCGCCATCTCCCAAACGGGCATATAAAAGGGTAAAAATGGCTTGTGTCATAGCAGGGGTGCCATCATTGGGCACCCTAGTGGAATAGTATTCCAAGTCTTTTTTAACAGCCGCAGCACCTGATACTTCTTTTAGGGGATAAGACAACAAATTGGCATCGGCCTGTTTAATGCCCTCACCTTGATAAGTTGCGTGCTCCTTAGTAACACCATCGGCAAATTTTAAAATAGGAATATTAGAAGCCACATCTGCCCAATCAGGATCTGCTTTAAGTCCTAAAAGTTTTGCAGCTAGACCAGCGTTATTCAAACAAGCTTTTGCTGCAGCATTGGTCCAGGCATTATTGTCTACGTTTTCTGCCCATTCATCGGCAGCTACCACATTTTTAATATCATATTTTCCAGGTCCATTACGCTCAACCCTACTGGCCCAAAAATCAGCCGTCTCTTTCATAATGGGCCAACCCTTTTCTTTTAACCAATCAAGGTCTTGCGTAACACAGTAGTAATTCCAAGCAGCAAGTCCAACACAGGCAGTGATATGGTGTTCAAAAGGACCACTCAAGGCCCATACTGGCGTTTCTTCAACCCCTGTTGCGGCAGATTCCCAAGGAAACATGGCTCCTTTATATCCATGGTTAAAGGCATTTTTTCTAGCGGCGTCTAAACGCTGAAACCTATATTCTATCATACTCTTAGCCATCTCTGGCTGAAGAACTAAATAAGAAGGATACATCCAAAGTTCGGTATCCCAAAACACGTGACCATTATATCCCAAACCACTTAGCCCCATGGGCGATGGACTCAGAGCAGTACCCGGTCTAGAAAAGGAATATAAGTGATAGAGCATGCTATGAATATCTTGTTGCGACTGATCATCTCCTTCAATTAGAATATCAGATTTCCAGAGTTCGTCCCAGGCTTTGTTGTGAAAATTAATCAGCCTATCTCTACCTTCTAGTCTTGCAAAAATGGTCATGCGCTCAGCTTCATTCAAAGGATCATCATGATGGGCCGATGTAATGGAGGAACCCGCAACTGAATATCTATAAGTTTCTCCAGCTTTAATCTTGCGCGTAAATTTCATCAAGTGCATATTATTGTCCCACATTTCATGAATGACCCTTGGCTCTGAACCGTGTGGCTCACTAAAAAGAAAAGTATTACTAGCACACATGAGTAATTTACCCGTTGGGCTCTTGGCCGAAGAAGTGAGTAGGCTAAGAACTACGTGAGGCCGATCAATTTCATTGTAATAATTCTGAACGTCTTTGAGTGCGTCAGGGGCTTCCATTACAGATGCACTATTGATATTGATGTCTTTTTTAGCCGTGATACTAATATCCATCAATACCGTAAAAGGCAATTGACGCAAGGAATAATAGGTATAACTAATGGTGGCTTTGTCTGCATAATCAAAACTGGTAGTGAAGCTTGCATGATGCATGTCTAGTTCCTGTTGCATGTTTTTAGCATCGGCCCCGCCAATTCTTTTGCCATCAATATCAAGTTGCATATTGAGCAAATTAAAACTGCGCAAAAAATTGCTCACTCTGCCCCTACCATACTGGTCATAAGCTCCGGCCAATACCACGTCTTTTACTTTAAAGGGCTCGGGAGAAGAAACAATTCCAATCATTCCATTGGCAACAGTGACGCCGTAATAATTGGTAGGATCCCATTTGGATGCTTTGATTTTCCAACTATCGGGTTTGGTCTGAGACAGGGCATGCAAGCCCATACAGATGATCAGTGTAAGCAATAGGATTCGCATATGGCAGGTTCTAGAAGACCAAATTACTCAATTCCCTTTGATCCAACTCTATTGTATTTCCACCGCAAAGGTTTGCAGAAAGCAATCAGAATTTTTAACTGATTTCTTCCCTAATTTGCATAGCGCTAATAAACCAATATGAAAAAAATACTGATTGCCTTTTTGTTGCTTCTATTGGCTAGTCTAATAACAATATATGTTTTGATTCCTTCCAATATTAAGGTTTCAAAAGTATTGGCCTTTAACTGTTCCATTAATGCTGGTAAGCGTTTTATCATGGACACCACACAATGGACAAAATGGTGGCCCACCCAAGATGCAATAAAAACAACTGATCCTCAAAAACTTGCATGGAAGCAAGCAAGCCATCAAGCAGACAAAGCACTCTTTAATGGTTTTGGCATTCAAACCAATTTTAAAGAACATAGTATCAAAGGTGAACTCATTTTTGCTCAATTGGGTTTAGATAGCATGGCAGTTTTTTGGAATTATCAATTGACAAGTGGCTGGAGTCCCATACAAAGAATTCAAGACTATTTTTTCATGAAAGACTTGAAAGAGGTGATTACAGATCCTATAAAAAGCTTGCAAGCTTTTTTAGAATCTAAAGAAAAGGTTTACGGAATGCAAATTGTGCAAGACTTTGTCAAGGATACCATTTTGGTAAGTACCAAAAAAATGCTTTCCACTAAACCTAGTCAAGAAACGGTATTAGCCATGGTTCAACAGCTGAAAAATTACGCCCAAGTATCAGGTGCCAAACAAACTGGATTTCCCATGTTAAATGTGACTGTGTTAGATAGTACCCATTTTCAAACTATGGTTGCTTTGCCTGTTGACAAGCAAATTCCTGAAACGGCCATTTTTTCTTGGAAGCGCATGGTGGCGGGTAAAATTCTGATTGGAGAAGTAAAAGGAGGTACTAGTAATGCCGAAGCTGCCATGAAGCAAATGCAATTGTATGTGCAAGACTACCATATTACTTCACCTGCCATTCCATTTTATTCACTAGTAACAGATAGAGGTTTAGAGAAAGACAGCACAAAATGGATAACACGTATCTACTATCCAGTTATGTAATAGCATTTGCTTACATTTATTAATTACCCGCCCGCCCCGGCATAGAAATAGAAACTAATGCACAAGCACCTAGTGCTAATAAACTTCCTATTGTTCCTGCTGTTGGGATATAGTTCAAATATCCAAGGGCAGGCCTGTGCCATTAGTGAATTTGCCAAACAGTATACAGGACAAGAATCTCAGACGGTTGTAAAACCAGTTCTAACCAAAGAAAAAGAATTACTCAATTTGGGTAATATCAATTATTTGCAATCAGGTAAAGTACACAATGATGGATGGGTGAGTCTGTTTACCAAATCGGGATCGGCTATCTGGTCTAAACGCTATAGCATTCCTGGTTTTGATTTACTCCAATTTAATGATATGATTGCAGCATCAGATACCAGTTATCTGATAACAGGAACCATACAAACTTATTGGGGTGTAACAGACCCCGCACCACCCAATCCTAACTGGGGTATTTTAATGATGATTGATAGGTATGGTAATATTCTTTGGACCAAAAAAATGGACCAGGGATTTGTATCAGGAGTAGAATCCACTTTTTTACAAAATTTGGTCAAAGCTAGTAATGGAGATTTTATAGTCAGCGCTGTTACTTGGAAAACGGCACCACTCAGCACCAAGTCTATCATCATGAGAATAGACCCCATTGGTAATATTGTCTGGCAATCTATTGCTAATTCTAGTGTGTTTGAGTTTAGATATAATCTGAGCAATCAATTAATTCAATCCAATGATGGAAAAGAAATCATCAGTGCTGGAATTATGGACCAGCGCTTACTCAATAGAGATTCTATTTTAAAAGTCAATTACTATTTTTCAGGATTGGATTTTGCAACCGGCAAATTCAAGTGGGAAAGAACACTGAATATTCGCCATCAGGCATCCAATGTTTTTTTCAATGAAGGAACCGTGCGTCAAATACAACAGCTGCCTAATGGAGACCTCTCTTTTTTGGGCTTCGCCGATACTAATTTTTTGATGATCCCACCCATTACCACCAAGGCTATTAATATGATCACATCTTCAACAGGTGTTGTCAAAAATATCATTGGTTATCAAACAAGTGAGAAAGGTAGTTTTATGGTAGACGCCAAAACAGATGCTAACGGGAAAAGACAAGTACTAATACAAGATGTAAGTCAAGCCATTATTGCAACTATAGATGATCAAGGAAGCGTTTTACAACAAAAAGCATTTTTAACCAATTCGGGGGCACAACATGCCAGCTCACTCACTATTGGCAATGATGGTTATTATATTTTTTTAAATAACCCTATCAGTCAACAAAATAGCAACATATATAAAACAGATACGGCAGGCAATTTATCTTGCATGTCTACTACCACCAGTCTCAATAGTTTTGATGCAAGTAATTTTTTGCAGGCCGATGATCCAGCCATGACACATAGCAATGAACTGAATCCAACAAACAGTTTCTCAAGCACAACGGCCATTAGTAAAGACTATCCATTAACCATCACTACTACTTGTACCAATGCTTGTTGTAAAGACGTAATTGATACGGTCAACATCATTAAAATATCTGTTTGTGAAACAGACAATTATAAATTACCTGATCAAGTACCCGTAAGAATTTCAGGAACCTATTATGTAAGTTTTAAAACGGCACTGGGTTGTGACAGTATTAAAATTTATCAAGTAACTGTTTTCAAAGACCCCTCTGTGATTAAACTAGGAGCAGATACTTGTTTAGAAGGAAGGGATAGCATTGTCTTATATACAGGACCAGGATTTAATCAATACTTATGGAATAATACACCCAGTAATAATTTTTACTATTCTGTAAAACAGGCTGGAATTTATACAGTTAAAGTGACCAATCTCTGTGGCAGTAAAACTGCAACTGTAAATGTAAATGCATTATGCGATCCTCAATTGTATATTCCTACGGCTTTTACACCCAATGCAGATAGGATCAATGACTTATTTAGAATTCCACCTAATAGCGGATACCAATTGACTAGTATGCAAGTATTTAATAGATGGGGGCAATTAATCTTTGACGGAAAAGAAAATAGCCCTGGTTGGGATGGGACTTATAAAAGAAATCCTCAACCTGCTGGTTTGTATCCCTTTAGAATGGAAATTATGGCGGTTAGATCAGGAAAGAAAATAATTAAGACCGGAACCATTCAATTAATTAGATAATTATTTTTTGATTGGCATCTTAAACCTAATTAGCTGCGCACTATCATTGTTCTTTGCTAGCACCCAAGCATTTTGTTCATGAAACCGAATATGCGTTATTCTTCTAACCTGTCCTTTAATTACCAATCCATTTAATGGTGATGCTTCTAAGACTCCTTTTCCTTTATTGATCAAAAGAGTTCCAAAGTCAGCGTCATACCTTCCCATTTGAATATTATTGTCATAATAATTGCCCACTAATAAAATATCATTAAGGTTGTCTCCATTGGCATCAATTACTACGGCAGATTTAATAGAACTTAACTGCGCTTCATTGGGTAATGGTATGGCCGTAAAATTCAATTTCCCATTATTCACAAATAGGGTATTGGAAAACCAGTCAGCACTGTATTGAATGGCTTTGTCCAATTTATCAGCACTGAAAATATCTTTCAAAGAGGCTTTTGCAAAATCTTCAGCATAAAGGAATTTCTTTTTGATAATGGGCATTTGCTTTTCAAGTTCTGCCTTGTTGGCAAATGGCAATTCTTTCTCACCCAAGAAATAAGTGAGTACCTGTTCTTTCTTACCATTGTCATCAAAGTCTTGGTAATACATTCTTACGGGTTTATCCTTGCTAGCTTTTAACCTACTATTCAAACCTAGGTTTCCGGCAATCAAATCCATGTCTCCATCATTATCAATATCTACAGGCAACAAACAATTCCACCAACCCTTTTTATCTGATAATATTTGTTGGGTAAATTGTCCTTTATTGTTGATCCAAGCTGTAATGGCTCCCCATTCGCTACAAATGAGTAAGTCTTCATCCATGTCATTATCTATATCAAACCACAATGCTTGGGTAACCATTCCTACTTGCGAAAGACCTTTGGCCTTTGCCTCTGTTACGTCTTTAAAATGTCCCTTTCCATCTCCTAGCAGTAAATATGAGGTTGGAATGCTACCATAAGCAAAAGGAACAGCTCTTCCACCAATAAATAGATCAGCAAACCCATCTCCATTAAAATCATGAGCAGCAATGGCGCCTTGTGTAACATAAATATTGCTAAAAGCATCGGCCTGTTTGGTAAAACCAGCTTTACCATTGCCTATGTAAACCCTTGGTAATAGAAACTCTTCTTGGCCATAATATTCGTTACCACCACTTGCCACCACTAGGTCTTGGTTACCATCATTATTTACATCAATCCATACAGCATCAACGTCTTCATACAAACTGTCTTTGTCAAATGCGGGTACAACTTGTTTGCTAAACTTACCTCCAACTTGTTGCAGCATCAATGCGGGTTTAAAACCCTTAGCCGCACCTATATAAATATCTTCTAATCCATCTTTGTTTACATCGCCAACGGCTAAAGCTGGCCCTTCTGTTGACAACATATGGGGAATCAGTGGTTCTCGATTGAACTCATTAAATACATTTTCGTTGTGCATATATGCCAATCCTGTGCTAGCACTTATATCTTCCATGGGTTTATTGAAGTTCACCTGAAACCCAATAATGGATTGGTAATTAAATGGCTTGAGTCCTTTTTGATATTTAAAAAGATATTGACCATCCTTGGCATTGAACTGAATATTTTGGCAACTATTATCTGGCCATACCAAGAAGGCGGAGTCTACCACCACTTGATCCAAGCCAATATGCAAGGGCATTTCCATGCTAGACAAGAATCCTCTTACAGGGCTTTTTTCATAGGTTCTAATGGCTCCTTTTGAAAACAGTATCAATTTTGCGCCAATGGCATTTCTATTATTTTCTGGTCCTTCTAAATTGACTGATGCAAATGCTTTTTTTACTTTGTCATTGCTTGTATTGGCATAGAGCAAAACGGGATCATCAATATTATTAACCAAAATATCTAAGTCTCCATCATTATCAAAGTCTGCATAGACTGCACCATTTGAATAAGTGGGTAGGTTTCCTTTTACTTGGGCTTCCAAATCATTAAAAACCAAGTTTCCTTTATTGCTGTAAAATTTATTGGGCAATTTGATCTGAGGAAATTTATTGATCAATTCCATGTCTGCTTTCTCTAGATTATTCCATTTGATCTTATTTTGAATCTGGTCATTAGAAATGTAATTGATATAGTCAATATCATTCATCCTTTTGGGTATACCATTTGAAATAAACAGATCTTTTAATCCGTCATTATCAAAGTCCATCCAGAGTGGGGCCCAACTCCAATCAGTGGCGGCAATGCCTGAGTACAATCCTGTTTCACTAAAATGCCCATTCCTTCTATTCACCTGCAAATTATTCCTAGTATACTGGTAGTTATATCCGTAGCCAATTTTCAGGTTGAAAATATCATAGGTATCTTCTCCTTCTGAACGCTTTAAGATATAGGGATCAGCGGGTAACATATCCATGGATACAATTTCAGGGAACCCATCATTGTTTACATCAGCCACGTCTACTCCCATGGAATACTGGCTGGTATGCATGGTGCGTTGGGTAATCTCTTCTTTGAATGTGCCGTTTTTCTGATTAATATAGAGATAGTCATTCTCGTGAAAATCATTACCAATATATAAGTCTGGATAGCCGTCTAAATTAATATCGGCTACTACCACACCCAATCCATAACTAATAGCCGTACTATTGATTCCAGTTGATTTAGTGATGTCTGAAAAATGGCCATTGTCATTTTTATAAATTCTATCTCCAGAAACATCACTAAAGGTTCCCAGATAATTGGCCCTTGGTGCAAAAGTGCCATTTTGGTGTACAGAATGATTGAGTAAGAACATGTCTAAATCTCCGTCTAGATCCATGTCAAAAAAAGCAGCTTGGGTACTGAACCCTGAAAAGTCTAGACCATATTGTTTTGACTGATCCTCAAAATGAGGAACACCTGCTTTGTCAATGTTGGTGCAGATAAGCAAGAGATTATGCCCCTTTAAAGTCTCATATTTTCCAACCCTACAAACATAGATATCTAATAATCCATCATGATTAATGTCAACCACTGAAACACCTGTTGACCATGAACCATCTTGTACTATTCCTGATTCCTTGGTAGCGTCCTTAAAATGCATGCCACCTTGATTCAGGTATAATTTGTTATCTCCCTGATTAGCTGCAAAAAAAACATCTACTAATCCATCCTTGTTAAAGTCTGCTGCACCAACACCTGCACCATTGTAGAAATACATGTATTTAAACATGTTGAATACCCCAGTTGGCTTTAATTGATTCACAAAATCAATCCCTGTTTTGGACTGCTCCAATACTTCAAAAGCGGGAGGAAGATTGGGTGATTGCTTGCAGCCTAACATAGATAGCATGACAGCCATTATCAGGATTGCAAACATCTGCTGCTTTTTGTATAGTCCAATTTGTAAAACCCTATTAATCATTTGATGCAGGTTAATGCTTGATAGCTTTTTGAATGGAATATAAAACGGGGATTTCATTGTTTTGCAAAATCAACAAACAGTCTTTGTTTTTGGTATGCAATGTTTGAATATCTCTAATCTCTCCACGCAATTCTAATCCAGAGATATTGGCGGTTTGTGGTTTCCAATTACCCTTACCGTCTCCTAATAATACTTGACCAAAACTGGCATCTAGTCTACCCATCATAGGTGGAAATCCAAAATTATTACCACCCATAACCAAGTCTGTAAACCCATCTGCATTTACGTCTACACAGCTTATGGCATTAATGCAAGACAACTGCAAGTAAGTGGGCATCTTTTGAATTTGAAACTGTCCATTACCTTGATTATATGCCACAAAAGACGCGGGTTCATTAAATTCCTTAACCAAGGTTTTCTTGATTACTGCATCTGAAAACAATTCTTGCACAGGTTTTTTTGCAAAAACTTCGTGTCTAAGGTTTTGTTTTTTTAAGAGTGGTATTTGTTCTTCTAAATCACGTTTTAAAAACACCGGGAGGTCTTTCCCATCAATAGACCTTGTCAATATTTTATCAGTAATGCCATTTTGGTCAAAATCAGTAATCCAGATTTTAACGGGCTTTTCTTTATTAGGATGCAAGTAAAAATTCTCACCAAGATTTCCAAGTACTAAATCTTCTTTGCCATCAGCATTTAAATCGGCCACAGCCACAGACTGCCACCAACCTTGCATGTCTGAAAGATTGGTTTTGATTTCTTTAAAATGATCTTTGTCAAAGGAAAATATCTTGGGACTCAACCATTCTCCAACAATCACTAATTCTTTTGAAGCGTCTCCAGCAATATTGGCCCATACAGCACCTGTAACCATTCCAATGCCAGCAATATCTGGATTCTTTTCCTTAGCCATGTCTTTAAAATGTCCCTTGCCGTCATTCACATAAACATAGCTTTCTGGTGTAATCCCATAATTGCCTGGGAAACTTCTAGCTCCTACAAAAAGGTCTTCGTCTCCATCATGGTCAAAATCATACGCGCTGGCAACAGCAATATTCATTTCATTATTGCCAAAAGCATTTACATCAATATTAAAATTACCCTTACCATCATTGATATATAATCTGTGTTGAAAAATGCGATTGCCAATCTGTGTATTATTACCACCCGCACCTACAAACAAATCTTTGTCACCGTCTTTATCTGCATCAAAAAACAAAACGGCTACGTCTTCAAAATCGGCATACTGTTCAAATACGGGAATGCGTTTTTTGATAAATGATCCATTGGCATTTTGTAGGTATAATTGACCAGGGTGTTTGGGCGATCCTGCAATATAGACGTCTTCCAATCCGTCTGCATTCACATCGGCCACCGCCGCCTTAGGGCCTTCCTTAGAAAGCATTCTAGGAATATTCCGTTCATTATAAAAGTCTACCAAATCATCTTCTTGGTGCTTTTCAAAAGAACTTGGAATAGCAGTGAGTAGTTGGGTTTGTTTTGCCTTTGGCGATTCCTTAAATACTGAACCTTTTAAAGGTTGTTCCAATGTCAATACTTGATTGATAGTTGGTTTTATATGGGTACTTACTATTCTATTGGGCCAAATCACCTGTATAGAATCAACGGCTGCAGACTTGCCAAGTCCAATGATGGTTTTATAATCAATAGAAGATTGAAATCCCCTACTTGGAATAATTTCTCTGCTCATGATTTGATCACCAACAAATACTTTGATCTGACTTCCTATGGCAAAACTATTGGCACCAGTTCCTTTTAAAGAGATGGCTATATAATTGTTTTGATTAATTTCTCTACTCTTATTCTTATAAACAAACGCTTTTTGATTCACGTTGCTGATGACCATATCTAGGTCTCCATCATTATCCAAATCTCCATAAGCAGCACCATTAGAAAAGCTTTGTTGGGTAAAGCCCCAATCCATTCCCTTGTCTGAGAATTTTAGTCCCCCTTCGTTTTTATATGCCTTATTCAATAAGGGTTGTTTGGGCATTTTTTTGATCACGGCATCCACTTCATCTTTCTTACCTGTCATCACCATTTTCTGAACAATATCATTGGCAAAAAAGTCTATAAAATCTTGGTTGGTCAAGTCATTGTTGATACCATTGCAGATATACAAATCATTGAGTCCATCATTGTCTGCGTCAAATAACAATCCTCCCCAACTCCAATCAGAAGCGGCAACACCACCATAATAACATGCGTCTAAAAATTTACCATTCTTATTATTGATTTGTAAAGTATTCTGTTGAAACTGCTGGTAAAAACCTGATTGTACTTTTAATCTGTACACGTCTATATTATCAAAAGAAGAAGTTGTTTTGAGCCTATAGTCATCATCGGCCAACATATCTGTGGTGAAGATATCTGGGAAACCATCATTGTTTACATCACCCATATCTGCTCCCATAGAAGCCAAACTAGTATGTTGCACCCAGTTCTCTAATTCGTCTTTAAAGGTTCCGTTTTTTTGATTGATATAGAGATAATCTCTTTCAAAAAAATCATTGGATACATATACATCCGGATAATGGTCTCCATTCACATCACCAATGGTAACACCTAATCCAAAACTAATTAGAGATCCATGAATGCCAGTGCTATGTGTTACGTCTACAAATTTATCTCCATCATTTCTTAGTAAGTGATCTCCACCACCTTTTAGAAAATCCTTGATAGGCCATTGTTCTGCAGGCAACTCTCGCTTATTAGCATAGTTAAGGGTATTAACAGGTATAGGACTATTGTTTACTAAAAAGCAATCTAAGTCACCATCCAGGTCGTAGTCAAAAAAAGATACCTGGGTGCTGAATCCGTTATCGGCAAGCCCATAGGCTTTAGCGCTTTCTGTAAATGTGAGGTTTTGATTGTTGATGAATAATTGATTCTCCTTGCTAACTCCATCATTGATATGACCCGAATTACAAACAAAAATATCCAACCATCCATCGTGGTTAATGTCTACCATCACAACACCTGTACTCCACTGTGGCTTGGCAACAAAACCCGCTTTCTCAGAAATATCGTCAAACTTAAAATTGCCCTTGTTTAAATACAATTTGTTAGCAGATTGGTTTGAGGTAAAAAAAACATCTGCTAATCCATCATTATTAATATCGCCAATGGCAGCACCTCCTCCGTTGTAAAAATTACGGAAAGTAAAAATGTTGAAGTCTTTACTGTCTTGAATATTGTTTTCAAAATCAATACCCGTATTGTCCATCAATTGAAACAAAGCAGTTGTTGAGGTCTTTGAGGAATTGGTACAAGAAAGTTGGAATACCAATAAAATCAAAGTGAATAATCGCGTATATCTAAGATTTGAGGTCATGGCTAAATAACAAAAAGGTCATTAAAATTAATGACCTTTTTGTTGGTATGGTTGATTAAATAAAATTAATAACCAGGATTCTGTGTCAAATTCGGGTTAACAGCCAAAGCGCCGTTAGGAATTGGGAACAACAGATATTTGGCATCGGTAACTGGTTTAAGAGCGTTAGCAGCCAAGAAAGTTCCAAAACGGATCTGATCTTGTCTTCTCCAACCATCCCAATGGAATTCTCTTTGTCTTTCATTCAGCAAGCTGATAACACCACCTGCATCAGGAGAGTTCTGGTCAGCATTTTTCAGGATCACTGAAGTTGCAGCAGAAGCACCACGCTTAGCACGTAAAGAGTTTACCAAAGACAAAGCAGTATTACCACCTTGTGCAGTACCACCACGAAGAATGGCTTCAGCTTCCATTAGAACAACGTCTGCATAACGGAAGAATACATAGTCATTATCAGGTTGACCATCATTGGCATCCTTATTATCAACTACATATCTCCAGTAACGGATACCAGTAACTTCTAGGTTGTTGCCGCTTTCTTGTAAAGCAACTGCTCTTGTGAAAGACAATGGAGCACCTTTTCTGTCTTGTAAAGCAGCACCAGTTTTCAGGTCATATTGCTGTCCAATCAAGAAACCAGTTGTGTTCACACCTTTAGGGTTAGGAAGCACACCTGCTGGATCTGGATAGTTGACACCCAAACGAGTATCAGTTGCTTCAAATTTGTCATAAACAGCAGCAAGGGTAGTGAAACCATTCCAACCTGATTTGTTCATGTTGTAGTGGTTGGTTTTGTACCAAGCAGCACGTAAGTTACCACCTCTTGAACCACCAATGTTTTGATTGGTGAAGATGTTTTCTTTACCAATCACATCATTGCTAGGTGCATAGTTGTCCCATACGTTAGCAGAGATAGTGTATTTGGTAGAAAGGCTACGCGCAATTGTGATAGCAGCGTTCATATCAGCAGCATCAAATGTTGGAGCAGCTCGGTTGGCATAAGCACCTTTATTCAGGTACATTTTCATCAACAATACATCAGCAGCATCTTTGTTGGCTTTGTAAGCAGGACCACCCGCAGATGGGCCATTTGGCAAAGCAGCTTTGATAGCATTTAATTCAGAAATGATGAATGCAGCAGCTTCAGCACCTTTTAATACTTTAGGAGCATTCAACAGGTTCTCACCTGCTTCTCTGAAAGGAACTTGACCATACAAGTCCAACACAGTGTACATAGCAAATGCGCGTAGGTATCTTGCTTCAGCAGCTTGTGATGCACTTGGGCTAAAGTTCAAAACGTTGGTTGTGTTAAATACCACTCCCAACAAGTTGTTGAAAACACCACCAACTTGAGCGTGGTCAGCATTCCATGTATGTGCGTGGATTACCCTCCAAACCCCATTATCATCCCAGTCACCACCTCTGGTTGGAACCAGAGATTCATCAGAGCTGTTTTCTTCCAAAGAAGTAGCAACGTCTTGTGATTGAAAACCTTGCAAACCATCATAGCAGGCTTGTAACAGTACAGATACGTCTGTACTTTTTAAAAGGATTGATTGAGCTTGATCTGCTGTTAGAGAGGAGTTTAGTTTTTCTTCCAGTTTAGTACAGGAAACAAAACCCACACCAACAGTCAGCATCAGGGCAATCGCAGACTTTTGTATATGTTTCATAATGTGATTTTTTTATTATTACGTTATACGTGATTTTTTGTTCGTTGGTTGTCCTTTAAATTATAAATTAAAGTTGAATCCAATGTTAAATCCTTTAGCAGCAGGATAAGGGATGTATTCAATACCCAATGAAGGTACGCCACCAATATTCTTATCTGTGTTAACTTCAGGATCAAAACCACTATACTTGGTAATGATGAACAAGTTGGTTGCAGTAAAGAACACTCGAACATTTTTCAATGAACCCAAAGTTCCTACGTTGTAAGAAGCAGAAAGGTTAGCCAATTTTAGGTAATCGCCTTTCTCTAAATAACGAGTAGAAGTAGTAATTGGGTTGGCCAAGCTTTCTTTAACAGAACCGCCAATCAAAGAAGAAGCAACGTTTCTTGATCCCAAGTTTCCAATTGGAATTAAAGCATTCAAAGTGTTGTTGTAGATATTGTGTCCAGCTGCGCCATTAAAGTTGGCAACAAATGACCATTTCTTGTAAGTCAGGTCAGTTGACAAACCAAATAATTGGCGTGGGTTAGGATCTCCAATATAATACAATGTGTTACCATTATCTCTGAAAGTACTGTTACCAGTTTGATCAAGACCCATAAATTCTTTCATGTAGAAAGCATTCAAAGGTTGACCGCTAGTTAAACGTTGAACTGATGCACCAGACAAACCTTGTCCGCCAATAGCACCAGTTAATACTGCAGGTCCGCTATAGTTTTCCAAAACGTTCTTCAGGAAAGCAACGTTAAACTGTGCATTCCACTGAAGGTCTTTTTTCTTGATAATAGCAGCACCCAAAGAAACTTCCACACCATTGTTTTTTACATTACCAGGTAAGTTAACCCAGTACTTGGTAGCTGGAGCTGGTTGAATAGCGTCAAAATTGAATAGGATATTGGTAGTGTTTCTGTTAAAGTAGTCTACACTACCATAGAAAGTACCGCCAGCCAATTCAAAGTCAAGACCAATGTCAAACTGCTTGGTGCTTTCCCATTTCAAATCTGGGTTTGCAACGTTTGCCAAGGCAATTGATTGCTGACCAAATGTATACTGAGATTGTGCTGAACCAGCAGGGAATGAAGAGTTACCGGTAACACCATAAGAAGCACGTAGTTTCAAACTGCTGAAAGTATTGTTTCCTTTCATGAAACCTTCATTATGGATATTCCAAGCAAAAGCTGCAGATGGGAAGTAACCATATTTGTTGTTGGCACCAAACTTACTAGAACCATCGGCTCTGAAAGTAGCAGTTAACAAATACTTGTCTTCATAGTTGAATCCAAGACGTCCAAAATAAGACTGTAATTCAGAACTTGGGTCATTCCAAGAATAGATAGAACGGCTAGCTGCGCTAGAGTTCTGCATGATGCTTGTGAAAGAAACATCACCTTGATTGGTGAAATCCTGAGCAGACATGCCAGATCCTTTGTAAGAAAACTTCTGATATTCATAACCAACCATTGCAGTCATGTTCAATGCAGAAGTCAATTGTTTGTTGTAGTTCAAAGTGTGTTGTAACACTTGAGAATTCAATTCAGCATTTGCATAGAAACCAAAACCACGTCCTTCTACACCAGGAATAGTGATATAAGGAGCTTCAGTTGCTTTACGAACACCAGTTTGGGTGTTCAAGCTGATGTTGAATTTGTAATCCAAGTTGTTGGTTAATTTATAACCAAGACCTACAGTAGCAAATATGTTGGTGATATCGGCAACATCATTATAACCTTCAGACATTGCAAGAGGATTCACAACAGACTCACCAGGTACAACATTCAATGCACCAGATGATTTGTATAAAGCCCTAGTTGGGTTCCACTGCAATGCCATACCAACCAAGTTACCTTGGAAGCCAGCATCATTTGTAACTGGAACACCAATATCTGTATTATGAGCAGCCAACAAATTGAAATCCAAAGAAAGTTTTTTGCTTTCCAAGAATTTGTATTGACCGTTCATGCCAATATTGTATTTTTTCAAGTTTGATTTTAGCAAAATACCATTCTGATCGGAATAGCCCAAAGAGAAACGGTATTTACCATTTTCATTTCCACCACCAATACCTAGGTTATAGGTTTGGATATATCCTTTGCGGAAAATAGCGTCTTGAGCGTCAACATCACTACCGTCATTACCAGAAGTTAATGCATAAGAACTCAATGCAGCTTTGTATTCAGCAGCATTTAATACTTTATATTTCTTGCGAACAGAGTTTTGACCAATGTTAGCAGAAAAATCAATTTTAGGAGCACCTACAGATCCTTTTTTGGTAGTAATCATGATTACACCATTGGCACCTCTTGAACCATATATCGCGGTAGCAGAAGCGTCTTTTAACACGTCCATGCTAGCAATATCATTTGGATTGTAAAAATACAATGGGTTAGCATCTGGAGTCTGACCAAGACCATTTGCATTCAATCCTGGACGAGCATTTCTACCGTCTAAAGGAATTCCGTCAATTACAAACAATGGAGAGTTTCCAGAACGTACAGAACTATTACCGCGAATACGGATAGTTGTAGCTCCACCTGGTTGACCACTGTTGTTAATTACTTGTAAACCAGCCACTTTACCTTGAATCAATTGATCAGGAGTGGTAATAGGACCTTGGTTAAAGTCTTTGGCTTTAACAGAGGTAACTGCACCAGTCAAGTCTTTCTTTCTGGCAGTACCATATCCAATAACAACTACTTCTCCAATATTATCGCTGGTAGCAGCCAGTGATACATCTACAGAGGTTTTGCCTTGGATGTCAACATTCTGTGAACCGAATCCAACAGAAGAAACCACTAATGTGGTTGCGGATGCGGGAATACTAATTTTGAAAGATCCATCAGCACCTGTTTGGGAGCCGGTTTTAGAACCTTTCACAACTACTGAGGCGCCAGCCAACGGAGAGCCATCTTTGGCATCTGTGACTTTACCTGAGACAGTTTTGTTCTGAGCCTGCGAAAATAGCGACAATACGCAGGCGAATAAACCCACAAGCGTGAGTCTGGCAAGCATCTTTACATTCATAAATAGCAGTTTAATAATTAACAAGCGTGTATTTTGTACACATTTTTGAATCAAAAAAACAGATTACTAAACTTTTAGCCAGCGAATGGGCATTCAAGTCTCCATGGTCAGGGAAGCGAGGGCAGGCTTCTTCTATGGCATTAATTTAACAATCTATTTATTAGGACATGAAAATAGAGTTACCGCTGCAACCCCTGACCTTAAAAAAAGATTAAGAAAGACCGCAAACGATTGCGATATGCTTTGTTGTTGAAATGTAATTGGACAAAATGGGTTAAAAATAATTGTCGTTCTTACACTAATCCCTTGCCAGGAAAGGATTCCTACAAAGGCAACTATGTTCTGATTTTTTCCTACTTTGGTGAAGATTAGATTGCTATTATGACAAATACCACATTAAAGAAAATTTCAGAGGTTTTAGGATTAAGTATTTCTACCATTTCAAGGGCGCTTAAAAACCATCCAGATATCTCTGAAAAAACCAAACAAAAAGTCATAGAATTAGCCAAA
The DNA here is from genome assembly GCA_002256435.1 of Chitinophagaceae bacterium BSSC1. Lineage (GTDB taxonomy): Bacteria > Bacteroidota > Bacteroidia > Chitinophagales > Chitinophagaceae > Sediminibacterium. Next base: position 161,035 of record NKJC01000005.1, read on the forward strand.
GCCCTTGATTATGAACCCAATGCAAGTGCCATTCAATTAAGAACCAAACACAGCAAGATTTTTGGATTAATGGTTCCTACTATTTCAAATTTTTTTTATGATAGCTTTATTGCCTCTGTAGAAGAAGAGAGCAGAAAACAAGGATATTCTTTAATGATTCTTCAGTCCAGTGATGATCCAGAAATTGAACGTGAAAACCTGAAATTGTGTAGACAAAATAGGGTGTCTGGCATGTTTGCTTGTTTGGGTTCCAATTCAACTGACCTCAGCAGTTTTCTAAGGTTTAAAGAATTAGACACTCCTATCATTTTTTTTGATAAAGTACCGGAAGAAGAAGGTTTAAATAAGGTAAGCATGGCCGATACGCGTGTTGGAGAAATTGCAGCAGATGCCATTATATTACAAAAGAAGAAAACGGTGCTGTCTTTGTTTGGTAATAGCAATATGTCCATTACCAAAAAAAGGGAATCTGCTTTTAAAGAAACCTTTCAATTAAGAAGCCCATCTACCCAGCTAATTGTTGAACACGCAACAGATAGTCAAGACGCTGCAAGATTGGTACACCATCATTTTGAACAACACAATAGCATTGATACTATTTTTTGCATGAGTGATGAAATATTGATTGGAGCCATGAAGGCTATTCAAGAAATGAACCTAAATTTCCCCGGCGATGTATCCATCCTTTCAATTAGCAATGGATTCATTCCAACCCTTTACCACCCTAGCATCAGCTATGTAGAAACCAGTGGATACCAATTAGGAAAACTAGCATTTACCCAAATGATGGCCTGCTTGTCTGGCAGTGATGCCATGATGGAAATGACTGTTGAGGTAAAATATATTAAAGGTGGTTCCCTGTAATCAAAGTATTTGCGAAACAATTCTCGCAAATATTATTGCCACCAAGAACACCTTGACACTTAGTCATCTGGTTTCTTCCTTATTTTAAAGGCTGAATCAATATTCTGTTAGGCTGGTAGCTACCGTCTTCTGCTCCTAAATTTAAGATACAAACACTTAAGGTTTGTAAGGTTGTACCCAAGTCTACACTTACCGTATTACTTCCCTTCACAGCAGTAACTGTTTTCCTATATATCACTATCCCTTTACTAGCATCAGTGATATTTAGTTGTAGTTGAATATCCTTATCACTTTGGAAAACACAATTGAATTTACCGGTGCTAGGATTTGGGAAAAGTTTGATTTCTTTAGAAGTCAAACTTCGAATATATGATACCGATTCTTTACTGAAAGCCAAATTATTGATGCTCTGTGTAATGCTACTGGTAGTACCTGCGCTATTAGTTACAGTAAACACAATAGCATTAATATCATCGGGCTTGATTCTATTCTTGTTTACCAGTGAACTGAATTCTCCAAGGTCAATTAAATAGTCTTTGGGTGTGTTGGTCAATGGTATTTTTAAAAAATATTGATCATCCCAATTCTTAACAGACTGTTTTACCAAAGTAATTTTGAGTGTGCCATTGCCATTGGCATTGAACTTCATAGACTGATACCCTGTAATGTCTTTGGGCAATCCACCGCCTCGCATTAATTTAAGCATGGTAAAATAGGCATTGGTATTGGCGCTTACATAAGCATTTCTAAACAACTGCAATTCTTCTGGAACAGTTTTTCTATTGTCATTCTTTGTTTCAAACTTATTCAAAACAGTATTTGCTGGATTATAATCTACTGACCATGCTCCATCAGACAAAAACACTTCATCTTGCAATTGGTTGTTTACATACATTTTTACAGTAGTTTCAAATGCATCCGAAACAGGTAATTGCAAACTATTACTTTGCACTGCTGAAAAATTAAAAGGAACTTTTCTTGAAACTACCGCTGATTGTTCGTTTGCTTTTTCTTGTAATTCAAAATAACCTGAAGTACCCGCAAGGTTATTCTGTACCATCATTTCTAAATTAGCTCCTTCTCTTTTGGCACTCACAAAATAAGTGTCTGGTAAAAGACCAGATTTTTTCAATGGTTCTATTGCTGCAATTTGTTGCAACTGCGTTAAGATTTTTCCTGTAATCTCAGTACTCAATTCATCAGATACTGACCAAACCTGAAAATTATACATGGTCTCTTCCGGAATAAAAGATGCTTTGAGCCAGTTACTTTGGATGGCAATAGTATTTCTTGCTGGATTGATACTTGCAGAAAAACTAATAATATTTTCAATATGACCGTCTTCATATTTCAAGGAAAATCGCAACAGCCCCATTCCATTTACTATTACGGAATCCATTTTTACAACCTGAGCTCCTTTTAATCTATCACATACCGCTTTTGTATGATCATAAATTGCCGCTTTAGTGGTAGTTGCAAATACTACTCCCTTACAAGACCCATTTAGGGTATAGTCAACTGAAACTACTTCTTTGGCATTGGTGATGCCAATGATATCAGTAGGGGTTGTTAAGTATGATTTTAATTTTGTATTAGACAACTGCATTGGCACCAGACTATTCACAGAAACAGAAGCCATAGTTCCAGAAATCGCTTTTTGGATATTTGATGCAACAAATGGTTTTAAAGATTCATATGCAGGTTGCTGCAGGGTTCCATTAAGGGCTGATTGGTACAATCTTTTGGCAACAGCATCGCCAAGACTTTGACTTTCTAGTCCACCAGTTCCTCCAGAAGAAACAGCACCGCAATCTTGTACAGTAATTGAAAAAGAATTAGAAGCAGTTCCGCAAGCAGCTGTAACAGTATAAATAATATTTGCTGTACCCAGTGATTCTCCAACAACAACACCGCCAATAACAGATGCAACAGCTGTATTGCTAGAAGACCAAACACCTGATGCTGTGGCATTACTTAAGGTTGCGGTCAATCCCAAACAAACTGTATTGGATCCTGTAATTGCGGCAACAGATGGCGGAACATTCACCGTAATATCTTTAGTAACAGTAGTAGTTCCACAACTATTTGTAACAGCATAGCTAATGGTAGCAATACCCGCAGCAATCCCATTTACCACACCACCTGCACTAACCGTTACAATTGCGGTATTGGATGATGACCAAATTCCTGAAGCAGTTGTGTTAGCAAGTGTAATACTAGCAGACCTACAAACTGAAGCAGCTCCAGTAATGGCAGGAACAGCAGGTTTTGAACAATTCCCTACCCTTGAAAGATCTGGACTAAAAGGTGCATGATGATTTTCTCCAGCATCCTGTTCAAATGATAGACCTATAATTTGGCCCTCTATATTGGCGCTATTCTTCTTTTTATAGATATCGGCCAGTGGCGCAAAAACAGTTCCTTCAATAGTATTATCACCTTCAATTTTAAGGGTTTCTGTATTGTAGAAATTATATAAAATAAATGGGCATTGGTCAATCCCAATTCCTGCCTGATTCCAAACCTTCCAATTAAATGTTTTATTCGCATCTATATTTACAACTAATACATGGTCTGCATCTGGCTTGTTTTCAAAAGTAAATACAGAAATACTGTTCAAATCATTTCCGGTTATATTCAAATAATTTACCCCAATTGCTAATTTTATTTTTACTTGATCGGGATAGTTTTTAACATCAAAGGGCTTACCATTGGCGTCAGTTAATTCTGCCGTTTGCTTGTTTTTTGAAATTTCCAAAGAGCTGTTGCGCATGGTTTCCATGGCTTTATCAAATTTGATCAACTCTTTATCAAATACGGGATTATCAGAAGCACTTACTCCTAATTTATCAGCACTAGTTTGTAATTGAATCCTTGGACTACTATTATAATCACCCGAAGTAATTTGAATTGGGGAGTAAGCTCCATTCTTATCAGTATACCAAACCTTTGACTTATCAGGATCCCCAATTTTTACATACCCGTTATTAACCTGTAAACTATTGCCAGATTTGTAAATAATTTTCCCATTTACCAAGAGTCCAATGGCAGTTTTATTTACCATAAAAGATCCTGCTGTCTTAATTGCCACCTGATAATTACCGTCTAGGGTAAGTTCTTCTCCAATTGCTATTGGACCTTCCGTTTCATTAGAAGATAGTCTGGCAGATTTTTCAAGAAAAATATTAAACTGAAGTGCAGGCGCTGTAGGACTTTGCGCACTTACTAATCCTGTTATTGTACAAAACAGGGCTAACCATATTCCAGAATATAGAAATTTGCTCATAGGTGTTTGTTAGGGGGCGGACAAAACATAACAATATGCAAGGCCACCTACAAAACGCCAGACCAGCTAAAATATTATCTGGAAAACCATTTAGTCCCCATTTTGAGCTTGAATCAGGAAAAAACTACCACTAATTCAGTGCCTTGACCTGGCTCACTGATAATCTCTGTGGTTCCATTGAACAAAGATGCCCGGGTTTGAATATTGATTAACCCAACTCCTCTTGAAACAGATGCGGCATTAAAACCTACGCCATCGTCCTTAATTCTAAGGTTCAAAGTGCCATTTTCATGATACAACCTAATTAATATATTTTTTGCTCGGGCATGTTTGAAAATATTGGTAAATTGTTCTTGCACAATTCTGTAGATGGCCAACTTTAATTTATCAGAAATGGAATCTTCATTAAAATCATACAGATTCTTTTTAATCTCAAATAAACCAGCTTTTTTCATAACAGTGATAAAATGATCTAAAGCTTCTCCTAAGGGTACTTCATTCAAAGAAGGAGGAATCAAAGAATGAGAAAGCCTTCTTATTTCATTTATGGCCCCAGTAATCAATTTGTCAATATCAGTAAAAAGTTCAGAAGTAATATTGAGCTCCTTTTTTAATAACCCTAGGTACATTAAGGAACCAGCTAAAATTTGGTTTACATTATCATGCAATTCTAAACCAATTTCTTGCCTTTCTCGTTCCTGAGCTGTAATCACAGCCTCAGTAATTTCCATTTGTTTCTTATTCTTCTCTTCTTCTAGTTTTTCTTCGGATAATCTAATAGATTCTTCGGCAGCTTTTCTGTCAGAAATATTCTTAAAATGCTCAACAATACCCTTAACCGAGTGTTCAAAAAGCAAATTATGAAAGGAGCTTTCTAACCAGATATATCCTTTGTCAGGATGTAAGAATCTATATTCCATACTAACAATGGCATTGTGCTGTTCCTGCACTTTTTGAAAAGCAGCCCTAGTATGTTCAAAATCATCTGGGTGTACTAAGTCTTCTCTTAAGATTACACCTAAGTCTTCCTTACTATAACCAATAATTTTTTGTCCAGCACTACTCAAATCTTGAATCTGCCTATCAATAGAACATACAACCAAACCATCAGTACTATTTTCAATCAAAGCCCTGAATCGCTTTTCATTCTGTAATAAGGTCTTCCCTATCTTATTCCTTTCTATACTATATGTAATACTTTTTTGAAGCACAAAAGCATTTACTTCATCTTTAATTAAATAATCTTGTACCCCTAATTTCAAACTATCCATTGCAAACTGTCTATCACTATAACCAGTTAAAACAATTACTGGAGTATCGTTTGCCAATTTAACAACCGAATCAACAGATTCTTTACCATTACTATCAGGCAAAGTAAGGTCAAGGAGTATTACATCAAATTGATCATTAGTAAGACTTCTGTGAGCGTCTTCCAGCAGTTCATTGTGTGTAATTGTAGGATTACTAAAGTTGCTATGCAAATATTCGTGAACTAAAAAATAGTCACCCATATTATCTTCTACTACCAATATGTTCAACGGCGATTCTGACATGCTATTCTGTTTTAAATGATCTCACTATTATTTATAGCTATCAACAAAAAAATGCTTTAGGCTTTCAATTTGCTTTAACTTATCCAAAACATCAACCGACAAAGGCTTTTTTTCAAATCCAATTACCAAATCATGTTGTTTTGCTTTCTCCCAATCCAAAGGATTAACGGTTGAAGAAAGAATAATCACTTTTGTAAAGGGATATTGTTGCGCGTATTTTTCTTCAAATAATTTTAAAAACTCCCAACCATCCATCATTGGCATATTCAAATCCAAGAATATTAATTCTGGCAAACTCAACTGTTGATCTCTGTTATTTAAAGTATATTCTAGCCACTCAATAGCAACAAGGCCGTTATCAAGACTTACAGTTTCTTGACAAAAACCGGCATTAGAAAGGATGATTCTTTCAAGCATTTGTGTAATTGGGTCATCCTCTACCAAAAGCAATTTCTTAATCATGCTTTGAATTTTTAAAATGTATAAAAAATTGGGTACCCTTCTCCACCTCACTTTCACACCTTATACTGCCTCCCAAAGATGTAACCAATGAATGAATCAAATAAAGTCCAAAACCTTTGCCTCCTAAAGTATCATGAAAACGTTGATGTAAACCAAAGATGCGTTCTTTGACCATTTGATAATTAAATCCAATTCCATTATCTGAAAATTCAATAACAGTATCTGTTCCTGATAAAAAAGAGCGAATCCGAATCCTAAGTGGCCTTTTAGTAGAGGCAAACTTAATAGCATTAGAAAACAGGTTACCAAAAATGCTATCTAGGTATTCCTTATCAAAGTAAATATGAGATGGATTTCCAAAGTCAGTAATAATCTCACAATCAGGTATGGCAATTTGAGATTTTTGAAGGCCAATAAAATTAGACCAAGCTTTGGTTAGTGATATTTCCTCTAAATTTCTCTGTTTTTGTTCTCTTACAATGAGTACTTTAATAATATCGTTGAGTGTATCATTCAATTGATTGGTAGATATCTTTACAGCTTTTAAAAGGGTTGCTGTTTGTTCATCTGGCATTTGATCTGGATTAATCAAATCAGAGATTGCCAATAAATTAGTTAATGGTGCTCGCAGATTGTGAGAAATGATAAATCCAAATTGCTTTAAATAATCATTTGTTTGTGTTAATTGTTCAATCAATAATTTTCGCTCGTCTTCTTCTTTCTTTCTCAAAGTAACATCCCTATAATTTAACACAATGGCCTTTACAGCGGTATTGTCTATAAGGTTGTAAAAGGTAGATTCCATCCATCTATAACTACCATCGGGTCTTTTATATCTAAATTCAAGCAGTTTAATTGACCCTGGTTTTGACAACACTTCAAAAAATATAGATAAAACCATTTTCCTGTCTTCAGGATGCAGAAAATCCATTTGAAATAATCCAGCATTTTCTAATGGGTCAAAACCTATAATAGAATTGCCATAAGGGCTCAGTTCTTGAATTTTTCCATCAGCACTAATTAGTGCAAATCCATCAATACTATTCTCAATGATGGATCTAAATCTTTTATCCGAATCAATTAATTGCAACCTAATTCGGTTTCTTTCAACGCTATAAGTAATACTTTTTTGAAGAGAGGATGCTGTAATATTCTCTTTATTCAAATAGTCTTGAACTCCTAATTGCATACTTTCAACCGCAAAAGACAGATCACTATACCCAGTTAATACAATTACTGGTGTTGTATTAGCTAATTCAACTACACGAACAATTGAATCTTTACCTGAACTATCTGGAAGTGAAACGTCTAAAAAAATCAAGTCATAATGATGCTCATGGAGTAAATTTTCGGCTTGTGCCAAATTCCAAGCATGACTTAATTGAGCATTTGGAAACTCATCCTTAATGTATTCTTGGATTAACAATGCATCTCCCTCATTATCCTCCACTATTAATATTTCCAATTCCTCTTCCGTCATCATCTATTGAGATTTTCAGGTAAATTGGCTACACTCAACCAAAAAGATTCAATGGCATGGATGATACGCACGTATCCATCCAAATCAGATGGTTTAACTACATAACAATTGGCCCCTTGTTGATAACATTCCTCTATATCCCTTTCACTATTTGAAGTACTCAAAATAATCACAGGAACTTTCTTAAATAAGTTGGATTGCTTAATAAAAGCCAATACCTCTTTTCCATCTAATCTAGGCAGATTAATATCTAACAATATTAAATCAGGCATTACTGCATTTTCAAACAATCCCTCCTTCTTTAAATAATGAATGGCTTGTTCTCCATCCTTAACCCTAGAAATAATATGCTCATGGTTTAAACCCTCTAATGCCTCCATTGTCAGGATCATATCACCCTCGTTGTCTTCAACCAATAATATCTGGAATGATTTTGTCATTTGTTCATTTTGGAAAACTAAAACTAAAAGTGCTACCTTTTCCTGGCTCGGATGTTACCCAGATTCTTCCGTTAAACCTATCTACTATTTTTTTGCAAATAGCTAACCCTATACCTGTGCCACTATATTCATTCTTATTGTGTAGTCGCTGAAATATCACAAATATTTTTTCAAAAAATTTGGGATCAATGCCTAAGCCATTATCCTTAATACTAAAAATGAATTCAGCTTCTTTTTCTTCACAGTCTACCCATATTTCAGGAGCTGCCTCACTCCTATATTTTAAAGCATTTCCAATTAAATTTTGTAGTAATTGAGTAATTGGCGTTTTATCTGCCATAATAACTGGCAAATTGGAAGAGTGTATTACTCCACCAGATTCAAATAGTTTATTTTTAAAGAGATTTTTAAGTTCTTCAACTATTTCATTTGTATCAACAGGTTGCAAAGCAATGGCAGTACTACTTACTCTGGAAAACTGCAATAAATCGCTAATTAACCTTTTCATTCTATCTGCTCCATCTACAGCAAGATGTATGTATTTGTTACCTGTTTCATCTAACTGTGTTTCATATTTCTTTTGCAATAATTGCAAAAAGCTACTAACCATCCTAAGTGGCTCCTGTAAATCATGAGATGCTACATAAGCAAATCTTTCTAACTCTAAATTTGAATTCACTAGTTGCTCCGCTCTTTTTTCTAATTTTTCATTTAAATTTTTAAGGATTAATTCTGTTTCCTTTTGCAGGGTAATGTCTCGGCAAGCACCAATCATTCTAATTGGCTCTAATTTCTCATTTCTTGTCAAATAGCCTTTTTCAAAAAGGTAGGCATAGTTACCATCAGATTTTAAAAACCGGTAAGAATCTGACCAGTATAGCTCTTCTGTTTCAAACAGAAAATGGTTCATTTTTTGAAGTATTAAATCCACATCTTCAGGATGAATTCTATCTATCCAAGATCCATGAGTAGGGCTTAGTGTTGAATTAGATTCATCAATTAATACTTTCAATCCATCTCCAGTTCTAAACACTTCACTATTTCTTATGTTCCAATCCCAAATGATATCATTGGTTGCCTTTGATACTAAATTATAGCGTTCATTGATTTCAAGAATTTCCTTTTCAAACTGTTTGTTATCAATGATCACTTTAAGAATATTAACCGCTCGCAAAATGGTTTTCTCTTCTTCTATTGTTGGCTCTTTAATAGTATTATAGTAAATAGCAAATGTTCCTAAAACTTGTCCTTGATTATTCAAAATGGGATAAGACCAACAAGCTTTAAATCCGAATTGTTTTGCAAGATCCCAATACTGCTTCCACCTTAGATCAGTAGCAATATCGCTAACAACCACTTTCTGTTTTAAAAATGCCGCTGTGCCACAAGATCCTTTGTTTGGTCCAATTTCACCACCTTCAATTTTTGAAATATACTCTGCAGGCAAATTGGGCGCCGACCAATTGTACAGTTTATCTTCATCTAAACGTAATACAGAGCACGTCATTACAGGATGCAACTTCTCAATTTCTGTCAAGTAGAATGTAATGGTTTTTTCAAGTGTATTATCTGGCAATGCATTCTTCTCTAAAACGTCTTTCTCCAATTGTTCTAAAGCCAATAACCTTTTAGCTTCGGTAATATTCTTAAAATAAACAGATAGGCCTCTTTCTGATGGATATGCGTTCACCTCCAAATAGAGATTTAGCGGCTCATAAAATTCTTCCTCATGGAGTGCAACACCTTCAAGCATAGCATTGGTATATGCTTTAAAGAAATTCTCAGTTTTTGTCTCAGGGAATACATCGTATAAATGCTTACCTACTATATCTTCCCTCTTTACTTGTAACATTCGTTCTGACTCTTTGTTCCAGTAGGTTACTACCCAGTCTCTATCCAATGTTAAAAACCCGTCCGTAATACTTTCAAGAATGGAATTCTTTTCTTCAAATGCTGCTTGTATTTCTTGTTCTACTTGCTTTCTGTCATTAATAGACCTAAAGAAAATGGACAAGCCATCTTCCGTTGGATAAAAGCTCTCCTCATACCAACTAGAGAATTGGTCAAAATAAATTTCAAAATGCACTGGCTGCTTAAATTCCAAAGACTTTTGAAAATTTTCATAAAACAAACCTTCTTTTAAGAAGCCATAAATGTCAAAAATGTTTTTCCCTATTAATTCATCTGAACTTCTTCTTAATAGTTTTTGTGCGGGGCTATTTACATAAGTAAAATTCAATTGATTATCTAGTGCATAGAAACAATCTGAAATACTCTCCAAAATGTTTTCTCTTTCTAAATCCATCTTTTTCTTTTCCGTAATGTCTTTTGCAACTGCAAAGACTACCCCCTCTTCCTCAATGGGTACTGAGGTCCAAGACAACCATTTGATCTCACCTTTTTTAGTAATGTATCTATTTTCAAATCCGTGTAGACTTTCTCCTAAAATAATTTCTCCTCTTTTTTGCAATACTTCATCCTTATCTGAATGATATACAAATTCTTCAATTTTCCTTTCCATTAACTCTGCCTCTGTGTACCCTAATAAGTTACAAACCGCCAAGTTAATTTTCTTAAAGTAGCCATCAAAACCGGCAATACAAAGCAGGTCAGGAGAGAGTTGGAAAAAGCGATTTAATTCATCCTCTGCTCTAGATTTTTGGATATCAGCACCAATTTGCTTGCTAATCTTATCCATTAATTCAGACTTCAATTGGTCTTGGTTGAATGGCTTGTCTAAGAAAAAATTAAAGAATCCAATTACTTTATCATTCAGAAAAATGGGCAACACCAACACACTTTCTAATCCAGCTACTAGGGCATTTTCTTTTGCCAAAAAATTACTTGCTTGAATATTTGCATAATAAATAGAAGACTTCTTCTCCCAAGCAGTACCCATCATGCCAAATCCTTTTTGAACGTTTTCTAGTTTTATATTTTTTCTAAATAAGGCACTGGTATCATCTTTAGCCCAATTGGCCTTGTACAACATTTTAGATTCATCAATATTAATCAACCAAGCTTCTGCATAATTATAGCCTAAGTATTCACTGATTTTCTGAATCACAATACTCATGGCAACTTCTAAATGCTTATTACCATTTATTATCTGCAACAATTCATAAAATAATTCTTTTTCTTTCTCCTCTTTTTTCCTTTCAGTGATATTTTTTTGAATAGATATCCAGTGGGTAAAAAAACCCTTGGAATCCGCTACTGGTACAATTGAAATATTTGACCAAAATTTTTCACCGTTCTTTTTATAATTAACTATTTCAATTTCATATGGTTGCCAAGCTTCTAATGCTTTTCTAAGTCTATCAAGCTCAGCTCTATCACTATCTGGACCTTGTAAGATTCTAGGTGATTGGCCCAATACCTCATCCCGATCATATCCCGTCATTTTAGTAAATGCATCATTGACATATATGATTCTAGGACCAGGCATATTAATGGGTTCTGCTTCCGTAATTAATACTGCGTCAGAAGAATTAGTAATGACAGATTTGAAAAGCTTTAATTGCTGTTCTTCTCTTTTCTGTTCAGTAATGTCTTGCATGGCACCAATCATCCTAATAGCCTTCCCCTTTTTATCGCGGATTACAATTCCTTTGTTTCTCACATAAGCCATTACTCCGTCTGCCTTTTTGAACCTATATTCTTCAACCCAATTGCTATTCTTACTTTTTATAAGGGAATTAATACTTTGTAATACTCTTTGCCTATCATCACCATGTATATGTTCATACCAACCTACAATATCACCTTTATTATTTTCAGTCTTATACCCAAAAAGGCTTTCAAAACCTTCACCCCAATAGAGGTCATCATCAACTAGGTTCAAATCCCAGATGGCATCAAAAGTTGCTTTTGTAACAAACCCATACCGCTCATTACTCAATTGCAATTTTCTTTCAATATGCAATTTTTCAGAAACGTTGTTACAGATTTCAATCATGCAAGGCTTACCGTTGAATAGAATACTATGCCCGGTTTTTTCAACATGAATAATACTACCGTCTTTTTTAAGATGCTTCCAAATACCAAAATGAATAGGACCTTTTGATAATTTATAATACTTAATAATCTCTTCTAATGATTGACGATCCTCTGTTGGTCTCAAATCCATAATAGACATACTTAACAGCTCTTCTCTGGTATATCCATAACTTGAGAGCACACTGTCATTCACATCCATAATTTGATAAGTGTCCATTTCATAAATCCACATGGGAGATGGACTAGCAAAAAACAACATCCGGTATTTTTCTTCCGAATATTGCATTTCATTCATAGCATGTTTTGCAACAGTTATGTTTTTTGCAATGACAGAAACCCCAACATGTATATTTACTTCATTGAATATTGGGTTAATTTGAACTTCAAAAAAAGTATCTAACCCCGCTTTAGTTAACTTATCTTCAAATTTGACAGAATTAGAAGATTTAATATGTTCTAATAACTTTAATAGCTTTTGGGAGTCCTGCTTTTTGAATAGACTAGTTAGGTTTTCACCTATTACCAAATCATGACCAAAATAGTCCTTACAAACCAACTGACAGGCTTTGTTAAAATAAGTCAGGTTCATGTCTAGGTCCACCGTGTAAATAATATCGGGCATGTCTTCAAGAAGGCGAAATACATGACTGTGCAAGACCTGATTAGCAAGGGCTGAACCGTTTTCCATTCCTGCAGCGTTAGTTGTAGTTTCTTTCTTCAATGGATCACAGAGATTGATGGCCAAATAGCAGCGGAATAATTATCCGCATATGTACACTTAAATGTACGAAAAACTAACTACTATGGCTTACACCTTTTTTCCATTTGTGCAGCGGCATCTGGATGACCTAAATCTCTGGCCAAAGCAAGGTCAACGCATGCGCCAGTTTTGTCTATCAAATTAAATTTGGCAAGGCCGCGTTGAAAATATGCTTCTGCATTAGACTTGTCCATTTCTATAGCCCTGTTAAAATCCTTAATGGCACTTTGAAAGTCTCTAATTTGAGCTTTCAGAATTCCTCTACTCACAAAGGCATTTGCATTAGAAGCATTTAATTCAATTGACTTGTTATAATCTACAATTGCTAGACTATTCTGCTTTAAAAGGGCTCTGAGAAGGCCTCTATTGTAATAGATATCTGCATCACTAGGGTTTTGCTGAATAGCTCTATTAAAATCATTCATTGCGGCAGCATAATCCTTTAATGTCACTTTTAATAATCCTCTATTGAATAAAAGGTTTTGAAGGTTAGCATTAATTGCAACAGCCTTGTCAAAATCTGCTAAAGCGCCATAAAGGTCTTTTTGTTGGTTCTTAATAATCCCCCTATTAAAGAACAGTTCAGCATTATTGGGATTTAGCGCAATTCCTTTATTAAAATCCTGGATGGCACCTGTATAATCTTTGGTATTGGCCTTACCCAAACCTCTATTAAAGAAGGCGTTGGCGTTTTGTGGATTCAACTCCAGACTCTTGCTATAATCTTGAATAGCTCCTGTGGTGTCATGCAAAGCGGTTTTAGAAACAGCCCTAGAAACATAGATATCAGCATAAGTGGGAGCTTGCAAAATGGCCTGATCAAAATCTTTAATGGCTGAAGCATGGTCATTCAAAAAAGATTTAGCAATTCCACGGTTAAAATAAGCATTCTGTGTATTGGGATTCAATTCAATAGACTTAGAAAAATCTTTTACAGCTCCTGCATAATCCTTAATAGCAGATTTTGAAACACCCCTACTCAGATACAAGTCAGCATTAGAAGGACTCATTTCAATGGCCTTGTTAAAATCCTGAACTGCTGCTGCATGATTCAAACTATAAGACTTTGCAAGACCTCTATTAAAATAAATATCTGCATTAGTACCATCTTGTTCAATAGCCTTGGTATAGTCAAGAATTGCACCAGGATAATCATTTAATTCTCGCCTAAGAATACCACGGTTAAAATAAGCATTTTGGGTATTGGGATTAAGTGCAATGGCCTTGTTAAAATCTTGCAATGCGCCTTGCTTGTCAGAAAGATAGTTTTTAACAATGCCCCTATTAAAATAAATGTCAGCATTAGAGGGATCTCTTTCTATAGCTCTATTATAATCTAATAAAGCTCCGCGATAGTCTTTTAATCTTCCATTTTCAATACCCCTATTAAAATAGGCGTTCTGGGTATTGGGATTCAGTTCTATAGCTTTAGTATAATCTTTTATAGCAGCAGCTTGGTCATTTAAATAACTTTTTGTAACCCCTCTATTAAAATATAAATCTGCATTATTGGGTTGAATAGACAGGGCTTTGTTAAAATCTGTAATTGCCCCACTATAATCCTTTAAGCCATTTTTGGCGATGGCTCTGTTAAAATAAATATCAGCATTGTTATTATCATCATTGATTGCCTTATCAAAATCTAAAATGGCGCCTTGATAATCTTTTAAATAAGCTTTTTCAATACCACGATTAAAATAAATATTCACCGTTTCGGAATTGATAGAAATGGTTTTATTAAAATCCTGTAAAGCACCTGCGTGGTCATTCATGGCACTTTTGGCAATGCCACGGCTAAAATAGATATCCGCATTATCTGGATCCTGTTGCAGGGCAGTAGTGTGGTCTTGAACAGCTCCTTTATAGTCTTTCATATGCCCTTTTTCAATACCCCTATTGTAATAAGCATTGGGCATGTTTGGAAATATGGCAATTGCCTTACTATAGTCTTGAACAGCGCCTACATAATCTGCCAACATGCTTTTGGCATAGGCTCTATTAAAATAAATATCAGGATTATTTGGCTCTGTTAATACAGCTTTTGTATAATCCCGAATAGCCCCTTTATAGTCTTTCTGGTCTAATTTTAAATTCCCACTTGTAAAAAAGTCCTCAGTTACCTGGGCATGAATGGGATGAACACTGACAACCAAGAGCAGGGTCAAAAAAGCCAGAAATTTATTCACCAGTATTGATTTTTGCATGGAAACTATCTAATTAGCCATACAAAGATAAAGAACCATTTGCTTGAATGGGTCTCAAGATCTCTTAACTGATGCTTAAATTCAATCAGAAAGGCCAATCCCGTCTAATTGCTCATCGCTTAAGGGCTTTATCAGGTACTTAAAAACAGATGGGTTTGCAGCAGACCTATCAAGATCATGCTTGTCTATGGAAGAAGAAAGTAGGCAGATTTTGGTATGCTGGCGAAAAATGGCAGGAAATTGAGAATACTGCTCCAGAAATTCCCAACCATCCATAAAAGGCATGTTAATGTCTAAAAAAATCCAACGTGGAAATGAAAACTCATTTAGCTTCTCCATGCTGCGTAATGACGCCATAGCTTTTACCGCTGATTCAAAAATCACAATCTTACTGTTGGGTGTCATTTCTTGAATCATTTCTCTATTCAAGTAATTAACCAAACTATCGTCATCAATTAGGTAAATTTCTGCCATTGTTTATGTCAAAATAAGTTATCCAATCACCTGCTGCAACTTCTCTTGCATTGATTGAAATTGAAAATGAATCCTTACAGCTTCACCAACTTTGTTGATGCTAACTTTATCGCCTTTCTTGATGGATTCTTCAATCAAGTTATTGATATTGCTCAGACTGTCTAGTGGTAATAAAAGAACAAAATTTTCCATATGGTTTGGGTTAATAGGTTAGTGGTTGAGAAAATAGCGCATATTTATGTGCTAAATTTTTGTTGATTCTTATATAGGTATTGGTAAATTCTGGTTCAAATACAAGCAAATGAGGGGCTTCCGCACCTTTGGTTCTTGCTCCAGTGAGTAATTGGAAGAACCCGGGAGAATATTTTTTTACTAACTCATGCAAAATCACACAAAAAACAATTACAACTATCGGCATTATCAGGAATACTATTAGTCGATTTCCGACTATGGATTTTGTCATTTCCAAAGAAGGACTATTCAATAAATTGATAATTGGAGCATGAAAGGCGTAAATGAAAAATCCATATTTAGTTGCCCTTTCATACCATCTAAAATTTTCAAACTTGATTACTATAGTATCTATTCCAAACCAGAACAACAAAATCCCAATCAAAATATTGGCATCAAAAAGCATTCTTGTAACAAGCGCTGCTTGAGCCCCCATCAGTTCAAATCCTTTAAAACTGAGATAGGTTTTTACTATGCCTAAAAAGATAAAAAGGGCTAAAAAACCAGAAGTTGAAAACCATTTGGGTTGCTGAATAATGTCAACTTTCTTTTCATAAACCAACATACCCAACACAAAGAAAAAACTAAACCTTGCATGAATAAATAGATTACTATGTTCTGTAAAAACCCATAAAAAGAATAACACGGTTAAAAAAATCAAAGGGATTTTATTGTTCAAGAATTTAAGAACCGGAAACAGTACAGCCAATAGAAATATGAATTTGATATACCATAACTGGTAAGCAAATGGATTAATAAAAATTCTATACATCAACCCTTTGAATCTCAAATGATCTACCCTTGTTACCCAAAGGGCTGTTGTACTATTGAAGTAAAAGACTTCTTCCAGAACAAAAACCAATAAAATAGATAGTACAGAAATTAAGAAAAAGGGGATCACCAAAGACTTGATTCTTGATTTGATAAGACAAACCTGTGAATGGCAGCTTGATTTTGCCATTAAGTATCCAGACATTAACATCAATAAAGGAATTCTAAAGCGCAATAAGCCATTTACTACTAACATTTCAAAAAAGCTGGTAAAATTCAATGACTCCCCAATTAAATCAGATGGCGATTGCAATTGTGTCTGTAAAGTATACCCATGCACAAATACCAGTGAAATCATACTGAACAAATACAAAAAGCGGATTCTTGAGCTAATGATGGGTTCCATTTCTTAATGTTGGCAAACCTATTATGTAAAAAGGATGCCAAACACTTATCTATCTGATAATCAATTAGATGAGCAGAAACTATTTTTGAATACCATCCCATTTTGGGAATAATTCGCCAGATTTTGGATTGGACACAGAATTTGCTGCCCTTGAAACAGAATTGGATGAATGGGTTTTCTAACCGTTCTTTGCTTTTTAAATAGGACTTAATTGATGCAATCAAAGCTTATGATTCCCATTGCGATGTGTATAGATGATGATCCCATCGTTTTAATGCTGAATGATTTGATATTGAAAGAACAGTTTTTCTGTGACCAATTAATCAAGTTAGACAAAGCGGAATTGGCTTTGGATTATTTCAGAAAACAGGCTATTTTACCCCAGGCTGATTGGTCATTGCCCAATATCATTTTTCTTGATATTAATATGCCCGTTATGGACGGATGGGAATTCTTGGAAATTTTTACCAAGGAGTTTCCGCAGTTCCATGAGAAGGTAAAAGTGGTTATTCTATCTTCAAGTGTAAATCCTGCCGATTTAGAGTTAGCCAAGAATCACCCTTTGGTAATTAATTTTATTCCCAAACCCATTGGTGAGACAGAATTAGAAAATTTAAAAAAGCACGAAAGCATCGCTGCTTTTTTTTGAGCCCAATCTATTAATTGTTTAAACATTGTTACAACTACTGTGCTTTTCTAAGTGCATCAGCAACTGCTTTTTCAAGTAAAGGTTCCATTACTTTATATCCTGCTACTGTAGGGTGTACACCATCATTGGTTAAGCTAGACTTTAACCCATTTCTTTCATCTACCATTGAACTAAAATAATCTAGATAGATGGCATTATTATAAGCACACCAATTTCTCAGTTTTTCATTTAGTGCCATTATTTTTTCAGCTGGTTTTAAACCAGGGTTCCAAGGATAATCAAATACAGGTAACACAGAAGATAGAATTACTTGAATCTTATTGGCTTTTGCAATTTCTGCCATAGAAACTAAGTGCTCAAAAATAATGTCAACAGTTGTTGGGCCAGTATTGCCAGCAATATCATTGGTGCCTGCAAGAATAACTACTACCGCTGGTTTTAGGTCAACAACGTCTTGTTTAAACCTGACCAACATTTGAGGAGTTGTTTGCCCGCCAATGCCACGGTTAATATAGGGTCTTCCAGAAAAAAATTGAGGTAGCATATTAATCCAACCTTCCGTAATAGAATTTCCCATAAATACTACGCGCTTCTCATTTGAAGCAGGTAGACCTAGTTTTTTATTCTCTGCAGCAAATCTGCTAAAATTGGCCCAGTCATTGTGAAAAGCAAATTCCCATTTTTGATGGTCTTCTTGTTCCTTAGTAGTTTGAGTTGTTGCAGCAGATTTTCCTGTAGGATTGCTTTTAATTAATCCCCTTTGCAGAAGCCAATCACCAAAATCATCAATCCATTTATCTGTGGGCATTTGTAATTTTTTCATACCAAATCCATGGCCTCCTTTTTCATATACATGCAGCTCTGCGGGTTGTTTTAAAGCCTGCCACCTACTATAAATATCCAAACTATGTGGCACCAATTGCATTTGGTCATCACTGGCAACAGCTATAAATGCAGGCATATTCTTAGTAGGAACAGATGTACCAATAGACATAGGCGCATAAGCATAAATAGGAGCTACAAAATCTGGAAGACTGTTTTCATCTGAATTATATACTACAGACATGGCAACAGTTCCGCCTGCTGAAAAACCCATTAGCCCAATTTTTTTAGGGTCAATTCCATAATCCTTTGCATGGCTTCTCACATACTGAACAGCAGTTTGACCATCCTTCATGGCTAATTTCATCACCAAAGCATTTTCGGCTTCCATTTTAGAAGGGTTCCCTACTTTTTCCATCATCTCTTTTGCTGGATCATCGGTATTAGATTTTGCCAATCTATATTTTAAAACAAAGGCAGTAACGCCTCTAGCATTGAGCCATTTAGCCACATCAATACCTTCGCTATTAATAGAAAGTGCTTGAAATCCTCCACCAGGTGCAACAATTACAGCAGTTCCATTGGCAATTGCTGCTGGTGCTTGATAAACCAATAAACTAGGATCCACCACATTAAATACTACTTGGGTATTAAATAGTTTAGAGAAATTTTCTTTCTCAGACCAGTTCCAAGATTCAGAACCTGGCGCTTTGCCTTTGTACAAGGGAATAGATTGCTGCGCGATGGTTGCAGTCATGGTTACCAGAAAAGACAATAATAGGAATAGTAACTTGTAATCAGTTTGCTTAAACATGAAAGGCATTTTAAGTAAGATAGCTAAAGTTAGGATTTTCCTTAAAGAACAAAGGCTGTGAAGATGGCGCAAGACTATTTTAACACAAACAAATAACGCTCCAACACCTTCATCTGTGGTCTGTCTTGACCATCCCTTGGTTCAACTGAAAGAGGGTATTCACCCCACCAAGGGCCAGCTGCCCAATAAGCGCCATTCACGCCATTTTCACTGATATAAGCTAAAAATTTGTCCAAGACCAATAACCATCTTGGGTCATCATCCGGAACACCATATTCGCCAATAAAACCCTTTTTCTTGTATTTCTTCAACCATTTAATAAAGGGTTTAACTGCTTGAACACCCGTTTTACTACCATATGCATTGTGTTCGTAAGAATTAGATCTAGTTCCCGATGGATTAAGGTATTGTCCAGATAGATCTTTGTCAAAATAGCAATGTGCTTCATAAACCAAATTATCTGAAACATCTACCAGTTCGTGAATTTTGGGGTTATTGGGTTTCCAATCAATAGTGGCTGCATAACTTTCCCCACAAACAAAAATGGTTTGAGAACTATTCACAGACCTAATGGCATCAATGGCTTTTTGTGCTATAGTAAACCATGGCAATGCATTCATGTCATGCGGTTCATTCATAATTTGAAAACCAATCAGATTTTGCTTTCCATTCCAAGATGCCGCCAATTTTTTCCAAACGTCTTCAAAATGAGATAAGGGCAATTCCGGAGAACCAATCACGGCTTCCTTGCCATTTAACAAGTACCTACCAAAGTTCTGCATACTCAATTTGGCTTTTAAACCCATGCTATCGCAAAGATCCAAAAAGCTATTGATCCTACCCATTTCAACACTGTCCAATGGACCACCCAACGTGGGCTGAATCCGCTCCCATTTAAAGGGCAGATCCATTAGTTTGAATCCTTTGCTTTGAAAATACACTAGCTCTGCTTTATTAGGATAGATATAATCCACTCCATAAACCCCAGGTATTTTCTTTTCTCCAAATTCTGGTCCACATAATTTAATGGCAAAAGCAGCAGCATCGCCTTGGGCAAAGAGGCTTTTAATACTTACTCCAAAAAATAGTATGATGAATAGTAATAGGGGTCTCATTAGCATACTAGCAAGAAATAGGGCTTGCAAGGTTCTGCTAAAACGAAAAAAATGAACAGTTATTATTAGACAATAAGAACAAAAAACCGTCCAGACAAATCCGGGCGGTTTTTCTCATTGGGGGGGATCTACTATTTTCTACCTAACAGGCTACAGCCAATTCATGATTTAATTCTGAAAACTCTATTTTCAAATGCCTAATAATTTCTTCGGATAGCGTTTTCACTTTATTCATATCGGAGGCAATGCTTTTCTTATCCAAATCTTTTGACGCATTTTCTATATTTTCCAAAGTCTGGTAAAGTTCATCGGCCTTTAAAAATCCAACACTTCCTTTAATCTTATGCGCCAAAGCTTTCAACTCTACCCAAGCACCATTTTCCATGGCAATTTCCATTAGAGCTGTTTCTGTATTCAGGTTTTTAATCAACGGCTTTAATATGGCAATTAGTTCATTCTTCTTAGTGATTCTAGACAGAAAACTTAAGTCATACAATTTTCTCTCTACCCTATTATCTCCACCTTCTTGGTTAGCATCTATGTTGTCATCCAATACAACCCTAATTTGTAAAACTTGACATAGCTTTTTATAGAGATCAACAAATTCAAATGGTTTGGACATATAATCAGTCATGCCTACTTCTAAGCATTTCTCCAATTCGCCCTTCATGGCTGTTGCAGTCATTGCTATAATTGGAATAGATATTTCAAGTTGTTTTCTAATAAATGCGGTAGTCTTATAACCATCCATAATGGGCATTTGTAAATCCATTAGGATAAGGTCAAAATCATTTTTTACTTTTAATTGAGCAATTGCTTCTTTACCATTACTCACAATAGTGGTAACAACGCCAACATTTTGTAAAACGTGCTCAATCAACACTTGATTCACATAATTATCTTCTGCTATTAATACTTTTTTCCCCTGTAATAATTTAGAGAAATCCATATCGTGGATGCGCATTAATCCTGAAACGGCTTCTGCGGCAGCTTCTCGGTAAGGAATTTCAAAACAAAATTCTGACCCTTCTCCCAGTTTACTTTCTACCCAAATATTGCCTTTTTGTAATTCAACCAATTGTTTGCTAATAGACAAGCCTAAACCGGTACCACCATATTTTCTAGCAACGTCTGATCCTGCTTGAGCAAAACTTTCAAAAACAGATTCAATTTTATCAGCAGGAATGCCAATTCCAGTGTCTTTGATAGAGAATCTCATGAGGTATTCTTGACCCTTTTGATTCATCACCTGTACACCAATGGTAACCCTACCAGTTTCTGTGAATTTAATAGCATTACCAACTAGGTTAACTAGAATTTGGTTTAATCTATAAGGATCACCAGAAAGAAAATCTGGAACGTTTGAATCAATTTGGAACAACAATTCCAATTGTTTCTTTTTCAAGCGGTGTGCAAACATAGAGTCTAATGATTGCAATACCTCTCTAATATCAAATCCAATATTCTCTATGCTTAATTTACCTGCTTGTATTTTAGAAAAATCCAAGATATCATTGATGATCACCAATAAATTATTGACAGAACGTTTGATAATGGTGGCGTATTTTTTTTGTTGACCATCTAAAACTGTTTCCAAAAGTAAATTGGTCATACCTTGAATTCCATTCATGGGTGTCCTAATTTCATGACTCATATTTGCCAGAAATTGTTCTTGCAATAATTTTGCGTGTTCCGCAGATTGCCTAGCAGCTATGAGTTCTTTTTGGTATTGGGTACGTTCAGAAATATCGGTTGCAATGCCACTGATCCCGAATATATTATTGTGTTGATCAAACAAAGGAAACTTAACCAATAACAAGTTAATGGGACCGTCTTTTCCTTCAATTACTTGCTCTACCTCAATTGGTTTTCTAGTTTTAAGTACTTCTTGATCCAGACTAGAAAAATAGTCAGCCTGCTCCTGATTACTAAAATAGTAGTCATCATGACCAATCACTTGTTCATTGGTCACTTGCAGCACTTCTAAAAAGCGCTTATTGGCAACCAGGTATTTTCCTTGTAGGTCTTTAATGTAGATAATAGAAGTTGTATGCTCCAGAATTGACTGTAATTGGAACTGTTGTTGTTTTCTATTTAGTTCAGACTCTTCAAGCTCTGTTTGTATCAATTTCTTGTCAGAAATATCTCTAACAATACAGTGAAAGCCAATAGACTTTTGGTCCTCTAACATGAGCACCGCACATTGTTCTACCCATTTTCTATATCCATTCTTGGTGATGATAGGAAACTCATACACTGTTTCAGTAGTTCCATTCATCCACTGTTGATAATAATTATTGAATACCCTTTCTTTCCATTCCGGGTCTACCAAATCACTAAAATGCATACCCAAAACCTCATCCGCTTGGTATCCTGTTAACTGAAAAGCCCTTTTACTACTAAAACTAAAATAACCAGATTCATTGGTAGTAAAAACTACAGAAGAAACACTATCAATGATATTTCTATACTTCTCTTCACTTAGTACGGATCTAGCTTCTGCTTGTTTGAGGCGTTTAAAGCCATTGTTTAAACGATATAATAAATAAGCCATTAGCAATAGAATAGCCCCAGATGACAACAATCCCCAAAGTGGAACTTGTAATAGTGTAAATCCAGTTGAAGTACCCATACCAGAACAGGCAAATAGTATACAGCTTGTTAGGAACAAAGCGGCCATAGCAAGTAGTTTGTTGGTTAGGTAAAATCTGTTTGTAAAGTAATTTTGAGACATAGTCAAAATAATTAGGGGTTCTTGCCTTATTGAAAACCCTTTAGCAGCTAACATGCAGGGTTGACAGTACAAAGGAACCCGAATTGACCAGCTTTGAAAATCGCTTAAACTGCCATTCTGGTGTAGTAATGCCCCTACAAAACTTGCAAAATTTCTTTTGGGTTATCTGTAAGGAATCGCGCCAGCCTACGTATCAACCTTAAAAAGATGCAAAAACTGATTTTTTCAACTTTACTACTATTGATAGTACAACAGTCTGTAAATGCACAAGATGCCTTGCGCAAATCCCATTTTAATACTGAAAATTCCATTGCATTGGCCGGCTATGATGCTGTTAGCTATTTCAATCAAAAAAAACCTAGTAAAGGACTGGATGAGTTCACAGTAAATTTTCAAGGAATCTTATATAGATTTTCAACTGTTGCAAACAAAGAATTATTTAAAGCAAATCCTAGTAAGTATGAACCTGCCTATGGTGGATGGTGTGCATATGCCATGGGGGCAAAGGGAGAAAAAGTATCAGTAGACCCAGAAACTTTTAAAATAGTCAATGGCAAACTGTATTTATTCTATAACCAATTTTTTAACAATACTCTAAAAGATTGGAATAAAGATGAAACCAATTTGATGACAAAGGCAAATGCCAATTGGAGCAGACTATTTAAATAATCAAGAAATATATTAACCGATAATCTATGAACATGAAACAGATAGGCTTTTGGATCCTG
This sequence comes from Chitinophagaceae bacterium BSSC1, assembly GCA_002256435.1. Lineage (GTDB taxonomy): Bacteria > Bacteroidota > Bacteroidia > Chitinophagales > Chitinophagaceae > Sediminibacterium. Next base: position 184,827 of record NKJC01000005.1, read on the forward strand.
AAAATTATTGCAGCTGGTATTATGCTACAGACTCTATATTTTAAATTCAGTGCTGCCCCAGAATCAGTTTACATTTTCACTACACTTGGTTTAGAACCATATGGAAGAATTGCAATTGGCGTATTAGAGTTAATAGCCAGCATTGCCATTTTTGTACCTGCTACAACAGCTTTGGGTGCTTTACTTGCAGTAGGCTTAATGACTGGAGCCATTTTCTCCCATTTAGGAAAACTTGGAATAGTGGTAATGGATGATGGGGGACAACTTTTTATTTATAGTATTCTAGTATTTCTTTCTGCTGCTTTACTAGTCTGGATAAATAGATTTCAATTAATTCACTTAATCAAGAAACCATGAAAGCATATAAACTTTATAATTCCTTGAATAAAAAATGGCATGCTGATCTTTTCAAAGATTTCCAACCCAGAAATTTCATAGATTTGAAGTGGTTGATGGCTGTAGAGAATACAGTATTAAGCCCCATGGACAGTTAGGCAAATTGCCAAGAATTTAATAAAACACTGCTTGGTCTTCAATTCAACCATTTTTTGAATCAGCAAATATTCAATTGAAATGAACCGTACTTTTTTACTCCTTTTATTCATTCAGATTGGTCTTGGAGCTTCCGCTCAAAACTACTTACCCGTAGATAAAGGAACATCCATTGATTTTGGTATCAAGAACTTTGGCTTCATGGTAGAAGGCACGTTTACTGGAGTAAAAGGAAATATACAGTTCAATCCTTTAAAATTGGGCAATGCAAGATTTGAAATGAGCCTTGATGCAGCTAGCATAAATACCAATAATAAAAAGCGAGACAGACACCTACGGGACAAAGACTATTTCTATACCGAAAAATATCCAGCCATTTATCTTACTTCTACTAACATTGGTTTATCCAATCATGACGGTTATTATTTTTTTGAAGGAGAAGTATATATAAGAGGTATATCTAAACAAATCAGTTTTGAATTCAGTGCCAAGCCGGCTATATCCGGATACCTTTTTCATGGCGAATTCCAATTGAATAGAAATGATTTTAGAGTTGGAGGAAATAGTCTTACACTATCCGACCAGGTGCACATAACGCTGAATGTGCTCACCATAAAAAAGTAACTAAATGGATGTAACCATCCCTATTAAAAACACACTATTTCTACTTTCTGATACCATTCTACAATTAACTAATCAACAATATCAACAGCCTTGCAGTCAGCTTTCAGGGGGCAGTATTGGTCAGCATTGTAGGCATATTATAGAACTATTCAAAGAGTTACTTAATGGTTATGAAATTGGCACAGTTGACTATGAAAAAAGACAACGTGATTTATTGATAGAAACCAATATAGATCAGGCCATTTTTCAAATTAATGATATTTTGAATAGTATTCAAAAGCCAGATAAATATCTACAGCTTTATTGTAACCTAGGACAAGGAGAAACGGAATTTGAATTCTCAACAAATTACTTTAGAGAGCTATTTTACAATCTTGAACATAGTGTTCATCATATGGCTTTAATCAGGATTGGAATACAATCGATAACAAATATAGAAATACCCGAATCATTTGGGGTTGCCGCTGCTACCATTCAATACAGGAGGAACCAATGTGCACAGTAACTTATATTCCAACAAATAGAGGGTATTTATTAACCTCAAATAGAGATGAGCATTGCAATAGACCACCTGCTGTATTGCCGGACAGTAAACAATTTCAAGAAGATGGAATCTGGTATCCCATGGATGGAGGAGCAGGTGGTTCCTGGATTGCCTTGAAACAAGGTGGCACTACTGCCGTACTTTTAAATGGTGCTTTTGAAAAACATATCAAACAAACAATATATAGAAAAAGTAGAGGGTTAATATTTCTGTCTATAGCAAAACAACATGATCCATTACATGGTTTTACTACTGAAGATTTAAATGGCATTGAACCATTTACTTTAATTGTTAAAACCTCAAAAGGATTATTTGAATGCATTTGGGATGGGCAAAATAAACATCAACAGGAAAAAGATAGTTCTATTGCTCATATATGGAGCAGCTGCACATTGTACAATCAGGAAGTAAGGCTTAAAAGGGAAACTTATTTTTCTAATTGGCTAAATACTAAAAAAATATCTAGCACTGATTTAATTGTAGAGATGCATCAATCAAGCCCCTTTCCGAATAAAGCGGAAAATTTTATGATGCAAGGTTCCGATGGTATTTCTACTGTTAGCATTACTTGCATAAAGGTAGATTCTGAACAAAGTGAAATTAAATACATTGACAATAGTTCAGCAATACCTAAAATATTTTCCGTTGAACTGCTCCATCTTGGATGGCAAAATAACCTCAGCCATGTTTAAACAAATAAGTAGGCATCCTTTATGGATTAGAATATTTAATTGGGAATATTGGCCTTTCCATATTTTATACGGACCTATTTATCCAATTTGGATCTACCTTGGAATTAGGGCTGGGAGTCCATTTTTTATGAATACTGCCAATCCAAATATCACCAATGGAGGTTTTTTAATGGAAGGCAAAAAAGATATTTATGACCAACTTCCCAAAAAATCTTACCCAAAAACAATATTATTTGAATCTAAAACCTCATGGGAAAATATTAAAATAGGTATTAATCAAGCTGAGTTAAACTTTCCTATGATTGCTAAACCAAATATAGGAATGCGGGGAATGGGAGTAAAGAAAATTGTTGTTGAACAGGATTTACTTAATTACGCTTTACAAAGTAGTGTTCCTTTTCTAATTCAGGAGTTTATCCCTTATCAACAGGAAGTTGGGATTTTTTATATCAGAATCCCTGGTGCATCTAAAGGCTTTATTTCAGGGATTGTTGGAAAAGAATTTCTAACGGTAATGGGAAATGGTAAAGACAGTATTAGAGAATTACTAACCACTGACCCAAGACATGTTTTACAAATTCCCTTTCTTGAAAAAGATGATCCAGAATTATTAAATACTATTTTAGACCAGGGTGAGACAAAATTATTGGTCCCTTATGGTAACCATGCACGCGGTGCTAAATTTCTTGATTATACTGATCAAAATAATTCAGAATTAGAAATGTTTATTGATCAATTGTGTCAACAGATTCCCAATTTTCACTTTGGGAGAATAGACATGCGTTATGATAATTGGAACAGTCTTTGTAAGGGGGAACAATATTCAATTATTGAATTAAACGGGGCGGGTAGTGAACCAACACATATTTATGACCCAAAACATAGTGTGTTTTTTGCATGGGGAGAAATAATCAAGCACTGGAACATACTTTATAAGATCAGCAAAATAAATCATCAAAAATTAGGTTTGTCATATATGAATATAAAAGACGGGTTGAAAATGTTAAGGGATAATACAGCGCAGATAAAAAAACTTCAAAAAGACTGGAATTAACAAGCAGATTTTTAGAAATAAAACATAGTTTTCAGGACAAGCTAATTCATGGAAAACAATTATCAACTAGACCCAAATAAATGGATAGATAACTATGCAGATGCATTATATGGGTTCTGTATACTAAGGGTAAACAATCAAAGTATTGCTGAAGATATAGTTCAAGAGACGTTTTTGAGTGCTTGGAAAGCAAGAGAAACTTATAACGCTGTTGCAACTGAAAAAAATTGGCTTTATGCAATATGCAAAAACAAAATAATTGACCATTACAGAAAAAAAGGGGCATCTATAACTACTGAAACTGAGGAATCTGACACCTATTTTGATAGTGAAGACCATTGGACAAGAGAAAAACAGCCAAATGAATGGGGCTTAAATGGTCAATCACAGTTGGAAAAAAAGGAGTTTTATCAAGTACTTGCAAATTGCAAACAGAAGCTTAAGGAATTACAACAACAAGTATTTGTTCTAAAATACTTGGAAGATTTTGATTCAGATCAAATATGCAATATACTAGGAATTAGCTCCTCAAATTATTGGGTATTGATCCACAGAGCAAAACTACAATTGAGAAATTGCCTTGAAAAAAATTGGGTAAAAATTTAAACGTTAAAAAATGAAGCTAATAAAAAAATATTTCATGATAAGCTGCAAGGAGGCAACTTATTTAGTTTCACTGAAAGAAGAAGGTAAATTGTCAGTAGCCAAGTTTTTGAAATTAGAATTACATTTAGCCATTTGTATTTTATGTAAAAGATTTGAAATTCAAACTGAACATTTCTGTAAGTCCGCCAAACAATATCCGCTCAAATCTGAAGCCCAAATGTCTAAGGAGAAGAAATTGGCAATCAAGACAATGCTTGAAAATGTATAAATAATATTGGAAAAACTAGTTAACTCCTTGAATGATTTTATGCTGATATGCATATTTTATTAAGCCCAATACAGAATTAGTATTTGTTTTTCTGAAGATATTTTTCCTGTGTGTTTCTACTGTTCTCTCACTAATAAACAATTCATCCGCAATTTGCTTATTGGAATACTCTTTTTCCATTAATTGAATAATTTCTTTTTCGCGCACTGTAAGTTGCACTTTTTCTTCTTCTTTGCGCATTTGACTAAATGCAGCAAGTTCATTCAATACCTCTTCGCTAAAATAAATACCCCCATTGGCAATTTTTTGAATTGCATTAAGAAGTTCCTGTTTACTAATATTTTTTAGAACATATCCATTAATATCTGCCTGATTAATCATTCCATCAACTAGTTCACCTTGTCCACTCATACTAAGTGCAAGAATCTTGGTTTCTGGATATTTTTTTCTTACAATTGTTGCTAATTCATGCCCATTCATTTCTGGCATCATGATATCAGTTAAAAGAAGGTCTACCTTCATATTGGCCATACGCAAAAGCATATTTTGGGCAGAGGTATCCATTGCAACCACTTCTAATTCTTTATGGCCATTAAGCAGTGCCACTATTCCATCAATAACAATCTGATGATCGTCAACTATGGCTATTTTAATACTTTTTGAAACCATTTTCAGGGGAATTAGAATAATGAAATGTACTAAATGGCATTCAAAAAACAAAAAAAATCAGTGTATAGGCAGGTGAATTGCTACAATTGTACCTCCTTGCTTACTTGTACTCCATTCTATTGCCCCTTTCAAATATTTTATTCTACAAATAACAATGTCAATTCCCTTTCCCTTAGATCTATCTTTTAGTAGATTAAATCCACAACCATCATCTTCCACTATTACTGAAACTTCTTTAAAATCTGATTGAACAGAAATATCTAAATGGGCTGCCATTGAATGCAATAGTGCATTGTTAATAAGCTCTTGAATCACTCTAAAGATTAAAATTTCACTATGTTGATCCAATGCATTATTTGAATAATCTATATAGCAACTGATTTTTAAAATCCGTTGATCTATTTGTTTTAGATATAGATTTAATGCTGTAGTTAACCCAATATTTAAAGGGGTTTTAAAATTCTCAAATCTTGTAGCACGCTTGATTCCATTAAATGATTCATCTAATAATCCTTTTATTTTTCCAAAAAGTTGGCTAGGCATTTTTTGTTCTAGAGGAATAAATGGTTCCAATGCCAATAGATTCATTTTAAGTGCACTCAAATACTGGGTTAAATTATCTTGCAATAATCCAACCATCTTTGCCCTTTCTGTTTCATAAGTACCTAATACAGCTTTTGATGCAACCAACTCTTCTTGCAATTGGGGAATTTGTTTGTCCATACAGCCTTATTACAATGGTTAGAATAATGAGAATACCCTACCCTATGAAATTAGGGTAGCTTAGGCTATAGGCTATACCCATTCTAGGGTATTTTGAAAAATTGTAAGGTTTGAGTCAATATTTCGTCTTTCTAATAAAAAATGAAAAATATACTCCTTTTAGTGATGCTTTTGGCCGTTAAATTTATTTATGCTCAAAAATCAGAAATATATACAAAAGATGGAAAAGCCCTACAAGGCTATGACGTTGTTTCTTTTCATTTGAAACACATGCCTGTGATAGGGGATAGTAGCATTAGCTTCAAATGGAAGGAGGCCAATTGGTATTTTGAAAACGAAACTAATCTTAAACTATTTAAAGAGAACCCAGAAAAATATGCTCCACAATTTGGAGGTTATTGCGCTTACGGTTGCTCAGACGGTAATGGGCATAAAGCACCCACTAAGATTGAAACATGGACTATTGTTAATGACAAATTATATTTCAATTACAATTTGAAAGTTCAGGAGATCTGGAATAAAAATCAAGCATCGAATATTGAAAAAGCTGTAAAAAACTGGGCCATCATTAAGGATAAGGAATAAAAATTTCCCTAGAAAGGATACCCAATTGCCAAATTATAAATCAGGTTTTGTTTAACCCATTCACTATCGCCAAAGGCAATTTGATTGAATACCCAACGGTTACCCTCTGGCAAGAACGGTTTTCTAACAGGAATAGAAAAGTCTAAACGAAGCACAAAATAGCTAACGTCTACGCGTATACCGGCGCCTGCACCAACAGCAAATTGTTTGAGAAAACTACTGGTGAATTGAGCCCCCGGTCTGTTAACGTCATTGCGGATGGTCCAAATATTTCCAGCATCAACAAAAAGTGCCCCATACAAAACAGACAACAATTTAAAACGCCATTCCGAATTAAGTTCTAGTTTCAAATCACCTGGTTGATCTGGCAATGACACGGTACTAGTGGCTGCATTACCTGCATAATATGATCCTGGCCCTAATGACCTTGCTCTAAATGCTCTAATATCATTGGTTCCCCCTGCAAAAAAAGCTTTAACAAAAGGCAAGTTGGTACTGTTTCCATATGCATACCCAATACCACCTAAAATACGGCTGGCAATGGTATTTCTTTTACCCAATTTTAGATAATGTCTAAACTCGGCTTCTGTTTTTACATACTGTGAAAATGGAATTCCTAGAAAATTTTTCTGTTTTCCATTTACAATATCAGCCCCAGTAACTGCTCCCATAACAATACCAGAAAGGTCAATATTCCAATTGATATAATAGTTATTCGGTCTATTATTGGCTACAATTAAACTATTGTAATTATAATTATAATTTGGACCTACAATAAACTGCTTCTCAATACTTCTAGCCAATGTAATATTGGTATCCAACATTAACTGATAATCAGGATTAATATAGGTTGGCTGAACTAGATTCAAAGAAGCAATATCTAATCGGTGTTCTTGCGTAATGTCTCTTTTCCAGATATAACCAAAATTCAGTTTAGCTGAATTCATGGTATACTGTGTATTCCGTTCAAAGAATTCATAACCCAAAGTGATTTTGGTTTGAGGAGTAAAATCACCCTTTGATTTAAATTTAAATGGTCCAATCAATCTAGGTGAAATCAAATTAAACTCTACCCCAAATCTATTGGTAGAAATAGTAGGTTGCTGAGAATATACTTGCTTTTCAGATCCTCCAAATATTTTTGCCGAAAACTGTTCAGCCCCCCTCAACAAATTCCTATGTCTCCAGGTTAAAGAGACTTCTGTACCAGCACTGTTATTAGATTTAGTAAGCCCAGAAACTTCTGCCCTTAGAGATTTTACAGGAGCAGGAGTTAGATAATAAAATGCATTGAGAGATGGTTGTTTACTGGTATCTGTTTCTTGAAACCTAGCTTTTACAAATTTGTACATGCCCAAATTGACCAACCGCTTCAGAGACTGGTTGTGCATTTCTCTACTATATAAATCGCCGGGCTTAAATACCAATGCTCTTTTAAATACAGAGGTTCTCACTTTGTGTTGTGGGTCATAGATATGATAACCTCCTGCAAATCTAGATTGTTGTTTGACTACTTGCATACTTGTGTCAGTATCTGCTTTGTAGTCTGCAAAAACATATACTTCATTCAATCTATATTCTTGTTTGGCTTTTGTAGGAGTTTCTTTTTTTAATCTTAAGAACATATCTACTTGATGCCCCCCTACCGCAGAATCTATATCAGCAATGATAAAATCAGGGTTGAAAAAATACATGCCTTTTTCTTTGAGGCCAGCATCAATTCTAACTCTTTCAGACTTAATTACATCTAAATCATACCTTGCCCCTTTTTGCAAAAAACTGGCATGAGATAATTCATGAATGTCTTTCCCTATAGCTGACACTGTATCAAATTTGAACTCCAAGTTTCTAATTTTATAAGCAGGTTGTACTAAGGCTTTGTAAACCACATGTAATTCTTTGCTTTTCTTAGTAGTATCAACCGTTGCTGTAGAACCAAAAAAACCACGGTTTTCCAATCTATTTTCAATAATAGCAACGTTCTTATTAATATCTATACTACTTCCTAGTACAGGAGGCTCGCCAATCTTATTTTTAATCCAATAGCTCAACCCTTTCCCCTTTGGCTGACCCATTAAATTATAAATGGCAAGTTTATAAGGATATCCTAAAATATGGGCATTGGGTTTTTTCCTGATTAAAGATGCCAATTCCTCCTTGGTATCTTTAATATCTAGTGTCATACTATCCTGTGCTTTTACTACTTCAAACTTAGAACCCTTGTACAAGGTTTCATTCTCTGGCAGGTTCTTAGTTACATTACAAGAATGCAAAATCAGAAATAGCATAAGCAACCATATTTTGTTCAATTCTTTCATTGCTTGGTTGCTGGTTTATTACTAGATTTAATTTTGTTTTTTTCTGCTTTTTCTGTTGCAGTTTTCTTTCTGAAAATTTCTCGCCAGTGATCATATTCCAAAGTAATTACAAAAGTAAGTCCTGTTTCAATGATTTGGCCTTCTATCACCCCTTCATAACTATTCTTGCTATAGGTGCGTAACATATATCTTCCATCTTTACTCAACAGATAATCTACAGTAACATCACCAGCAATTACAGATGCATTGGGGGCGCTGCTGCCCCCCTCTATAGGAACATTGGTACCCACATTAACCTTAATTCTATCATTATTCATGCTACGTGATAATCCTACGCGTAAATCGGTTCTGGTTTGTGCTGTACCAGATGAATAATCATCCTGTGACTCAATCCCAACATTAATGTCAACACCCTTAATAAGTCCGCTGGCAAATTTGTTCAACTGATCAGTAAGTATACCACTTACACTCTGACGCATCATAGTGCCAGTGGTGGTTGACCCCGTACTATTCTGCGTAATATCTTCACCAATAAACCTACCCAAAATCAATAAGGCAAATACCTGTTTGTTAATTTCTGATTCATCCAAACGCAATTGCGTTAATTTATCTTCCACCACAGGCCATTTTGACGCTTCTGGTTCCGGGATAATTACATCAAACGCAATCTGCGGTTTTAGTAAGTCGCCCTTCATATTAAGGTATACTTCTACAGGGAGTCTTTGTTTATACTTGTTTAATTCAGTATTGGTTAAACCACCCAATTCAGATTCTACTAGGTCAATAGGAGAAGCTTTGGTAGCATACATGGCTTTTATGTCCACTATTGCACTCATGGGGTCACCCGTCCATGTAATAGTGCTACCCTTAACAATTTCAAATTTCTTTTTGAGCAGGTTAAAGGAGATTTGATAGGAACCTTTTTGCACTTCATATAAACCCGTCAAACTTAGTTTACCACTTTCATCCATACCTGCAGAAAGGCTAGACTTTCCTCTTACAGATAGAGCATCACCGGTTCTGCTATCAATAACTAGGGTAAAATTTGCAGCGGTATCTGTTTCAATGATGGCACTCAAATTAATCCCTTTCATCAATGATAGCCTTTGTACAAGTGTGTCTGAAAAATTCACTTGAATAGTACTATCGTTCAAATGCTTGGTATCAATAAAATTCACAACACCTTCTCTACTTTGAAGTTCAGGATCACTACTTGGTAATACTACGTTTAAATCTGTTAATTTATTGGCCTTTAACCTTGCATTCATGTCTAGATTTTCAAGGCTTCCTTTTAGTTTAACACTGGCGTCCATATTCAATTTGCCAAAAAACAATTGATTGTCAGCCTGAGTAGAATTGATCAGGTTAAAATCCTTTGCCTCTAAACTTAGATCCAATCCAAAATGGCGTAAATCTGAGGTTTGAATAGTTCCATCCAATACGGCGGTTTTTCCAAGAGTATCTTTTAATGTTAGATGGTCAAATGTTAAACCGTTTTCTGACACCAATAATTTCTCATTTTCCAATTGAAATCGCTGACCCAACATTGTGGGAGTAATAAAGGCGTTTTCAAAAAGCAAATCGCCATTCAATCTTGGTTTTTCTAGGTTACCAGTCAAATGCATATTGGCTTGCAATTTTCCACCAGCGTCTTTAATTTGTCCTGCTGAAAAAGGAATAATGGTTGCCATATTCAAGCTATCCATTAGCAATTGCATATCTAAGATTTCGGATTCGGCATCAAAGTAACCCTTCACACTTGCATGTGTTCCTTGTCCATTTAGTTCAAGGTCTGCCTTAAATCTATTGGCTGTTTCATTATCCACTTTTAAATCTAAATCACCAATTAGTCGTTTGTCATAAGCAAAACCGGCAATTTTAATGTCTGATGTAAATACGGGCTTTTTAGTTGCATTAAGAATAACAGCCTGACCATTGATAATACCTTCAGCTCCAATAGAATCCTGTCTAATCATATCGGTAAGCGTTCTAATGCTAAAGTTTTTAAATGAAAGGTCAATGGGAGAAGAAGGGTCATTGGATCTGTTATTAACCAAGATAGACTGGTCTTTGTATTGCAAACCAACATTACTAACTATTAGGCCTGCTGAATCATAATAAATACTATTTAATGGATCTACTTGCCAAGACTGTCTATTGAGTAAAAGGCTGTCTGGATTCAAGTGGAATCTTAAACCTTTGTTTTGTTGTTGCATAGACAAAGAGAGCTGATACATTTTCTCAGACATTTTATTCCGGAAAATCACATTGCCATAAACGGTGTTTTTTGAAACTCTCCCATTTAAAGAAGCATTGTTTAATAACAAATTTTTTACCGCTGCATTTTCAAAACTGATCACATATCGCATTGCTGTATCACCAGAAGAAATTTGCGCTTGTAACTTTCTAATTCTGTTTCCATCAACTTGAATCAATGGGGCATTTAAATTAAAATCCAAGAGATTCCTTTCAGACACAAAATGCATAGTTGCCCCCATAGTATCCGTTCCTTTTAATTCTGGCAGGAATTGTAATACTATGGGCGATGTTCTAAATTGAAAACTAGCCTTCCAATCTTGAGGAACAAATACCGTGTCATGGAAATCTTTTATTTGATAATATTGTTTCAAATGATGCTCTAATGCTGTAGGCAATTCTGTTAACCGATACCTACCTTTAATATCTGCAATCAATGGTTTTGAAAAAAGTGTCAGATGATTATCTACATCTATCATCTCTGCTTTAATCCTTGCAGTATCTGATGCAAAATGATGACTTCCTCTTGAGAACCTAATTTGACTAATAAATGCCTCTCCCATTAATGAATCGGGATGGGTGTTGGAAAAATCAACCACTAATTTACTATGCATAGAAAAGCTATCTGCACTTAAATGCAAAGCTTTAAAATTGATTGTATCAATGAGCATTGACAATTTTACGGCTGGGAACCCTTGTTTTAAAGCAGCCTGGGCATCCAAATCAAAAATTAAATTGGAATCAAACATTGCAGCATTAATGTTCAGATTGCCTTGATCAAATTGTGCCTTTGCTTTTAAATTCCGGTATTCATATCCTTTAAATTGAAATGCTTGTACAGTTGCTTGTAAATCTGCTTGTAGTGTTTTATAATCATAGCCCCTACCTTTAACTTGACCATTCATACTGAGTTGTCCAAGTAAACTGTCTTGCCTTAAAAACTTTCCCAACTCAACACGATTCAGCTCTACTTTGGCATCATAAGTTTTTTTACTTAAAGACATGGTGCCATTAAGCTGAACATTACCCATACTAGTAGTTGCAAAGAGTTTGGTACCAAAACTATTCATGGTTCCATTGAAACTACCCTTAACACGCATGGATGTAGGAATACGTATAGAACTTGGAATAGACTTAGCTGGTAAAATGTTGGTTAAGTCTTTACTTGTGGTTGAAAAAGCAAGAGAAGGGATTTGGAAATACGCTTTATCCATATTGGGCAACCCAGTAATATGTCCTTTCATTTGCAAAGAAGTTGTTCCAACACCGCTTGCATGAAGATCTGTAATATTCAAATTACCAATACTTCCTTTTACAATTGCACCAGCACTAATCACCACATTTTGTTGTTTAGCCAATTGTTTTTTTAAGTCTGGAACTAGCAGCAATAGGTCTGAGATGGCAAGCTTACTATTCTTCAAATTCAAATCAACTTTTGCTGTACCAATTTCTTTAGCTAAAGACGCTGGAGAATTATACTGTAGTAAAAGGTCTGTTTGTATATGAGTCTTGTTAGTATGCAAATTAAAAGCTCTTAAAAATGTTTCCTTACTAGTATAAGCAAACTGAGTGCCCAATTCTAAAATGGAAAAACCTGATTGTTCCTTAAAATGCATTTGTTGAATCTTACCGGAATATTTATTTTCAGATAGGTCTAAACTATCTGCTTGCAATTTCAAATCCTTTACATTGAGGTGAAAATAATCCAAGCCGGATTTTTGTTTTGGATATTGATCATCATCAAATTGAATATTAGCATTGGTTAAATCAATTTTATTGGCAACTATTTGCCAGAAGGCTGATTTTATAGTGTCTGCCCTAATTTCTTGAGAGACTTTTGCATTTTTAGTTTGCTTACCAATATTTACAGCAACATTTGCTCCATCTAACTTTAATTGATAGATAGGAATCAATAAATTATGTAAATCTATTTCGCCAACATGCAACTTTATTTCTTCCATTTGCAGACTAGAAGATAAAGCAGCGCTTGAGTCTACATAAGTTACCAAAACTTGATGAAGCTCTAAAGGGTCTGTAGCATATTTAGAAGCTTCTGGAGCAATTTTTTTGATATTGGTTTTCAATAACCCAAGAGAAACCCTACTATCAATTCCTGCAAATTGGTCCTTAAATCTGAATTGAAGGTTTTTCAATTGTACAGCACCCATTTGAAAAATCATAGGAGCCGAACTGTCTTTGGGTATTTTGGACTTCTCTGAATTAGACTCAAATGCTTTGGCTATATATTCAAAATTGAAAACGGAGTCTGGTTTATTACGCAAAATATTGGCATGCACATTTTCAAGTTCCAGATTACTTATAGCAACCCGGTTATTGAGCAAACCCAGCATGGATATGTCTATCAGCAATCTTTCCCCAGAAAGCAAAGTGTCTTTATGTTGGTCTTCAAAATAAAAATTTTTCAAAACCACCCTATTGGGAAAATCAATTCTTAAACCACCAATGGCAACTTTGGTTCCCAATTTTTGGTTCAAATACGATACGGTCTTTTTCTTAGCAAAATCCTGAACAAATTGAAAACGAATGAGGATCCAAATCAAAACCAATATGCCAACTACGGAAACAGCCACCCAAAAAAGGGACTTCAGAAATATTCCCGGGATTTTTTTAAAATTGGCTTTGTACATGTTTTACAGAAACTAACAGCCCTGAGGGAACCTGCTATTTCCGTGAAGATAGCAAAATTAACTAGGAAAGCGGAAGGGAGAGTATCACCGTTGTCCCCTTACCCAGCTCACTTTCAAGCACAATTGAACCATTATGTAACTCCATAAATTGCTTTGCCACTACCAAACCCAAACCTGATCCCATATAACTTATGGTATTAGTAGCCCTATAAAATGAATTAAATACTTTTTCAAGTTCATTTTCTGGAATCCCTATTCCCTTATCAATAATCCTAATTTCTACAATTCCTGGCAATTCAGAAACCACTAATTCGGGATTATCTGAACCAGCTGAATACTTAAAAGCGTTTGAAATAATATTGGTCAGAACGTGGGTAAACAACATTTCATCTACAGATACCTTTACATGCCTTGCATTGTCTTTGACTAAAATTTTTCGCTTGTCTGGCTCATTGGCAAAATAGGTTTGAACAATTGAATCAATGATTGGTGATAAGTATAATGGCTTCAAATTGTACTGTAACTGGTTACTATCGTATCGGCCAACCAATAAGATATTGTTCATCAACTCTGTCATCCTGTCTACCTCCCCCTTGATCTGTCCAGCTGATTTTCTGATTCTTTTATAGAGTATTGGGTCAACATCTTCTGTATAAAATTCAATCAATTCAATGTTTGAAAAAATGACCGTTAAGGGAGTCCTAAACTGATGGGAAGTCAAGGAAACAAATCCTGATTTTAGTTCAGCTAATTCCTTCTCTTTTTCAAAGGCAAGTTTTTTATCGTGAACGTCAATGATACTACCTGCAATAAAATAATCATTCTCACCAGGGTTCCCAAATTCCTTGACAACCATTTGAACCCATCTCCAATTTCCTTTTGCATGCTTTAGCCTCACCTCAATAAAAGACCTTTGTGAAGCAACTGATTTAAGTTTTCGAATATTCTCTCTAATGGCTTCCACGTCTTCTTCCAAGAAATAAGAATCAATTTCTTTGAGCATACATTCTCTGGTATCATGGCCGGAAATTTCTTTCCAGTAATTGTTCAAAAAGGTAATTTGATTCTCACTATTCAAGCGAAATACCGCTTCACCCAAACTATTTAACAACAGATTAAATTCATTGCGCTGGACCTCTAAATACTCTTGCTGATATTTTAGTTGAGAAATGTCAAGATGAGATCCAACAATATAAATAGGGTTACCCGCTGCATCCCATTTTGCCACACCTGAGCCCCTAACCCAAACATAATATCCGTTCTTATGAAGAAATCTAAACTCGCTTGTATAAGAGGGTAATTGTCTTTTTAAATAGGCATTCAATGCAATTTCAACAATGGGATAATCATTGGGGTGTACCCTTGTTTTCCAATTTTCATAGGTATGTTCAAATTCATAATGTTGATACCCAATCATTTCCATGTATATCACAGAATAATGCAAAGTATTATTAGCAATATCCCATTCCCATAGTCCTTGCTGAGAAGCCTTGACTGATAAATCAAACCTTTCTAAAGCCAAAGTATTCTCACGTTCTGCTTTTTCCCTAGTAAGTCTCAATCCAATATTGTTGGCTACAGAAAACAAAGCATCAGCCTCATCAGAATTCCATATTTTACCCACAGTACAATCATCATACCCCATCCATCCCCAGAATAGATTATTGTAAAAGATAGGCACAAATAAATAGGAAAGAATTCCCTGAAATTCCATTGCTTCTCTAAAGTAACTATTATCAGAATCTGCTACTTTTCCATACATATGTCTACCATTAAACAGTTCTTCATAAATACCTGGAACCATCTCATAGCTTACATTTTGTAAATCTGGATTGTCAATTTGGGGTTCAATTCCTTCTTTGCACCATTCGTGGGTATAATCCAAAAATAGCTGTCCATCAACCATTTTATTCGTAAAAATATAACACCTATCTACATCTGTTGAAGCCCCTAAAACGGCAACCAACTTACTTAAAATGGTGTTCAATTCACTATTTTCCAAAAGGGCACCATTAGCCTTAGAAATACCAGACAACAAATTCTTCATACTTATTTGCAGGGCTTTAAACCGCGATGAAGTTACTTGCTCTAAATTGAAATAGATATAATGAAATCCTCAAAAATCAGCTAGCCCCAAGAACAGGGGTTCTTTTTGCTTTAATTGAACAATTAAAGCTTTCGCTGACAAATCACTGTCAGGAAGAAAGTACTTATTAGTTGATTTTCCTAAAAATTGTTGTACAGGTTTTTTATTTTCAAGGTCAATTCTGGTTATTTGAATGCGGTGTTCTGAAAAATGAGCTTCTCCTTGCTCCATATTCCATTCTGCTTCAAACACTAATATTTCATTTCCCAGTTTTAGAAAATAAGGATAGGAAAGTTCACCAATACCTTTATAAAGTGGTAACAAGTGGAAGTTTTGGTCTAAGGATTGAATCCAAAAAAGCTGATAGTTAGAACCCGAACCACCATAGCTTTTTTCCAAAGAAAAAAACAAAGGGCCTACATTTTGCAGTTTAACGTTATTTGCCTTAAAGAGGTTAGCAACAACAAACGGGTAATCGTCTGGTTCGGCTTCAAAGGTTTTTAGATAAAGCAACTGCTTAGTGGAATCCTTAAAAATTGCCAATGATACTGGCCTAGCTAAACTAGAATCAAAAGAATGACGGTGTTCATCCAATTTAGCTCTAAACAAGCCAATACTTACTTTTTGGCTATCTATTTGTACTTGATTAAATATGGTGTCAATACTAAAAATAGACGTGTCCACAAATGAAGTCAGCGCATTGTTCTGATGATTAGCTTCAATATTATTGCATGCTTGAAACAAAAATAATGCAACTAATAAAACTATCCATTGTTGAATCTTTCCCATAATCAATCCAAGATTTTAAAATTTCTTGAATTGAAATTATGTAACCGCACAATGGCATAGATACCCTACAGTGGGTATTTCTTATTTAAAAGGCTGGAATATTATAATAATTTCAATTGCAATCTACCCAAATCTGCACCCAAAATTTTGGCTAAAGTATCCATGGAGTCCTTGTATCCATACTTTCTTTCAGCAGTTAAGATTAATGGAAATGCATCGGTATACCCAAATGGTTTGATTTGAGGATAAGTCCATGTTTTTTGTTGCAACAAATAAGGCATAATTGCGTCAAAAGCCATTTTTAAGGACTTCCCAGAACTTGTTTTGGTTTGAAAATAGTCTATCCCAATTTGATCAGACAATTCGGCCACCACATTAAATGCATTTAAAATAAAAACAGAATAATGAAGAGAGGTTGTACGTTCTAACTCTAGTGGGAATAGTCCATTGGCGTCCATTTGCTTGTCCAATCTTGCTTTAGATACAGCAATGATTTTTTTGGCTAAATCCAAACTATCTACATAAATGGCAATGGCAAGTGTTTGCGCATCAAACCAAATTGCATGGTTATTTTTGGTATTCATTTCATCTGTTCCAATTTTACTTGTTCTAAGCCAAACAAGAAATTCACTCATCCAAGATTGCAATCCCTTTTGATCATTTGCTGTCCAATGTGAAGAACCTTTTATTAGATTAATTGCGTCTAAAGCATAGATAAATTGTCTGGTATCAATTACTCCTTCTGCCCTTCCGTTTGTTACTCCTTTTACAGCTTGTCCAAAATTTAGGTTTGGATTCATTCTAGTAGCTGTATCTAAAAACCAAACCCGCATGAGTTTTGAAGCGTGTTTGGCATAATTTTCATTGCCTGAATAAAAGTAGGCCAATGCCAAAGTATTTACATTTTCACATAGCTTGGGCATTTGTTCTTTGTCAGGATAATTTTTAACCTCTGGATTCACTTCTCCATCTTTACGGATATAAGGCAAGCCATTGGGTTTTGATGGGTCTGGCCACCAATAAGGGGCTAAACTCATATAATCATGCTTATTGCCACTTGGAGGAATGTCTTTTTTTTGCATGACACTTACAGGCTTATAACCCAACAAACTGTCAGCGTCATGAAGCAATTGTTCGTAAGCAGGTTTAAAAACTGCATTTCCCTTCTGCAATTGTTTTTTATTGTACGCCAATTGTTTAAAATTCCATTTGACCATATCGGTTTTGGAAAGCTTTACCTGAGCAAAAACAAGTTGGCTAAAAAAGCAGCATAACAAAAGAGCGTAAGCAGATTTTGTATTCATAATTGCTAATTAATTTCTATCTTTTTAGTTGACATGGAAACATTAATTTCTTCCAAAAATTGAAGGATTCTTTTATTAATGTCATCGTTTTGTTCTTTGGAGAACTTGCCATGTACACCTCCTTCAATAGTGATAAATTCAGTTTTCACGCCAAGTTCCAATAATTTTTTGTGCAAGCTAACTGATTGCTGATAAGAAACCGTTGGATCGGCATTGCCGTGTACAATAAAGATGGGAGGGCTGTTTTTTGTTACATAACTTATGGGTGAAACTGCTTTAATAAAAGCATCATCTTTAGCTTTATCCCCCAACCAATTTGTAGCAGACTTACTTGTGATATTAGGACCATAAGCCCAATCACCAACATCATTGATGCCATATTTATCAATGATAGCAACTACTTTAAACGGTAATCCATTTTTGCAATTGGAATCAAAAATGGGATTATTTCCAAGTAATCCACCCATCAATGCCAAATGACCTCCTGCACTACCACCTAAAAAAATAATTTGCTTTGGATCTATATTGAATCTTTTAGCATTGTTCACCAAATAAATCAAAGCGCACCTTGTATCCTCTATTGCGGCAGGCGCTTTTGCTTGACCAGTTAATCTATATTCAATATTAGCAACTGCAAATCCAGACTTAAAATATGGATTAAATCCTCCCTGTCCTTCTTTTACTCCATGATTCCATCCACCACCATGAATATTAATAATTAAAGGTGTTGGTTTACTAGGATTTTGGGCAAAATACAAATCCAATTTACCTTCCCAATCTCCCAGTTTTGTGTACACCAAATCAATTTGTGCTTCATACCCTTTTGGATATACCACAGGTTTATAAACAGTATCACCTGCCGCCTGACCCAAACTGGTCAAGGAGCAGGTGATGCAAAAAAACAATAAGAATTGCTTCATGATGTTAAATCAAATTGATTAATATCCAGGATTCTGCTTAATTACTATAGCAGTATTATTGTCAATTTCTCTTTGAGGTATAGGCAACAACATTCTATTAGTGTTTACAAAAACCAACATTTCTGCCAAGGTAAGCCTTGGAGACGGATATAAACCATAATGTAATGGATACATATAAGTTAAGTGAGCATTCATAACATCTTCCACTTTAATGGTGGTCATAGTTGTGTTATACCTTAACAAATCAAACCAACGTTGATTTTCAAATGCCAGTTCAAATCTTCTTTCATTTGACAATGCTGTTTCAAACTGAGCAGTTGTTGCTAAATCAGTACTAGTATATGCAACAAGTCCAACTCTAGTCCTAACCTGATTTATAAAACCTAAGCTAGTAGCGGTATTACCCTGCGCTTCAGCCATCATTAACAAAACATCAGAGAAGCGAATTACTGGCCAATCATTTTCAGCATCATTGGCAACAGCAACAGCAGAGATGTATTTTTGAATAAAGAATTTAGCCCCAGTATAAATACCAATATTGGCAATCCTTCTTGGATCTCCACCTATTTTTAATGCTGCAGTTGCTAATGTTGCATTAGCAGCAACAGACAATGTAAGGGTGGTTCCACTGATGGCTGCAACACTAGTTCCTTGTGCTATTTGAAGACCAGTTACTGGCATTCCCACAACAATAGCAGGATTGGCTGCCGTAAGTGTAACTGAGGTATTTCCAGACCTTACATTCCCAACAGCTGTTATAGATGAATATGCATTATAAAGGTCTTGAGAAGGAAAATTCAAACCCTTACCATCACCATTAATAATGGCGGCCCCACTGTTGAGTGGCGCAAAATCATTAGAAAGAGGCGAGCCAAGTCCAATTCCACCAGCTTTGAATCGAACCGCAAATAAGATTTCTGAATTCATTTCATTGCCAATAGAGAACACATTGGCGTATGATGCTTGTAATCCATAACCACTATTAGTAATCACGTCTTGCAACAAAGTTGCTGCGTCTGTTTTCCTATTCATGGTCAAATAAACTTTTGCCAAAAGTGCTTTGGCAGCCCAACTATTGGCTCTACCTAAATCAGCACCAGGGATTGCAGCAAACTTTGCAGTACTGCCGTTGGCGATGGTATTTGACAAGTCTGCAATAATGAGTTTGTAAATATCAGCAACCGGCGAACGATTTACCTGTTTTGCTTCTTCTGGACTAATGGGTTCGTGAACCAAAAACACATCGCCATACAAACGCACCAAATTGAAATAATGATACGCTCTAATAAAGGTAGCTTCTGCAGATAATTTTTTAACATCCGCAGCAGTTACTGGAATAGTTATTGGATCAAAACTTAGGGTACCAGCCGAAGGGCTATAGTTGACATTCAAGCTATTCAATACAAAATTGACATTCCTGATATTATAGTGCGTATTCAACCAATAGTTATAATTTCCTTGATGTGATACATTGGGGAAAAACATATCTAGGTCACTCAAATCCCTATTTGGAGTTGAAGTACTTGCAGGCACACCCTGAATAGTGTTATCACTTCTTAATTCAGTAAGGGTCCATTCATCTTTTAAAGGTGCTTGCATACCGTTATAACAACCGGTAAGCGCCGTACTTAACTCAGAGAGACTAGAATAATAAGTGGCAGAGTTGATATTTGACTGTGGCGTCAAATCTATCAACTTAGAACATCCTGCCAAACCAGCAAATGTGGCTATGATGAAGTATTTATACAGTTTCATATAATGTGTTTGTCAGGTTAAAAATTGATGTCAATACCGAACACAAATGTTTTCTGAATAGGGAAGCTACCACGTTGGTAACCATCTATCAGTGCAGATGAGTAGGCTCCAGTATTGGCTCTACCTTCTGGATTTAAGGCTTTGAAATTCTTAGCTGCTTTAAAGAAAAGATTTTGTGCAGCAAGGTAAACCCTTAAAGAACTGAGCTTAATCGCTTTTGCCACTGAATTGGGCAATTGATAACCTAAGTTCAATTCACGCAAGGCAAAATAAGAAGCATCAGAAACTACATAGTCAGTCAGCATCCAGTTAAATCCAATAGTGGAATAAGGCGTTTTTCCATCACCAGGAAAACCAGGACTGATCCACCTATTCTCGTTAAAGGCTGTTATATACCTTCTAGATTCATTATAGTTGGCATCTCCATTTATTACGTTACCACCTTTTACTCCTTGAATGGTAAAGCTAAAATCAAAAGCTTTATAATTAATAGTATTAGTCATACCATAGTTGAATTCAGGATAAGGATTTCCTATAACAACGCGATCCTTGTTATCAAGCACATTGTCTCCATTTACGTCAACCAATTTTAAACCACCAGGAATAAACACATTGCTCAATGCACTGGTTAAACCTTTTGTTCTAGCATCGTTAATATCTGCTTGACTCAACCATACTCCGTCGGTTTTAAATCCAAAGAATTGAACCAATGGATCACCTACTTTACTTTGATATACTTCAGTACGTTCACCTTGGTTCAACAAGAAAGACTCATTACCCAACTCCATAATTTCATTTCTATTTCTAGAAAAGTTCAGAGAAGTGGTCCATTTAAAGTCCTTCTTTGTAATGTTTACAGTAGAAAGTTCTAATTCTATTCCCCTATTTTTTAAACTACCAATATTGTTGAAGTATTGAGGAACCCCTGCAATAGCTTGTACTGACTGTTGTAATAAGAGACGCTCAGTTTTGGATTCATAAATATCCAAAGACAAACTAATTCTATTCTTTAAAATGGAGATATCAGTACCAAAGTTGGTTTGGAATGTACGCTCCCAAGTAATAGTAGGGTTGGCAATATTAGTAGTAGATGTTACCTGACCTGAAGTAGAAACACCAGTACCGCTACCAAATGCATAGTTACCCGTACTCAACAAATCAAGGAAAGCAAAATCAGAGATTCTGTTATTACCGGTTGCACCATAACTGGCCCTAAATTTAAGCCTAGACAACCAATCAATATTTTCCATGAATTTTTCTTGAGAAGCCACCCATCCGGCAGAAACTGAAGGGAAGGAGCCCCATTTGTTTCCTGCACCAAAATAAGAACTACCATCGGTACGGAAACTTACAGACAAGAGATACTTGTTATTGTATTCATAATTAATCCTTCCTAAATAAGAAACCAATCCAATTTGGTTTCTAGTACCAAATGTTCCCGCCTTATCAATAGAAGAAGCATTGTTCAAGGTTCTAATATTGTCAGAAGGATAATCCAAACCTGTTGTCTGGTCTCTGTTAATATTTGTTCTTTGTGCAGTAAAACCAGCCAATACATTAATGCTATGCTTGTTGAAAATCTTTTTATAGGTCAATGTATTTTCACTCAATAAATCAATATTGGAAGCACTGATATATACACCTTTACTAACTGAACCATCTGCAGTTGAATTTCTTGTTGCAAAAGTTTGACCAGAAGTAGTGTTTACATACAAACTAGCCAATGATTTAAAATCTAATCCAGGTAGAATATTTACATTCAAGTCCGCAGCACTTTGCAAACGATATTCGTTGCTATAAATATCTTGACCCATGGTAGAAGACTTAGGTGTATTCTGGGCAGAACTGAAAGGATCAGAAGTTCCTACAGGAGTCCAAGTGCTACCATCTGGCATAGTACCAGAATAATAGATAGAACTAAAATGTCTTGGTTGGGCAAAATCTCCGGGTCTAATATTAGCCCACTGCGCTAATTGGTTTACGTTTTTGGCAGTAAGATCGTTATGGAAGACCGGTAAGAAAGTTGGGTACCTGTAAAAGTTGGTAAAGTTCTCAGAAGGGCTAATCCTTTTGGAATAAGATGGATTTAGATTAATACCCAATTTTACACGGTTACTCAATTTGATATCCAATTTGGTACGAATAGAATAACGCTGAAAATCACTTTTGTACATCATGCCTTCATCACGCTGATATCCACCAGAAATAAAATACTGAATATCTTTTTTTCCACCAGATGCACTTACCTGTACGTTTTGAAAAAGACCTGGACGCAAAGATTCACTTTGCCAGTCAGTACCTTGACCTCCCATTAAAGTTTGCTCAACTATATAAGCGGCTTTTTCAGCATCAGTAGCCAATACACCTTTATTGGTTCTGAAAGTAGTAAGGTTGGCTGCTGTAAAACCAAGTGTATACGCTGTTGAATCAGTAAATCTTTTGGCTCCTTCATCATACAAAAGTCTGAGATAGTCAGAAGAAGACAGAATATCATAACGCTTGTAGTCTCTTTTCTGACCTAGGCTATATTTTACATTATACCTAGTCTTATCCACTTTACCGCTCTTGGTAGTAATCAGGATAACCCCACTAGCACCTCTTGAACCATAGATAGCAGCAGAAGCAGCATCTTTTAATACCTCAACAGATTCAACATCTGCCGGGTTTACAAAAGACAACCCGTCTGCAATGGGCTGACCATCTACTACCACCAAGGGGCTAGAACCTGCATTGATAGAGCTAATACCGCGAATATTAATCTTTGGCGCAGCACCGGCTTCTGATGAAATATTTTGCACCTGCACACCTGCCATCTTTCCTTGCAAAGCTTGGTCAAGTCTTGATACAGGCACTTCATCTAACCTGTCATTTTTATATTTGGCAACGGCGCCAGTTACACTAGACTTTCTTTGAGTACCATATCCAATGACCACTACTTCATTGGTTTCGCCAGCAGAAGCTGCCAGCTTAATTTCAAAACTGGTTTGTGTTCCAATTGTAATGGTTTGCGATGCAAATCCTACATAGGAAAACATTAGCGTGCTGGCTCCTGGCTTATATTTTAAGCTAAAAGTTCCGTCTTCTTTTGAAACGGTACCTCCACTAGCTTTGTCCGCCAAGATAGAAACCCCTTGCAAGGGTTCTCCAGTTTCTTTGTTGGTTACTTTTCCCGTAACCACATTCTGTGCTGTAACACTGCCGCAAATAAATAGCAGCAGTAAGACCAGCAATCGTTGTACATTTTTCATAGCAGCTGTTTTGTATTTAGAAATCGTTGAGGGTTAACAAATAGGTAAACATTTTATCTGGATGAACTGAAGTATTGGCAACAAGCCAATTTGCAGCATTTGGATGTTTAAATTTGGTGGCAGCAATACTTAGAAAGGGAATTGCTTCTTGATCATCAAATGGCTTTATTTGTGGGCCATCCCATGCTTTTTGCTTGTTTAAATAAGGCAATAAGGCATCAACTGCTTTGGGCAATGAATTGCCATTAGAAGCTTTAAAGCCCCAAAAATCAAGGTTGATTTTTTGACTCATTGCTGCTATTTTCAAAAAGGCATCCACAACAAAAACAGAATAGTGAAAAGAAGTGGTTCTAGCCATTTCTAAAGGGAACCTACCAGAAGGGTCCATTTGAGAGGTCAACCGTTTCTGGGCGTTCACTACAATCTCTTTTGCATGAGGCAATTGATTAGTATAGAGGGCAATGGATAAGCGAAGTGCATCGTACCAGGCACCGTGGTTATTGGGTGCGTCCAATTCTTCCTGACCAATCTTGCTTGTTTGCATCCAATTAAGAAAATCAGCAAACCATTGTTGCATAGCGGCTTGATCCTCTTTAGTAACTGCTTTATTGGCCGATAGTAAACTAATAGCTTCAATGGCTTTAATCAAATTTCTTCCATCAATTAGACCAGCACCCCTACCCTGATTTACGCCTTTAATGGCTTGTGCAAAATTCATATTGGGGTTCATTCTGGTAGCCGTATCCAAGAACCAAACTCGAATCAATTTCATGGCGTGTTGCGCATAAATGTCCTTGCCAGAAAAATGATGTGCAAGTGATAACACTAGCAATTGTTCGCAGAGCGATGGTAAGTATTCTTTGTCTTTATACAATTTGACTTCCGGATTGGTCTCCCCATCTTTTCGCATATAAGGAAGACCATCTTTTTTGCTTGGGTCAGGCCAATGGTAAGGCGCAAGACTCATATAATCGTGCTTTGAACCGCTAGGTGGAATTTCCTTTTTTTCCATGACGCTCACTGGGCCAAAACTCAAAGATTTATTGGCTGATTTAATCAATTGTTGATAGGCAGATTTCAAAACCTGATCACCAGCATCCAAGGTTTTTTTCTGCTTATTCAACAAACTAAGGTCCATAATGGATGGTCCAGAAGTGGTTGATTGTGCAGTTGCATTGGATATGGATAAACTCAATATTGCCAACAATAAAACAACTTGTTTGGCAAGCATTGTCATATAAGATCCAATATTTTTTATTTGACTATTCAATTTCATATAGTATTTACCTCCTTACCCGAAACACGGTTTTCACTGGTTAAAAAATAAATACAACACCATCCCAAGGGAACCAACAAAGCTGCAGTTACAAAAAAAGAATGATAACTGGTTTTAGAAATAATGGGAACTAATAAAGTAATCCCTATAGTTCCTAAAACAGCGGCTGTACCACCCATCCCTGCAACAGTTCCAACATTTTTACCACTGAAATAATCAGAAGGAAGGGTCTGCAAATTGTTGATCAAAAATTGAAATCCAAATAGGGTCATACCAATTAAAAATAAGGCCAATCCAACTTGCTCTTTTAAACTATCTAGAGAAAATAAAATGCCAAATAAGGCAGCCAACATAATGGTACAACCAATACTAATGGCTTCTTTTCTTGCTTTTGGTGCAGCCACTCCATTTCTCACCCTAAAGGATGAATAAAATCCACCTGAAAGTCCCCCAATTGCTGCAAATAAATAGGGCAACCATGCAAACGCACCAACTTGTTTAATATCAAAACCCATTTGCTCTTTTAAAAAGGTAGGCAACCAAGTCAAAAACATCCACCATACTGGATCAAGGAAAAAACGAGAACTAATGATGCCCCAGCTATTCTTAATTTTCAGCAACTCTTTCCAACCCAATAATTGTTCTTGTCCTGCAGACAGTTGTCCCTTATCAGATTCAATATGTTTCAATTCCTTTTCTGTTATCCAAGGATGTTTTGAAGGAACATTTTTGTTAATGAGTAACCAAGGTAGAATCCATATAATACCCAATACGCCAATGCCAACAAAGGTAGCACGCCATCCAAAAGCCAGATAAACGTAGGCTATAAAAGGCGCTGCCACAACAGAACCAAGTGAAGCACCTGCACCAAAAATACCTTGCGCAATGGCCCTTTCTTTAGACGGGAACCATTCTGCATTACTCTTGGTTGCACCAGGCCAGTTACCCGCTTCACTAAATCCCAACATGGCCCTAAAAACATTAAAGGAACCAATGGTTCTAGAAAAAGCATGTAAAGCAATTGAAACACTCCAAGCACTAATTGAAGCCACCATGCCCATTCTAGTACCTATTGCATCCATCATTCTTCCGGTAACCATTTGACCCAATGCATAAGTAATCATAAAGCAAGTAGTGATCAATGCTAGCGCCTGTTTGCTATCAACATCGGCAATGCCAAATTCTTTATAGATATAAGGCCACATGATATTGATAGCACTTCTATCAATATAATTGATAATTGTTGCTACCGCAATCAAACCAATAATCCACCACCTCAGTCCTTTAATTTTCATGCTCAATTAGAATTATTTAATAAAGTCTTCGCGCATGGGGCTAAACACATCTATCAATACACCTTTTTCCAAACAAACAGCTCCATGTAAAGCATGGGGCGGTATATAAAATGCGTCTCCCGCTTTTAATACTTTTTTTACCGCATCAATTTCCACTTCAAAAACGCCGCTTTCAATATGTGTAATCTGTGAATGCGGATGGCTATGTAAACTACCAACGCCACCTTGGTCAAAAAACACTTTCACCAACATCAACTGGTCATCATAAGCCATGATTTTCCTGTTAACGCCAAGATCCACTTGTTCCAATGCAATTGACATGTCTTCAATATGCACTTGCTGTTCTTCATTCGTTTTCATACCCTTCATTTAATAGGTTCCAACTATAATTTTCTACCATTATAAAATAGTGCGTAGGGACCAACCCATTCCATTTTTTTGCCGCTTATTTCAAATTGATGTTGACTAATTTTACTAAGATCATTTCTACTTTCACAAATCAATAATGCTTGACCGTTGACCATTATATTAGCTACCGTCATTTCCTGATTATCTTGTAACAGACCAATTTGTTGTACAGATGCATTTCCTCCAGAAGAGGTTTCCATAACGGGATCATACTGTCCATGAATTTCCAAGACATTTACAAATGTTTGATTGCTTGCATTTTTTCTAATCACAAATACGGGATCATGTCTCAGATTAAAGTCAGGATCATTGGCGCCAGACCTTGCAAAAAACAGTTTTGCTGAATCATGGATCATACTAGACAAACTATAAAAGGTTTTGCCATTCATGAAGCTAAACTGCACCATTGTATTTGCAACATTGGCCTCCGCCTCCTTCCACAAATATTGATAACCGTTTTTCTTACCCAAGGTTGTCATGCTATTTTTGCTTGATTGATAAGGAAAGGAAGCATGAATAAATTGACCCAGATAATGAAAAGGTAAATCATATTGGTGCTGACTAGAGGAACTTGCTTTTAACAGGTCTATCAATAATTTTTGTCCATTTGGCATTTGTAAAAAGTAAACAGATCTGTCCATTCTAACTCCTGCTGTTGCATTGGTATCCATAGCGGAAGCAACC
The DNA here is from genome assembly GCA_002256435.1 of Chitinophagaceae bacterium BSSC1. Lineage (GTDB taxonomy): Bacteria > Bacteroidota > Bacteroidia > Chitinophagales > Chitinophagaceae > Sediminibacterium. Next base: position 212,071 of record NKJC01000005.1, read on the forward strand.
AACAAATTGGGTTGGTCTAATGAAGAAAACCGTTTGACAGGGGCAAAGTTTTCAGCAATTTTTTCTTCCCCTTTAAAATGACTGGTTTCGTCTACTACTAAGGTATTGTGCGCTATGGTTTGGACTGCATATTTACCATTTTCAGGCAAATACCTTCCACCATATTTCTGTTCAACACCAACAAATCTTGCAGATCCATAATCCTGTAAAATTTCTTTTCCCCCATCAAAAAGATTGAGATTGAGTTTGTCAAAATGTCCGTGTGACAAACCATGGGATGTATATTTAAAGATCAAACTAGATTGGTCTTGTCCTTTGCCCAAACGCAATATGTCTAATCCTCCTTGCTTACCGGTAGGACCATCTGTGTTTTCAATACTGGTATAAGGAAACCAGTCAGGAATGGCTTTAGGATCAGCCATAGCTTTTGCTAATTGAACGCCACCCTTACCTAATAATACCTTTCCTTGCTTTTTGGCAACAAATAAATAGGCCGGCTTTACCCCATAGGCTTTAGTTGCTACATTCAAAGCCATCAGCATTTCACTGGTAGTGTAATCCTTGTCTTTAATAGCATCGTTCATAGGAAAAAACATACCATCTAGATTGGTATGTTGCAGCGCAGTGTTTACCGCTTTTTCTAAAATGGCATTTCTATATTGAAACAAGTGCTGCTCTGGAAATTTATTTTCCAATGCATTGGCAAAAATCATAAAAGGCAACAAAGCGTATCTGGTATAATAGGGCCCTTCTGTATAATAACCATCAGGGGAAAATAATTGGCCCATTAAGGCATAAAAACCGGAACTGCCATTTCCTGAACTACCTTTTAGGGCCAATTTAATATATTGATCATTATCTGTTGCTATACCAACCATTCCAACAGCAGCTGTTGCCCAAACTGCGTGATTGTGTATCAGGTTAAACCAGGGCTTTAGATCCTGAGTAATGAAATCAACTTCAGGTTTAAAAGCACCTTGGGTTATCAGATCCCTATCAGATTTTTTAATACCATTGAAAGCCATGTCATAAGCCATGGAAGTATATACCAACCAATTAGCATCGTTCAAAGCCTGCCAAAAAATTCTACCAGGAGAAGTACTAGTGGCTTGGGGATGATTTTTTAAACCAGGATTCAACTTGGCATATTGCAATAATACCCTAGCAATTAAATCGGCGTAAGCCTGTTTACCTGTAATGCTATAAAGGATGCCACTATTGAATAATAATAAGTAATTAGCCTTATGTTTTTCATGACTATAACCACCTGCTGCGTCTTTGGGCATAGGAACATCCACAGGTTTATCTAACCAAGGATCCGTTTCTTTTTTAATAGACGCTAAGGATTGTTGCAATAAAGCATTACCAGTCAGATTGGCTTTCACGTATTCCAAATCTGCCTTACTGTAAAAACCAACAGGATGCTGTGCATACAGCAAACTGCTTAGTAAGAACAAGGATATGGTTGTGAGCAATCGGAACATGGTAATCAATTCAAAAATGGTTCAACGCAACACTATGCAAAAAAAGAACCTCCATTTATTTCAACACTTTCTCCATTGATAAAGGAAGCACCATCGCTTAACAAATAAGCAACTAAATCAGCCACTTCACTGGCTTGACCTTCTCTTTTTAAAGGAGTAGCTGCTGCCACATTTACCCTAATTTCAGGTTTGGTAAATGTGTCATGAAAGCCTGTATTAATCATACCCGGAGAAACTGCATTTACGCGAATCCCTTTGGGGCCTAACTCTTTGGCCAATCCCCTAGTAAGCGTTAATACCGCGCCTTTTGAAGCCGCATAAGCCAAAGCACCACCACCACCACCATCACGAGCAGCTTGAGAAGAAAAATTCACAATAGCAGAACCTGCTACCAAATGAGGTAAAACAGCCCTACAAACTAAGTACACCGATTTTAAATTCACGTCAATCACTGCATCCCAAAATGCTTCGTCTAAATCTGCCAAAGGTTTCCTACCCAAAATTCCTCCAGCCACATTCACCACATAATCAATCTGTGCGCCATAAGTTGCAACAGCTGTTGCTATCAATTTTTGAACATCTGCAGATTGGGTCATATCACCTTGAACGGCAATAGCATCGCCACCGGCAGCCTTTATCAAAGCAAGTGTTTCATTGGCCTGCTCAGCACTAGATAGATAGTTAAAACATACTTTAAACCCAGCAGCAGCTAGTTTAATAGAAACCGCACGTCCTATATCGCGGGCACCGCCGGTTACAATGGCAACTTTAGTTGCAGGAGCATTCATGGCACTTATTTTAATTTCTGACAATCGAATAATTACCGGAAAACCGGATTTTGCAACGTAATGTTAGAACTTAAAACCGCCAAGGCGATTTTAATGTTCATTAAATAATATCAAATTTTATTGCCTTTTGTTGATTATTATCTAACACATTGGCTATTTAGCTTCTCTTTTTAGATTTTTTTAATTCCGGCAACGTTACCGGCAACCATACCGGCATTCTCGCATTGGTTTTGCTTGTAGCTTTACGTTTAACGCCACTGTATGGAAAAGCCTGCCACCATCAAAGACATTGCAAAGCGATTAAACATTTCTTTGTCAACCGTTTCTAGAGCCCTGCGCAATGCATCGGATGTAAATCCCGATACCAAGAAAGCCGTGATGGCTTTGTCAGAAGAACTTAATTATCAACCTAATAAATTGGCGCTCAGCCTTAGACAGAAACAAACACATACCATTGGTGTAATTGTACCCAATTTGGACTATGTACTTTCTTTGATGGTAAGAGGCATTGATGAAGTAGCGCTTGAAGCTGGATTTACGGTCATGGTTTGTCAGAGTAACGAATCATTTGGAAGAGAAATTTTGAACACCAGAAGGTTATTAGAAAGTTTGGTAGATGGTTTTATTATTTCTGTATCCAGTGAATCAAAATCATTTGACCACTTCAAAAAAATTCAAGAAAGAAATTTACCCGTTGTAGTATTTGATAGGGTAACGCCACATTTAACCGCACCAAGTGTGCGCATTGATAACGAAGAAGGAGGCTTTGTGGCTACAGAACACTTGATAGAACAGGGTTATAGAAGAATAGCAGTTTTGGCTGGACCAGAAAATCTTGGTGTAAGTAATAGCCGAATGGATGGTTATTTGAATGCGCTCAAAAAACACAAAATTAAAAAAGATCCAGCACTGATTGTTCACTGTGACTTTAACCAGGACTATGCCTATTTTGCCACTTTAGAATTATTGGCCATGAAGAAAAGGCCCGATGCCATTTTTACCATTAGTGATAGAATGGCCATTGGTGCCATGCTGGCTATTAAAAAGAAGGGTTTGCGCATGCCAGAAGATATTGGATTGGTAGGATTCAATAATGAACCCGTGACAAGTTTGGTTACGCCTAGTATTTCTAGTGTAGATATGCCGTCTTTTGAATTGGGCAAAGTAGCTGCCAAATTATTCATTGAAACCATGCACAACAAAGAGAATATGGATCATGAAGAGAAGGTACTAAAACCCAAACTCATTATCAGAGAATCCTCTCAGAAACTTCCCATCAAAAAATAATCCGCTAACAAGAATAAAAAGCTAGCATGAAAAAAACAAGTATTTACATTTTAGTCCTGTTGTTAATTCCAATGATGTCACTCCATGCAAAAACTTGGACAGTCAATAGTGCCATAGCATTAATGCAAGCAGATAAAGCTGCCCTTCCGGGCGATATTATTTTGCTGCAAAAAGGTGATTGGCAAAATGCAACTATACAATTAAATGCCATGGGTACTGCTAATGCCCCTATTACTTATCGCGTTGAAAAAGCTGGCTCGGTATGGATTACAGGGCAATCAAGTCTTAGTATTGGCGGGTCTTGGCTGATCCTTGATGGATGGCATTTTAGAGACGGATTTGCCGAAAAAAAAGCAATTATCAGTTTTAGATCTAGCAAGACACAACTAGCCAATCATTGTAGAATAACTAATAGTGTGATAGATGGTTTTAATAACCCAAAAAGATTGGATGAAAATTATTGGGTTGAATTACACGGCAGAAATAATAGAATAGACCATTGTCAATTTAGAGACAAACAAAATATGGGAGTATTGTTAGCGGTGATTTTGGATAATGATTTGAGTAGACAAAATTTTCATTCCATTGACCACAACCATTTTGGATTTAGAATCCCTTTAGCTTCCAATACTGGGGAGATGATCAGAGTTGGTGTATCTGAGCATTGTGAGTTTAATTCCAATACACAAATCACTGACAACTATTTTGACAACTGCGATGGTGAAACAGAAATCATATCTATCAAGTCTGGTTCAAATACCATTCGTGGCAATCTCTTTAAAGAGAGCCAAGGATCTGTAGTATTAAGACATGGCAATAAGAACCTTGTAATGGATAACTTATTCTTAGGTAATGGAAAAGCAGGAACAGGAGGAGTAAGAATTATCAATGAAGGTAACTGGGTCTTGAACAATTTCTTCTATAGGTGCAGGGGCGAGGGTTTCAGGGCACCTCTTTGTATTATGAACGGTGTACCCAATTCACCAGCTTTTAGATACCTGCCTGTTAAAGACGCTTTGGTAGCCAACAATAGTTTTGTGGATTGCGCCCCCATGGGTTTTTGTGAGGGCAGTGATACTGAAAGAAGTCAAGCACCTGTAAATGTGTTAATGGTCAACAATTTGATCCACAACCAAACAGACAAATCAGTCTATTCCATATTTGACAAAATCACAGGATTTCATTTTGCAGGAAATATGGTGAACAAGGAACAAGGGCAGCAGTTATTGGCTGGCTTTGCTAAAGCCACACTAACCAAGTCAGGTAAAGACTCCATTACAGTGAACAAGTCTGTTTACCAAAACACCAAATATTGGTTGGATTCAATTGGTAAAGCCAATCCTGAAAGGCAGGAACTAGTTTTAAATAGCAAACCTGGTTTTTCTTCAACCAACTTAATTAGCCAATTAAAAATGCTTGAAATGGAAGCTGGTACCAATTGGTATCAACCAAGTTCTAGCACACATAGCTTGCTAAAAATAGACTGTGCAGACGCCGCAAGTCTGAAGAAAATAGTACAACAATACCCAGGTGCTCATCTTTCTATCAATCTCACTGGAAAGCAATACCTATTTGATGCGCCTGTTAACGTACTACAACACCTTGAATTAACAAGCAAGCAAACCACTCCCATTCAAATGGCTATTACAGGAAGCAGTCAGGCATTTCTTTTTCAAATCATGTCTGGATCTAGTTTAACCTTGAAAAATATTTCATTAGACCTAACTAATCTTCAAGCTTCAAGTTGTATAGCAACAGATAGTTCAGGATCTGTAAAGCATGTTTCTTTTGGCATGTATCAAGCAAAGATCAGCAATAGTACTTCTGTCTTTTTTGACGCCACCAAGACCAGTGTAGCAGATAGTATTATTATAACTCAAAGCAGGTTTGAAAAAGGGTCTGGCATTCTATTTAAAATGAATCAAGAGCTAGGTAAGAAGGGTTACTACAATGTAGAGCAACTAACCATTTCTAATAATCAATTCAAGGATTATAATGGACAAGTATTAGACTTGGTTCGCACGGGCAATGATGAAAGCACCATGGGACCCATTGTAAAAATTGCAAAAAACAGCTTTAATAATATTCAATCCAATGCTGTAGAAAAATCCATGATACATTTTGCTGGGGTACAAAAAACCTTACTAGAAAACAATCGTTTTATCAATTGTTATACTAGTAAGGTCATGATTCTATACCAAGATGAAGTTAAAGCAGCACACCGTCTAAAAGGGAATCAATCAGAAGGTTCAGGTAAAATACAAACGAATAAATTCTTGGTTAAAGATTAAGAATAAAAGCTGATTTATCTATATTCAAAATGAAATTTACGATACGCAATCTCGTCATAGCTTTTTGGCACTTCCTCATACATCATAAGTGTCTTGACAGTGACCTTGCAACTTATTGGAAGTTTTGCCGCATTGTAAGTATAACTTAGCTCATTGGTTTTAGTTACACGACACTCATTTCTTGTACGCCCATCGTTACCATGTTTTATAAATATACTTGGGTTGTTTTTATTGGTAAAACTCCAGCCCAAATAGTTGTCAGACATACAAGACGGTTCAGAATCATATGGGAATATCTCTGGATCAAAGTCATAGTCTTGAAAGTCAAACAATTCAGACCCAACAAAAGGAGCTATGTTTAGACGCTGCAAGGGATTTACACCTTGATCATACTTCAAGAATTTATAGTAAGTACCAAAAATATCGTTATTGTATTGGCGTCTTTCATAGTCTGCTTTTGTCAAATTAGTTTCCTTTTCCAAATGATCATTAAAGATGAATGATGAACTAAGTATCTTATAGGAATCTAATATGTCAATTCTGTGTTTTTTATTTAGCTCATTGGCCGTTTGTTGATATTCTGATTTATGAGTAAAATTTTTATTTGATATTGGACTACTATTTGGCAATTGATTAATCAAAGGACTATTATTTTTATCAATCATAGTAGTAATCAAGCTATCTCCAATCCTTTTTCCATTTGCATATTTAAAATACTGCATCAAATAAGCTGACACCTGATTTTTTTTGTTTTCCCCAGCATATTTATGAGAGGTCTGTTTTCTACTAAATGGAAACTTGTTGTCCCCTTGATAAGTATACTCTTGGCTAAACAACTGATTAGAAATAAATTTAGACTTGCCAGTTTTGTTTAAAGTATCCAATTGGTAGCTGGTTTGTGTAATACTTACCACCCTATTTAATTGGTCATAATCAATTTTTATTTGACTAAACTGACCTTTGATAGTATCACTAGTAATTTTAGTCAAGAGACCTAAGGATAAAGCCCCTTTTTTTTGAGTAGGAACAAAAGCCAATACGGGGAAAATAAGTAGTAATAATATTACACGTTTCATAACAGCATATTTAAAATTTTGAATCAATTAAAAAAGTTGACTACCACTTTTTCTATTTACATTTTTCAAAAATGCTGACGTGCTTTGCAAAATCGGAAAAACTAACTTCTTTTTCAGGCATTGCCATTAACTCAGGACAGCTTGCAAAAATTTTGTCAAAATAATCTGTTTTATACTTTTTCTTTTCAACAAAAGAAGAAACGCCATCAATTACTATTATAAAACTTGTGGCTTCATTTAATTCGGTTTCTATACCTAATATTGATGTACTTGATTTTCCTCCCACCCTATGTTCATATACTTGGATTTTACTAGAAAAATCAGGATTCAATAATTGCAATAACAATATTTTATCCTTTTTTTCTGGATAAGTTACTTGATCAAAAGTGATATACTCTCTACCTGAAACTTCTTTTGATTTGCTTTTAGATTTCAACAACTTCAACATAGACGTTTTTTCAATTGTCTCCATCCTATTGGCAAAATCCATTTTTACTCGAACTGTTTTCACATTTTCAGGAGTAAATTTAACAACTTCATCAGTTGCACTATCTTTAATTCTGAAGTTACCTAATCCTCTAGCTTCTAATGTGTAATAAGTAATTTTCCCATAAATAGTTTTACCATCAACAGTAGTTACTTGGGTCTGTGTCTTTCCGGAAAGTGCCTCAATGGGGGTTAAAAAATCTTGTGCAATTGAAAACTGACAAATACAAAGCAATAACAATGCAGAAAAAATTTGTTTCATTCTAGGATTTTTTTAAGTGGGGTTTTAAAATAAATAAAATTGTAGGGATAATTTTTTAATCGAAACATTTCGATGAAAGGACTTTTAAATTAATTGAAAAATGAAATGATAAATGCCTAGTAACTTTAATTTTTCAAATACATTTCCTCTGTTTTCTTAACATTCATTTTGTGCACCATGCGTAAGTCATAGACGGCATCTACCTTTAAAGCCATCACTTTAATGGCCACATTAATAGGAAATATTAGACTCTCATTGGTCAAACAAAAAGAAAGATTGTTTTTGACAATATCCATTTTTACATAATCATTAATCCCCTTTCTAGATTTGATAAAGTCATAAGATTTACCCTCTATATAAGCATTGGGATTAGTTCCTTCCATGAGATGATATAACACTTTCTCTCCATTCTCTAGATATCGCAAATAAGAATAGGAACCTAATATTAATGCTTTGAGTGGATTGGAAGCAATTTGGAAATCCTTTGAAGCATTATTGGAACCTCTCATTAATTCTTTGGTAGCGTATCGATACATATTTTCTCCTTCTTCTCCTACTCCAATATAGTAGGCCCAAGCAATAGTATTATTGGGCAATGTAAAAGGTTTTACAACTTTATTTGGTCTACTATTAGTAAGGGAATGAACTGTAATAACATCGTTTAACACTTCCTGAAAACTAGTATCAGACTTTACTGCAAATCGTTCTTGCACATCTGCATAACTAGTATCTAAAATGGTGCGATTATATACGGTAGTATTGAATTTCCTAGTTGCTTCACTGCCAGGGATGCGTTGAATTTTGAACTTACAAATCCTACCAGACAAAATATTGGTATTGGTGAATCTAAATTTATATACGCCAGTCTCTCTGATTTGAATTGTTTTATTGACAATTTTCTTGGTTTTGTATTCCATGTAAATTGATTGAGAAGGCATAAACATGATTTCAATTTCTTTTAGTTCTTTGCCATTAACCTCTTCAAAATTGAAAACTAGTTGGTCACCTTCTGCAAATCCATAGTAAAACACCTCATCAGTTTGAGAGGAAACTTTAACCGTGTTTTCAGCAATATCAATAGGTGTTTGGGAAAAAGAAACAAAATGGAATAGGCATAGTGACGCCAGAAGACAGAACTTGTACATGCTAGGGGTTAGTGGGTTTACAAAAGCAAGATAAAATATCTAGTTTCAAAAATATGAATATTATTTATTATCATATTAAGAACAAATGGTTTTCCATTTTCACGTACTTAAAGATTTGATCTGATAACTAGGGATTTATTTATCTAGAAAAGTGACTATTTGAAAAACTGTTTTCCTGTAACTGAACAAACTCAAATTACAAAACTTTGAAAAGGCAAATTTGTTTAATCATTTGTAGATTAATATTTCAATTTGATTAAACATTAAATTTTTATTTACTATTTTTTCATGTTCATATAATTTTTTTTGCCACTTAACCCTAGTTTCGCGGCTCATAAAAACCCCTAAAATGAATCAAATCAAAAACTACTTCCTAGTAGTATTAGTAGCTGCATTTAGTTTTGCAGGATGTTCAAAAGACAGTAATTCAGGTACCACAAGCACTTCAGGTCAAGGAGAACTCACTGGAACAGGTGGAGTAACTTTTAGTGTTAATGGTACAAATGCACTTTTCAGTAGACAAACTATCAGTGGTGTTTCAACTATCAACATTATTGGTATTGTTGGAACAGGCAAGCAATTTAGCATTGCTGCAAATAACATTACTGCAACAGGAACATATTCTCTTGCACCTAATGCTATTCCCAACAGTTTGATAAGTGTAACCTATGTAGCTGGTTCTGCAACAACTGATAATTATTTCAGCACTGCTTCTGGAGCAACTGCTGGATCAATTACCATTACTACCCTTAGTGCTACAAGCATTGAAGGAACTTACACAGCAAAAGTAACCAACACTAGTGCAGCAGCATTATCAGTAACAGGAACTTTTAAAGGAACTTTTTAAGACATCTAAGTTCAAATAGAGAAACATACAGAAACAAAACCCCTTTAAGTGAAGGGGTTTTTGTATTTTGAAACTATTAAAATTTAAAAATGAAAATCAAAAGACTAGTCATTGTTTATTTTATCTGTATACTAACATCACACTTAAATGGTCAAGGAATTGTAACAAACTATTATTGCATATTGAAAGGACAATATTATGTATTGCCTATAAATGCAACCAATGACTCTGCAGTTGCCAGAATAATGTTCGAAAATTTTACAAATGCAGCAGGAATAAGATTTGATCCACAATCCTTAATTTGTAATAACACTTATATTCCAGTTCCATTTAATATTATTAAATATCCCAATGTTTTATCAAGTAATTTGCTTAGCAAATCAGAAATAAAGATTTTCTCTGAGAAGAATTACAAAGGAGATATGGCTACCATACCAGTAGGAGTATCATTATCATGTATGGATCCTAATAATCCAAGTTTTGATGAAAATTCAGAAAAAATAATTAGAAAAGTGGGGAACGATAAGATTTCTTCTATTCTGATTCCCAAAGGTTTAAAACTAACAGCATGGGAACATTGTCCATTTGAAGGAAGGTCAAGAATAATTACATCAAATATTGCTGATTTAGAAGACTGGGATGACGTCATTTCTAGTTTAAAAGTAGCACTAATAGATTCGCTATTTTTTGAAGATGCAACCTATATTGAAGTAACAAAGGAGAATTATTCATCAAATTTTCCTTTAGCTCAATCAATGGCTAATTTTCCTTTAGAAACTAAAAATGTTTCTTACGCTATGTCATCTATTAACAACTTACAAAATAGTAATTCAAACCCTAATTCATGGGTGCTTCAATCTATGTATGGTACAAATACCTATTGTATTATTAACCAAAAAACAGGTGACTATTTACACACATTTAAAACAAATTCATTTTCAATTGGTGTTAGATCAGAAAATACAAAATCAGGGTCTTCTTATTTAGATAAATCATTTTTATGGTTTCTCCAATATGACCCTTTAACTAAAACGCACCAAATAACCAATATGCTAACCGGTGTCATGAGTAACCTTTCATTTGATGCAGTAAAGAATATATTCTATTTAGGACAAAACCCATTAGATATAAAAAACGCACGTTGGATCTTGACTCCTAATTTACATTAAAAAATTAGTAGCTCAACCTCAGAAAACCTAACTACTTTATGAAATTAGTATTTACAATATTAGCATTCCTGCCAGTTGCTTTGTTTGCCCAAAACAAACTCCCATTTATTGAAAGTATCACAAGCGACACTTTTAATGGAAAGTATCAGCATATTATCTTCAAATATGATCAAGATAACCGTGTTACTAATATCATTGAAACCAACTGTAAAACCCAAAAGAAATCACCTACTGATGTATTTCCATTAATTGATACATTATCAATTCAAACATTTACCTATAATGGGAGAAGTAAGAATCCCGTATCAAGAAAGATCACCAATTTTAAATTTGATCCAGTTGAAAAAGCAGCATATTGGACATATATCCAAAATTATGTTTTTATTTATCGGAAAGGTAAACATGTTCAGGACAGTATCATGAACAAAAGAAATAGATTACGCGTGGATGAGGACAATAAGGATAATGACAAACCATATTATTGGAAAGGCAAAATTGAATATTCCAATAAAGCTATAGTGTACCATGTAGATAGGAACTATTTAAGCAAGCACATGTATGAATCCACATATGGTAGTACAACAGAAATATTGATTAACAACCAACATAATATTGAAAAAGAAGCAGAAGAAGAGTTAATAAAAAGCCATACTGCTCCAAATCCTCCTTATTATACCTATACCAAGTTTGACAAAGCCATCAATCCTTTTAGTTACTTGAATATAGCTGGAAGTATTCCAAATGAGAAAATTTATTTATCATATAATATAAATTATCTAATTGGTAAAAAAGTAGATTATATAGGACCGGGATATACCGATTTCAATTGGTACTTCTTTAATCAAAACAATATCACCAACTATTCTATTACAAGGGGTGAAACAGACTCAGACTTTTCAGATGTGATACATCTTTCCTACAACTATAACAAATTCAATTTACCCACTCAATGCTTTGCAGAAATTCGCAAAGAATACAGAAGTGATGGAACTTTAGTAGGCACACATCAAAAGCGTTTTACTTTCAGGTATAAGAATTAGTTAAGTAATTTTCAAATACAACAATGAAAAATAAAATCATACTCATATCAATACTTTTCTTTTCATCAATAGCCAGTTATGCCCAAAAAAATAACCTAGATAGCCTTATACACGCGTTCAAAAGCAAAGATTTTGACGAAGTTGTATTGAGTGCTAAAATAGCATTGGAACAAAAACAAAAAGAAGCAATTCCTGCGCTGATTCAATTGCTTCAAAGTACAGAATATGCTAAATTATATTATTCTGAATTACTCATGTATCCAGGCACAAAAAGGGTGGTTTTTGAAAAAGAAATCATCATTCCATACGAATTAGACTGGATTTCTATTAGAGCAGGTTGGTTACTAGAAGAACTCACATTCAAGGATTTTGGTTATAGATCTACTGAACTTGATAGTGAAATATTTGAAGAAATAAAACGAAATAATGAGATAGAAACAAATGAAATAATCTATACTATAGATTGGAAAAATAGACAAACAAACGAGCAAATTTTACAATCCAGTAAAAAAAAGGCTGAACTAGTAGCAATTTGGTGGGAGCAAAATAATGCTAACTGGACCAGGGTTTCGGCGCTAAAAACTGCATTGCAATCTAACAATGAGTACTGTATCTCAAAAGCCCTGAATTTTATGGCTGAATATGAATCAGAAAAAAATAATTGTGATAATTTTTTTACATTATACAAGAGTGAAATTCGCCCACATATTGTTTTATTAAAGCACTCGCTTATTAAAAGCATGCCTGAAAAACTAGAAGACTATTTTCATCATGAAGGACCTAAAAGAAATTAATGTTTTAACTGTCAAAATCATGAAATCATATTTAAATTTTATTCTCATACTTTTTGTTATTGTAAATGCCAAAATTTGTAATAGCCAAACAAATGAAACAAATAAATTGCTAACTAAGGCCCGCGCTTTACAGGGCTATAATACAGTTAGAAATAAAGTATCACAGGATATTTATAATAATTTGATTGCAAAAGAACCTACCAATGCAGTATATTATGCGGAAAGCGGTTTCTTTAATCTTAATCATGCCGATAAAGAATTGGGGATGGCTGATTTAAATTTGGCTATGTACTTGTTAGAAAAAAAGGTCTGTACATGCGATTCTGAACATATCATTGCAAGCAATTATGATAGTGAAAAAAAGATCTTTGTTTGCTCAATTGAATTACTTGAAAAAATTTATAGAAATAAATGGAACCAATTTGATCACGATAATAAACTTGATTCATCCTCTATTTATATTAATAAATTGATTCGTCTGTATACCGATTCCAGTGGAACAAAACCTGATTTTTCAAAATTTGAACATAATGAAATTGCCATTTATAAACTGAATGAATTGTATAAAGAACAGGCACAAAATTTTGGCGGTTTACACCATTATCGAGACGCATTGCTCAGCTTTAAAAAGATGACTAACGATGGTTCTTTCCAAGAAAGGAATATGAAATATATAGATTTCTATGCTATAATCGGCGAATATGATAGTGTTCTACAAATAATGCAAAGAGAACTCTTCATCAAGACAGATTCCGAGATTCGTTTTACGAATAAAAATACTTTTAAAGCCTCAAAATATTTTTTAGATTATCTATCGGCCTATATTTCAAAAAGAGATTTCGAAAGCGCATTTAATCTGCTTAACAACAATACCACACTCGTACCTAATCCAGATGTTAAGGGAAAAAACATGAAAGTATTAATGAAAGATTTTCCTATGTACCAAAAAGGGGAGAGTGATAATAATTGTGATAGTATTATTCGAATTAATCAGTACACATCGGACTACAGTTTTTTTCATTATTTTACCTGTATTTTAAATGATTTGAAAATTAAGGATTATGAAAATGCACTAAAATGTTTGAATAGCTTTTATAAAATCATGGAGCCTGATTTATTAAAATTGGAAAGTAGTTCTGTTACAAATCTTAATGGGGATATATACAAATCGGATTACGCTTTTTTTTCATTAAAAGGTTATCTATTATCTAAACTAAATAAGAAGGCTGAGGCAAAATTAGCTTACCAAGAGGCCCTCAAATTGAATCCTGAATGTAAAGAAGCGATGGATGAATTAAAGCTTTTACAATAAAGTATTGAAACAAATTAATTGTTCAAAAACATCGTTTAAAACCTGTCATTTGTAAAAAGGCTATGCCCTACTTGTGGGATGACCCCGCTGCGTTAGGTCACTTTCCAATACAAAACTTAGAAAATATAAAATCCAACTGATCCTCATTGGTAATCTCACCAGTAATTAAACCTAGATAGTGCAGACACTGGCGAATATCCAGTGCAAGCAAATCACCAGTAATATGCATGTCTAGTCCTTCTGCTACATCCTGCAAGGAAGCGGCTAGTTGCTTGAGTGCATCATGGTGGCGGGCATTGGTGACAATGGTAGCTTCTGCATTTAAATCTCCATGCACGGCTTTGTTTACCAACGCTTTTTTGAGTTGGTCAATCCCAATACGTTGTTTAGCAGAGATAAAAATAATCTCTGGCACTTGGCTAAAAGCCGCTACAGAAGCGGGTTCTGCCGCGTCAGACTTATTGGCTATGAGTAAATATTTGATACGCTCTTTTTCAAAAACAGCCATCATTTCTTGTAACTCAACCAATGAAATCTCATTTTGATCAAATAAGTATAAGACCAAATCTGCCGCACGCATTTTCTCAAAACTCTTTTCAATACCAATGGTTTCAATACTATCGGTACTATGTTCCCTAATACCAGCCGTATCAATTAACCTAAAGAGAATGCCGTCAATATTTAATACTTCTTCAATAGTATCGCGGGTGGTACCAGCTAATTCGCTTACTATGGCCCTATTCTCATTTAAGAGGGTGTTGAGCAAAGTAGACTTACCAGCATTGGGTTTGCCAATAATAGCCACTTGCACGCCATTCTTAATAGCATTCCCTAATTGAAATGATTGTAACAATTGGTTGGTAGAACTACTAAGTAATTGTATTAGTCTAACTAGCTGATCTCTATCAGCAAAAGCCACGTCTTCTTGAGAAAAATCCAATTCCAATTCAATGAGTGCAGAGAATTTAACCAACTCTTCTCTCAACTGGTGCAAGGCCGATGAAAAACCGCCGCGCATATTGTTCAAAGCCGTTCTACGGCTAGCTTCTGTATTACTGGCAATCAAATCTGCCACAGACTCTGCTTGTGCTAAATCAAGTTTCCCATTGAGAAAAGCTCGTTGGGTAAATTCTCCTGGCTTAGCCATGCGTACCCCTCTAGCGTTAATGGCCTGAATTACCTTTTCAATAATATAGGGCGATCCATGTGTACTAATTTCAATAGTGTCTTCGCCAGTATAAGATTTAGGACCTTTGAACAAAGAGAGCACTACTTCATCCAAGGCATTATCACCCTCTTTCAAATAGCCTACGTGCAAGGTATGAGAAGCCTGTGCTTCTAAATCCTTTGATGGAAACAGACTATTGATTACAGGAAAAGCTTGTTTTCCGCTGATTCTAATCACGCCAATAGCGCCTATTCCTGGAGCTGTGGCTAGTGCCACAATGGTATCATCCCAACCTATAAATTTTGAAGACAATGGAATTGTTTTTGCAAAAATAGCGTTTCATGGCTTGGTAAGACAAATCTCTGAAACCAAACTTGAACAAGACCACTATTCATCCTCAGAAACTTTAAAACTAATGGCTTGCCTTTGGCGATAGACTACCTTGGTACCATTCTGTTCTGCGGGAATCCAATTAGGTCCTTTCTTAATAGCTCTAACCGCTTCTGCACCTGTTCCGTAACCTGGATCATTTTCGGCCTGAACTTCACTAATGACGCCAGCTTTATTCACCACAAAAGAAACCACTACGGTATAAATGCCTGCAGGAGCTCCATTATTAACGGGTAAATCTCTGTTAAGGTTCTTTTCCAAGAACTTGGTCCAACCGGCTAGACCGTCGGGAAAACGGGCTTGAATTTGAACCACAGTGAATGGTACATCATAATCTTGTTTTACAGGTTCCACATAATCCTTTCCAATTGATGCTTCCACTGGTGCAGAAGGTAAACCCTGCTCCTCAACTCCTTCCACATGCTCATTGCCTATTTGAACATTTTCTAAAGCTTCAACGGGCTTCATTTCATCTTCCTCAGCAACTAACTTGTCTGGTGTAATCACAGGAACATTATATCGCTCTGCGGCAACTACTATTTTTTCTTTTGGAGGTGGGGGCAAAATTTTGTCCTTTTCTTTTTCTTTATAACCATCCAATACCACATCAATCATGGGTTGCTCCTGAATAATTGTTCTATTACGATTGGCAAATAAATTGCCCACTATAAACAGCAGACAAATTACAAAGGTCCCCATTAATGCATATTCCATGCGCTTGTTATAATTCTTACGCAAGTCATAAGCACCATAATTTTTGTTTCGGCCCTCAAATAAGAGGTCAAGCAGTTCCGCTTGAAGGATTTGCATTTTTTCCATAACGGTTGTTTTTTAATGTGATGGAGTAATGCAAATATTTCCATAAAACAAAACGCAAATTCATACAGCCACACTTCTGAAACACTAGCTATAGTTACGTTTCAGGACACAAAAAAGCCTCGCTCAAAAGAGCGAGGCTTTAAAAATATCAGAAAGAAATTATTCTTCAGATACTTGGAAAGTAATGCTTTGTTTGTGACGATAGATTACGTTTCTACCGTTTTGAACTGCTGCCTTCCAAGATGGTCCTTTTTTGATTACACGAACAGCTTCTTCTTTGGTACCATAACCGGGATCATTCTCGGCTTGTACTTCAGAGATACCACCATTCTTGTCAACGATAAAAGAAACCACAACTGTGTATTTTCCGGGAGGCGCACCATTGTTTACAGGTAAATCCCTGTTCAAGTTACGCTCCAAATACTTAGTCCAAGCTGGTAAACCACCGGGGAATTCAGCAGGAATTTGTACTACGGTAAATACCTTATCGTAGTCTTCTTCTTGCTTAGGAGCTTCCACTTTACCAGTACCAGTTTCAACAGGAGGAGCAACAATACCTTCGTCTTTTGTTCCTTCCTGGTTTACAGTACCAATCTTGGTATCTTCCAGTTTTTCTACTTCTTTAATTTCATCCTTTTCCTTCACCTCTTCATCCTTCACAATCTTGGGAGGAGTGAACTTAGTGATTTCCACTTTTGGCGGTTCTTGCTTTGGTGGTGGTGGAGGTGGTGGCGGCTCTGGCTTTTTCTCCTCCTGTTTCATGTTCTCAAGATTTACGTCCTGAGCAATCACTTCAACAGCTTTTTTCTTGGAAGAGTTAGCTAACACCGACCCCAGTATCAGCAACAGGCAAACCGCAACAGTACCTATCAAAGCGAAAGTGATTCGCTTACTATAGGTTTTGCGCAAGTCATAAGCGCCATATGCCTTGTTTCTACCCTCGAAAATGATATCGAGGATATCGGCTTTTAAAATTTGGTTTACATCCATGATTCAGTGTCTTTATTGGTAATATTCCAATTGTTTATTTTGCTGGAGCAGCTGCGCCTGCAGCTTCTGATACTTTCACCAATTGTGATTCAACTGCTGAAATATCCACCAGTGCATATCGCTTGCAAACATTGATGGCCATTTCATCCAAAATATCTACAACGTTGCGATAAGTACACTCTTCAGATGGTTTTAATACCACCACTAAATCCTTTTCAGGAGTACGAGCTTTCTTATCTAAGATAACGTTGCGAATTTCTTTGAACGTAGTCGATTTAAAGTTTGAAGCGCTATTGTCCAACTGTCCTTCATAGTAAAAAACGTTGTCGTCTTTACCCAAAAGGATGGTAATAACACCCGATTCTTTGGCCTTGTTCTGATCCTCTGGCTTGTCCGCATCTTTGGGCAAGTAGAGTTTCATAGCGGTAGGCTGACTCATGGTGGTGGTGAAGATGAAGAAAGTGATCAGTAGAAACCCTAGATCCACCATTGGGGTGAGATCCACACGGGTACTCAGCTTCTTACTTTTCTTGACACCTGGTCCTTTTTTATGGCCACCGCCACTCGAGGTATCCATTTCTGCCATGTCGGAAGAATTTATTTTTTTGAATAATCTTGTTTACTTCTGTTCCTTATTCTGTCCTTTTCTCACCCTTCATAGCACTTTTCCATAATTCTGTACCTACTGGTACGCTTTCTGGATTGGTGATCATCTGAAATTTCAAAATATCATTCTTCTTAAATGCGTCTATCACATTTTTGAATGCAGGATATTTAGAAGCGTTATCGCCTTTTAATTGAATGTTAGCTTTCTGACCAGCATAAGCGCTTAAGACCAGACCCATCCAAGTAGAAACTTCATTGTTTGAGGAATCTTTGCAAGGAATACCTGGTAAGGCATTACCCTTTCGTCCTTCCTCAGGAATTGCAAGAAAAGCAGACAGCCCACTAAATGGTGCACCAAAAAAACCTGCTTTCTTGAACTTTTGTACGTCTAAGTTCAGGTTCTTGGTGGTATTCAGCGTGTTAGCGATGACTTCCTTTTTGGATTCATCGTCCATGGAAATGAAAACCTTACCGTCTTTGTCGATAGTAATCAACACAATATCCTTTGTTTCAGCAACTTTTGCTGCTACGGAACTTGGTGTTGTTACTGCAATGGCTTCCGCGGGTTTGAACTTTGTTGTCAAGATAAAGAATGACAACAAAAGGAACGCCACGTCACACATCGCCGTCATGTCGATATTGGTACTTTTCCGTGGTAATTTGGCTCTACCCATTGTTATTAATTTAAGATTTCACTAATTAGATTCAAAACTGTTTGCATTCCACAAATAATCAAGGATTATTTATAGTTAGCAGCAAAGCTTTGAGTCAGGGTGAAACCAGATTCGTCAATACCGTAAGTGATACCATCAATACGAGTGGTGAACACGTTGTACATGATAATGGCAACAGCAGAAGTACCAATACCCAAAGCCGTGTTGTACAAGGCTTCAGAGATACCTTGAGACAATTCACGAGCAGCTTCTCCACCACCTTCATCACCTAATTTAGAGAAAGAACGGATCATACCCATTACCGTACCCAATAGACCCAAAAGGGTTGCTACTGACGCGATAGTAGATAAGAACACCAAGTTCTTTTCCAACATTGGCAATTCCAATGCAGTTGCTTCTTCAACTTCTTTTTGAATATTCAACACTTTTTGCTCAGTAGCCAATTCAGTGTTGGTAATCATTTCTTTGTATTTTTTCAGACCTGCTTTCATTACGTTTCCTACAGATCCTTTTTGCTTGTCGCAAGCAGCAAGAGCCTTATCAACGTCTTTGTTAGCTAGGTGAAATTGTACTGAACGTACAAATTCAGCAATATTGCCAGTTCCGTTTGCTTTAGTGATAGTCAAAAGACGCTCAATTACAAAAGAAACCACAATCAATAAACAACCAATCAAGATTGGTACAATGATACCACCTTCGTACATTTTAGGTATTGCACCTTTAGGTCCTTTATGGTTAGGCCAAAAACCACCGCTAGCATCAGGGGTAGTGAAATTACTGTCGGCACCGATTACAAAGCGCCAAAGAACGTAACCGAGAACGATACAGGCAATAGGAGCGATAGTTGCAACCAAGTTGCCGCTCTTTTTAGGTTGAGCGGAAGTTGCGGTTTTAGCAGCCGCTGGTGCAGTTGGTTTGATGTCAGCCATGATTCAATTGATTTTTGGTTTTAAAAATTACAGTTGATTTAAAAATTGATTTCGCAATGCTACATAAAAAATGTTTTGAAAAAACAAAACCTTTCAGACATTTTTTATTAGGGCTTACAAATTAGGTATTTTATTGAAACGGAAAACAAGAACGGAGGAATCTTTTTTGGTTTTTTTTCATCCCTGACTGGATTTTAGCAGAAAATGACGCGATATAGCACTAGTGCCGTATTTCACCGATTTATTTTACTTATTTTACCATTTATCCAAACGTTTGTCATTTTTGTATGTTGAACAGGCTGGAAAGCTATCTTTAATCTATCATTAAATTTTAAAACTACTTATGAGAAGGTATTTTCTTGCACTGGCGTTGACGGCAACAACTGTTAGTTTTGCACAAAGGCCACAGACCCCCACCCCAAGTCCTACTCCGGGTACCCCTGGAACTGGTGCACCAACATTGACCGGCATTCCCGGATTTGGTGGAGCAGGCGCTGCTAGAACGGCTCCTAGACCTTATAAAGATGTAATTACTGAAAAAGCAATTACTAAAAAAGGCCTTTTCACCGTTCACAAAATTGAGGACAAATATTATTTTGAAATTGCCGATTCCATTCTTGGAAGGGAAATTCTGGCCGTTTCTCGTTTTGCTAAAGTACCTGCTGGTGCTGGTTATGGTGGAGAAATAGCCAACCAACAAACAGTAGCATTTGAAAAAGGACCTAGCAATACTGTTTTGCTACGCACCATTACTTTGGTAAATACTGCAGATGCAAATCAAGAAATTTACAAAGCAGTTACCAATTCAAATGTAAATGCCATTGCTGCAGCATTTCCAATTGCTGCATTTAGCAAAGATTCAACTGGTGTGGTAATTGAAGTAACCGATTTATTTAAAGGAGACAATCAGGCATTGGGTATTAATCCAAGATTTAAAACCCAGTACCGTTTAACAGCATTGGCTTCTGATAGAACTTTTATCAGCAAAATCAGCACTTACCCAATTAATACAGAAATCAGAACTGTGAAAACTTATAATTCTGGATCTGCGTTAGGAGGATTAACCCTTGGTGCAGGTGGCCCACAACAAGGTGCAAGCATTCCTGCTGCAAGTGACGCAGGTGCAATCACTTTGGAATTGAATACTTCTTTATTGCTTTTGCCCAAAACGCCAATGGCGCGTAGGATTGCAGACCGCAGGGTTGGATTCTTTACAGATGATTTTGTAAAGTATAGCGATGAACAACAAGAAGTAGAAAACGTAGCATTTGCTGTACGCTGGCGCTTAGAGCCAAAAGACGGCGAATGGGAAAAATGGATGAAGGGAGAGTTGGTAGAACCTAAGAAACCTATCATCTACTATATTGATCCAGCAACACCAAAGCAATGGCGCAAACACCTGATTGCAGGTATCAATGACTGGCAGGCTGCTTTTGAAAAAGCTGGTTTCAGAAATGCCATCATGGGTAAAGAGTGGCCTGAAAACGATACTACTATGAGCATGGAAGACGCTCGTTATTCTGTGGTACGTTATTTTGCCTCTAACATTGAAAACGCATATGGTCCAAATGTACATGATCCACGTAGTGGTGAAATTTTGGAAAGCCATATTGGTTGGTACCACAACGTAATGAAGTTGGTACATGACTGGTATATGGTTCAAACAGCTGCAGTTGATGCAGGTGCTAGAAAAATGAAATATGATGATGAACTCATGGGAGACCTGATTCGTTTTGTGTCTTCTCATGAAGTTGGACACACATTGGGGCTGCGTCACAACATGGGTAATAGCTCACAAACTCCAGTAGAAAAGCTGCGCGATAAAGCTTGGGTTGAAGCCAATGGCCATACCGGTTCTATCATGGACTATGCACGTTTTAACTATGTAGCACAACCAGAAGACAATATTAGCCGCAAAGGATTGTATCCTAGAATTGGCGATTATGACAAATGGGCTATGAAATGGGGTTACGGATATATTCCTGGTAAAACAGAAGAAGAATCAAAGATTAACAGTAGCAAAATGGTTACTGCTGCCTTGAAAGAAAACCCTCGTCATTGGTTTGGTACTTATGAAAGTGGTAATAGAGCTGATCCTAGAAGTCAAAGTGAAGACTTGAGCGATAACGCTGTAAAAGCAAGTGAATATGGTATCATGAACCTGAAAAGGGTGATGAAAGGTTTACCAGAATGGACCAAAGAAGAAGCTGATCAAAATGAGAACATTGCCAATATGTATGGCCAGTTATTAGGTCAGTTTAGAAGGTATGCAGGCCATGTAACTTCCAATGTTGCTGGCGTGTATGAAACTTTTAAAACAGCAGAGTCAAACGAATCTGTTTATGAAATCACACCAAAAACCCGTCAAAAAGAAGCGGTGAATTACTTGAACAAACAAGTATTTGAAACCCCAACTTGGTTAATTGACAAAGCGCTTTGGAACAAAATCAACAACCCTGTTGCCAATGATCCAGTAAGCAGTATGCAAGAATCTGTTTTAAACGGATTGGTTAGTGCAGAAAGACTAGGCCGTTTGCAATTAAGCGGTGAGCGTTTTGGTGCAGACAAAGCATATAGTGCATTTGATTTGCTGGGCGATGTTCAAGGAAACTTGTTCAGCGAATTAAACAGCAAAAAGCAAATTGACCACTATCGCAGGTTATTGCAAAAAGCCTATGTAGACAGGTTATTGAGCATTCTGAATCCAGCTACAGGTGGCTTAACTATCACCATCGGTTTTGGTGGACCAGCAGGGCCATCTTTCGATCCTAAAAAATCTGATGTGCCTGCCATTGTGCGTGCACAGTTAGTAGCACTACGTTCTCAATTGGGAACTGCTGCTGCAGGTTTTGGAGACAAGTTGAGCAAAGTTCATTTGCAAGACTTGGCAGAAAGAATCAAACAAGGTTTGGATCCTAAATAATCCAGAACAAATAGTTAAAAAAACCGCTCCACTCAACTGGGGCGGTTTTTTTATTGTTGGTATACAAAGGCTCTAATTGATAACTTTGTAAAATGATCCAGATGAGATACTTGCTGCTTATATTTTCTTTGCTCCTACTCACCCATGTTAATGCTCAGAAAAACAAAACCCTGATTGGTTATTTAAGAGACAGTGTTACCCATGCACCTGTGGTATTGGCCAGCATAAGTAATAACAATAGTGGCCAGATAGTCATGACTGGCAATACAGGCAGATTCAAACTCAATGTGAAAACCAATGATATTATTTCTTTTGCCGCAGTAGGGTATCATTTTGATACCATTCAACTAACAAGAACTTTTTTAGAAAAAGATAGTATTGATTTATTTGTTTCTCCCTTATCCCATGACTTAGGAAATGTAACCGTTACATCAAAAGGCATGAGTGCTTATCAGATGGATAGTATGGAAAGAAGAAATGACCTGTTGCACGATATGGTCTCTTATAAGAAACCCACTTTTGCACTATCCAATAGTGGCGCTGGATTAGGGATAAGTATTGACCGATTTTCCAAACACGAGAAAAGCAAAAGAAGGGCTTTGGATTTTTTTGAACGCAATGAAAGAGAAGCCTATATTAACTATAGATATTCCCAACAATTGGTTGCTGAAAGTACCGGATTCAAAGACGATACACTCAGACAGTTTATGCAACAGAGCAGACCCTCTTATGAATGGCTAAGAAGCAACCCCTCAGATGAAGACATCAGGTACTATATCAACGATCAGTTGAAACAGTTTAAGAAAGAATAAATTTAATTACTCGTAACGCAGTGCTACAATTGGATTGAGTTTAGCAGCTTTCATAGCTGGATAAATACCAGCGGCCAAACCAACCACGGAACAGATCACTATTCCAATGATGACCCATGCCCAAGGCACCACAAATCCAGTCTTGAGGATAATGGAGAATAGGTTCCCCACCAGCACACCCAAGATGATACCGAACAGTGCACCCAACAAAGAAATGATCAAACTTTCAAAAAGAAATTGCTGACGTACGTTCTTGCTCCTTCCACCAATGGCTTTGATCAATCCCACTTCTTTGGTACGTTCGTTTACAGCCACCAACATGATATTCATTAGACCAATGGCTGCCCCAATTAAGGTAATCAAACCAATGGCACCAGCGCTGCCAGTAATACTACTCAAGAAGCCTATAAAGAGTTCAGCAAACTTGTCGCTTTTTTCAATGACAAAATTATCGTCATCAACTGGATGCAGTTTTCTCACAGCACGGAATACAGAAGTTGCTTCACCAGAAGCCACGTCCAATTCTTTTACATTGCTTACCATTACCCCTACCAAATAGGAAGGACTGCTGTTGGCAAATCTTCTCAGGTTGGTGTAAGATGTAAATATCATATCATCTTGACGCAACATGGCACTAGATCCCTTGGTTTTTAGCAAGCCAATCACCCTATAAGGAACAGAACCAATTCGAATAATTTTTTCAATAGATTTTTCGGGCTTGTCACCAAATAATTTGGTAGCCACATTGGCTCCAATTAAGCACACATTTCTACCACTTTGAATGTCTAAGCCATTTAGGTTTCTACCCTGCGCTATGCTATATCCATTTACTTGTAAATAATTCTCATCTCCACCCCAGAGTGTGATTTGGGGATTGGTTTTCTTTTCTTGATAATGAATTTCTTGAGCACCTGGACCTCTTCTATAAATAGTAGTGATGGCACCTGGATAACTAAATCCTGCTTTAAAGTATTCAGCATCTTCTTTTCTAATGGATTTACCCAAATTAGACTTCTTCTCTTTTTTGCCACGCTTACTTTTAGAAAAATCGCCATTGCGGCCCCCACCCATACGCACATTAGATTCCTTATAGCGAATGCTAAAGGCATTGGCACCCATGGAAGAAAAACTCTCTTTCAGGCTCTGGTTCATGGCTTCAATGGCGGTAATAATGCCAATTAATGCCATAATACCAAAAGCTATAATAGCAACCGTGATGCTGGTTCTAAGTTTGTTACTCTTAACCGTGCGCCAAGCTAAATTAAAGGAATCAAGTGTGGTCATGCAGTATAAATTAATCCGTCAATACCTTAAAGGTAATTGAGATTGCCCGTTTCAGGGAAACTGCCCGAATAAATATGAAGAGCGGTTAAAAATAGAAATAATTGAGCAATACGGAGGGTAGCAAACCAATCAAAACTATTAAACCTGCCACCAAGAGCAACCCAATTTTAAATCCGCCAGTGATTTCTGAGGTCTCTGCAGCACCATCTTTGAAGTACATGGCCTGAATTACCCTGAAATAATAATATACGCTTACCGCGGCAAATAAAACGGCTACAATCACAATCCAAAGTGCGCCACCTGCTTTAACTACGGCAGCCAACATATAGTATTTGGCAAAGAAACCAGCAGTTAAAGGAATCCCTGACAAGGATAATAAGCAAATAGTAGTGGCCAATGCCAAAACAGGTTGTGTTTTAGCTAGTCCATTAAACCCATCAAGGGTGTAGTCCTTCATCTTGATCAATACGGCAAATACCCCAATAGTAGCTAAGCTATAAGCAGCAGCATACAGGAGAATCCCTTCTTTGGCCAAATCATTACCTGCATACAAAGCAAATAACATAAACCCAGCTTGGGCAATACTGGAATATGCCAGCATTCTTTTGACACTTTGTTGAAAGACTGCGGTAATATTTCCAACTAAGAGTGTTGCAATAATGACAAATGACAATAAGATTTTCCAAGTAGCACCCATTAAATCGCTCTGCGATTCAAACAAACGCATAAAGGCAAAAAATCCTGCCGCCTTTACAACGGTTGCCATAAAGGATGTGAACACTGATGGTGCTCCATCATATACATCGGGTGTCCAGAAATGGAATGGCGCTGCCGATACTTTAAAACACATGGAAACAAATAAGAGAATCAAACCAGCAACGGTAAGAAAAGACACTTTAGGAATACCACCCACAGTCATTTCTGGGGTGCCTGGATTAATCCCAAAACTTCCACTACCACCATAAATCAGGGCAATTCCCATAAGCATGATGCCTGTAGAAAAAGAACCCATCAACAAATATTTAAGAGAAGCTTCATTGCTTTTTAAATTTTTCTTGTCCGCGCCAGTTAGAATGTACAATGGAATAGACATGATTTCAACGCCCAAGAACAACATTAATAAACCGTTGAAAGAAGTAAGAATGGTAACACCACAAAGCACAAAGAATACCAATGCAAAATACTCTGCTGGATGTACACCTGTGTTCTCAATATCCTTACCGCTCAATAACACATAAATAAGGGTAGCAACAATGGCAATGGTATTAAAGAAAATACCAAACTGCTCAAAATGCAAGAGGTTATGCGTGTCTACCTGAATCACGTATTTACCATAAGACTGCAGTAGGTTGGCTACCAACAATACAATAAGACCGGCAGCAGCCAGGTGCTTCATCAGGGATTTGTTCTGAAAGATGATGCCACTTAACATCATCACTACACCCATTAAAGCCGAAACAATGATTGCGTTCATAACTATTTATCTTAAAAGCTTTAAAAAAGCCTCATTCATTTATCGTTGTACAAAAATAGCGTCTACTGTATCCTTAGTCAGATTGATCATAGGTTGAGGATACAATCCCATCACCAACACCAATACCACCAAAATGCCCAAGGCCAATTGCGTATTGAAACTAAGGTCTACGGCGTTGGTTACTTTTTCAGCAACCTGACCATAGAATACTTTTTGAATCATATTCAGCGTATATACCGCTGCCAAAATAATGCTGATACCGGCAATGGCAGTGATCCATACATTGTATTGGAACAGTCCGTTAAACATTAAGAATTCACCCACAAAAGCATTGGTTAAAGGCAGGGCCACATTGGCAAGAGCCATCAATACCAACAATACCGCTAATACGGGAGCTTTCTGTGCAAGACCACCCAACTCACTCATCTTTCTAGTGCCTAATTGTTGTTCAATCACATCAGCTACAATCCAAAGTCCAATCACGTTAACACCGTGGTTAAACATTTGAATCATCACCCCTTCTAATCCAATTCTGTTTTGAACAAAAATGGCGGCACACATTAAACCAATATGCGCAATAGAAGAATAAGCAATTAAACGTTTTATATCGTCTTGTCTAATAGCAATTAAGGAGGCGTAGATCATACCAGTAACAGAAAGTATGATCACAAACATGGCATGACCACTAACTGCATCAGGTACCATGGGTAATAACCAGCGAATCACTGCATAGATGCCCATTTTCACCATTACACCACTCAGGATCATAGTTGTAGCCGTTGGCGATTGCTCATAAGCATCGGGCTGCCAAGTATGCAACGGGAAGATGGGCATTTTAATAGCAAAAGCAATAAAGAACAAAGCAAATACATACGCTTGTTCCTTAGCCATCAATTTTACATGATAGAAAGATTCTAAAGCAAAACTGTGATCGGCTGTTTTGGAATAAACAAAGAGTATTCCAATCAACATTAATAAGGAACCAATAAACGTATAGATAAAGAATTTGAAAGTAACAGCAATTCTACGTTCACCACCCCAGATAGAGCAAAGAAAGTAAACAGGGATTAAAGCTAATTCCCAGAAGAAATAAAACAACAAAGCATCCGATGCCAAGAACACGCCCATTAAACCAGCTTGGGTTAACAGCATCAAGCCATAAAAAGCGCCTGATTTTTGATAGCTATTATTATAGGTAGCTGCAAATACAACAGGAAAAGAAATGGCGGTTAATAAGCAAAGCATTTTTGCCATGCCGTCTTGCATTAAACTAAACCTGCTTCCCAGTGCTGGTAACCAAGCTGCGTCATAATGAAGTGCGCCTTTGCTAAAAACTGCTACCAAGGCCAATGCCAGTGTTGCAATAGAAGATACCAGGGCCAAAGCCTTGGATGCTGGCGAATCTTTTAGCAGCAATACTGCTAGTCCGCTAAGCAATGGAATGGATATGAGTAATAGAGGAATCATATTATTTCTTTAATGCTACTAGGCCATTTTAAATAAACGAGTCAGATAATAAACAATGGTAAGGTCATTGAACCAAATCAAGATAAACACTACAATGGCCAATACCATGATGATTAAGTAATTACCTACTTGACCACTTTGAATTAAACGCAATTGACGAGAACCATATCCTACCAATCGGCCAACGCCATTTACTGCACCATCAATCAGGTTTTTCTCAATGATGTTTTTGAAGAACCCAGCAAGTAAGTGCAGCGGATTTACAATAACAGCATTGTATAGCTCATCTACATACCATTTGTTTTCAAGTAATTTGGCCACACCTGAATTTTCAGCGCCATCGGCTTGGTATTTTTTAAAGCTATTAACCGCATATACAATAACTGCAATAATCAGTACAGTAGATACCCCTAATAAAATCCATTCTTGTGAAGCTTCTACATGATGCGCTTCTGCAATAGCCGCAGAACCAGCAAAAATAGGAGCCAAGAAATGTTCCAGACTATGGGCGTCTTTGGCAAATAATTCAGGAATACCAATCAATCCACCAACAACTGAAAGAAAGGCTAAGACAATCAATGGAATAGTCATAGCAGCAGGACTCTCGTGTAAGTGATGTTCTTGTTCATGAGTACCTCTAAATCCACCCAAGAAAGTAAGGGTATACAAACGGAACATATAAAAAGCAGTCATGAGCGCACCACCCAATCCCACATAGTAATACAATGGATTTTTTCCGTAAGCCGCCATCAAGATTTCGTCTTTAGAGAAGAAACCAGAGAATGGAGGAATACCTGCAATGGCCAAACAAGCCAATAAGAAAGTAATATGGGTAATGGGCAAGTGTTTTTTCAATCCACCCATTTTGCGAATATCTTGTTCGTGGTGCATGGCATGAATCACTGAACCTGCTCCTAAGAATAATAAGGCTTTGAAAAATGCATGGGTCATTACATGGAATACCGCACCGGTATAAGCACCAACGCCTAATCCAAGAAACATATAACCCAATTGGCTAACAGTAGAATAGGCCAATACCTTTTTAATATCGTTTTGCTTAAGCGCAATAGTGGCAGCAAAAATAGCCGTAGACAAACCTACAATAGCTACCAGTGTTTGTGTACCTGGCGCCATGGTATAGAGGATATTGCTACGTGCAATCATATAGATACCAGCCGTAACCATGGTTGCAGCGTGGATCAAGGCAGAAACTGGTGTAGGACCCGCCATGGCATCGGGTAACCAAGTGTACAAAGGAATCTGTGCACTCTTACCCATGGCTCCAACAAATAACAAAGTGGTGATAGCAGTAATATCAAAGGCAGACAATTTAGCCAGACTAGCTGCACTAAATACATCTGTGTATGTAGCAGTTCCTAATTTGAAGATTAACCAAAACACCGCCAATAAAAATCCAAGGTCACCAATCCTATTCATGATAAAGGCTTTCTTAGCTGCGTAGTTGTAGTCATTGTTTTTAAACCAATAACCAATGAGCAAATAAGAGCAAAGACCAACCCCTTCCCAACCAATAAACATGATCACATAGTTGGAACCAAGAATCAATAACAACATAGAGAACACAAACAAATTCAGGTAAGCAAAATACCTGCCATAGTGTTGGTTCTCTTCTTCGTGCATATAAGCAGTAGAATAGAGATGAATTAAAAATCCAATTCCTGTAATGATTAGCAAAAACAGAGAAGACAATTGGTCAACCTGAAAAGCAAATGGAATCACTAATCCTTTTACATCAATGAAAGGGAAAAGTGTTACTACAGATGCGCCATTAGACTTAACATCTAAGAACACCAATACACTTACCACAAAGGAAGCCAATACAGCCCCACTGCCCACGATACCAATCAGGGATTTGGACAGTTGCTTCCTACCCAATCCGTTGATCAGGAAACCGAGCAGGGGAAACAGCGGAATCAAATAAACTAGTTTGCTCATAATATCTTTCTAGCGGGATATACTTTTAAAAATCCAAAAGTTGTTCCCTGATTTTAGTTTTTCAATCTGTTCAAAAAGTTAATGTCAACCGAATGCGTATTTCTGTACAACATCACAATAATGGCTAGACCCACACTTACTTCTGCAGCAGCTACTACCATGATAAAGAATACAAACAATTGACCATCGGTACCTACTGTTGTTGCTAGTTTATCATTGGCAGTGGCAAAAGCCAAATGCATTTTTGAAAATGCTACCAACAAAAGGTTTACAGAATTCAACATCAGTTCAATGCACATAAACACTATGATAGCATTGCGGCGTGTAAGCACCCCAATAATCCCAATGCTGAATAGGGCTAAACTTAGGTAGATATAATATTGTATTGGCATGGTCTCTATAAATTACTGCATTGCTGCAGATGAATGTTTTTATTAATAAGCTGATTATTCTTTCTTTCCAATGACAATGGCACCAATCATGGCACTCAAAAAGAGCACACTCGTAATTTCAAATGGCACTACATAATCACTAAATAAGAGTTTACCCAAATTTTTGATTAGTCCAATATCTCCGGTACTGGTCATGGCTTTTTTAGCGTGTAAATCAGTTGCTTGACGCACCAAAGAAACAAAGACCATTAAAAAGCATCCACCAGAAATTACACCCGCTAGTTTCATCCACAAATTTTTCTGTGGTTCGGTTTCTGAATTCAAGTTCATCAACATGACCACAAATAGGAATAATACCATAATGGCACCTGCATAAAC
Source organism: Chitinophagaceae bacterium BSSC1 (assembly GCA_002256435.1). Taxonomy (GTDB): domain Bacteria; phylum Bacteroidota; class Bacteroidia; order Chitinophagales; family Chitinophagaceae; genus Sediminibacterium. Next base: position 242,314 of record NKJC01000005.1, read on the forward strand.
AATCATGTTTACAATAGCCAAGAACTGTGCGTTCAATAAGATATAGTGTCCAGAAATGGCAAAGAAAACCGCAACCAACCACAATACAGAATGTATGGGGTTCTTGCTAATCAATACCATGATGGCGCTAAAAAGGGCCAGAGCGCTAAGGAAAAAGAATAATATTTCGGTTGTATTCATTGCTTGTGAATTAGTCATTAACAGCGGTGATCCGCCACCAATCTCATTTCATTCGTTGATCAATTATTTCTAGGGCTACCTTTTGCTTTTGCAAATCCTTCAGGATCTGTTTTCACATTAGGGATCACCATTTCATCTTTTCCATAAATAAATCCTTTGCGGTTATAATTAGCAGGCGCAAAAGTTTCACTCAAGTAAATAGCATCTTTGGGGCAGGCTTCTTCACACAAACCGCAGAAAATGCAACGCAGCATATTGATTTCATACTTGGCTGCATATTTTTCCTCTCTGTACAAATGCTCTTCACCTGGTAGTCTTTCAGCAGCTTCCATAGTAATGGCTTCTGCAGGACAAGCCACAGCGCATAGTCCACAGGCGGTGCAACGCTCTCTACCTTCTTCATCACGGTTGAGAACGTGCAATCCACGGAATACAGGACTAAATTCCCTGCGCTGTTCCGGATAACGGATAGTGGGTTGCTTTTTGAAAATATGGCTAAACGTGATGCTCATTCCCTTGAAAATAGCGGGAAGGAACAAGCGCTCTGCTAAGCTCATTGGCTTGCGGCTCACTTGAACGGATCTACTGGTTAATGCCTCCATGTTACTAATCTCTTTTAAACTACGTTTTGCATGACACGCATGCTAATCATTACAATTTTGCTAAAATCCAAGCGCCTGTGATCAACATATTTACCAAGGCCAATGGAATCAAACTTTTCCAACCTAGGTTCATCAATTGGTCATAACGGAAACGTGGAATGGTCCAACGAATCCACATAAATATGAAAATGAACACAACAATTTTAAGCAGCAAAGTTCCAACTCCTACCAAGGCTGCAATATTTTGTGGCAAAACCTTTTCATCAAAGAAAGGAATGTCATAGCCACCAAAATACAAGGAAGCCATTACCGCACTACTCATGATCATGTTCACGTATTCGCTAAACAAATAGAAACCCAATTTCATGGAAGAATACTCTTGGTGGTATCCAAAGTTCAATTCGTTCTCTGCTTCAGGAAGGTCAAAAGGCGTTCTATTACACTCTGCCATGGCACAAATAAAGAACAACAAGAAGCCCAGAGGTTGATAAGCAATATTCCACAAATGACCAGGAGCCATTTGCTGTTCCACTATGGTTTTCAAACTCAAACTGCCTGTTGTCATTAACAAAGCAATCAGGGCAATCCCCATGGCCAATTCATAACTAATGGCTTGTGAAGCACCACGCAGTGCAGCCATTAAAGAGAATTTATTATTAGAAGCCCAACCTCCAATCATGATTCCATAAACACCCAAACTCACTACGCCAAAAATGTAGAGGATCCCAATATTAACGTCAGCAATTTGCAGGTCAATGGTACGGCCAAATAGTTCAACAGAAGATCCCCAAGGAATTACAGCGCAGGTCATCAGTGCGGCAGTCATAGCCAAACCAGGACCCAAGATAAATAGGGCTTTGTTAGAAGAGTTGGGAATAATTTCTTCTTTCATGATTAGTTTCAAACCATCGGCAAATGGTTGGAACAATCCAAAAGGACCAGCCCTTTCCGGACCTGGTCTGTCTTGCAACACAGCCGCCACTTTGCGTTCCGCAAATGTGGTATAAAGGGCAATGCCCAAGCTAGCAAAAACAATGATGGCGATCAACACCAATTTTTCTATAATCAACAGCCAGTCTAAAGCAAGTAGTGTCATGATTTCCTATTAGTCGTTATCAGGATTAAAATTGTTGGAATGGGCAGGACCATTGATCTTGCTCAATTCAATATGCGGTCTGTTTACTTCACTAACCTCATGTATGTCCATCAACAATTTTGGTTTTCTGCCATGCAACACGGCTTCAATGGTTTCAGTTGGCATATTGGTTCCCACTGTACCCGCATAATGCCCTTGTGAAATCACAGAATGTCTATCAATGAGTCTTGGTCCTTCAATGGTCCAGTCACTAGATTGTTTTTTCTCAAAACGGCATTCGTTACAGATCCATTCTTCAACCTCACCCCACTGGTCTTTTCTTGCTGTAACACGGAACACTTCTTCTCCCCTATTCCACAAAGTAACTTTACCACTACATGTAGGGCAATCACGGTGTGCGTTCATGGGTTTGAGGAACCATACGCGGTTTTTAAAACGGAAAGTTTTATCAGTTAAAGCACCTACTGGACAAACGTCAATTACATTACCTATAAAATCGCTTTGCAAATTCTTTTCAATCATAGTAGCAATCTCAGAATGATCACCCCTATCTAAAATGCCATGCTCTCTTTTTCCAGTCAATTGATCAGCCGCAAATACGCATCTATAGCACAAAATGCAACGGGTCATATGTAACTGAATGTATTTACCAAGATCATGCTTTTTAAAGGTTCTACGCTGGAACTCATAACGCGTACCTTCTTTACCATGCTCATAGCTCAAGTCTTGTAAATGACACTCACCCGCTTGGTCACAGATAGGACAATCCAAAGGATGATTGAGCAACAAGAATTCTACAATACCAGCTCTTGCATCAACCACTTTGGGACTAGTAATATTTTTTACTTCCATGCCATCCATTACCGTAGTACGGCAAGAAGCAACCAGTTTGGGCATGGGCCTAGGATCTTTTTCAGAACCCTTGCTCACTTCTACCAAACAGGTACGGCATTTACCACCGCTGCCTTCTAGTTTGCTATAATAGCACATGGCAGGAGGAGCCACATCGCCACCAATCATCCGCGCAGCGTTTAAAATGGTGGTACCAGCGGGCACATCAATACTGATGTTGTCAATGGTTACTTTGAATAATGTTGTATCGGACATAAGTCAAATTTCTAAGGTCAATGTTTAAGCAGGCACATGAATAGGGTCAGCATAATGAGCCAATCCAAAATTCCTTGTCTGCGCTTCTGCTGCATGGCTTACATGCCATTCAAATTCATCCCTAAAATGACGGATCGCAGCGGCAACAGGCCATGCTGCAGCGTCACCCAAAGGACAAATGGTATTTCCTTCAATCTTGCGTTGAATATCCCAAAGCAAATCAATATCACTGCTCTTGCCTTCGCCTTTTTCTAAGCGATACAAAAGCTTTTCCATCCAACCAGTTCCTTCACGGCAAGGAGAACACTGACCACAACTTTCGTGTCTATAAAATCGCGCCAGCGAATAGGTATTTCTCACCACACATTGGTCTTCATCTAATACAATAAAACCACCAGAACCCATCATAGAGCCAGTGGCAAAACCACCATCGCTCAAGCTCTCGTAATTCATGTAACGCGTTTCACCCTTGGCTGTTTTCAACAACAGGTTAGCAGGTAAAATAGGAACTGAAGAACCACCGGGAATACAAGCTTTTAATCTTTTGCCGTTGGCGATACCTCCGCAATATTCATCACTATAAATAAATTCTTCTACCGAAATGGTCATGTCTATTTCAAAGACACCGGGCTTGTTAATATTACCACAAGCAGAAATGAGTTTGGTACCAGTAGATTTACCCACACCAATCTTAGCATATTCTTCTCCACCTTCATTGATAATAGGCACTACAGAAGCCAAAGTTTCTACGTTGTTTACCACCGTTGGTCTACCCCAAACACCTTTGATAGCAGGGAATGGAGGTTTGATTCTTGGGTTACCACGCTTACCTTCTAATGATTCAATCAAGGCAGTTTCTTCACCACAGATATAAGCACCTGCACCACGTTGTACATAGATTTCACAATCAAAACCAGTACCCAAAATATTCTTGCCTAAGAAGCCGTTTGCTTTTGCTTCCGCAATAGCCTGTTCCAAGATATCTGGGATCCAAGCGTATTCACCACGGATATAAATATAAGTGGCATTGCTACCCAGTGCAAAACTGGAAACAATCAAACCTTCAATGAGTAAGTGAGGAATAAATTCCATCAAGTAGCGGTCTTTAAAAGTACCCGGCTCACTTTCATCTGCATTACATACCAAGTGTCTAGGAACGCCTTCAGGTTTGGCAATAAAACTCCATTTCATACCTGCAGGGAAACCCGCACCACCTCTGCCACGTAGACCGCTCTTCTTTACTTCTTCCACAATCTCTTCAGGAGACATGGTTTTCAAAGCCTTTTCCACGCTGCGGTAACCACCTTCTCTGCGGTAGACTTCAAAACTGCGAATCCCTTCTACATGCGCTTTTTCTAGTAATAGTTTTCTTCCCATATATTAGTTGTTCGCGGCTGCAGCTGATCTGCATTCCGCAATGATTGCATCCACTTTTTCTTTAGTCAAATGTTCTCTATAATGTTTGCCCAATTGCATCATGGGAGCATAACCACAAGCACCCAAACATTCCACTGTTTTCAAAGTGAAAAGTCCGTCTGTAGTAGTTTCTCCAGGTTTAATGCCCAAGGTCTTGCCTATATAGTCAATGATATTATCGCTGCCGTTTAACATGCAAGGACCGGTTTGACAAACTTCAAACAAGTACTTACCAACTGGTTTGGTATTGTACATGCTATAGAAAGTTGCTACTTCATAAACTTCGATGGGTGTGATCTGCAAGAGTTCAGCCACATAATCCATGGTCTCTGCGCTCAACCATCCACCAAAACTGTCTTGTGCCAAATGTAATAAAGGCAAGAGTGCACTCTTCTGCTTTCCTTCTGGATAGCGAGCAATGATCTCGTTCACTTTTGCCATCTGCGCTTCTGAAAATTGTACCATACGGTTATCTCAATTTCAATGATTCAAACTAATACCAACTCTTAAGCATCCAGTTCACCTGCAATCAGGTTCAAGCTACTCATGACCACAATGGCGTCACTCAACATGCCACCCACTACCAATTCAGAATAGGCTTGGTAATAGATAAAAGAAGGTCTGCGGAAATGCAAACGGAAAGGCGTTCTACCACCATCGCTGATTAGATAGAATCCAAGTTCACCATTACCACCTTCTACTGCTGAATAAACTTCTCCTTTAGGCATTTCAACTTCACCCATCACAATTTTAAAATGCCAGATCAAAGCTTCCATCTTGGTGTAGACGTCTTCTTTTTTAGGCAAATAATATTCAGGAACATCTGCGTGATAAACATCGGCATCTGTGCCCTTGAAACCTTGTACTTTTTGGTAGGCTTGGTTAATGATACTCAAGCTCTCCCACATTTCTCCATTGCGCACCAAGAACCTATCATAACTATCACCGGTAGTTCCTACAGGTACTTTAAAATCAAAGTCTTCATAGCTACTATAAGGTGTGTGTACACGAACGTCATAGTCAACACCAGCCGCACGTAAGTTTGGTCCGGTAAAGCCATAGTTCAAAGCACGTTCTGCACTAATAGGACCCGCACCAATAGTACGATCCATAAAAATGCGGTTGCGTGTAAATAGGTTTTCCAATTCGCGTAAAGCTGCTGGATATTCTTTTAAGAATTTCTCGAGTTTCGTAAATGCTGTATTTGAGAAATCCCTTTCAAAGCCGCCAATACGCCCAATATTAGTAGTAAGGCGGGACCCACATACTTCTTCATATATTTCATAGATTAATTCGCGGTATTGCATAATGTACATGAACCCAGTGTAAGCACCAGTATCCACACCCATGATGGAATTACAAATCAAGTGATCCGCAATACGAGCCAATTCCATGATGATGATGCGCAGGTAATCTACACGCTTAGGAGTTTGTACACCCAAAAGCTTTTCACAAGTCAAATGCCAACCCATATTATTGATAGGACTACTGCAATAATTCAGCCTGTCCGTGATGGGTGTAATCTGGTTTAAAGGTCTGCGTTCAGCCAATTTTTCAAACGCGCGGTGAATATATCCCACGGTTTGTTCGGCCGATACAATCCTCTCTCCATCTAATTCCATGATATTCTGGAATACACCGTGTGTGGCAGGGTGTGTAGGCCCCATATTCAGCGTAGTAGTCTGCTTTTCTATGGATCCTTCCGGAAGTTTGATATGGTGTTGATGATGCTCTGTCATATAAGTCTATTTTATCCTCTGCCAAACATTTGATCGTCTTTGTCAATACGGGTTTGGTCTTCCAGAGGAAACTCTTTTCTTAATGGGAAATAATCCATTTCGTCTACGTTCAAAATCCTGATTAGGTTGGGGTGACCAACAAAATTCACTCCAAAGAAATCATAGGTTTCACGCTCCATCCAGTTGGCTGCAGAATAGAGTTTGGTAGCAGTAAATACATCGGGCTGTGCCACGGGTGCAAATACTTTGAAACGGATTCTAAGATTGTCTTTTAAGTTGTGTAAATGATAGACTACGGCCAATTCTCTACCTATTTGATCAGGATAGTTAACAGCGCATAAATCGGTCAAAAACTGAAAGCCAAGATCGGCTTCGTCGTGTAGAAATTGCAACACTTTCAGGTTCTGGTCTTTTTCAACTTCAAAGCTGAGCATACCATAGGGTTCTTCAAAATTGGAGACAATTGCTCCAAATTTTTCTGAAAGTCTTTGTTGTACGTGTTCGTTAGTTAATGCCATTTCAATCTGATTACCTTAAAAAGGATTATTCAATTCCATAACTGTTCATCAGGGCCTTGTATTGGTCGCTATTTCTTCTACGAATACTTTCTTGACCAACCAGTTCCTGCACTTTCATAAATCCATCCAAGATGGCTTCTGGGCGTGGAGGACAACCTGGAACATATACATCTACGGGAATGACCTGGTCAATCCCTTGCAAAACACTATAAGTATCAAAAATACCTCCACTGCAAGCGCAAGCACCAACAGAAATCACCCAACGGGGTTCTGCCATTTGCAAATACACTTGTCTTAAAACAGGACCCATTTTCTTTGAAATGGTACCCATGACCATGAGCAAATCGCACTGGCGGGGGGAGAAACCCACCCTTTCTGCACCAAAACGGGCAAGGTCATAATGAGATGCCATGGTTGCCATGAACTCAATGCCGCAGCAAGAAGTGGCAAAAGGCAGGGGCCAAAGGGAATTTTTACGAGCCAGGCCAACTACATCGCTCAGCTTAGTGGTAAAAAATCCTTCTCCAGCATAACCATCTGGTGCTTCCGCAACAGAAACGGCATCAGAGATATTTGCCTCAATGGGTGTGATATTGAATCTAACCGGACGTGACATAATTTCAAATTAAAAAGTCAAAATTAAAAAGTAAAAAGCTCTGGAATTATAACCAATCTGCAACTCATAAGTTCATTTGGCTATTGGTCATTTAACCTAATCCTAGTCTTCCCACTTCAATGCGCCTTTTTGAATGATATAAATGAATCCCACCACAAAAAAGCCCACAAACATCAGCAGGGCACTAAAACCGCCCCAACCTAGTTCGCGAAAATTCACGGCATAGGGATAGAAAAATATCACTTCCACATCGAATAGTACAAAGAGGATGGCTACTAAAAAGTACTTGATAGCCATTGGTTGGCGGGCATTGCCATGAGATTCAATACCACTGGCAAAGTTTTCCAGCTTGTCGGCGGTTTTACGCTTGGGACCCACCCAGGCGGAAAGACCAATCATAAAAGCCACAAAACCCGCAGCAAAAATCAATTGTATGCCAATTGGCAGGTAATTGGCGGCGGTATTTGATTCATTTACATCCAATAAAAAGGTCAACCAGCTCATGCTTTTATTTTAAGTGCTGCAAAAATAAGCCTGTTAGGCTGGATATAAAAGAAAAACTCCCCAAAAAGGGGAGTAATTTCTAAGGTTTCGTTAGTATTTGTCTAGTTATTTTTTGTTGCGGGGGCTGCTCCAGTATTTCCTGAGCTTTTATTTCCTGTTTTAGGAGGTGCAGGAGGGTTACTGATTTCCTTTTCAACAATCGGTTTAACCTGAAGACCATACTTATCTTCTGGGTAAACAACCAATAATTTATTCAGAACTTCCAATGTTTTTGGATAATCCTTAGCCTTATCATGATAATAAGAGGCCAAATAATAGTATTGATAAGGTAATATTCTAGCATTTTTAGCTGGATCTTTTGCTAAGAAATCAATGTAAGCCATTACAGCAGGCACAGCTGTACCCTTAGTAGTATCCACATCTTCTGCAATTGCGGCATTTGCTGCAAAACGATACCCAAACAATTGATCAGGGAATTTAGCAATATAATCTGCGCTAAACTTCTTACTATCTTCAAGTGATCCAGATTTTGCAGCAGCATCACATATAAAGTAAAAATCCCTGTTTGATAAATCTGGTTTGAGTTCAGCTACTTTTTTCAACCAAAACAATTGCTCTTTGTACATTTTAGCCTTACCATACAAATCAGCTGCCTGATTCATATAGCCCAGTTTGTTTACTCTAGATGTATCATTACCAATGGCTTGCTCTAAATAACCAACGGTTTGAGCTTCTCTACCTGGAAATTTAGACAACAATTTCACAGCCAATTCATAGTCCTGGCTTTGAATATCCAATTTAGCGTCAAAGAATTTGATCACATTGTCACGTGCTGCAATGCTATCACCCAAACGGTCATAGTTATAAGCATTTAACAAACTCAATCTTGGAACAGCAGCCAAACCTACAGATGCTTCAATTTCTTTGGCCTTGGCCAATGACTCTGAATATTTAGCAGATCGGAACAAATATTCTGCATAGAAGAAATCGTTCAACGGATCTTTATCAGCGTACTTTAAGAAATCATCCAAATATACTTTTGCCCTAACCACGTCTCTGTTAGAATAGTAGTTAAACAATTCCAAATAAGGCGCAGGGAATGCTGGATCTGCAGCAATGGCATTATTGAAATATAGTTCCAATGATTCTTTGTTGTTTTGGCTTTGGTATACCTTACCAATCCGCCACATAGCCCTAGCATTTTTAGGGTCACGGCTAATGGCGTCCTGGAAAGCTTTTACAGCTTCGCCACCGTTTTCACCACCTGTTTTCAGGAAGCAGATCCCCATATTGGTCATAATGTCTGGATTGACTAAATCAATAGCAGCTGCCTGCTTTAATTTTTCAATTCCGTACATAGGATCTCCAATAGTTGAACCACCCAATGAATTGGCAAAACCAATGGCATTCAAGATAGCAGCATTTGGCTTACCCTTGTTTTTACCCTTGGTTTCTGTGGTAGTAGTAATGGCTTGCTCAAACTTTTGTTTGGCAGCATTAATATTGTTTGACTCCAAGATATCAATGGTGCCTTGACCCACCCAAATTAAGGGGTCATTCACGCCGTCTTGCAATGCTTTTTGATAAATGGCCCTTGCAGCGGCAACACCATCAGCAGACAACACTTCACGGTTCTTAGCAACATTTGCAATACCCAACCAGTAGATCGCCTGGGGATCCTTAGGATTAGCATCATAGGCTTTCTGCAGAACGTCTTTTGCACTTTTGTTCTTGTAAACGGCCTGTAACAATTTGATGCCATCTGGTACAGATTGTGCCATAGCGCACTGAACCATTACCAAAGCTGTTAACATCAGCGATACGGTCTTCTTCATTTGTCTTTTTTTTATCATTGTTCTGTTAATCTGACTCTTTTATTTTACCGGAACGTTTGTTGAAATTCATTTTTGCAGGAACCAATAAGGCTCTTTTAAAAATCAACTGTCCCCTTTCTAAACTTAAAAAATTCATGAACCCGGTACCCAATCCTGCAGCATTCTCTTTTACTATATAGTATAAGGGTCTGGGAAGCGGGTATTGCGCGTAGGCGATGGTTGCTTGGGAAGGCTTTGCAAAAAAACCTTTCTCTACACACCTAACACATTCAACCAGGGCCAATCTAATAGATTTGAGTTGCTCCTGTTGTTTGGGATCATGACTATCACCCACCCAACTCAAGCCTACAAATCCTACTACGTTTTCATTTTTTGAAACAATATCAATTACGTCAGCACTGTTTTTAGAAGCCACTACATTGGCTCCAAAGCTTGCTCCTTTTAAAATGCTGTCTTGCAAAAAGCGCACGGTACTGGTGGCATTTTTTCCATCCATCACGGCTATCCTTTTGCTTTTTCCGCTGAGAATATCTTTCAAATCGGCAATACTAAACACGCTGTCTTTAGAAGCTTGGTTTACTATTACCGCTACCGCATCATAAGCCAGTATGGCAAACTGCGGCTGAAAACTCAATTTTGATTCAAAGAACGCTGTTTCATTTTTGGTTAGCCCTCTGGCTATCAAAATCATTCTAGTGCTGTCATTCTGTAAGTCTTTCAAACACTCCACTTCCGGTTTATAAGAAGCAATGATCTTGGTATCCGGAAAAGAAGAATGATGCACTTTTATCTGTTCTTCAATTACCGGTTTAAAACTCTCATCCACACTAATCCGAATAGTACCCTTATTGGGTGTATCCCGTTCATCCACCTGATTTGTTTTGGTTTTGCAAGCACCCATGAGGGCAATGGCAAGCAACATCATCAAGGTTATTCTGTACTGCTTCATATCAATAATCCCGCTTTATCCCTCTGTACAACCTGAATCCACCATATAATAGACAGATTCCGCCAAACATATACCTGAACGCAAGATCCGAGTCCATGATTTGCTGAATTTTGAACTGTTCAGCAAAAAACAAAACGGATGCCATACCCAAAATCAAGATGGCCATGGTTAAGTCATATGTCATGCGCATCAAAGTATAACTTTTCTGCTGTTTTTCTCTGAAACGGTCTTCCATTTAACAATCTATTGAAACAGGGTGGGCAATTTAGTTAATAATTCGAATGAGAAAAGCAAAAATGCCAATCAATTCAAAACAAAATCCATTGTTTAAGTATAGATGCAGAAAATAACCGATTCCATAAGCACGCAATCGATTGAAACCTAATGGTTGTTAGTTAAAATAGGTCATATGATTTTATTTTTAGCTTGGTTCTTGCACCCAAAATTTTTACTTGAACCTATCTTTGAGCAATCCTGATTGATTAAAAAGAAAATTGGCTGATGAAAATCCTCATGGTTTGTTTGGGCAATATTTGCAGAAGTCCGTTGGCAGAAGGTATACTTCAGGCAAAAGCAATTGCGGCAGGTTTGGACTGGACCGTAGATAGCGCGGGTACCGGCGGATACCATAATGGAGAAGCCCCACATAAATTGTCTCAGAAAGTAGCCAAACTCAATGGAATAGATATTTCTATTCAAAGGGGTAGACAATATATAGCAGCAGATATGGATGCATTTGACCGCATATATACCATGGACCAAGACAATTATTCAGAAGTAAAACGCATTAGTGGACGCCATTTTAAACCTGAGAAAACAGACCTGATTTTAAATAGCCTCTATCCCGGTGAAAACCGCTCTGTGCCTGATCCTTGGTATGGAACCGAGCCCGGATATCATGATGTATTTGAGCTGCTATCAAAGGCCTGTGACCGCATTATTGCAGACTATCTGCAAGCCAGCACCTATCGCCAATAGGCAAAGCAAGTTCCCTTACTTATCTTTGCGGCCATTGAAGCAATTATGAGCAAACCCAGTTTACCACAAGGCACCAGAGATTTTAGCGCGTCTACCGTTAGAAAGCGTCATTATATTTTTCAAACCATTCGCAGCGTATTTGAATTGTACGGATTCCAACCACTGGAAACCCCGGCCATGGAGAACTTGGATACCCTTATGGGTAAGTATGGAGAAGAGGGAGACAAACTCATTTTCAAGATCCTGAACAATGGCTTAGACAATCCGGCTAAGTTGGATCAAATTCAACAAGACTTTCAAAAAGTATTGGTAGGAAAAAATACCAAGGGCATTACCGAGCGTGCCTTGCGTTATGATTTAACCATTCCTTTTGCTAGGTATGTGGCCATGAATCATGGACAATTGACCATGCCTTTTAAACGCTATCAGATTCAACCAGTATGGCGTGCTGATAGGCCTCAAAAGGGCCGCTACCGTGAGTTCTATCAGTGTGATGCAGACGTGGTAGGTTCTTATTCTTTGCTCAATGAAGTGGAACTGGCCAGCATTTATGCAACCGTGTTTGAACAATTGGGGGTATCAGTGACCATTAAAATCAATAGCAGAAAAATCTTGGCGGCACTGGCAGAAATTTGTGGCGGGGCCGATAAAATGGTAGACATTACCGTTGCTATTGACAAGCTAGACAAGATTGGTTTAGAAAAAGTAAAAGAAGAATTGTCTCAGCGCGGATTAACAGACGCGCAGATTCAAACCATTGAACAATACCTGTCTATTGAAGGAGACAATGCCACAAAAATGGCAGCTTTAAAAGCCCTGCTGGGCGATAATGAAACTGGGAACAAAGGTATTGCAGAATTGGAATGGCTGATTAGTTATCATGCAGGCACCAACACAGGCAAATCCTTGCAAGCAGATTTTACATTGGCGCGCGGACTGAACTATTATACCGGAATCATTTTTGAAGTAAAAGCCAATGATGCACAAATGGGCAGTATTGGTGGCGGTGGCCGATATGATGACTTGACAAGCACTTTTGATGTACCCAATATTCCAGGGGTAGGCATCTCTTTTGGTGTTGATAGAATTTATGACGTGATGGAAGAACTACAATTATTTCCATCCGAAGTACAAACAGGCACCAAGGTCTTGTTTTTTAACCTAGGCGATGCAGAAAGTAGGGCAGCATTCCAACTCATGCAGCAACTACGCGCCAAAGGCGTTGCCGCAGAACTCTATCACGAGAACGCCAAGTTTGACAAGCAGTTTAAGTATGCCGATAAAAAACAAATTCCTTACGCCGTAATGATTGGCAGTAAGGAATTGTTTGAAAATGTATTGGTATTGAAAAACTTGAGCACAGGTGTTCAAGAAACACTATCTAGTGAAGGACTCTTGGCCTTTGCTTTTTAGGAGATATTTTCTATCCAAAATAGCAACTGTTTTATCCTTGGTTCCTTCCAAGTGATAACCCATTACGTCTATGACAACACTTGTAATTACTTTGTCTGCATTGCGTACAAACTTGCCCGTGCCTTGGTATTCTGGAATGGCAAAAGAGTCAGTAGCTACTTTTTCTAAAGAACCATTACCCTTGTCTGAACTAAATACCAGCTTGCCTCCGTCTACTGAAATAGTCACATAAGAAACAATCCCACCTTCTGGAAAAGTAAACTTACCGGTGTACTGTTGCAAACTATCGGTCTGGGCCTGTGCCATCAATCCGAATCCCATCATTGCCATTAAAAGGAATGCCATTTTTTTCATTGTACTACTGTTTGATTGTTATTTTGAGTCATCCAAATTAAGGGATATTTCAAGCAGTTGATGAACCGTTCAAAAAATAATGGAATCTTAATCAAATGCTTCTACGTTTGTTTTATAAGCCTTCATAAATCACCGCTGCACCTTGACCAACACCCACGCACATGGTTGCCAACCCATATTTTGACTTGCGTCTAAACATCTCATGCAAGAGCGTGGTACTAATTCTAACCCCACTACAACCAAGCGGATGACCCAGTGCAATGGCACCACCATTAACGTTGACAATGTCTTGGTTTAATTCCAATTCCTGAATACAGGCCAAACTCTGAGAAGCAAATGCTTCATTGAGTTCTACCAGGTCTAGGTCTTCTAATGTAAGATCGCCCCGGAGCAATGCTTTTTCAGTGGCCAATACAGGACCCATTCCCATGATGGCGGGATCTACCCCAGCTACGGCCATGCTCACTACCCTACCAATGGGTTGTAGGTTAAAGAGTTTCACGGCTTCTTCACTGGCCAATAACATGGCAGCGGCGCCGTCATTAATGCCTGATGAATTACCAGCTGTTACTGAGCCATCTTTGGCAAAAGCGGGTTTAAGATTTGCTAATTTTTCCAGACTGGTTTGTCTGGGATGCTCGTCTTGGTTGAACCAGGTAATCAAGCGGTCTTGCTCCATTTCTATAGCAGCAAGTTCATCTTCCCACCTATTATCGGCCAGCGCCGCAAAATATTTTTCTTGAGAACCTAGGGCAAACAAATCCTGCGCCTCACGGCTGATCTGCCATTGTTTGGCCACATTCTCTGCGGTCTCACCCATGGTATAGGGATGGTGCATGGCAGCCAATTGCTTGTTGACAAAACGCCAACCCATGGTGGTGTCAAAACTTTCCAGCTTGCGGCTAAATGCCCCATCGCTTTTGGCCGTAACAAAGGGTGCGCGGGTCATACTTTCTACGCCTGCAGCAATATACAATAGCCCTTCGTTGCATTGAATAGCCCTAGCCGCATCCATAATGGCTTGCAAACCTGAAGCGCATAATCTATTCACCGTATTACCAGCAACGCTCACGGGCAAACCCGCTAATAAAGCAGCCATTCTAGCCACATTCCGATTGTCTTCACCAGCCTGATTGGCGGCACCGGCAATCACGTCTTCAATGGCTGCGGGGTCAATACTGGGGTTGCGTTGCAACAACACACGGATCACATGGGCCAATAAATCGTCTGGGCGATAGCCTGCTAATTTGCCCCCATAACGTCCAATAGGTGTTCTTACAGCATCAATAATATAGGCAGTTTTCATGTTCTTTCTGTTAAAATCAGGGTATCAAACCCGTCACAAGATATTATTTGTGCATTAAAATTACCCCTTCCAAGCCCCAAAAGGTATCTTTGCCGCATGAAGGAGTCATTAAAAAACATACGCCACCTGAGTTTGGCCGAGTTGGAAAGCTATTTTGAAACCATTGGAGAGAAGAAATTCAGGGTAAAACAGGTGCATGAATGGCTCTGGCAGAAACACGCGCATAGTTTTGATGATATGACCAACTTGAGCAAGGACCTGCGCCAAAAACTGGCTCAGGAATTTTCCCTGCCCGCCCTCAAAGTAAACCTGACCCAGGTAAGCGATGACGGTACTATCAAGAGCCGCTTTAAAACCCATGACGGGTTTATGATTGAAGGGGTATTGATTCCTACTGCCGAGCGTAAAACAGCCTGTGTGTCTAGCCAAGTAGGTTGCAGTCTTACTTGTAAGTTCTGCGCCACGGGTACCATGGAGCGCAAACGCAACCTTACATTTGATGAGATCTATGACCAAGTAGTGTTGATTAACAAAGAATCTGAGCGCGTACACGGTCAGAAGCTGACCAATATTGTATTCATGGGTATGGGTGAACCCTTACTCAATTATAACAATGTTCTCAAAGCCATTGATCGCATTACTGCAGAAGACGGACTATTCATGAGTCCCAAACGCATTACGGTTTCAACTGCTGGTGTGGCCAAACAGATCAAGCAATTGGGTGATGACAAAGTGAAATTTAAATTGGCCGTATCACTGCACGCAGCCAATGATAAAAAGCGCAATGAGATCATGCCTATTAATGAGACCAATCATATTGATACCTTGATTGAAGCATTGAATCATTTCTACAAACAAACCGGCAGCGAAATCACTTTTGAATATATCCTCTTCAAGAATTTTAATGACTCATTAAAAGACGCAGAAGAACTGGTTAAAATCTATAGAAAGGTTCCAGCGGACCTGATCAATATAATTGAATACAACCCTATTGAAGCTTTCCGTTTTACCAAACCCGATGAAGCCACCACCGAAGAGTTTATGCACTACCTAGAAAGAAATCGTGTAAACTCTAGGTTGCGTAAAAGCCGCGGTAAAGACATTGACGCCGCTTGCGGACAGTTGGCTAATAAGTCGGTGAATAAATAGGCAAAAATGTTTGATAGACTATATGTATGACTGTATTTGGGAATTATACATTAGATAGTTTTTAAATGGAACAAATAGTATATATTTAATACTAAATACTATTCCGTGTCGAAATTTAAATTACTACTAACGTTTCTGTTTATCATTAATAGTTGCTTAGCGTTTGGTCAAAAAACTCAAATTCAAGTATCCGCATCCCTGACTGGTTTTAAAGACAGTACTAAATTTTATTTGGTAAATCTTGATTCTACACAACAAAAGGATTCTACCTATTTGATTAATGGGAAACTTGAATTTAACTGTACAATTTCAGAGCCCCTAATTTTTAGACTTTATACGGACTTTGAAAAAGAATTTTTTTATATTAATTTTTGGATTGAGCAAAAATCAATCTCACTAAGTGGGAGTAAAGACAAATTTTCAGATCTACAAATTGAAGGTTCTCCAATAAATGATATTTACAAATCTGTTTTAGATAAAGTAGCTACACTTTATGCATTAAGAGAAAAATTAGTAGATCAATCTTTTAAGGAAGCAAATAAAAAGTATTTTGACGGAATTTGGAAAAGCATTTCAATACTTGACAAGGATGTATTGAAAATTAGAGTTGAAACAATTGCAAATTTTAACCCTTCTTTAGTTACCTTAAAAGAATTGTATTTTTTAAGAAATGACTTTACAACTGATAGCTTAAGATTGCTTTTTGCCAAATTTCCTCCTAGCTTGAAAAATACTAAATATGGTGAAGTGATTTCACAGTATTTACTGACTGAGGCTATAAAATTAGGGAGTTATGCTCCTGAGATTACTGGGGTAGATTTTAATAAAAAAGAAACAAAACTATCCTCTTTCAGGAATAAAGTTGTACTACTTGATTTTTGGGCCTCTTGGTGCGGACCATGCAGAGAGAGTATTAAGGATTTGGCAGAACTATATAAGAAGTATCAGTCCTCCGGTTTTGAAATTTTCAGTTTTTCTCTTGATGATGATTTTAATGCTTGGAAGACTGCATCCACTCAAGAACACATCAATTGGACAAATGTGTCAGATTTAAAAGCGTTTTATAGTAAACAACCGGCAGCCTATAAAATAAGATCAATTCCTCAAACTTTTTTAATAGATCGGGAAGGAAAAATTATTGGGATTTATAGAGGCTTTAGTAAAGATGGCACTGCTAAACTTGAAAGAGATATTCAAAAATCGATACAATAGTTTTGCTTAAACAATTGCAAGTTCTGGATTGATTACCTCTTCAATATGTTTGCCAGTAATTTCAGCATAAACCGTTGCTGCATCAATTTCAAGTTCTTCAGACCAAGCAATGGAATAACCAGTAGAATAGGGTTTTGAAAATTTGTCCTTGTCTTTTAATACCTGAAAGATTCCTTTCTCAACAAGATCAGTTAGGTCCACAGAACCAACTACTCCATCCGTAAACTTGACTTGAATGGTATAATCAGATTGATAGGTTACTTCTTCCAGCTTCATGATACAATTTACTTAGTTTTCAATAGAAAAACCCAGTTTAAAAGGCTAAAAATACCCCTTTATTTTAGAAAGCCTACCTTTGCAGCTCCTGTTGAAAAACAGCAAAACAAGTAACATGCAAAAACGTACAGACAACTTTGACAAGTTTGGCCAGAAAAAAGGTAGTGCCGTAAAGGAAGAATACCGTCAGGCAAAAAAGAAAATCAAGGCAGAAGCCCGCGCAGCCGGTGAAGCCATGAGACTGAAAAAGAAAAATGCCAAATTGGGCATTGTTAGTGAAGAACCCAAAAAAGAGCATCCTCGTTTCCCCAAAAGGGCTCCTGGTGCCAACAAGGAGGAATACCATCAGCGTAAGGAGAATACCAAAAATATAGGCAAGCCTGTTAGACCAACCATCAATAAAAAAGGTGATGATGCTAACGAAGATGCACCCGAAGCACCACGTTCTAAAAGAGCGGGTGCTAGACCTCCCAAAGCCATTCGTGCTGCAGGAAGAGGTGCCAGTGCCGTGCCAACCAGCGATGGTGGTAAACCCGGATTTAACGGAAGACCTGCTGCCAAGAGCCATCGCGATATCGAAACCATTGACAGTAATGATCCAACCACCATCATGCCTTTGAACAAGTTCATTGCGCACTCTGGTGTTTGTGGTAGAAGAGAAGCCGCCGAACTAGTGAAGGAAGGAAAAGTAACCGTGAATGGAGACAAGGTTTTTGAACCTGGTTATAAAGTATCGGGACGTGACAAAGTAATTGTAAAGGGCAAGGAAGTATACCTACAAAAAAATTCTGTTTATATCCTGCTCAACAAACCCAAGGATTTTATCACAACGGCTTCTGACCCTCAGGGTAGAAAAACCGTGATGGATATTGTAAAGTCTGCCACCACCGAACGCGTGTATCCCGTTGGAAGATTGGATAGAAATACTACGGGTGTTTTGTTGTTGACCAATGATGGTGAACTGGCACAGAAACTCACTCACCCTTCTTATGAAGTAAAGAAAGTCTATGAAGTAACGCTGGATAAACCCGTTGCTAAAAAAGACATGGAAGCCATTTTAGCGGGCATTACTTTGGAAGATGGTTTTGTGGTAGCGGATTCTTTGGCTTACGCCGATCCTAAAGACAAGACCGTGGTAGGTATTGAAATTCACTCTGGTAGAAACCGCATTGTGCGACGCATTTTTGAACACTTGGGTTATGACGTTAGAGGATTGGACCGCGTGATGTTTGCCAACCTAACCAAGAAAAATGTGGAGCGTGGTAAATTCCGTTTCTTAGCTGAGAAAGAAGTTCGCTTACTGAAATTCATGAACAAATCCTTTATTCGCAAATCCAAAATTGCGCAAACAGACCTAGACCTACCAGAATAATTCCATGCATCTAGATATCATTTTTGAAAACGAGGCATTTATTGCCATCAACAAACCCAGTGGCTTGTTGAGTATTCCAGACCGCATGGGTCAAGAGATTTCTTTGAAAGACCTGCTGCGTCAGCGTTTTGGAGAGATCTATACCGTGCACCGTTTGGACCGTGATACCAGTGGCGTCATAGTCTTTGCCAAAACAGAAGAAAGTCATAAAGCCTTGTCTGCCTTATTTGAAGGAAGAGACATGCAGAAATACTATTTGGGTTTGGTCTATGGTAATATGATGACGCCTGCCGGAACCATTGACGCTCCTATTATGGAACATCCTGGTAAGACTACCAAGATGATGACCCATGCCAAGGGCAAGGTCTCCATTACGGATTATGAAGTGTTGGAATCTTTTCGTTCTTTTTCTTGGGTACAGTTTCAAATTCATACAGGTCGCACGCATCAGATTCGCGTACACATGCACCATATTGGTCATAGCATTGTTTGCGATGAACTCTATGGCGATGGTAAACCCGTTTTGTTGTCTGCTTTAAAAAGAAATTTTAAACTGGCCAAAGCAGCTGATGAAGAAAGACCCATTCTCAACAGATTGGCCCTGCATTCGCATCGCCTCCAATTTAGTTTTGATGGTCAGGACTTTTTACTAGAAGCAGAAGTGCCAAAAGACTTACGCGCAGTGTTACAACAACTGCGTAAATGGAAGGGATAAAAAAGGCCCCGATAGAGATCGGAGCCGGATACAAGTACGAAACTGTTATACGAAAAATCTTATTTATTGGGTTGTGGTGTGTAGCGCAGATAAGGCTTGACTACTTTAACACCTTTTGGAAACTTGGCAATCGCGTCTTCTGTTTTAATGGCTGGCACTACAATTACGTCTTCCCCTTCTTTCCAGTCTGCTGGAGTGGCTACACTATAATTAGCGGTCAATTGCAAGGAATCAATCACGCGCAAAACCTCTACAAAATTTCTACCGGTAGATGCAGGGTAAGTGATAAATAATTTTACTTTCTTATCTGGTCCAATGATAAACAAAGAACGAACCGTAAAAGTCTCTGATGCATTGGGGTGAATCATGTCATAAGCATTGGCTATGGACTTGTCTTTGTCTGCAATGATGGGGAAACCTACTGTTACGTGTTGGGTTTCATTGATATCATTGATCCAGGATTGATGACTTTCAACTGAATCTACGCTTAGGGCCAATACTTTTACATTGCGTTTGGCAAACTCTTCTTGCAAGCCAGCTGTTTTGCCCAATTCAGTGGTACAAACCGGCGTAAAATCTGCAGGGTGCGAAAATAAAATACCCCAACCATCTCCCAAATATTCATAAAAGTCAATGGGTCCAATACTTGTTTCAGCTTTAAAATTGGGAGCAAGATCTCCTAGACGTAAACTCATGTTGTTTGATTTTGGAAAACAAAAATAGTTATTTCCTACCAAAAAAGTAGACTAATAGAAAAATTATTTTTTGACCGTCCTTGCTTTTTGCAACAGCCCTTTTCCAAATTGGTTTTTGACAGAGTCGATGGCTTTGTAGAGGTTATTCTTTTTCTCCGCATCGTCAAATAAACTGCCCTGAATGGCGTGGTTGGTGAGCTCACTCAAACGAACACCCAATAACCTAACGGGTTGTCCATTTCTATAGAGTTTGTGAAATAAGTCAATAGCCACAGGAATTAATTCATCATCCCTAAAAGTATAGTCAATAGTGGTTTGCTTAGAGGTTGTTTCAAAATCTGGGTAGCGGATTTTAACCGCAATACAGCCTGCCAATTTCTCGTCTTGACGCAGTTCATACGCCACTTTCTCTGTCATGCGCACCAGTTCTGCTAATAGAAATTCTATATCAATTTTATTCTCTTCAAACGTATTTTCTGTGCTAATAGATTTTGCTTCATGATAAGGATGCACTTCACCATGATGAATACCAAAAGACTTCCGGTGTAGGTCTGCACCGTATTTGCCCATTCGTTTTTCTAATATAGCCGGATCAGTTTCACTGAGTTGTTGTATGGTAAAAATGCCCATCTCTTTTAAGACCTCATGGGTAGCTTCGCCCACGCCAGAAAATTTGTTCACGGGTAATGGTGCTAGAAATTGTTGTTCCATACCAGGCTCTACAAATAAATAGCCATTGGGCTTTGCTTCATCCGTTGCAATCTTGGCCACCATTTTATTAGATGCTAATCCAAAAGAAATTGGGAGTCCTGTTTTTTCAATGATCTCATTGCGCAGGTCAATGGTCCATTGAAAGGGATTAAAAAATTTATCCATCCCCGTGAGGTCAATATAAAATTCATCAATGGATGCTTTTTCAAACAGCGGTGCTTTGGCCGCAATAATTTCGGTAACCATTCTGGAATAACGGCTATATTCTCCGCGGGTGCCGCGCACTAATATAGCCTGTGGGCAGAGTTGCATGGCTTTCTTCATGGGCATGGCCGAACGTACCCCAAATTTGCGCGCCTCATAGCTGCAAGTGGTTACTACGCCCCTATCTCTGGACCCGCCAACAATCACGGGTTTGCCCTTGAGCGATGGATCATTCAAGACTTCCACGCTTACAAAGAAGCTATCCAGATCCATATGGGCAATATAGCGTTGGGGCTGCATCTTGCTAAGTTAAGCAACAGCCCTATTCCTAATTCAAACCTGCATAAGTAGTAGCAAGGATTTAATCAAAGACGGCTTTAATGGCATCGTCTATGCGGCGTGGGCGGCCGGTTTTTCTGTCTAAACAAACCCAAGCACTTTTGGAGCTGATGATCTTTTTTCCATCGCGCACGCGAATAATTTCACAGTGTCTGTCCCAAGCAACAGTAGACAGGGCACCGGTATAAGTTTTGACCAATAATTCGTCTCCTAATAAGGCAGGTGCATGATAATCTACTTCATGACGCTTGACAACCCATACTATCTCTGCTTCCATGGCCGCAGGCACAACACTGCTCCAGTGTTCAATGGCAATGTCTTGCATAAACTGCAAATAGATCACATTGTTTACGTGGTTCTGATTGTCTAAATGCTCCGGCAAAACGGTAATGGTATGTTCAAATTGATGCGCCATACAATAACATTAACTGGTATAAATTTCCAACAAACCATCGGGCAGTGTTACGTGCACTTGTTTCTTGTCATGATCAATACTATCCAATGTTTCTTCGTGTAATGGGATCAATACTTCTTTGCCTTCCAATGTAATGCGCAACAGCACTTGGTGTGGTTGATTGATGACTTCTTCAATAGGTGCTAAGAAATTTCCATCGTCAAATAATTGGTATCCCAACATGGCAATGGGTGCGGTTTTACCCACCAATTTTCTAAAGTCTGTATCGGCTACCCATGCATTTCTAGAAACCAGTCTGGCTGCGGATTCCTTGGTATTCAAACCCTCTAATTTAATAGTGGTTTCTTCTTGGTTAGAAGCCTTAGAGTTTTCAATAAAGTAGGGCAAGTAGTTTCCCTTAGTCTCTTCTACAAACAAGACTTCAATGCCTTTAAACACGGTCTTTTTTCCCAACTCGTGTTTGAGAATCAGCTCGCCTTTTAAACCAAAGCTGGCCACTAGTTTACCAATATGGATATATTCACTCATGCTAATTATTTGGAACAAAAAGTCCCGGCAAATGCCAGGACTTAATCAGTTTACAGAATTGCTTTTGTAAGTCTGTATTACACTAAGCTTCAGGCTGGCTTTCAGGAGCAGCTTCTTCTGTAGTTTCCACTTTTTTCACAACTGGAACATACACTTTCTTTGCTCTTTGAACCTTCTTGTGCTCGTCATTACGACGGGTAATTTGTGCTTCATGTTCATTGTGCCATTCCTGGAACTTTGTCATGGCTGTAGCATCATCAAACAGACCCAATTTAACACCACGTAAAAGGTGTTTCAGGTACAATACGCCTTTGAAAGAAAGGATACGACGAACAGTGTCGGTGGGTTGAGCACCTTTGTTCAGCCACTCCAAAGCTTTTTGACGGTCTAATTGAATGCTTGCAGGAACTGTAAGCGGGTTGTAAGTACCCAATTTCTGGATGAATTTTCCATCTCTGGGTGCACGGGCATCGGCCACTACAATAAAGTAGAAAGGACGTTTCTTGCTACCGTGTCTCTGTAATCTCATTTTTACTGCCATGTTAAATAGACATTTATAGGCTTTAAGGAAATTTGTTAATCCAACTAAGAATAGCTGGGGGACAAAAGTAATAGTAAAACCATTTCCTACCAAGTTTGTATGCAAAGGATTTGTTAGAATCCAGAATTAGCACAAAAGGAAGGGGTTTTTGCTGATTTTTTATCGTTTCATACCGGGGAAACGGCCTCCCATGGGCATGTTATTCATCATTTTCATCATTTGTTTCATTTGCTCAAATTGTTTCATAAAAGCATTGACTTCATTGATGTCTTTACCAGATCCCTTGGCAATCCTAGTTTTTCTACTTGGGGTTAGTGCGTCTGGATTAGATCTTTCAAAGGGGGTCATTGATTTGATAATGGCTTCAATTCCCTTGAACGCATCATCATTAATGTCTACATCCTTGATGGCTTTTCCCACTCCTGGAATCATGCCCATCAGGTCTTTGATATTCCCCATTTTCTTGATCTGCTGTAACTGATCCAAAAAGTCTTGAAAGTCAAACTGGTTCTTTCTAATCTTCTTCTCCAGTTTCTTGGCTTCTACCTCATTGTACTGGGCCTGCGCTTTTTCTACCAAGGTAGTAATATCACCCATACCCAAGATCCTTTGCGCCATACGCTCAGGATAGAATACATCAAGGGTATCCATCTTCTCACCAGAGCTCACAAACTTAATGGGTTTGTTCACGGTATATTTGATAGAAAGGGCCGCACCACCACGTGTATCACCATCCAATTTTGTTAGGACCACACCGGTAAAGTCTAAGCGATCATTAAAGGCTTTAGCTGTATTCACCGCATCTTGACCAGTCATAGAATCCACCACAAACAAAATCTCCGCAGGATTCACAGCAGCTTTTACATTGGCTACTTCTGTCATCATCACTTCATCAATGGCCAAACGACCAGCCGTATCTATGATGACTACATTTTTGTTGGTAGCTTTTGCTTCTTTAATAGCGTTTAGTGCAATAGAAACCGCGTCTTTATTCTCTCTTTCACTATATACGGTTACACCAATTTGTTCTGCCAAAACAGTCAACTGATCTATGGCCGCGGGGCGATAGATATCACAAGCCACCACCATGGGAGACTTGCCTTTCTGCGTTTTTAAGTAGCTGGCTAATTTACCAGTGAAAGTGGTTTTACCACTACCTTGTAAACCAGCAATCAAGATAATAGCAGGGTTACCACTGATATTGAATTGGGCTTCTGATCCACCCATTAATTCCGTTAATTCATCCTGCACAATCTTCACCATCAATTGACCAGGACTAATGGCATTGATGACTTTTTCACCTACGGCTTTGTCCTTCACTTTGTCAGTGAATTCCTTGGCTATTTTAAAGTTCACATCGGCGTCAATCAAAGCCCTACGGATATCTTTAACCGTATTGGCAATGTTTAGGTCATTGATCCTGGCTTCTCCTTTAAGGTTCTTAAAGGCCGATTCTAATTTTTCACTTAATGAATTAAACATGGTTGCACTTCTTTCAAAACATTCAAAAAAAAACTGAACCTCAAGTTCAGTTTAAAGAGTTGCAAATATAGTATGTTCTGTGGTTCAACCTAAGTAAACCCTTAACTGCTTACAGCGATTGGTACTGCGGAGTTTGGTGATGGCCTTGTCCTTGATTTGGCGCACCCTTTCTCGGGTCAGGTTATAGCGCTCTCCAATATCTTCTAAACTCAAGGGATGGTCTACGCCAATGCCAAAAAAATAGCAAACCACGTCTTTCTGACGCTCGGTGAGGGTGCGTAAACTGCGCTCTATTTCCATTCGGAGCGATTCAAAATGCTCCAGTTTTTCGTCTGTTTTAACCGCATTGGGGTTTTCCATCAGGTCCATGAGGGTGCCGTCTTCCCCGTCTGAAAGAGGTGTATCCATGCTCACGTGACGGAAACCCACATTCATGGTGGCCGTAACCTCGTCAATGCCCAAATCCAATAATTCAGCCAATTCTTCGGGGCTGGGTTCACGCTCGTATTCCTGTTCTAATTGCTGATAAGCCTTGCTAATCCGATTGGTGAGACCCACTTTGTTCAAGGGTAGGCGCACAATCCGGCTTTGCTCAGCCAAAGCTTGTAAAATGCTCTGTCTGATCCACCAAACGGCATAGGAAATGAACTTGAAACCCCTGGTTTCGTCAAATCGCAAAGCGGCTTTGATTAGACCCAGATTGCCTTCATTAATCAAGTCTGGCAGGGTAAGGCCTTGGTTTTGATACTGTTTGGCAACAGATACCACAAAGCGTAGGTTGGATTTAACCAAACGGTCCAGTGCGCGTTGATCACCGTTCTTGATTTTCAATGCCAATTCCACCTCCTGCTCAGGAGAAATGAGTTCTACCTTGCCAATTTCTTGGAGGTATTTTTCCAGGCTTTGAGATTCCCGGTTGGTGATAGATTTTGAAATCTTCAGCTGCCGCATACTCATAAATGCATGTTTTATTGGTAGAAGTATCCGAAAAGTTCAGGCGATGCGTTGGGAGGGGTGGGGCCACAGATTCCTTTTTCACTGTATGCTAAAGCAATTTAACAAAAAATTGAAACTTCCACAAAAAAATAATTTTATTCAACTTATTGAATTTCAATATATTATAACCTTATATTTTCCGCACATCCCAAACTGACTCCATATTTGAGTGCTTATATCAAAAAAACATTTGGATGCGAAGGATTATTTAATATTATTGCACAACTACGATTGACCTGCGCTAAATAAGATTTAATGAGCAAGAAGCAACTATTCACTATTGAGTTCCCTGTAAGATGTTCCCCCGGTATATTGTTTGAATTTTTGTCAACACCAGCTGGTTTGCAAGAATGGTTTGCAGACAAGGTAGACGAATGGGAGAATGTTTACAGTTTCTCATGGAGCGGAGGCGCACCCGATAAGGCAGAAGTAATGGACAAAGAAGACGATAAATTTATCCGTTTTCATTGGTTACATACTGAGAAAAACGAATACTTTGAATTCCGCATAGAAAAAACTGAGATCTCTAACCAAACCATCTTAATCATCAAAGATTTTGCTGAGAAAAATGAGATCAAGGATCAAAGCCAATTATGGGAATACCAAGTGAAGGAATTATTCCATCGCTTAGGAGCCTAATTCGCACTAATTTCTAGCAATTTTTTAAGAGATTATAAGGTCTGATTACCTAAGAGTAGCAATATGTCCTTGAACGTCTCTTGTAAAAAGAATTCCATATCATCCCACTCTTCCAGTGGGATTTTTTTTGCCAACTTGATAAAGGGTAATTGAGCAAAAGCAGCAGGTGGAAACTGGGCAGCGGGTACATAATTGTCTTCTCTAAAATGGTGTTGCCAAGGGTCTTCAGGGTTGATGCAAACATACCAAGGGTATTGGGCGTGTGGATTACCAGCTCTTAGAAAAAAATACTGCTGAATAGCATTACTATAAAACTGTTGGTACTTGCCTTGTAGTTGCAGGGTAATGCTCATTTGATTACCCCACCAGAAAAAAGTCCTTACCGCAAACACATCCTTAACGCTAAAGACCCTAGGATAGTCCAACATGACCCAGGGCAGACCTTCATATTGATCCCCCTTAGAGATCTTGGGGCCAATAGCAAAAGCGGGATCATTGGCCAATGCTGGATTTGCAGCTACTAGTCCCTGATAAGTCTCGCAGACCTCCCCAAAAAACGCATTCACCTTTTGGATAATGGCATTCTTTGTTAAAATCCAATCGGCATTGACTACCAATTCCTGTTCCTTTGCCGAAAGCCTTACTTTTGCCTTGCTCATTTGGCAATATTAAGCAAGGACCGTGATAAAAAAACTGGATATTCTCATTATACGATCTTTTATTGGCCCCTTTATTGGGGCTTTTGCCATTTCCTTGTTTGTACTCACCATGCAATTCTTCTGGCTCTATATAGATGACTTGGTGGGCAAGGGATTGGATCTGTTTACGGTTTTGAAACTGGTGGGTTTGGTAACCTTATTTTGGATTCCAACTGCCCTACCCTTGGCCCTGCTCTTTTCTTCTATCATGACTTTTGGAAACCTAGGAGAAAGCTTTGAACTAGTAGCCATTAAAGCCGCTGGTATTCCGCTCTTGCGTTTTATGCGACCACTTTTGGTGATTACCATTTTTATTAGCGGACTAGCCTTTTTGTTTGCCAATAATATTATTCCAGTTACCCAATTGAAGTTAGCTGCACTCAAGTACAATATCATTGTATCAAAACCAGCATTGGATATTAAACCCGGTGTTTTCTATGACAAGATTGATGGCTATGTGATCAAATTGGGAAGTAAGGAAAAGAATGATAGCATTATTCATGACGTGGTGATTTTTGAAAAAAATGGTGGCTTACAAGACCATATGATTATTGCCCAAAGCGGGGTCATGCGGATTAGTAAGGACCAACAATTTTTGGAATTTATTCTCAGAGACGGATGGCGCTTACAAGAGCGTGGTCCACGTGGAGTAAGCAACACAGAGTTTATTCGAATGGGTTTCAAGTCTTATAAAAAACTTTTTGACCTGAAGAGTTTTCAAATGAATAAATCAGGCGATAGTTCTTTCTATGATCCAAAAATGTTGAGCATTCGTCAATTAAATACCGCCATTGATTCTATCTCTCATATTGATAGTATCTATTTGAAAAAATCCAATGCAGAAGTAAATCCTTATTTGAATTTTACGCGCTACGCCGATACGGGTTGGGCTAAAGTGGATCCAAAAAAAATCAAAAAAGCCAGCAGCTTTACCAAACTGATCCCTGATAGTATCAGATCCATTGTAACAGAAAGGGCAGAGAACCAATTAACCAGTATCAAGGGAAATGTAGGCGTAATGGCAGAAGACTATGCCTTAAGGGTTACTTCCTTACGTTTGCACGAGATTGAATGGCATAGAAAGTTGACCCTATCCGTAGCTTGTTTGGTGCTGTTCTTGATTGGAGCTCCATTGGGTTCCATTATTAGAAAAGGTGGCTTGGGTACGCCCTTGGTTTTTGCTATCATCTTTTTTGTGGTCTTTCACCTTTTTAACACTTTTGGTGAAAAGTTTGTCAAATCAAATGCTACTTCTCCATTAGTAGGAATGTGGCTATCTACTTTTATCTTAATTCCCATTGGCATTTTTCTAACTTTTAAAGCCATGCGGGACTCACAATTGTTCAACCAAGAATTCTATTATCGTTCTTTCAAGGAACTGCGCTTATTTATTGCTAAATTTAGACGTCCCCGTCAAGAACAACCTTAAATCAAACACATGGAAAACAATCAACATAGCCGTAGAGAATTTATTGCCAATACCGGTAAAGCTGCACTAGCTGCTGGAATATCACTAACCGTTTTGCCATCTTTGGCGGGAACTGGTTCAGGGTTTGCACCCAATCCATTTGTGCAACAACCACTGCCCTATGATTATAAGGCATTGGAACCCGTGATTGATGCCATGACCATGGAAATCCATTATAGCAAACATGCTGCTACTTATGCCAAGAATTTAGCCGATGCCTTGGTAGCTGAAAAAGTAGATACCAATGCAACCAGTTTGGAAAACTTGCTAAGAGGGGTTTCTAAATATTCCGCTAAGATGCGCAACAATGCTGGTGGTCATTATAACCACGAATTATTCTGGCAGTGTATGGCGGCCCCCACCAATCAACAACCACAAGGAAAATTAGCTGCTGCCATTGCACAATCCTTTGGTTCCATAGAAGCATTTAAAACTCAGTTTACAGACGCGGGCAAGAACCGTTTTGGAAGTGGCTGGGCTTGGTTGGTTTTGAATGCAGACAAAAAATTAGTGGTGGGTTCTACGCCTAATCAAGATAATCCTTTGATGGATCTTAGTGAACTCAAAGGCACACCGGTTCTAGGTTTGGACGTTTGGGAACACGCTTATTATTTGAAATATCAGAACAAACGCCCTGACTATATTAATGCATGGTGGAATGCAGTAAACTGGCGTTTTGTTGAAACAAGATTTGAATCTCTATAAGATAGTATATGAAACTCACAGCAAACTGGGTAGAAGCCCTAGCATTTGATGCTACTTCAGACAATGGTCATACGGTTAGACTGGACACTACTGTTGATGGTGGTGGATTGGATTCTGGCATGAGCCCCAAAAAGCTAGTGCTAGCGGGTCTTTGCGGCTGCAGCGGCATGGACGTGGTAGACATATTAAAGAAGATGAAAGTGGATCTTAAAAAACTGGAAGTATCTGCAGAAGCAGAGCAAACAGACGAGCATCCAAAAACTTTCAAATACATTAACCTTGTGTATCGCGCAGCAATACCTGCGGAAGATTTGGATAAATTACAAAGGGCTGTTTCCTTGTCTATGGACAAATATTGTGGTGTGTCGGCTATGTTGGCCAAGCACTGCCCCATCAACCACAGCGTTGAGTTGATCTAGTTCAGCCCAATATTGATTATGCAATCAGCACAACAAAATCTGAAACTGCAGAAATGGATCACCCTGCTAAGTGTGGTGTTATTTGTGCTGAAAATATCGGCCTATTATTTTACGCATTCCATGGCCATCTTAACGGATGCATTGGAAAGTATTGTAAACGTAATAGCCGGTTTTATAGGACTCTATAGTTTGTATGTGGCCGCTAAGCCGCGCGATATTGATCACCCTTATGGACATGGCAAAGCCGAATTTGTTTCTGCTGCTGTAGAGGGTGGATTAATAGTGGCAGCAGGCATCATGATTTTGTATGAAACCATACAGAACCTAATTCACGAAAATCCTTTAGAAAGTCTTGATACTGGTTTAATCTTGATTGGCATTACTGCCGTAATCAATTATGTAGCGGGTGCTTATTGTATCAATCTTGGAAAGAAGAATAATTCCATGGCACTCATGGCCAGTGGCAAGCACTTACAAGTAGATACTTATTCTACTGCCGCCATCATTGTTGGATTGGGTCTCATGTTACTCACCAAATTGTACTGGCTAGACAAAGCCATTGCAGGTGTCATGGGTCTGTTTATCATTTACAATGGCTACAAGATTATTCGCTCTTCTTTAGCAGGGATTATGGACGAGGCCGATATGGAATTGCTCAATAAGTTTATTGCGGTCTTGAATGAGAAGAAACAGGAAAACTGGATAGACTTACACAACCTAAGGGTAATTAAATACGGCAGCCTTTTGCACGTTGATTGTCATTTTACTGTGCCTTGGTACTTGAATGTTCATGAAGCGCACAATGAAATTGACGCATTGGCTAGCCTGATTCAACAAGAGTTTGGAGACCGAATAGAACTCTTTGTTCATACCGATGGTTGTCTACCCTTTAGTTGCAGTATTTGCAGTAAAACGGATTGCACTGTGAGACAACATCCTTTTCAACACAAAGTGGAATGGACCATGGAAAACCTGGTCTCCAATAAAAAGCACCAATTGACACCGGTTTCCTAAACCATGGTGTAGCAATAAGACTTAATTTTGCCCTTCAAACATTTAAACAACTGATTATGCAAGTTTGGAAAGCATACCAAGATCAACATAAAGAAAGGTTCCTCAATGAATTATTGGAACTATTGCGCATTCCCAGTGTGAGTGCAAGAACAGAAAACAAAGCCGATATGTTGGCCTGTGCCAAATTGGTGCAACAACGTTTACAAGAAGCTGGTGCAGACACTGTGTCTATTTATGAAACAGCTGGTCACCCCATTGTATACGGTGAAAAAATCATTGATCCAACTAAACCAACCATCTTGGTTTATGGACACTATGACGTGCAACCAGCAGACCCATTGGATCTTTGGAAAAGCGGCCCATTTGACCCAACCATTATTGATGGAAAAATCTTTGCGCGCGGCTCCTGCGATGACAAGGGTCAATTCTATATGCACGTAAAGGCTTTGGAGACAATGACCCAAACTAACACACTCCCCGCCAACGTAAAATTCTTGATTGAAGGAGAAGAAGAAGTGGGTAGTCCTAATCTGGCCACATTTGTAAAAGCCAATAAGGATTTATTAAAAGCAGATGTGATTTTGATCAGTGATACTTCTATGCTGAGCATGGAAAATCCTTCTATTGATATTGGTGTTCGTGGTCTAAGTTATATTGAAGTAGAAATTACAGGACCCAATCGTGACCTGCATTCTGGCGTATATGGTGGTGCTGTTGCCAACCCCATTACCATGCTGGCAAAAATGATTGCTTCTTGTCATGATGAGAACAACCATATCACCATTCCTGGTTTTTATGATGGCGTGATTGATGCAACTCCTGAAGAGCGCGCCAAAATGGCCCAAGCTCCTTTTGACGAAGCGGAATACAAAACCGATTTGGGTGTGAGCAGTCTTTGGGGTGAAAAAGGATATACCACTAATGAAAGAACGGGTATTCGTCCAACCTTAGAAGTAAACGGGATTTGGGGTGGTTATACTGGTGAAGGCGCTAAGACTGTTTTGCCTTCAAAAGCATTTGCCAAAATATCAGCACGTTTGGTACCTAATCAATCTTCTACGGTGATTACGGAAAAATTGCTGAACTACTTTAAGTCTATCGCGCCAGCAGGTGTTACGGTTAAAGCAGAAGAGCACCATGGTGGTGAGCCTTATATTACGCCTATTGATTCTGATGCTTATCAGGCTGCAGCAAAAGCCATACACGCCACATTTGGCAAGGATCCTATTCCTGTTCGTGGTGGTGGTAGCATTCCAATTTGTGCTTTGTTTGAAAAAGAATTGGGACTGAAGATTGTGTTCATGGGATTTGGTTTGGACTCTGATAACCTGCATAGCCCGAACGAGAAATTTGACATTTTCAATTTCTACAAAGGCATTGAAACCATTCCTTATTTCCATCAGTTTTATACAGAAGGAAAATAATAGCCGTGGAAGCAAAAGAGAAACTGCGCGTTGACAAATACCTCTGGGCCATCCGTTTGTTTAAAACTAGGAGCCAGGCTGCTGATGCATGTGACAATGGGAAAGTGAAGTTGCAAGGCAGCAATATAAAAGCGTCTAAGCCCGTGAATATTGGTGACGTGTTTGACGTAAAAACAGAAGGCCGAAAATGGGTGATTAGGGTAACGGGTTTATTAGAAAAACGCGCAGCTTATCCAGAAGCTATTAAACACTATGAAGACATTACCCCACCTGAAGAATTAGACGTGGTTAAATTCCAAGCAGCTAGTTTCCAAACTGGTAAACGCTTGAGCAAAGTGGGAAGACCAACCAAGCGAGACTTGAGAGATATTAGAGGATTCATGGGAGAAGAATAAATTTTTGTACATGCATATTGATATTATTACGGTAGTGCCAGAATTGCTGGATAGTCCTTTTGGACACAGCATCATGAAGCGGGCCCAAGAAAAGGGTTTGCTCACCGTGGTCTGCCATAACCTACGCAAGTGGGCTATAAACAAACATATGCAGGTAGACGATTACCAATTTGGTGGCGGTGCTGGTATGGTCATGATGCCCGAGCCCTTGGCCAATGCCATTGATGAATTACAAGCAGACCGCAAATATGATCAGATCATTTATATGACGCCAGATGGTCCGCGTTTTAACCAACAAAGGGCCAATCAATTGTCCATGATGGAGAACCTGCTCATTATCTGCGGACACTACAAGGGCATTGATGAAAGAATTAGGCAGCAATACGTGACCATGGAAATCTCTATTGGTGACTATGTACTCAGTGGTGGTGAATTAGCCGCTGCTGTAGTAGTAGACGCCGTGGGGCGATTGATTCCGGGTGTACTCAATGATGAGACTTCTGCCCTATTTGATTCCTTTCAAGACAATTTATTAGCTCCTCCAGTCTATACCCGTCCCGCAGATTTTAGGGGCAGCAAAGTGCCAGAAATTCTCACACAAGGTGACCCCAAAAAAGTAGAAGAATGGCGCTACGAACAATCTCTGCAACGCACCCGAGAACGTAGACCAGACTTGTTGGATGAATAATTCTCAAGTCTAACTACCATTTATCCTTGATTTGTAACGTTTTCAATTGTTTAACGTTACTACAAAGTAAGAAAGCTTTCTTTTGCACAAAACCCTGTTGCAACAGGGACCATGACTTTATGCCTATCAAACCCACACTACTGCTAGCGCTAATCTTATTTGGCTTTACTGGTCTATTGGCCCAGGAGAAAAACGGTGAGCGTTTTCAAAAAGACTACCAATACCATCTTCAAAAAACTACCGAATCCATTAAAATAGACGGAGAATTTACAGAAACCATTTGGGCCAAGGCCGATACTATGTCTGCATTCTGGCGCAAGTTTCCTACCGATGGTGGAAGACCCCAAAGACAAACTTCTATTAGGATTACTCATGATGACAAGTTCATATATTTTGGCGTAACGGCTTTTGATTCAGGAAAGGCTTTTATCAGTTCATTAAAAAGAGATATTGGTCACGATGGTAGTGATGGCATTGGCATTGTATTGGACCCCACCAATCAACGAACCAATGGATTCTTTTTTGTAGTCAATGCATTCAATGCACAAAGTGAAGACCAATTACCTTTTGCTGATGACGATAGTGGCCCTTCTTGGAGCTGGGACAATAAATGGTTTTCTGCCACCAAACAATATGCAGACCGATGGACTGCTGAGATTGCCATTCCTTTTAAAAGTATTCGGTATTCTTCAGAAAAATTACTCTGGGGTATTAATCTGGTTAGGATTGATACCAAGGCCAATGAATATAGTACTTGGACACCCATGCCACAGAATTTTAAATCTATGGATCTAGGTTATACGGGTGCACTTGTTTGGAGCACACCTCCTCCCGCAGCAGGAAGCAATATGGTTTTGATTCCTTTTGTGACAGGTAATGTAACGGGTGATCAAGAAAACGGCGTTGCCACAGCAGCTAGTGGCAATGCGGGTTTTGACGCAAAAATGGCATTGACTTCTTCATTGAATCTAGACCTAACCGTAAACCCCGATTTTTCTCAAGTAGAAGTAGACCAACAAGTAACCAACTTGAGTAGGTTCAATATTTTTTTCCCAGAACGCAGAACCTTTTTCTTGGAAAACGCGGATCTATTTTCTCAATATGGCATTCCACCCATCAGACCTTTTTATTCCAGAACCATTGGACTAGATAAGGATGGCAACAAAATTCCCATTTTGTTTGGAGCAAGGGTTTCCGGCAATATTGCCAAGGGAACAAGGGTGGGTTTGATGAATATTCAAACGGGTAGACAGGGAAGCTATGCACCAGAAAATTATACCGCTGCCAGTATTAGTCAACGCGTACTCAAGAGATCTACCATCAAAGGATATTTTCTAAATAGAGAAAACGGCATATCAGAAGCAGAGAAAAAACAAAACCCATTGGATGCTTACGGGCGTAATGCGGGTGTAGAATTTGGCTACAATAATTTGAAAGGAACCTGGAGTGGATGGGCAGCTTATAACCATTCTTTTAAACAAGGTATTAGTTCAGAAAATGCTTATTACAATGCTGGCCTTAGTTATAATGGCAGAAATTTTAGTGCGGTGATTGATATGGGCAACCTAGGCACGAATTTTTATACCGATATGGGATTTGTGGAACGCATCAATAACTATGACGCTGACCGTGATACCCTAATCAGAATGGGATTCAAACAGGTCTTCAATAATTTTGGTTACAAACTATTCCCTAAAAAAGGAAAAGTGAATCAGCATAGTTTAGGGTTAAGCAATTTCTTGGTGTTTAATCCGGACAATTCACTCAATGAGCGCAGTCATGAAATGGAATACCAGATGCAATTCAAGAATACAGGATTTTTATTTGTATCTGGATCAATAAATGAAACCAACTTATTATTTGCTACTTCATTTACAGATGCTAAACCCATTCCAAAAGGCAATTATAAATACAACCAATTTGGATTTGGATATCGTTCAGATTTTAGAAAGGCTTTGAACATATTTATCCGCTTAAACGGAGGCGGGTTCTATAATGGACATTACCAAGGTATTAGCACTACCCTTAGTTTTCGCAAGCAACCACACTTAAATGTGAGCTTGCAATTAAACTATAACCGTTTGCAATTTCCTGAAGGATATGGCAGTGATGAACTGTTTTTGATTGCTCCTAGAATTGAATACAATTTCAGCACCAAATTATTCTGGACCACTTTCTTACAGTACAATACCCAGCGTAACAATTTCAACATCAATAGTCGCTTGCAATATCGTTACAAACCAATGAGTGATTTCTTCTTGGTGTATACGGATAACTATTATACTGATCCGCTTTTCCGGAATAAGAATCGTGCGATTGTCTTTAAGTTGAACTACTGGCTCAATTTGTAATCATTATCAGGTAGAGGTGTTTTTAGTGAAGAACGAAGAGTGAAGAGTGAAGAATGCACAGTGATTTCCGTAAACGAGTTGACCTAGGCTGCGCCTAGGTTTTAGTTATTAGTTATTTAGTAAAGCTCATTCAAAAAAAATCCCCTCGAAAAATCGAGGGGATTTAAAAAATCATATTCGCGAAACGATTCATCCTGCACTCTTCACTCTTCACTCTTCACTCTTCACTTTCTTCCTTCACTCTTCGCTTTCTTCCTTCACTAAATCTTCTCCAAAAGAAAAATCACCTCACAAGTAAAAAGCTTCTCATTATTTAATTCCTATCACCGGAACTTGTTTCTCATTGATCATTTTGTTATAAGACTTCAGGTCTTGTGTCAAAATCTTTTTCAGCTTAGCCAATTGAACATCGGCTTGGCCTCCAAGATCTGCTAGTGTTTCAATGGCTTGTTTGCTTGGCGCATTCTGACCACTAGATGCTACACCATATAGACCAGCAAGCTTGTCATTTAGGCGAATAGGAAAGTTCAAGACGTCTTGGAAGCTCTTGGCCTTGGTTTGATACAAAGCTTCTTCTATAGCCGTTAATTGCTTATTAATGCTATCTCCCATTTGTTTGAGTTCCTTGGTGCCATTGCTGTCTAACTTGGCATTAAAGTCTGTAATCTGTGTGCGCAATGCTCTAATATTTTTGATGCCTTTTTGCACTTCATTAAACTTGTCACGTACTTGTAATAAGAAAGCTACTTGCGCATCATAATCGGCTTCTGTTGCTTTGTAATTAGGATTGTTCTTGATTACAAAAGGAACATCTACACTGTCTTTGCCATAACGGAAACGTGCGCTATATTTACCAGGAGCAGCTTTTACCGCACCTACACCACCATTCCAAAGAATCATGCCATCTGTTTTTTCTCCTTCAGGATAGTTCTGATCCCATGCAAATTGATTCAATCCTTCATTGATTTCTAATTTATCAGCAGCTTCTTTAGACTTGGTGCTAAAGGTCTTGATCAATTTAGCTTGTTTGTCATAAATACTAATAGACACTTTAGAAGAATCATTGGTATTTCTCAAATGATAATTGAACACCGCACCACTTAATGGATTTTCACCAATATTCTGAACAGCGCCACCGCCACCACGGTTTCTTCTTCTACCACCACCTTCAGAACGGTAAGCATCATTCACGGTGAACACGTGCAGGTTTTTAGCAATGCCCGCATTGTCTTTTTCTTGTAATACGGTCAAATCATCCAATACCCAGAAAGCCCTACCCTGTGTAGCTACAATCAAATCATTTTCTTTGATGGTCAAATCAGTCACAGGAACAATGGGTAAGTTTAATTGGAAGGGTTTCCAATTGCTACCATAGTCATAACTGATATACAAACCATATTCGGTACCAGCATACAACAAACCTGGGCGTTTATGGTCTGCACGCAAGGCGCGCGTAAAATGCATTTTGTTAATGCCATTGGTAATAGTTGTCCAGGTTTTACCATAGTCTTCAGACTTAAACAAATAAGGCGTAAAGTCGTCAGATTTGTATTTGGTACCCACTACATACACGGTTCCTTTTTTGAAGGGATCTGTTTCAATACAGTTCCACATCATCCATTTGCCAGCAGCAGGAGGCGTTACGTTTTCCCAATTTTTGCCACCGTTCTTACTCATACTCAAAACTCCATCATCACTACCAATCCAAAGCAGGTCTTTCTCTAAAGGTGATTCTGTTCCAGTAAAAATGGTGCAATAATATTCTACAGAAGTATTGTCCTTGGTAATGGGACCACCACTAGATGCTTGTTTGCTCTTGTCATTGGTAGTCAGGTCTGGACTAATGGTTTCCCAACTCTGTCCTTCATTCTCAGTTACAAATAAATGGTTACCTCCAGCATACAAACGCTTGGGATTGTGCGGAGAGAAGAAGAAAGGAAAATTCCATTGGAATCTATATTTCAACACATCGGCGCCAGCCCCCATGGGATTATCAGGCCAAACATTAATGGCACGGTTTTCACCCGTTTTGTGATCCAGTCTTGACAAATAACCACCATAATTACCACCATATACAATGTCTGGATTACTTGGATCTGCTACTACATAACCACTCTCAGAACCAGCGGTTCCTTCCCAGTCTCTTTCAGTGATCCCAGCACCATTGGTACGGCTCTTCATTCTAAAGGTTCCATTATCCTGTTGTGCACCCAAGATATTATAAGGGTATGCATTATCTGTGCTAACGCGATAGATTTGTGCAGTAGGCTGATTCATCAAACTACTCCAATTAGACGCTGCGTCATAACTAATTTGTGCACCACCATCATCTGCAACAATCATGCGATTGCCATCTTCAGGATCTATCCACAAATCGTGGTGATCTCCGTGTGGGGTATTTACACTGGTAAAAGTTTTACCACCATCGCGGCTACGCATAAACTCTACGTTGGGGCAGTAAACCAAGTTTTCATTTTTAGGATCTACATATACTTTGGTGTAGTACCAAGCACGTTGACGAATATTATTGTCGCTGCAATTAAGACTCCAGGTTTCTCCACCATCATTGCTCACAAACAAACCACCATTGGCATTTTCTACAATGGCAAAAATCTTGTCTGTATTAGATGGCGCAACGGCAACACCCACAATACCCCAAACACCTTTTGGAAATCCTTTGTTGGTAGAAATATTTTTCCAAGTTTCTCCACCATCCACTGATTTGTAAATGCCACTTCCTTCTCCACCACTTTCCATACTATAAGGCGTTCTAATCACATGCCACATACCTGCATAAAACACATTGGGATTACCAGGTTCCATTACTAGGTCTGAACAACCTGTTTGATTATTGGCATAGAGCATTTTTTTCCAGTTCTTACCACCATCGGTGGTTTTGTAGACACCGCGCTCTTCATTGGGTCCAAACAAATGCCCCATCACGCCCACCCAAACTGTGTTAGGGTCTCTTGGGTGAATGATGATACGGGTGATATGTCTACCATCTTTTAAACCCAGGTTACGCCAGGTTTTACCAGCGTCGTCTGAACGCCAAATACCACCAAGGCCTTCCGCAACATTACCACGCATGGTGTTTTCTCCTTCACCAACGTAAAGGATATTTTCATCACTCTGTGCAACTGCAACAGAACCAATGGTACCGCCAAAATATTTGTCCGAAATATTTTTCCAGTTACTGCCACCATCTGTAGTTTTCCAAACACCACCTCCGGTACTACCAAAATAAAAGTTCATTTTGTTTTTGTAACTACCTGCTACGGCGCCACTACGTCCTCCTCTAAAAGGACCCATTTGCCTAAATTTCACTTTGGAAAAAAGGGCCGAATCGGCGTTGGTTTCCACTGCGGGACTAGTACTTGTCTTGACTTGTTTTTTTTGTGCTATCAGACCCGTCAATAATAGACAGGCACATGCGGATAGCAGGATGCTTTTTCTCATACTTGTAGAATTGGAGCATCAAGTTACAAAGCAATCCTCCCCCTTCAAAAAATAAATGAGCAAGAATTAAAAGACAAACTTCAAATTCAGGTCTTTTCCGGCCAATACCAATGGAATCCGGAGTTCCTGCTTTTTGCCCAGATTCCAAATAGCTTGTTCTCCCGTAGAAATGCCCAAAGTATTACTGGCGTCTAATAGGTTCATTGATTGACCATTGATCTGAATAGCCGTAGGCAGTTTCTTGATATTAGGTATGACTAATTGAAATGCTAGTTGATTGGTTTGACCCGGATAATGACCTCCATTGGAATGAATACTAATCTCCCCACTTTGTTGATTCATTCCCTTGCTACTGAAATTGATCAATTCAAATTGCTTTACAGCGATGGCATTTTTGGAAACACCATCATCCAAATACAGCTGGTATTGAGAAGGCTGTTCCGACGGGTAATATTGAATTTCAAAAACAGTTTTTTTTGTTTCTGTTGTATTGGCTTGCAGACCCTTGTTCATGGGAATAAAACTTCCTGCTTTTACAAAGACAGGAAAGGCAAAATTGCTGAGGTCTTGGCTTATAGTGGCACTGCCATCAAAACGTTGATTGGTGGCCAATGCATACCAACCATTACCCTTGGGCAAATAAATATCCCGCTGGGTCATCCCTTTTTCTAACACAGGTGCAACTAAGAAAGCGTCTCCCCAAAGAAATTCGTCTCCGATATTTACAGCAGTTGTATCATCAGGAAAAGCATAATACAAGGGTTTGATTAAGGGCTCTCCAAATGCCGCTTGTCTATATGCTAGTGTATAATTATACGGCAGCATTTGATAGCGTTGGGCCACCACAGTTTTTACTTGATCTAAGACTGATGCATCTGCTAATGCTGGTTCACTGGGATAACTAAAGGCATTGGGATCCACTTCATACAAAGCGGTTCCATGTGGTCTGAAAATGGGCGTGTACAAAGCAAATTGCAACCAACGCAAATAAAGTTCGGGGTCTCCCTCGCCCATGGCAAAACCTCCCGCATCACTATGTATATAAGGTATACCGCTCATGCTGGTTCCTAAGATATTGGGCAGTTGTGCGCGCAAACCACTCCAGTTACGGTGTACGTCTCCTGTCCAAGGAAAAATACTATAGCGTTGACTACCAGAAAAACCGGACCTGTTTAAATGAAACAAACGGGTATTGGGAAAAGCTGTAGCATATTTTTCAAACAACATTTTGTTCCAATAATGACCATACAAATTATGCACTTCATCTGCCTTCATCATGCGGCTCACACCAAGGTCTTTTAAATTGTGCAACAAATCTGAAGGATGTTTTTCTGGTTCTCCCAAATCTGTCCACCAACCATCTACCCCATTGGCAATCTGTTGTTGGTAATGGTATTTCCATAACCAGTCTCCTGCGTCTTTTCTAAAAATATCAATGAGCCCACCCTTACCAAAATAAAAATCTTGCAGCTCATAAGGCTTACCCAGACTGTCTTTGGCCAGATATTGCTGAGCAAAAGGATAAGACTTGGTGCCCTTGAGGATAAAGGGTTCACTGATTAAAATGGGATGGGTATTGGTCTTCTTTAAATCCTGTAATAATTGTTTGGGATTGGGCCATTTGCTTTTGTTCACCCAATCAAGATTACCCATGGTTCCTTTAATACTATCGCCAAACCAAAACAGGTCAAAGATCACAGCGTCAAAAGGAATTTTTTCTTGGCGCATTTTAGCTGCAATGTTTCTGACTTGTGTATCACTGGTATAACCAAATCGGCTCATGAAATTTCCCATGGCCCACTTGGGTGGTAGGGGTTGTTTGCCGGTTAGTTGTTGATAGCTAGTCAGCGTTTCTTGATAATTTCCAAGAATCACAAACACGGATAAGGCTCCACTGCTAAACCCTGTTTGAAACAGGTTAGGATTGGTCTTGCCAATATCGGCGTAGCCCTTTGATCCATTGTCAAAAAACAAAGCATAGCCTTTTGAGGAACTAAAAAAAGGAACAGAAAAATTCAGGTTATCCGCGCCTTCTGCATAGCCATACCAGGGATTATTATAGAGGTTAAATTTATATCCCATTCTATTAAGTGGCAATGCACGTTCACCACCACCAAAGATTTTTTCGTCTGTAGTTAATCCTATTTGAAATCCCTTATTCCCTTCTTGATCTTGCCAATAAGAAAGGGCCACTTCCTTGTTTTTTCCAATCAAGATTTGATTCCCATTTTGTGCAATCAATGTCTTGTCCACTTTGCTCAAAGCCTTTCCCAATGCAGCTCCTGTAATGGCTTCGTTATGGCTATACCCTTTTGGTAAGAATACTGCTTTGACAATATTGGGTGCCCATTGTTGAATAGTCCACACTCCCTCTGTTTGGGAAAATTGGATAGTAGACTGATTTTGGCTTTGTGCAAAACTTGGTTGAAAAACTAAAAGGCAAACTACTACCAGTATCAAAGAATTGATTGACTGAAAAAATAACTTTTTCATAGGGCTTCAATTTTGCGTAAGTCTAGGCTCCCAGCCAGGCCCCGCTATTTGGAATTACGGTAGAACATTTTGTCAATGGGTTGGTTGAATTGAACAGATTGAATACTGATTACCGTTTCAATGGGTCCAAAACTAATTACCTGTTCCATTGGAAAAAGCACTCCGTTAATGGTCATATATTTTCTATACTGTATGCTTGTCTTTGCCTTTTTGCCCCTGCTATTACCCATCATTTTCATGATAGCTGCAAAACCTGTGAGATTGCCTGCCATATCGCCCACGGCACTAACCTGCAATACATGATAATCAGCCGTGCTAATTAGGTATTGAATAAACTGTCCTGACTTTAACGTGAGCTTGATATTGTAACAATCCTGTTTGTCTAATTTCTCAATACCCAATAATTCAGCTTGATTACCCTTGGCAGCATAATCTACCAATGGACCAAAGGGACCGGAACAATCCATCTCAAATTGTTGACCTACTAATTCATCGAGAGTCATTTTTTGAAGCGCGGGTTTAGTGGCTTCAGAACCGCCAAAGGAAGGAAGAGAAGGAATATAGGCCCATCCTGCAGTATCAGTGACTAAGGTATAAGAAGAACCCATGCCCATAATGCCTGCCATATCTCGGCGGAACAATTTGCCATTCTCTTTTACCGTATTTAAATTAATCTCCAATGCCTGCCCCATGATGTTCAATTTTAAAACAGATTCCATTTGCATGGAGCTCAATGCCTTTAATTTTTCTCGGCCACCATAGGTTGCTTCAAATTTATTGATCACGGAATCCAAGTTTTGGGCCTGAATATTTACAAAGGATAAGCAAGTAAGCAATAGTAGTGGGAAAAATTTCATGGGTCTGTTTTAGATATGTTCTACCTTCAAATTTAGTACAAGAAAACCATGGCACAAGCAAGTTTCAAGATTACCGGAAATCTAGTAGACGTTTGGAAAAAGTCTATTTACCAGGCCTGTTTGGAAATAGTAGATGGAAAGATCCAATCTATTCAACAAACGGGTGAACCTGTTCAAGGCGGCAACTATATTTTACCCGGTTTTGTAGACGCGCACGTACACGTTGAAAGCAGTATGCTTATACCCAGTGAGTTTGCCAGATTGGCCGTGGTGCATGGCACTATTTCTACAGTGAGTGACCCCCATGAAATTGCCAATGTTTGTGGACTAGAAGGTGTGGAATACATGATTAACAATGGCAAGAAAGTCCCTTTTAAATTCAATTTTGGCGCACCCAGTTGTGTGCCTGCCACCATTTTTGAAACAGCCGGTGCTAGTTTAGACGCTGCTGCTGTAAAAGCCTTGCTAGAAAAGCCTGAGATCAAGTATTTGAGTGAGATGATGAACTTTCCTGGTGTATTGAATCAGGACCCGGAAGTGATGCAAAAAATTAGGGCGGCTCACGCGCTGAATAAACCCATTGATGGACACGCACCAGGGCTAAGAGGCGCTACGGCCAAAGCCTATATTGAAGCGGGTATTTCTACCGACCACGAATGTTTTACCAAGGAAGAAGCCTTGGATAAATTGGAACACGGCATGAAGATTATTATCCGGGAAGGTAGTGCTGCCAAAAATTTTGAAGCCTTGATTGAACTGCTAGAAGACCATCCCAATTTGATCATGTTCTGCTCTGATGACAAACACCCAGATAGTTTAGAAGCGGGGCATATTAATCAGCTTTGCGCGCGCGCGGTGGCAAAGGGAATTGATTTGTTTATGGTTCTTCGCGCGGCGTCCGTGAATCCTGTGTTACATTATGATCTTGACATGGGGCTTTTGTGTGAAGGAGATGACGCAGACTTTATTATTACTGATGATTTGACCAATTTTATCATCAAACAAACTTATATCAATGGTCAGTTGGTGGCCGAAAATGGGAAGAGTTTAATTGCATCTGTTCCAGAAATAGCCATCAACCAATTTGACTGCGCAGCCATTGCAGCAGAAGACCTGAGTATTGCTGCAAATGCATATCCTGTGATTGAAGGAAAGATTCCCGTGATGGAAGCATTAGATGGTCAATTAATCACCAACAAACTTTGGTTGGATCCCAGTTTGGAAGAAGGAAATTTGGTGAGTGACACCAATAGAGACTTGTTAAAAATGGCGGTGGTAAACCGATACCATGCAGCCCCCAATGCCAAATGTTTTATTCAAAATTTCGGTTTTAAAAGAGGGGCTATTGCATCTTCTGTGGCGCACGATAGTCACAATATTGTTGCAGTTGGAGTAGATGATGCCAGCTTGGCAAAAGCCATCAATTTGGTGATCAAAGAAAGGGGTGGTGTGAGTGTGGTAGATGGTGAATTGGAATCTGTTTTGGGCTTGCCTGTGGCAGGCCTCATGAGTACCGATGATGGTTACCAAGTGGCCGCAGCATATACCAAGATAGACCGTATGGCCAAAGAACTAGGATCCACTCTGCAAGCACCGTTCATGACTTTGAGCTTTATGGCTTTATTGGTGATTCCTCACTTAAAACTAAGTGACAAAGGATTATTTGACGGAGATAATTTTAGCTTTATACCCTTGGTGCAGGATCAAGCTTCTTGACCTATCCAAACAGCTCCACCAATACTGCTTCTCTTGGCACCAGTAACACTGTTTAACACCGTGTTTTCTTCACGCCAACGTAGCACGGCCAATAGTCCCATGACCAAGGCTTCTTTAAAGTCTATCAATTCTTGTTCTGGAATGGCAACAGTTATACCAAGTGGTTTTACTGCTGCAGCAATTCTTTCAATTAAGAAATAATTATGTGCTCCCCCACCCGTAATCAACATGGATGCCTGATCTTCAATTTTACCACCCTGTAGTGCATTGATGGCATAGCCAATTTGCATGGCAATATGCTCCACATAGGTTCTCAAAGCATCTGGAATAGACAATCCATAAGCAGCAATCAGCGGATACACTTGGTCAGTTCCAAAATCATTGGCTAAGGACTTTGGATAGGGTTGCTTGTAATAATCCAAGCCATTTAATTTGGTTAATAATCCTGTGTGCAATTGTCCGCTCTTGGCTATATCGCCACCGGCATCATATTCCTTGCCAATTTGCTCACAGAAAATATTCATGACCCTATTGGCGGCACAAATATCATAAGCCAAATAACCAGTTGCCCGATTGGCCGTTATATTGGCAATACCTCCCAGGTTTAATAGATAGGCATATTTATCAAGTAATAATTTTTCTCCCATAGGAACAATAGGCGCACCTTGACCACCCAGTGCTACGTCCATAATCCGCAAATCACTTACTGTATTGATGCCCGTGGTTGCGGCAATAGTTGCCCCACAACCCAATTGACCCGTCATTCCCAATTCTGGTACATGAAAACTGGTATGACCATGGGAACCTATTAATTGTACTTGATGTTCTAAATCAAATTCTTGGATAAATCTATTCACG
The DNA here is from genome assembly GCA_002256435.1 of Chitinophagaceae bacterium BSSC1. Classification (GTDB taxonomy): domain Bacteria; phylum Bacteroidota; class Bacteroidia; order Chitinophagales; family Chitinophagaceae; genus Sediminibacterium. The sequence continues at coordinate 286,746 of NKJC01000005.1, forward strand.
CCCTCTCCCAGAAGCCTTCCGTAATTGGTATGAAGCAGCTGGTAATCATAAGCAGATAGACTTGTGGCATTTTTCAACTGTGCCTGCCACTCCGTACTATAAGGATAACAGGCTGCTGCCTTGATGCTATATTCCCATTTTCCTCCAATTTCTGTGAACTCGGCAAAAACTAGGTCTAGCCCGTCTAAACTGCTTCCGCTCATGAGTCCAATAGCCTTGTAAAACATAAATTTCCTATTACAGTGGTTTGATTTTAGTTTTGACATCCCAAATCTAACTTCAAATACCTAGACCATGATTGTAAATTTAAGTGAACAACACAGCCTAGTGAGCAACTGGGTATCGGAATTGAGGGATGTTAATGTGCAAGGAGATCGCATGCGTTTCCGTAGAAATTTAGAGCGGATTGGAGAGATTGCCGCTTATGAGATTAGCAAAGAACTTCCTTGGAAAATTCAGGAAACCCCCACTCCGCTTGGTATTCATGAAAGTAAAGTATTAGAAGAGCAGCCCGTTCTGGCCACTATTTTACGCGCTGGTGTACCCTTACATCATGGCATGATGAACTATTTTGACAAGGCAGACAATGCTTTTATCTCGGCCTATCGCAAGCACCATCGCGATGGCAGTTTTGAGATCAACCTCCAATACATGAGTAGCCCTAGTTTGGAAGATAGGATTGTGATTATCAGTGATCCCATGCTAGCAACAGGTGCTTCTTTGGTAAAAACCATCCAATATATTAAGAACGAAGGCAACCCTAAAGCCATTCATATAGTAGCTGCTATAGCTTGCACGGTGGGCATTGAATTTGTACATCGCGAAGCAGGGAACCAAATTAAAATCTGGTGTGGCGATATTGACGATGAGCTAACTGCCAAAGGCTATATTGTTCCGGGCTTGGGCGATGCTGGAGACCTAGCATTTGGTATAAAAGTGCAGTCTTAACCCAATTTGGTTCTAAGAAAAAGTTAATAAGGGGCAATTTTTACTTAATTGCTTCAAGCTAGCAGGCTTTGGCTTAAATTCGAACTGGTGATGGGTAAAATGAAAATTTGTTTTTTGGTAGTCAGTCTGTTTTTGCTGGGCAATGCCTCGGCACAGGACCCCCATTTTTCACAGTTTTTCTCCTCACCCCTTACTTTGAACCCCGCATTTACGGGTAAATTTTTTGGAACCTATCGCGTAGCGGGCAATTATAGAAACCAGTGGCCTACCATCAACAATGCTTTTACTACCACAACTGGTTCTATTGACTTTCATATTTTACAAGACAATATTGCTACCAATGATACTTGGGGTGTGGGTTTTGTAGGCTATAATGACAATAGCGCCAATGGTGCCGTAAAATTCAACTACGCTTCTTTTTCAACCGCCTACCACAAGGGTTTGGATGAAGATGGCAACCACCAATTAGGAGCGGGCTTTCAGGTTACGTATGCCAATATGCTGATTAATACAGCCAACCTAAAATTTGAAGACCAGTTAACCAGTTCTGGTTTTACAGGAGTTACATCAGAAGTGTTTAATAATGCCAGTTTGCAATCCAATTATATAGACGTGAATGCAGGTTTGTTGTATAATGGAAGTACCAATGAAAGAAACAATTTCTATTTTGGTTTGAGTTTGTACCATATTAACAGACCCAAACAACAGTTTACGGGAGCAGTGTATAACTTGAATCCCAGAGCCACGTTGAATGCAGGCGGTTATTTTCCATTGGGTACTTCAACCACCATGCACGTGAGTGCTTTGCAAATGTTTCAAGGTGGTGCTTCAGAAACTATGGTTGGTGGCGCATTGCAATTAACAGCTGATCCTGACTCCTATAAACCTACTAGTTTTTATGCAGGTGCATGGATCAGATTCAAAGACGCCATTATCCCTTATTTAGGAATGGAATACCAAGATTTTAGATTGGGCCTAAGCTATGATTACAATAGTTCTGCACTGAGCACGGCTTCTCAAAACCGCGGTGGCATTGAGTTATCGCTGATCTATGTAAGAAGACCAAATACCGATAGACCTGTGAACTGTCCTAAGTTTTAATCCTTGGCATCAAGAAAAGGATTTCTTCCTGTCCATTTGGAATGAGCATTATCTCTGATTTTCAAATAGCGCTCCAAATTATTTTGATACCCAATCACGTCATTGTGTTGTTGATGACTATAAATAAACAGAATTCGATCATTGATTAAATGTAGGTTGGTCAAGTCTTTTTCATCCAATAACACAGGATTCAAGTTCCAATTGGTTTTTAATTCCTTTGCCACCAACAAACTATTGTCTAGTGTGCCTCCCTCCTTGGTATAGATATTAATCAGTCTATGCTTCTCACTAGCAGCTACCCATTTCATATAATTGTCATTGCCTCCGTATAGGGCATCAAATAATAATACCTCTTCAATATTGGCGTATGCAATAATTTTGCTGATGACCCTATATGCGCCGCTATGACCTGCAAGGGTAATTTCCAAATCTTTGGCCAAGGGCAATTGTTTTTTCTTCAAGATTTTTTTACGCTGAAGCGATGCTATAACTTCTTGTACTAATGCATCAAAAACACCAGGTTGTTCCAGCTTTCCACCATAACTATCGGGAGCATTTTTAGGTCCTTCTGGAAACACAAAAATGGCATTCCTACCACTGGCGTCAAACTGTTCCAACAAACGGAAATACGGCGTAGCGCTGTCAATATTATTGTACCAACCATGAAACCAGAAAACAAGTTCAAAAGGCTTTTCTGGTTTAAAATAGGCGGGTACATGCACCAATACCGAACTGTCTTGATAATGCAAGGCTGCCGGAAATTTTTTCCCTTGGTATTGATGACCCGCAGCCCTAGCTGTATCGGGGAACATGGCATTCTTAGCTTGGAATTGATAAGTCTTACCAGACTGTGCCAATAAGCAAATTGGCAATAAGAACAGGAGGTATAAAATTGATTTCTGACCCATAATAAATTGATTGCTTAAAACTACTATATTCTATGGCGTTTGCCCCTTTTTGCCCTATTCGATGTTAAAACTTTACCTTTGCCACTCAAAACCCTCCCCCGTGCTGAAAGAAATGATCTTGGCCATACAGGCTTATTTCCAAGCCCACCGTTTTATCAAGGAACACAAACTGTGGAAATGGATCCTGATTCCTGGCATCTTATACGCCGCGCTATTTATGGTGGGTGCCTATTATTTTGGGCAGACCTCAGGGGAATTTATTACCTGGTTGAGTTTAAAAACCGGTTTAAAATCTTGGTTAGACAAATTGAATTCTGGCTTTCTGGGATTCTTATTTACCATGGGCGGATTGCTACTCTGGCTCATTTTATTGCTATTCTATTTCTCCTTGTTTAAATACGTGTTTTTAATTATTGGTTCACCCCTATTTGCCTATTTGAGTGAGAAAACAGAAGCCATTATTGAAGGAAAGGAACTACCCTTTAATTTCAAACAAATGCTCAAAGACATGTTGCGCGGCATTAGATTGGCAGCCAGAAATAGTCTTTGGCAAACCGTGTATACGCTTTCTATTTTGCTCCTGAGTTTGATTCCCTTGGTGGGCTGGCTTACCCCAGTAATGGCCCTCATCATTGAGTGTTATTACTATGGCTTTTCTATGTTGGATTATAGCATGGAGCGTCATAAAAAAACACCTGCAGAAAGTATTTTCTATGTAGGTACCCATAAAGGACTAGCCATTGGAAACGGATTGGTATTTTATATCATGCACCTCCTACCTTTGGTGGGATGGATTTTAGCACCTGCTTACGCCGTAGTAGCAGCAACCCTTAGCATGTATCCCTTGAAACAAAAAGAACAATAATGGCCCTTGGTAAATTATACTTGATTCCAACAGTTTTATACGAAGATGCTTTGGAAACCATTCCAGCTTATCTTTTAGACGCCATCAAAGACTGTCAGGTTTTTTTTGTAGAAAATGACAAGACCACCAGACGTTTTTTCAAAAAGCTTTGGAGAGAAATGGTGATTGATGACTATCAGTGGTTTGTCATTCACAAAGCAGAAGCAGAAGTAAAAGCACAGTTTTTACAACTACTCAAATCAGGAAAAAATATTGGGATTGTTAGTGAAGCAGGTTGTCCCGGCGTGGCCGATCCTGGTCAAGTATTGGTGGCAGCTGCACAAGAAGCGGGCATTCAGGTAAAACCCTTGGTAGGACCTAGTTCTATCTTATTGGCCTTAATGGCTTCTGGTATGAATGGACAGATTTTTCAGTTTCATGGTTACCTACCTATTGATTCTTTGGAACGCAAAAACAAGATCCAGCAATTAGAAGCAGACGCACAAAAAAGGTCTTGTTCCCAAATTTTTATAGAGACCCCTTATAGGAATAATGCTATTATCAAGGACCTCTTATCCAACTGTAAAGAGACCACCAAGCTCTGCATTGCGGTAGACATTACTGGGCCAACAGAATCCATTCAAACCAAAACGGTGAAGCATTGGAAACAAGCCATTCCAGACATCCACAAACGTTTGGCCATTTTTATTCTCTTTGCTGAATAACGCTTTGAAGTTTGGGCATAAAAAAAAGCTGCTGCAGTTTCCTGCAACAGCTAACTATTTTTTCAAAGTTTATTTTGGCTTAATTGTAGATTCAGCTGGTGCTGCAGGTACCCCATGAATGGCATAAATGCTATCCACAATATAGCTCTGCATTCCGCGCCAAGGAAGGGCTCCAAAGTGACGCTTATAGTGCAATTCTACTTCTCTACCAGAATTTTGCAAGAGCTGTTCAGCAATTCTTTCATTCTCTACGCTAAATTCAAATTCATTACTCTGCACATTGGCTTTAAAACCGCTTTGGATAATCTTACCCTCGTAGGTTTTAAACATAATTCCTTTTTTCTGAAAGGTATTTAACTGTCCAGCTTTTGTGCCCTCAGCAAACACAAAATAAAAGCGCCAGTAAAAAAAGATAACCAATGCTAAAACAAGCACAGTTAGAAAGGTCCAAAGGATTTTTTTTGCATTCATTATAGTCCGTATTGGTCAACAAGATAAATTAATCCCGCCATATTTACAGCACCCAAGAGCAATTCCCTTTTGTGAACATTCTCAAACACATCTGAACGAGCATGGTGCAGGTCAAAATAGCGCTGCGCATCTGGCACAAAACCAGAAAGTACGGTTCCAAAGGTTCTGTTCAGAGGTCCAATATCGGCCCCGCCACCGCCATCAATGATGGTCTCCGTGCCATAAGGTTTTAAGAGTGGCAACCAAGACTGAAACTTGGCTAATTGGGCTTTGTTCTGTGTAGTAAAACCAAATCCACGGGGCGTAAATCCACCCTCATCGCTTTCCAAAGCAAAAATATGTTTTTCATTTTGTTGCTTGGCCACTTCTGCATATTTGGTACCACCACGCAAACCATTTTCTTCATTGGCAAATAACACAAAACGAATACTGTGTTTGGGTTTGTAACCAATGGCCTTCATGGCGCGCAAAATTTCCATGGTGTGAACAATGCCGGCGCCATCATCATGCGCGCCTTCATTTACATCCCAACTATCTAAGTGACCACCAATGGTAATAAATTCATTGGGGAATTCACTGCCTTTTAATTCTGCAATCACATTATGCCCAATGGTATCCGGCAGGAATTTTCCATTGGTACTCAAAGACACTTTAAATCCTTTTTTCAAATGCCATAAATAATCTGCATCCCTTGGCCCCACTGCAACAGCAGGAATCTTTGGCAAGCTATCGGTATATGCCATGGCACCCGTATGCGGGTCATTGGCCACCGACTCAGTGAGTGAGCGAATGATTACTGCAACTGCACCATATTTAGCAGCCCTACTAGGTCCAGAACGTCTGTAAATACCCGCTTCTCCATAAGAAACAAAGGGTTGAATATTGGTTGGGTTAAAAGCGTTGTTGTAATACACAATCTTACCCTTGATCTCGTTTTTGCGTTTTTCCAATTCATCAAAATTGGCCACAGTAATCACTTCTGCGGTAATGGTTTTTCCAGCACTTCCTAAGGAATTACCAAGTGCCAATACATCCAAAACACGATTGGCTTTTTTGTTGTTGATTTCTGTAATCACAGCTTTGTCCTTGCCACCCCTTACCCAATGGGGCACCATACATTCCTGCATCCAAACCTGATCAGCCCCCAATTGCTCCAAAGTCCGCTGACCCCAGATTTCTGCCTTCACCATGCCTGGAGAACCTGCTAATCTTCCACCAACTTGTTTGGTTAATTGATACAATAAGTCATAGGCTTTGCCATTTTGAAGAATTTCATTGGACAAAGTTCTAATCATCATAGAATCTTTGTTCTGTGCTAGAAGCATGCTGGGCAAAATAGCCAATAGAAACATCAGTTTGCGCATAGTGTAGTTTGGTTAAAGTCTGTAAAAGTTGAAAGCAATGAAGTTAACCAATTGTTTTGTTTTGCCAATAAGGATGAATGGGTTTACACATTGGAGAAATAATTGTTACTTGCACTCAATTCCGGGCCCCTTCCGGTTACAAGTACTAAATCAAACACGGTATGCGCATAGGCATTGTTTGCTATCCCACATTTGGGGGAAGCGGGGTTTTGGCAACGGAACTGGGTAAGGCCCTAGCCGATGAAGGTCATCAGGTACATTTTATTACCTACCAACAACCAGTAAGACTAAACGTTTTTAACGCCAATATTTTTTATCATGAGGTAAGGGTACCAACTTATCCTTTGTTTGACTATCCGCCCTATGAAGTGGCATTAGCCAGCACCATGGTAGACGTGATCATGAACCATGATTTGGATTTGTTGCACGTACACTATGCCATTCCACACGCATCAGCCGCCTACATGGCCAAGCAGATTGTGAAACAAAAGAATGGTAGAAACATTCCCGTGATCACTACTTTGCACGGTACCGATATTACCTTGGTGGGTAAGGATAAAACCTATGAACCAGTAGTTACTTTTTCTATCAACGAATCAGACGCCATTACAGCAGTATCACAGAACCTCAGAGACGAGACTTATAAAAGTTTTGCCATAACCAAAGAGATAGACGTGATCTACAATTTTGTAGACGTAGCCAGGTTTAATAAAAAACCCATTGACGCATTTAGAAAAGTAATTGCTCCCAAGGGAGAAAAAATTCTCATGCACGCATCCAACTTTAGAAAGGTAAAACGCATTCATGATGTGGTGAGCATTTTTGCAGAAGTTCGCAAAGCCATGCCTGCCAAATTATTGATGGTGGGTGATGGTCCAGAAAGACCCGCTGCTGAAGAACAGGCCAGAGAATTGGGTATAGAAGAAGACGTACGTTTTCTAGGCAAGCAAGAACAGATGGAAGACATTTTAGCTGTTAGCGATGTTTTCTTACTGCCATCTGAATACGAGAGCTTTGGACTAGCAGCCCTTGAAGCCATGGCAGCCCGAGCAGTTGTGATCAGCACCAATGCTGGTGGTTTGGCAGAAATCAATATACAAGGCAAGACCGGTTTTATGTCCAATATTGGCGATGTATCTGCCATGAGCAATTTTGCCATTGACCTACTTAAAAATGATGCTGAACTTGAAAAGATGAAACAGGCCGCTTATGAACAAGCCTGTGAATTTGACATCAGCAAGATTATTCCTGTCTACGAAAAACTCTATAGCCGTTTTTGTAGGATGCAGGTTTCTTAGATGAAAAGAACTATTATCATATTAATTGTTTGTTTTGTTGCTACGCAAGCTGCAGCTCAAAATGTTTTGATTAGAGGTGTTATTTTAAATTACTCCAATCAAATGCAAGTTGAAGACATGTCTGAAATAAGTGACCTTAGTCTTCCATCTCTCGAAAGAAATTTTATACTAGACAGTTCGGGAAATTTCTCAGTGTCATTTAAATTATCCAAAGCCAACTATTTTAGAATTGGCAGGAATATTCTTTATTTAACACCAGGTGATAGCTTAGAAGTTAAACTAGATTTTAATAAACCTACTAATGCCCTATTTAAAGGAAATAATAGAACAAGTATTTTAGCAAATGAGTACTTAAGGTTTACCCCTTTCCCAAAAGGCGGTTCCTTTTTAGATGCGGGAAAACATTTAAAGAAAACAATACAAGCAACCATTGATACTATTCAAGTAATTGCTTTGCAAAGAAAACAAGAATTGGATCAAACGAAGTTAGTCAATACAGCGTTTTATCAATTGGAATCAATTAGAATCAAAGCCGATATTGTTAATAGCATTTACCATATTCCAGTTTACTATGCTTGGAAATACAAACTAAAAGGCGATAGTTTACAACAATTTATGGATGAGGCTAAAAGAATATCTAAGCCTTATTATTCTCAATATCTAAAAGACGCCATTGATCCTGATTATTTAAAAATTGCAGTTTATAGAGATGTAATTTACACCGTTTTGGACAATGCTCCTGAAACAGAAAAAAGCAATAAGGTCAAAGAGTTTGATCGCGCTGCCACCATCTTTAATAAGTTGCAAGGTCTTAATAATAAGACTGAAATAACTGCGCTTCTTCCTGATATTAAATCTGTCAAAGACCCAAATTATCAATTGGCATCATCAAAAACCTATGATAGAAAAATGGGATTGGCCAATGGAGACAAAGCACCAGATCTACAATTCCTAGATAAGAATCATAAAACGGTTTCCTTAAAAAGTTTTAAAGGTAAAATTGTCTACATAGATCTTTGGGCGTCATGGTGCGGCCCCTGTTTGGAAGAAATGCCACACTTGGATTCTTTGAAAAAGAAATTCTCCAAAAACCAAGACATAGTTTTTATAAGTCTATCTATTGAAGACAATTTTCAGTCATGGAAAAACTATATTGACAAGAAACAATTTTCAGGTGTTCAGCTATATATTGATCGCTCAGCACTAAAAGACTATAGTGTGATTACCATTCCAAGGATCATCATTATAGACAGGGATTTTAGCATTGCATCGCTTAGTGGTTCGCTTCCTTCAAGCACCAAAACTTTTGACTTTCTTAATAAACTTGTAGTAAAAGCTGGTAAACCATAGTTCAATTGATTAGACATCTGGGCAATTACAATAGCTTATTGATGATTATTGCTTCTCTTTTGCTGTTTAAATAAATTTTCAAAAAAATCGAAAATAAATTTTGTAACTAAAAAATTAGTCTTAATTTAGACTAAATAATTAGTTACAATGAAAAAGCTAACACAGGCGGAAGAGCAAATCATGCATGTGCTCTGGGATCTGGGAAAGGGGGGATTCTTAAAAGAGATCCTAGAAAACCTACAGGATCAAAAAGCCCATCATAATACTATTGCAACACTTTTAAAGATCCTGGTTGAAAAAGGATTTGTGGGAATCCAAAACCCCAATCGCAACAATTTTTACTACCCTATTGTAACCAAAGAAGCCTATTCAGAACAACGTATTGCTGGCTTAACGGAAAGCTATTTTGACGGTTCCTATACTAATGTTATTTCTTTCTTGGTTGATAAAAAACAAATGTCCATTCAGGACTTGGAAATATTATTAAAACAACTCAAAAAGAAATCAAATGACTAGTCAAGATTTCCTTTTATATATGCTGAAAATAAGTCTTTTATCAGGTTTGTTTTTGGGATACTATTGGATAGCACTTAGAAATAAACGATTTCATTATTACAATCGATTTTATTTGTTGGCTGCTTTAGTTTTTAGTTTATTAATTCCTCTTTTAAGATTTGATTGGATTACAACAGAGCAGCCAGTATTCATGGGTTCTGGAGCATCCATTGATTTAATTGCAACAGCTTCAAGCAAATCTCCTACAAGTAGTATTAACATAAGTGCTATCAGTTTAATTTTCATACAAGTAGTTAGCTTATTACTCATCTTAACTATCTGCTTTAAAATTTTTAAAATCTATCAAATCAAAAAACATTCTCAAATCACCAAACTAGATGGATTTGATTTAATGCACACTGATGAAGATTCTGCACCATTCTCTTTTTTAGATAATTTATTTTGGAAAAGGTCTATTTCCATTGATGATGAAGGAGGAAAACAAATCTTTAAACACGAACTCACACATATTCGCCAAAAGCATACTTGGGACAGATTATTTACACAATTATTTTGTTCTATATTTTGGATCAATCCATTTTATTGGCTAATCCAAAAAGAACTAGAAACTATTCACGAATTTATTGCAGACGAAGCAGCTGTTGCCAATCATGATGTTGAAAGCTTCGCAAAAATGTTATTACAGGCTCACTACGGGAATCACTTCTTTGAAACTAAACATAGCTTTTTTTATTCATCAATTAAAAGGAGGCTTACTATGTTGACAACAACAACCAACACCAGATTCAGTTATGTAAGAAGGGTAATGCTATTACCACTTCTGCTCATCGGCATTTCTATTTTTTCTGTTCGAGTCCAAGCAAAAGAAAAAATTGAAAAAAAGATGAACGCTATTTCAGCAACCATTTTCCATGAGAAAATTGACACCACCAAACTATCACCAATAGCTGGAGGCGTAAAAAAGGTATTAGAATTGAATAAGAATGCTTTAGTAATGATAGATAATAAGGAATCAAATATGGATTCCGCAAAAAACATTAACCCTAAAGATATCTCTGTTTTTAATTTTTGGAAAGGAGAAAATGCAACTAAAAAATATGGTAATCGAGGGGTATTTGGGGCTGTTGAAATCTTGAGGGGCAATCCAATTACAAAAATTGAAAACATCAAAACTGATAATTTAGTAATTGATACAACTCCTGTTGTTCTAGTAACTAAAACAATGGCACCTCCTTCTGTGGAGGTCCCTTATGAGAAAATATTTACTGTTACCCAAGAGCCTGCAAATTTTCCTGGTGGACAAGATGCTTGGCTGCAATATTTACAAAAGAATCTTGACCGTGACAAACCAGTACAAAAGGGAGCAGGGCCTGGAACTTACCGTGTAGACCTGTCTTTTATTGTAGATCAAGATGGAGACATCAAAGATGTAGTTGCGTTAAATAATCCAGGATTCTTTACAAAGGACGAAGCTATTAGAGTAATGCTTTCCAGCCCAAAATGGATTCCAGCAAAGCAAAATGGACGTATTGTTACTTCACTAGTAAAAAAATCAATCACTTTCAAAGTGTCTGAAGAATAAAGTTGTTTAGTTTCTATAGATAGGCCCTCGCTGGTAGCGGGGGTCTTATTTTTTTGATAGTTCGATAAAACGTACGTTATTATGTACCTTTTTACGTACTTTTACAAAAATTAATTATTATGCAAGCTGTATCAGTAACCCAATTAAGAAACAATATGAAAAAGTATTTAGACGATGTTTCAATGTCGTCTGATGTATTAGTTGTGTCTAGGTCTTCCGAAGAAGAAGCTGTTGTAATTCTATCTATGAAAGAGTACAATTCTCTTAACGAAACAGGACATCTTTTGTCTAGTGCGGCAAACAGACAGCGTCTGCACGATTCAATCGATCAATTGAAAAACGGGAAAACTCGAAAATTCAAATTATAATTCACAGATATGAATTTTGAGTTTACGGAAAACGGCTGGGAAGACTTTCAGTATTGGATTGAGAATGACAGCAGTATTGCTGGAAAAATTAAAGACCTACTTAACGAAATTAATAAAACTCCCTTTCAAGGAACTGGCAAGCCTGAACCTTTGCGATATGATTTAAAAGGTTATTGGTCCAGACGAATTACAGGCGAGCACAGATTGGTGTATAAAGTTGAAGGCAAAAAAGGCATAGACCAAAAATGCTATATTATTCAATGTCGCTTTCACTACGATTAATTCCTGCGCCACACAGAGCAATTCTCCTACTAAACCAAATATTGTTTGCGTGGAATTTGGCTAGACTACTTCATCAATTGACTGCAAAATAATCTGGCAGATGCTTTCTAATTCCTCCATACTAGTAATCAATGGAGGTGCTATACGCAGACGGTCTGGGGCAAATAAAAACCAGTCTGTGATCAACCCGTTTTTCACGCATTGATGCACGATTTGCTGATTGAGTTCGGGTGTGGAAAATTGCAAAGACATCCAAAGTCCCGCAGTATTGATTTGTTGAATGGCAGGATGCACCAAGTTCTTTTTAAGGAATGCTTCTTTTTCAAAAGCTGCTTCTATCCATTTCCCTTCTAACAACACTTCTAATGCTGCTTTACCCGCGGCACAGGAAACGGGATGCCCACCAAATGTGGTAATATGACCTAGCACAGGATCATGGGTCAGGGTATGCATCAAAGCCTTGTCTGCAATAAAAGCGCCAAGTGGCATGCCACCACCAAGGGCCTTTCCCAAGAGTAAAATATCGGGTACAATCCTATACTGTTCAAAAGCCCAGAGAGAACCTGTTCTGCCAAAACCTGCTTGTATTTCATCTAGGATTAAAAGCGCTCCTACAGCTTTACATTTTTCAGCTATTGCTTGAATCCAAAGAAGATCTGGTTTCTTGATCCCTGATTCTGCTTGCACAGTTTCCACCATCACACAAGCTGTTTTTGCATCAATGGCATCAATGGCTAGAGGGCTATTAAAATCTTCGTGTAAAATATCTGGCAACAAAGGTCTGTATGCATTGCGCCAGTATTCATCACCCATCACGCTGAGTGCACCTTGGGTACTGCCGTGATAGGCATTTTTGAAAGCAATGATTTTGGTGCGGCCAGTTACTCGCTTGGCCAATTTCATGGCACCTTCCGTGGCTTCTGCACCACTATTGGTAAAATAAACGCTGTTCAAACTTGGAGGCAACAAATCCGTGAGCATTTTGGCATAAGCCACTTGGGGTTGCTCAATAAATTCTCCGTATACAATCAAGTGCATATACTCTGCGGCTTGATCCTGCACGGCTTTCACCACTTTGGTATGACTATGTCCAATATTGCAAACCGAGAAGCCAGAAATCAGGTCTAGATAGCGTTTGCCAGCAGTATCCCATAAATAAACACCTGCAGCTTTGACCATTTCAATCCCAATGGGTTGGTCAGAAGTTTGTGCCACATGGTTTAGGAATAACTGTCTATTTGATGCCATGGCTGCAATTTACAAAGAAGCAAAGCTTTCTACCCAAAAAAGCAAACTTGTTTTAGCTTTGTAGAAAATTGACCCATGGCACTAATCTTACCCGTTCAAGGAAAATCTCCCTCATTTGGAGAAGACTGTTTTATTGCACCCAACGCCACTATTGTAGGCGATGTGGTCATGGGCAACCAGTGTAGTGTTTGGTTCAATGCCGTAATTAGGGGCGATGTAAACTCCATTAAAATAGGCAATAAAGTTAACATACAAGACGGTGCCATTATCCATTGCACTTATCAAAAACATGCAACAGCAATAGGCAATAATGTTTCCATTGGTCATCAAGCCATGGTGCATGGTTGTACCATTCATGACAATGTACTCATAGGTATGGGAGCCATTGTGATGGATGCCTGCGTAGTGCATAGCAATGCCATCATTGCTGCCGGTGCCGTGGTCTTGGAGAACACCATTGTAGAAGCAGGATCTATCTATGCTGGAGTGCCTGCTAAAAAAGTAAAAGAAGTATCTGAAGCATTGATTAGCGGAGAGATTAACCGAATTTCCAATAATTATGTCACTTATTCTTCTTGGTTTACAGAACATAATGATGCACCAAAACCATAGCCATTAAACAACAACAAACCATATTAGCATGTTTATTTGCTTGCGCGATGGTACTCACGTTGAGCTCCTGTAGATTATTTAAATCAAGGGGTAATGATGCTTATGACAACACACAAAAATCTATTCGTGGCAAAGAAGTTGGGGCAGAAAAATTATTGCAAGCCGATGAAAAGACCTTGAAAAAAATGCCCAAATACAAATTGCAAAAACAATTGAAATACGATCAGTAATTGATCTCTTCCATCTTTTCTAAAATGGTGCAATAACTCACGTATCGTTCAATTGATACTTGACCAGTATTCACTGCGTCTTTGATGGCGCAGTCTGGTTCATTAATATGCTGGCAATTATTGAATTGACATCCACCAATCAGGTCACGCATTTCAGGAAAATAATGCGATAGTTCTTGTTTGCCAATATCTACAATCCCAAACTCTCTTAGACCAGGTGTATCAATGATTCTACCGCCAAAATCCAAGTCAAACATTTCAGCAAATGTGGTGGTATGCATCCCCTTGCCACTCCATCCACTTACTTCTTGGGTGCGCAGGTTAAACTCAGGAAATACGGCATTGATAAATGTAGACTTACCCACCCCACTATGTCCACTTAGCAAACTAGTTTTGTCTTTGAGCAGGGCTTTTACTTCTTCCACACCTACATTATTCTGAACGCTGGCTAGGATCACTTTGTACCCAATGGCTTCATACATGTTTTTTAGTTCTTCAAAAATGACCATTTCTTTTTTTCGGTAGAGGTCAGATTTGTTAAACACAATTACTGCAGGAATATGATAGGCTTCACAAGACACCAAGAACCTGTCCATGAACCCTTGCGAAGTTTTGGGGTCTCTTAAAGTAACAAACAAGACACATTGGTCCAGGTTAGAGGCCACAATATGGTGCATGCGTTTGTTATGAGGAGAGATCCTTGCTACATAATTGCGTCTGGGATAAATCTCATGAATCATGGCTGATTCTTCTTCCACGTCTTCAATGTCCATCTCTACCTCATCGCCAACGGCAATGGGATTGGTAGAAGTGATGCTGTCAATCTTAAACACCCCCTTGATTCGGGCATTATAGACCTTACCATCGCCATTCTTGGCAATATACCAGCTACCAGTGGATTTGTAAATCAGTGCTCTCATGCGAAGCAAAGATAGCAGGCCCCGCTCCAAATGGGAAAAAATTGCTAAAACTCTGCTCTTTACTGCATGCTTTGGGCCAAAGCGGTTTATCGCCCCAACTAAATGTAATATCTTCGCTGCCATGGCAAAGTTTGCACACGATCAGATAGTTCCCAATAAGGAGAGTGAACTGGAAAAAAAGGCGCAGGTGGCAGAAATGTTCAACAAAATCGCATTCAAATACGATTTTCTAAACCATTTTCTGAGTGCGGGTATTGACAAGGGATGGCGCAAAAAAGCCATCAATGAGCTAAGGGCCCTGAATCCAAAAATCATGTTGGACGTGGCTACTGGCACGGGTGATGTGGCCATTATGACCCATAAAATGCTGGCTCCTGAAAAGATTATTGGGATTGATATTTCTGAAGGGATGTTGGATTTTGGTAGAAAAAAATTGGTTGATTTACAATTGTCTGGAGCTATTGAATTGCAAACGGGCGATAGTGAGACCATTCATTTTGACAACAACCATTTTGACGCCATTACCGTGGCATTTGGGGTGCGCAACTTTCAAAACCTAGAAAAAGGTTTGTCAGAAATGTTCCGCGTATTGAAACCAAATGGTAAATTAGTGGTATTGGAATTTTCAAAACCCAGTTTTGCACCCGTTCTTTGGTTCTATCAATTCTATATGAATGTGATTGGACCCAGTATTAGTAAGTTATTTGGCAGTGACAAAGCTGCTTATCAATACCTCAACGATAGTGTTCAAGCATTTCCTGAGGGACAAACCTTTTTAAACTTAATGAATGAAGCAGGATTTACCCAAACTTATTTGAAAAAACTCAGTCTCGGTTTATGCACCATTTACTGCGGAAGCAAAGCTTAAGGGTATTCCTGTTTTCCATGCTCCTGCTTGCCTTTCAAAAAGGCAATGCGCAGCGCGTACTATATCGTCAAGACCATGACGACCTGCCCTATTATTTTGGACTTACACTAAGTTATAATAGCTCTAACCTACACCAAACCAAGAGTAGTAATTTCTTGGCTTCCGATAGTATAAAAGTAGTGGAACCCGGTGCCAGTGGGGGATTTGCTCTTGGCTTATTAGGAACCATGCGTATAGATGACCATTTTCAAATTAGGATCAATCCGCAACTGATTATTGGTGGATCAAAATATCTTTCTTATACCCTGGGCAGCACCAAACCCGGAGAAGGAACCAATCAACAACAGGTCTTGCCCAGCAATATTGTGAGCTTCCCTTTGCAGTTTAAATTTAACTCAGACAGGATTGGCAATTTTAGATCCTATATGATGGCTGGTTTAAAATACGATATTGACCTTGCCAGCAATTCCACTGCCCGCAATGCGGAAGACGTGATCAAACTCAAAAAAGGCGATTTTGGATATGAAGCAGGTATAGGATTTAATTTTTACCTACCCTTTGTAACTATCTCGCCTGAAATCAAAATCAGCAACGGCTTTAGTAACCTACACCAAGTAGACCCCGCACTCAAATATTCCAATAACCTAGAGCGCATCCTTTCAAGAATGGTGGTTTTCTCCATTCATTTTGAAGACTAAGCCATTTGATTTTCAAACATTCCGTTTCAGTTTGACTAAATTGCAAGCCATAAATAGCAAACATGGAGCAATACCTGATTAAGAATACTACTATAGTCAATGAAGGCAAACAGATTCAAGGAGACTTACTCATCAAAGATGGCAGAATAGACAAAATTGGCGGCATCATTGATCCCAAGGGAAATACGCATGAAATAGACGGCACTGGCAATCACTTGATTCCAGGCGCTATTGATGACCAAGTACATTTTAGAGAACCAGGCCTAACCCACAAAGCCAATATTGCTTCAGAAGCAAGGGCTGCCGTGGCTGGTGGTGTTACCAGTTTTATGGAAATGCCCAATACCAATCCACCCGTATTTACACAAGAATTATTAGAAAACAAATACAGCATTGCGGGTGAAAGTTCTATTGCCAACTATAGTTTTTTCATGGGTACTTCTAATGACAACCTAGAGGAAATTCTAAAAACCAATGACAAGAAAAAAGAGGTCTGCGGGGTTAAAATTTTCATGGGTTCTTCTACCGGTAATTTGTTGGTAGACAATCCCCTAATTTTAGAAAGGGTTTTTGAAGGTTCTGAATTACTCATTGCCACACATTGTGAAGAGGAAAGGATTATCAAAGAAAATTTAGCAGCAGCCATCGCCTCCGGCAAAACCTTGGATGCTTCTTGGCACCCCATTATCCGCAATGAGGAAGCCTGTTTTGAGTCTTCATTCCGTGCCATTCAATACGCCAAAAAATACAATACCCGTTTGCATATCCTGCATATTAGCACGGCCAAGGAATTGCAATTGTTCACCAATATGATTCCGCTCAAAGACAAGCGTATCACGTCTGAAGTTTGTGTACACCATTTGCATTTTACCAGCAATGACTACGCCAAACTGGGTAATCAAATCAAGTGTAATCCAGCCATTAAAGCACCTGAAAACAGAGACGGTCTTTGGGAAGCTTTGTTAGATGACCGCTTAGATGTAATTGCTACTGATCACGCCCCACATACTTGGGCTGAAAAACAGGAAGACTATTTACACGCTCACGCGGGATTGCCACTGGTGCAACACTCCGTTTTGCTCATGCTACATTATGTACAACAGGGTAAGATTAGCCTTGAGAAAGTAGTAGAAAAAATGAGTCATGCGGTAGCCGATTGTTTTCAGATCAAAGAACGTGGCTATATTAGAGAAGGCTATTATGCAGACTTGGTGTTGGTAGACCTCAATAAACCATCAACCGTGTCAAAAGAAAACATCTATTACAAATGCGGATGGAGCCCCTTAGAAGGGTTCCAATTTCCTGCAACCATCAACAATACTTTTGTGAATGGGCATTTGGTTTATGGAAATGGTAGCTTTGATGCATCACAGCAGGGAATGAGATTGCAATTTGAACGATAAATAGCGGCCGTGCAAGTAGACAAAACCACACTAACTGATCTTTCTATTTTCCATAGAGACGAAGAACAGTCTGTGTTTCACCACTTAAATTTTACCCATACCAATGGGGGCAGGGAGTATTTTAGGTACCTCTTGGGTAGCCCTTTGAATAGTATTGCCGCTATTCAAGACACGCAAACCACCATTCAAATTTTACAAGGTCTGCAATCAGCCTGGCCCCTGACCCAGGTAACCAATGGGAGCATCATGGTATTGGAAAAATACTATGAAACACCCATGGAAGAATACCCCAAACAACCCTCTTTATTTAATAGCCTTTTTTACAAATACATTCATTCACCTGACTATTCCATTACCAAGTATACCGTAGAACATACCATAGAATTTCTAAAAGGGATGGACTGCATTGTGCAATTGTTTTCTCAGATCAAACTGAGCAAGCAATTACAGATCTGGTATGAAAGTATGGAGCATTTGCTGGGCAAAGCCAGTATCAAAGAAATGATGCAGGTAGCAAAGGGAACAGAGCTCAGCCCCAAAACCATTTTGGAATATGGGATCTTTTTGCGCAACCATTTTAAAAGACCCTCCAATGATTTGATTGAGATTTTTTTCAAATTGGATGCCTATATGAGTATGGCCATTGCTTGCGAAAAATTCCAATTTGCTTTTCCGGTTTTGGAAGCCAGTGACCAACCCTTTGTAGAAGCTACTGGTCTCTACCACTTGTTATTACCTACGCCTGTGGCTTATGATACCGAACTAGATATCAGCCGCAATTTTATTTTTTTAACCGGGGCCAATATGGGAGGCAAAAGCACTTATATCAAGGCTGTGGGTCTGTCTGTCTACCTAGCTCATTTAGGCATGGGTGTTCCTGCTACCAGCATGCGTTTAAGTCTGTTTCACGGACTATTGAGCAATATTCAGGTAGAAGACAATATCTTCAAAGGAGAGAGCTATTTCTTTAATGAAGTACAGCGGATTAAAAAGACTTTAGAGAAAATCAGCGACGGCAATAATTGGCTCATACTGATTGATGAACTGTTCAAGGGCACCAATATTCAAGACGCCATGAAATGTTCCACTGCCGTGATTGAGGGTCTGCGGAAAATGAAAAAAAGTCTCTTCATTCTCTCTACGCATTTGTATGAAATTGGTGAAGGTTTGAAACAATACCCCAATATCCAGTTCCGCTATTTTGAAACCAGTATGGAAAATGACCAATTGGAATTCTCCTACCAATTAAAAGAAGGGATTAGCAATGACCGGATTGGTTACCTGATTCTCAAACGCGAGGGAGTGACCAAGATTCTGGACAATTTATAATATCTTGACGCTAAAATCAGCGGCATGCCCTCCCCCAAGGTTTTGATGATTGCAATATTGGTTAGCTTGTTGTTACAAGTAAGTCATTCTCTATTGGCACAATCCATTCCCACCCAAAATTTAAAGGGCCAGGTCATTGACCGATCCATTAAAACAGCACTTGCTGGAGCAAGCATAGAGTGTATTGACCTTCCTAATTTCAAAACTACTAGCTCAGAGAATGGCCAATTTAAAATAGCCGGCATACCAGTTGGTAGACATAGTTTCAGGATCAATTATCTGGGATACAAAACCGCTACACTATCCAATTTGTTGCTAGAATCTGGCAAGGAATTGGAACTGATAGTTGAGATGGATGAACAGCTCAATAACCTCTCTGCTGTTACTGTGAAAAGCAGTAGCAATAAAGTAAAACCCATCAATGAATTCTCTTTGGTCAGTGCCAGAAAATTTAGTGTAGAAGAAACCCGCCGTTTTGCAGCAGGGATTAATGACCCTTCCAGAATTGCCATGGCATTTGCTGGTGTACAAGGCAATGGTAATAACAATGCTTTGATCATTAGGGGTAATGCGCCTAATGGTTTGCTCTGGCGCATGGAAGGGGTAGATATTCCCAATCCTAATCACTTTGCAGCCGTTGGTACTTCTGGTGGTGGCATTTCTATTTTGAGTGCACAGCTGCTAGCCAATTCAGATTTTATGACAGGGGCATTCCCTGCTGAATACGGCAATGCCTTATCCGGTGTATTTGATATTCGTTTAAGAAAGGGAAATAAAGATAAAAGAGAACATACATTTTCTGCAAGCACCATTGGGGTTGATGCAGCAACTGAAGGTTATTTTAAAAAGGGTTATGAGGGCTCTTATTTGGTGAACTATCGCTATGGATTTTTAACCCTGATGCAGCAATTTGGATTAAACATCGGCGAAGCCAATACCAAGTTCCAAGACCTTTCTTTTAACCTCTATTTACCAGTGAAAAAAATGGGAACATTCACCATATTTGGATTTGGTGGACTGAGTTCTCAGAACAGTGAAGTTACCAGGGACTCCCTTGTATTTTTATCAGATCCCAGTAAGAGATCAGCCAGCTTTACGGGAAGCAATACGGGTGCCATTGGTTTTACGCATAGCATTCAGTTAGGTAGCAAAACACTACTCAAAACCATCTATAGCATTAACGCCAATAGTTATAACAAAGAAAATACCAGCATTACCAAATACAATAGTCCTATTGTAACTACAAGGGACAATGAGTTCCAAGAAAACAATGCGGTCTTGAGTATGACACTCACGCATAAATTCAACAAACACCATTTATTAAAAACAGGATTTTATACTACCGGAAAAGGATTTGACTTGCACCAACGCGAAGCAGTGGCCAATGTACTCAAAGACAAAGTAAAGACCAATGGCAATACCAGACTGAGCAATGCATTTGTACAATACAAGTATGACCCCAATAACAGATGGAGTTTTCAAGCAGGGTTACACGCGCAATATTTTGCACTCAACAAAGGGGCTGTAATAGAACCCAGGGCAGGTATCAAATACCAATTAGGTAAGAACCAATTTATATCGGTGGGAATGGGTGGTCATTCACAAGTGCAGCCATTGGGTAATTATTTTGCCAGAATCAAAGTAGGTGTTGATACCCTACAACCCAATACGGGATTGGATTTTAGCCGCTCTACCCATTATGTATTGGGATATGCCATTCAATTTGCACCCAATTGGAATTTAAAAACAGAATGGTATTATCAATGGTTGTACCAGATTCCCATTACGGCAGACGCAGCAACTAATTTTAGTGTGCTGAATATGGACGATGACTATGCCATTGAAAAACTCAACAACAAAGGCAATGGCAAAAACTATGGCATGGAAATTACCCTTGAACGTTTTTGGAATGACCAGTTTTATTTCTTGACCACGCTGAGTTTATTTCAATCTAAATACCTGCCATCTGATGGGGTTTGGCGCAATACCCGATTCAATACCAATTCCAGTTTTACCTTGGCCACTGGAAAGGAATGGAACCTGCATGGCAAAAGAATTTCCAGCATTGCCACAGATTTAAAAGTCTTGTATAGTGGAGGACCAAGGGTTACGCCTATTGACCTAACCAAATCCATTGCACAGAAAAAACAAGTGGTAGACAATAACCGTATTTACGAAGACCAATTAGCGTCTTTTTTTAGGGTAGATTTTCAAATAGAATGGAAGACTCAATACCAAAAAAGAACCGGCACTGTGATCCTGGGCGTTCAGAATTTATTTAATAGAAAAAATCCCATTAGTCAAAGCTTTGACCCCGCTACCAATAAAATCAAATACAATTATTTACTGGGTTTGATTCCTGTTTTGGGTTATAAGGTGGATTTATGATAACTTGAACCAAATAAGCCACATGAAAAAATTGCTGACTGCCATAACAAGTTTGCTATGCGTTTATGCCATGGCACAAACCCAAGCCCTGGATTCCAAAGTATATGCTTATGCAACAGCAAAACCGGTAGACAAAGCAGGCAATACCAAAACGGTCTTTAGTGGCTCTGGCGCTATTTTAGCAAAACACCAATTAAATGCCAACCTAGTAAATATTGGAGGCGCTGTGAGCTTTAAAGCGGGATCTAAATATGAGCGTTTTCTCATTGTTCAACAAGGCATGTTACGCGTGAATTTTAAAGGCGTTACCAAGAACCTAGAAAGAGGGTCTGTATTATTTCTACTACCTAATGAAGAAGCGTTTCTAGAAAATAGCAGTGGCGCCCCCGCCATTTTTTATATGATGCAATACCAACCCAAGTCTGCTCCCCTAGCCGATTCTGTAAAAAGAACCGAGCAAGGTTTTATGCTTGATTGGAAAGACATCAAATTCAAAGCACATGACAAAGGTGGTGTTCGCCAATATTTTGATATACAAACACCCATGTTGCATCGCTTTGACATTCATGTAACCCAACTCAATCCCGGTCTTAAAAGCCATGATCCACATACCCACAAGAATGAAGAAATCATTTTGATGTTGGATGGCAATGGCGTCATGCAAATTGGAGAAAGCAATCAAGCCTGCGGCCCCAATGACGCGGTATTCCTGAACAGCATGGTCTTACACAATATTACCAATACTGGCACTGTACCCGCTTTGTATTTTGCCATTCAATGGAATTAGCTATCGCGATAGCTTAAAAAATTTCAGCTATACAAACGCAGACTCTTGCAGCAAGGGCTTAACTTTCCAAGCAAGAATTAGCCCATGTTAGTCAAAACTTTTGGCAGTGCCGTTTATGGAGTAGAGGCCATCACCATTACTGTTGAAGTGAATGTGAGCATGGGTCAGGGCTATTCCATTGTGGGTCTGCCAGACAATGCGGTTAGAGAAAGTTTAGAGAGAACGGAGAGTGCTATTAAGTCTAATGACTTTTATATGCCACGCACTAAATTGGTAGTAAACCTGGCTCCCGCCGATATTAAAAAATCAGGATCCGCTTTTGACTTACCCATTGCCATTGCCCTCTTGGGTGCCAGTGAACAATTACCCGCGCCAGAAAAATTGCAAGACTATTTGATCATGGGAGAATTGGGTTTAGACGGATCTGTACAACCCATCAAGGGCGCATTACCCATTGCCATACAAGCCAGAAAAGAACAGTTCAAAGGTCTGATAGTACCCAAGGCCAATGAGCGAGAAGCGGGTATGGTAAGTCAGTTAAAAGTCTATGGCGTGTCTCACTTAAAAGAGCTGGTGGCATTTTTCAAAGATGAGTCTACACTCACACCCGTACAAGTCAATACAAGAGAAGAATTCTTTTTTAGTCAATATGATTTTGACATTGATTTTGCCGATGTGCGGGGTCAGGAAAATATCAAACGCGCTTTAGAAATTGCAGCAGCTGGTGCGCACAACGCCATCCTAATTGGACCACCTGGTGCAGGCAAAACCATGTTAGCCAAACGAATGCCCACTATCTTGCCACCACTAACCTTACAAGAAGCTTTAGAGACCACCAAGATTCATTCCGTGGCAGGAAAATTAGCAGTCAATGCATCTTTAATTAATAAGAGACCATTTAGATCTCCGCACCATACCATTTCTGATATGGCCTTGGTTGGCGGAGGTTCTAGCCCGCAACCAGGTGAGATTTCATTGGCACATAACGGAGTCTTGTTTTTGGATGAATTACCAGAATTCAAGAGATCGGTTTTAGAAGTCATGCGCCAACCCATGGAAGAAAGAAAAGTTTCTATTTCAAGGGCCCGAATGGCATTGGAATTTCCCGCCAACTTCATGCTTTTGGCATCCATGAATCCCTGTGCCTGTGGCTATTATAACCACCCAGAAAAAGCCTGCACCTGCCCTGCGGGAGCCGTACAAAAATATTTGAACAAGGTATCAGGACCATTACTAGATAGGATTGATTTACACGTAGAAGTAACCCCTGTTGCATTTCAAGAATTAAATGAGTCTACCCCAAAGGGAGAAAGCTCGGCCATAATTCGGGAGCGCGTGATCCGCGCCAGAGAAATTCAATTAGAACGCTATGCATCCATACCCGGTGTCTTTGCCAATGCACAGATCAATAGCAATTTGCTACGCGATATTTGCCAACTCAACAAAGTGGGTGAAGCCCTGCTTAAAAAAGCCATGGAGCGGCTACAACTCAGTGCCCGTGCTTATGACCGCATTTTAAAAGTAAGCCGCACTATTGCAGACCTCTCAGACTCCGCCGATGTAAAACCCGAATACTTAGCCGAAGCCATTCAGTATCGCAGTTTGGATAGAGAGTCTTGGGCGGGATAATCAATGAATACTATTTAGCAAAAGCCGAACTACTCCTGTTTTGCATGCGATAGTGTTCAAATAATTCCATGGTGGAATCAAAGCTTTGGCGGTTGGGCGCCTGTTCCAATTGGGAGAAATACTTGCTTTGAATTAGTTGCTGATAGGGCAGACTGTCTTTCTGGATTTTCTCTAATTGAAACTGTTTCCAAGCAGCAAAAGAATTGTCAGCTGCGCCATAGGATTGCAACATAATATAGCCTGCACCCAACAATCTTAAGATGATGAGCATGGCGATGATTTTGTAAATGACAGTTTTGTAAGTCATGGCAAAAAATTTAAACATCTACATAAAATCTTTCTTTGCATAGCTATTGGATTTCAAAAACGAGACTTCAAATTTCTTGATTGCTGCTGACATAAACATCAGTGGATTCACCCTATTTTGTTGGGTTAAAACAACGGCTATCACGGTGTTTTAACGCCAAACGGCCCCGATAAATCGAGGCCGTTCAATCAATATTAAAAATGTAAATCTTAAAAAGTCTGCTCCAACACCAAGTCCTTGATTTTGCTAATCAGGATCCTTTCTTGGGTCATACTATCGCGGTAGCGAATAGTAACCGTATTGTCTTCCTTGGTCTGGTGGTCAATGGTTACACAGAAAGGTGTACCAATGGCATCCTGACGGCGATAGCGTTTACCAATAGCGTCTTTCTCTTCATAAAAGCACTTGAAATAAGGCTTGCACTCGTTCATTAGATCACGCGCAATCTCTGGCAACCCGTCTTTCTTGGTGAGTGGCAAAATGGCCAATTTAACCGGTGCTATCTTGGCTGGAATATGCAAGACCACACGGCTATCGGTGGTTCCGTCTTCCTTGTTAATGGTTTCTTCTTCATAAGCATTTGACAAAATGAGTAAGAACATCCTGTCCAAACCAATAGAAGTTTCAATTACATAAGGCACATAATTCTGATTGATCTCCGTGTCAAAATATTGCAGCTTTTTCTTGCTGTAAATCTGGTGCTGGGTCAAATCAAAATCACTTCTTGAGTGAATCCCTTCTACCTCTTTAAATCCAATAGGGAATTCAAATTCAATATCACAGGCTTCCTTGGCATAGTGCGCCAATTTCACGTGGTCATGATAGCGGTATTTTGCTGGATCAATCCCCAGACTCAAATGCCATTGCAAACGGGCTTCTTTCCAGTATTGGTACCACTGACCTTCTGTACCAGGGCGTACAAAGAACTGCATTTCCATCTGTTCAAATTCGCGCATGCGGAAAATAAACTGACGGGCTACAATTTCATTTCTAAATGCTTTTCCGGTTTGTGCAATCCCAAAAGGGACTTTCATCCTAGCAGTTTTCTGCACATTCAAAAAATTCACAAAAATGCCCTGTGCGGTTTCAGGACGCAGGTAAATGGTATCTGCGTCTTCTGCTACAGAACCCAATTGGGTAGAGAACATGAGGTTAAACTGTCTAATATCGGTCCAATTGCCCGTGCCACTTACAGCACAAACAATCTTGGCGTCTTTGATTAATTGACCCAAACCTGCAAAGTCATCCTTGGCCAACAAAGCGTCCATGCTGTCTAACAATGCCTGTGCTTCTGCTTCCTGACCTGCTTCTTTCAAAGCATCGGCCTTGGCCTCAATCAAATGGTCTACCCGATAGCGTTTTTTGCTATCCTTGTTATCAATCATGGGGTCAGAGAAATTGTCTACGTGACCACTGGCCTTCCAGGTTGTTGGATGCATAAAAATGGCGGCGTCAATCCCCACAATATTCTCGTGCAATTGGGTCATGCTCTTCCACCAATAATCGCGGATATTCTTTTTTAATTCTGCCCCATAAGGACCATAATCGTATACGGCGCTTAGTCCGTCATAGATCTCACTGCTAGGAAATACAAATCCATACTCTTTGGCATGGGATATGATTGCTTGGAAAATATTATCTTGTTGCGTGCTCATAATGAGCGCAAAAATAGGATTTTGAACTTGCACAGTCAAACCTGCCTTGCAAAGCCCTATTGCAGCTTCTCATTATTAAGGTGTCTATTGGCGTCTCTTAGGTTCTTTTTCAGGAAATTTTGCTCCAAAGCAGCCGTTAAGTCCACCCCAGTTTGGTTGGCCAGACAAATGAGCACAAAGAGTACATCGGCCATTTCATCACCAAGATCCTTGCCTTTATCTGATTCCTTAAAAGACTGTTCCCCGTATTTGCGCACCATTAAGCGGCTCAGCTCTCCCACTTCTTCCATGAGAATGCCCAAATTGGTGAGCTCACTAAAATACCTCACCCCAACGGTTTTGATCCATTGGTCAACGTCTTGTTGGGCTTGCTGAATTGTCATTGCTGTTGTTTTATTTGAGTCCTGCTCCACCGTGTACCATTTTAAGATTCATGACTGTGGCTATAGAAATGGCCCTTGATTTTATTTTCTCTGCGTTCTCTCCTGCAAAATGTTCATCCACTGTTGCCTTGAATAAATCTATCCAGCGCGTAAAATGCGCGGATTCAAAAGGCGATTTTTCATGTAAATCTTCGTGAATTTTCAAGGTATTGCCTTGATACTTTCCTGCGTCAAAAACCACGGTCTCCCAAAAATCTGTAATTCTTGGCAAGTGTTTTTCCATATCCAATTGCACCACTTGCGTAAAATAATGACCAATGCTTTCATCCACCAAGGCCTTGGTATAAAAGGCTTTCATCAAATTCACTAGGTCTTCTCTATTACTAATATCTAATTTCATTCTTTGTTTTTTGAATCCATGACAATGGTCACTGGACCATCGTTTAATAATTGCACTTTCATGTCTGCCCCAAAAATCCCTGTTCCAATGGGCTTGCCCAAATCATTAGTTAAATGGTCAATCATGGCTTCATACAAGGGTATGGCAATCTCCGGTTTGGAAGCCTTAATATAAGAAGGTCTATTTCCCTTTTTGGTACTTGCGTGTAGGGTAAACTGACTCACCAATAGAATGCCGCCGCCAATATCCAGCACCGATTTATTCATCACCCCATTCTCATCATCAAAAATGCGCAGGTTCACCATTTTCCCACTCAGCCATTCCAAATCTTCCTTTGTATCTGCGTCTTCAATCCCCATCAAAACCAATAAACCACGCTCAATGGCTCCCGTAATTTGCCCCTCAACGGTTACAGAAGCAGTTGCCACGCGCTGAATCACCACTCTCATATAGCTATTTTTTAAAGTAACTTTACTGGGTGAAGGTAAACATTCAAACAGAGATTCAGTTCCAAACTGCACGCAGTGGTGGCAAGGGCGGACAAAATGTGAACAAGGTAGAGACCATGGTAGAGGGTCGTTGGCATGTGGCATCTTCTCTATTGTTGAATGAAGCCCAGAAACAAAGAGTGCTGGAAAAATTATCGAATAAGATTCATGCAGATGGCATGCTCCTAGTCAAGAGTCAAGCAGACAGAACACAGTTGGGCAACAAAGCCTTAGTGATAGAAAAAATGCAGGACTTAATTGAAC
Organism: Chitinophagaceae bacterium BSSC1; assembly: GCA_002256435.1. Taxonomy (GTDB): domain Bacteria; phylum Bacteroidota; class Bacteroidia; order Chitinophagales; family Chitinophagaceae; genus Sediminibacterium. The sequence goes on from NKJC01000005.1 coordinate 314,112, forward strand.
AAGCCCTGCACCAGAAAAAAGCTAGAATGGCTACCAAGCCAACCAAAGCCTCTCAAGCAAAAAGAATAGAATCTAAAAAGCGTCATGCAACCAATAAATTGATGCGTAGAAAATTCAAAGCAGAAGATTGATGAAACATTTGTTGCAATATATCCTCCTCTTGTGCTTGGGGCTTTCAGCATGCTCTGAAGTTCAGGCCCAAAAAAGCATCAGCTTCCAACACTTTGTAGGCAATCAACCCTTGGTCTTGGAAGACAGTATTAAGAATGGCAATGCAGAAATATTGGTTGTGAGAAGATTCAAATATTATGTCTCCAATTTGGTATTGATAGACGCGCAGGGGAATAGACAAAGCCTTCCGGATACTTATTATTTGATCAATGAAGCAGAACCCAATTCCAAAAAAATTATCCTACCCAATAGCAACAAAAATTACAGCGCCATTGAGTTTGTATTAGGCGTTGATAGTGCACGCAATTGCAGTGGTATTCAAACAGGCGTATTGGATCCCATGCAGGGCATGTTCTGGACCTGGAATACGGGTTATGTTTTTGCCAAACTAGAAGGTAGTTCTCCCAGTTCTTCTTTGCCAGCTCATGCATTCACTTATCATATTGGCGGATTTAGAACAGGTGAAAATGTGCTCAAAACCATTCGACTGGAAATCCCTGGAAGCAGCCTACCAAATGACTTACAGGTCAAAGTGGACATCAATGCTTGGTTTAGTGGAAACAGTTCTTTGCTGATTGCAGAGCGACCCGTTTGTCATTCACCCGGGAACTTGGCCATGAAAATTGCTGCCAATTATGCGCAAATGTTTTCAATTATTCAGCCATGAAAAAAACAGTCATTCTTGGCCTTGCGGCGATGGTTTTACTGGTGATCATCAGCTGGATGAACGCACCAAAAAAACCGCATCCCATTGCTTTTTCCATTCCAAAAGGCTGGCCAAAACCTGCATATGATTTTAAAAGTAATCCCCTTACTGAAGAAGGATTTGCACTGGGCAAGAAATTGTTTTATGACGTAAGATTAAGCAAAGACAATAGTATTTCTTGTGGCACTTGTCACCAACAATTTGCAGCATTCACCACATTTGACCATCCGCTTAGTCACGGAATTAATAACCAACAAACTACGCGCAATGCTCCCGCTTTGCAGAACCTTGCTTGGCAAAGCAATTTTATGGCCGATGGTGGCATTACCCATTTAGACCTGCAACCACTGGCACCCATTACCGCTGAAAATGAAATGGCCGAAAGCCTAGAAAATATTATTGCCAAAATCAAGGCAGACAAAGCTTATCAAACAATGTTTTTAGCTGCCTACGGCGATGCCACCATTAATACCCAGCGTGTTGGAAAAGCATTGAGTCAGTTCATGTTGCTCATGATCAGCAGCAATAGTAAGTATGACAAAGTAATGAGAGGAGCTGATAGTTTTAATTTGCCTGAAAAATTGGGCTATGGCATTTTTCAACAAAAATGCGCCAGCTGTCATCCCGCTCCACTGTTTACAGACAACCAGTATCGCAACGCAGGTCTTCCGCTAGACGATGTATTAAAAGACCTTGGCCGTATGCGGATTACAAACCAACCCGCAGATTCCCTCAAGTTCAGAGTACCTAGTTTAAGAAATATCGCCCTTACGGCACCCTATGGCCATGATGGCCGATTTTTTGCCCTGAGCAATGTTTTTGAACACTATCGCAAACAGATGGTTTTGGGGCCTACTACAGACCCTCAATTCAGTAACAGACTCCCACTTAGTAATTTTGAGATTGGACAATTAAAGGCCTTTCTAAACACGCTAACAGACAGTGTTTTTATCCGGGACCCAAGATTTTCAGAACCTGGAGCGGCCGCTGGTCCTGTGAATCATGGGCATTAGTCAAGGTTTCATTACTTTAGCAAACGGTTCAGGCGGGTAGCTTGTTAAAATCAGCAACACATTGAGTGGTATCAAAAAATTAGCGGGTCAAACAATTTGGTATGGGGTCAGCACCATTGTGGCAAGATTCATCAACTACTTATTGTTGCCCTATTTAACCATCAAATTAGCCACATCGGTTTATGGTGAGTTCTCGCTGGTTTATTCCTTTATTCCTTTTATGAATGTGGTTTTTACCTACGGAATGGAAACGGCCTATTTTCGTTTTTCCAATGCCAACGATAGAGACACAGTTTTCAATACCACCAGTATTTCACTCATCTGTTCTACGCTTTTATTAACGGTGGTCCTGGTTTTATTAAGAGGACCTATTGCAAGCGCTTTGTCTGTTGGTGCGCATCCAGAATATATTCTAGTAGCAGCTGGCATTATTGCCATTGACGCGCTCTGCGGGATTCCTTTTGCCAGACTGCGTCAAGAAGGAAGACCAGTAAAATTTGCGCTCACCAAAGTGGGTGGTATCTTAATCAATATAGCCGCTACGTATCTTTTACTTAGTACTATTCCGCAATACTTAGCCCTGCATCCAGACCATTGGATGGCAGCATACTATGATCCTAACTGGGCCGTGGGTTATTTGTTAATGGCCAACCTGATTCAAAATGCAGTGGTATTATTGCTATTGAGCAAGGAGTTCTTTGGTTTTCACTGGAAATTTGACGCAGCACTTTGGAAAGAAATGATGCGCTATGGCATGCCCCTAATCATTGTGGGTTTTGCGGGCATGGTGAATGAAACTTTTGACAGGATCATGTTGCAATGGTGGGCACCAGTAAGTAGTGCTACAGAAGCCAATGTACAAGTGGGCATCTACTCTGCTTGTTATAAATTATCTATTCTGATTAGTCTAGCCGTGCAAGCATTCCGCATGGGAGCCGAGCCCTTTTTCTTTAAACAAGCTGCTGACAAAAACGCGCCAAAACTCTATGCCAGAGTGATGAAGTTTTTTGTGATCACGCTTTGTTTTATGTTTTTATTTGTGGCGCTTTACCTTGATGTTTGGAAACAGTTTATTCGTAAACCAGAAATGTGGGAAGGCTTGAAAGTAGTACCCATCCTACTCTTGGCCAATATGTTTTTAGGCATCTATTACAACTTAAGTGTTTGGTTCAAGTTGAGTAACAATACCATGGCGGGTGCATGGATTACATTAGTGGGTGCAAGTATTACCCTTGCCATCAACTATTTCTTGATTCCATATTTTGGTTATATGGCCTGTGCCTGGGCTACATTTAGTTGCTATGGCAGCATGATGGTGATTAGTTTTATTTGGGGGCAAAAAGCCTACCCCATTCCCTATGCCTGGAAAAAACTATTAGCCTATATAGGCATAGTCACCGGTTTTTTCCTGATTCAAAAAGCACTGCTCTATTTCTATAGTCCTTTCTGGTTTCAATTAGTAACGGGTAGTGCCCTGCTCTTTGTCTTTACTTGGTTTATTCTACTAGTAGAGAAAAAAGAGTTTCAGAAACTACCCGTCATTGGAAAATACATTCACTAATTATTTTTCTGCCAACAATACTTCCTTGGCTTTTAACAAAGCAGCCTTGGTTTCTTTTGATACAGTAGGGTATTCAATTTTTAGTTTGTGAAACTGCTCATAAATGGCAAGCCCAACTAAGATGCGCATATACCATTTGTCATCTGCAGGAATAATATACCAGGGTGCATATTCTGTAGAAGTTTGGTGAAACATTTCTTCATAAGCTTGCTGGTATTGGTCCCAGAAAGCTCGCTCTTTCATATCAGCCAAAGAGAATTTCCAATTTTTCTTAGGGTCATCAATTCTGTCTAGAAAACGTTTTTTCTGTTCCTCTTTAGAAACGTTCAAGAAAAACTTTAAGATGATGGTACCGTTTTCAGTTAGGTTTTTTTCAAAGCGTCTGATCTGCGCATACCTATTTTCCCAGAATTCTTTTTTAATATCTTTTACATGGGTGATGCCCGGAATTTTTTCATTCAAAATATACTCAGGATGCACTTTTGTCACCAATACATTTTCATAATGAGATCGGTTGAAAATGCCTATCTCACCTCTTGCGGGTAATTCTTTGTAATGACGCCAGAAATAATCATGATCCAATTCTGTGGAGGAGGGCGTTTTAAAACTGCTCACTTTTACACCACTTGGATTGAGCCCGCTCATCAAGTGTTTAATGGTGCCATCCTTGCCTGCTGCGTCCATGGCTTGAAACACAATCAAGACACTGTATTCATTGTGGGCATACAACATGTCTTGAAGATTGGCTAATTCTTGAATGCCCCTAGCTAACAATTCTTCACCCCTTGCTTTTTCAAGTGGTTTATTTTTAGCCGATGTACTATAAGATTTGAGTTTGATTTTTTTTCCGGGCTTTGCCAGGTATTCGTCAAGATTAATCAACTTTTGTTTTGCCATGAATGTGGGTTTTTTAGAAAACAAAAGTTACTGAATTATCCGTAAGTTATGAGATGGACTTTTTATAAACCCGGTATCGCTTGTAGATTTCTCCACCAATTCTTTGGTATTCTGCACACATGGCCTGATTGCTTTCTAAAACTAGGTGACTATCCATGAGTTCAAACCCACGCTCAATGGCGGTTTGCAACAGAGCAGTTCCCATCAAAGCCGTTAAACCAATGGATCTATAGTCATTGCGCACAGCACCCAATAATAAGTTCAATTGCTTGGATTTATTGGCAGCCATTAAAATCTGAATGAACCCAAAAGGAAATAATTTTCCTTTTGCTTTTTGGATTCCCTTGCTCATGTCTGGCATGGCTACTACAAATGCAATGAGCTCTTGATCTTGGTTTAGCACCAGTTTTACAAAAGCTGGATCTAAGATGGGCAAGTATTGGGCTGCCATTCTTTTCATCTCCTCTTCCGTCATGGGTACAAAACCAAAAAGGTCTGAATAGGTTTCATTAACCAATCTAAATACTGGAACTATATAGGGTTTTAAAGCTTTCTTGGTTTTGAATTCCAAGAGTTGCACCTGACTATTTTTCTTGATCCGCTCCATTACTCTCAAATACAATGCTGGAATGGCATTGGGTACAAGCACTTTAAAAGAAACACAGTCCAAGTGTTTTACAAATCCTTCCCCTTCAATCAATGATTGTAAGTACAAAGGATTGGTGGGTGTGGCAATCACTGGCAAATGCTCCAAACCCTCTATTTGCAGGCCTTGTGGGTCTTTGTCAGAGAATCCAAAAGGTCCAATTAATTGCTGCATGGATTGTTTTTGAGCCCAAGCATACACCGCGTCAAATAAGGCTTTGACAACTCCTTGATCATTGGCACAATCCAATTGAAAAAACCTTGCAGTTTTTTCACCATGCGTTTCATTGTACTTGTGGTTGATGATGCCCATGACCCTACCAACCAATTCATTACCCCTGTAGGCCAAAAGTCTAATTACGGTTGCTTTACCAAGCGATGGATTTTGTTTTGGATCATGAAACTTCCATTCGTCCATATAAATGGGCGGTACCCAATTGGGCTGGTCATGGTATAGTTTGGCTGGAAGAAAAATATAATCGCGTAAAGCGGATTTGCTAGTTACTTCCTGAATCTTAATTGGCAAGGAATCCATTTAACGAATTTACAAATTTTAAACAGGTCTTTAACCACTTTCAAAAGCCATTATCTTTGCTGCATGGCAGAAGATTTGAAGATAGCGCAAGGCAGCAAGCAAGAACAATATTTGGAACTGATTCCACAGATCAAAGGTTTGTTAGAAGGCGAACCAGATTTGGTGGCTAACCTTGCAAATACTGCAGCAGCACTTAAAGAACAGTTTGGCTGGTTCTGGGTTGGCTTCTACTTGGTAAAAGAAGATGAATTGGTTTTGGGGCCATTTCAAGGACCTGTTGCTTGTACCAGAATAAGAAAGGGAAGGGGTGTTTGTGGAAGTAGTTGGGAGCAAGCCAAAACATTGATTGTTCCTGATGTAGAAAAATTTCCGGGTCATATAGCTTGTAGTAGTTTGTCTAAATCAGAAATTGTGGTTCCACTATTCGTGAATGGAACGGTTGTGGGTGTGTTAGACGTGGATAGCTCAGAATTGGATCAGTTTGACCAAACCGATGCTACTTACCTAGAACAGATTATGGGTCTTTTGCATCTTGGCTAAATCAATTGATAATCAGTTGATTATCAGGCACACTAACCACCTTAACATGGCATTAAATAATTTTACCCTAGCTTTGCAGCATTCATATAGGCTCTCTATAGACTGATCATTTACTTCCGTGACAAAGTTCATCAAGTCATTTCTGGAAAGGTTATATACCACCTGAGCATTTTCAGGTGTTCATTTTAAATTTTTTACATTTTGTTATTTGAACAATTAAGCCTCATTGAGCCCATATTAGATGCGCTCAAAACAGAAGGTTACACTACACCCACACCCATTCAGGAACAAGCCATTCCCATTATTTTAGAAGGCAAGGACTTATTGGGTTGTGCGCAAACCGGCACAGGTAAAACCGCCGCATTTGCTATTCCCGTTTTACAGTTGCTTTGCAAACAGAAATTTACCGGCCAGCCTCAAAAAGGTGGCATCAAGGCCTTGATCTTAACACCTACTAGAGAATTAGCCATTCAGATTGAAGAAAGCTTTGCTGCTTATGGCAGGAATCTTGGTCTAAAACAATTGGTGATTTTTGGTGGTGTTTCTCAGCACGCACAAACTATTGCCTTGCGCAAAGGGGTTGATATTTTAATTGCTACACCAGGACGCTTATTAGACCTAATTCAACAAAAATTTATTCGTTTATCAGACGTTGAATTTTTTGTATTGGATGAGGCTGATCGTATGTTAGACATGGGATTTATCCATGATGTGAAAAAAGTAATCACCTTATTACCTACCAAAAAACAAACCTTGTTTTTCTCGGCAACCATGCCTCCAGAAATTAGCAAGTTGGCAAGTAGTATTTTGAATAATCCATCTAAAGTAGAAGTTACCCCAATTTCATCTACTGCAGAAACCATTCAGCAAGCCGTTTATTTTGTAGAAAAGGAAAACAAGAAACTCTTGTTAAGCCATTTGCTCAAAGACGCAGCTATTAAAAGCGCCTTGGTCTTTACTAGAACCAAACATGGTGCAGACAAAGTGGTGAAAGACTTACACCGTGGCGGTGTTAAGGCAGAAGCCATTCACGGAAACAAGTCTCAAAATGCTAGACAAAGAGCTTTGTCTAATTTCAAGTCTGGAGAAACCAGGGTTTTGGTTGCTACCGATATTGCTGCTCGCGGAATTGACGTAGATGACCTTACACACGTCATCAATTTTGAATTACCCAATGTACCTGAAACCTATGTACACCGTATTGGACGTACTGGTAGGGCAGGCGCCAGTGGTATAGCTTTTAGTTTTTGTGACGCAGAAGAAAAAGAATTCTTGCGCGATATTCAGAAGCTGATCAGCATTCCAGTTCCAGTTGTTACAGATCATCCTTATGCCATGGCCAATACTTCTTTACACAGCATTCCTACGGTAAAACAAAAGCCCGTTCAAAGACACCATCAGGGTGGAGAACGCAGGTCTTTCCGCGGGGGCGATAGTAGAAGATACGCCGGTAACCAATCTGCAAGAAGGGATTAAAACATAAATAGAATTAAAACCGTTACAGTCAAAACTGTAGCGGTTTTTTGTTGCTATAATTCTAAAACTATTCAGCATAGAACGCAATAGCAATCCTAAAAAAAACTAATTTTATACCAAATCTCAAAAATGAAAAAAACGCTTCAAAGCGGATTGGTAGCTGGTGTGGTATTATCCATTCTTTCTTATGGTGGATTGTTCCTAGCAGTGAACAGTACTTTGTTCAATTCATTTTTTGCGGAATACCTCAGTTCTGTATTTGTGTCTGATAGCTCCAGAGATTTTTTATTCTATACCCATGCCATGGTCATCAGCTTTGCGCTGGCTTGGTTTTGGGAAAGGTTTAAACCCTTGTTTAAAGGCAACTATCTAATTAGAGGAATTGAATTTGGATCTGTCTATACATTGGTGGCTTTATTGCCCATACTTTGGATGACCTATAGCCAAATTGATGTTTCTGTAATAATGGTATTGAGCTGGTTGGGATTTGGACTATTTCAATCCACTGTGGCTGGCGTGATCTTTGCCAAAATGAACCCTTAGTACAATCAACTTACAGGTTTTAGGTTCAATTTAAATTCTACCAATAATTCATCTTTAGCTTTGATTACACCACCCAATTTACTGGGTGGAGAAAGATTGAAGTCTGTAAACGTTACAGCCCTATCGCCCTTTAGGTGAACAATATTGCTATTGTCAACCGTAAATACATAACTGATATCATAACGTTTAACCACACCTGCCAATCCAATATCTACTATACCCGTAATCTTGGATGGATTTTTAAAATTGGGAAAACTGTTGATAGAAATAAACTTGATGATGAGTTTTGGAAATTCCTTGTACTTGAGGGTTTTCCTTAGATCACTAGTCATCATCCGATTGTGACAATCAAAGGATTCTATATCTAGTTTCAGTTTCCCGTTCATGGGAAGGGTTTGTGTCTTGGCCGCTTTAACACAGGTAATGGTATCAGGCAAACTATAATCTGTAATATCACATTGGAACTTGTTTACATTGGTACTACCATTCACAGTAAGACTACTGCCCTGCATTACTACCCAGGTTGCCGCGGGATCTGCAGGATAATAACCACTGATTAATGTGTAAACAACCAAATAAACAATCCATTTCCTCATCATCGGCAAATTATATAAAAAGAATAGCCGAATGAAATTTATTCATCCGGCTATCTTACACCATAAAAAAACCCAATTTTTTAGAATCCTACAATGGCTTCAATCACATATCCGTTGAATTTACCACCAGCACGATAGTCAGTGTTCACAAAGTCAATGTATTTCTGATTTACAATTTCAGCTTTCAGCAATACGTTTTTAGTCATGAACCAACCAGCAGCAAAAGCAGTTCTATCAACTTTTACGTCATTGGTATATCCTTGTAAACGAGCAGTAACTGTATTGTAACGAGCACCTACAAATAGGTTTTCATCTTTACCAAAGCGATAGATACCTTCTGCTGCTAACTGAGTTGCTTTTCTGTCTGCAGTTTCAGTTTTGGTGCGTCCTTTAGAACCTTCATAAGTACCAAAGAATTCAAATCCATAAACTTTTACAAAGGCATTAATCATAGTAGCAGAAATCTTTTTGCTAAATCCTGGGTTAAAGCGGCCAGAGAAAGCAACTGCAGTAGAAGCAGGCAATGCACCTGGAGCACCTTTTTCCATTACGTTTTGATAGTTAGAACCAGTACGGTCACCACCAAACAGTGTTAAACCACTACCAGCTTGGCTACTATTGGTATAGAAGCTACCAGATAAACGTACTCTTACATTTTCATTCAGTTTCTTGTCAATACCAGCTTTCAAATAGAAAGAAGGATTACGGCTAACATTTGGATCTTGAGCAGTAAGATAAGCAGAGTCAATATTACCTTTGATCATACCGTTAGTAATACCCACCATTCCAAACAGACCATCTTTTTGTAAATAAACTTCACCACCAATTTCTGTAGCAAATTCATCCATGATATAGTTGTCCATAAATGGATTGTACAAAGCTTGTCCACCATCTGTTCTGCGGAAGTGTTGATCACCATAGTTCACTTCAAAGTGACCAATTTTAACGGTAGCAATCTTCATGATATCGCCCCAGAATTTGCCTTTGAAAGGAACTTTGTCAAATTGAATATATCCACCTTTAACCCAAGTTTCATTGTGGTGTCTAGCACTTAAATATGAAGTCACATTCAATTTAATACCATCAGCTAATTGCACATCCATAAATAGGTTGGCCTGAGCTGTCATAAAACCATTCTGTAAAGGATATAAACGGTTAGCACCAGTACCAGTGTTATTAATAGCACCTGGATTTTCGTGTTTCAAGTTTTGGAACTGTTGTGTAAAACCAGCACCCCATCTTACTTTCAATCCTTCAAAAGGAACTGTATCAGACTTTAAGGTTTCAAACATGTTGATACCAGTCTTGTCATAAGGACGGAAATTAGAAATTTTTGGTTGCTGTGCAAAAAGGGCTACAGGTAAAACCCCTGCAAAAAGTAGTACTGCAATTTTTAACCTGTTCATTTGAATTTTCATAAAAAGTTTTTTAGGTTGATAATAGTGTGTAATAGATTTAGATATTATTTTGTCAATTTCAAGTCAAATTTTAAAGTAACCTCATTACCGGTTTTAATGGTTCCCATCATAAAGCTTGGAGGAGTCATTCCAAATTCTTTCATGCTGATTTTTTTGGCACCAGTAACTGTAATGCTTTTGTCTGCATTGATTTTTCCAGTAGCAACAATTTCTGCATCAACAGGCGCACCTGCAATATTTAATTTACCTATTGCTTTTACAGTAAAGTCTGTGGCATTAGCAGCGGTTACAGTAGCAGATGCTGCTGTGAAACTAATATTGGGGCTTTTGTCTGTTTTCAATGCTTTGTAAGCATTTTTGTCCATGGCATCTTTTTCACTTTTAAGTGCAGTTGCAGGTGTAGTAAAACTTAGTGCACTAATACCAGTAACAGCTCCGGCGGCATTGAAAGTGAAACTTGCGTCAAAACTTCCTTGACTAGACTTCATATCCCAGTCATGCAAAGTAGAAGTACCACTCACTACCAGATTTACACCATTTTTACTACTGTACTTTACTTGTGCAAATGCACCAAGTGTGAACATCAACACCAGTGCTAGCAGACCAGGTTTGAGGATTTTTGTTGGATTTTTCATGATTGTTTTTTATGTGGGTTTAAAAAATGTTTGTTTGTTCTATCACCAGATGATAACACAAAGCTACATGGGGTATTTTTGTTAAAGGATGATACTCATCAACTTATAAAATGATTCATCTCAGGTTATAAACTGACCAAAATCATGTTTGTAACTTTGGTGTTTCACCATCAATTTTTGAGGGGGGTATTCATTCGTATAAGTAATAACGAATCAGATTCTGACATGTTGTTTTAAATGACTGTAAATAGCAATTTTGCAATTCAGCACTGTATTTCTGTAAACACTTGCAGCATTTAGACAAAACCCCTACTTTTGCGCTCGCTTGACTGTCAGGATTCCTAAGACCTCAGTTGTTAAAAGCACTTTTGATGCGGATGTGGCGAAATTGGCAGACGCACTAGACTTAGGATCTAGCGCCGTGAGGCATGCAGGTTCGACCCCTGTCATCCGCACAAATATGAAAGACGTGATTTTCACGTCTTTCTTTGTTTTATACCCCTTCCCATCCATTAAAAGACATCGCCGCAGGCTCGGTTTATTTCTTAACTTGCTGATTATCAATTAATTTATTCAATTATGGTCAATTTTAGCAGTACTATATAGAATCTATGAACAGCATTTAGGCCAATCCCTTACCTTTGCAACCCAAAAAAACAAGAATAAAAAACACAACTATGGCTACAATAACCCGCGAGAATATTGGCTTGCTGCATGACAAGCTCATTGTGAAGTTGAACAAAGAAGACTATTTTGGCAATTTTGAGAAAACCCTCAAAACCTTTGCTAAAACTGCCAATATCCCCGGATTCCGTAAAGGAATGGTGCCTGCAGGTTTGGTAAAGAAAATGCATGGTCCAAGTATCTTTCAAGACGAAGTATTGAAAACCGTTGAAAAAGAAATGAACCAATACCTGAACAAGGAACAATTGGACATTTTTGCGCAACCTGTTCCTTTGGAAAATGAAGGCACTAAACTGGATATGAACAATCCTGGTGAAGTGGATTTTGCATTTGAAGTTGGTTTAAAGCCTGTATTTGATGTAAATGCGTCTAATATTAAGGTGACTAAATACAATGTGATTGTTACTGATGAGATGTTGAATGAAGAAGTTGAAAGATTGCAAACACGCAATGGTAATATGACTGAGCCTGAAACAGCTAGCTCTGAAGACCATGTGTTGAACGTAACTTTTACTGAATTAGACGCTGATGGTAATATGCTGGAAGGCGGTATTAACAAAGCCAATAGCTTATTGGTAAAGTATTTTGCTCCATCATTTAGGGCTCAATTGATTGGTAAGAAAAAAGACGATGTAGTAGACGTTCATTTGGCTAGCGCTTTTGAAGACAAGGAAAGAGAAGTAGTTCTTTCTGACCTTGGTTTGAACAAAGACGAAGCTGGTAGTGCAGACAAAACTTTCAAAATGACCATCACCAAGATTGGTTTTGTTGAAAAAGCTGCATTGGATGCTACTTTCTTTGCTACCGTATATCCTAACAACGAAATCACTACTGAAGAAGATTTCCGTGCTGCTGTGAAAGCTGAAATTGAAACACATTTTGCCCAACAAACCCGTAATCAGATCCACGATCAGATTTACCACCATTTGTTAGACAATACCAGCATGGAATTCCCAGAAACCTTCTTAAAGCGTTGGTTACAGATTGGCGGTGATAAACCAAAAACTGCCGAAGAGGCAGAAGCTGACTATCCAGGTTTTGTAAACCAATTAAAATGGACCCTGATCAGCAGCAAATTGGTTACTGACAATAAGATTGAAGTACTTCCTGAAGATATCCGTGACTTTGCTAAAATGCAACTGTTCAGCTATATGGGTGGCCAATTAGGTGCCTTGGGCGATAACCAACAGTGGGTGGACGATTATGCTAACCGAATGATGCAGGATAAGAAATTTGTAGAAGATAGCTACCATCGCATTAGCGCTGACAAATTGTTTAGCACACTTGAAACTCAGGTTGCTGCAACAGACGAAGCCATTAGCATGGAAGCGTTTGCGGAGAAATTGCATCATCACCACCACTAAGAGAGGAAAGTGAAGAGTGAAGAGTGAAGAGTGAAGAGTGAAGAGAGGGAGGAAGAAGAAAGTGAAGAGTGAAGAGTGAAGAGTGAAGAGTGAAGAGAGGAAAGTGAAGAGTGAAGAGTGAAGAGTGAAGAGTGAAGAGTGAAGAAAGTAGGAAGTAGAAGATGAGAAAGGTGGAATGAGTGAAAAAATAACCTGAAAAGGGGCAGTCTAGCATAGATTGCCCCTTTTTTTGCCATTTATCGTAAAATAAGGGTGGGTTCAACTGACTGATTGTCGTTGAAACCAAGTTTGCACAGTATTTGAAGAAACCCAATAGAATGAAAAGGCAAAACACTTATCTTCAAAGCGAAAACAGTCTTATATGAACCTAGGAAAAGAGTTTGAACAATACGCAGTAAAACATCGTGGCATTAGCAGTGCCACCCTGCACAATTACCAACAACACGGATTGAATGGTGTAACCAACCTGACCCCCTATATTATTGAAGAACGCCCAATGAACGTGGCCAGTATGGACGTGTTTAGCCGTTTGATGATGGATAGGATTATCTTTTTGGGAGAAGGCATTAATGACTATGTAGCCAATATTGTTACCGCACAATTATTGTTCTTAGAAAGTGTTGACCGCAGCAGGGATATTCAAATGTATATCAATAGCCCAGGAGGCAGTGTTTACGCGGGTTTAGGTATTTATGATACCATGCAATTTATTAGCCCCGATGTTGCTACTATTTGTACCGGTATTGCCGCTAGTATGGGTGCTGTATTGCTTTGTGCTGGTGTACAAGGAAAGCGTACTGCTTTAAAACATAGCCGCATCATGTTGCACCAACCAAGTGGTGCTATTGGTGGACAAGCAACTGATATTGAAATTACAGCTCGCGAAATCAAGAAGCTGAAAACAGAATTGTACGAGGTAATTGCCGAGCACACCAATAAATCTATTGAAGTGGTGGCAGCAGATTGCGATAGGGATTTTTGGATGAAAGCCATTGAGGCTAAAGAATATGGTCTGGTAGACGAAGTATTGTTAACCAACCCTAGAAAACAGCGTAAAGACTAATTAACCGTAAAAATTTAGACAATGATCCAGTCAAAATATATTATCAACCCTTACCTAATGGAAGACGAGGAAGCGGATGAGCCAAAAGAGGAAAAACAGGAACCAATGGGTGGCGTGATGCTCAAGAAAATGGAGAAACTCTTTTTTGAGAGAAGGGCCGTTTATTTATGGGGTGTGGTAGATGACAAATCTGCCCGTGACATTGTGAGCAAATTACTCTTGTTAGACGCTGACAAGCCAGGTGAAGAAATTAAGTTTTATATCAATAGCCCAGGTGGCGTTGTCACAAGCGGTATGGTTATGTACGATACCATGAAACTGATTAGCAGTCCTGTTACCACTATTTGTATGGGGTTGGCGGCTAGTATGGGTTCCATTCTCTTGAGTGCAGGAACCAAGGGTAAAAGATGTATCTATCCACATGGAGAAGTGATGATTCACCAACCAAGCCTGGGTGGTTATTTTCAAGCCACTTCTGCTGACATTGAAATTCAAGCCAATCAGATTCGCAAAACCAAGGAATTGGGTGCTAAAATCCTAGCCGAAAATTGTGGCAAGACCGTTGACCAGGTAATGGCCGACTTTGACCGCGACTATTGGATGGATGCCAAAGAAGCTGTGGCTTATGGCATAGTAGACCAGATTTTGGAAAAAATCTAAGCAATCCGGCTCAATAAATATTGAAATTATTTCATTTGTACTAGTTTTTTCCCTAAAAACGGGGAACTGTGGTACATTTGCATCCCCCAAGGCAACAAAAAACTAGGTTTTACTGTCTGATGTTTTGGGTCAAAACCTTTTTATGGCTAAACAAGCGCAATTACACTGTTCCTTCTGTGGCAGAAGCCGCGACGAAGTGAAGATCCTGATTGCAGGACAGGAGGGGCATATCTGCGAGAACTGCGTAGAACATGCACAGGAAATTATTGTGCAAGAATTAAACCTGAAGAATGAAGGTGGCGTTGGTGGCAACAGCAATTTTAAATTGAGTGTTCGCAGACCCGCTGAGATTAAAAAATTCTTGGATGAATACGTAATTGGTCAGGACGATGCTAAAAAAGTATTGTCTGTTGCCGTTTACAACCACTTTAAAAGAATTGTACAAAAAGTACAACCAGACGATATTGAAATTGAAAAAAGCAATATCATCATGGTGGGTGAAACCGGTACAGGTAAAACCTTATTAGCCAAATCCATTGCTCGATTATTAAATGTACCCTTTGCCATTGTAGACGCTACCGTATTTACAGAAGCTGGTTATGTGGGTGAAGACGTTGAGAGTATGCTAACCCGTTTATTACAAAACTGTAATTATGACGTGGCTTCTGCAGAAAGAGGGATTGTTTATGTAGATGAGATTGATAAGATAGCCCGTAAAGGCGATAACCCTTCTATTACTCGCGACGTTAGTGGCGAGGGTGTGCAACAGGGTTTATTAAAAATGTTGGAAGGAACAGAAGTGTTGGTACCGCCTCAAGGTGGCCGCAAACACCCTGAGCAGAAAATGATTAAGGTAGACACCAAGAATATTCTATTTATCTGTGGTGGTGCATTTGACGGCATTGACAAAGTGATTGCCCGCAGAATCAATACCAATGCCATTGGATTTAGTGTGAACAAAGATGAGCAGGAACACCAGCGCAAGAATCTCTTGCAATTCATCAATGCAACGGATTTAAAATCTTTTGGCTTGATACCTGAATTGCTTGGTCGTTTACCCGTGGTTACTCATTTGAACCCACTGGATAAAGAAACTTTAAGAAGCATTCTGACCAAACCCAAGAATGCTTTGATGAAACAATACACCCGTTTGTTTGAATTAGAAGGAATTGCCTTAACCGTTGAAGAAGCCGTTTTAGACTTTATGGTAGACAAGGCCTTGGAATACAAATTAGGAGCGCGTGGCTTAAGAAGCATTTGTGAGAGTATACTTACAGACGCCATGTTTGAATTACCTGGTACAGAAACCACCGTATTGAATATCACACTGGACTATGCAGAAAGCATGTTTAGCAAGAGTAAACTTTCTGTTTTGAAAGTGGCTTAATCAAAACACACATTTTTTGAAAACAGTGGGCATAAGTTCCCACTGTTTTTTTTTGCACCTACCCTAACTTGCGGTCAGGATAAAAGCGAAAAACTACCAACATGAACGAATTGATTGAACGCCTAGTTAAAGAAGCAAACCTTAGCCCAGAACAAGCTGGACAAGCCGTAGCCACTATTGCAGCATTTGTAAAAGAAAAATTTCCTATGTTGGGCGGAGCTGTTGACCAGATTTTTTCTGCAGGCAATAAGGAAGACTAATTAATTGGGCAGTTTCACTGTAAAAGTACTGCCCTCTCCTTTTGCACTCTCAATCAAGAGTACACCCCCTTGTTTTTGTAAGAGGTCTCTACAAAGTATTAGACCAAATCCACTACCCTTTTCTTGAAGGGTTCCAGTTCTGGTAAAGTATTTCTGTGCATTTACTTTTTGTAAGATCTCTTCACTCATACCAATACCGGAATCCTTGATTCTAACATAGGAATGGGTATCATCCTGTGTAAAGGAAATTTCAATTCTTCCATCCAGTGGGGTGAATTTAATGGCATTGGTAATCAGGTTGCGGAAAATAATTTTAATCATTTCCTTTTCCGCCATGATATTGGAATCAGAAGAAGTATTGTTGATGAACTTGATTCGTTTGCGCATGAGTGCAATCTTTTGCTCTAAGTGCATACCATTCATTAACTCATACACATTGATGTCTGATTTTTCCAATTCTTTACCCGTAATCTGACTCTTTAACCAACCCAATAAATTATCCAGCAAACCAGTGGTATTAATATACTGTGTCTCTAATTGCTCTAACAAAGTTTTGGATTCTTCTTCTGTTAAAGCACCTTTATTAATAAGGGATAGAATGGTTTGTGTATTGGTAATAGGATTGCGTAGGTCATGTGAAATAATGGACAATAGTTTATCCTTGGTCCTATTGTCTTCTTCCAACAATTGGTTTTTGGAATAAATTTCTTTGTTCAATTTATCCAGCGAAGAAGCATTTTCTTCAATAATGGCATTCTGTTTGGTCAAACGCTGAGACAGGTATTTTTGCTTCCTATAGCTCATGAATGTAATGATTACCATCAAGGCCATCACTACCAACATTAAGCTACCTACCAAGATAATCAGCAATTGGCTATTGGCCCTTTTGTTGGCCTTTTCTTTCTCGCTTTCTGCCGTTAATTTTTGAGACTCTTTGTCCTTTACTATTTCAATAAAATTACTGGCGTACTGAGTTTCATTTTCATTTTTAGTAACCAATACACTAATTAAAGTATCCTGCCAAGCAGAGGTATGTGGCAAGTCTCCCATGCGCTGATACTGTTGCCTAATCAGGGTGGCAGTCTTGGTCATCAAATTATAAGCCCCTGATAAAACTGCACAGGAATAGGCCGATTTGGCTAACTCAATGGCTTCTGAATTTCTTTGTTGGAGCACCAGCATTTCTGCCAATTGAATATTGTTAGACGCCATTCCATAATGGTCATTCAACAACATGTCTAGAGAAAGCGAATTCTGAAAATATGCCCTGGCTGTGGCAGTGTCATTCTTAACCCTTGCCAATAGACCTAGGTTATAAAATGCTTTTTTCTGACCGTACACATATTTTTCTTTCAAGCTAATCTGCAGGGCTTCTTTTAACAAAGATTCTGCCCTTGGATAATTCTTTCGCTTGGTTTCAATCAGACCTATACTGTTCTTGATATTGGCAATTTCTTTTTTATTGCCTTTTCTAATAGAAATCTCTAAAGACTCGGTACTCATGCGCAAAGCCTCGTCTAACTTACCTTCCTCTGCATAATAACCGGCTAACTGATTGTTGATCCTCACCAAATTTATGCTGTCCTCATGAAGACTACTATTTTCCAAAGCCATTTGGTAAATGCCTAAGGCTCGTTTGGAAAACCCATTTTGTTGGTAAATACCAGCTTCATTAAAATAAGCAGTTGATAAACCCTGATGATATTGGTACTTCATAGAAAGGTTCTTAGTAGAATCAAGCAACTTTAGTGCTTGGTTTACTTTAGAACGCTTCATATTAAAAGCGGCTTGGTTTAAAGAATCAATGGTATGAAAAATGGTATCATTGCTGGCTTCTAATTGTTCCCCTTTTTGGGCAAACAGCAGGCAGGGAATTAATGCCAATAGGACCAGTAAATGTACCCTGCGGTTTTTCATCAAAAAAATGCTTAGCCGCTAAGATACTCAACTTTCAAATACAATGAACTCAAGTAAACACCTTGATTAAATTATACAACTATTGTAAAATCTCTCTGGCTATTACTAATTTTTGTATTTCAGAAGTACCTTCTCCAATGGTACAGAGTTTGGCATCTCTATAATATTTCTCTACTGGAAAGTCTTTGGTATAGCCATATCCACCAAATATTTGAACTGCATCATTGGCAATTTTCACCGCCGCTTCACTGGCTTGATATTTGGCCATGGCACCTTCTTTTGTTACTGGAAGATGACGCTGTTTTAGGTCACAGCATTGTGCAATGAGTAATTCTGAAGCCATTATTTCAGTTGCCATATCGGCCAACTTAAAACTGATTCCTTGAAAATGACTGATGGGCTGGTTAAACTGATGGCGCTCTTGCGCATATTTTAAAGCCGCTTCATAAGCTCCTTTGGCAATACCCAATGCTAGGGCAGCAATGGAGATTCTACCTCCGTCTAAGATTTTTAAAGACTGTCTAAATCCATCGCCCACCGGGCCCAACCTATGGCTATCTGGGATTCTGCAATCCGTGAAAATCATTTCTGTGGTTTCACTGGCACGCATCCCCAATTTGTTTTCTTTTTTCCCAGCGTTAAATCCGAGTCTACCCCTATCTACCACAAAAGCGGTGGCATTGCCACTAGTTCTGGGTTCGCCAGTTCTACAAATGACAACGGCCAAATTTCCAGACATACCATGGGTAATCCAGCACTTGGTGCCATTCAAAACCCATTCGTCTCCGTCTTTAACGGCCGTGGTCTGCATGTTTCCTGCGTCACTTCCCGTGTTGGGTTCGGTTAAACCCCAGGCCCCAATCCACTCACCGCTTGCCAATTTAGGCAACCAGTTGGTCTTTTGCTCTTCGGTACCAAAACTAAGTATATGATTGGTGCACAAAGAATTATGTGCCGCCATACTCAAGCCAATAGACCCACAAACCTTAGAAATTTCTTGAATGGCTACATTGTATTCAAAATAGCTAAGACCAGCACCGCCATATTCATGGGGAACAAGCATACCCATCAAACCAAGTTTACCCATTTCATGAAATAGGTCTACTGGAAATGTTTGGGACTCATCCCATTCCATTACGTGTGGGGCAATATGCTTTTTGGCAAAATCTCGGGCAGTAATTGCCACTTGTTGGGTGATTTCAGTTGCGGCAAAGTTCATGGACTGGTTTTAAAATAGATGAAGGTTGCCGAATCCAAGCAATCGTTATCCGGCAACCTTCTGAAAAATAAACTAGCGTTAGTTAGTTTTCGATGCAAATGTAGGGGATTTTTATTTCCACCCAAATTTTTAATCTTTTTTTTCACCCCCTTGATTCAGGGTCAAAAAAGGCTTCATGAGTTGAAACAGGGAATCCTTGATGCCATAGGTTTTGCCTACCTGTTCAACAGATTTGAAGCCACCCATTTTGTCTCTGAATTTGACAATTCTGGCTGCCAATACTTCTCCAATACCCGGAAATTTCATCCAGGCTTCCGTGTCTGCCAAATTAATGTCAATGGGTGTGAGGTTCCAATTTTTGTGCGGCTTTAACTTGCTACTATCCTGAAGAGGCGCTGCTTTCCATACAGGCTCCTCTTTTTTGCCTTCGGCGATGGGTACTGGAAATTGAACATAGGGAATGAGCAAATCAGCTTCTGCAGGTTTCATGCCCCAGATCTTACGTAGGTCTTCTGGCTTTCTAAACCTGCCTCCTTTTTGGAGATAATGCTGAATGGTTAAAATGGTTTTATCTCTCACACCCAGTTCCTGCCACTGCTTTGGGCTAATGGTATTGGGATCAAAGGGAAAATAATGTGCTACCCTGGTGGGGACTTCATTTGAATAACGGTTATGATTGGGTGTTGCAATCCCGGGTACTGGTGCATTGCTTGCAGGTAAAGCATCGCCATAGGCATAGCTATTAGACCTTGACTCATTGGGTTGGGATGCATTGGATGGAGCCATGGAAATCTTGGGCGGTTTTTCCGGAAAAAACAGCGGCAAAGTCCAAAACAGGACTAACAATAAACACAATAGCAGGATAGCCAGTCTTTCTCTACTGGTGAACCTGAAAAAAGATGTCAGTTTTTCCATATGTCCCTTTTAAAAAGGGGCTACAAACGCAGTTCTAGGCCATCATAGGCCAGTTGAATATGGGGGGGGAGTTCTTGATTAATGGTTTCATGCAAACCCAACTGATGACTGATATGGGTAAAATACACTTCTGGAATTTCTAATTCAGTTGCCAGATCAACCGCCTCTTGGAGCGTAAAATGTGAAATATGGGCTTCTTTTCTAAGGGCATTT
The DNA here is from genome assembly GCA_002256435.1 of Chitinophagaceae bacterium BSSC1. GTDB lineage: Bacteria > Bacteroidota > Bacteroidia > Chitinophagales > Chitinophagaceae > Sediminibacterium. Next base: position 334,530 of record NKJC01000005.1, read on the forward strand.
AGAACCAAGACTTTTGAACCCCTGATCAGTGCCTTCTGTTCATCTTCAATTCTATTGGCATCTGTGATATAGGTAAAGTCTCCAAACCTAAAACCAAAGACTGGCATTTTGTGGTGGTACACTAAAATAGGTTGCACTGGAATATCTCCAATGACAAAGGGATTTTCATCAATAGTAATCAGGTTCAGTTCTGGTACACCGGGATATTTCTTGTCTGCAAATGCATAATAAAAATCCCTTTTTACTGCTTCTTCTGTGAGTGAATTGGCATAAATATCCATGGCTTTTTGACTAAAGAAATTAAAAGCACGGATATCGTCCAGACCGGCCATATGGTCCTTATGCGGATGGGTAAATAATACCGCATCAAGTCTGCGCGTATGGGTACGCAACATTTGGTATCTAAAATCTGGGGTAGTATCTACAATCAAACTGGTTTTCTGTGATTGCACCAAGATGCTGCTTCTTAACCGATTGTCCTTGGGGTTTTTGGAAGTACAAACCGTACAATCACATCCAATCATGGGGATTCCGGTACTGGTACCTGTTCCCAAAAATTGTATGTGCAGAGAAGGGATAGACATAGAACAAATCTAAACCATAATCTGCAGCTTTATAAACAGCTGAAATAATTTAGGTAATCAATCCTTATTCTCCAATATCAGCAGACTGCTTAATCAAAGAATCATAGAGTTTCTGAGACTCTAAAGTGAGTTTGTCGTAGTCTATATTTAATTGTGGAATCAATTCTATCAACGTGTTGATTCTTCCTTCCGTATTCAGGAATTTATTCAGTACCACTACTTTACGTGCTTCTAGTAAACACCAGCCACTTTGGAATGTACCACGCTCATATCTAACCACATAGGAGGATTCACCAAGTATGTCTTCCAGTTTATCTACCGTTGATTGTGTGTATTTCATAGTTTTCTCCTTGACCCTTAAATAGGCTTCCTCAAAAATAAGTCAGTGCCCGCTGCCAAAGACTTTCAGTTATCCACAACCGGTGGCAAATTGCTGCTGCTGCCTATTTACTCTCCATTTTGATCACGGGAATGATCATCTCTTCTAAACTAACCCCACCGTGTTGAAATGTATTCTTATAATAGTTCACGTAGTGGTTATAATTGTTGGGATAGCAGAGAAATCCGTCTTCCTTGGCAAAAATAAAGCTGGAATTGATGGTTGGAATGGGTAAACCCGCTTCTTTGGGGTCTTTAAACGCTAATACATCTCTGGGTTCAAAATTCAGGTTCCGCCCATGTTTATAGCGCAAATTGGTGGTGGTTTGCTTGTCACCAATAACTTTATGGGGCGTTTTTACACGCACGGAGCCATGGTCTGTGGCTAACACCAATTTCAATTTTTTATCCGCAATTCTTTTCAATGCTTGGTTCAAAGGACTGTGTTCAAACCAGCTTCGGGTAATGCTTCTATAACTTACTTCATCACTGGCCAATTCTTTCAGCACCTCCATTTCTGTTCTGGCGTGTGAGAGCATGTCTACAAAATTGTACACAATCACATTGATATCGTTTTGTAATAGGTTGTGAATATTGTTGACCAATTGTTGGCCGTCTTGGTGGTTCACAATTTTATGGTAGCTAAATTTCAAATGTTCTTTTTTCAATCGCTTTAGCTGGGCCCTAAAAAAGTCTTCTTCGTGTAAATTTTTGCCACCTTCTTCTTCGTCATTTTTCCATAGACCTGGAAATTGTTTTTCAATTTCTAGGGGCATCATACCCGCAAAAATGGCGTTCCTACAATATTGTGTAGCCGTAGGTAAAATACTATAAAAAGATTCCTCTTCTTGAATGCGAAAATTTTCTGCAAATATGGGTTCAATAGCTTTCCACTGGTCAAAACGCAAATTGTCTATGAGTATGAAAAACAGTGGGGTTCCGGGCTCTGCATGGGGCAATACTTTGAACTGAAACAAGTGATGACTCATAATGGGTGCATCAGAAGATTTGGGGTTCACCCAAGAAGCATAATTTTTAGAAACAAACTTGAAAAATGCGGTATTGGCTTCTTGCTTTTGAGTATTAAATACTTCTTGCATTTCAGGACTATCACTCTTCTCCATTTCCAATTCCCAGTGCACCAAGCGTTTGTAAATTTCCATCCACTCATGGTGATTGGGATTATCACTAAGTGCCATGAACAATTCCCTAAAATTCTGCTGATAAGAAGTAGTAGTTTTTTCTGCTACCAATCTTTTATTGTCAATGAGTTTTTTCAAACTCAACAATACTTGATTGGGATTCACCGGCTTAATCAAATAATCGCTGATCTGACTTCCAATGGCTTCATCCATCAGGTTCTCTGTTTCATTCTTGGTAATCAGAACAATGGGTAGTTGCCTATTAATGGCTTTGATTCTAGTAAGGGTTTCCAAACCTGTAATACCTGGCATAGATTCATCCATGAGCACCACGTCTACATAATTAGATTTTACATATTCCAGTGCGTCAAAGCCATTGGTCATGGTCACTACTTCATAGCCCTTATGCTCTAAAAACATTTTTTGAGATTGCAGACTTTCTATCTCATCATCTACCCAGAGTATTTTTGCTACCGGCATATTCCAACTGTATTGAGTAAAATTATTTTAGTTATGTGGCCCTAAAACTATTTGAATCTTTTGATTAGTCAGGGTATTTGTACTTTTGCAGACTGCCCAAGCAGTTGATTTAACAATTCAGCAACAGCATGAACCAGATTAAAAGAAAAATTATCAATGACCCTGTCTATGGTTTTATCACCATTGACCATCCATTGATTTTTAACATATTGGCCCACCCCTATTACCAACGCCTGCGTAGGATACACCAAATGGCCATGGCGCAATTGGTTTATCCGGGTGCGGTACATACGCGTTTGCATCATTCTTTAGGCGCTTATCACCTCATGTGTAATGCCGTTACAGAATTGAGGGCCAAGGGTGTTGAAATTACTGAAGCAGAATCGGTGGCAGTTAAAGCCGCTATCTTGTTGCACGATATTGGTCATGGTCCTTATTCACATGCACTAGAACAGGTCTTGGTTTTGGGTACCCATCATGAAGCATTGTCTATTCGCATTATGGAAGAAATGAACCAAGGCATGGATGGCGCTTTGGATTTAGCTATCCAAATTTTTACCAATAAATATCCCAAGCCATTTTTACACCAATTGATCAGTGGTCAACTAGACATGGACCGCATGGATTACCTAAGCCGCGATAGTTTTTATTCAGGTGTTAGTGAAGGCGTGATTGGTTATGACCGTATCCTAAAAATGTTGGTGGTACACCATGGCCAACTGATGGTAGAAGAGAAAGGCATTTACAGCGTTGAGAAATTTTTGGTAGCCCGCAGACAGATGTATTGGCAGGTGTACTTACACAAAACCGTTTTGTCTGCAGAGAAAATGCTGGTCAAAATTATTGAACGCGTAAGAGAAATCTATCAAGCAACAGACCAAGCACTTCAAACCCAAACAGCGCTGGATTTTTTCTTGGGCAGTTTTTCTGGGGTCATGGATCATCACGCGCTAGAACAATTTTGTTCCTTAGATGATCATGACGTAATGCACGCTATTAAACACTGGAGCAAACACCCAGACCGCGTACTCTCCTTGCTCTGTAAGCGTTTTCTCAATAGGCAATTGTATAAATCTAGAATACAATCCGAAGATTTTGAACCCCTCTTTCTTAAGGAAAAACAAGACGCTGCAGCCAACAAATTTGGAATCAACCCTGCAGACGCTCACTATCTCTGTTTTACAGGAGAAGCGTCAAATACCATGTACCAAACCCTTGACGAGCGCATCAATATCCTCTTCAAAGACGGTATGGTTAAGGATATCTCAAAGATTGACAATGCTTTAATCCAGCAAAACCTTTCTGCTCCTGTCAAAAAATTTTACATTTGTATGCTGTCTTAAATTAGACAGCCCACTATTTAAAAAATGCCCATGACATTTACCGCAGCGCAAATTGCTTTAATGATACAAGGAAAGGTAGAGGGCAACCCTGCAGCTGCCGTTGGTGCATTTGGTAAAATTGAGGAGGCAAAAGAAGGAGAATTATCCTTTTTGTCTAACCCCAAATACGAGGAATACCTATACCAGACCAAGGCTTCGGTGATCATATGTAATGAATCACTGGAACTCAAACAACCCACATCGGCCACTTTGATCAGGGTTGCAGATGCCTATTCTGCCTTTGCCATCCTGTTGTCTAAATACCAAGAAATCATGACCCAGCAATTGGTTGGCATACAGCAACCAAGTTATATATCGCCCAGCGCAAAACTGGGAGAGCAGGTTTTTGTAGCCGCTTTTTGTCATATTGGAGAAAATGTGGTCCTGGGTAATGGCGTGAAACTCTATCCCGGTGTGGTCATTGGTAATGGTTCCCATATTGGAGACAATGTAATTCTGCACGCAGGCGTGAAAATTTATCATGACTGTATTCTTGGTAATAGGGTGATTATTCATAGTAATACGGTAGTGGGCGGAGACGGTTTTGGTTTTGCTCCGCAGAGCGATGGCTCCTACCATAAGATTCCCCAGATTGGGAATGTGATTATAGAAGATGACGTAGAAATTGGTAGCAATACGGCCATTGACCGTGCCACCATGGGCTCTACCATTATTAGAAAAGGCACCAAATTAGACAACCTGATTCAGGTAGCGCACAATGTAGAAATTGGTAGCAATACCGTGATTGCCGCCCAAGCTGGCATCAGCGGTAGCGCCAAAGTGGGTAATAGCGTGATGATTGGAGGCCAGGTTGGAACAGCTGGGCATATTGTCATTGCCGATGGTAGCAAGATTGCGGGTCAAACCGGTGTGACCAAGAGCATTAAGGTTCCCAATAAAACGCATAATGGCACGCCTGCCTTGGAGTTCACCCATTCTTTGCGGATTCAAGCGCATACCAGAAACCTACCAGAAATGGAAAAAAGGCTCAAGGAATTGGAAAAAACAGTGGCCGAGCTGCTTCAAAAACTGGACAATACTGCTCAAAAAACGGATTAATCCTTTATCCGTATTTTTGCATCCCAAAACCTAGATTAACACTACCAATAACCTATTCAAGATATGGACATCAATTTTAACCCAGACAAACAACATACCCTCAATAGTTCCATTAGTATTAGTGGCACTGGTTTGCACACTGGTGTGTTGGTAGATATGACCCTTAAACCAGCCAATCCTGGATTTGGAATTCAGTTCCAAAGAATTGACATGCCCAACCAACCCATTATCAAGGCCGATTGTGATTTGGTAACCGATACCAGCCGTGGAACCACCCTTCAAGTAGGTGATGCCAAAGTAAGTACGGTTGAACACGTTTTAGCCGCCTTAGTGGGTATGGGAGTAGACAATGTGTTGATTGAGTTAAATGGTCCTGAGATTCCCATCATGGACGGAAGCTCTATGCCCTTTATTGAATTGATTGAAGAGACTGGTGTTTTGGAACAGGAAGCGGCTAAAGCTTGGTACAGCATTGGCGAGAATATTTATCATTACGACGAGGAGAAGCGTGTAGAAATGGTAGCCCTGCCTGCTATGGACTATCAAATTACCACGCTCATTGACTTTAATAGCCCTGTATTGGGTACCCAACATGCTGGTTTGAAAACCATTCGTGAATTTAAATCAGAAATTGCGCCTTGCCGTACTTTCTGCTTCTTGCATGAACTAGAAGCTTTATTGGACCATGACCTGATCAAAGGTGGCGACATCAATAATGCCATTGTGGTTGTTGACAAACCCGTTACTGATGCCGAGATGACCCGTTTGGCCAAAGTGTTCAAACGCGAGAAAATTGAAGTAAAAAGCGAAGGCTATTTGAACAACTTAGAATTGCGCTTTCCCAATGAACCAGCCAGACACAAGCTTCTGGATGTAGTTGGTGACTTAGCCCTGATTGGTTATCCTATTAAAGCTAGAATCATTGCCAATAGGCCAGGTCATAGCACCAATGTAGATTTTGCTAAAAAAATCAAGCAATACATTAAGCGGAACAAACACGTGAAAAACGTGCCTGTTTATGATGCCACTATTCCTCCAGTTTATACACTAGAGAAGATTGAAAAGACCTTGCCTCATAGACATCCTTTCTTATTTGTAGACAAGATTATTGAACTAACTGATACTTATATTGTTGGTGTTAAGAATGTTACTTTCAGCGAATATTTCTTTCAAGGCCATTTTCCGGGAAATCCGGTAATGCCCGGGGTGTTACAGATTGAAGCTCTAGCCCAAACCGGCGGGATTCTTTGTATCAATTCCATGCCAGAAGGCGATTATGACACTTATTTCCTGAAGATTGACAATTGTAAGTTTAAGCAGAAAGTAGTGCCAGGTGATACCATGCTCTTGAAAATGGAGTTGATTTCACCCATTCGTAGGGGTATTTGTGAGATGAGGGGTACAGTATATGTGGGAGGCAAAGTAGCAACTGAGGCAGACCTAGTGGCCCAAGTGGTGAAAAGAACTTAAATCTTAAAAAAAAGCCAATAACCCTATTTTTGTGATAGGCCGAGCAACTTTGGCATCTTTTTTATACTCATAAGTGCATTATGAATGCACTGATCAACGCAAAACCAACTGATAGGATGACACATCCCTACACTTACATCGACCCAAACGCAAGGATAGCGCCTAACGTAAAGATCGACCCTTTTACTGTTATCCATGGAGATGTACGGATAGGTGAAGGAACTTGGATTGGTTCTAACGTGACCATCATGGATGGTACCAGGATTGGTAAAAACTGCCGAATTTTTCCTGGAGCAGTATTGGGTGCCATTCCTCAGGATCTGAAATTTAGCGGTGAGAAAACAACAGTAGAAGTTGGTGACAATACCACTATTCGTGAATTTGTAACCATTAACCGTGGTACAGAAGACAGGGGTAAGACCAAAGTGGGTAATAACTGTTTGATCATGGCTTATAGTCACTTGGCCCATGATTGTATCATTGGTAATAATTGCATTTTAAGTAATAGCGTACAAGTGGCTGGTCACGTAACCATGGGCGATTGGGCCGTGGTAGGTGGAGTAAGCGCCGTTCACCAGTTTGTTCAAATTGGACAACACGCGTTTGTGGCTGGTGGATCCTTGGTCAGCAAAGACGTACCTCCTTATATTAAGGCTGTTCGCAACCCATTGAGTTATGGTGGTGTAAACAGTGTAGGTTTAAAAAGAAGGGGATTCCCATTGCAACAAATCAACCATATCCTAGACGTTTATAGAACCATCTACAACAAAGGTTTTAATACTTCGCAAGCATTGGAATACATTGAAGAAGAACTTCCAGCTACCGATGAAAGAGACGAGATAGTTACTTTTATTCGTGAAAGCGGCAGGGGTATTATCAAGCGTTTTACCAAGGGAGCCAACGACGAAGACTAGTATTTTCCAAACAAATAGTCAAAATTGAATTTGAGGTGCCGATATACTTCGCGCATCAGGCTGATAAGTGGATTACCACTTTCTCTCCACATATTCCTTTTCATGGTACTGGGTTCTGATGAACTATTCTCCTGGTCTAACAAAGACTTGAAAGACCTATAGAACATGCCCTTCCCTTTTTTCTGCAAAAAGGACATCATCATACTGTACTCTGTCACATCACCTTTTACACCCTCTCTGTATCTGCCAAACTTTTCCAGAAAATTTGACCTTCTCAAATGGGGATGGTCGCTGTAATAATAGAATTTTTTATAGCCCAGTTTCCAGAATCCAAAGAGCATTTCTGAGAACCCGTATTTATAGTCTTTGAGATAGGGATAATTGAAATACGCATAGAACCTAACCATATCTATATCTGGCCTTTCTTGCATAATTTCTATGGCATGTGCCAAATGTGTTGCATAATCTGCAGCTGGTACAAAATCCTCTTGTATATACAGCGTTAAACCAGTTTTAACGGCTTCCTGACCCTTGTTTAAATTATTTCCCAAGCCCTTATTTACCGGACCTGTCACCAATTCAAATGGGTGTTTTTCTTGTAAACTTTTTAGATATGTTTGGTGCTCGGGTTTGCTACAATCATCGCTCACAACAATAGATTCAAACCGCATATTCAATTCTTCAAAGGACAACAAGAGTCTTTCCAAAGATTTACTCCTGTTGTAATGGGTGATCATTAATGTAACATCCTTAAAATAATTGGTCTCCATGCTTTTAGATTGTGCCATTCAATGTTCTATGGAATAGTTAAAGTTAAGGGATCTATGGCTAACCCAAAATGCTATAGCCCTATTTGAGAATTTTTTTTGCCAGTTTTCTTTGCTTACTTTGCCCAACATGGCTAAGAGAACGCACACAGTAAAAGCAAAAACACATCAATTAAGTGGCATTGAATTAACTGGCGCTGGCAAACGCTATAACAGGGAATGGATCTTCAAAGGATTTAGCCATCAGTTTCAACCTGGAACACATTATGCCATTACCGGCCCAAATGGTTCTGGTAAAAGCACTTTATTACAAGCCATTGCTGGTAGTTTACAATTGAGTGAGGGTAGTTTGGAATGGAGAAATGAAGGAATTATTGACCCCGAACAAGTATTTCTACACTTAGCCATAGTTGCACCCTATTTAGAATTAATTGAAGAAATGTCTGCAAGAGAGTTCTTGCACTTTCATGCACAATTCAAACCCTTGATTGCTGGCATCAGCATTGATGAAATACTTCAAATCATTGGCTTAGAAAAAGCTGCTACCAAACAGATTCGTTTTTATAGTAGTGGTATGAGACAAAGGGTAAAATTGGCTCAAGCCATTTTTGCAGATGTACCAGTAATCCTATTGGATGAGCCCTGTACCAATCTAGACCAAACTGGTTATGCCTTGTATCATCAATTGATAGAAGACTATGCCAAAGACAAACTAATCATTGTTAGTAGTAATGATTTGCAGGAATATGATTTCTGTAAAGAAGTCATCAATATCAAAGATTACAAATAGCAGTTTGCGTTTTGGGAAAAAGGGTTTAATTTTCTTACTCTAAATCACCTCCCACAAACTGCACCATGAAAAAAGACAAAATCATTTATTGGTCTACCACTATTCTCATCTTTTTATTTGAAGGTGTAATGCCCGCGCTTACATCCCAAACAGAAATGGCAAAACAAGGTATTAGCCACTTGGGTTACCCACTTTATTTTGGCAATGCCTTAGTTGTTTTTAAAGTATTAGGAACCCTATTATTGATTATTCCAGCTATACCCAAAAAATTAAAAGAATTGGCTTATGCTGGATTTATTTTTGATTTTATATTCGCTTCTATTAGTCATTTTTCAGTAGATGGTTTAGGTTATGAAGGATTCTTTCCATTGATAGTTTTAGCTGTTTTAATGGTTTCCTATACCTATTACCATAAGTTGCAAAAGCAGTAAATGTAAAGTATTGCAAATACATGATTCGCCTAGTTAGATCAGATAGTAGTCATCCAGATTTTAGAGCCTTGGTTCATTTATTGGATCAAGACTTGGCTATTCGGGACGGAGCAGACCATAGCTTTTATGCACAGTTCAATAAAATTAATGCTATTCAGCATTGTGTAATTGCGTATACTGATGAACAACCTGTAGGATGTGGTGCCATCAAGGCTTTTGGCACTGATGCTATGGAAGTAAAACGAATGTATGTGTCACCAGTATCAAGGGGCAAATCAATTGCTATGCAAATACTCTCTGAACTAGAGGCCTGGGCTAAGGAATTGGGCATGTCTAAAACCATTTTAGAAACTGGACAAAAACAACCCGAAGCCATTGCCCTTTATTCTAAAGCAGGTTATTTACGAACACCAAATTATGGTCAATATATTGGGATTGAAAATAGTTTGTGTTTTGAAAAAATATTAACAATTAAATGAAAATGGGAAGGGAAGAATACCCCTTAATAAAAAATTTATCAATGAAAATCTATTTGCTATTTTTCTCATTCATGATAAATACTGTTTTACTTGCTCAAGAAAAACCAATAGCAACAGACAGTATTATTGTTACAGGCAATCTCAAATCACCTTCCATTATTCATATGAGTCAATTATTGACAATGCCATCTGAATCTTTACCAGACTTGACCATTACCAATCATTTGGGAGAAGTAAAAGGAGTAGCTAAAAATATGAAAGGCGTTTTGCTAAAATCTATTTTGGAAAAACTTAGTTATGAGGTACCTGGTCCTAAACAGTTAAGCGAATTTTATTTTATACTTATGGCTACAGATGGTTACAAAGTAGTTTATTCATGGAATGAGTTATTCAACAATGATGCAGGAAACAAGGTTTATTTGATTACTGAAAAAGATGGTAAAACCATGGGGGCTTCAAATGAAAGAATTTTAATTGCCCATTTTTCTGATTTCAAAACTGGCAGAAGATATATCAAAGGGCTTCAGCAAATTCTAGTTAAAAGATCTTGATACAACTAATATCAGGAAGAAAATTTTCCATTCTGGCATATAAATCTTACAACGCGAACAGCGCTTAGACAAATCTTAGGCTCTGTTTAAAACCGACTTTAGTTAAGGATTTGGTAAATGCTTTTTTAGCATTAAACCAGTTCTTGCCACTAACATCAGAAGGAAAATGCTTCACATGAAAAAGACCCAGATTATCACCTACAGTTTCTTATTGATTACTGCCCTGATTTTGGGTTGTTCCAAAACAGAACCCACCACTGTTTCTGAGCCCTATGCGGCCATTAAAGCGGCTTTTGGCAACAATATAGACCTTACCAGTCTGAACAATTATAGTAAGCAATCCATTCCTGCATATATATTAAAAGACAACGGCACGGGCAATACCATTACCGATGCCAAAGCCACATTGGGTAGGGTTTTGTTTTATGACAAACAACTCAGCATTGATAATACAATTGCTTGCGGATCATGTCACAAACAGGCTTTTGCATTTGGTGATACTGCCATTGCTAGCAAAGGAGTTGTTACAGGAAAAACAGCAAGACATTCCATGCGTTTGGTGAATACCCGTTTTTCTGAGGAAGTCAAATTTTTCTGGGATGAACGTGCTGCTAGTTTAGAAGCTCAAACTACTAGGCCCATTCAAGACCATGCAGAAATGGGTTTTAGTGGTTTAGAAGGTAGACCCGGAATAGCGGCTCTTTTAACCAAATTGGCAGGCATTGGATATTATAAAGAATTGTTTCAATCCGTTTATGGTGACCAGCAAGTTTCTGAACCTAGATTACAGGAATGTCTTGCTCAATTCATCAGAAGCATCCAATCTTTTGATAGCAAGTTTGATGCGGGCAGGGCCTTGGTGAACAATGATAGAGCTGCTTTCCCCAATTTTACTGCAAGGGAGAATGCTGGCAAGGATCTGTATTTAAGTAACCCCGTTTTTGACGCTAGTAGCAATCGCGTCAGCGGTGGATTGGGATGCAACCAATGTCATAAATCACCTGAATTTGATATTGATCCCAATAGTAGGAACAATGGGATTATTGGAACCATTGCCGGAACCGGTATTGATGTAACTGTTACAAGGTCTCCGAGCTTACGCGATTTAATGAATATTACAGGAACAGAAAATGGACCATTTATGCATACCGGTAATCTGGTAGGTATTCAAACAGTGATTGGTCATTATGGTAATATTAACCAAGCCCCTGGCAATAATAACCTTGATAGAAAAATTTCACCCAATGGAGCAGGGCAGCATTTAATCTTAACTGCTCTAGAAGTAAATGACCTCATTGCCTTTTTAAAAACACTGTCTGGCAATAGCATTTATACAGACAAAAAATGGAGTAATCCTTTTTTATAAATCTTTTTTGTAGATTGGGAAAAATCCATTGTTACCAATGTCTATTAGCAGAAGAAAATTCCTACTTGGCGGCTTTATAGTCACAGCAGGAGCACTTTTGATGGATGCGCTTTGGGGCGAACAATTTTTTATTGAACAGAAGCTAGTGTATTTAGACACAGATCCTTTTTCTGACAAGCACCTAAAAATACTTCAGATCTCAGACCTACACTTACAATCGGTCAATTATCAACTTGAACAATTGGCTAAGGATATTAACCAACAGCAACCAGATTTGATTGCTATAACAGGAGATTCCATTGATGCAGGTAAAAACCATTATGTCTTAGATGAATTCTTACAACTCATAGATAAAAACATACCCAAAGTGGCCATCTTGGGTAATTGGGAATACTGGGCTGGATTGAGTTTCAGTGACCTCACTGATATTTACCAAAAACACAATTGTCAATTATTGGTGAATCAGAACAAACGTTTTGAATTAAAAGGAAAATCTGTTTCTATCACAGGTATTGACGATTATATTGGTGGTAAACCCGATTTTGAAAGCGCGGTAAAAGATCACCAACCCAGCGACTATCATATTGTTTTAAACCATTGCCCGGTGTATAGTGATACCATTGCAAAAATGCAAAGCGGTGACACAAAGACCGATTTAATTTTATCTGGTCACACACACGGAGGGCAAGTTAATATTTGGGGATATGCCCCATTCAAACCTTGGGGAAGTGGCAAATATTTAAAGGGCATGTACCACCAGAACAATACCAGAATCTATGTTTCAAGGGGCATTGGCACAACCAAATTGCCCATTCGTTTTGGTGCCAGATCAGAAGTCACTATGTTTCATTTTAAAGCATAAGTATCCCCTTATGAAATCATATATTCTGGTGTTTTTGTTACTCGCATATACTATGATGGCCTATGCTCAACCCATCAATCCTGCATCCCTTGGCTTTAGACATTTTCAAATTCCTTACCAAGACATAAAGTCAGAACTGCTGGTCAAGTCAAAAAAAGGAGATGAACTGAAAACAAAACCTTTGTTTTTCTTTAGCCAAGGCAGTTTACCAAAACCCTTGATCATTACAGAAGATAAAGACGTTTATGGCGTTTTTCCATTTAATACGGATAGTCTATTAGAAGAATATCATTTGGTGATTGTAGGTAAGCCCGGTGTACCACTGATGGCAGAAAGAAAAAACTTAAATGAACAGTATTGTTATATAGACGCTAATGGTAAAATGCCTCCTTCTTATATTCAACATAATGTATTGGATTTTTATGTTACCAGGAATATTTTCATCTTGGAATGGATGAGAAAACAGTCTTGGGTAAATAAATCTCGCTTGGTAGTAGCAGGGCATTCAGAGGGCTCTACCATTGTTGCTAAAATGGCTGTACAATATCCAAAAATCACAGACATAATTTATGCTGGTGGCAATCCCATGGGTAGAATCATGTCTATTATTGCAGAAGAAAGATTTCATGAAACTGATAGTAGTAAGCTAGCGGATCATTCATTTTCTTATTGGAAAGAAGCCCTCAAACACCCAAATAATATGGATGCTAGCAGGGGTGATACTGATAGTGCCACTATTGGTTTTTCCTATCCGCCTATGCATTATCTGACACAACTCAAGATTCCTGTATTGGTCAGTTATGGAACAAAGGATTGGGCAACTCCTTATATTGATTATTTACAGATAGAAACCATTCGACAAAAAAAATCCAATTTTCAATTTGATGCCTATATTGGAAAAGAACATAATTTTTTTGCGGTAAGAAAAGATGGTAGCATTGACTATGATCAATACAATTGGGACAAAGTAGCCCTAGATTGGCTATCCTGGTTACATAATAATAAGAAAGCCACCCATTAGGTGGCTCTCTATAACCAATAGTCCTATCCAATACAAAACCAACTATTTTATTTATTGGGAACCTGAAAACTTGTTACACTTGATCCAGTAGCAGCAAGGCTTGGAAATACAGTGCTACCATTTTCTGGATGACTAAACGCATCATCTACTTTACCATCGCCAAAGGCTTTTACATAAATAGTTTGTCCTTTTTTGAATCCCATTTTCTCCAATTCAGTAGTAGTGAATTGATAATTATTTGGATTATCATTCAACCCACTAACCAAAACCTTTCTTTCTGCTTGATATTGCTTGGCATCTACTTGACTATTAGCAGAAAAGAATAGTCTAATAGCTTTTTGTTCATTGTTATTATTGAAAAATATAGGTTTAATACTTACGGCACCGCTTGCTATTCCTAGTTCAATTAATCCAGCAATACCTGGTTCGTTGCTAAGGTCTTTGATTTGTAAACTGGTTACTTGAATATTAGAAACCTGATTCATCATGGCTGCTTTTTCAATTAAAGTAAATTGCTGAGCCGTAGTTTGATGATCAATTTGGGCAAAGATTCCAGAACCATATCCTGTTTTTGAATAACTGATTTGGTATTTACCAAATGGCATTGCTTTTAAAGAAAACTGACCGCTTTGATCTGTAGTAGTTGTAAAAGAGCCATTATTAGCACTGATGAATATACCACTGTGGTCAGTCAATTTATGACCATCAAGGTCTATTAATTCAACCCTACCTTGAATACTAGCTGTTGGAATACCCTGTTCAGTAGTTGGATTGATGATACTATGTTCGGTACTATTCTTACTGCAAGCAGTAGCAAATACAAGTGTTAAAGCAATCAGGGCTAATTTAATGTTGTTCAACTTTTTCATCTTATTTGTTTTAGTTGTTTTGGTGTATTTTGTTGTTGTTTGTATAGCAAAAATGCCCCGGACAACTTAAAGCCATCTTAAAGCCATCTTAAAGATGGATTAAAACTATATTATTGATTTTCAACTATTTATAAAACAAACAGATTAGATTCTACTAATCTAAAGCAAGAATAAGAGTGGAAAATCAAATGAATGCACTTGATGAACTATCTTTTCAAAACAATATTCCATTAATTAGTAACCAAGAATTATTAACCCAGATATAAAATATATGCAACCCCTAAACATTGTCAATCAAATAGAAATTAAAGCACCCGCTTCAATGGTCTGGGATGCGCTAACCAATCCCGATATGACCAAGCAATACATGTTTGGATGCGAAACCATTTCTGATTGGGAAATTGGGAGTGCTTTGTTATGGCAAGGAGAATACGAGGGTAAAAAAATGGTTTTTGTAAAAGGCCAAATTGTAGAACTAGTACCCTATGCTTTATTGAGCTATACTGTTATTGACCCCAATGGAACCATTCCTGATATTCCAGAAAACTATTTAACAGTAAGCTATCAATTAGAACAAAAAGAAGGTAGCACCATTTTTACTGTTACGCAGGGCGATTATAACAAAGTAGCCGAAGGTGCTAGAAGATTTGAAGAATCATCCAATGGCGGTGAAGGATGGAATCCTATTTTAAAAGCCATTAAAGAACTGGTAGAAGCCTAACCTATGAAAAAATTCTTTTTATTTTTCCTTTACAATCTATTATTTGTTTCAAGTATACAAGCACAACAAGAAAAAGAAGCAATTAAACAAATGAGTGCCCATTTTGAACAATGGTATAATGCAAAAGCATATGATTCCATATATGCGCATTTTTCAGTAGATATGAAAGCTGCATTACCCTTTACTGCAACAAAAGACTTTCTAAATGGTGTTCACGAACAATATGGAAAAATTAAAACAAGAACTTTTTATAAATATGTCAACAGCAGTTTTGCATCTTATAAAACCAATTTTGAAAAACAGGTATTAGCATTAAACATTTCTATTGACGCCCAATCAATGATCAATGGTTTTCAAATTACGGAATTTGTCAATGATTTGCCAGCTGCCCCTGAACGCAATACCACTAAGTTAATGTTCCCTGCAAAAGGCGAATGGACGGTGGTCTGGGGAGGTGACACACCCGCTCAAAATTATCACGTAGAATCTAGGGCACAGAAAAATGCATTTGATATAGTAATGAAAGATGCTTCAGGAAAGTCATTTAAAACCAATGGTAAGACCAATGAAGACTTTTATGCTTTTGGGAAAGAATTAATGGCACCCTGTGATGCAACAGTAGTGGTTGTAGTAGACGGAATCAAAGACAATATTCCAGGTGAATTCAATCCAATCTATATTCCAGGTAATACGGTTATCTTAAAAACGGTCAATGGTGAATATTTATTTTTTGCCCACTTTAAATACCAATCTACTCAAGTAAAGTCTGGGCAACAAGTGGTAAAAGGTCAAGTGCTAGGTCTTTGTGGTAACTCGGGCAACTCATCTGAACCACATATTCATTTTCATATTCAGAACACAGAAAATATGATAAATGCTACTGGCATTAAATGCTATTTTGATTCCATCAATATTAATGGACAATGGAAGAAAGATTATTCGCCCATTCAAAAGGATCTGATTAAACAATGACCCATTCCAACAAATCAACCCTAAATAATCGAAATAGATTACAGTCCATATTAGGCGGCTCTGTGGGCAATTTGGTGGAATGGTATGACTGGTATGCTTATGCGGCTTTTTCCATTTATTTTGCCAAACACTTTTTTCCAAATAGTAACCCTACTGCACAATTGTTAAATACCGCAGGGATTTTTGCTGTAGGATTTTTAATGCGCCCCTTGGGGGGATGGCTATTTGGAAATATAGCCGATAGCAAGGGTAGAAAAAAGGCCATGACTATTTCTGTATTACTCATGTCATTTGGTTCCTTGCTCATTGCTTGCTTGCCCAGCTATGAGCAAATTGGATTAATGGCACCAGTTTTATTATTGGTTGCTCGTTTATTACAAGGCCTTAGCGTTGGTGGAGAATATGGTATTTCAGCCACCTATTTAAGTGAAGTGGCTTTGGAACAAAATAGAGGGTTTTATTCCAGTTTTCAATATGTAACACTTATTGGCGGTCAGTTATTGGCGCTGGGTTTACAATTAATGCTTCAAAGAGTATTTCTATCAGCAGAAGATTTAGCAGCATGGGGTTGGCGTATTCCCTTTGCTATTGGCGCTTTACTTTCACTGATTGCATTTTATCTGAGAAGCAGTTTACATGAAACAACTGCTTTTGAAAAAGCAACCATTGTTCAGCAGAAAAAAGGCGGATTAACAGCATTACTAAAACACCCAAAAGCCATTATAACGGTAGTAGGATTAACATTGGGTGGTACCATTGCTTTTTATACCTACACCACTTACATGCAAAAATTTCTAATTAATACGGTGAAGCTTAGTAAGGATGATGCAACGCTTTTATCCTTTTGCTCCTTATTCATTTTTGCTTGCCTACAACCCTTGTATGGTTGGGTATCAGACAAAATAGGAAGAAAGCCCTTGCTAATAGGATTTGGGATCCTGGGTACGCTATTTACTGTACCAATCATGCTTGGACTTAGCCAAGCAACCAACCTAAGTTTTATTTTTTTATTAATGATCTGTTCTCTGTTAATAGTAAGTGGTTATACCTCAATCAATGCTGTGGTAAAGGCAGAACTTTTCCCGGCAGAAGTAAGGGCACTAGGTGTGGGGCTTCCCTATTCATTAACGGTTGCCATTTTTGGCGGAACAGCAGAATGGTTGGCATTGAATGCAAAAAACGTAGGACACGAAACTTGGTTTTATTGGTATGTAACTACCTGTATTTTTATTTCATTATTGGTGTATCTGCGGATGAAAGACAGCAAATATCATTCTCTTATAATTGAATAAAATCAAATGAAAAGAATTCAAAACATTGACATTGCTAGAGGACTTGTTATCTTGATTATGGCACTAGACCATTGTAGAGACCTACTACATACAACTGCCATTACCCAAAATCCAACTGATTTAAATACCACTACGCCCATCTTATTTTTCACAAGATGGATTACCCATTTTTGTGCTCCTTCTTTTGTTTTTCTAGCTGGAAGCTCGGCCTATCTTTCATTCAAAAAAACAAATAACCTTTCTGTAGCAAGGAATTTTTTAATCAAAAGAGGATTGTGGTTGGTATTACTAGAATTTACAGTCATCGGTTTTGGTATCTGGTTTGATATCCATTTTCAGATGTTATTTTTTCAAGTGATTGCCGCCATTGGTTTTGGAATGATCATCCTTGCGGTTATGCTTACCCTATCTCCAAGAAAAATCATGGCTATTGGTATTGGCATCATTAGCATCCACAATTTATTGGAATGGATATTTCAAGGAAGTCAAAGCATTTGGATTAAGATAGCTTCTCCATTATTTGTTCCTTCCATGTTTCCCCTATCGGAACACTTGACATTTTTCATAGGTTATCCCCTTATCCCTTGGCTTGGCATTTTGCTATTGGGTTTTGGTTTGGGTAGCGTTTTTGAACTGGAATCTGGAGCTAGAAGAAAAAAATTCATGCAATACGGTATATCAGCATTGATTGGTTTTCTAGTCATTAGGTTGATCAATATTTATGGAGACCCATCGCCATGGGCAAAACAAGAAACCCTTGTTAAAACCATAATGTCTTTTCTCAATACCAGCAAGTACCCACCATCTTTATTATATAGCTTGATGACCCTTAGTGGATTATTTTTGTTATTAAGCTTTACTGAAGGGATTCAAAATACAGCTTCGCGATTCTTAACCGTCTATGGTAAAGTACCCTTGTTCTTTTATATCATTCATTGGTATCTCATTCATCCCATTATGTTTGGTATGTTATTTTCACAAGGATATCAATGGAGCAATTTACCCTTTGGCAATTTGCAATTTGGAAGACCTGCCACTGAATCGGGCTGGCCATTGGGCATTGTATACCTTGTTTGGATCTTGGTCATTTTGATCATGTTTCCCCTTTGTAAATGGTATGCTAACTACAAAATGAATCATCCTGAAAAAACCTATTTGCGTTTTTTATAAAAAAGTTGGGCGTTTTTGTGATTTTGATCCCCTTCTTGCGATTAATAGGTTAGTAGTCACATGAACCAACCAGATACCATACAATTTACCAACCTAATAGAAGCCAACAAAGGCATCCTCTATTCCGTTTGCAATAACTATTGTAAAGACCCATCTAAAAGGGATGATCTAGCGCAGGAGATTTTAATCCAGCTTTGGAAATCCATGGGAAATTGGGATGCAAAATTTCCTTTTAGTACTTGGATGTATCGGGTTGCACTAAATGTTGCCATCTCCTATTATAGAAAAGAAAAGAACCAATTGGCACCAGTGTCATTAGACGAACAAGACATTCAAGTTGCTGGGGATAATGACAATTGGACTGAAAAAGAAGAAAAGCTACATCAATTACAGTTGTTGATTAGCCAATTAAAATCATTGGACAAAGCGCTCATGCTATTATACTTAGATGGAAAATCTTATCAGGAAATAGGCATGATTCTAGGCATTACACAAACCAATGTAGCAACCAAGATTAGCAGAATCAAAGAACATCTTAAACAATCATTTTCAAAAATCGCATAGTATATGGAAAGCATGGAATTAGATAACTTATTGCAGCAATACCAACAAGCATTGAATCAAGCACAGCTGTTAAATATGCAATCCTGGCAATTAAATCTCAAGTGCTTTGAAAACCAACAGGGGCAAAAAGCTAGGTCTAGCTTGAAGCCTGTAATTGGAATAAAAGTATTAGCTCTTGTATTAGGCATTCTTTGGGTAGGTTTTCTGGGCATCTTGGTTTTTGCGGTTGGCTGGAAAAACCCCTATTTCAGCATCTCATTGAGCATGATTATACTATTTACACTCTTGGCAATGGCTGCTTATACTTGGCATTTATCCATTCTGTTAAGCATTAAATATGAAGACAATGTGTTGGATACCCAAGCAAAAATTTCTAAGTTGAAACTTTCAACCATTCAGATGCTTAGAATCATTCTCTTGCAAATTCCTTTTCATTGTACTTGGTTTTGGTCTCCAGATTGGGTCAATAGTCATGACATCAAATTTTGGTTAATTAGTTTTCCCATCTTTATAGCCTTTACAGCTTTGACTATTTGGTTGTTCCTTCAAATTAAACCTCAGAATGTCAATAAACCATGGTTGAAAAAATTTCTTTCATTAGGAATTGAGTACAAAAACCTAGAACAGGCAGAATCTATGTTAGCAGAAATTAAGGAATTTAAAATGGACTTTGTTTAAACCTGATTTTGGTCATTTGTTGGGTAGAGCACAATTTGGTAGCTTTAATAAATGCTTGACATGAAAACCTTTACCATCGAAGCCATCAATGAAGTATTGCAGGGAACCCTTGTTGGTCATACTAATACCCCCATTATTGGACCTGAGCAATTAGAAATGGCGCAGCATAACCATATTAGTTTTATAGGCAATAAGAAATATTTAAAATTTTGGGAAAGCTCAAAAGCCTGTGCTGCCATTGTGAACCAAGAATTTGATTTGGAACCTGGAGAAAACAGGGCCTTGATCAAGGTAAAGAATGCAGATCTGGCCATGGCCAAGCTTTTAGAAATGTATGTTCCAGATGCTCCCGAATTTGATGAAGACATACACCCTACAGCAGTAATACATAAATCAGCCATTATTGGCAAGGGTTTTAAAGCTGGAGCAGGGGCCTATGTTGGAGCTTATTGCATTATTGGAAAAGACGTGACCCTGTATCCGAATACTACCATTCTAGACCATTGTCATATTGGAGATCATACTACACTATGGCCCGGAGCAGTCATTAGGGAAAGGTGTGTGGTAGGTCATCATTGTATTATCCACGCCAATGCTAGCATTGGTTCAGACGGCTTTGGTTTTAGACCCAGTGACGATGGTAGAGGCTTGGTTAAAATTCCTCATATTGGGAATGTGGTCTTGGGTAATTATGTAGAAGTAGGATCCAGCACATGTATTGATAGGGCTAAATTTTCTTCTACCATTATTGGTGACGGCACCAAATTAGACAACCTGGTTCAAATAGGGCATAATAGTAAAACGGGTAGATTCTGTTTAATGGCTGGAAGTAGTGGATTAGCGGGATCCGTAACCATTGGAGACGGTGTAATCATTGGTGGAGGTGTTTGTGTATCAGACCATGTAACGGTTGGCAACGGCGTATTGATTGGCGGTATGTCTGGCGTAATCAATGACGTGGAAGATGGCAAAAAAGTATTGGGTTATCCTGCAGTTGAAGCACGCGATTGTTTGAAGCAATGGGCTTTTTTACGCAAAGCAATTGCCCCAACAAAATAAATATCAATTGTTACCATAAAAAGAAAGGCTGCCCAATTGGACAGCCTTTCTTTTTTAATCAATATCTACTTCTCCTGTATTATCATCGGGTATTCTATCAATTAATTTATTATAGGGATCAATGCCTGCTTTAACAGGTTTACCTTTTACTTTAAATTGATAGGTCTTGACACCTGCCAGCATTTTTACTTTTTGAAGTAATAGTGGATTGGTTTGCTTTCTACCATTTTTATCTACCGTTTCTTCTGCAAAAATGCCAACGTCAATATAATCGTTCATTTTAGCTATAGATTCCTTACCAGAACTATCGGCATAAAATTTATTAGTGCTCACATTTAGCGTTACTTCATATTCCTCCTTATTCAGTTTTTTGGCAGTCGCTTTCAAAAATTTATTGTCATAAAGGGTGATTTTTTCCCAAGTATCTACTAAATAATATTTAAAGGAATCAGGCGTACTTTTTTGGATAAAGGCATATAAATCATCGCTACCTGCAAATGGAGGATTTTCTTTTAACGCAAAACTGTCTCTAAATGCATGTAGCGCAGTATTCAGGGCTTTGTCACCAATCAAATCTCTTAGTCCATACAATATCAAACTACCTTTTTGATACCATTCATAAGGTCTATTACAGTTTATAAAGGTATTTTCCTTCTTGCTCTCTCTTGCCCTTCCTGTTAAATAACCATCTAGTTCGTCTTTTAAGAAGCGCTTCATATTGTCCCTACCATATTTTCTTTCAGACAATACCAAGGCAGTATACTCTGCCAATGATTCACTAATGAGGTTGCTCCCCCTTGTTTTATTGGGTACCACCTGATGCCCCCACCATTGATGGGCCAATTCATGAGCAGTTACATAATAAACATAGTCAAAAGCATCTGGCTTACTAAAATCTGCAACCCAACCAAAGCTTTCTGCAAAAGGAACCGTATTTGGAAAACTTTGAGCAAAACCTGCATATCGTGGAAATTCCAATAATCGCATTTGCCTAAATTGGAAATCGCCGTAGGCAGTAGAGAAAAATTCTAACCCATCTTTATAGGCGGCCAGAAATCTATCAAGATTGTATTTATGCGTTGGGTGATGAAATAACTCAATGTTGATATTTTTTCCATTACTGAGTTTTACAGAATCTCTTAAAACATCATATCGCGCAGAAACTATAGTAGCAAAAGCATCAATGGGAGAGTCTTGAATATAATGGAAATACTTTCTTCCATTAGTTTCCCAAGATTTTTGTAAGTATCCTGGAGCAATAGCTATTTGGTCTTTAGAAGTGCTTACTGTAGCTTCAAAATGAATCAAATCAGCGTCATCATTAAAGAGTAATGTTCTTTTACCTATTGGATCAGATTGAACAGGGAATTCATCCGTTTTAATAGGCAATCCATATTTTTTTCTGTCCTCATCACTGTTTAATTCCCTTTGTACATTATAGCCAAAGCTTGGTAAAACGTCACTATAGAAAGTTCCATTAGCCAATATTTCTCTGGTAAAACCACTATTCACAAATCCTTTATATTGGGTAATGGCATGAAATTCTAATAAAGCGGTATCTCCGGGCTTAAGACTTGTAGGAAGCGCATAAACGCGATAATTCGCAGTGTCTTTTCCCTTTTTAAGAAAACTAAAAATGGGCTGATTATACCAAAGCGGATTTCTGTATTTGATAGTTTGCCCATTGTACAATACATCATACTTAGTTTGGTCTGGCATTTCAATATGAAGTGAATCAATGGCATGTTCCGTTTTATTTTTAATGGAAACCAAAGAACGGATAACCACCTTTCTTTCATCTGGAAATATATCCGCAAACAAAACCACATTTGTCATTTTAGGCTGTGGAATATTTTCAAACTTTTTTAATTCCTTTTCATATTTGACAGAAGCTTTTTTACCCTCTGTTGAGGTGCTATAACTATTTAAATAACTCACGTTATAATAACAGTAGGCTCCAGCACTTACCCAACCTATGAAGAAAAGAACAATTAAAAATCTTGGAACACCCACAAATCGTTTCATCGCCACTTTCCACCTTTCGGAAAAATTACCTGCAATTCCACGTTCAAAAAACAAATATGAAATAGTCAATAATAAAGCGCCAAGACAAATCCAATATAAATTGAACCAAAATTGTGGCGCTATAAAATGTCCAATCCCATTCATATCGCTCCAACGATAAGCTGGTGTGTAAAAATAGAAGAGTAGATTATAATCAAAGTTGGCATAGGACCTTAGAATAAACATAACTACCCAAATAAGCATACCAATGCCATGACCTCCAAACTTATTATTGACCATTAAGTGTACTGCAAATGAGAGCAAAATCATTTGTACAAATGATGGAAATGTAAGCAAGTACATCTCTTCTACGTAAATCAATAATTCAAAGTTTGTATAACCCTTCAATAACTGAATTAAAACGCCCGCAACTATAGGAATGCTCGCTAAAATAAAAGCAATTCCCAACATGCTAGTTAATTTTGAAAAGAAAAAAACAGCATTGGGTACTGGCATGGCATCGTTGATAATATTAAACTTGGTAGTCTTTTCACGATGTATGGTTTCACCAGAATAAAATAAGAGTATAATAAAAATGAAAACAATGTAGTCATATCCCTTATAGTCCATTAAGAATATGGTAATGGGTCTATCTTTAACGCCGTATAAGGTATTGCCAATCCAAAAATCAAGGATCAGGAAAACCAACCCTCCCATTAAAATGGCTCTGAAATAATTATCTCTTATAATATTGAAAAATTCAATTTTTGTTAACTGCCACCAAATACGTTTTGTATAACCATTGCCAAAATCCGGTTGCAATTTTTTGATTTGTCTATCAGCTGGTGCCTCTTCTACTGATTTGGATTTTTTTGTTTTCTCTAAATCGGCCGACAAAAATTGAAAGAAACTAAATTTATAGTAGGCAATGGCAGTAATAATAAATGAAATACCTAACCAGATTAATCTATTATAAGCAATGGTTTTGGTAAACGGCAAAAGCAAAGTATTCTTTTCAACAGGTGTAAAATACCTTGTTTCTAAATTGAAGGTATTTAACATAAAAGGGTCTAATAATTTTACTAGCTCTCTTTTTTCACTATCCGTGACTAAGAAAGAGGCTAATAGATACCCTATTAATAATAAGATACTTGCACTATATACCACTTTAACATTTCTGGTGATGGCAACCAAGGAAAAAAAGATGGTTGAGGCCAACAACATATTTCCAAAGGCAAAATAGATATAGGGTTGGAAATAATTCCATAGTCCAAAACTTCCAATTCTTTCAGCGGGCACCCAGCCCATAATTGGACCAATACTTGTTCCGGCTATGGAGCCCCAATTAAATGCTGAACCTATTACAAGAACAACTACAAATGAACCAATAAATCTACCCCAGAAATAGCCAAATTTGGTAATGGGATAACTAAACAGATATTGTCTAGTTTGATGTTCAATATCGCGGTATAAGGGCACTCCCATTACTGCCGAACATACCAGCATCATTAACATGCTAAAAGTAATATTTGCACTTGCCATTACCCATGGTGCATTATGGAAAACTTTTTCAGAGGCAGGTGTAGAGCCAGTTGCCATTGACAAAAAACCTATTAAAAAAAACAGGAAAAAATACAAATAGGTGGCTGGCCTTTTAGCACGATATCGTAACTCAAATAAAAATATTTGCAGAAACATAATGAATAGTTTAGGATTGAATTAAATGGTTACCACGTCTACTTTACCTGAAATCTGGTGAAAGTACACGTCTTCCAAAATGGGTGCAACAGGTATAAACCCTTGCATAGGGGTGCTATCATTATAAATGCGCACACTCAATCTTCCACTTTTCATTTGAACAGAAATCACTTGTTCTTGGTTTCTGATTTGCTCTATATCTGATTTATCAACGCTTTTCACATAGATCTTACCATTTAATTCTTCAACAGCTTCCTCTGGATGGTCATGTCTCAACAATTCACCTTGGCAAATGATGGCAAAGTCCGTACAAAGCGTTCTTACGTCTTCAACTATATGTGTAGAAAGGATTACAATAGTATTATCCCCAATCTCACTTAACAAATTATAAAATCTATTCCGTTCTGCTGGATCCAATCCTGCAGTTGGTTCGTCTACAATGATTAACTTAGGATTTCCCAACAAAGCTTGAGCAATTCCAAATCTTTGTTTCATACCACCAGAGTAGGTACCCAGATTTTTCTTTCTATCCTTATACAAATTGACCCTCTGCAAAAGAGCCCCAACCGACTCCTTTCTTTCGCTCCCATTAATGCCTTTTAAGCTGGCTATATGGGTAAGCATTTCCTCTGCATTAATTTTTGGATAAACACCAAAATCTTGAGGAAGATAACCCAACAATCTTCTAACCGATTCCTTCTCTTTTAACACATCCAATTCATCCAGATAAATACTTCCTTGATCTGCTTCTTGCAATGTAGAAATAGTTCTCATCAAGGAAGATTTTCCGGCTCCATTTGGGCCCAATAACCCAAACATTCCTTGATTAATGGTGAGAGATACATTGTTCAGGGCCTTTACGCCATTACTGTAGGTCTTAGAAAGGTTTTCAATCTTTAGTTGCATGTGGGTGCTAGTTTAGGGTTAACAAAATCCTTATCCAACCAATGTGGATGCAATATTTTCTTATATAATATCTAATATTAGAAACTATCTGCTGCGCGATAGGCTTTGATCAAAGCCAACTCACCTTCTTTGCCTGGCTGTGCATTTCCATGCTCCATGCCATAGACTCCTTTGTAACCCTTGTTGTGAATGAATTTGAAGATGTTTTGATAATTCATTTCACCTGTTCCAGGTTCTTTTCTACCAGGGTTATCGCCTATTTGAAAATAACCAATCTCATCCCAGGTCTGTTCAATATGTTTGATAATATCTCCTTCATTGCGCTGCATATGGTACATATCATAGAGAATCTTACAAGAAGGAGAATTGATGGCCCTACAAATAGCATAAGTCTGATCACTTCTACGCAAGAATAATTCTGGTGTATCACTTAATGGTTCCAAGACCATGACCAAACCATGTTTTTCTATAACTTCTGTTCCAGCCCTGAGCATATCTATTACATTGGCCATTTGCATGTGCTCAGTAAGCTTTCTTTCATAATTACCTGGCACTACCGTCATCCATTTGGCATTGCAACGTTTGGCAACTTCTATGGCATCCTGACAATACTTGACAAACTTATCTCTCCATTCTTTCTTTCCAGTTGTCATAGAAACCTGTACTGGCCATGTATCAAATTGATTTACAAACACACCCATGGACATTCCAAGCTTGGCAAGTGTTTCTCCAATTCTGGCTTGTTCTTCTGGCTTTCTCCCCATCATCCCATTGTCTTCAATGGCTCTGAAACCCATACTATAACCAAACTTGATTTGTTCAACAAAATCAGGACCTGCATGATTTTTAAACATGCCGTCGTGAAAGCCATAATTACACTTAAAAGGTTTGGCGTCTTCTACCATTGTAGTTGAAGATGCGGCAAATCCAGTAGCTGAACTAACCAAGGCTCCACCAGCCAAGAGACTTTGTTGCATAAATTTTCTGCGTTCCATGAGTTTGTTTTATCACTAAATTTAACGATACAAACAATACCATGCGTCTGGTCCTTTTTTTTATTTTATTTCTTTACCAATTTGTTCAAATTCCTTCTGCATCAGCCCAGGCAAAAAAATACCATTTTAGTAGTTCTAAAATGGGATCTCCGTTTAACCTTGTATTTGTAGACAAAGATTCTACCCATGCATCAATAATAGCTAAAAAGGCATTTGATTTGGTAGATTCATTGGTTACAATCTATAGTGATTATGACAGTAGTAGTGAGTTAAGTGGTTTAAGTGCCAAGGCTGGTATGGGACCGATTCCTGTTTCTAAAGGACTAATGGAAATATTGTTAAAAAGCAAAGAGGCCTATAGACAAAGCCAACACAGTTTTGACATTACCATGGGCCCCTTGAGTCTGCTTTGGAGAAATGCTAGAAAAACCAAGACTTTTCCTGATTCAGCAACGGTTGCAGCTACTAAAATTTTAGTAGGATTTGACAAACTGGTCATAAATCAAAAAGACCAAACAGTTTCCCTGGTTAAAAAGGGCATGCGTTTAGACCTTGGGGGAATCGCCAAAGGCTTTGTTGCAGAAAAAATAGTTCAACGATTAAAAGCAGAAGGCATAACAGCATCATTAGTTGATGCCGGGGGCGATATCGTCATGAGTGATGCCCCCTTAAGTGCCAAAGGATGGGTGATTGGTGTAAATGCACCAGAGGAAGCAGAAACCTTACTGGATCAAAAATTAGTATTGAACAATTTGTCTGTAGCTACTTCCGGTGATGTGTACCAATTCTTCCTGCACAAGGGCAAAAAATATGCGCATATCACCAACCCCCAAACCGGTTATGGGGTTACTTTTCAACGCAATGTTACAGTAATTGCTAGCGATGGTGCTACTGCAGACTGGTTGGCCACAGCTTGCAGTATTTTACCCATCAAGAAAGCCCTTGAAACAGCAGCCCAACAAAAAGCATTTGTTTTAATCACCACACTAGAAAATGGTCAAATAAAAGCCTACCAAAGCAAGGGATTTGACCGATATTGGAAAAAGGATTAACTTACTGTTTCCAAAATTTTTAAGGTGAAACAATTTCTATTAACTGCTTGTACTTGCTCCATTTTGCTATTATCACAAGCACAGAATACTTCTACAAATCAAAATTCTCGCATACAGCAAATTCCAGGTTCTTCCCTCAGCTTTAAAATGCAATCCATCCCGGCCGGATCATTTCAGATAGGGAGCCCTTCAACTGAAAAAAACAGGGAAAAAGTAGAAGGACCTCAGAAAAAAGTGCAGATTCCAGCTTTTTGGATGGGTGCATATGAAGTAACCAGAGATGAATTTGACGTGTTTTTAAAAGACGAGCAAACCAGTCAGAATGTAGACTTAGATGCTATTACCAGACCAAGTGCGCAATATGTAGATCTTACATGGGGAATGGGTAAGGAAGGTGGTTATCCTGCCAATAGTATGAGTCAGTTTGGAGCACTTATGTATTGCAAATGGTTGTATCAGAAAACGGGCATCTTTTTTAGACTGCCTACTGAAGCAGAATGGGAATATGCTTGCAGGGCAGGAACCAATACTACCTATTATTTTGGAAACGATCCAAAACTCTTGTATCAATATGCTTGGTACTTAGATAATAGTGATGAGAAATATCAAAAAGTGGGTCTTAAAAAGCCCAACCCTTGGGGCTTGTATGATATGCTAGGAAATCTAATGGAATGGACATTGGACCATTATGAACCCGAACGTTATAAAGACTTACCCAATGACGCTCCAGAAAAAATCATGCCCGCAAAAGCAGCCAAATATCCAAAAGCATTAAGGGGTGGTTCCTATGAAGAAGCTTCAGAAGAATTACGTGTTGCGGCAAGATACCATTCAGATCCTATTTGGAACAAACGAGATCCACAAATCCCAAAGAGTAAATGGTGGTTAACAGAAGGAAAAAATGTAGGATTCCGTCTAGTACAACCCGCTGTTCAACCAACAGCCGATGAAGTAAAACAGTTTTTTATCAATTATCTAGGAAAATAAAACACATAACATGAACGATGCTTCCAACCATCCCTCCAGAAGGGATTTTGTAAAATCCGCTTCGCTAGTTGCTGGTGGATTAATGGCCAGTCCTTTGTTGACAAGAGCCAACTTTTTCTCTGGTGCTAGTGATACCATTAAAATTGCTTTAGTAGGTTGTGGAGGGCGCGGAACTGGCGCTGCCATGCAAGCCTTGCAAAGCAAACAGAATGTACAATTGGTGGCCATGGCCGATGCTTTTAGAGACAACTTAGACACTTGTTATAAAAACTTAATGACCGAAGCTAGTAGTGATGGCAAGGGCTTAGATAAAAACATACAAGTTCCCGAAGAAAGAAAGTTCAGTGGATTTGATGGTTACAAACAAGCCATCGCCTTGGCGGATGTTGTGATTCTTACTACCCCTCCTGGTTTTAGACCCATCCATTTTGAAGAAGCCATTCGTCAGAACAAACACGTGTTCATGGAAAAACCCGTAGCTACTGACCCAGCAGGCATTCAAAAGGTATTGGCTACTGCACTGATTGCCAAACAAAAGAAATTGAATGTGGTAGTGGGTTTACAAAGACACTATCAAAACTCCTATCGTGAATTGTTTAGTCGCAAAGACATGATTGGTGATATCACATCGGCGCAAGCCTGGTGGAACAATGATGGCGTTTGGGTAAGACCTAGAAAAGCAGGCCAAACAGAAATGGAATACCAAATGCGTAACTGGTATTATTTTAACTGGCTTTGTGGTGACCATATCAACGAACAACATATCCATAATATTGACGTGATTAACTGGTTCAAAGGTGGATATCCTGTAAAAGCACAGGGCATGGGCGGCAGACAGGTTAGAAAAGGAAAAGAACATGGTGAAATCTTTGACCACCACTTTGTTGAATTCCATTATGCCGATGGTTCTATACTGAATAGTCAATGCAGACATATTCCTGGAACCTCTTCAAAAGTTGATGAACTTTTAATTGGCACCAAGGGTAAGATTATGGCAGGTGCCGCAAGAATCCTAGACGCCAAGGGAAATACGGTATATCAATTTAATAAAAAAACAGAAAACAATCCTTATCAAACAGAGCACGATGAATTGTTTGCAGCCATTGCCAAAGGTGAATACAAATTTGCCGACGCAGACAATGGCGCTTATAGCACCATGACTTCTATTCTTGGAAGAATGGCTACCTATAGTGGTCAGGTAATTGATTGGGACAAAGCCATTAATTCTGGCATTGATATTCATCCAAAAACCTATGCTTGGGATGCAACGCCACCCATTGTTCCGGGAGCCGATGGATTCTACCCTATTGCCGTACCCGGTGTTACCAAATACTTTTAATGATGATGCTCATGAAAAAAATAAGCCTACTGTTTACGCTTGTATTGTTTTTACAAGTTGTTCAAGCACAGAAAGTAAAACTGTTCAACGGCAAAGACCTTTCCAATTGGACCATTCATGGTACAGAGAAATGGTACGTTCAGGATGGTGAAATGATTTGTGAAAGTGGACCAGACAAACAGTATGGCTATCTTTCAACCAATGGTAAATACAAAAACTTTAACCTAACCCTGGAATTCAAACAGGAAGCCAATGGCAATAGCGGGGTATTTTTTAGGTCTTCTATTGAAGGTGTGAAAATCAGCGGTTGGCAGGTAGAAGTGGCGCCTCCAAAATTACATAGCGGTGGTATTTATGAATCTTATGGTAGGGGCTGGCTCATTCAACCCAAGGCAGAAGACGAACAATGGCTCAAAATGGGTGAATGGAATACCATGCGTATTCAAGTACAGGGAGATGACGTAACAACCTGGTTAAATGGTCATGAAATGATTCATTTAAAAGACGAGAAAATTGGAAAAGGCGAAGGCTTTATTGCCCTTCAAATACATGACGGCGGCGGCATTAAAGTACACTGGCGCAATATTTTACTAGAATCTCTTTAAGTAAATTGATTGACCTGATAAACAATAAAGAACCCTGACTCGTCAGGGTTCTTTATTGACACTGTCTCATAAAGTGTGTAAGTAAAATATATGGGTTCAGCTTTTTAATTAAAGTTGAACCCTTTTTTCAAAGATAGTTAAGAACTGATTTAGGATAAGTCCCCAGTTATGTATGGGCATTTTC
>NKJC01000006.1 GCA_002256435.1 Chitinophagaceae bacterium BSSC1
TAAAAAAAGACCTCGAAATTCGAGGTCTTTTTTTATGCTCAATTCTTAATGCTAAACTTTCTTCTTCCCATTCTTCACTCATCACTCTTCACTTTCCTTCACTCTTCACTCTTCATTCTTCACTCTTATCTCTTCACTTTCTTCCTCACTCTTCACTCTTAACTCTTATCTCTTATCTCTTCACTTTCTTCCCCATTCTTCACTCTTCACTCTTCACTCTTCACTCTTCACTTTCTCCCCCCTCTTCACTAAATTCTACACAATTCCCTAATCAAATTTGTGTGCTGCGGAAATAACTTGGCCAGTTCCTCCGCCTTGGCCAATTCAAAATCTGCAAAATCAAAACCAGGTGCCACAGTACAACCAACAAGCGAGAAGCTTGTATTGGCTGCAGGTCTTGATGCAAACCATGCACCTGCGGGTACGGTTGCTTGAAAGGTCTCCCCTGCTTGAATTTGATTTCCTAATGAAATTATTTGAAGCTCACCACTGCCATGCAGAACAAAAATCTCCAACGCCTGTCCGGCATAAAAATGCCAGATCTCGTCACTTTTAATTCTATGAAAGGCAGAGAAATTTCCTTGGTCAAGTAAAAAATAAATAGCAGTTCCAAAATACCTATCACCTTCAAATCTATTGGGTAGTCCTTGTTGTGGAATCCATTCAGCAGATCGATAAGTCTCTTTATAATACCCTCCTTCCGGGTGCTGCAGCATTTGATAATGTGCAACAATATCTTCAATAGAAAGGTCTAATGGCATTGGTTATGTTTAGTCAATTACATAATGATTAATCATCTTCCTCTGTTGAAGGTTGATAGGGTGCTCTTTTTTTCTGCTTGGGCGATACTTCATTGATTAATTCTGCTACTAGTGCCGTCCATCCACTTTGGTGACTGGCTCCTAATCCTCTACCGGTATCTCCATGAAAATATTCATAGAACAATACCAGGTCTTTGTTTTCAGGCAAACAGTAGAACCAGTTTTGCTCTGCGTTGAGTTGTCTACAATTGGCACCGTCTAATTCAAACAAACTGATAACGCGCTTGGTGAGTTCATTGGCCACTTCTGTTAGTGACATATAATTGCCCGATCCAGTTGGATAGTCAATGGTCAATGACTCGTCATAAAATTCACCGAATTTTTTAATGCTTTGAATGATCAAATAGTTGATGGGCATCCATACAGGTCCACGCCAGTTACTATTACCACCAAAGAAATCAGAAGTACTATCTCCTGGATCATATTGAATGGAATAATCT
Source organism: Chitinophagaceae bacterium BSSC1 (assembly GCA_002256435.1). Lineage (GTDB taxonomy): Bacteria > Bacteroidota > Bacteroidia > Chitinophagales > Chitinophagaceae > Sediminibacterium. The sequence goes on from NKJC01000006.1 coordinate 1,262, forward strand.
GTTCCTTCTATATTTACTGTATACGGATGCTCTTCATGGTATTTTGACAAAGCCCTGATACCTCCTGGCGACAAGAACTCTGTTTCATTTAATAATCTTTGTAATAAGGCAATCAAACGTTCTTTGGGAATCAAAGAAATCAAGATCTTGTCTTCTTCTACTTTTTCCTCATTGGGCCAGAACTTGTGATTCTTTTTCCGGTATTGTTCAAACCAATTAATCCGTTTGGTAAAATCCTGCAGTTTTTGGAATACCTGTTTATTGATAATGGATACCGCAAATAAGGATGTCAAACCTACAATGGATTGAATCCGCAATTGAATAGGTGCATGACCAGGAAGCCCCAATGTATCATAATAGAACTTGTCTTCATCATTCCACATACCCATTTCATTGAGGGCTTCTGCTATTAAAACAAAATGCTCAAAAAACTTGGTGGCTGTGTCTTCAAATGCTTCATCGTGCATGGATATTTCAATAGCCATATCCATTAGGTTGAGGGCATACATCCCCATCCAACTGGTACCATCTGCCTGTTCTAATTGGGCTTCACTATGTAATTGAATACTTCTATTAAAGACCCCAATATTATCCAAACCTAAAAACCCACCTTCAAAGATATTGTTCCCGTTTTTGTCTTTTCGGTTGATCCACCAAGTAAAATTGATGATCAGTTTTTGAAAAATCTTTTTAAGGAATACAATATCGCCCTTGCCAGATTGCTTCTTTTCAATATTGTAAACCTGTAATGCCGCCCATGCTTGAACAGGTGGATTTACATCACTAAAATTCCATTCATAAGCGGGCAATTGGCCATCGGGTTTCATATACCACTCTCGCATGACCAAGAGCAATTGGTGCTTGGCAAAAGTAGGGTCTACCATGGCCATGGGCACACAATGAAAAGCCAGATCCCATGCAGCATACCAAGGATACTCCCATTTATCCGGCATGAGAATAATGTCCTGATTTTTCAAGTGTTGCCAGTCATGGTTTCTACCATTTTTCCGATGCTCAGTCAGGGGTGCAATCTTATCGCTATTGCTGATCCATTTTTCTATATCGTAATGATAATATTGTTTGCTCCAAAGCAAACCTGCTAAGGCCTGTCTTTGAATATTGCGGGTATCGGCACTTAAACTATCTGGCAGAACTTCCTCATAAAACTCATCGGCTTCCGCCTTTCTTTGCTGAAAAATAGAATCATAGCCTTTGGGAAAAGGGCTATCAATGAGTACATCGGCCAAGCGCAGGTAAACCGTTTTTGACTCACCACCTGCAATCTTCATTTTGTATACCGGCGCAAATTTTGTGCCTTCCGTTTTCTTTCTGAGCGCTTCTACATTCTTATTGAGAATAATGGCATCATTAAATGCATCTTTTACAAAAATGGACTCATTAGGTGTTCCAAAAAGCTTTTCTGTATTGGTTTCATTCTCTGTAAAAAAACGATCATTGGATTTTTGATAGTATAGATAATAACTTCCAATTCTTTCATGTGTAGCCCTAACAACGCCTTCTTTTACCTCTTCAATACTGGGTTTTTGATTCAGGTCATTTTGCTGCCATCGATTATAAAACCAAAGATTGGGCAAGAGTGTTACGGGTGCTGTTTCCTTTCCCCTATTTACAATTTCAATCTTAATCCCAATGTCTCTTTTACTGTACTTGGCATAAGTGATATAAACGTCAAAATATTTGTTTTGATCAAATACGCCCGTATCTAAAATCTCGTATTCAGGTTCTAACTTGGTTCTATTTCTATTGGCATCAATTAATTGCTGATAGGGGAATGCATCTTGTGGATACTTATATAGCATCTGCATATAATAATGCGATGGGATATTATCCAGATAATAATATAACTCTTTTACATCCTCACCGTGGTTGCCTTGGTAGTTACCTAAGCCAAATAACCTTTCTTTTAAAATATCGTCTTTACCATTCCATAATGAAATGCCAAAACAGAGGTTTCCAAAAAAATCAGAAATCCCTCCCAATCCGTCTTCACCCCAGAGATAAGACCTACTATGTGCGTGGTTAAATGGAAAATAATTCCAAGCGTCACTATTGCCACTATAATCTTCTCTTACGGTACCCCATTGACGCTCTGAAAGATAGGGGCCCCATTGCTCTAAGGGAACTTTTCTGCCCGCGTTAACCTTTAATCGCTGCTGTTCCGCTGTCATCATCTCAAAAACTATTAGTACAATAATTGGTTGCTCAAACCGAAAATAAGGTATGAATATACAAAATAAAAGCCTTTTATCCCAGTCTTATCAACCAAAACGAACGCAAACGGTTGCATTTTCAATTATATAAAAATGCTTTATTTGTTTATTCCCTATTTGGGCTTCTTATAATTGGATTTGAATTGTCCAGATCCTGACTGGGTTGGCTTTGCTCCTTGAGGTTTGGGTTGATAGGTTAGTTTTCCAGTTGCTGTTGGTTTTTTTGAAGGAGGAGCAGGTTTGGGCAAATTAGGTTTTGCAGGTTGATTTCTTAAGTCAATCACCGTTTCACCAGCCTTTGGTTCTTGTTGACCACGCTTGTAAATAACCAATCCGTCTAGAAATCTTCTTAAGATTTGATCACCTGCTTCTTGATAATTGGGATGGTCTTCATGCCTATATAAATCGCCCAAAGCCCCTTTGGTAATGTGAAAATCTACCAAGGAAAGAATATGTATTACTTCTTCTGTTCTTAGAGAAAGTGCTACACGAATTTTCTTAAGGATGTCGTTATTACTTAGCATGATGATAATGTATGATCTAATACAAAGGTATTGGTTAAGACAACGCAGTGCATTTCTTTGATATCTTGCAGGTGTGAAATCTCAGCATCACCGATATTTTGCTATTTACAAGCCTTACAATATGGTCTCCCAATTTGTGAGCTCACATGAAGTGCGCTTATTGGGTCAATTGGATTTTGATTTTCCAGAAGGCACCCATGCCATTGGCCGATTGGATAATCACTCAGAAGGTTTGCTTTTGTTAACTACCAATCCCAAGATTACTAAGTTGCTTTTTCAAGGAAAGAAACCACATGGCCGTACTTACCTAGTTCAAGTCAAAAACAAGATTAGTCAAGCCTCCATTGACCAACTATGCAAGGGTATTGAAATTGAAATCAAAGGTGGGATGCCTTATACCACTAGTCCTTGTTTGGTGAAACAAGTAGAACGCCCCTCCTGGTTGGAGCCTGCTACCCATGAAATTCCCGCTCACATTCCACATAGTTGGTTAGAAATTACGCTTACTGAAGGAAAATTTCACCAGGTACGTAAAATGGTAGCTGCCGTGCACCATAAATGCAGAAGACTGATTAGAACTTCTATTGAAAACATAACTGTAACCCACTTAGCACCTGGAAAGGTTGAAGAAATCAGCGAGCAGGATTTCTTCAACAAACTAGATATTTGAAGTTTCCCCCAATCCCTTGTCTATTTCCAAAAAACAATGCTCTTTCCAATAGTCTTGACATACTCTATTGAATGCAGTATCATGATGAAGTTTGGGCAATGGCATGGAAGGCATTCCGGGAAAAGCCGTGATCAGTAAATGATAACTTTTCTGCTGTTTGACAACAACAGTCATATCCCAACTATTAGGAAGCACATCAACTGTTGCATGTTGCATCAAAATGCCCCTATTGAATTTTTGCATCAGATTACGAGCACCCAGATTTTCAAGATCAGCTAAAGAAACAACACCTAGGGTACCAATTCCATTTGGGAACTGCTGCTTGTCAAAATTAATTTGCCAATGCTGATACCCGCGATTGGAAGGAATGGTTTGCATGATACCCAATTGCATTTGCTGCTCTAATTGTTTGAGGTCTTGGACAAAATTTGCATGAAACCTAGAGCCTGGCAATGCCAAAGCGGCATTTATTGCAGCAGGCTTATACCCTCTTTCTATTAAACAATTTTGTGCTGGTTCATGAATGCTTTCAAAATGCCGCAACATATGAAAGAGGGTATGGTCATTATATGTGAGTGGTAAGCTATGCATGAACAAGTGCAAGATGGGCTTAGTCCCTGATATCCCAAAATAAAAACCGCCCCAATAGAAGGGCGGTTTTCTTTCATATTTAGTTATAAGTCTTTAGGGATTGGTAATGATCTCGTATTGATAATTCAAGTAATCCAATTCCAAAGATGCTGCATCTAAGTCTTTGTCTAATTTGAGTTTGGTTTCATCGCTCAAGCCTTTTAAGCCTTTGTAATAAGCAATTCCTGAACGAAGGTTTTGACAAAAGCCAATATAAAATTTACGTTTCTTCTCAAATTGTTCCTGTTCAACATCGTCCAATAACTGCTCTTTAAAAAAGTCAATGTACAGGTATAATTCCGCCACAAACATATGTGGTCGATTGGTATTACCTAAGATATTGGCTCTGCCATAAATATGGTCAGACATGGTTTGTAATGAAACCGTCTTATTAAAGTTCACAATATTTGGACCAGGACAAATGGTTACAGCTCCCAATTTATTGACAAAGGTTTGAGAATAATTTATAGCCGCAGAATTGCTCAACCCAACACAGAGACATTCTTTTTCCAACAAATCATTGACTTGTTTTTCTAATACTTTCTCAGGCAGACCCAAGGTTTTTAATTGAGCAATTTTGAGCTGCTGATATTTTATAGACGCAGTACAAATGGGTTCCGTAGTAAACTCTGTATTAAAACTCAAATGCTTTTCTGTACAAGGACTACCCGGAGTACCTTTTTCAATCCGCATGAGTTTCTCCACTTCTGAGGTAGTACCTTTCAAATAATGAAAACGCACGCCTAATGGAGAAACGTGACTTAATTTCACGTCTTTTTCCTTAGCAGCACTCAAGAGTTTTAAAGTAGCATCATCTACCGTAGTGGCTTCCGGCACCAAAAGAAAGGGAGTACCCCAACCAGTACCATCAAACTCATAATAGTTGTGCAAATAAGCGTCTTCTTCATGAGTACCAATACCACCTTGAACCGTGAATCTAATAGCTGGTGGATATTTAAACGCTTTACCACTTTTCTTTAAATGCGCTGCATTGTAAATTTCAAACAGGGTATCTAAGAGTTCCTGTTTGTTTACCTTAAACTCTTCTAAAATGGGGCCCAACAAAATGCCATCAGTTGCAAAAGCATGACCACCACAGTTTAGTCCAGATTCAACACGGAATTCACTCACCCACAACCCTTTCTTGGCCAAGTATTTCCCTTGAATCAAAGCGGATCTATAGTCGCTTACTTTGATAATGATTTTCTTATTAAAGTCCCCATTTTCATTCACGTCAAATTCAGAGAAAGACTCCAAATAATTGTACAAACGGGGATTCATGCCTGCAGAGAAAATAATGGAACTATTTTTCAAATTGCTATTGGCATAACCTCTTAAAGCTGATACTGCATCAGAACCATCAGTAATCACTTCACCTGCTTTGTTGTAATTATTCTTATCCAGTTTGGTCATGATGTTGACATCAATACTACCTGGCTTAATATGAGATCTTAGATAAGCTTCTAGTTTGGCTTTTTCCTTTTCCTCATCTGTCTGCATCATGGTCTGATACAGTTGTTTGAGGCTGCTATCATCGGGTAGCATTTCAAAATACTTGACAATTTCTGAACCTGCTTCAAAAGCTGCATTACGCAGTTTCTCTACTTGGGTTTGAACTATCTCATTCACCAGATTTAAATAGTCAGTTATCCGCTTTGCGCGATAGTCTTCTTCATGGGTGTCAATGGGCTTATATTCCTTATTAATGGTAGGATAGTAATGCGCGCGCATCATTTCTACCAAGCGGTCTTCAACAATAGACATAACGGAAGAAATACCAAAACGCGCCACTTTAATAGGGCTGTCAATAGTATAAGCCAAACCCATAACTGGGATATGGAACTTATGATAGGGAGATTGATACATCTGTTCTGAATGTGGGATTAAGAATCATTTTCTTACACAGAAACAGGCTTTGCAAAATGTAAAGCCTGTTAGCTGGGCATGCAGACAAAAATAATCCCTTGTTCAGAGCATAAATATGACTTTTGTCATTCGGAAGCAGTGTTTGGCGCATGCCAGTGTAGCTTTTTGCCAAATCCCAAACTACTGTCCGTTAGCTTCACGTGTTGTAGTTGAATGGTCCATACTTTACCTGGCATTGCTAAAGCCATGGGATTTTTTTTATGATAGTATTGTGATGCGCCCTTAGCCAATAGATGTTCTTCATCTAGGCAAACCCCTTCTAATTGAACACCTTTCACCATGAGTTTATTTAATTTATCAGGAAGCACGGTGCCTGAAACGGAGCTACAACTTGCCAAAAATCCTACATGTGCAGCATCAGCTGATGATTTAAAATACAATTGATTCAAATCTGGATAAAACACATAATAGCAAGAAAAAGAATAAGGCTTACCTGCAAGGTCTAAACAGGCAATATTGGCACAGGATTGAGACAGCAAAAATTGGCTAATGGTTGGATTCATGATAGTTTAATGATGTTGACAGGACAGGCTTCCGCTACTGCCGCTGTTTCAAAATAAATGGACTGACCTACGGGTAATACGTGCACCGTTTTTTTTAGTTCTGCATTGAGCAAGACAGCTTTGCCGTCTTTTTTTGACATCCGCCATAGTTCTGGTTGCATCTCATAGCAGATACCACAACCAATGCATTTATTTCTATAGTGAATAATATTGGCCATTATGCTTTTACCAATTTATAAAGTTTGTCTTTAGCACTGATTTTAGATGCAATGGGAAAAGTGATTTTATCGCCTTTGGCAGCCAGATCAGCTTCCATCCCATTGACAACTAATCTTTCCAAGGTTTCTCTAGTCATGCCCAATTCTGGCCCAAGCACTAAAATAGTATCGCCCTTGGCAAGAGAACCAGATTCCACCAAAAATTCACCTACTTGAATTTTGGGATAATAATTGCTACCCTTACCCAAATAGATTTTCTTTTCTTCCGCTTTTGAACCCGGCTCTGAGGTCCATTCACCCAATTTTCTTCCCAAATAATAGCCCTCCCAAAATCCCCGGTTATAGACTTTGCGCAACCTATCTAACCAAGCTGCTTTTTTTTCTGCTGTATAGTCATTATTTAATACAGCTTCCATTGCTTCTTTATAGCAGTGCGTAACCGTATCCACATATTCTGGCCCCTTACTCCTACCCTCAATTTTTAAAACGTCAACTCCTGCTTCCAATACCTGATCCAAAATATCAATGGTACATAAGTCTTGGGGAGACATGATGTACTCGTTATCAATTAATAATTCCTCGTTGGTCTCTGCATCTTTGACTATATAGGATCTTCTACAATTTTGCACACAGGCTCCCCTATTGGCTGCTGCGTTTTGAGAATGCAAACTCAAATAACATTTACCTGATACGGCCATACAAAGTGCCCCATGTACAAAAATTTCAATCTTGATCGTTTCACCAGATGGACCTGTAATATTTCTTCTTTTAATCTCCTTAGTAATCTGAGCCACTTGTTTTAATGTGAGCTCTCTAGCTAGCACCACCACGTCTGCAAACTGGGCAAAGAATTGAACAGATTCCAGATTGCTCACATTGGCCTGGGTAGACACATGCAGGGTAATCCCCATTTCTTTACAATATTGCATCACGGCAAAATCGGCTGCAATCACAGCGTCAATTCCTTGCGCTTTTACTTCTTGTAAAATGGATTTGAGCAATTGCATGTCGTGCTCATACATGACCGTATTTAGTGTGATATAGGCTTTGATGCCGTGTTTGCGAGCAAGGCTACCAATCTGGGCCAAGTCTTCTAAAACAAAGGAATTAGATGACCTTGTGCGCATATTGAGTTGCTCCACTCCAAAATAGATAGCATCAGCCCCAGCATGAATAGCAGCCATCAAAGAATCAAAAGAACCTGCAGGTGAAAGAATCTCCACCTTTCTTTGGGTCATTGTCACTAGTATTGCATTTTATTTGAAAATTCCTGCAAAATTAACAATTAAAGGTATTTTTGTCCTTAATTATTTTAGCCATGCTCAGACTCACTAAGATTTTTCATTTTGAAATGGCCCACGCTATTCATGGATACCAAGGTCCTTGCAAGAATATACATGGGCATTCCTATGAATTGCATGTATGTTTTCAGTCTAATAAACCCGTTACCGGATCAATACCTCCTCCCGGATTTTTGATGGACTTTAAGGACTTAAAGAAGATGGTGAAGGGACCAGTAGTTGACAAATTAGACCATAGTTTGGTCTTGTCAGAAGCCTATTTGGCAGCTCATCCCGGAATTCAATATGATGAGAATTTACAGGTTTGGCAAATGGAACCCAGTGCAGAAAATATTCTCTATCATATTCAAAAGATCATTGAACCCCTACTACCCGAAGACCTGAAATTGGTGCATATGAAAATCTATGAAACCAAGGACAGTTTTGCAGAATGGTTTGCAGATTAGTATTGAATCTAGTTTTATAAAACGATTGCTATGTTTTCAAAGTCAACAGAATATGCTTTGAGGGCCACTATTTACATTGCCCAAGAATCTAACTCAGACAAAAAATTGAGTTTGAATCAAATAGCCAATGCCATTGATTCTCCACCCAGTTTCACGGCTAAAATTTTGCAACTGCTTACCAAGGACAATTGTATCATCAGTTCTGTTAGAGGACCAAATGGTGGGTTTTATATTACCGAAGACGCCAAACAATTGCCCATCCGAAAAGTGTTGGAAGCCATGGATGAACAAGACTTATTTATCAAATGCATTTTGGGTTTGAACAATTGTTCTGAAACCAAACCCTGTCCCATGCATTATCAGTACCAACCCATTAAAAAGCAGTTGATCAAACTCTTTGAAACCAAAACCATTCTGCAATTGGCAGATCCAAGTCAGCCAGCTAATTTTCTGGTAAACAATTCTCTGTAAAAGGCTTCTAACCAATCCATTGCATCTAACTTTTTTTTATTCTCAAGTACATTCTTTTGAAAATAGTTTAGTAGCTTGTTTTCAAACCAACTACATGAGAAAGCTATTTTCTGCATTGAGCCTTGTTTTGGCTTTGCAAATTTCTGCCCAAGAATTACCCAAGAATTATGCTGCATTAGTGAGCAAAATTGAACCACAATTAATTCAGTGGCGTCAACATTTTCACCAAAATCCAGAGCTATCTAATAGGGAATTTAAAACAGGTGCGTATATAGCAGACTATCTCAAATCAATTGGCCTAGAGGTAAAATATCCGATTGCTAAAACAGGTGTGGTGGCTATTTTAAAAGGTGGCAAACCTGGACCAAATATTGGACTGCGGGCCGATATAGATGCCCTGCCCATTGTAGAAAGAACACCCATTCCATTTGCATCAAAAGTAAAAGGAGAATACAATGGTCAACCCGTTGGCGTGATGCACGCCTGTGGTCATGACGCACATACCGCCATCTTAATGGCCACTGCAAAGACTTTAAAAGAGATGCAAAAAGATCTGGCAGGAACCGTAGTGTTTTTGTTTCAACCTGCAGAAGAAGGCGCACCCAATAATGAGGAAGCTGGTGCACCACTGATGATCAAAGAGGGTGCCATGGATAATCCCAAATTAGACGTAGTATTTGGTTTGCATATGGCGGCTTCCATGCCTGCCGGGATGTTGGCTTATAAATCAGGATCAGCACAAGCTTCTGCAGACCAATTTAAAATTGTGATTCATGGAAAAGGTAGTCATGGGGCCATGCCTTGGTTAAGTACAGATCCCATTTCAATTGCAGCAGATGTGGTGCAAGGATTACAAAGAATTGTGAGTAGAGAAACTGATTTAACCAAAGCGCCATTGATCATTTCTGTTGGTTCTATGCACAGTGGTTTGAGAAATAATATTATTCCAGAAACTGCCGAACTTGCTGGTACCATTCGCGCATTGGATGCCAAAACAAGATTGGCTACCCATGATAAAATCAAACGCATGGTCAAGGGGATGGCGGAAAGTGCTGGGGCTACTGCCGATGTAGCAATCACCACTCAAACTTTGGTTAATTATAATGACCCAGCCCTTACAAAGAAAATGGTTCCTTCTTTATTCACTGCTGCTGGTGCAGACAATGTATTAGAATCTAGTTGGACAACAGCCGCCGAAGATTTTTCTTTTTATGGAGAAAAAGCACCTACTCTATTTTTCTCTTTGGGTGGGATGACCAAGGGAAAGAATCCAGCTGAAGTGGGCGGGCATCATACCCCCGATTTTTATTTAGACGAATCTGGATTTATTGTGGGTGTAAAAGCTTTTTGTCAATTGGTTTTTGACTATAGCAAAAAATAAAATGGGTGTTTTAAATAAGCGCCAATTAAACTAACTCTAAATCCTTAAGCTTTCAAAGCTTCACGAACCTTGGGTGCAATTTTTGTTCCAAAGATTTCAATGGATTTCATGAGCGTAGCATGACTAGGACCACCTACGTCCATATGCGCCGAAAATCGCGTTAGCCCAAACATTTCATGCAGGTATAGAATTTTATCAATGGCTTGGTTGGCGTCTCCAATAATCAAATGTCCGTTGGCTCCTCTACCAATTTGATACTGCCGCTGTTGATAAGGAGGCCATCCCCTACTTCTTCCAATCCTATCCATTTGGCCAGAATAGATGGGATAATAGGCATCTGCTGTTTGTTGGGCGTCATCTCCAAAAAATGCATGCATGTGCACCCCTACTTGAAACTTTTCCATGCTGTGACCAAATTCTTGATAGCAGTCTTTATAATATTGAAACAAGGGTTTAAACTGAGCGGGATCTCCACCAATAATGGCAAACATCACGGGTAAGCCATATTTAGCGGCCCTTACCACAGAAGCGGGAGTACCACCAATGGCCACCCAAATATTTAAATGATCTTGCACGGCTCTGGGCATAATCAATTGGTTCTTGAGTGCTGCCCTGAATTTCCCTTTCCAAGTAATACGGGGCGATTGGTTAATCTGCATCAGCAATCCCAGTTTCTCTTCAAACAATGCTTCATAGTCATCCAATTCATAACCAAAGAGTGGATAGGATTCTATGAAACTTCCTCTTCCAGCCATGAGTTCCGCCCTCCCCCCTGACAATTGATCAAGGGTAGCAAAATCTTGATACAGTTTTACTGGGTCAGCAGAACTCAAGACAGAAACGGCTGATCCTAATTTAATCTTTTGGGTAACAGAAGCCGCAGCGGCCAACACTATTTCTGGAGAAGCTACTGCATAGTCTGGGCGATGGTGTTCACCAATACCATAGAAATCAATACCGGTTTGATCCATCAACTTGATTTCTTCTATGAGCTCTTTTAAACGCTCTCCGGTATCTTGAATGCTGCCATCAGGTCTTACATTCAAATCTCCAAACATGCCAATACCCAGTTCCATGATAAATGATTTGACCCTAAAGTTAGGTGAGGTATTTTATAAAGTGAAACATGAATTAAATATGCTATAACCACCCAAATCTTTCAATCAATTTCTCTTTTTTGTTTCTGGCCACAGGTATGTTTATCTCATTGCTAAGGATTAAGTAATTACCCTCTCCGCGAACATATTTTTTTATGTGATCTAGGTTTACCAAGAATTGGCGATGAACTCGTAAAAAGTTTCTTTCCTCTAATACTTCCTGAATATCTCCTAATGTTTTACTAACCAGATAATTCCGCCCCTCAACCACATAAAAACGTGTGTAATTATTCTCCGACTCGCAATACAAAATATTTTTTATTTCAGTAAATATGACTCCATTCTGAAAAGGGAGGGCAATTTTATCGGGATAATGTTTTTCGCCTACATTCAATTGCTGTTTCATTAATTTCAATTGTTCTAGGTTGGGCTTTTGTTGCAAGGCTTTTTCTACAGCTACTTTCAAGTCCTTCCCATCAATTGGCTTTAATAAATAATCTAATGCATTAAATCTAAATGCCTTTACAGCAAACTGGTCATACGCTGTAACAAATATTAGGCTGAAATTAATATTACCCAATTTCTCAAGTAACTGAAACCCATTCATTACAGGCATTTCAATATCCAAGAAAACAATATCTGGTTGCAACTCTTTTATCCTTATCAAACCGGTTTCACTAGAAGTACATTCTGCTAATACTTGCACTTTGGGACAGTACATTTTTAATTGGAGTGCCAGTAATTTTACACAATCTGGTTCATCATCAATAATAACAGCTTTTAGCATATTATAAAGGTATTTCAATGATAACTTTTGTACCTATAGCTTCCCCATTGGCGTCAAATAGATCAATAATTTTTACTTCTGTATTTGTTTGGTAAATATGGTTAATTGCTTCTAGTCTTTCAGACGTCATCTTTAATCCAAATGATTTTTGACGAGTAGCAGATTTACTTTTATGCAATTTGGCCATTTCTCTACCAATACCATTGTCACAAATTTCTATATGTAATAAATATTCCGAAGGTTGCGAAATATCAATAGTAATATTACCTCCTTCTGGTTTATGCATTAGGCCATGCCAGATGGCATTCTCTACATAGGGTTGCAATAATAATGGTGGAATTTCAATGTATTGTTGATCAATATGTGGCACTACATTTATTTGATACTGTACTTTGTCTTTGAACCGCATAGCTTCTAATTCTATATAAAGCATTAGGGTTTCTAATTCTTTTTTTAATGTTACCTTTTCCGACCTAGAATTTTCTAGAACCAACCGGATTAGTTGAGAGAATTTGGTAAGGTATTCTGACGCAGTGAGTGAATCATTTTCAAGCGTATATAATTTGATTGAATTAAGACAATTGAAAATAAAATGTGGATTCATCTGTGCTCTCAGTGCAATCATTTCTGTTTCAGCAATTTTATATTCAAAATCTGTTTCAATCTGTTTTATTTTTTGAGCTTCTACCAATTTATTTTTTGCATCTAGTTCTAAAGTCCTTTGCTGTAATTCAGACTGCAATTGAAGATTGAAATTTGTTTGAAGAATATTTTTTTCATTTAAAACTAGTTTACTTCTATAGGTAAGTGCAAATGAAAAACAAATAGCTTCTATAACTAAACCTAGCATCAGAAAAAAAATGGGGAAATTAATAACCAAAAATAATTCCTGATTTAAATTTGCTGAAGGAGCATAGCGAATCATAACGGGAAGGCACCATAAAATCAGCAGGCACAAAATTCCAGAAAATAAAAACCATTTTACCGGCTCTTTACTTTTTGCAGTGAGAACTAATAATACAAAATTGAGCAGTATCACAGGAATTAAACTAAGAAAATGTCCATAATAGTTTTTATTAAAAGGGAACCATCCAAAGCGAACTTCAGTAAATTCAACTACCATCTGAAAAATACAGATTGCTAAAAGAAGTTTAACTAATAACCAACCTTTTTTGAAATGACGAGGCAATTTCAGCATGTTCCCAACAAAAAAACTATATAAAACCGGAACCAAGTAAAGGAATACTGAAAAGATAATATCATGCAGTAAAGGAGAGAACATTGCTAACCCAAGTCTAATATCCATCCAATGTAAACAAGAAAAGAAAGCAGCGATTGTGTAACTGATATACCAAATAAAGGGAGTACTCCTATACAAGTAATAATTATAAGCAGCATAAATGCCAATAAAAAAGAAACACCCCGCCATAATAGCCATTAGCAGAAAAAGATAACGGGCCCCAAATGCGCTGTTTACTTCTTCAATCACACCTGTAAATTGGGTTTCTAGGAATATGATTGGTGGAATCAGGTGGTTCTGGCGGTCTTCTGAACGGAACCAATAGGTTCTTGTTGTTAAAGGGGGCAATATAACAGGTAGTCTACCGCGCTCATAGGCAGAATTACTACCTTGTCTAAGAATACTTTGATCTTCATAAGCCCCACTTCTTGCTATCAATTCATTTTCTGCATACAATCTTGTAAAACAGTGTACCGAACTAATTCTCAGGTTTACAGTATCTGTTTCAGATATATTGCGAACAGTAAATTTTTTCCATTGAATTAATAAGGGTCTGTTTGTGAATTTTTGTTGGCGCCATTCATTTCTATACGGAACAAAATTCTGTTTTAATATAGTTTCAAAAGAAAGAACCGTATCCCCAGTTTCTTGATAAATAAAACAATAGTCAGCAATATCAAATGATTTCTGCCATTTAGGCTGACCATTTAATACAATTGTATCCTGAGCAGCGGTATTACCCAAGCTAAATATTATAAAGTAGACCAAAAAAAGAATACGCTGCATATCTGGCTATATGCTTAAAAATAACCAAAGCTGCTAGTTCTGCCTAATGCATTTGGCGAATGAACCGTTTTTTGAGGGAATGGTAAAATATTCCCCATTTAATGTATTACCCTATAATTTTCCCCCTTACCTCAAAAATATGCCTATTTACCAATCTCCATTTTAAGTTGAATCACATTAAACCCAATTTCAACTTATTAAAATATAAACTATGATTACTTCCGAACTATCTAAAGACATTTCAAAAAAGAATAGTGGAATTACCAACCGACTTATCTACTTTTTTATATTTCTTCTATTCATGAGTTTTGCCGGTTTTTATAAAACTTATCTAGTAAAATTTCCAAATTTTGAAGAATTTAATTGGGCCCACCATTTTCATGGAATTATCATGTTAACATGGATTTTGATGCTAATAGCACAACCAATTTTAATAAGAACTAACAATCTTAAATGGCATAGATTAGTTGGTAAAGCCTCTTATTTTATCTTTCCCTTATTGGTATTATCCTTTTTCCTTGTAGCAAGGGCCGGTTATCTAAGGAATATTAAAACCATTGGCGAAACTGAAGCATTGGCATCAATGGGTTTTAGTGGTATTCCAGACATGTTCTATATCAGTATTTTATATGGCTTTGGTATTTATTATAAAAAGAAGACTTCCTTTCATATCCGCTTTTTTGCTTGCATTGGATTAATGATTTTAGGGCCAGGGCTAGGGCGTTTTTTAATTGCTGTTTGTGGTTTCCCATTTTCAGTACTTGGGATAATGGGTGGTGGAATTACACTCTTTGCTTTAGGTTGGATGATTACCGATATTATAAAGAAAAGATCAGCATTCCCAATGGCCGTTTTCATAGCCATCATTTGCACCACTCTTTCTATTGGCCCCAATAGTCATTCAGCCTGGTGGCAGAGTATTGCCAAATGGATTGCAACGCATTTATTTTGATTGAATAAATAACAGAAGCTAACTATTGACAACAAATTTGTTTAATACAATGATTTGCAAGAACAGAATTCAATATGAAACCAAAAAAAATTAATGCACTTATTAGTATATCTGGCTTAATCCTTTTTTTTATTATAGTGATGTGCCTTCATTTTTTAAGACCCGATAAAAACATGCTATCATGTTTTGTAAGTGAATACGCAGTTGGGAACTATAGTTGGCTAATGACGATTGCTTTTTATGCGCTTTCCTTAGCATCTACCCTACTATTATTTGGTTTATCGCTTCAGGTTACTTCTTCACTTATTTGCAAAATAACTCTTGGCTTTTTTAGCATTGGTATTTTAATGGCAGGAGTATTCCCAACTGATGTACCGGGATTTCCTCAAACAACAGCAGGTCTGATTCATGGATTTGCGGCATTAATAGCACTACTCAGTCTTGCCATTTCAATGATAGTATGGGGTATTTCATTTAAAAATAATCATGAATTTAAAAAGTTTGCAAGACCCTCGGTATTATGGGGTTTGACCAGTTTGATACTGTTAATCATTTTTATTGGCAGTCCTATTGGGTTAAGGGGATTGACACAAAGACTTTTATTGGTTTGTGATATCAGTTGGCTTTTGTTAATCAGCATGAAACTATATAGGATCAATTAAAACCATTACCTATTCAACATTATTTTGAATTCCTTTTTTGCTGCCAAACTAGGTTCTCTAACAAAAGCAGGTTATTATATCCAGGACTATGGTAATAAAATTTACCTACGCCCATGTCTCCTACTGTTTTTTTAAATGGATTGGGCAACATGGATGCAATATTAGCTATAAAGAAAAAAAAGTTGTCGTCTTCAACCAACGCTTCTAAACTGCTGGCATTTTGTATGGTTATTTTAGGTGGCAAAACTCCCCATCTAAGCAATGAGGTACTTAACAAAACTTGATCCATAAAACCCTTTTCAGATAAGATTAGTTTGTTTGTTTCTGCAACCAATAAAGGTTTTAGAATCTCTAATTCGGGTATGGGTTTTAAAGTCATCAGCCTAGAAATATGGTACAAGATTACGGATGGCTTTACGTAGTGTGGTGAAATGTAGTTTGCTGAAAGAATAAATTTTTTGTCTTCAATGATTTTAGTAATCAGTTTTAGGCTTGCAGAATCTGCTCCTGACCATGGCAATTGATAATATTGAACAAAATACAAGACATTGGCAAGTACACCAATTTCAAAATCCACTGGCATTTTCTTTCCAAACCAAGTTGAATAAGCCCCAATTTTTTTATACTCCTCAAAGGTATTGCTGACTTTTTTTTCATACCCATTCCTATATAATTGCATTAATTCATGCACTTGTTTAGCAACAGAATCTTTTGTATTCTGAGCCAAAAGTATAATGACCGTATCATCTAAATCATCCGGTAATGCTTGTTGTTTATTGAACAAATTTAGCCAACCGCCATTCGGGAAAATTTGAAGGGTGTCTGTTGGCCAAAAATTATAGGAATTTCTTTCAGGATATTTTTTACTCTTGAACTTTGGATAAACCAATTGCGCACGTTCAATAATTCCTCTTGCTTTTTGTTGTTGTGATGCCGACAAATTGGGGAGCAAGTCTTTCAATGTAAATGAGACCAAGCCTGTGAAAAAAGGATTGATATCCGCTTTGTATCTGGTTTTATTTAAAGAATAGATTCTATAAGAAGGAATGGACCCTTTTGGGAAAATGCCATTTTCTTTAATTTGCAAATTGTCAATTCTTTGTAATAAACGAGTAATCAGAATACTATCATTTGCTGAAACAAACTGAACCATCAAATAGGATATTACTACTAATGAAAATTTCCTAGCTATTCTGTAATGGCGATGACAATAATTGTTGGATATCTGGGAATTTTTCAAAAAATACTATTGTGTTTAAAATATATCGAAAAACCAAAACTAATCAAATACTGCCTTCTAAATTAAATCACATTATCAATTTTTAGGATTTTTATGGATTGAATAGTATTTTTAATTTTCAACCTAAAAATTAAGAAAGACCCATGTTTACTAATAACGATATAGCAAAACACTTTGAAGTTTGTGAGGAACATTACCGTTATTGGTGGAATCTCTCAGAAAGCAGGTCAATGCATTATGGTTATTGGAGAGAAGATACCAAAAACCTACACGAAGCATTGATGAATATTAATCAAGTGATGGCTGATAAAATTTCCATTTCTGAAAATGATACAGTGTTAGATGCAGGATGTGGGGTAGGCGGATCATCTTTTTGGATGGCGGCTAACAGGGGAGCAACTGTATCAGGTATCACTCTTAGCAAAAAGCAAAGACAACAAGCTGAAGACCATGCTGCAAAATTAGGTCTTTCTCAAAAGGTCAACTTTCAAAATGAAGATTTCACCAATACCAGCTTCCCATCTGAGTCTTTTAATGCTGTTTGGGGTATAGAGAGTATTTGTTATGCGGAGAAAAAAATAGATTTTTTAAAAGAAGCTTTTCGTGTTTTAAAGCCAGGTGGAAGAATTATTGTAGCCGACTTTTTCAAACAACAAGGGCTTCTTGGTAAGGACAAAACACTAATAGATCAAATGGCTTATGGTTGGGCCATTTCAGATTTTGCCACCATTGAAGATTTTATAGCAGCTGCCAAAGAAGTTGGTTTCATCAATATCAAAGTTGATGATATTAGCAAACAAATAACCCCCTCCGCACGGAGATTATATTGGTTTTCCATTCCGGGAATGTTTCTTTCAAAACTATATGCCATTTTCTTTTCTCCAACTGAGTTATCAAAGCATCATACAAAAACGGTGTATTTACAATATAAGGGCCTCAAAAGAAATTTATGGCAATATTTTGTTTTCCAAGCTGAGAAATAAAAAGGTCTTGCAAACCTAGATTTACAAGACCTTTTGAAAGTGGAGTCGAGGGGAGTCGAACCCCTGTCCAAACATCGCTACCATTAGCTTTCTACATGCTTATTTTCTTATTAATTGTAGGCACTAAGCAGGAAAGAAACAAACCAACCTAACGCTTAGCTGAATAGTCTTAGGCAACGGTCACAGCCTTCCGTTACAGCATTCTCTTTTGTTTTGAGTCGGCGGCGGCAAGAGGTAAGAGACCAACCTTAGCCGCGGCCCGAATGGTTACTTAATCACTGATTAAGCAGCCATGGCATACTGAGTATTGCCATTTGAAGTTTGAATATTCAGATTAAAGTGCTAATTATCCAACGCACTGCATGCTTACACCAACCGTGACATATGCTGTCAAAACCAATACGACCCCAAAGTGCAAAGGTAGCCATTCCAAAGAATGCTACCTGTTAAACTATTTAAACAAACGCCAGAAGTCAAGACCCAGGGCGTAAGCCATTAATCCTAATAAAAGAACCATACCCACCATTTGAGCGTATTCCATGAACTTGTCACCTGGTTTACGTCCAGTAACCATTTCATACAAAGTGAATAGCGCGTGCCCGCCATCTAGTGCAGGAATGGGCAGAATATTCATAAAGGCCAAAATGATAGAGAAGATTCCTGTTAGTGTCCAGAACTTTTGCCAGTCCCAAACACCTGGGAAGGTATTTCCAATACTGATTACACTACCCAAAGATTCACTAGCATTTACCTTGCCTGTAAAGATTTGTTTGATGCCTGTAATATATCTATCGAGTGTTTCAAAACATCTATTAAAGCCCATGGGAATGGCTTGCGCTAATCTATAATCCTTACTCACGGTACCAAACATAGCATAAGGTGTTACGCGGAAAAATCCAACGGCACCCTTGTTATTCAATTGCACTTTTACCGCTACGGTATCTGCTCCACGTTTTACTGTAAACTCCACTATTGAATCGGCAAAGCCCTTGTTCAAAGCTTCGTATTCGTGAAAATATTGGAAGGGCTTTTTGTTAAACGCAATTAAGGTATCGCCTTTGGCAAATTTACCTTCTTTAAAATTAGCTGTTTTGGCAACAGAATCAATAATGGCAGGATAACGCATGCTGATGAAATCAGCCAATAAGTCTCCCGCTCTTCCGCGCTTATTCGCTTTTTTATACAAGCTCTTGATCAAGGCTTCAGGTATGGCCAATTCCACTTTCTGACCTGCTCTGTCAACTGTTACTTTCTTAGCATCGGAAGTAACAATATCTGGAACAATGGTTCCAAAATCTTCCACTACCCTGCCGTCAATAGCATAGATATTATCGCCGTCTTGAATGCCCATACTCTTAGCCAGAGAATCGGCGTGCACGCCAAATTTTAAATTCTTAGCAGGCAAATATTCTTCTCCCCAAACCCAGGTAATGCCAATAAAAATGACAATGGCCAAGATTACGTTTACAACAACACCACCCACCATAATGATCAATCTTTGCCAAGCTGGCTTTGCCCGGAATTCATAAGGCTCTGGAGGTAGCTTCATTTGCTCTTTGTCCATGCTCTCATCAATCATGCCTGAGATCTTCACATAGCCACCAAATGGCACCCAACCCAATCCCCATTCGGTATCGCCTTTTTTCTTTTTCCAAAGACTAAACCAAGGATCAAAAAAGAGATAGAATTTCTCTACCCTACATTTAAATATGCGCGCAGGAATAAAATGTCCTAATTCGTGAAGCACTACTAAAATGGAAAAGGACAGGATAAACTGCCCTGTCTTTACGCCGATACTCACCCAATCTATTACTAATAAATTCATCATGCCGATGCTGGATTTTAATTGTTTTGTTTGATGCCAACTACATATGGATCAAAGAGGCCGCAAAGTTACGCGTCTCTCCATCCGTTTCAAAATACTCTTCCAAGGTTGGCTTTTCAATGAAGGTCATTTTTTGCATACTCTGTTCTACTACTTCTGTCATGTCTAAGAATCCTATGCGGTTGCGTAGGAATGCATAAACAGCAATTTCATTAGCCGCATTGAGGATACAAGGCATATTTCCCGCCATTTTCAGGGCTTCCGTTGCCAATGAGAGGTTGCGGAAAGTTTTTAAATCCGGTTCTTCAAAACTCAATGTCTGAGGCTTTTTAAAATCGTATCTGGGAAAGTCATTGGCAATTCTTTTGGGGAAAGCCATAGCATACTGAATAGGAAGCTTCATATCGGGCAAACCCATTTGTGCTTTTAAACTTCCGTCTTCAAATTGCACCATGCTATGAATAATACTCTGTGGATGCACTACTACTTGAATCTGCTCTGGTGTTAGGTCAAACAACCATTTGGCTTCAATCATTTCCAAACCCTTATTCATTAAGGTAGCAGAATCAATGGTAATCTTGGCTCCCATACTCCAGTTGGGATGTTGTAAGGCATGATCCCTTTTTACATTCACCAAAAAATTTGGTTTCTTACCCAAGAAAGGGCCACCACTGGCAGTTAGAATAATTTTTGAAATGGGATTATTACCCTCTCCTACCAAGCACTGAAAAATGGCAGAATGTTCACTATCAACCGGTATTACTGCTGCGCGATGTTCTCTGGCTTTCTGCATCACAATATCTCCTGCTACTACCAGTGTTTCTTTATTGGCCAATGCAACGGCTTTACCCATTTGCACGGCTTGCAAAGTGGGTCTAAGACCAGCATAACCAACAATCCCTGCCAACATCATGTCATAACAATCCATGGCAGCCACTTCTTCCAATGCTTTTTCGCCTGCAAAAACTTTCACATTGGTGGAAGCCAACGCTTCTTTAACTGCTTGGTATTTTTTATCATCACCAATCACCACTATGTTGGGATTGAATTCCAATGCCTGTTGCACCAAGAGCGTATCATTGGTTTGCGCTGTTAATATTTCAGCGCTAAATAGGGCTGGATTTGCCCTGATTACGTCAAGTGCCTGTGTACCTATGGAACCAGTAGAGCCGAATACGGCGATTCTTTTTTGCGTCATTAGTTTTATTTGGGCTCCCTAAAGATGGGCAAAATACTGCCAATCTGTTTGGTAAAGCCGGTTTATTTATCCCCCATCTTTTAGGATTGCAGAAAAGCTTCAAGCCCATTGGCCAAGTTTCTGTCATTACTCAACCTTGGTACTTTGTTCTGCCCACCCAATTTACCAATCTGCTTCATATAATCAATAAAGCCGTTTTTCCTTACCAAGCTAATTTTGAGTCTTTCTAAGATATTTCCCTTAATCAGGTCATCATAATAAACGTTCTTATCCCTGAGTTGCTGGTCAAGACAATCTGCAAAAGCCTCTAGTTGATCTGGAGCCTGCTCAAATTCAACCAACCACTCATGGTAGCTCTTGCCCTGCCCCTGTTGTACAATCATGGGTGCCACGGTGAATTCTGTGATCTTGGCGCCAAATTGAGCGGACGCTTGTAACATGGCCTGCTCCACTTCTTCACCTATCACGTGTTCTCCAAATGCTGAAATAAAGTGTTTGATCCTGCCACTCACCACCAATCGATAGGGATTGGTTGAAACAAACCTAACCGTATCGCCCAGGTTATAGCCCCAAAGACCTGCATTGCTATTGATAATCAAGGCATAATTCACTCCAACCTCCACTTGCTCCAGTCTCAAACGAGTAGGGTTTTCTGAAAAGATCTCAGCCGCAGGCACAAATTCGTAAAAAATGCCACTATTGGTATTTAATAATAGGCCTTCGGCCGATTGGCTATCCTGAAAGGCAAAAAAGCCTTCACTCGCGGGAAATAATTCAATACTGTCTATGCGTTTGCCCACTGTTTCAAACAATTTGGCCTTATAGGGTTCAAAATTCACACCACCCTGAACCATAACACTGAAATTGGGGAATAAATCTGCTATTTTTTTACCCGATTTTTCATGAAGCCGGTCAAAATACATTTGCATCCATGGCGGAATCCCGCTGATCAGGGTCATGTCTTTGTTAATGGTTTCGGCCACAATCCTATCTAGTTTGGCCTCCCAATCTTCAATACAATTGGTTTCATAACTGGGCAATTGATTGGAACGCAGGTAGCTAGGAATATGGTGGTTGACTATACCGCTTAACCTACCCGTTGGGATTCCCGCAATTCTTTCTAGTTCTGGTGAACCGCTTAAGAAAATCATTTTTCCATTGGCAAATGCCGAATTACCCGTTTCTGCCATATAGCAAAGCAGGGCATTTCTGGCAGTATTGATATGATTGGGTATGGACTCCTTGGTAATGGGAATATATTTGACTCCACTGGTGGTACCACTGGTTTTGGCCAGATAAATGGGCTTGCCCTTCCAAAGTACATTTTGCTTGCCTTCTTTAATACTTGCTATATAGGGTTTGAATTGTTCATAATCCTTCAAAGGAACGGCTTGGGTATATTCTTGGTGGTTGGAAACAGCTGAAAGCTGGTGATCCTTGCCAAAATCGGTGTTTCTTCCCGTTTTAAGTAGGTATTTCAGGATGGCGTCCTGATCCTCTACTGCGGTTAGCATCCCTTTCTTGGTTTTATTATAGATATAATTGGCAAAGGGCCGAGCTAATAAAGACTTTAGGTTCATGGGATGGGCTTGTCAAGATCGTTTAAGGGGGCAAAATTAGGGGGATAGCTGAGTTTTTGCTTTTAAATTCCGGTAATATTATGGTAATTGCATCCCAAACCTACCCATTTCAGTGACTGTGGTGAAAAAATGGGAAATTATTTCAAAAATGTTTGTGCTTTTCAGCACTAAATCCCTACCTTTGCCGTCCTAATTTTGGAAAGCTATGTTAGCAGTTGTAAAAATCGCAGGTCAACAATTTAAAGTACAAGCAGGTCAAAGTTTGTATGTTCCGCACTTGCAAGGTAATACCGGTGACAAGGTTGAGTTCAGTGACGTATTGTTGGTAGACAACAACGGAACGATTTCTGTAGGTAGCGCTGTAAAAGCTACTGTGAAAGCAGAAATTATCAGTGCCCTTGTGCAGGGTGAAAAGGTTATCGCCTTCAAAATGAAAAGAAGGAAAGGTTTCCGTAAAAAGCACGGTCACAGAACCCACTATACCAGAATCATGATTGAAAGCATTGCTTAAGATCTAGTCAAGGTATTGTTATTTGTTATGCAAACCCATGTTTGCTGGCAAGCGGTAGAACAAGAATAAAAAAATTATAAAAAGTATTTTATGGCACACAAAAAAGGTGAAGGTTCCGTTAAGAACGGTCGCGATTCACACAGCAAACGTCTAGGCGTAAAAATCTATGGTGGTCAACCAGCTACTTCTGGTAACATCATCGTTCGCCAAAGAGGTACTCAATATCATCCTGGTAAAAATGTGGGTGTTGGAAACGACTACACATTGTTTGCTTTGGCTGATGGTGTAGTAGAATTTAAGAAGGGTAAAAACGACAAGTCTACTGTGTCTGTTTTACCAGTTGCAGTAACTGCATAAAAAATATTTTTTGGAATTGCAAATAAGTTTTTATTTTTAATGTATTATTTACTAACCATTAAATCTAAAAAACATGGCAACTGCAAAAAAAGCCGCTCCTAAAAAAGCCGCTGCAAAAAAAGCTGCTCCTAAAAAAGCTGCTCCTGCAAAAAAAGCTGCTCCTAAAAAAGCTGCTCCTGCAAAAAAAGCTGCTCCTGCAAAGAAAGCCGCTCCTAAGAAAGCCGCTAAGAAAGCTGCTGCTAAGAAATAATCCAACGATTATTTCGAACAGAGATAGATTTAGTCCCGGGAATTGTTTCCCGGGATTTTTTTGCCCCTACTTCAAGAAAATTCCCGCTATTTTTGAAAAATGGATAACTACGCAATTGCAGATAATTTTGCTCTATTGGGCAAACTGATGGATATACATGGAGAAAACAGTTTTAAGGCCAAATCCTATGCTGCTGCGGCTTTCACCATAGAGAAGCTTCCCTCCCAACTGATAGAAATGCCCTTGGATAAAATTGCCAGTATTAGGGGTATAGGCGAATCCATTGCAAAAAACATTGCTGAGCAATTACAAACAGGCAGCATGGCATTGCTGCAAGAATATATTCAAAAAACACCAGAAGGAATTTTGACCATGATGTCTATTAAAGGCATTGGTCCAAAAAAAATTGCCACTATCTGGAAGGAACTTGAAATTGAAACCATCGGAGAATTATTATATGCGTGCAATGAAAATAGGTTAGCTAATTACAAAGGATTTGGTGCTAAGTCTCAGCAGAATATTAAAGAGGCCATTGAATTTTTTATGGGTAGCCAAGGAAGTTATCTCTACCAACAACTAGAAAGTTTTACTACAGAGATGACCCAACTTTTGAGTAAAGCATTTCCTGATTTTCTTTTTGAAGTTACTGCCGACTATAGAAGACAATTAGAAATTATCACCAGCATTTCATGGATTACAACCGCCCCAAAGGACCTTTTAACAAAATACTTTTCCACAGTTGAATGCACATTTTCAGAGCCAGAAAATGATCATCTTGTAGTGGAATCTACTGCACCTGTTCCACTTCATTTTCATATTGCTACTGCAGAAAATTTTGGTACG
This sequence comes from Chitinophagaceae bacterium BSSC1, assembly GCA_002256435.1. Classification (GTDB taxonomy): domain Bacteria; phylum Bacteroidota; class Bacteroidia; order Chitinophagales; family Chitinophagaceae; genus Sediminibacterium. Next base: position 25,874 of record NKJC01000006.1, read on the forward strand.
GTACTTTTTAAAACTACTGGACCAAGTAGTTTTTTAGAAGCATTTGAAAAAGAAACAAGCTTAAATATTAGCAGTTCATTTGCTTCAGAACAAGATCTATTTCAAGCAGCTCAATTGACATTCATTCCTCCTTTTAGAAGGGATGATGCTTCCATTGTTTTGAAAGCGAAAAATAAAAACATCAAAGCCTGTATTCAAACTTCAGATATCAAGGGCATTATCCATAGTCATAGTAATTGGAGTGATGGAGCAGTTACACTGGAAGCCATGGCTATAGCGGCAAAAGAAAGAGGATTAGAATATTTAGTCATTAGTGATCACTCACAAACTGCATTTTATGCCAATGGTCTTAGAGAAGATAGAATTAGGGCTCAGCACCAACAAATAGATGAATTAAATAAAAAGTTGGCCCCTTTTAGAATTTACAAAAGCATAGAAAGTGATATTCTAAATGATGGAAGTTTGGATTATGATGACGAGGTATTGGCCAGTTTTGACCTAGTGATTGCATCTATTCATTCTAATCTGAAAATGACAGAGGAAAAAGCCATGATGCGCTTGATGAACGCCATAGAAAACCCCTACACTTCTATACTGGGGCATATGACAGGCCGACTATTACTCAGCAGGGGCGGTTACCCGGTAAACCATGAGCTGATCATTGACGCCTGTGTGGCCAATGATGTGGTGATAGAATTAAATGCCCATCCAAGAAGACTAGACATAGATTGGAGATGGATTGACAAGGCTGTTGACAAGGGTGTTCTTATTTCTATTAATCCAGATGCCCATAGTATTGAAGGATATGACGATTGCAAGTACGGGGTTCTGGTGGCACAGAAAGCTGGACTTACCAAGTACCAGAATTTAAGTAGCTATGACCGTAGTGAATTTGAATCCTTCCTAATGGATCAACATCAGAAAAGAGGGTAATCAAGAGGATACTCGGCAGTATTTTTTTGTAACATTTAAGTTGTCTGAGCCAGGGGCAAACGAATAAAAAACGTTGTTCCTGTACCTTCTACTGTTTCAAACCAGATTGTTCCCTTTGCCTTTTCTACTATTCCCTTGCAGATAGCCAATCCTAGCCCCGTGCCCGAGGTTTTAGTAGTAAAATTGGGCTTGAACAAGTGTTGGGCGATGTTCTCTGGAATGCCTCCGGAATGGTCTTCAATGGTCAAGAGTAAAGTGGTGGCTTCTTTTAGAAGTTGCATGTTTACTTCTAACCCACCAAGGCTACCCTCTCCTGCTTCTACAGCATTTTTGATTAGATTGGTCAACAATCGGTTTATCTGCAGTTTATCAGACTGAACCAATAAAGGTTCTTGCTGCAATTGACTCTTGATTGTCAAATTGGGATAAGATTGATATAGTTGAATCACAGAATTCACTGCATCATTCATGTCAAATGTTTCCAGCCGAGCATTACCAATATTGGCAAACTGAGAAAAGTCTCCCGCAATTTTAGACAGTTGGTCAATTTGTTCAATCAGGGTCACTGCCATTTTTTGAGACAATTCTTTCACATTGGGAGAACCCGCTTCAATGGATTTTTGCAAATACTGGATACTCAATTTCATGGGTGTTAACGGGTTCTTGATTTCATGGGCCACCTGTCTTGCCATTTCACGCCAAGCCCCTTCCCGCTCACTCTGCGCCAATGCTTCTGCACTGGATTCCAGCTTATGCACCATCTTATTGTATTCCGTAACCAAGATGCCAATTTCATCTTTTCTATTCCATTCAATCACTTCATTTACTTTTCCCAAGTTCACCTGTTGCATTTTCTCCCCTATTAAACTAAAGGACTGAATAATTCTATTGGTCAGAAAAAATGCTATCGCGCCAGCCACCAAAAAGATAAAGGCATTCAAATTGATCAGGGTAGCCAGGAAACCGGAGATTTCTTGGGTGAGTTCAGTTTGAGAATTCAAATAAGGAATATTCAAATAAGCATAATTGTTACCTGATTCATCAACCAAGGGCACATAGATACTGAGGTAATTGAACTGACCCACTTTTTCTGACTGTAAATACCTGATACTTTTATTGGCGTGTAATTGCAAGTAAGCTTCTGGATGCATTTTCTCACTGAGCAAATGCTTATTATAAATATAGGGCTGGGTAGAAATTTTCAAATTCCCCTTGGTGTCATAATAGTTGATATCTACATTATGCAGGTCAGAAATATCAGCTATTTTCTTTTCCAAATCATCCATTTCAGACATATTACTCACGGTGAGTACATCGTCAAATTCTACTTGGGCACGTAAGCGATTGTCAATTTCATTGGCCATTACCTGTATGGACTTACTCAATCGGTCTTCATTGTTCCGGTTGAACCTGATAATAAAAAAAGAGATGGTAGCAATCCCAATGACAATAAAAGAGAAAACACTCAAGAAAATAATAGTGGCCTGAATCTGAGAGCGAATATTCCAATGAAAAGCTTCCTTAAATTTTGACCACTGAAAGCGATGGGTAAATAAATATGATCCAGATTGAAACAAAAATATGATAACCAAGAAGGATACAAACAAATAGGCAAACAAGGTTAAAGATTCCAATACCCAGGTATTTCTTTTAACAACTAATACCAATTTTCCATTCCCACTATTGTACCATAATTCGTTGTAGACCCCGTTTTGCTGATAAGTAAATTCAAAGCCTGGGAACTTTTTTTCATTCAGCTGAGAAGGGAAGCTATAGTTGTTAAAATGGTTGATCAGCTTTCCTTTATTATACACAGCATAGGAATAGTTGGTGTTTAAGTCAGAAGAAATATCCTGTGACTGGTTAAACAGCTCAGGATACAAAGCTTCACTTTTGTATCGCTTTGATTTAATAATCACAAATAAATAGCCCTTGATTTGGCCCGCTTCCTTGATTTCTTTTTGATAGATAAAACTAAAGCCATCTGCAATTTTTTCATAACTAAATAAACCAGGAATATCTGTGGGCTTAGCTTGGTTTAATAAGATGGTTTTGATACTAGCAAAAGAAGTGGAATCTTCATTGTACAATGGCTGTGTTGCCGCATCAAAAGTGTAAATTCTGGTATCAAACTTATTGAGATAACCAGAAAAATTTTCATTGATCAAAGAATCTTTGATAAACTTATTAGAATACTCACTTTCCAGTCTATGAAAATTGCTTGTTAAAAATGCCTCATCAAAATTAGTAGCCGCAATATTGAGTAGGTTTTCACCAGATGGGTCTGTTTGTTGGGCTAGTTTTTCTGCTATGCGCTGGCGTTGATTTCTTTCTACCTGTTTGTTTTCAAATAAGACAATCGCAGCTACAGAGAGCGCAAAAATCATGACCCAAAAAATGAAAAACTCAGATCTAATCAGGGATATTGCTATGTCCGATTTTCTCACATGAATCAAGAGCAAATAGCCCAATATCCAAAGCAAGATGAAGATATTAATCAAAGTGTCCTGTGGACTAACAAAAAGAAAAAAGTAAACTAACCCACTAGCGGCTGCCACCAACACCTGCCTATAGATGCCTACCCTTGCTTCCAATATTGGGGCTAATAGCACTTGTGACAAATAATAAAAGAATAAAACCAAAAGGCAAAGGATGATAAATGCCACCATGGTATAGACGCCTAAATTATTAGTGTCAAACGAGATTTTGGAATCCTGCACCAAGCTCTTGATAATATTGCCGATAGATAATGCACTAACGGTGAGCAAAAACACCCTAAAGTCTTTGTAAACATAGGCCGGCAAAAAAGCAGGACCCGTTATTTTGCCTTGGCGATGGTCTTGGTAAAATCTGATCAACCAAAAAAACAAAATGCTATTAACTAGTAAATCACCTAGTGAGCGGTGAAACAAATTGGAAGCGTAAATAGAGGGATCAAAGAGTGGTATTTTATCAAAATCAAATGGAAATGACACTTGATAACTTAGAATTCTAAATAAAAAAACGGTTCCAAATAAGAGTAGGAATCCATTCCAAAACCCTTTCAATTTTACAATGTCTTCTGCAATGGCATGCATGAATAAGAACAACAATATAATGGCTAGGGTTCTCAATACCAAAGTAATAGCATCATAAGCTATAAAGGATTTCCCCTCTATTAATTGAATGCGAAACAACTCTGTTCCGCTAGCGTTTAAAATAGGAATAGCCGTGGCTGAAGTACTGACTTCGTATTGTTTGCTTAAATCTTTAAACCCATCAAAGCGGGTTTGCAGGTATTTGTTTTCTATAAAATAATCCCATCTAATGGGCACCATCCCCACTAACAGTAATGTATGTTTGGGTAATTGAACCCTTTTGACCAGTAATTCAAATTCCCCGTTTTGTAGTTTTTGGTAATAGGCGCCATCTGGCTTTTTTAAATCATATCCATTGACATACATGGCATTGTTGTTCCAATATACCATGTTTGGGTCCTGACCATTGCCAGTTTTATAGACAAAAAAGCCAAGTGTCTCATTCATTAATTGAGACTTGGCTTTTGTAAGGGTATCCGCCAGTAATTCCGTTAATAAATTGCTGTCTTGGCTAATTTGCTGGAACCTTAGTTCATTGTTGGCAATTCTTTGTTCTAGTTTGCTCTTAACCTTTTGAGGAGAGGAATTATAGCTCCAATAATTGATAAAGATGAAGGAAATGGTATACAACCACGCTGCTGTGATAAGCAGGTAACCGTGTTTGTAAGCGCTTTGTCTAATAAGGTTAATCAACTTTTCTTCATTTGCTGTTTTACTTGATTCCAGATCTGATCCATTTCATCTAGGCTCATAGTAGTCAATTCTTTTCCACTAGCTAGGGCAATGGATTCCATTTCCTGAAAGCGGCGAATAAACTTTTTATTGGTCTTTTCTAGCGCCCCTTCTGCATCTACCTGCAAAAACCGTGCATAATTTGCCAAACTGAACAATACGTCTCCAAATTCTTCTTCCACGTCTTCCTGAGTCTTTTTCTCAATGGCTTCCTGCAGTTCTGCCATTTCTTCCTGTACTTTTTTCCAAACGTCTTCTTTATTGTCCCATTCAAAACCAACCTGTTTGGCTTTTTCCTGGATTCGGGTAGCTTTTACAATGGCGGGTAAGGATGTGGGGACACCACCAAGCACAGACTTTTTACCCTCTTTCATTTTCAGCTTTTCCCAGTTTCTTTTTACCTCTTCTTCATCTTGCACTTTTACGTCTCCATAAATATGGGGATGCCTATGAATGAGTTTGGCGCTAATGCCTTCCAATACTTCTTGTAAGGTAAATTGCTGCTGTTCCGAACCAATCTTGGCATAAAACAACAAGTGCAACATCAGATCTCCTAATTCCTCTTTTACCCCCTTCCAGTCATTCTCTGTAATGGCATCGGCCAGTTCATAGGTTTCCTCAATGGTTAAGGCACGCAGGGTTTGAATGGTTTGTTTTTTATCCCAGGGGCATTGCTCACGCAACTCATCCATGATCTTAACAAGGGCTAGAAAACTATCAGAGAGTTCAGACATAATATCAGTTTAAATAACAAAAAAGGAAAACAGGAAAAAAGTAAGGAATAACAATAGGGTTAAAAAGATATTCAGGAAAATCAATAAGATATATTTCAAAACTGTTTTCTTTCTTGATTGGCTATAGAAATTCCTAAAAGCCTTGTACCAATAAAACATAATTAAAAAAGAAAAAATACCATTTGAAATATCGGTTTTAACATGCACCCAGCTAAAAATGGACCCTAACCATAAACTACCTAAAATCAAAATAAAGGTTGCGCAATACAAGTGTATGGTAAATACCACATGGTTTACATAGTAGAGTTCCTTTCTTCTGATATACAATAAGGATAGAAATAAGGCAAACAAGGGCAAGGAAACAAACAACATTTGTGGAAATAAGTGCCTAAATTTTTCAAGGACCACTTTTTGCACGGTGTCATTATCATGCCCATATTTCTCTTGTAAAATCAGGTTCTGTTTTTGCAATCTGGCAATAATGAAATTTTTTCTTTTATTGGCTGGAAGGCTATTTTGGATACTGTCATAAGCTTTTACATTATATGCCCCATCATAGTCATGGCCTGTTAAATCAAAGCTATTGTTGTCCTCCTGCAAGGAAATAATTTTATCTTTTTGGGTACTGTCTTTTTTAAGTAACTGAATGTCTTTATCAATCTGAACTATCTTATTCTCAATTTCTATTCCAGGAGCAAATTTTCTAATTGAATCAGGCAATAATGGTAAGCTAGCAATAAGGGCTTCTTTTTTTTCCTCTAATTCTTTGATAATACCGGCTGTAGTTTTGTTTTTTTCCTTCACCTTGATAATTTCTTCAGAAGCTTTCTGGTAAAAACTAAACAAAATCAAAAAGAATATGGCTGAGGTAAACACATACATCCGAATGGGGTGCAAATAAGAAGTTCTCTTACCCCGCAAATATTCTTGTGAGAGAAATCCCGGTCTAAAAAGTAAGTATTTTAATGTGCTGAAAAACTTACCATCAAAATGCGTAACATCATACACAAAATGGGTAGCCAAAGACCAAAAAGATTCTTTGGTTTCAATATTTTCCTGCCCACAAACCTGACAAAAGCGCCCCTGCACTTCTGCATTACAATTCAAACAGTTTTTTTCTAGCCTTTCTTTCTGATGAGACACTTGTTAAGATTTGACTAAAAATACAGAACAAACCAATAGCCACCCATTCTGTGACTCAGGTTCTTTTGAAACTTGCTTAAGCTGCCTGTACCTTTGAGACCTAATCAGTATGTATGAGATTATTCTTAACTGGCCTGGCATTGCTATTCATTTCTTCAGCTTCAAGCCAATATTATTTTAATGACTTGCTGGCCACGGCCCAAAGTCAGACGCAATACCAATTATTGAGAGCAAATAAGGTCAAGAAAATAACGGCCATCAGTTTTGAAGAAGATGGCAGCGCCAATGAGGCTTTTTTGTTAGAACAGGAACTGACCATGGATGGAAAAAAATTAATCACCAAATCAGGGATTCAATCAGGAAAGACAAGTACCGTAACCAGTTTTTTTGAACTGGGCAAACTAAAAAGAACCCTTTCTAACAGTAATGGGATTGATAATAAGATGGAATATTTCTATGACAATACTGGAAAACTCAACAAGCTGAGTTTAACTTCTGGTGATACGGCAGTGAAATATAGCACCCAAGAATACAGAGATTGGGTTTATGGGGCCAATGGTTTACCAGCATCAATAGTAAAAGTCAAAAACAAATCAGATAGCAGTGTGGCCAAAATAGTAATAGACGATGAAGGCAATGTGGCGGAAGAACAATGGAGCAGAAAAAATGCTCCCCTAGAAACCTATTACTATTATTATGACCAACAACATAGGTTAACGGATATCGTGCGCTTTAACCAGAAGCTGAAAAAATTGGTACCCGATTATGTGTTTGAATACGATGCAAAGGGAAAGTTGGCTCAGATGACACAATTGTCTGGTAGCGGTAAGTATTTTACTTGGCAATATGAATACAATGAGAAGGGATTAAAGTGGAAAGAGACCTGCAGAGACAATGAAAGAAAATTGGTAGGTAAGATTGAATACAAGTACGAATTTCAATAAAGTCTACGCAATAGCACAAATATTCATTAGATCTAGCGCATAAAAAAACCCTTGTACCATTTCTGGTCAAGGGTTTCTTTTTCGATTTGTGCCTCAGGCGGGAATCGAACCTATTTATTACGATTTCACAAAAAATGAATTTTGAATCTAAAATATAGTATTTACAGTACTTACAGAGCAGGCACTTTCACAATGAATAAAAATAAAAGAAAGTTTTAGGGACATTTTTAGAGACATTGACTTATATTTATAAAATTAAATATTAGCTAATGCCACGCAACCCTCAAGTAAATTTCTATCTACAACCTGCTGGAACTGATAAGAAAGCTTTGATCTTCTTAAACTTCAAATACAATAAGCAGAGGCTTTTTTATTCCTTTGGTGAACGTATAGATCCCAAGGATTGGGATTTAAAAAGACAGAGGGGTTTAGAGAAACTTAAATTATTAACTCAAGAGGGTGAGCATGCTCTTAATGATCTACTTGATAACCTAAAAAATGAGCTTGAAGACAAGTTTAAAGCAGAAAAAGCTACAGGAATACCAACCCCTAAAACGCTCAAGAAGCATTTAGATGCCTACATGAATAAGCATATTCTAAAGGAGGTGGAACAACAGGAAAACAATTTTTTTAGTCTCTTAGATCGGTTTATAGATGGTAAAATATTGAAAAATGGAGCAGACTTAAAGACCAGCACCCTGAAAAGTTATAAAACCGCAAGGATGCATCTGAAGGAATTTCAAGCAAAAACTAAGTATCTGGTTGACTTTGAAACAATAAATGAAGATTTTTTTGACAAATTTCTATTGTTTTTAAAAAAAACTAGGGAACACAAGTTTACTAAGGAAAAGGGAATCAAAATCAATGCAATAGCGAAAACAGTTTCTATCATTCAGGTTGTTATGAAAAAGGCAATAGTTCTCAAGTACACTAAGAATGATGAGTTCAAAAATTTCAGGGTTAAAACTGTTGAAGTTGAAAATGTCTATTTACCATTTGAAGAAATCATTAAGCTCTACAGATTTGATTTTTCTGATTATAAAAAACTGGAAAGAGTTAGGGATTTGTTTGTCTTTGGATGCTTTCTAGGCCAGAGATTTTCAGATTTTTCAGATATAAAACCTGAAAACATAGTAAAAGGAAAGGATGATCTATTCATTAAGATGATAACAAAGAAAACAAAAACACCAGTAACCATTCCTTGCAACCCTATAATTTTAGAGATTTTTGAAAAATATAAGGATAACCACAATAAGCTACCAAAGAGTATCTCAAATCAAAAGTTCAATGAATATATCAAAATAGCTTGCAGAAAGGCTGGAATGACAGAAAAAGGTAGGTTGACTTCAAAACCAGAGATTGAATTATGCGATTGCATTTCTAGCCATACAGTTAGAAGAAGCTTTGCAACAAACTATTACCTTGAGGGGTTTCCAACAATTGAACTGATGCGAATAACTGGTCACGCAACAGAATCAAGCTTCCTAAAATACATTAAGGTGGGTCAACAAGAATCAGCTCAAAGATTAGCACAACACATAAAAAATAACTGGAGCGAAAAAATGTTGAGGGTTGCTTAGAAAAATATATTTTGATATCAAATAAGATGCATCATTATATGTAAGTGATTAGATGATAAATTGAAGTGAATTAATAAATTCACATTTGATCAATCGCTTTCTACAAAAGAGTTATAGCACTAAAAGATTAATTAAATAAATTATAAATAGAATAGTAATTTTACACCATAAATAAAGATCGCATACTACAAAATCGCATTTAATGAAAATAACAAATGAACGATTCTTTATTGGTCACACTAACAATAGGTGACTTAACAAACATCATCGGTAATTTATTTACACAAAAGTTAAAGGAAAACCTCCCTCCTCCCCCAACTAGATATTTCAACGGACTAGAGGCTTGTGATTTTTTAAGATGCAGCCATCCTACATTAAGGGGATATGTGAAAAATGGGCGTATCCAGAAACACAAGCTAGGATCTAAAAATCTTTTTCTAGAATCTGATCTTCAAAAACTAGCTATTACATTAAAATCATTCAAGCAGTGTAAAGCATAAGCACTTCAGTATAAAAATCGCATACAAGATTGTGAAAATCCTTTTCATTAAGGTACAGCTTAGAAATATGCCAGCAGATGATTTTAAAGCATCCTGCTACTTTGACAATTATTATTCATGGGCGGAATCAAAAAAAGGTATCATTAAAAGACCTTATTGGTCTGTATTTGAAGATGATGGTGATGTTAAAACAGAGGAAGATGATGGTTCTTATAATGATGATAGTTTGAAGTGGAGAGTGGATAAAACTCAAAAGTATAAATATTGTACAATCCTTCACACCACAGGTTTTCAGACATATATAATTGAGGTTAAAGAAACAATTAGGATAGATTTATGTACTGGAAATAGAAGTGTATCTTATTTCATGATCATAAGAGGTAGTTTTAAAACAAATCATTTGAAGGGAGGCAATTGTGGTAGACTTACTTTTGATGATCTTCAAGAGCAAATAAAATTAATAGTTGAGGTGTTAGGTGTTGATGCAGAGAAAATAAAAATTGAAAATCTTGCACCATCAATCTTAGTATCACTACCCTTTCCTGTATATGAGTTTTTGAAAGACAGCTTAATTTCGTATCGTGGAAACGCATTCAAACAGTATGATCCTGATGAAAATGGAACTGTTATAGGATATCATTGTCCTCTTGGACAGGTAGAAGTTAAACTATATGACAAATCACTCCAGTACAATCTCCCAAGCTATTTAATGCAGTTTGAGGATCGTTTTTGCAAGATGCAACGGTTAAAGAATTTGGTTGGTATTGTACACTTATCAGATTTGAAAGATCATTCAAAGGTTGAAAAGTTGATTGATATCCTGATCCAGACATGGGATGATATTCTATTATTTGATAATAGCATAGATGAAAATAATCCGATACTAAATGCTAGACAGAGAGAAATGGTTAAGTATGGTGACAATCCAAAATACTGGGAGAAACTCAAAGCCAAATGCACCTCATCAACTTATACAAATAGGATTGCAGAGTTCAGATCCTTATCTACTGATCATGGTGGGAATTACCATCAAAATATAAGAAATCTGATAATTGCTGAATGGAATATCATATCTAAAAGTTGGCAAAAATTACCTAGTGTAAAAAAGAGGGAGTTGGCAAAAATTACCAGTTCGGTAAGGGGTAAGTTTAACCAAGTATATTATAATGGAGTTAAAGATTGCAATACTAACAATTCAAATAACATAAACATGACAAAAGGATTAAGCAAACCAGAACATAAGAGTAAAAAGCAGTTAGCTAAGGAGAAAAGAGAGAAAGCAAATGAACAGGTAGTAAGGTTCATGGTAGCATTATCTACTACTCTACAAATAATACAAAAGAAAGCTGCATAAAATGTAATTAATTAAATAGAAAAGTAATTAATATGAAGAAAATCAGAAATGAAGAAAAGATAATCAACCAAATTTTAGAATGGCTAACCAGTGATAATTCAAGATCTGAGATAATTGGAAAATTGAAATCAGACCCTAAACTAAAACAAACTGATTCTAAATGTGAAGAATTAATTTCCCATGCATTTGAAAAGTTGAGGGAAATAACTACCCAATCTCCAACTGAAGTTGTTAAATCACATATTGATCTGTATGAAACTATTCACTCATACTTCAAAGAAATTGGTCATGCAGCAGGCGTAAACAAAGCCTTAAAAGCAAAGGAGAAACTTACTGGACTACTAAAAGGCAATAAGGTATTTATAACCCAAACCTCAACAACAACTATTGAAGAGGATTTCAGCTACAACACCGATAACTTAACCAAACCGGAAAAAGAACGATTGGAATATCTATTAAAAAAAGCTTCATCATAGAATGTTTCCTAAGAAAATTTACCATATCGTACAAAATGGAAGGATCACTTCTAATTCACTTCAATTTGATTTAGCAGAGGAAATAATACCTATTCACCTATACCGTTACAATTACCAAATTCAACAATTGCTCAAGGTGAAGGAAATTCCGGAAGATAAGGTGGATGGTGATCAGATCACTTGGAAGATGTTTTTTGAAGCTAGGAATAGGAAAATAAAAGCTTTCTCCGATCTAATAAACACCCTAACCCAAAAAGAGGAGTTATTGCAATTCCATAATAAATCAATTGAAATTGAGTGGAACAAGAGGGAGACAATTAAAATTAAAAAAAGCCGATACTTTTTAGAGCAACTGGAATTTAAAGAGCAAATTGAACTACTTGAATATATTAAAAAAAGTAAAAAATGTGTTTTATATCCAACAGGGGTAGTTGTATCTAACCAACAATTAGTTAGTCAATTCAATACTAACAACCCTCAATTAACAGAATCCGTAAAGCCAAACATAGAATCAATAAGAATTGAGGAATTGAAAGATGAATCTCAAGTAGGAAATGTAAAATCAGATCCAGTAAAAAAACTCAAAAGCATATTAGACAAACTTGCAGCAGAGAAATTTAAAGAAGCTGGTGGAACACTAGATAGTGATGAAGAAAAATTAATTAAATAATCAATTGCAAATGAGATCGCATTAAATTAATTAAATAAAGATGATAAGAAATGCAAAATGGGATATGCTACCAAACACAGTAGCAGCCCTAAAATCAACAATTAGAAAGCAAAACGAAAATGGAGATGCTTTTAAAAAATCAAATAGCGATTCTCCAAACTTCAAAAATGCAATTAGTGCTTTAGCTGTATCAACAATTGAAACAAATGGTTATGCTAAACAGGTGACTGATCAATTCAGGATGCTCAAATCAGATTATGACAAAAAGATTATTAATGCTGCCAGATATAAAGAAGCCCTAAAGCCACTTCATGAGCTTTTAGTTGGTATGGGGCAAAAAATTCAGATCTCTGATCTTCCTGCTGATGAAATTGCACAACAACTTCAGTTAGTCGGATACTAACAATTTTTCTGTGAAACATTGCAAATCAAAATCGCTTTATTTTTAATTAATTAATTAAATAAAATGTCAATTAACATTAATGGCAATTATAAAACAAGAAATTATGAAGAAGCTGGGAGGAACATATTTCTTTTAAGCGAAGCACTGGAACGGAATAAATCCTACCTAACCCACCTTGCTACAGATAGCAAAAACCAATTTGATCAGCTTAAATCAGATTACACTGACAAGCATATAAATCAGGATACGTACATTTTTTATCTTAAACAGATAGCGGCATTTGTTGAAAAACTAAATCAACCTTTCACAATAAATGTTCATACTGAAATTTTAGAAGAGCTAAAAAAACAAACAGTTTAAGTTTAAACCTTTACTCTTCAACGTGAATTTGGTACTAAATAAAATTAATTAATGAATCCCTTCATTTTTGATCAAGCACTTTCAATTTCATTGCAGGATCTTAAACGGTTGCATTTTTTTAGATCGTTAAATGGATTTCATGAATCTGAATTGAGAATATTAATTAAAGATGCTCTGAACGAGAATGAAGGGGTTTTCTACATTAAACTTTGTACAAATATTCAAAACCCATATTTAAAGATTGCCTTTGAATTGAACTGTAAAAGAATCACTCAAATATTTGAGATCAGAAAAATTGAGGGAAATCCCCAAAAAGGATATAAATGGTTTATAGTGTGTCCTTCAACTGGAACATATTGCACCAAACTTTTTTTGGCAAAGGAAGGTTTCAGAAGTAGAAGGGATATTAAAGGTTCATATAAAATTCAAACTATCAGGTTTGGTCACAAAAGAGAATATTATAAAAAATTGATGGATTTAAAAAGACTTAAACGCACAGCCCTGAAAATGGAAAAACCCTATTCCAAACCGTTTTATAGGGGTTGTATGACAGTGCGAAATAAAAAGGCAATTGAAGCCAAATGGAAATTAAGACAATTTACCAATCCCTAACAGGTTTGAAATGCCTCAAAATCTTCAGGAATATGACCAAATTTCCATCTTATTAAAAATTGCAGGTGTTATAACACAAAAACGGTCAGACTGCCTTAAATCGCTTTAAAATACAAATCCAGTTAACCATCAATAAAATGTCAAATCAAATATCAGTAAACTTTAAAGTTGTTGGAGGTGAACTTTCCCAATATATTGATCAAATTCAAAGGAAAAGTCAAAGCCTAACCAATGAGGCAATCAAAGGTGCATTAGCTCAAGCAGAATCAGGAAGAAATCAGATCAAACTAATTAATGATCAGATTGCAGCCATAGAAAGAAAATCAAGAGTTGAAACTCAAGCAGCCAGATCATTAATCTTAGAACAAAGGGAATCAGCTTTAAAATCAAGCCACAATAAATATGAAGGCAGAAAAAATGATGTGTTTGCCGATAAGAGTTTATCAGAAAGAGATAAAAAAGTTGTTGTTTCAGCTTTGGAAGGTTCTCAACAGTATGATGCACAGCGAATTAAAAATAACTACAGAGAAAACCTGACAGTTTTAAAAGAACAGGAAAGACAAGCAAAGTTGCAGACCTCACTCTCCAGAGAGAACATTGATACAATAAGGCAGACAGCTAGAGAAAATATTATTGAAATCAAAAAAGGAGATAAAACACTAGCTGAAGTAATCTCTTCAGCATCAACGGATGAAGAAAAATTGGTAGCTAAACTAACAGAGGAAGGAATAGCCAGAGAAAAAAAGGGTGGGAATAGTAAAGAGAGTATTTTAGGAAGCCTTCTAGCAGTTGACAATCTAAACAAGGTTAATGCTATCGCTGGTCAATTCTCACAAACACAGAATGGCTTTGATTTAATTCAACCTGCTTCAAATATGGCTGGAAAAATCGTTGGCGGTATTTTAGGTGGATTGGTAGGTAGTTTAGCTGGTGGCGTTGGTGTTTTTGCAGGTTCACAAGTTGGTGCAGAAGTAGGTGGAATGTTTGGTGATACTTTCGGAGCATTGCAAATGAGAGAAGCAATGTCTAAAGAGAAATTCAGGAAATCGGCTTTGAGGTATCAAAGTATAACTGGAAACAGTTTGGATGCTTCAACAATAACAGACCTATCTGAAAAAGGGGTAAATTTTAGCGATTACATTGGATTAAGGGGTGAATATGCCAGAAGAAGAGGCAATGCTTCCAGCTCTGACAAAACAACACAGGATGCCATTTTCTTAGATAAAGGGTTTGGGGTTGATCAGGGAACTTCAGCAGCAATCATTGAAATTCAAAGGGGTGCTAAAGAGGGGAATAAAGATCTTGCAAACTTGATTGGTAGCATTATTGAGAAAGGGCAAGGTTCAATATTCAAAAATGATACAACCTTCCTGAATGAGTTCTTAGGTAGGTTTGCAACCCTTCAAAAAGAGCTATTGAAATCTAACATCAATGTTTCATCTGGTATCACAATGGATATCCTTCAAAAATTTAGCAGTGTTGGGGGAATGCTAGATGTTAAAGATCCTAGATCAGCAGGAATAATAAATTCAATTAATAATTCCCTATCCAATCCATCAACAGACGGTGCTAAAGCCTTGAGTTATGGAATACTAAGAAACCAATTCCCCAATAAAGGGATCTTTGATTTAAGGGAAGAAATGGGAAAAGGATTAGGTTCACCAGAATATCTAAAAGGAACGCTGGAAATGATCAATCAAATGGGGGGTGATGATCAAGCTAAAATGAATAACCTTTCAGGAAGATTTGAGGGAGTTCCCCTACCAGCGATCAGATCCATCTACAATGGCTACAAACAGGGCAAATTTTCAAAGTTTGATAACAGTGAACTAAGATCACTAGGATTAACTGAAGATGTTTTAAAAGGCAAAGCAGAAGCCAATACAACACAATTGGACAAGAATGCAGCTAACATAGAAAATGGAATACTTAGTGGTCAGGCTATTGAAAAGATGGCAGCAGCTTTTAAATCAGCCGTAGAAGCTTCAATGACTGGAGCTGTTATTGAGTTAAAGAATGGACAAGGAACAATTAAATGGGGAGGTACTAGACTAAAGCAAAATGTAACTAAATCTCCACTTTCAGCAGCAATTTCAAGTGGATCAACAATGAATGTACCAAGTGTGTTTGGAGATCAATAGGACATAATACTTTCATTTTCAATAATATATAAGAAATATAAATGCTCCAGATCCAGAAAACAAATCAAGAATGCATTAGATGACAAAAGAGAAAGTTGGAGATTTGTTAATTGGTAAATGCTCACCAATTATCCAGTTATCCCCAAAATGCTTCCTTGAAAACTCAATAATTACCTAAGATTTGATCATTTTTCCCCACGAATGCATAACTAAATTTCAAGTATCGCAATTGAAATATCATCAAACTTTCTATATTCGTTTTATCAAATGACCATAAATAAGAGCCAGACTAAACCATGAATCTCTTAAATAACTTCAAATTTCAATACAGTTAAAATAAAAAAGGCCTGAATTTCTTCAGACCTTTAAGTGGAGGTAACGGGACTTGAACCCGCCGGCCGTGGATGTCGAGCCCTCTTCCGGCAAACCTGCTACCCCCCAAATCTAGAACCGGTGCTTTCAATTGGAGTGCCGGTTTTCTTTTGTACTACTGATAAGCTTGTAACGAAAGTAAACTTCCATATTGATATTTCTAATATGCTTATATCAACAGGTTGTGGAAAAGGAATGTGAATAATCCCAAACCTCAAAGCAGGGTTGATTTTGCTGAAATGTCCACAGATGTACACAATTATTTGTGGAAAAATTAAGCGTTGAAACAAGTATGAATATTGAATGTAAAAGCCTTACAAATTAACCATTGTAGGGTTGATTCTTATAAATCCGATAGGTATTTGCATTTTAATTTCTTCAACTTTAAAAGCAATTTGATATTAAACACTTTTATCAAAGACTTTTTTGCTTTTTTGTAACCAAGGAAGTATTCCAATTTTTACATGAAACAGGCAATCAATCAACAATTTTTGACAAAAAAACAGCAGGGAAAGAAGTCTTATGCCCTGCTGTTTCAAACAGATAAAGTATAAACAAAAATTTCAAATCCTAAAAGCTAGAATAAAGGAGAGGGAAACATGATTTAGTTAAAACAAACGGTATTAGAAGGGCATCTCTTTGCAAGAATGGAAGCAATTGCAGTAGATGCTTCCTCAAGTGCTTCAACTGCTCCTGAAGAAGCTAGCTCTAAAATTTCATCGGTTTCCAACCCTTCAACAATTTGTAACCAGTAAAAAAGGTTTTCTGAAATGGTAGGTGTCTTTTGCATAAAATTCAGTTTGAATTGTTTGATGATGCACCAAACCTATACAACTTAAATAAACCAAAGAAGCTTTTACTAAGTATTTATTTTTTTATTAATAAATTAGTATTGAAAAGGGTTTTAGAGGTATTAATTTTAGTAGTAATTTTTCTAAACATATTTATTATTGAAATACATATCCTAAATTGTAAAGAAATAAACTATTGAAAAAATATTTAGCAAGTAGAATTTATTAAGGATGGATTCTATCAAATTAACCTAGATAAATAAAATTAAAATGAGTTATAAATTTAGAAAAGAAAAAAGGCTTTTAGCTCATAAAATATTAAAATATTTATCAGATCGTTCATATTTTAAATCAACAGATTTGGAAATTATAAGAGTTTCAGGGTTTTATAAAAAGAAAATATATACACCTCAAACTATACTCCAAGTTCGTGATAATGTTTTGGGTAAAAATCGCTTTGAAACTTTAATGCAAGCTTTGAGATTATTAGAACAAAATAATCATGTTATAATTCATGAAGAAAATTTGAAAGATGGAGAAATATATCAATGCACATCATTAGGCGAAGGGGCATATTTAGAAGAATATTATAAGATTGAAAATAGAAGAGATTTTTTAGAGGAATTTGAGTTATATACAAAATGGCTATTCCCCTCTATTGCAATATTGTTATCATTAGCCGCATTTATTTTGTCCATTTTAAATGGTCTTTCAATTAAGAAATAATATCAAAAAATAAAAATGGAATTAAGACCAAAAAGTAATATCGCAAATAAAGTAAGGAATACTAACCTTCCAAAAACGAAGCCCTTAATGCCACTTTTTGAGGTTATAAGCAATTCTATTCATGCTATAAATGAAGCTAAAAAGGCGGATATTCTAAAAGGTGAGGGAGAAATTAGAATTAAGGTAATTAGAAATGGGGATCAGTTGGTTTTACAAGGAATGGAAAATATTGATTCATATCCAGTAAAGTCATTTGAGATTAAAGACAATGGTATTGGACTAAATGATGAAAATTTAAATTATTTTGTTGAAACTGATACAGATCATAAAATTGAAATTGGGGGTAAGGGGGTAGGAAGGTTTGTATGTTTAAAAGCATTTAAGAAACTATTGATTAATAGCTGTTACAAAAATGGTGAAGGATATAAGGTCAGGGCGTTTGAATTTACAAATACAAAAGAAGGGTTTCATGATTTTAGTGAAAATAACGCTGAAAAAAACAGAACAAATGGGACAAAAATTATATTGTCTGAATATAAAGAAGAATATCAAAAGTTTGTACCAAGACCATTATCTCTTATTGCAAAAGAAATAATTATTCATTTTCAACTCTACTTTATAAAGGGTGATGTACCAGTTATAATTATAGAGAATCAAAACAATGATACAATTAACTGTAAAACATACTTTGAACACAATTTCCAGAAGGATATTGAATCGGCTGATTTTTATGTAGGTGATTATGCATTTACAATGTATCTAACTAAATCTGTAGAAGCTCAAAGCCATAAACTGAATTTTTGTGCTCATAATAGATCTGTAAAGGAAGAAGGGCTTTCAACTAGAATAATTGATTTGGGGAAATATTCAATTAGTAATGATCAGGGAAATTATTACTATCAAGCATTCATAGTTGGTGAAGTTTTAGATGAAAATGTTGATTTGGAGAGGATTGGATTCTTTTTCCCTTCAGAAGAGGATGAATCAGATCTCCCTGAAATAATAACTCTTGCAAAGATTAGAAGGGAAGCAATTGCAACAATTGAAATAATGCTAAATGATTATTTGACCACAATAAGAGAAAAGAAGATATCAAAATACAAGCCAACAATTCATGATGAGTTACCTCAATATAATTATCTGCTTAACCATAAAATTGAAGAAATTAAAAGGCTACCCCCTGATCTATCAAAGCAGAAATTAGATATTGAACTATATAAGTTAGAAACTGAATGGAAAACTGAAGTTAAGCAGGAAGTTGCTAAAATACTTGAGGAAAAGAAAGATATTCAAAATTTGGATGAATATAAGGTTCGGTATGAAAAATTCCTTGAAGAGTTCAATGAAGTGGGTAAATCAGATCTTGCTAGGTATGTGGTGCATAGAAGATCTGTAATTGATCTTCTGGAAAAGTTATTAGAGAAAAATGAAGATGATAAGTTTTCAGATGAAGAGGTATTGCATAGTATCTTTTTTCCTATAAGAAGTGCTTCAGACGAAGTTCCTTATGATAAACAGAACCTATGGTTAATTGATGAAAGGCTCACATATCATACTTTTTTAGCTTCAGATAAGAAGTTTGAACAAATAAAGCAACTAGAATCAACTAATAATGATAGAACTGATTTGCTCATTTATAATGATGCATTAGCTTTTTCAGAAGGCAAATTAGCACCATTCCCTTCATTCACTATTGTAGAATTTAAAAAGCCTCAAAGAGACGGTTATAGAGACAATGATCCAACTAAAAACCCTTTAGACCAAGTTGAAAAGTATATTAAGGAATTATTAGCTGGTAAAGTGGTTAGTAGAGGGGGGAGGAAAATTCATGTAGATTCTAAAATTCCTTTCTATGTTTATATAGTTTGTGACATTACTGATTCATTAAAAGGGATTTTGGAATCAAGAGAATTTGATAAAACACCAGATGGAATGGGGTACTTCAAATTTTATACAAGATATTATAATGCATACATTGAAGTATTGCCATTTGAAAAAGTGCTAACCGATGCAAAGAAAAGAAACAGAATACTTTTTGAAAAGCTTGGTTTAAGTCAATAATATTAATTAATCCGCAATAATAATAATACTTTCTATTATAGTAAATCCCATGATTCCTAATAGCTTAAAAATACAATTTGAAATTCAAAATAAAATTAAAGAACTATTTGAATCTCCTTCTGTAAAATTGTATTTAAAAAATGAAAACAGAATAATAAACTCAATGCTCAATTATGAGCAAATGCAAAGCTTAATTACAATTCAAAATAAATTACAAAAAAACGAAACTATATTTAAAGCGTTTAATTCAATTGATCAGATATTCAGATCCTCTCAATTAAACACAGAAATAATCAATCTAGCTTCAATAAATTTTGATTTTAATAAAATCAAAAGGGAGGGGGAAAACAAAAAGCAAATTGTCATAGACGAATCTAGGAAAGTTAAAAGAATTATTTCTGACATCTATCAAGATTTTCCACAGATATATAAAATAGAACCTAGAGAATTTGAAGAATTAATTGCAGAATTATTAAGAAATGATGGCTACGATGTTGAATTAACCAAACAAACTAGAGATAATGGTTATGATATATTAGCATTAAAAAAGATAGATACAAAATCATTGCCTTTAAAATTTCTAGTTGAATGTAAAAGATACAATGAAAAAAGATCAGTTGGGGTTGAGATAATTCGCAGCTTTAAAGAGGTTATTGATACCCAACAGGCCAATAGGGGGATAATTGTTACAACTTCTTATTTCAGTTCTGGAGCAATTTCAAAAAAAAATCAAGACCCTTACCTATTGGATTATAGAGACAAAAATTCAATAATGCAATGGGTTGAGCAGTATTACAATGACATACTAAAAAAATGTAACTAGCTTTTAACTAGTTACATAATAAAGACACTTTTAGTCCAAACGTACCTACTTTTTTTTCTTGTTAGGAGCAGCTTGTGTTAAAGCTGAAGCAGCAACACTTTTTACAGCCTTTGGTGTATTTGGGTTTGACAAAAGTTTAGAAGCTTTAGAAGCTACGGATTTTGAGGTTTGCTCATTTTTTGATTTTGACATAACATATTTAATTTATAATTTAAATTAAATATACTTTATTGAAAACGCAACTCTATTTTAGATAGATAAATTCAGAGGCAACTCAATTGAATAAACTTTTTGAATCTTACAGTCACCCTTAGGGACACTTATAAAAAATAAAAAATCCTAACAAATTGATTTACAAAATGTTAGGATTAGTTATTTGTGCCTCAGGCGGGAATCGAACCCGCACTCGCATTGCTGCGAACAGGATTTTAAGTCCTGCGTGTCTACCAGTTCCACCACCAAGGCGACTCAAGTAAAAAAAAATCCCGTTCCGCCTTATGCGGGACGGGATTCTGGAGCGAAAGACCGGGCTCGAACCGGCCACCCCGACCTTGGCAAGGTCGTGCTCTACCAAATGAGCTACTTTCGCGTGATGTAAAGAACTAAATTAGGAGTGCAAAAATAGCGACTTCAAGTTCCTGACAAAATTTTTTTTCAACTTTTTTTATTTGTACTCAGGAGTGTACTTAGTGCTACCCTGAATCTCAATATCGGGCTTACCCGGATAACGCTGATGATACATGCGGTAACAACCACCTAATACAAAGGACAGAATGCAAAATACTTGCAGATAAAACAAGAATCTTGAGGATGATACCCAATTCTTGGTAAAATCTTGTTCGTTTTCGCTATGAATTTCGTTTGACATATTTTTCTATTGCTTTGCAAAAATAGGGTTCGTAGTGAAATTATAAAAGCTATTTTTCAATAATTTCTTGAAACTGGGTATGCTTGGCTATAAAATACTGCCAAACAACCGACCCTCTATACACGCCATTCAACACTGACAAGGGTTTGCAGCCATCAGTCCTTTTTATCCTTCCTTGCAAGATCCATAAAAACAAATTGATATGCGCTTTGAAAATGGCTGTAAAAAAGGAAGCGTCCCCACCTAGTAAGCCCTTCCATGCAGAAATAGCATCTAATCCTAACCTAAAAGGAAGTTTCCAAACTAGCTCATGCCAAGGCAAATTTTTGCAAAGCATGACCAAATTATTTCTAAAGTTCAGATACACTTTACGCCCACCTCTTGGCAGGGTTCCAGCTCCAACATGGTATACTTTTGATGTAGGACAAGACATTACTTGGTATCCTGCCAATTGCATGCGCCAACACAAATCAATTTCTTCTTGGTGTGCAAAAAAACTGCTGTCTAACCCACCTAATTGATGGTACAATTTGGATTGCACAAACAATGCAGCTCCAGAAGCCCAAAAGATGGGTTGTACTTGATTGTATTGCCCCTGATCTGGCTCACAAACATCAAAGATTCTACCTCTTGAAAATGGATATCCAAATAGGTCAATATAGCCACCAGCTGCACCCGCGTATTCAAACAAATGTGGGTTGAAATAAGACAATAGTTTTGGTTGACAAGCCCCAATTTTATCATCTGATTCCATTAAATGAATAATGGGTTCAATCCATCCAGCTGTTACTGATACATCAGAATTGAGCAACACATAATAATCAGCTTCAATATTTGACAAAGCCCAATTATAACCACCAGCAAAACCTTCGTTTTGTTGATTAATGATAATTTCTATAGTTGGAAATGCTGCCTTAACAAAAGCGATGCTGTCATCAGTTGATGCATTATCCGCTACAATCACACGCTTATTCTCATAAGTGGATTGTAAAACTGAAGGCAGGAAATTCTCCAGGTGTTTTTTCCCATTGTAATTCAGGATTACAATAGCTACGCTGGGTAATGATTTTTGAGACATTTGCACGAAAATAAGGTTTGGAACCGATGCCTAGCCATTCAGGCCCCAATTTATCAGGTAGCGGACCTCTTTTGGCACTGTATGAACCCTAATAGGCGATGTTTTCTTACCCAAACGCACTATAATGGTTTTTGTAGAAGGGATCACTATGATATATTGACCTAAAATGCCTCGTGCATAAAATATTTCTGGATGCAAAGGATCAATCCACCACTGATAGCCATAATAATCACATGGCAACCCTTGTTCATCCTTTACGCCACAGGCTTTGATAGAATTTTCAAAATAGGTACTATCAATAATGGCATTCCCCTTCCACTTTCCACTATCTAACATGAGTTTGCCAAGCCTAGCAAAATCACGGGTATTAGAATTAAAACAGCAATAGGCTTTTTCATTACCCTCTTTTCTATCTAGACTCCAAAGTGCTGGATGCTCCGCCCCCATGGGTTCCCAGAGTTTTTCAGCAGCATAAGCACTCAAAGATTTTCCGGTTGCTTTTTGCAAGATCAAACCCAATAATTGGGTGTCCCCACTTTTATAAGAATGATAAGTACCAGGCTCTTTATCCATTTGGACAGCAGTAGCAACTTTGTACAAATCCTTGCCATAATAGAGTTCTGTGGTTTCTGAAGCGGGATTAGAATAGGACTCATTCCAATTGGTACCGCTACTCATGGTTAATACGTGCTTAATTTTTAAAGCCGCTTTGGCTCCTTCTTTGAACTCTGGAATAAAATCGCCCACAGGCTGTTCTACGGATTGAATCTTTCCTTCTTTAATGGCCACACCAATAAGCAAACTAGTAACAGATTTAGCCATAGAAAAACTATTGGAAAGCGATGAATCTGAATAACCATCCCAATATTTTTCAAATTGAATGGAATCATTTTTAATCAACAACAATCCTACTGCGTCAAGATCTTCCATCAATGCATTAAGGGAATCTGGATAGTTGATTTTATTATAAACAGCAGACATAGACCAGGGCTGGGCATGACCCACTTGAACTTGATTATTTTCAAAAATTTTATAATCATCAATATTGGCAAAATTGTATACAACTGCTTTAAACAAATAGGTTTTGCCAGATACAAACGCAAAAAAAGAAAATGCAATAAATAGGACAATCAGTCCTTTCAAGATGTTTTTGAAAACACGCATATGGCTTTTTTGAATTGGGGTTCAATAGCAAAATACTGCTTTTGTATCCGGATTGCAAAGGAAACCTTATCTTGCGGCCATGCAATTCTTATTATTGAATCTTGATTTTCTAGATCATCCTTGTAGCTGCTAAGCATACCAGCTAATATCCCCATAGGGGAACACCATTTTTCCCATACTTAAATCTTATACATGTTGACAAATCAATTGTCCAAACGCAGTGCTGCGTACTTGGAAAAAGAATCTTTATATGGTGCCCATAACTACCATCCCCTACCAGTAGTTTTAGAAAGGGGTGAAGGCGTTTATTTATATGACGTAGATGGCAAGCGTTATTTTGATTTTTTGAGTGGCTATTCAGCCGTAAATCAGGGACATTGTCATCCTAAAATTATTGCTGCGCTTGTTGAACAAGCACAAAAGCTAACCCTTACTTCTAGGGCATTCCACAATAATTTATTGGGTGAATACAGTCAGTATATTACACAGTATTTTGGCTATGACAAAGTGTTACCTATGAATACGGGTGTAGAGGGTGGTGAAACGGCTATTAAACTGGCGCGCAGATGGGCTTATACTAAAAAAGGCGTTGCTAAAAATCAGGCGAAAATTGTCTTTGCAGAAGGTAATTTCTGGGGAAGAACTTTGGCCGCTATTTCTTCTTCTACAGACCCTAGTAGTTATAAAGGTTTTGGGCCTTTTATGCCTGGATTTGAATTGGTGCCTTACAATAATTTAACCGCTCTAGAAACAGCTTTGCAAGATCCTAATGTGGCCGCATTTATGGTGGAGCCCATTCAAGGTGAAGCAGGAGTGGTCTTGCCAGATGATGGATATTTAAAAGGAGTTAGAGCGCTTTGTAACAAATACAATGTCTTATTTATTGCCGATGAAATTCAAACAGGGCTAGCCCGTACGGGTAAAATGTTGGCATGCGATCACGAAGGCGTTAGACCAGATATTTTAATCCTAGGAAAAGCCTTAAGTGGCGGCACCATGCCTGTTTCAGCGGTTTTAGCAGATGACGAAGTTATGATGAATATTCATCCTGGTGAACATGGATCTACCTATGGTGGTAATCCCCTAGCCTGCGCCGTTGCCATGAAATCTTTGGCAGTTTTAAAAGAAGAAGGAATGGCAGAAAACGCTGAAGCGATGGGTCAAATTTTAAGATCCGAATTACAAAAACTACAATCGCCTTATATCACTACTATTCGTGGACGCGGTTTATTAAATGCTATTGTGATTCATCATGCCAACCCAGATGCTTCTTGGGATTTCTGTTTGGCACTAATGGAAAATGGACTTTTAGCCAAACCAACGCATGGAGATAAAATTAGGTTTGCACCACCATTAATCATAAACAAATATCAAATACTAGAAGCGGTTGAGATGATTCATCGCTCCTTGCAAATATTAGCTTAGTCCTTGGGTTTAGACTTGAGGTCCAATTTGGGAAAAAATCCCATGACCATCATAATTGCAGCTACCACAACCAGTCCGTAAAGGGCTGGTTGTTTTTCAGGGCATTCTCCTCCCCTGCACATGGAAAAAATGATGAAATTCTTGATTGCCAAGGCAAAATTTACCGCTCCCACAAATACATTGGTTCTTTTAGCCCAAACCTGATTCACCAGAAAACCTACCAGCATAATGGCTGTAAAAAAGCCATGAGTGATAATTTGTTCCCCAAAATTGAGTTCAACACTGGCTTTTCCATTGATTCCGTTTAAGTCAATATTTAGGGATGGAATATGCACCCAAGGCAGAAAACAGAGTCCAATTAGGGCAAAAGAAGCCAGTATTCCAATAATTTGGGTGTATTTCATAACTATCAATTAAATAAAAAAGGACTACAAAATGTAGTCCTTTGAGGTCCCTAGCGGATTCGAACCGCTGTAGAAGCTTTTGCAGAGCTTTGCCTAGCCACTCGGCCAAAGGACCCTTTGCTACTGTTTTGGGCTACCAAAAGCAGAAACGGCTGCGAAAATAAAGCAAAGAAAGGAATTTTAAAATTCTAAATCTTAAAACCCGAAATTTGTTGTCTAATTGAACATTATGAATAGGATTGCAGAGAGCGAACTCATCATTAATAGCCGCGGGGCGGTTTATCATTTAAACCTGAGACCAGAAGAACTGGCCGATACCATTATTACCGTAGGTGACCCAGACCGTGTTGGCGCAGTGAGCAAACATTTTGACCAGATAGAACACCAATTTCAGCACCGTGAATTTATTACGCATACGGGTAGAATTGGTCAAAAGAGAATTTCTGTAGTATCAACAGGGATTGGTACAGACAATATTGATATTGTGTTGAATGAATTAGACGCTCTAGCCAATATTGACTTTAATAGTAGAACCATCAACCCTACTTTAAAGGCTTTGACCATTGTTCGATTTGGTACATCTGGTTCTTTGCAAGCAGAGATTCCGGTAGATAGTTTTGTGGCTAGTACTCACGGATTGGGCATTGACAACCTCCTCAACTTTTATAGACATGAAAACAACGAAGAGGAAAAATACATACTCAGAGAATTTGTAACCCATACCCAATTAGATAGCAAAACAGCTTCTCCTTATATTGCTTCTGCAGGCACATCCGTTTTAAAACATTTTGTAGATGGATACCACCAAGGCATTACCATTACATCCCCAGGTTTCTATGGACCTCAAGGAAGGGTTTTGCGTTTGGGCTTGAGCAATCCAGACCTGATTGACCAATTTAGTACCTTCCGCTATGGCAATCATAAGATTAGCAACTTTGAGATGGAAACCAGTGCCATCTATGGTTTGGGCCGATTACTAGGTCACCATTGTTTGAGCTTGAATGCCATTGTAGCCAATAGGGTTAAAAAAGAATTTAGTAAGGATGGCGGCGCTGCCGTTGAACAATTAATCACCAAAAGCTTGGGCATTTTGTCCAGTATCTAATTAGCCCATGTCTATTGTTTTTTACAAATACCAAGGAACTGGAAATGATTTTGTGATCATTGACAATCGTGACGCCACGGTGCAATTAAGCACAGAACAAGTAAAACAAATTTGTGACAGGCGTTTTGGCGTTGGCGCCGATGGTTTAATGCTGCTCAACAGTTTGGAAGGTTATGATTTTGAAATGGTTTATTATAATGCCGATGGTAAGGAAGGGAGTATGTGTGGCAATGGTGGCAGGTGTTTAACCCAATTTGCATATGATCAAGGCATCAAAAGAGATCACTATCATTTTCTAGCAACCGATGGTCCTCATGAAGCAGAAATGGGGAATAACCATTGGATTCACTTGAAGATGAAAGACGTAGATAGCATGGAAGATTACCATGGTGATTATGTTTTGAATACAGGATCTCCGCACTATGTAAAACAGGTAGAGAATGTGATGGACCTGGACGTTTATAAAGAAGGAAAATCAATTAGGTATAACAATGATTTTGAAGAAAAGGGTGTAAATGTAAATTTTGTAGAAGACAATGGTCAGCGCCTAATTGTGAGAACCTATGAACGAGGTGTTGAGGATGAAACCTTGAGTTGTGGTACCGGTGTTACCGCCTCAGCCTTGGTTTTTTCCCATAATGACAATGGCTTTAACCGCATTGAAATTAGCACCAAAGGGGGAAACCTAGCCGTTGAATTTGACAAAACAGGAGAAAATGAATTTAGAAATATCTGGCTTTGCGGCCCAGCTACCTTTGTATTCAAAGGCAGTCTTGATTTAAAGAAAGATTAATCTAAGTCAAAGATGGAATAGGTAATTTTGCACATATTTTTTCACTTCATACTTGCCAGCCCATGATACAGTATTTTAAAAATGTAGACGGTAGAACAGTAGAGATTGACCGTCCGGACATGGGTGTTTGGGTAAACTTAGTGCCTCCATTTAAAGATGAGGAGTTTGTAGAGTTGAGTGAAGACTTTGAAATTCCTATTGAATTTTTAAGAGACTCACTAGACATTGATGAAAGACCAAGATTTGAAGTGGAGGATAATGTGAAGTTTCTGGTTATCAAAACTCCCACAGAGAACAATAGTTTTAATGATAGTGATGCATTCTATATTACCATTCCTATCTGCATCATCCTCACCCATAACCAAATTGTAACCGTTAACAGTTTTGACAATGGGGCCATCAAGAAATTTTTAAATAGTTTTCAGAAAAGCCAGCCAGATAAACGAAACATGATGGTTTTGAAAGTATTTGAAAAAGTAGTACAAAACTTCATGGAGTTTCTGAAAGAGATTAATCATCGCAGAAATCAATACGAGACTAGCCTATATGAAAGTAATAGCAATGAAGATTTGTTGAATTTAATGAGGATTCAAAAGAGCTTGGTTTACTTTATCACTTCACTCCGCACAAATGAAATGTTGATGATGAAATTGGAGCGCACCAATTTCTTAGGTCTCAATGAAGAAGAAAGAGAGTTCTTGAGTGACTTAGTAGTAGATACATCTCAGGCCTTGGAAATGGCCAATATCTATACCAATATTCTAACTAGTACTTTGGATGCATTTGCTTCAGTGATTAGTAACAACCTGAACAGTGTCATGAAAAGGCTTACTTCAATTACCATTATCTTATCGCTCCCAGCATTGGTGGCGGGGATCTATGGCATGAACGTAACCCTACCTTATGCCAATTCACCACATGCTTTTTATATTCCAATTATTTTATCGCTTTTCTTATCAGTGATTATTAGCTGGTATTTCATGAAGAAAAAATGGTTTTAACATGGCACTTTTTAATGTACGCGTATATGGAATTCTTTTTGATGAACAGCAAAGGCTATTGGTGAGTGATGAGTTTATCAGGGGTAATTATTTTACCAAATTGCCTGGAGGAGGACTTGAAATTGGAGAAGGCACTAGGGATTGTTTAAAGCGTGAGTTTATGGAAGAAACCGGCTTAGACGTAACGGTTGGAGACCATTTATATACTACAGATTTTTTTCAAATTTCCGCCTTCAATAATAAGGACCAAATCATTTCTATCTACTACCATGTTACGCCCAATGTTCCATTGAATTTAAATACCAAAACCAAAGTATTTGACTTTAGTCCAGAGCA
Source organism: Chitinophagaceae bacterium BSSC1 (assembly GCA_002256435.1). Classification (GTDB taxonomy): domain Bacteria; phylum Bacteroidota; class Bacteroidia; order Chitinophagales; family Chitinophagaceae; genus Sediminibacterium. The sequence continues at coordinate 54,480 of NKJC01000006.1, forward strand.
AGTGGCTGACCCCACCAAGGAAGCGGAAGTTATGCGTTGGATTGCATGGGATGACTTAACAGAAGCCGATATGTCTTTGCCCATTGACAAAGTAGTCATTGGTATTTTGAAGAAAAAGGAATGCTGTAATGGTAAGAAATTCAGGTCACTCTAATTCAATCCCCATGGCGCTGCGTTTCATTCGCTGGGCTGTTTCATGACCCAAATAATTGTCAATCCATCTTTCCATTAAATAAATAAGGGGGGTAAGTATTACCGCCATGGTAAATTTATAGGCATAGTTAACCAAGCAAATAGCCAACACCAATTGCCAGCTCCAGCCATTGCCAATTTTAAAAGCAATAAATAGAACCACAAAACTGTCTACCAATTGAGACACTACTGTACTTCCTGTAGCTCTAAGCCAAACCCATTTTTCTCCCGTGATTTTTTTGATTTTGTGAAATACGGTAACGTCAACTATCTGGCTAACCAAGAAGGCGGTTAAGCTACCTAGTATGATCCACATCCCCTGGCCAAAAATGCCCCCAAAAGCCAATTGCATATTGTCAATGCCTATTTCTTTCTTGGAGCCAATCCAAAAATCAGCCGGCGGAATTTCCATAGCAATATAAAACATAACAAAGGCATAAGAAATTAAGGCAATGGCGGTATAACTGATTCTTCTAACGGCTTTGGGTCCGTAGTATTCATTGACAATATCAGTAATAATAAATTCCAAGGGCCAAAGCAATACCCCACAAGTCAAGTTAAAACTCAAACCAGATTGGCCCAATAGGGTAAAATTGCTGGGAGATAAACCAAAGAGCTTTTCTAAGGAAAAGATCTTGCCGCCAATACATTCTGCAATTAAAGCGTTGGCCACAAAAAATGCAGCAATGCTGATAAAGAGTTTGGTGGGCTTGCTTTTGAGTATGTCTTGAATCATTATTGAAAAATAAAGTGGTAGCAAATTTGAACAATCAGGAATATCAAATTGGTTAACCCAAGCCATTTTGGCACCAAGCTTGGTTGACGCTTAACCAACAAGTTGCCGCGCCAAATGTTCACCACCAATCCCAAGAAAGGTGCAATAAACCATCCAAGGATAATGACCAAACCTTTGAAGCCCTGACTAGGAATGATATCTTGGGTTCTTTGCAAAACAAGACAGGCCAGAAAACAAACATTGCAGATCAAAGCCAGCCTAGAGAGAAATAAAAGCCCCTTCATAAAAAAATTTCGTTCAAAATAGCATTAATTTGCCAATCTCATAAAACTGAACTATGAAGCACTTTGAGTGGAAATCCCTCCTACCCCATGTTATTGCCGTTGCAGTCTTTGTTTTGGTAGCGGTTGTTTATTGCAAACCTGCCATGGAAGGAAAGGTATTGAGCCAACACGATGTTAGCCAGTGGAAGGGCATGGCCCAGGACCTGATGCAATACAAGGAAAAAACAGGGCATTATCCCCTATGGAACAATAATTTATTTGGGGGCATGCCTGCCTACCAGATTGCCATGGAAGCCAATAATCCGGTTTCTGTGATTTATTTGCATAAGGTATTTATGCTTTGGCTGCCCAAACCCATTGGTTATTTCTTTTTGCTCTGCATAGGATTTTATTTCCTGTCTCAAGTCATTGGCAGTAATTATTGGCTGGGAATCATGGGGGGCATTGCTTATGCTTATGCTACTTATAGTCCGGTGATTGTTGCCGTAGGGCATGATACCAAGATGCAAGCAATGGGATACCTACCAGCAGTATTGGCTGCCATTTGGTTAATCTATCAGAAAAAATATGCCTGGGGCTTGGCATTAACGGCCATTTTTAGTGCGCTCTTGGTAGGCATGAACCACTTACAGGTCACTTATTATTTCTTAATACTAGCCGTGGTCATGACCATTGGATTTATCATACAATGGGTAAAATCAAATGACTATAAACATTTGGGAATTGCCCTATCTCTTGCCTTAGTTGGAGGATTATTAGGAGCAGGATCTAATTTGGTCACTTTGGCAACCACTAGTGAATATTCCAAAGCCACCATGCGTGGTGGAAGCAATTTGGACACCACCGCCATCAAAACTAACCCCACTCAAAAAACAACAGGATTAAGTACCCAATACGCATTTTTCTATGGTAGCTATGGACCTGCGGAAACCCTTACCTTCTTAGTACCTGGCATTTATGGTGGTAGTTCAAATGGTGAACTAACTGCAAATTCGCATATTGGCAAAGCGGCTATTGAACGCGGATTCCCAGAAGATCAAGCAGGGCAATTGGCCAATTATATGGGAACTTATTGGGGTCCACAGCCCATGACTTCTGGCCCAGTATACTTAGGTGCAGTCATTTGCTTCTTATTCATCTTTGGTATGGTTTATTTAAAAACCTGGCATCGTTGGTGGATCCTTACAGTTTGTGCCATTGCGGTGGTCTTTAGTTGGGGAAGTAATTTTGCCAGCTTCAATGATTTTGTATTTAATCACTTACCTCTTTACAATAAATTTCGTGCTCCAAGTATCATCTTAATTCTGCCACAATTGCTCTTTCCTTTATTGGGGGTAATGGCCATGCAACAATTGTTGTTTGTAGAGAAAGACAAAAAAGCTGCATTAGAAAAACTCAAACTATCTGCCTATATCACAGGTGGCATTTTTATACTTTCCGGATTGCTCTATCTCAGCTTTAGTTATGTTGGCACCAATGACGATGGCATCAAAGGCATGCTGGGTCAAATTTTCAGGGGTAGTCAAGAAGACGTTACTACTTTTTACAACTTGCTAATCGCTGATAGAAAATCACTATTCTCCAATGACCTAATTAGAAGTTTGGTCTTAGTAGCTGGCGCGATGGTCATTCTTTACCTATATCTCACAGAAAAAATCAAGTTGAATTATGTGTTAGCAGGATTAGTGCTGATTAGCTCTATTGATTTGCTTGCTGTTGGCAGACGTTATTTGAATGAGAACAATTTCCAAGACGAAGAATCTTATAACGAAGCAAATTTTAAACCAAGTCCTGTTGATTTGGAAATCATGAAAGACAGCAGTAAACCAAGGGTATTCAATACTACGGTTAGTTCTTTTAATGATGCCACTACGGCTTATCATCACCGAGATATTGGTGGCTATAGCCCCGTAAAATTGAGCATTGTAGAAGATTTACTCAATTTCCAACTCAAGAAACAACCCTTGAACAAAGCGGTGTTAGACATGTTGAACATGAAATACGCCATTGTTCAAAATCCACAAAATGGACAACCTGCTCTTCAGGTAAATCCTGAAGCATTGGGAAATGTTTGGTTTGTAAAACATATCCAATACGCAGACAAACCCATTGGTGTTATGCGCGCCATGGACCAATTTAACCCAAAGGATACAGCCATTATAGAAAGTGGTTCCAAAAAAGATATTGCTTTTGAACCAGTAGCAGATAGTACGGCCAATATTCGTTTGGTTAAAAACGATAATGACCTAGTAGAATACGCTTCTAATGCTGCCAGCAACCAGTTTGCAGTCTTTAGTGAGATCTATTATGATAAGGGCTGGAAAGCCTATGTAGATGGAAAAGAAACAACCATTATACAAACAAACTATGTGTTGCGTGGATTACCTATACCAGCTGGATCTCATAAAATTGTCTTTGAATTCAAACCAGACAGTTACTATAATAGCAACAAAGCAGCAATTGGTTCAACTACCATTATTTGGTTATTGGTTTTAGCAGCTATTGCAGCTGGATTTAGAAAACCAAGCACCAAAACTGTGTAATGAGTAAGAAGCCCAACATTCTAGCACTGGTATCCTACCGGGTGTTCCCAGCGCTGATGGGTGGGCAGAAATGTATTGCGTCTTTTTATCAAGAATTGCAAACATTGGCAAATTTGAAACTGGTTGTTTCTAGTGACAATGATTTGGCCTTTGCAAAGCAGTTAGACGCAGACAATTACTTATATAATCATTGGAAGGGATTTTACAACCTTCGTTATTTCTGGCGTTTAAAGAAAACAATACAGTCCCAGCAAACTGAATACCTGATTATTGAACATAGTTATTTTGGGTGGTTGGGCTGGCTATTGCGTTTGTTTTGCAAAGTGCCATTCATCTTGCGGGTACACAATATAGAAGCCTATCGCTTTAGAGATATGCATAGAAAATGGTGGCGGATTTACTATTTCTATGAACGCTTGATTTGTAAATCGGCCAACCAAATTTGGTTTACCTCTCCCAATGATGCGGCTTGGATGCAAGCAACATGGAGCATTTCAAGTCATTGTTGTACGGTATTAAATTACGGTGTAGATGTACTGTCTGCACCAAGCTTGTTTGAAAAAAAACAGCAAAGACAAACCTTATTGGAAGAGTTCCAATTGCATCCTCAAACAAGGCTTTTTTTATTCAATGGCACTTTGGATTATATTCCAAATACAGATGCTATGCGCATCATAGTTTCTGAGCTTTTACCCAGATTGGACAAATTGCAAAAAGGGTATCGCATTTTTATTTGTGGCAATAGGATCACGGAGCAATGGAAAAAAGAACTTGAAAAACATGCCCAAATTATCTTGGCTGGTTTTGTTCCAGATATCGCTGTTTTTTATAAAGGAACAGATTGCTTTATCAATCCTGTTACGCTGGGTAGTGGGGTCAAAACAAAATTGGTAGAAGCACTAGCTTATAACCAAGACATTATTTCTGTAGATTCGGGTGCAAAGGGTATTGAAGCCCCCTATTGTGGTGAAAAATTACAATTGGTGCCTGACTATGACTGGGATGCTTTTACAACAGCCATGATGCAATTGGAATTGCCTTCAAGAAATGAAACACCTCTTGCTTTCTACCAAGATTTTAACTGGAAGCATATTGTTGAAAAAGCCATTTTATCTTTGCAGCCATGAGTCAAGATGCCATTTCCATATCGGTTGTAATTTGCACCTATAATAGAGCCGCCTATATTCGGGATGCTATGGAGAGTTTGGTCAATCAAACCCTTGATAAGCATGCTTTTGAAGTAATCATTGTCAATAATAATTCCACTGATGATACACAAAGGGTTTGCTTAGATTATTTAGCCGTAAATCCTGAATACCAATTTCAATTTTTAAACGAAGCCAAACAAGGCGCTTCTTTTGCACGCAATACTGGAGCTGCACTGGCCAAGGGAGAGTTGCTTTGTTTTATGGATGATGATGCAGTTGCTGGTAAAGATTATTTAGAACGCATTGTTCATTTTTTTGCATCACACCCAGACGCTGGTGGATTGGGCGGAAAGATTATTCCAAAATATATTCCTGAAGAACCAGCTTGGATGAGCTATTATGTTTCTAGTATGGTGGGGAATTTTGATTATAGTCCAACGGTAGCTGTCTTTAGCCCAAATAAGTATCCCCTAGAATCCAATATGATAATTCGGAAAACCGATTTTGATGCTATTAGAGGCTTTAATACCGCCCTCCCTGGCGTAGTTGGCACTTTGAGGATTGGAGGGGAAGGAAAGGACTTCTTTTTAAGATTAAAAGCACTTGGTAGAGTTATTTATTATGATCCAGGTATTGCAGTTCAACACGTAGTTGAAGTTTCTAAACTAACGCCAGAATACCTATATCGAGTGGCGTCTGGAATGGGGCGTGGAGAAAAAGTACGCATGAAAGAAATAGGCAATACAGCTTATTACAAGAAAATTGCTGAATACCTCTTCAAACTAGGAGCAGCCATTATTTTAGGATGCAAGTATTTCTTGCAAGGGCATCCCAAAAAATTCTGGCCAATTATCCAATTTAGAATAGATACCCTGAAAGGATTACTAGAATAATTAAGCCTTGAATCCATAGATCATACCGCAGTTAGCAGTAGCATGGGGAAGGTGTAAAAATTGAAAACCAGCTTCTTTTAATTGGGTAGCAATTCCAGCATATCCCTTCTCATGCCATTCCACCAAAATACCGTCTACCTTATTTAAGTAATGGGTTCCTTTGAGCGATTCAAAAATAGCATACTCCTCTCCTTCACAATCAATTTTTAATAGCACTGTACTATTGGGATACTGTGGTAATAATTCTTCAAGTATTGAGATCATGGAACGTAAATATACTTCAACAGTTTTTCCAACCTGTTTGCCATAAACGCTATTGTCAGAAGCCATTGTTGAGGCAGATAAAAGACCACTATCAAATAAGGTAATTTCTCTTGTTTCAGAAACATTACTTACACCATAGGGATGCATGAATAACTTGTCTTGCAATTGTGGGTTGAGGGCTAAATTGGCGGTTGCTTCCTGATAGGTTTGGGGAAATGGCTCAAACCCATGCACTGCTTTTACATGTGGGTTGTTGGCAAAAAAATGGGATGCAACACCCACATTCATCCCTATGTCTAAGACCAACAAATCTTGTTTTAATAAGTGCACTCCATAAATCTCTTCTTTGAATACTTCATACAAAACTGCCATATTAGAAAGAGATGCTACATTAAATTTCAATCCAGCAATTTGAGCAATAAAGCAGTCCTGCTGTGCATTTGAAACGGTTACTTTAGCATTTTGCAAGAGTTCTATTAAATGATTGATAGAAAACTCAAATTGGGGTAATTGTGCTATGGCAATTTTGTTCCCGGTTTCTTGAAAAACCACCCATTGTCCTTCTCTTTTCAGCCCCTGAATCTGTTTGAGACCAGCATTTTGAAAAGCCAATGCATACGCCATCTTGATAGACATGAATTTCAATAAGCAATACAGGAACAAGATTCCTTTTATAAGGGTTCGGGTTAATTTCATGATTGTTTTTTTCCCATTTTTCCAAAGACAAAATCATAGACAGCGCGCAAAACGTTGCTATAAACTGCCCCCTTTTGGTTGTGATAAATTAAATCGTTTTTTAGGATTTTCATATTGGACAACAACAATTTCCTATTCTCCCCTTTAACAAATGGAGACCTAAACAATAAATACAATCCATTACGTAAAATATAATAGACCCTGATAGGCGCGTGTAAAATTCTGGCGCTTGATTTGAAATTTTTGATAGACCTACTCATTTTCAAATACCCAATTCGGTGTTGCAAAACAATGTCTGCAAACAAAAGATTTCGATACCCTTTTTCTACTACCCTAAAGGAGAATTCTGTATCTACAAAGTCTATAAACAAGGCTTGATCAAAAGGTCCAATCTGCTCTATATAGGAAAGGTCAAGTATGGTTCCCGAAGTGATGAGGTTATTGGTCTGCTGGGGAATATCACTTATGGGTGTAAAATCAGGTTGGCAATTAGCCCCAAACTGAACCACTTTGTCCAATTGATTATCCTGCACTTTTTGCCAATACTGCAGCATCTGGCTGGGTTGGAATCCAGTATCCTGATCCATAGTTAGTAAATACCGATACCCCTTGGATTGGGCATATTCTATGGCCTGGTTTAATCGCTCCGCGATTCCCCGATTTTCTCCAAAATATTGATACTGAATTTTATTGGAAGCATCTTTAGACAATATTTCTGTTACATCAGATGATGGGCTTTCACTATTATCCAAAAGCAGTAAATGATCTACTACAGACAAATAGCTCTGAAGATGCTCCATTAGCGCATTGGTATCAGGATGATACAGGATAACCACTCCCATCAATTTGTCCATGCTTAGATTTTGTACCCGGCGAAGATAACAAACCCAAGGCAGAATGCTAAAATGAGGGGAAATAGCAAGCATTTGATAGGTCCACCCATTTTATGATTAAATTGCCGCCAATTCAACAGAAAGAACATGGCCATTAAGGACTATATTATTACTGGGATTTCCTATTTGAAACGGAAAAATAAACGCAAACTCATTGGGCATGCTTTGCAATTTAGGAAGCAAACCGGCATTGAGATTGGCGGACCAAGTGATTTATTCAAGGTAAAGGGTCAATTGCCCGTTTACTTATTTGCCAACCGTGTAGATGGTGTCAATTTTAGCAATGCTACTATTTGGGAAGGTCAACTGCAAGAAGGTGAACACTATCACTATTATAAGAACAAAACGGGGTATCAATACATTGCGGAAGCATCTGAATTAGATTTTTTAAAAGATGCGCAGTATGATTTTGTGTTGTCTTGTCATTCACTAGAACATGTAGCCAATCCTTTAAAAGCCATTTTGGGTTGGAAGCGCATTTTAAAACCCGGCGGCAAATTAGCCTTGGTCTTACCTGACAAAGAACACACATTTGACATCAAAAGACCTTATACCTTATTTGAGCACTTGTTAGATGACTATCAAAGAAATACGCCAGAATCAGACGCTACGCATTTTGAAGAAGTGATAGCCCTTCATGATTTTAGCAAGGACCATTTTCTTCAATCTAAACAAGACTTGGAGAAAAGAACCATGCTTAATTTAGAAAATAGAGCCGTACACCACCACGTATTTAGCCTGAAACTAATTGCCCAAATGCTGGAATGGGCCGGATTTGAATTGGAATGGCAACAAGCTTCAGCGCCCCACCATTTAATCACCATTGCAAGAAATAAAGCATGAACCAACTAGAACAGTATTTTGAGCAGAATCAGCAAAGACTGATGCACAAATACCAACACTATTTTGATATCTATGACCGCTATTTTAGCCGCTTTAGAAACAGACCCATCACTATTGTAGAAATTGGTGTATCCCATGGTGGCAGTTTGCAAATGTGGAAGGAATATTTTGGTCCTCAGGCTACTATTTGGGGTATAGATATTGATCCAAGGTGCAAAACCATGGAAGAGGAAAATATACATGTACTGATTGGATCTCAAGAAGACCCCGCATTTTTAAAAACAGTCTACGAACAAACTGGCCCCATTGACATTTTAATTGACGATGGCGGACATACACAAGAACAACAACGCATTAGCTTTGAACATTTGTTCCAACATATTCAACCCAATGGGGTCTATTTGTGTGAAGATACCCATACCTCTTATTGGAATATTTATGGGGGCGGCCACAAACGCCAAGGCAGTTTTACAGAATATGCCAAAAACTTAATTGACCTGATTAATGCACACCATTCAGAACAGGCATCTTTGCAAGTAACTGAATTTACCAAAACGGCCAATACCATTCATTTTTACGATTCTGTAATTGTGATTGAAAAAACGCCTAGACCAGCGCCAAAACCAAAAATGACGGGTAAGCCATCATTTGATGCAACGCCTTCCAAAAAAAATCTGGTTGAAAAATTAGAAATGCATTTTCTTTTAAAGACCAATAAAATATTACAGATGATGGGTCTTCGTGGATTTGCCATTAATAGAATGATTGACCTCTGTTCCAAAAAATAATACATGCCAGGCTTTTCCATTATCATACCATTTAAAACAGGCAAAACTTATTTGAGGGAATGTCTTCATAGTGCTCTGTTGCAAACCCATGATGATTTTGATATTATTATTTTGGCAGACAATACCAGTAACCAAGATGGTGCATTGGATGCTGTTGTTGCCTTAAAAGACCCAAGAATTCGCATAGAAGCCGCTGCAGAAAATTTAAACATTTTAGAAAACTGGGGCAGGATTAAGAACCTTGTCAAAAAAGAATACATGACCATTTTGGGTTATGATGACCTGTTGTCAAAAGACTTTTTGAAACTGATCAATTCCATGATCCAGGAAGACCCTGAAGCTAGTTTATACCATACACATTTTAATTATATTGATTCAGAAGGCCAAGTAATCAAACCCTGCTTACCCCTTCCTGAAAGGCTTTCGGCTGATCTGTATTTGACTTTAAGTTTGGAAGACAAAATCAGTGTGATGGCTACTGGCTATGTATTCAGGTCTGAAGACTATGACCGTTTGGGTGGAATTCCAACCAATTACCCTAATCTCATTTATGCTGATTTGCAGTTATGGATAGAACTTTCTAAAATCACCTATTTAAAAGTATCCCCAGAAATAGCTTTCTCTTTTCGTATTCATGCCAGTGTTACTAAAACCTCTAAGAACAGAATCATTTTAGACGCATTTGTAGTTTACCTTAAATATTTAAAACAGTTACAAGACAGTAACCCATTATTTGAAACTGCACTAAAAAACTGGGGACAAGACTTTGTGAACAATAGTACTAGGGCCTTAGTTCATCGATTATTGAAGACTGAAAAAAAATATAGGGATCAATTAAGCATTCAGGAAATTTTCAATACCCTTGAACCTGTTGTTTTAGACTTGAGATTAGCATTTCATCCCAAACAAATAAAAGGGATTTTACCAGCAGTTTGGATTGACCGTTATGACTTAATTCACCATTTATTTCTTAGCCTTCAGAAACTGCGTCAATAGATTATTTAAACAGACTTGTTTTGATCCTGTAAAGGAATTTTCCAATCGCAGAGCCCATTAAATAGTAGAGTAGTTTTAATCTAAATTGCCAAAGACGGCAAACAATACTATATCCAAAATGAGATTCGTAGACCTTGATGTTTTCTTTCAAAGACTTCAAATAGGCTGTGGTGCTTACGCCCTTATCGTCAAATTTGATTAGGGTTTCAGGTAGGTAATAATATGGTTCATGAACCAGTCTGCATAGCAAATCATAGTCCATGGCAATTTTATGATCTAGTGAAAACAATCCAACCCGGTCATAGACTTGGGCTCTTAAAAAATAAGTAGGATGCGACACCGACCGCATGCCTTTGTACAATTGTTTGGCATCAAATGGCACTCCCACCTGTACCCAAATGCCACCTCTTTTCATTTCAATTCTGCCTGAGATCCAGCTGATATGAGGGTTTGCTTTAAAACAAGTTTTTACAGTAGATAAAACCTGATTGGAATAATATAAATCACCAGAATTGAGCAAGTGGATAATATCTCCATTGGCATGGTTGATGCCCTTATTAAAGGCATCTGAGATTCCCTTGTCACGTTCATTGATCCACCTTCTGTAAGGTGGTTGGGGATGGTTGTCTAACCAGTCTGCAATCTCTTGTTGCGTAGAACCATTGACAATTAGGTGTTCAAATGGAAGTAATGTTTGCGTATCAACAGAAGCGCAAGTGCTTTGCAAGTCACTCAAGTTGTTGAAGCAAATGGTTACTACCGTAATCCTTTCCATAACACGAAAATAAGCCCATTTGGCCAGAACAGCAATCGGGTTAATTCCAATATCTTTGTCCAATGGGTATTATACAAAAACAAGGCATTCAATCCTCTTTGTTGATCATGCTTGGTTTTGTGATTGGGGCGGTAAACCTGCTGGTTTTGTTTCCCCTGTTTTTTACCAAAACTGAAATGGGATTGGTCAGGGCCCTGATAGACACGGGTGCAACGCTCTCCCTTTTCTGCACACTAGGTACATTACCGGTAGTTTATAAATTCTATCCTTTCTACAACCAATACTTGGGAAAATTCAAGAATGACCTTCCCATACTCACTTTAACCGTAAACTTGATTGGATTTGGTATCCTGCTATTATTGGGTTGGCAGCAAAAGGATTTTATCATTAGAAAATTGGGGAAGTCTCCCAGCTTTGCCGCCAACTTTTCCTATGTATATCCCTATACTTTTTTCTTGCTGATGTTTTATTGGCTAGAGTCTTTTGCCTGGGGATTAAGAAAAGGAGTTTATACCAATTTCTTGCGGGAGACCGCAGTAAGAATTTTGACCACCTTACTGATTCTAGCTTTTGGGTTTGGGTTCATCACCCTACAAAATTTTATCCTATTCTTTAGTTTGATTTATGTAATCCCTACCCTATTGTTATTATACAGTTTGGTGCAATCGGGTGAATGGTCTTTGAACAAATTCAAACTAAGCCATGTAACCAGAAGATTGGGGAAGAAAATGTTGAATTTTTCTCTGTTTGTGTTTGCAGGTCAGTTCTTTAATATGTTGGCTAAAACCAATGATACCTTTTTGATATTTGGATTAAGGGGATTGAGTGATACAGGCATTTTTGCCATTGCTACCTATGTTTCTGCTATTTTAGAAATCCCACAACGCAGTTTAAACTCTATCAGCATTCCGGTACTAGCCGTTTCTTGGAAGAACAAGGACTTTGCCAATATCAAACATATTTATCACAAGAGTGTGTCAAACCTTTTGGCTATTGGATTATTGGCCTTTGGTTTAATCTGGTTGAATATTGAAAACTTGGTGGCATTTTTAAACTGGATCAGTCACAAGGAATCTGGTGGATATGACCAATTAACACAACTCATTTTTATCATGGGCTTGGCCAAATTGATTGACCTTGCTACTGGCGTCAATGCTCAAATTATTGGCACATCTAATTATTGGAAATTTGACTTTTATACCAACTTGATATATATCATCCTCTCATTACCAATGAACTTTGTACTCATCAAATATTATGGATTAGAAGGACTGGCTTATTCTAATTTATTTGCGTTGGTGATTTACAATTCCATGCGATTTACTTTCTTATACAAGAAATTCCAGCTACAACCTTATACCTGGAAACATGCATTATTCTTGGGTTTGAGCCTATTATTGATAATTGGGATCTTTTATGTACCACATCCAGAAAATTTTATCTGGAATATACTCATGCGCAGTAGTTTGTATAGCATCTGCTTTGCCGCGCTTTTTTTCTGGATCAAACCAGCACCAGATGTAGAAGAATTAATCCTGAAATTTTGTCAAAAGAATTTACCCTCTTTGTTCCAAAAGCGATAAGAATAAAGTCATGCCCTTCTTTTTGGCAGCGTCTAAATCATAGCTAATATTGCTGGTATAATATTCTTTTAAATCATAGACAGGATAAGGATTTTCAGCCACTACATCATCAATATGTTTTAGCCCAAATGCACTGGCCATATTAAAAGCGTCTTCAAAATCTTCTCCCAAGTCTTTATTGGCTACCCATGCAGCAAAGACAAAGGGCAAACCCGTATGTTCTATCCAAGCTGTTGCTAAATCATAACAATAAGCTGATTGCTTTCTTTGTTCCAAAGCCCTATCGCCAATGACAACGGCAGCTGTTGTTCCCTGAATCTTGTTTTGAAAATCTTCTGTTGCTGGTAAAAATTCTACTGACTGCTTCCAAAAATCGCGAAGCAAAATTTTAGCCAAATTTACTGAAGTGCGGCTTTGGTAATCTAAGATCACTGTTTGAATCTGCTCCATGGGTACTTCACTAAAAATGGCTACGGATGCCACTTCTCTTACAGCCCCAATACAATAATTGGTAATGATCTTGGCATTGGGAATTTGAGGAATCACCGCTACTGGCAAAAGCCCTAGATCCAGTTCATTGTTTTGCAGCATGGCTGCTATCTTAGAAGGATATGCTTCAATCAATTCTACCCGCTCCATCAAGCCCGAACGCTTGATCCCGTATAAAAATGGCTTGGTATTCAAATAACTTACCACGCCAACACGCAATCTCTTGTACAATTCAATTAATTTTGCACAAAGAAACGGAATATCTAGCAACCTAAACAATCGCATGGAACTCAACAACCTCACAGCCATCTCTCCCATAGACGGACGTTATCGTAGACAGACCAGTCATTTAGACGAATATTTCTCTGAATACGCACTGATCAAGTACAGGGTCTTGGTAGAAATTGAATATTTTTTCTTTTTGGCCGATAAACGGTTTTTCAAATTACCTATCAAAGCCAGAACCGCTTTAAAAGCCGTATTAGCCAATTTTAGCGTGGCCGATGCTCAATCTATTAAACAGATTGAATCCATTACCAATCACGACGTAAAGGCCGTAGAATACTTCTTAAAAGAACAATTAGACAAAGCTGGTATTGGAGAATTAAAAGAGTGGATCCACTTTGGATTAACTTCTCAGGACATCAACAATACTTCCATCCCTTTGAGTTGGAAACACGCCATGGAACAGGAATGGCTTCCAAGTTTGATTAACCTGCAATCCCAGTTGCGCTCTTTAGCCAAGACTTGGAAAAACGTTCCTTTATTGGCTAGAACCCATGGACAAACCGCATCTCCTACCAAACTGGGTAAAGAGTTGATGGTTTTTATTGAAAGAATTGATAACCAGATCAACCTTTTTTCTCATGTACCTTATGCCGCCAAATTTGGAGGTGCTACTGGAAACTTTAACGCACACCAAGTTGCTTACCCAAAAAAGAATTGGGTGCTTTTGGGAAATGAATTTGTAGATCAACGTCTGGGATTGCAACGCATGCAATTCACTACTCAGATTGAGCACTATGACAATCTTGCTGCTCAGTTTGATAGTCTTAAGAGAATCAATACCATTCTCATAGACCTTTGCAGAGATATCTGGACCTATATTAGCATGGACTATTTTAAACAAAAGACCAAGGCAGGAGAAGTTGGTTCCTCTGCCATGCCGCATAAAGTAAACCCTATTGACTTTGAAAATGCAGAAGGCAACCTAGGTATGGCCAATGCTTTACTTGAGCACCTTTCAGCCAAATTACCCATTAGCCGTTTACAAAGAGACTTGACTGACAGTACTGTCTTACGCAATATTGGGGTACCTGTTGGTCATATAGCCATTGCACTTAAATCTTTGGAAAAAGGTTTGAACAAATTAGTGCTCAATGAAACCAAGATCAGGGAAGACCTAGACAACAACTGGGCAGTAGTGGCAGAAGCTATTCAGACCATTTTGAGAAGAGAAAAATACCCCAATCCTTATGAAGCTTTAAAAGACCTAACCAGGGGTAACCATAAAATTGACAAAGCATCCATGCACGCATTTATCAATGGACTAAAAATTTCTGCGGCACTGAAAAAAGAACTCAAATCTATCAGCCCCATGAATTATACGGGTGTGAATCCAAACTACTAAAACAAAGAAGCCGCTCAATTGAGCGGCTTCTTTATTTATTATCTTTACTATTTACAAAAATTGGAGTCACTCTTCACTCTTCACTCTTCACTCTTCACTCTTCACTCTTCACTCTTCACTCTTCACTCTTCACTCTTCACTCTTCACTCTTACTTGTACTTCTCAACCTTCTCCTCTCCCGTCATATCACCAGCTGCTCTGATTTGCAATTGCAGACCCGTTATCCATTCGGCACAACCCTTTTCACAGAGATGGTTATTTACTTGGTGAATCACTTGCATTACTTGGTCATAGGTTCCTTCTATTACGGTAGTAAAAGGCCCAACTTCGTGTTTGATGCCAGATGCTTGAATAATGGCTATTGCTTCATCTACCCATTCATAAGGATGCTTATCCTGTGCTAATGGCAGAATTTGAATAGAGGCATTGATCAAGTATTGGTGCATACTAAATTGGAGTTACATCTACTATGGCATCCAAATTAATGGCACCATGAATATGAGGAAATACTTCATCAATAGAACCCGCTAATTCAAAAATCAATGGGCGTTCTACTTTTGACTTTTCAATTTTTAATTTAATAAGACCTGTTTGTCCCTGATAATATCTTTCCAATACACCGGCTACTTGGGCTTCTGTACTGCAATGAATAAATCCTTCTGTGACCAAACTATCGGCCTCAAACTGTCCTTTGGTTTGTGCTTCTGCCCATTTTTCTGGCGTTGTCACATGATATATAAAATCTGATTCCATTTTTAATTGATTTAATTCTCTAATTTCTTAACTCTTATTAATTCTATTTACAACTTTCTTTTTCTTCATCATTCTTCACTCTTCACTCTTCACTCTTCACTCTTCACTTTTATCTCTTCACTTTTTAAAGTACTCTTTTAATCCTTTGATCAATTAACATTAAATCAGCAAGGACCATGGCTGTTACCGCTTCTAGCACAACTGGCACGCGCAGCGCGATGCACAAATCATGTCTCCCTTTTACAGAGAATGATTCCACTTCATTGGTTTCCCAATTCCAGGTTTGTTGTTCTTTGGGTGTAGAAGAGGTTGGTTTAATAGCAATGCGGAAAACCAATTCATTTCCATTGGTATATCCCCCAACTATACCACCTGCATGGTTAGTAGCTGTTTTACCAGTAGCATCTAAAAGGGCATCGTTATGTTCCACACCAAACATTTTGGCAGCGGCAAATCCAGTTCCAAATTCAATACCTCTAACAGCAGGAATGGCAAATACGGCATGACTGATCAAGGATTCAACAGAATCAAAAAAATGCTCACCTAATCCAATTGGCAATCCAGTAACCCTGCACTCCACTATTCCACCAACACTGTCTTTGGCTTCAATGGCTTTGTCCAAACCTTTTTCTAAATCCTGCTCTCCACCAATTTCTAAAATATTGGCAACTACTTCAATATTTGCATCGCCCTCGGCTGTTTTTAATAGTTTTTTAGCAATTACTCCGGCAGCTACTAAGGCTACGGTTAGTCTACCACTAAAATGTCCACCTCCTCTAAAATCTTCGTATCCACCAAACTTGGTGTGTGCCGTAAAATCTGCATGACCGGGTCTTGGAACAGCTCTTAATTTTTCATAATCACCACTTCGGGTATTGTTATTCTCAAACAAGATGGTAATGGGTGCGCCAGTAGTCAAATCATTAAACAAACCAGATTTGAAGATGGGTAAGTCAGCTTCTTTTCTAGGGGTTGCGCCACGTTGGTTGCCACCTTGTCTGCGCTTGATGTCTTCCATAAAATCATCCAACTGCAAGGGCAAACCCGCAGGACAACCGTCTAGGTTAAGCCCAACACTTTCACCATGTGACTCACCGAAAATATTGACTCTGAATATGCGTCCAAAACTATTCATGGTAATGATTAATTCTTATTGTAACTGAATATTTGCACCCAATGCTTGCATGTGCTCATAGAAATTAGGATAGGATTTATTAATAGCATCCGCATCAGAAATCTCTACAGGCCCTTTGGCTTTTAATCCTGCAACCGCACAAGCCATGGCAATCCTATGATCATGTCTGGAATGTACTGAAGCAGTTTGAATACCTGTTCCGCCCTTGATCAACATGAGGTTATCTTGTAAATCAATAGCAATACCCAATTTAGCAAATTCTTCTTGTAAGGTCAAAGCCCTATTGCTTTCTTTATGGGTCAAACGCTCTACTCCCTCAATCACAGTAGTACCCTCACAACATGCAGCTAATGCCACCAATGGAGGAAACAAGTCCGGACAATCTGTTGCATTAAAATGAAAAGCCTTCAAAGGCAAGGGAGCAATTTCAATTTGCTCTGCTTGAATGGAAATGCTACAACCTGAATCTATCAATGCTTGTAACACCGCTTTATCTGCTTGCGTAGAAAACACGTCTAATCCTTTGATCACAATCCCTCCGGCAATAGCACCTGCTACTAACAAAAAAGCTGCCCCACTCCAATCTCCCTCAACCGTATAAGCCATTTTCTTTGACTCATTTGAAGCTGGCGCGATGTTAAAGTGAAAACGCTCATGATTTTCATGTGTAACCGTCCAACCAAAATGATCCATCACTTGAAGCGTCAGGTCTATATAGGGTTTGCTTTTTAAATTGTCTACCGTAATGGTTGTATTACTTGCCCCAGCAGCTCCATAAGCCATGAGTAAGCCCGTTAAAAACTGTGAACTCAATGATCCATCTACCGTAATATTAGCTGGTTGTAATGGCCCTTGAATTTGTAAGGGTAGTTTACCTTGATTAGATTGAATAGATACACCTAATTGAGGCAGAATCTGATCAAAAAAATCCATGGGTCTGGTTAACAAACTACCAGTACCATTAATGGTGATGGCCTGCTCACTTAAGGCAGCAATGGGTGTAAACATTCTGATACCTAAACCGCTTTCACCACAATTGATTTCTTTGTTTGCTGGATGAATGCCAGTAGAAACAATTTGAATGGTATTAGCATCAATCCTGCTAACCTGAGCTCCTAGTTTTTGAATCACGTCTAAGGCTGCCAAGTCATCATTGCTTTTACCTGGATTGGTAATTATAGTGATACCATTGGTCAATAAAGCCGCAGCACAAGCTCGCTGCATACTGCTTTTGCTAGCTGGAGCATATAAGCTTCCTGTTAAAATAGATGGTTGTATAGTAGCAATCATTTCCTTGATTCTTGGAAATTAAAATTGATTCAAAATGGTTTCAAGCTCTTGGAAGGAAAGCGGTTGTATTAGGCCTTTTCCAATCTTTTGCAACAATACATAATTGATGCCCTGTGCTTGTTTTTTCTTGTCCATTTGCAAGGTTTTGAAAGCTTTTTTCTTGTCAAAATCTGCAAATGTGGGAAGACCGTATTTGGCCAATAATCCTATTACTGCTTCCGCATCTTTGAACCCACGAATCTGTTGGCTCATGATGGCTGCATAAGTCATACCAATACTAATGGCTTGACCATGACTCAGTTCATACATATTCTCAATAGCATGACCAAGGGTATGACCAAAGTTCAACAGCTTTCTATCTGCTTGTTCAAACTCATCTGCCACCACCACTTTGGTTTTAATCAAAGCATTGCGTTGAATTAAAGCAGCCAATTTAGCTGGATCCCTTTTAAAGGATGCCAAACTACCAGCTTGCAATAAAGCAAACATAGCAGCATCTTTGATACAAGCGTGTTTGATAATCTCTGCAAATCCGTTTTGCCATTCTTCTTTTGGAAGCGTCTTTAAAAAGCTATGGTCATATAATAAGAATTTGGGTTGTCTAATTAGACCCACCATATTTTTATAGACGCCAACGTCAATCCCGTTTTTACCTCCAATAGAAGCATCTACCATGGCCAGTATAGAGGTTGGAACAAAACCACAGGCAATGCCACGCATATACACACCAGCCACATAACCAGTCATATCAGTCACCACACCACCACCAACACCAATCAGTGTTGTCTTTCTATCTGCACCAAAAGCAATGAGTTGGTCAATGATCATGTCAACCGTTTGCTGAACCTTATAGGCTTCACCCGGTTTGAGCACAATGGTATTCCAACCTTTGAACTTTCTTTTGTGCTTGTCAAAAATGTGTTCGTCGGTAATCACAACAGCTTGTTCTTTTGACACCAGTTTTTCTAGATGAGAAAAATCAGCGTCAAAAAAATAATCTACTTGACTATTGGAAAATGTATAGGTTTTCTTTCGCATGTTCAAAAATTTGCGATGGCAATCATTCTAAAAAAAAAGCATTGGCAAATCTGACCTAAATCAAATAAGTTGCCAATGCTTTGTTTGAAAAACTAGGAGTTCATAATCTTATTCTGATGGTTGATGCTCTCCATGTGCACCGCATCAAAATACTTGGTTACAAATTCTTTGCTCAATCCTTGCTTCTCCCCTTTTGCAAAAGCCCTTTCTAAGATGCTATTCCAACGATTGGTTTGCAAGATGGTGATATTATTGTCTTTCTTGTACTGACCAATTTTCTCAGCCACTTTCATACGCTGACTTAAAATTTGCATCAATTCATCGTCCAAATTGTTGATTTGTTGACGCAATTTTTCAAGTGCTGCATGGTATTCTTCACTAGCTACGTCTTCATTTCTCCAACGAATACTACCAATCAATTCACCCAAACGTTCTGGGGTAATTTGTTGTTTGGCATCGCTCCAAGCATTATCTGGATCAATATGACTTTCAATGATCAAACCATCAAAATCCAAGTCAATAGCAGTTTGTGCTACGTCTTGCAAATTGGTTCTATTACCACAGATATGTGAAGGATCATTGATCATCATTACTTCTGGATAACGGCGCTTCATTTCAATAGCCAAATGCCACATTGGTGCGTTGCGGTATTCGGTATTTCCATAAGAGCTAAATCCACGATGAATTAAGCCAACATTTTTAATACCTGCTTTTTGTACGCGCTCCATAGCACCAATCCAGAGTTCTAGATCAGGGTTAATGGGATTCTTAATTAAAACAGGAACGTCAACGCCACGCAAAGCGTCAGCTACGTCTTGTACACTAAAAGGATTCACAGTAGTTCTTGCACCAATCCACAAAACGTCAACGCCAAAATGCAAAGCGTCTTCTACTTGCTTAGCGGTAGCAACTTCTACAGCAACTGGCAAACCAGATGCTTTTTTAGCAGCTTGCAACCATGGCAAACCCTTGGTACCAATTCCTTCAAAACTTCCGGGACGGGTTCTAGGTTTCCAGATACCTGCACGCAGGATATCCACTTTGCCTGTTGCGGCTAAACGGGTAGCAGTATTCACCACTTGCTCTTCGGTCTCAGCACTGCAAGGACCGGAAATGATCAGAGGACGTTTTTGTAACAATGCCTCTACTGTAGATACACTTTCAATTGTCTGTTCCATAAAAAAAGAATCGCTTGTTTGCTTGGTATTTAAAACCGATTCAACTTAAATCGGTTGTTTGACTTTCTTCATCCTTCTTCTTCACTCTTCACTCTTCACTCTTCACTCTTCACTCTTCACTTACTTCCTATTCCCCCCTTCTTGGTCTTCTACTTCTATCTCCAGAGAAACCAGCCGGACCACCACTATCTGCATCGTTCATACGAATACTACGACCCTTGTATTTCTTACCATCAAGAGCACGAATCATTTGTTGTGCAGATCCTTTTTCAATTTCAATCCAGCTGTTCATGTCTTTCATGTCTATCTTGCCCAAGACTTCCTTTTTCAAGTCACTCATGTCCAAAACAAACTGTAAGAAACTGGCTTTGAAGAAACCATCCTTGGTGCCAAGGTTCACAAATAAACGGCTATAGCCACTGCCACCACGTGCATATTTGTTTCTTGCATCACCTCTTCCACCATCAATGCCTTGCATTTCTCTTTCTCTTTCTCTGCCCCTACCCATTTCTTGACCACGAGGTTCACGAACCGATCTATCGCGCTCGCGCACATTTAAATCTTGTGAATTCTCATAGTATTTTAAGAAGCGGTCAAATTCCATAGCAGCTACACGCTTTAACACGTCTTCCTTGCTTACATCGGCAAATTTTTCTGCCAACATAGGAACATAGGTTTCATAATCACCATGGCTAATATCGGTTGACAATAGCTTGTCCATAAAGGAGAAGAATTGTTTTCTACAAACATCTTTACCACTTGGAATATCCATTTTGTGGAACTGAGAATTGTTGATGCGTTCAATCTGTTTGAACTTGTACATCTCTTTTGCGTGTACAATAGAAATACAGATCCCCTGCATGCCAGCCCTTCCGGTACGGCCACTACGGTGGGTATAGATTTCTACGTCATCGGGCAATTCAAAGTTGATCACGTGTGTAATACCCTGTACGTCAATACCACGGGCAGCTACGTCTGTTGCAATCAACAATTGTAAAGTCTTGTCTCTGAACTGACCCATTACTTTGTCACGCTGTCCTTGTGTAAGGTCTCCGTGCAAGGCGTCAATATCATAACCTTCTCTTGTTAAACGCTCAGAAATTTCTTGTGCGTCTAATTTGGTTCTGGTGAAAATGATCCCGTAAATACCTGGATTAAAATCAATAATCCTTTTCAAGGTTTCATAACGATGTTGCGCAGTAGTTACATAGTACTGATGGTCAATGTTCTTGTTGGCAGTATTTACTTTACCAACAGTCACTTCTTTGGGATCCTTCATGTACTTCTTACTCACCTTTCGGATTTCAGTAGGCATTGTTGCACTAAACAACCATGTACTTTCACGTACTGGGGTATTCTTCAAAATGAATTCGATATCATCTTGGAAACCCATGTTTAGCATTTCATCTGCTTCGTCTAAAACCACATACTTGATTTGCTCAAGGTTAATGGCTTTTCTTTCAATCAAATCAATTAAACGTCCAGGTGTAGCAACTACAATTTGTACGCCTCTTTTCAAATCGCGAATTTGCAATCCGATAGACGCACCACCATACACTGCTACCACCGAAATGCCAGTCATGTATTTTTTAAAGAGTTCAATTTCTTTAACGATTTGCATGCACAGTTCTCTTGTTGGACAAACCACCAAGGCCTGAGGATACTTCGCAGCAGCGTCAATAATGTGCAGCAATGGTAATCCAAATGCTGCTGTCTTTCCCGTACCCGTTTGTGCTAAGCCGATAAAATCCTGTGTGCCGCTTAGCAATATGGGTATTGCTTGTTCTTGTATTGCGGTTGGATTCACATACCCCAACTCATCGGTTGCCTGAATCAATCTCGCATCAATTCCCAACCCTTCAAATGTCATCATGTATTAAAAAATTTGCGGCAAAGGTACTTTTAATATAGGGCTTTGCCTGTTTTTTGTTTGTTAATCCAATAGCAGTGCTTATTTCAGGATTCTCCTGATGCCATTGGCCTGCTCAATTAATTCCTTTAAATAGTCATAATTCTCCTTTTCTAGACAGGATTTGAATTTGCGCAGCTGCGCGATATGCTCATTGAGCACATCCAGCACATTCTCCTTATTCTGCATAAAAATGGGCACCCACATGTCTGGATTACTCTTTGCCAGACGAACTGTGCTCTCAAAACCACCACTTGCTAGCTCAAAAATGGCGTCTTCGCCCTTTTCTTTCTCTAAAACCGTGTTTGCCAGGGCAAAAGAAGTGATATGTGAAATATGACTCACATATGCCACGTGTACGTCATGATCCTTGGCATTCATGTAAACTCGGTGCATTCCCATGGCCTGGTAAGCCGCTTCTACAGTAGCCAATGCATCTGCATCATTTTCTTCTTTATTACAAATAACCGTTGCCTTATTTCTAAAAGCACCCGTAACCGCGGCCTGCGGACCACTGTATTCGGTACCCCACATAGGGTGGGTTGCTACAAATCTTGCCCTTTTAGGGTGGTTGGCAATACAATTGATCAATCCTTCTTTGGTGGAACCTACATCCATGATCACCTGTTTGTCTGTTAGGTCTAGTACATGGGGCAGGATTTTCTCCGCGGCATTTACAGGAATAGCCAGTATTACCAAGTCCGAAGCAGCAATAGCTTGGTCCAAGGGAAGTACTTGGTCCACTAATTTCAAAGTCAGTGCCTGAGCTTGGTGTACCGGATTTTCATCAACACCAATTACCGTATCCGCAAAACCCTGTTCTTTTAAAGCCAAGGCCATGGACCCTCCTATTAAACCAATACCTACTATTGCAACTCGCATAATTTGTTTTTTCAGATTTGTTTCACTCTTTCAATAGCCTGTTCAAACCTTTCTACAGAACCACATAGACTTACCCTGATATATCCATTTCCAGCAGAACCAAAAATACCCCCCGGTGTGATAAATACATTGGCCTCGTATAAAACCTTATCACTCACAGCATAACCATCGGCGTAGCCATTTGGAATCTTTGCCCAGACAAACATACCCACTTGGTCTTTGGAATAATTTGCTCCAATTAAGTCTAGTAACTCAAATACTTTTTCTCTTCTTTGAGCATAAACTGTATTCACGCTATCATACCAATCTTTTCCAAGGCTCAAAGCCTTTGCAGCAGCTAGTTGCAGGGGCAAAAACATGCCACTATCCATATTGCTTTTGAATCGTAGAATTTCATCAATTCGTTCTTTGGCAGCACAGAGCATACCCACACGCCATCCCGCCATATTTTGGCTTTTACTCAAGGAGTTCAACTCTATTACAATCTCTTTGGCGCCAGGAACACTGAGCAAACTAAAAGGATGTTCATTTAAAATAAAACTATAGGGATTGTCATGACAAATCAGGATCTGGTGTTTGATGCCAAATGCCACCAATTTTTCCATCAAGGCCTTACTGGCCAATTGACCAGTGGGCATATGCGGATAATTGACCCATAATAATTTTACACGGCTCAAATCAGTTTGTTCCAATGCATCAAAATCAGGCTCCCAATTATTTTCAGCTTTTAGTTCATAAGGAACCGGAGTACCGCCAGCTAATTTTACCGCAGAACTATAGGTTGGATAACCTGGATTGGGAATCAAAGCCTGATCACCTTGATTGAGATAGGTCATACAGATATGCATGATCCCTTCTTTGCTTCCAATCAGGGGCAAAATTTCAGTATCCGGATTCAAATCAACAGCATACCAAGTAGCATACCAATCTTTGATAGCACCCCTCAAAATGGGAGAACCCTTGTAGCTCTGATAAGCATGTACATTGGGCTTGGCCGATTCTTCCTGTAAAACTTTGATCACGTCTGGATGCGGCGGTAAGTCTGGACTACCAATGCCTAAGTTGATAATCTGCTTACCCTGTTTGTTTAATTCATCAATTTCACGCAGCTTCTGTGAAAAATAATATTCTCCTATACCTTCAAGTCTGGTTGATGTGCTTATGGCCATAACTATCCTTTTACAATTTTTCCTGATTGATAAATACCAAAAACCTTGACACTATTAGTCAAACTTTCTATGCCTTCCATCACTTGATCTAATTGAGCGCGTTGTTCAAATTCTAAATCGGCATAAAAGCCATATTTAAAATTGCTACCTGGAATGGGCATGCTTTGTAATTTGCTTAGATTGATTCCTGCATCTGCAATCACGGTTAGCACTTTGGCCAGGATTCCCTTACTATGATTGGTTTGAAAATAAATAGAAGACTTATTGGCCATGGGAATATCAATGGCTTCTTTTTCTCTTTGCAATACCAGAAAACGCGTGAAATTATTCTTCATGGTTTGGATACTCGGAGCCAACACGTCTAACTCAAACAATTCAGCTGCCAATTTGCTGGCTATGGCTGCTGCGTGTTTGCTTCTATGCTGGTGTACCATTTTAGCACTTAGTGCGGTATCTTCTGTTTCTACCAGTTTCCAATTATATTGTTCCAAATATTCCAAACACTGCAAAATGGCCATGGGATGACTATGCACTTCTTTAATGTCTTCTAGCTTAACCCCTGGATTGACCAATAAATTCTGACTAATGCTCAAATACACTTCGGCAACTACTTTGAGTTTGCTTTTTTGCAACAAGTTATAATTGGGTAGAATACTACCTGCAATAGAATTTTCAATGGCCATGATGGCTCCACTAGATGCATTTTTATCAGAAGCAATTCTAATCAGGTCTCTAAAAGTGGCACAAGGAATTACTTCCACAGCTTTTCCATAGATATTTCTAGCTGCCACTTGGTGAAAGCTTCCTTCATATCCTTGAATGGCAATACCCTTACTACATTCAAATACTGGTTTTTCTACAATGCCCTTTTTCTGTTTGTCCATGTTCCTTTGTTTCTATCCCGCTATCCGGGCAAAAAAAAACCCGGCTATTTGCCGGGATATGATGTTCAAGTTTATAATTAAGCTTTAGCAAACACTACCCGGCTACTTGTTTTAAAGTAGAAATAAAAGAAAAAATAAAATCGGGTGTTGTTCAACAATGTTTGCATGATGGACCAAATATAATCAAACAATTTATTCCTTCCAACGATTTTGCCAAATTATTTAGCTAACAAACATTAGCTTGCTTTTTTGAGCATGATTAAATTAATAAAGAAAGCTGCCCTATTTAGGACAGCTTTCTTGCATAGTTTGATCAATTGATACAACTATTGATATCATTAGTTAACAATCACCAGTTTCTTACTATTGTACTTGAGATCTGGACCTTCCAAACTTACAATTTGGATACCAGTTGTTTTATTGGTTAGTGTTACTGGTACCGAGTTTTCCCCTTTTACTGCATTAACTGACTGAGAATGGATCAATTTACCATTCATATCTGTAACATGCAGCGAAAGCACTGCTGTTTTACTACTCATAAAATTGCAGATGAATCTATTACCAGTTACCGGATTGGGACTTATCTGTAATTCCTTATTCTCTAAACTATTTAGGTAATTCATATCAGTTTTAGTGAAACTGATATTACTTAAATTAGTAGAGATAGTATTGTTTTTACCTGTAAATACTTCTACTGTAAATACAACAGTAGTTATATCATTGGCATTGATTTTAGCTGATGATCCTTCCGATACAAATTGATCTAATGACAAATAGTATTCCTTCTCTCCAAGCTCTAATGGTACAGTAGCAGCAAATTGATTCTTGTAATCTACAATTCCATTCTTCACCAAGGTTACACGCAAACTATAGCCACCAGATGCGGTGAACTTTATACCTTTGTAAGCACTCATATCAGCCGCAGTACCACCACCTCTTAACAATTTAACAATTGAAACAAAGTCAGAGCTGTTTGCTTTTAATGAAACATTTCTAAACAAAGGATATTCATCGGCTGCGTATGCCCTTTTACTATCATTGCTTACAGCAAAGTTGTTTAAAACAGTGGTTGCTTTGTTATAGTCAACGGTCCAGGCACCATCACTCATATACACCACATCTTTCACCACACCATTTACAAACATGGTTAACACACTTTGGTATTTGTCATCCATTGGAATAATCACATTTGATTTTCCATTTGCGTTGATGGTGAAAGGTATTGTTCTTACAACTGCACTTGCCGATGTTTCATTTGATTTGTCTTCCAGTGTAAAGTAACCATTGGTGTTTGCAGTGGCATTTTTTACAACAAGGTTAATGTTTTGTCCTTCTCTTTTTCCAGACTCTACATAAGTTGCAGGAATAAATGTTGGTTTGATACTGGCAATTGGTGCAATGGCTTGAACCTTAGCCAAGATATCAGTTACCATATCTGTAACAAGCGCAGATGTACCAGCCCATAACTGGAAGTTATACATGGTTTCATCGCTCAAATAATCTTGTGTTAACCAGGTTGATTGGAAAGAGAAATTGTTTCGGTTTGCTTTAGTACCCACAGAGAAACTGGTAGCATATTCACGCTGACCGTTTTCGTTGTTAATGGTATACTTCACAAAATCCAATCCTTGTATTTTAATATTCTCAACACTAACTAATGTGGCACCTTTTAAACGATCACATATTGGTTTGGTGTGGTCATACAATTCACCCAAAGTTTTGGTTGCAAAAGCAACTGCTTTTACTTCTTTGTTGGCGGTGAAGTCAAATGCCAATACTTCTATTGCGTTAGTAATAGAAGTCAGATCCTTTGGCGAACTATTATAGGCAATGAATCCTTGTGCACTAATATTTGGCATGATAGAAGCCAGTGTTACCGATGATGGAGCAGCACCCATTGCTACTTGTTGATTGCTTCTAGGAACAACCACTGCAAGGGAATTATATTCAACTGGACCATTCTCATTGTGTATTGCTTTATTGTAGACGCGTTTTACAATGGCATCACCCAGGCTCTTGCTTTCTAGACCTCCGCCGCCACCGCCGCCAACACCACCGCCAGGAGGAGCAAAACCACAGTCTTGGCTTAGATCAGTTGTACCGGCAAGACCTGTTGTTATGACTATTTCTGCATCATTACCCACTAATAAACCATCACTATCGGTTTCATCGTTAGCAGGTGTATTGGCAATGGTTAGCGTATTGGTTCCTAGTGCAGCTTGTTTGCTACCACCAATTACATTGGGCACACGAATAATATAATTAGAGGAAGCCGTTAATGTTGCAATTCCATAAATTGTGCTTGCTGTAGAAACACCTGTTGCACTAGTAAATAAATAGTTACCACTAGCATCTGTAGTGGCGGTTGCAATAACAGTTGCGCCTTGCACCAACTGTATGGTAACGCCTGCTATCCCTGTTTCTGCTAAGTCCTGTATCCCATCACCATTGGTATCTTGCCAAATACGATCTCCTATACTGATGTCCGGAGCGGAAAATACCCAGGCTGCGCCTTCACTAGAGTTACGAAAGGCTCCCCCAATGATAACTGTCTTACCGTCAGCACTTAAAGCACTAGACACACCAAAAACTGATCCTCCAATAACCTCTACCCCAACTATTTTACTTCCTTGTTGAGACCAAATGCCCCCACTTCGTTTATAAATCAAAGCGGCGCCTTCATTGCTATTATTTTCAGATGGTGCACCAACAATAGCAGTATTTCCATCTGCACTTAATGTAACAGACTGGCCTTGTTTAATATTTGTGCCAATGGTTCCAGTTCCTAATAATTTACTTCCCTGTTGCGTCCAAACACCGGCACTTCTAATATACACCCAAGCAGCACCTACTCCACCATTATCACCTGTTCCACCTACTATTGCAGTATTACCATCTGCACTTATAGAAACGGATCCCCCCTGAAAAGACTGACCAACATTCCCAGTCCCAACTAATTTATTTCCCTGTTGAGTCCAGACTCCAGCAGTTCTAGTAAATATCCAAGCTGCTCCAATATTGGTATTATCTGAATTTCCACCTATAATCGCTGTATTTCCATCTGCGCTAATGGAAACAGATACACCTTGATTAGACTGACCAACTGATCCAATTCCAACTAATTTACTTCCCTGTTGCGTCCATATGCCTGCAGTTCGGGTAAATACCCAAGCTGCACCAATTGCAGCATTATCATAAATAGCTCCAACTAAAGCAGTATTTCCGTCCGCGCTAATTGATACTGAGAAACCTTGGTTCGGAAAAAGAATGCCACCTGTTCCAACTAATTTATTTCCTTGTTGGGTCCAAACACCGCCACTACGGGTATAAATCCACGCCGCACCGATATTGCCATTATCTGTTGGCCCCCCAACAATAGCAGTATTACCGTCTGCGCTTAATGAAACCGATTGGCCTTGATTTGCATTTCCTACTGCGCCAGTACCAACCAATTTATTACCCTGTTGTGTCCATACACCCCCAGTCCTTGTGTATACCCATGCTGCACCTGTATGACTTGCATCGTAATTTCCACCAACTATGGCGGTATTACCATCTGCACTAATTGATACTGAGCGACCAAACTCAACTACGCTACCTACCGTACCTACTAAATTAGCCCCCTGTTGTGCATTAGGAGTTTGAGAAGGAGAAACTGTAAAATTGGAAATACTATTGACGGAACCACCGGCAGTTGTAATACTAAATACGCCAGATGTTGCACCTGTCATCACCATTGCAACTAATGAGGTACCAGTATTACTAACAGGAATTGCAGCAACTCCTCCAATTGTTAATACAGTTGGACTGCCTAAATTAGTTCCTGTGATGGTAACTAATGTACCAATGGTTCCATTAGCAGGATTAAAACTAGCAATGGTTGGGGCTTGCGCAAATATGCTGGAAGTAAACAACAACAAAATAGCCAGGCAAATAGCATTGCTGCGGATCCAAATTCTCATAAGTAGGGGTTAAATGCCCTAAAGTAGCTAAAATGACTTTTGAAACATATCTTAAAAGTGAAAATGTGACCGAATGCAGAATAAAGGGGTGAATGACACTTTGTATTTAAATTTTATTTAAAGTATACTAGGATTTTCCTGATTACTTAAACTTATAAAATAGCTGTCATAGACATGCCATCAATTGACCAACTGCCTGGGTGTTAAAAATTTTGTCCTTTTACCTATTTATAAAATGAACAAAAATGGCATCCCGTTGGGGTTGGCACAAAAAAAAGGGTCCCTCCGTGGAAACGGAGCGACCTCTAACGATTGCTTGCCATATGAAAAATCGGTGTTAAGCTAATTCTGACCGGCAAACTGAGTCTCACAAAATCCTCAGCACATTAGCTTCAAATAATTTATTTCTTTGCAGCAGAATCAATCTTTGCAGCAGCAGAATCTACTTTTACAGCAGCAGAATCAACTTTAGCAGCAGCAGAATCAACAGCAACTACAGCAGAATCAACTTTAGCGTCTTTGTTTTCACCTGAATTACAAGCTGCGAAAGCACCTAGTGCAAGAACGAATAATACTTTTTTCATTTTGTTTGTGTTTTTTGTTTGAGTGAATTTATTATTAATACCAGAAGGGTATAAAAGGTAACCTCCTAAATGAAAAATATTTAAAAAATAATTTTTAGACCCATTTTGGGTTACTTTTATCCACTTACTAGTATTAAAAGCAGCATCGTGAAAGCTGAACAGAACGAACAAGCATTACTGAAAGGACTGGCCAATAACGACTCTAAAGCCATCGAAACCATTTATAAAGACAATTTTAATATGGTTCAGGCTTTTGTGTTGAATAATAATGGCAGCTATGACGACGCAAGGGATATTTTCCAGGAAGCAATGATTGCACTGTATGAAAAAGCACAAAGCGAATCATTTGTCTTAACCTGTCAAATAAAAACCTATGTATATTCCATATGCAGGAGACTGTGGCTTAAAAAACTACAGCAAATGGGAAGATTCTCCAACCAGATTGATAATCTGGACGAGACGGTCCCTGTTGAAGAAGATCTTGAGATTCACGAAAAACGCAACGCCGAGTTTGCGATAATGGACCGGGCCATGAAAAGCCTGGGTGAACCTTGCAAGAGTTTGTTAGAGGGTTACTATGTAAAGAAAATGGGCATGCAGGAACTAGCGGAAGAATTTGGTTATACCAATGCCGATAACGCCAAGAACCAGAAGTACAAATGCCTGATGAGATTGAAGAAATTGTTTTTTTCGCAATATAATATCGGAGAATAAGTACCATGGATGACATTCAATTACTAGCAGCCATTGAAAGCTACCTTGCCGGGGAGATGAATCCTCAGGAGCAAGCTTTCTTTGAAGCACTGCGCAAGAAAACCCCAGAAATTGACCAGATGGTGGTGGAACACAATATGTTCCTGCATCAAATGGACAGTTATGTGGCATATCAGAACATCAAGCATACCCTACACCATGTTCACCAAGACTTGGTAGAAACGGGAGATTTGTATGAAGGTGGAGAAGTATCTACCAAAGTACAAGTGGTTCAGTTATGGAACAGGTATAAGAGGGTTACTGCTATTGCGGCATCTGTTGGTGGTGTGATTGCGTTGGTGATTAGTGGTTTGGTTGCTTTTTTCTCTCCGGTCAGCGGCAATCAATTACAACAACTGAGCAAGGATATTGAAATTATCAAACGCAACCAGCAAGTACAAGGTTCCTTGATTAATGAGGTAAAAACCAAGATTCCAACAGGAGTTAAGATTGTAAGTGGTGGTTCTGGGTTTTTAATTGATGCCAAAGGTTTTATTATAACCAATGCACACGTGTTAAAAGGCACATCAGCCATTGTGGTAGATAGCAAGGGTAGAGAATTCAACGCTTCAATTGTTCATATAGACAATCAAAAAGATCTGGCTATCCTGAAAATCAATGATACTGACTTCAAGCCTTTCAAATCATTGCCTTATGGTATTGGTAAAAGGAATGCAGATTTAGGGGATGAGATTTTCACTTTAGGTTATCCACGTAATGACATTGTATATGGTGTAGGTTACCTTAGTTCTAAAACCGGATTTAATGGTGATTCTTTGAGTTATCAAATTCAGATCAGCGCCAATCCTGGTAACTCTGGTGGACCAGTATTGAACAATAATGGTGAAGTGATTGGGGTATTGAGTACCCGTCAGGCTCAGGCAGATGGGGTTGCTTTTGCTGTCAAATCTAAAAACATCCATGACTTTGTAGAAGAAGCTAAGAAATCTGATACTGCACTAGATAATATCAAGATTCCAGTACGTGCAAATATGAAAGGAATTGAACGCAAACAACAGATTAGCCGTGTGGCTGATTGCGTATTCAACGTTAAGGCTTTCAGTCAAAAATAGACAGTTGGTTTTTTAAATATAAGGAAGCCCCCGCCCCACGTGCGGGGGTTTTCTATTTGTGGGATTGTCTGGTTTTGGCTTTTTGGTGTCTGCGATTTACTATACTGATCAGTATTGGAATGGCAAAATAAATGCCACGGGCAGCCCAAAAAAAGAAGATCCCGTCAAAACTGGCCAATATGCCACCCAATGTAAAGATCCAAATAACAATAGAAGACCTTAGAAAGGAATATTTTCTATCTACATTATCGTGGGCAAAATCTGACAATCCGTTTTTGGGGTTACCAATATATCTATAAAGGAAATAAAGTGACAATGCAATCAGGGCCAGGTTGGCACTATAGATCTGCCAAACAATATTCAAGTTTCCATACCTAGAATTTAAGCCACTGGTAAAGGGAACTAAAACAATCCAGAACAACATCAACAGATTCAACCAGATCAATTTTCCATTATAGTCTTTGACCAAACCAAAGAGTCTGTGGTGATTGGTCCAAAACTGGCCAATCACTGCAAAACTCAGAATAAAGCCAAAGAATTCTGGAATTTTATCCAACAAAGCATGGATTAGATCCTGGGTGGTGTCTGCACTGGTTGCAATTTCAGGTACCCTAATTTCAATGACCAACAAAGTAATGGCAATAGCAAAAACGGCGTCACTAAATAGGATCAGCCTTTCAATTTGAAATTCCTTGTGGTGGTTATTCTCAATTTGTTTGGGATGCATGGGGCTTAGTTATGGATACAAAAAAAGGGGAAAATCCCCTTTTTTTGTATTCTTTTTTATTTTCTACTTCAAAACTCAAATTCAGTTTTGACTTTTGACTTTCTAATCTATGCCCAAAGATTAGTTGGATAGGTTCCATCTGCTACCAAGGCATTGATACTAGCCTGTACATGGGGTGCATCTTCTTTATACGTAACACCAAACCATTGTGCAGATGTAGGAACTACTTTAACTGTACCCCTACCTGACTTCATAAATTGTCCAGTTACAATTGGAATAAAGAATTCAGATTTAGGATTCTGTAAGTTCTTTTCATCGCTCAAGAATTCTTGGAAATAAGTTTCACATACATCAATAAAACCAGGTGCAAAACAGAGATAATTCATACTCACCAAAGAGTCTTCACTAACCTCGTGTAAACCTGTGGCGTCTTCATAAGTAATTACGCCAGATTCATTTCTGAAAATGCTGGTTCTTTCGTTAATATCAGTCAGGTTATGATTGGCATCTACTGCGCATACACCGCGGCTTACACTACCAAAATCACTCAGTGTCTTTTTCAATTCGTAACCCACTATGCAATAGGTTTGTTCATTGCACTGATTCACTAAAAAATCATAGGCTTTTACAAAAGCATCTGTTCCATAATAATCGTCTGCATTAATTACTGCAAATGGCTCATTTACTTTCCCCTTGCAACAAAGGACTGCATGGGCTGTTCCCCAAGGCTTGGTTCTTTCTGCAGGTACTTGCTTGTCTCCAATAAAAGATCTTAGGTCTTGATAAACATAATCTGTAGCAATCTTACCCTTTAATTTGGGTTCAAAAATGGCTTTGAAATTTTCTGCAAAGTCTTCCCTGATAATAAATACTACTTTTTCAAAACCTGCTTTTATAGCGTCATAAATGGAATAGTCCATAATGGTTTCACCACTTGGTCCAAAAGATTGTGTCTGTTTTTGGCTGCCATATCGGCTTGCCATACCCGCTGCTAATATTACCAGAGTTGGTTTCATAAAATCTTGTTTATTTACGTTTAAAAATAGAAACTTGATTCAAAGAGAATGATTACTTTTCTGTTCTTGAAAAGAATCATATTGTGTTTTTTTCCGCTATAAAGTTACTAGATTATTATCAACCAATCATCAGATTCTCCCTTAAATAATGCTACAAAAGCCTCGAATTCAAGTACTAAAATCTTTTACAAAAAATCATATTTGTACAGACGTCTTGCGTTTAGATGAAATACATCCGGTTATTAGTGGCAATAAATGGTACAAAATGAGGTATTATCTGGAAGATGCCTTAAGGCTTGGTGCTAGGGAAATAGCCAGTTTTGGAGGTGCCTATTCCAATCATTTGGTGGCATTGGCCATGGCTTGTAACAACGCAGGCCTTGGTTCTATTGGCTTTGTTCGGGGAGAAGCTGGGCCAAATTCATCAGCCACCCTTGAAGCCGCCAGAGAATATGGCATGCAACTGATATATCTAAGTAGAGAACAATATAAAGACAAGGATGCCATTCAAAATCAATACCAAGCAATTGGACGCTATTTTGTAGCTGAAGGTGGATACGGAGCCTTAGGTGTTCTAGGTGCGGCAAGCATCTTGGATGAATGTGATGCAACCGTATATAGCCATTTAGTTTGTGCCGTGGGCTCAGGTACTATGGCTGCAGGCTTGCTTTCTAGACTAGCACCCCATCAACAACTCATTGGCATCAGTTCTCAAAAAAACAATCCCACCCTTTTAAACGCTGTATTAAATGACGCTGGAATAGAAAAACGGGGTCAATTTGAATTGCAAGAAGATTTTCATTTTGGCGGATTTGCCAAACACCCGCCTGAACTTTTATCCTATATGCGAGATCTATGGGAAAGGGAATCCTTAGCAACGGATATAGTCTATACCAGTAAATTATGCTATGCAGTGGAAGCAATGATAAACAGCAATAGATTTGAAGCAGGAAGCCGCATTTTAGTCATACATAGTGGGGGCCTGCAAGGAAACCTTTCTTTAAATAAAGGCCTACTTCCCTTTTAATCCACTATTTCAACTTTATCTTTACCACCATGAACCGGTTTTCTTCCTATTGTATTTTCTTAATGGTTTGTATTTGCCCTAGGACTTGGTTACAAGCACAAGAAACCTTGCCCCAATTTAAGGTCAAAGATTTGGGTAAGCAGGGAATTCAAGTTTCTTGGTTAAACCCCTTTAAAAACTGTCAGCAATTATCGGTACAACGATCAACAGATTCCATTCAATTCAAAACCATTTTACACGCTCAAACCCCCAATATGTATGACAATGGGTTTGTAGACAAAGCCCCAACAGAAAGACCCTTGTATTACCGAATCTATTATGTACTAGATGGAGGTAAATTTTATTTTTCAACCATACAATCAATTCATTCCAACCAAGCAGCTAGCTTGACCAATAATTGGAAACCTTCTAAATTTGTTTTTTGTAATGGCAAGGGCACACCCACCATTTTATTACCAGCGGCCCGCAAACACTTGTACAGATTGGTTTTTAAAGAAGAAAATGGCACAACCATTTTTGAAATCAATACACTTAAGGATACGGAGACCTATTTAGACAAAGCCAATTTTGTGCATGCTGGTTGGTTTTTGTTTGACCTATTTGAAGATGGACAATTAAAAGAGCAAGGAAAGATTTTATTACAAAAAGATGCCACTAGCCGCTAACCAATTGGCAAGAAAATACTTGTTCAAAATGTTTCTTTACACGGTACTTTACTTCATCCATGGGTATGGTTTTCCCAAGTTCTTTTGCTAAAGAAGTTACTTGTTTGTTTTCAATACCGCAGGGCACAATAAAACCAAAATAATCCAAATTGGTATTCACATTAAATGCAAAGCCATGCATGGTAATCCATCGGCTGCACTTAATACCCATGGCGCAGATTTTTCTTGCTTTAACAGGATCTAATGGATCTAACCAAACACCGGTTTCTCCCTTACTTCTTTCTCCAATTAAACCATAGTCCGCCATAGTCAAAATAATCACTTCTTCTAAACTGCGTAAATACCAACCCAAATCAGGTTGAAATTTTTCTAAGTCTAAAATGGGATAGCCCACCAATTGTTCCGGACCATGAAAAGTA
This sequence comes from Chitinophagaceae bacterium BSSC1, assembly GCA_002256435.1. Lineage (GTDB taxonomy): Bacteria > Bacteroidota > Bacteroidia > Chitinophagales > Chitinophagaceae > Sediminibacterium. The sequence continues at coordinate 89,697 of NKJC01000006.1, forward strand.
ATATCGCCACCCCTATTAATATGAAAGTATTCAATCCCCTTGTCTTTCAATTGCTGGTCGCCAATTAACAAGTGCTCAATTTTACCACTATTACCCAAGGTATACACGGGCGGATGCTCCACAAATAATAAGTGTTGCATAGTAGGCACTTGGTCTGGTGGAATCTCTCCCAACTTCCTAAAAGCCGCTTTGATATCGGCATTTTCTTTGAGCAATTGCTCTTGAAAATCCCAAACTGGCTGGTAGGATCTCTGACCCAAGTCTTGAAATTGCACTTGCTGTTGCATGACGTGAAATTAAGCAATATGGGCTTATGAGGGAACATTCCTATTTTTACCGGATGGAAACAGCCTCAGATTTTATTGCTGATGAAGGATCGGAAGAACTATATGAACGAAAAGCCTTTACGGTTAACAAGGGACAAGAGCCATTAAGGATTGACAAGTTTGTGAAAATGCATATTGAAGGGGCTACCCGCAATAAGGTTCAGAATGGCATTGACGCGGGTTTTGTAACTGTTAATGGAAAGATTGTCAAACAGAATTACAAGGTTAAGCCAGGTGATGAAATTGTATTTCTAAGCTATATTAATCCTGAACATACTGAGCTCAAGCTAGAAAATATTCCACTCAATATTGTGTATGAAGATGATGCCCTAATGGTCATCAATAAGCCCGCCAATATGGTGGTGCATCCCGGGGTAGGTAATTTTTCGGGGACCTTACTAAATGGTGTAGCTTATTATTTAAAACAACAAAATCCAAATTTAGACGAAGACGCGTTACCCCGTTTTGGATTAGTGCATAGAATTGACAAGAACACCACAGGATTAATAGTATTAGCAAAAACAGGAGAAGCTGCGGCACATTTGGCCAAACAGTTTTTCAACCATACGGTTTCTAGAAAGTATATGGCCTTGGTCTGGGGCGATGTAAAGGAAGACGAAGGCACTATTACTGGTCATATAGCGCGTCACAAACAGCATCGGAAAATGTTTGACGTTTATCCAGAAGGAGAAATAGGCAAACACGCCATTACGCATTATAGGGTTTTGGAACGCTATAATTATGTGACCCTTGTGGAATGTGTTTTAGAAACTGGCCGCACTCACCAAATTAGGGTGCACATGAAACATATTGGACATACTCTCTTTAATGATTTTGAATATGGTGGAGACAAAATTCTAAAAGGCACCATTTATACAAGGTATAAGCAATTTGTAGACAACTGTTTTGAAACATGCGCTAGGTGTGCCTTACACGCCAAAACATTGGGCTTTGTGCATCCCGTTACTGGCAAAGAAATGTTTTTTGAATCTCCCATTCCGGAAGACATGGAACAAGTAATTACTAGGTGGAAAAACTATATTGGCAACAAAAACGAGCTCTAGTTGAAACGGCAGCAACCCATCCGCAGTCTGGCTAAAACAATCTTGGCATTGCTGCCCATAGCATTGACCAAGAATGAACGCTATGACAGATTAACCAAACGGATTATTCAACAAGTTTGCCAACCCAATAGCAACTGCATTGATATTGGTGCACATGAAGGACGCATTTTTTCCATGATGCTAGATGCTGCCCCCCAAGGAAGGCACCATGCATTTGAACCCATACCAGCCCTTTATGAACAATTGAAAAAAGACTTTGGCGCTAGGGCGATGGTTCACCAACAAGCCCTTTCTAATCAATCAGGTCTGGCCAATTTTAATCTGGTATTGTCAAATCCTGCATTGAGTGGCATTAAAAAAAGGCCCTACTGGAAAAAAGAAATAGATAGTTCTATTCAAGTAACTACGGAGGTATTAGACCATTTGATTAACCCAACAGAACAAATTGATTTGATTAAAATGGATGTGGAAGGAGCTGAATTATGGGTATTGGAAGGTGCCATCAATACCATTCAACGGTGCCAACCAGCCATTCTTTTTGAATGCGGCAAAATGGGCGGGCAAGCCTATGATTTTTCTGCTAAAGACGCTTTTGACCTATTGGATTTACGGTTGAAATACCGGATATTCACATTGGATGCTTGGTTAAAGAATGCACCTGCTTTGATATTTCAAGATTTTCAGACCCATTTTGAACAAGGAACAGAGTTTTTCTTCTTTGCCACACCCAAATAGTTTCACAAAAAAAATACTGGATGAACAAAGCACAAATCATACATGAATTGCAGGAAAAACACCAGGCATTCACTGATTATTTGGAACCCATGAACCAGTCTGATTTTTTATTTGCCCAACCTCACAAATGGTCTGCTGGCCAGCAGTTGGATCACTTGGTAAAATCAACTAAACCATTATTGTTGAGTATCCGGCTGCCAAAATTTGTGTTGAAATTGGTCTTTGGAAAAGCCAATAGGGCATCCAAAACCTATGAAGGTTTGGTTGAGAAATACCAACTAAAATTGCAAGAAGGCGGTAGAGCTTCTGCAGCATTTATTCCACCCCCTATTGACTTTGAGCAAAAGTCAGCGCTTTCAAATCAACTCAATAAAATCATCCAACAACTGACCAAGGGGATTAGCCATTTTACAGAAAAAGATCTGGATACCATTATACTGCCCCACCCATTACTTGGTAAAATCACTTATAGAGAAATGATGTATTTTACCATTTGCCATGTGCAACACCACCAAGGATTAATTAAAAAAGCCCTACAAGAAAGGCAGCACTAAATTATAAAGGATCACCCTTAAAATTAAAATTGAGCGAGACTTGGTGAAACAAATTCTGCTGATAAAACCCCGTGGCATAATGCATATGAAGTTTATCTAAAAGCAACCCAACACCCAAGGTAAATCCATTCAACCCATTGGTCATATTGTATGCATTCAAACTCTGTCTTCTCAAGAGGTTGAGACCCATATTTACTTGAAACTTTTCGCTAAGAAAAACCTCAGTAGAAAATACCAAATGTGATAAGAATTTCTGTGCACCGGTATTACCCCTGTTTGGGTCTATACCTTCCATTTGGTTAAAGGTTGTATCGCTATATAAAATATTCCAACGGTGTAAATGGTGTGCAGTAATAGAAAATTGAAAAGGGGCTTTTGCCAACCGTTTGGTAATCCCCATTTGCAAATCAAAGGGTAGTTCTTCTTTGGGTTGTAACCCATCATAGGTTTTTAATTGAGTGCCCATATTCTTCACCAAGATGCTGGCTTGCAATTCCGATTCTTCATCATGATAGGCCAAGCCTACGTCAAAGCCAATGCCACTAGATTGGTATTGACCATAATTTGAACCAATCAATTTGGCGTTCACCCCATACCACCAACGTTCATGGTATTGCTTTGAAAACCCCAGTTGAACCACATAATCTTTTGGTTGAAAGGTACCCAAGATATTACCTGCTGCATCGGTTTGGGTTAGGTTTCCATAATTCAAATATTGCACCCCAAATGATAGATTGCTATTGTATTTCTTCAAGTGCATGGCGGTATTAAAACCATATTGTTGCAAGCCTTGGGCAAAACTATAAAAACCAGCATTGACAGCACCGTGCATCTCATCACGTAAAAGGGCTGGGTTATAAAAAGCCAATCCCATGTCCTTTCCTATGCTAGAAGTATTCACGCCTCCCAGAGAAGCCTGTTTGGCAGAAATGGGTTGGTTCAGAAAATTGAACACCGCATTACCTCCCAGTGTCTGAGCCTGTAAGTTGATGGTTCCTAACCATACCATACCAAGGAATATTGGGATAATACGTTTCATTCAAGTTCAAATCTAAGCAGGGCTGGCTTATTTGCCAGAAATAAAAAATCCCCCGATTCCGGGGGATTTAAAATTGTATCAACTCATTAAACCAAGGCCAGTTCTAATACTTGTTGCATGGTTTTTACATAATGAAATTGCATGCCCTTGATAAAATTGCTATCTATTTCTTTTACGTCTTTTTCATTCATGCTACAGAGGATAATTTCTCTCAAGCCAGATCGCTTAGCGGCCAATACTTTTTCTTTGATTCCGCCAACGGGTAAGACCTGACCTCTTAGGGTAATTTCTCCCGTCATAGCCAAATAAGACTTTACTTTTCTGCCTGTGAAAGCAGAGGCCAAGGCAGTGAGCATGGTAACACCCGCACTTGGTCCGTCTTTGGGAACTGCTCCTTCAGGTACGTGAACGTGAATGCTTTTTTTGGCAAAGACTTCAGGATCTATCCCATATTTACGGGCATTGGCTTGTAAAAAACTCAGAGCTGTACTGGCACTTTCCTTCATCACATTTCCTAGGTTGCCCGTCAGTTTCATATCACCCTTGCCATCTCCAACAATGGCTTCAATAAAGAGAATATCACCACCCACATAGGTCCAAGCTAAACCAACGGCTACCCCAGCCATATTGGCTGTTTTGTAGATTTCATTGCTATATCTTGATTGACCCAAAATTTTCTCTATATCTGCTGCCGTTAAAATGGGTTTTACTTTTTCTTTGATGGCTAGCTCTTTGGCTTGGTAGCGCATAATAGAAGCCAACTGTCTATCCAATTCCCTGACACCACTTTCTCTGGTATATTGTTCTATCACTTTCTCCAGTACCTTGTCATTGATTTTAAAGTTGACATTTACCAAACCATGTGCTTCCTTTTGTTTGGGCAACAAATGTCTTTTGGCAATTTCCACTTTCTCTTCCACTGCATAACCACTAAGGTCAATGATTTCTAAACGGTCTCTAAGTGCTGGTTGAATATTTTGAATATTATTGGCCGTGGCAATAAAGAGCACTTTACTCAGGTCATATTCTAACTCCAAATAATTGTCATAAAAACTATGGTTCTGCTCTGGATCCAATACCTCTAACAAAGCAGAAGATGGATCACTGCGGCCATCCATTCCAATCTTATCAATTTCATCTAAGATCATCACTGGATTAGAAGATTTGCACTTTCTAATTTGCTGCACAATTCTTCCGGGCATAGCGCCAATATAGGTTTTTCGGTGACCCCTAATTTCACTTTCGTCATGTAAACCACCCAAGCTAACGCGCACATATTTTCTACCAATGGCGTGTGCAATTGATTTTCCCAAAGAGGTTTTACCAATACCGGGAGGTCCTAAGAAACAAAGGATAGGACTTTTCATGTCTCCTTTTAGTTTCAATACCGCCAAATATTCAATGATCCGGCTTTTAATCTTGGTCATACCATAATGATCCTTGTCTAGCACTTTCTGTGCGTTCTTAAGATCATAATTATCCGCTGAATAATCCTGCCAAGGCAGGTCTAGCATGAGGTCTAAGTGATTATAAACAATGCTATAATCAGGTGTGGATGCGTGCATCCTTTCTAATTTCTCAATCCCCTTATTGAATAAATTTTTAGCAGCTTCGGGCCATTTTTTCCCCTCGGCTTTTTTCTTCATATCGGCAATCTCACGGTCATTGCTATCTCCACCCAATTCATCTTTAATACTCTTGAGCTGCTGTTGTAAAAAGTATTCTCTTTGCTGCTTGTCAAGCTCAGTCCTGGTCTTATTGGTTACTTTATCCTTGAGCTCTGCATATTGCAATTCTCTATTCAAAATATGAATCAGGTGCTCTGCCCTTTTATGAATATCATGAATCTCAAGCAAGCTTTGCTTTTCAGCCAAGTCACTATTGAGGTTGCTGCTTACAAAATTAATTAGGAAGCTAGGGTGCTCAATATTCTTTAAAATAATGGAAGCTTCCGTTGGCAAATTGGGAGACAAATGAATGATCTGTGCAGCCAAATCTTTGATGCTAGCCACATAGACTTTAAAATCATCTTCTATGGGCAATTCATCGTCTGGAAACAAGCGAATATTAGCGGTAAAATAAGGATCATCCGTTTTCATTCCCAATAACTCAAATCGCTTTTTGCCCTGGATAATAATAGTGGTTCCACCATCAGGCATTTTGATCAATTTGACAATCTTGGCAACCGTGCCAATCTTGCAGAGTTCTTCTGCTGTTGGCTCTTCAATATTGGCGTCTTTTTGAGCCACCACGCCAATGAGCTTGTCTAATTTATAGGCATCGTTCACGGCCTTGATACTCTTGTCTCTACCTACAGTAATAGGAAGCACTACACCTGGAAACAAAACGGTGTTTCGTAGCGGCAGAATGGGTAAAATATCAGGAATTACCAAGTTTTTATCCTGCTCCCCATCCTGTTCATTGATAGGGATAATGGGCATAAAATCGGTTTCGTCTTCTGAACGGAAAAAAAGCTTTTCTTTCAACATAATCTAATCTTTGGTCAAACTGTCACACCCTATTCATCAAATGTATCTAAAGAAGGGGGAAGAAACTAGAGCAAGAACGGTGCCACTGACAGCAAAGCTGCAAAAATGGTACAAACTGACACAAAAAAAAATCCTCCCGTTTTTCGGGAGGACCTTCTTGCAAGAAGTAATATTGGAAATACTTGGTATTTCTACAATTTTTACTACAAATTATTTCTTTGCAGCAGAATCAACTTTTGCAGCAGCAGAGTCAACTTTAACAGCAGTAGTATCAACTGTTACAGCAGCAGAATCAACTTTTACTGCTGGAGTGTCAGCTTTAACATCTTTGTTCTCACCGTTGTTACAAGCAGCCATTACGCCAGCTACAGCCAAAATTGCGAATACTTTTTTCATGTAATAATTTTTTTTAAAAATTTTTAATTGGCGCAAAGATAATGGTCCAAAATAATTTTACAAATAAAATAACATATATTTTTTAATGCAATAACTTACTTCTTTCTGAAAAAGATTCGGATAGGAACCCCAGTTAGTCTGAACTTGGTTCTTAACTGGTTTTCCAAGTAGTTTTTGTAGGCCGATTTAATATCGTCAGGATAATTGGTAAAGAAGGCAAAAGAAGGCACTGCCGTAGGTAATTGGGTAACATATTTAATTTTTACCGTATTCCCTCTAACTACCGGTGCATGATAGGCTTCTACTGCTTTAAGCATGATCTCATTGAGCTGAGAAGTTGGAATTTTACGATTCCTATTTTCATATACGTCCAAGGCCAATTCAATGGCTTTGAATATCCTTGTCTTTTCAGTTACTGAGATAAAAAGAACTGGCACGTCTGTAAAAGGCGCCAATTTGGTTTTTAGTGCTTTCTCATAGTCACGGGCGGTATTGGTTTCTTTTTCTACCAGATCCCATTTGTTCACTAGAACTACAATCCCCTTTCCTTTTCTAGTTGCCAATGAAAAGATACTCACGTCTTGAGCCGTAACTCCTTTTCCAGCGTCAATTAGCAACATACAAACATCTGCTTCATCCATGGCTTTGATGGCCCTGATAATGCTATAGAATTCTAGATCCTCTTTTTCTTTGTTTTTCTTTCTAATACCCGCCGTATCTATTAACATGAATTCTTTTTGGAACATGTTGTAGTGGGTATGGATGGTATCTCTAGTGGTTCCTGCAATATCACTTACAATGGTACGCTCTTGACCAATTAAGGCATTGAGCAAGGAAGACTTACCAGCATTTGGTTGTCCAATGATGGCAAATTTTGGAAGTGAGTTTTCACGCAAGGTATCATCAGAATCTTCATCCTTCATTCCTTCTGTAACCGCATCCAAGACTTCTCCTGTTCCAGTACCGGTGATAGAACTAACAAAATAGGTATTTTCAAAACCCAAACTATAAAATTCAGTTGCTTCTAATTGTCTGGTTCCATTATCCACTTTATTCACCACCAGATAAACTGGTTTGGTAGTTCTACGCAACAAGTCTGCCATGGTATCATCTAAGTCAGTGATACCAGTAACAACGTCTACCATGAATACAATACAATTGGCTTCATCAATGGCAATTTTTACTTGCTTGCGAATTTCGCGTTCAAATACGTCGTCTGTATGTGGCACAAAACCTCCAGTGTCAATCACGTTAAAGGTTTTACCATTCCAATCTGTAACCCCATATTGACGGTCACGGGTAACCCCGCTAATATCGTCCACAATGGCTTTACGCTCTTCCAATAAACGGTTGAAAAAAGTACTCTTGCCCACATTGGGTCTTCCTACAATGGCTACTGTATAACTCATAATCCCTAATTGTTGTGTTGTTTATTTATATCCGTATTCTCTTAAATGCATGTCATTGTCACGCCATTTAGGGCGCACTTTTACAAACAATTCTAAGAATACTTTGCTGCCAATAAATTGTTCAATATCGGCCCTGGCCAAAATGCCAATTTCTCTAATCATTTTGCCCTTCTCTCCAATGATGATGGACTTTTGGGTGTCTCTTTGAACAATTATATCTGCCTGTATTTTTACAATATCTTCTCTCTCTTTGAACTCGTTGATCAGTACCGCTGCATGGTATGGGATCTCATCACCAAACAATTGGTAGATTTTTTCCCTGATCAATTCAGATACAAAGAATTTGGTGGGCAGGTCACTCAAATCTTCTTCACTGTAAAAGGGATGACCCTCTGGCAATAAAGAAAGAATGGCGTCTAATAATTTATTCAAGTGCACTTTTTGGAGTGCTGATATTTTTACAATCTTAGTGCAGTAAGCTTTTTCTGAAAAGAATTTTTCAGCCAATGCCAATCTACCGTTCCCAGCTTTGTCAATTTTATTCAAGACCACTAGTCCTGGTACTTTCAACCTTAGTTTTTGAAATATGCCATCAATTTCTTCCAAGTCTTCATTGGCGTCAACAATGAGCAGGGCAATATCAGCGTCTTCTAAGGCGCTTTTAACTGACTGCATCATGTGTTCGTGCAATTTGTACTGAGGATCAATGATACCAGGGGTGTCAGAAAAAATTACTTGATACTCATCTGGCTTGTTTAAAAAAGCCTTGATTCTATGACGGGTGGTTTGAGCCTTTGGCGATGTAATAGCCATCTTCTCTCCCACCAATGCATTGATAAGCGTACTCTTGCCCGCATTGGGCTTGCCAAAAATGTTTACAAAACCTACTTTCATCTGGTATAACCCGGCTAATGCTAAAGAGAAACCGGGAATTTTGTTTTATGTTTTGGGGCAATGCTGCCCCGGCTGTATATTTCTTATAATAAATATACAAATAACAAAGGCCTCAAACGAGGCCTTTTATGTTGCGAGAGGAGGGATCGAACCTCCGACCTTCGGGTTATGAGCCCGACGAGCTACCGCTGCTCTATCTCGCGATATAAGATTGAAACAATATCGCTTTTATGGCCATTCAATTTTCTTTCTCACTAATCAGTTCCTGTTGAATGGGGAGCAAAAGTAGGGTTTGCAGGCTTACCAACCAAAAAAAACTCCTTATTCGTCTGTTTTTCTTTTTACGGATGCGCCGCCACTACTGCTAATATTGCGGATCATTCCCTCACCTCTATAGTAGATATTACTTCCGCCACTAGCTTCTGCATTCAATTCTTTTTGAATGGTTACACGAATATTTGAAGCACCAGATGCATCCAATTTGCCATAATCTGCTTTTAGGTCAAAAGCCTTGATACTGCAGGCGCCACTGGCGTCTACCTCTAACTTATCGGCCTTGCCTGAAACCCTTACATTGGAAGCACCGCTTGCATCTAATTTTAAGAGACCAACCTGTAATTCACCTGTATAATCACTAGCACCAGATAATTGAATTTTCAATTCGGGCACTTTAATGGCTTCTGTTGATTTTACATTACAAGCACCAGAAGCTTCTACCCTGCTCAAGTTCTTGAAAGTCACATAGGCTTTCATTTTATTATTACCCCAGGTTTTCCAATTCCAACCCTTTCCATCAAAATAGATATGCAGGGTACCATTCTTTACTTCGGTTCTAATTCTGCCAATAGCTTCAGCCGAACTAGCGCTTACCGCAGCCGCTTCTTCATTTCCTTGAGAAAGAAATAGGTCAATGGCGCCAGATACTTCTACAGCCGTAAATCCAGATACCATTCTTGCTTCTGCATTGGCGTCAAATACCAAATTCTTTTCATTTTGGGCATTGGCTGAAAAAACTCCCAAACCCAATCCCAGTAATAATATCAATTGTTTCATTTGTTGCATTTTATATTGAAACGAGACAACGGCCTTAAAGTTACAGTTGGTTCGTATAAATTAATGCCTAATTTTGCATCAGAACATTCCTCGGGGTGCTAAGTGTGCAAACACTGGCTGAGAAAATACCCGTTGAACCTGAACAGGGTAATGCCTGCGAAGGGAAGGTGTACTGTACTCATTTATTGCAGATCCTCTCCATTAGCTATTCCCTGTTCCCATTATTAACTTTTAAATCAAGAAAAATGAAAAAGTTTCTGGGAACAACCGCGTTTGTCATGCTAACATTGTTCACCTTGGCCCAAGGGCCAAAAACACCCGTGGCAGGTAGGCTAACCGATGCCCAATCCAAAGCACCCATTGCCGGTGCACAAGTTAAACTAGGCAATGCCAATACCCTAACTGATGACAATGGCCAATTTCAACTTGGAAAATTGCCCATGGGTAGTTACACACTAACAGTAAGTAGTTTGGGTTATAAGAACTACCAAACTGTCTTAGAAATCAGCAACAAGGCCTTAGACCTAAGTCTTTCTTTAACCCCTACCAGCTTGTATTTGCAACCCCTAGAAGTAAGGGCTACAAGGGCAACTAGTACCGCTCCATTTGCCAAAACCAATTTGAGCAAGGATCAAATTGCTGCCAACAATCTGGGCCAGGACCTTCCTTTTTTATTAAACCAAACCCCTTCTGTAGTGGTTAACTCAGACGCTGGAAACGGAGTTGGTTATACTGGCATACGGATCAGGGGTTCTGATGCCACTAGGATTAATGTAACCTTAAATGGCATTCCCTATAACGATGCAGAAAGCATGGGTACTTATTTTGTAGACCTTCCTGATTTTGCCTCATCTGTCAATAGTATTCAAATACAAAGAGGGGTTGGAACTTCTACCAATGGTGCTGGTGCATTTGGTGCAAGTTTAAACTTTTCTACAAATGAATACAATGAGAAAGCCTATGGCGAAATGAATACCAGTGTAGGTTCTTTTAATACCTGGAAAAGTACGGTTAAAGGTGGCTCTGGTTTAATTGCCAAACATTTTACCCTTGATGCTAGGGTTAGTTCTATAAATAGCGATGGATTTATTGACAGAGCAGCTTCTAATTTAAAATCACTGTATTTGAGCGCCGCCTATTTAAATGCCAAGTCTTCTTTGCGTTTGAACGTATTTACAGGAAAAGAAAAAACCTATCAAGCTTGGTATGGTGTACCGGAGGCTGTACTACCCAATAATAGAACCTTTAATCCAGCGGGTATGGAAAAAACAGATGCTCCTTATGAAAATCAAACAGACAATTACACACAAACCCATTATCAGCTATTTTTCAATCATGCTTTTAACCAATATTGGTCATTCAATACCGCCTTGTTTTTAACCAAGGGCGATGGTTATTATGAAGAATACAAAGCAGATCAGAAATACAGCAAATATGGTTTACCCAACCCAGTAATTGCAGGGGTTACTATTACCAAAACAGATTTGGTAAGACAGCGTTGGTTAGACAATAGTTTCTTGGGACAAATTGGGTCTTTTCAATATAAAAAAGACAATGAAGAAATAACCATTGGTGGTGGATGGAACAAATACCAAGGTCAGCATTTTGGAAAGATTATTTGGATGAAACAAGGAACGGTTTCTCCAGATTACCGATATTATAATTTACCTGCTGTAAAAAAGGATGCCAATCTCTATGCCAAATGGCAACACCGTTTCAATACAAACTGGCAAAGTTTTGTAGACCTTCAATACCGCAAAGTTTCACATAGAATGGAAGGTTTCCAAACTAGCCCAACGCTATTAGTTGATAGAAGTTTTGATTTTGTCAATCCCAAAGCTGGTATTACTTATAACAAGAATGGATTTACTGGATTTTTGAGTTATGCCATTGCTAATAAAGAACCCAATAGAGATGATTTTCAGGCCAGTCTCATTCAACAACCCAAACCAGAATCCTTGCAAGACTTGGAATTGGGAATTGAAAAAAGAAAGGGCTCATTCTATTATGGCGCTACACTTTATTGGATGCAATACAAAGACCAATTGGTCTTAACAGGACAGATTAATGATGTTGGTTCCTATACCCGCACCAATGTTCCAAACAGCTATCGTTTGGGATTGGAATTGCAAGCAGGCGCAAGGGTCTCCAATTTGCTTAACCTCTCTGGAAATTTGACCCTTAGCAAGAATAAAATCAAATCCTTTACAGAATATATTGACAACTGGGATACAGGTTTGCAGAATGCAGTGAACCATCAAAATACGGATATCTCATTTTCTCCTACAATAGTAGGTGGATTAACAGCGGATCTTCAAGTTTACAAACATGTTGGACTCAGTTTAATGAGTAAATATGTTGGCAAACAATACATGGACAATACCCAAAACGAAACAAGAAAACTCAATGGCTATTTCACACAAGACCTAAGATTAAATTGGACTATTAAAACCAATTTCTTAAAAGAGCTACACTTGATTGGTCAATTAAACAACTTGTTCAATGCAAAGTATGAACCCAATGGATATACGTATAGTTATATCTCCAGCACCGTTTTAAGTAATGACAATGGTTACTATCCTCAGGCTGGAACCAATTTTATGATTGCTTTGAATATAAGGTTGTAAGCATTCAATTGCAGACATCATTGCAAAAAAAATGCCCCGAAAGAACGGGGCATTTTTTTACTATTTCTAAGAAATTTATTTTGCAAAACGGTCTTGCCAAGCAAGCATCCCGCCTGATACGTTTATGAGGTTTGTAAAGCCCATGGTTTCTAAAATTAGACAGGCTTGTCCACTTCTATTTCCACTTCTGCAATAAACAAATACTTCTTGATTTTTTAAGTCTTCAATGGCATCTACTTGCATAGTTTGTACCTGCCCCAAAGGCAATAAGATTCCTCCAATATTAAAATCAGCGTGTTCATGAGGTTCTCTTACGTCTACTAGGTGAATCTGTTCACCTGCATCAATTTTGGCTTTGAGTGCTTCTACTGTAATGGTTTGCATATGTTTTGTTTGAGTTGCTTTATTGATTGATTACGGGAGCCTGGGTACTGTCTTTGGGTGGTGCAACGGCACTGATATAAACGTCTAGTAGTTGCCCACTCCTGATTTTATTATTGACCCTTTGACCAGGTACGGCTTCAGTAAACAGTTCCGGATTTTGTCTCACAATATAGGCTGCACCGGAATCTGTAATGGGACCAACTGCAATTACAGAGCCTAGGTTTAAGCTAATAGAACTTAACCAACTTTTGGCCTCATTTAAAGTTAATCCCACCAAATTGGGCACTTCCATTTCTGCTCCAGTTATGCCACTACCCAATACTAGATCAATGGTACTACCCAAAGTAACTTTGGTACCTGGTTTAATATTTTGATCTGCAAATAATTGTTCTAACACCGCATTTCTGGCTATGTCTGGTTTGTAATTCACATAACCCAGTTTCAATCCCAAACTTTGTAAATACATTTCAGCGCTTCTGATAGAAAATCCAATGAGATTGGGCATTTCTACCTGCGGAGGAACCATTCTGTTAATGGTTAAATAAACGGTTCTGCCTTTTTTGACTATCGCGTCAGCTTCTGGGGATTGTTTTACCACTGCTAACTTTGGAATACTGTCTACATAAACCGAATCTTGCAATGCCACATGAAACCCTTTTTCCTCTAAGATTTTTTGGGCTGCCACTGCGTTTTGACCCACAATGGACGGCACTCTTTCTGACTTGCCAAAACCTGTAATCCATTGCAGGGATCCAAATAACAAGAGCACCAATACTACCAATAATCCTATACCGGCCAGTATGTTTACCCAAAGCGGTTTATCTGTAATGAATTTGAACATCAGTTAATATAATAAGTACCAAATAAGGTTGAAAATAGCCATTCTTTTGAGCTTGGCAGGCAAAATAACATTTTATTTCAAAGCTTCTTCAATGATGGCTGTATAGAAATCTGTTAAGCTCCATCCCATAGCCCTTACTTGTTGAGGTATTACACTGGCTGCGGATTGGCCAGGCACGGTATTCACTTCTAACATATAAGGTTGCGCTTGGGACTCATTGTAGATAAAGTCAATGCGTACCACTCCCCTACAGTTGAGCACTTCATAAACCCTTTTGGCAGCAGCGGTTAATTGCTCTTGCATTAAGGGACTAATTTGAGCCGGGGTAATTTCTTCACTCTTCCCCTGGTATTTGGCTTCAAAGTCAAAAAAGGCATTGCCCGTTTTGATCTCAGTAATTGGCAAGACAGTAGTGGTTCCTTGAGATTTAAATACGCCAATAGTAAATTCTCTTCCACTAATAAATTCTTCTACCAATACTTGATCGTCTTCATGGAAAGCTTTGTCTAATGCAGCAGCTAAGTCATTGGCCTGATCTACCCTACTCATCCCTATACTACTTCCACCATTATTGGGTTTCACAAATACGGGTAGTTGTAATTGAGCCAAAATACTTTCTACACCAATGGGCGTATGTTTGAATAAATGCAATGATTTGGCTACATGAATTCCAGCAAAAGCTGCTACCGCAACGGTATAGCGTTTATTGAAAGTTAAAGCAGAAGTGGCAGCGTCACAACTGGTATAGGGTAAACCCAGCATATCAAAATAGCCCTGTAGTTTTCCATCTTCTCCTGGGGTTCCGTGAATACACAACAAAATGGCGTCAAATTGTATTTTAACACCGTTTTCCATGATAGAAAAATCAGAACGATCTACGGCTGAACGTTCTCCAGTTTCAGGCAGGTACCACCAACCTTCTGGATTAATGTCTATCTTATATAAGTTGAACTTTTCACGGTCAGTATGGTTTGAGACAGTGATGGCGCTTTTATAACTGATCTGAGCTTCTCCACTCAAACCTCCTGTAACCAATGCAATTTGCTGCTTCATGTTCCTTGTTTATCCAACAAATATAATTGAAATGCTTTAGAGCAGCTATCCAAGTAAGGGCAAAAAAAAGCGGAAGAAACTTCTTGTCTCTTCCGCTCACGTTAACGGGAAATATCACCCGCTGTTACAAGTTGTTGTCTATTTACTGGCAACAATTAAAGTACTATAAAGCTACACTGTGCTGAACCTTTTTGCAAGCTTTTTGCCCAAATAAGTTACGCACATATTTCTTTGCGAAATTTACGCGTGTAGTAACTCTTTTTTAGCCATCAAAGCGTCAACAGTTTCTTCATATGCTTCGTCTGCAACACAGCAGTCTACTGGACATACAGAAGCACACTGTGGTTCTTCGTGAAAACCTTGGCACTCAGTGCATTTGTTGGGAGTAATATAGTAAGTGTCAGTACTGATCGGCGCAAAACGCTGGTCGGCAGTTGCAACAGTTCCATCTAAAAGGGTAAAACTGCCCTTTACAGTGGTACCATCGGCTAAAGCCCATTCAACACCACCCTCATAGATAGCGTTATTAGGACATTCGGGTTCACATGCCCCGCAATTGATGCATTCTTCGGTAATCTTAATAGCCATACAAATTTGATTTGAAAAGTTAGTAACTACATTTGCAGCTCAAATTTAAGACTGACTGATGACTTTACAAACAAGAATTCAAATAATGGGGCAATTGGGCAAATATCTTTTAGAAGATGGCCCTATTTGGCAAGCATGCAAAGAGCGTGCTTACCGGGAAAACCCATGGTTTATCCCTGAATTTATTGAAATAGCCAGTAGACAGATTGCAGAAAAATTTCTGCAAGCCGATCTTCTGGAGCCATGGGCAAATCACTATGCCATCCAAGACCAACCCCAGCGGCCCCATACCATTGGTTTGGTAATGGCGGGAAATATACCCTTAGTTGGCTTTCATGACCTGCTTTGCTGCTTTATCAGTGGTCATTATACCCTGATCAAAACATCTTCTAAGGATGATGTACTCATTAAACACCTGGTTGCAAAAATGCTGGAATGGAACCCTGAAACAGCCAACCTGATTGGGTTTGCTGAAAATTTAAAAGGCTGTGACGCTTATATAGCTACTGGCAGTAATAATTCCAGCCGCTATTTTGAATACTATTTTGGCAAATACCCCAATATTATTCGGAAAAACCGCACTTCGGTAGCGGTTTTAGATGGAACAGAAACAGCCGAAGAGTTGGATTTATTGGCAGACGATATTCAGTTCTATTTTGGCTTGGGCTGCCGAAATATTACCCAAATCTATGTTCCAAAGGACTATGATTTTATCCCCTTGTTGCAAGCCTTGCGCAAGTACGATTATTTCATGGATTACCACAAATACAAACACAATTTTGACTACCATTTGGCCATTTTAATCATGGGTAATAAGTATTATATGAGCAATGAAAGTCTGATTTTGACTGAAAATATTGCAGCTTTTTCACCGGTTAGTCAGGTACATTATGCCTATTATTCAGACAAAGAAGAAGCATTACTTGGGTTGTCCAACAACAACACTATACAGTGTGTAGTGGGGCATGATCAAATAGCATTTGGAAAAGCACAACAACCTGGTCTATTTGACTATGCAGATGGGGTGGATACCATGCAATTCCTTGTCAGTCTTTGATTTTAACGCTGCTAAAACAGTGATTTAACAAAATGAGCTGAAAATAAAACGCATTCTTACCTACATTTATAGCTGCACCATTGGCCGCAAAACATTTGTTAAATAAGACAGAAGGTATGCTGCCATTTCTACAGTTTTTTTTATTTGCTGTTGGAAAGGCATGAAATTTGAATCACCCACAAAAAAGAGCACGCATATGAATTTCAAAAACATTTTAGCCATTGTGGCCATCAGCGCCAGTACCGCAGTTGTTAGCGTATGGGGTTATGGCAAATTTGTGGAGCGCCAATTTGCTGGCGTACAAGAACCAGGAAAACTCCCGGTGAATTATGCCGGTTTTTTTGGTGACAAAGCTGCACCCGGTACAGCAGTTGATTTTACAGCGGCGGCCACGTCCGCAACACCTGCTGTAGTGCATATTAAAACCCGTACCAAGGCCAAACAAGTGAGTAATAGCCAACGTCAGCGTAATCCATTCTCAGATTTATTTGGTGGGGATGATGCCTTTGGCGATTTCTTTGGTGGTCCAAGGATGATTCCTGAACAACGCGCCAGTGGTAGTGGGGTTGTTATTACTGATGATGGATATATTGTAACCAATAATCACGTGGTGGATGGTGCCGATGAAATTAACGTTACCCTACCCAATAAAAAATCATATAAAGCCACCGTGATTGGAGCTGACCCAAGTAGTGATATTGCAGTGATTAAAATTGAAGGAAAGGGCTTCCCCTATTTAGTATATGGTAATAGTGATGAAGTAAAATTGGGCCAATGGGTTTTGGCAATTGGTTACCCCTTGAACTTAGATGTAACTGTAACTGCAGGTATAGTAAGTGCAAAATCTAGATCTATTGGCATCAATGGTCAACAAAGCAATAGCCCAGTAGAATCATTTATTCAAACAGATGCCGCAGTTAACCCAGGCAATAGTGGTGGTGCACTGATCAACACCAATGGTGAGTTAATTGGGATTAATTCTGCCATTGCTTCTCCTACTGGATCTTATGCTGGTTATTCTTATGCCATTCCTGTAAATATGGCTAAGAAAATTGTAACTGATATTGTGAAATTTGGAACCGTTCAAAGAGCTTATATAGGCATTAACTATGCAGGGGAAAATATTCCTGATGAAGCCAAAAAACAATTGGAAAAAGAAATTGGTGTAGCTTATAAAGAAGGAGAAGGTGTATATGTAACAGGTGTTCCAGAAGGTGGTGCTGCAGCCAATGCTGGTTTGAAAAAAGGCGATATCATTACCAAGGTCAATGGCGCCAATGTTACCAATGGTCCTGAATTACAAGAACAAGTTGCTAGGTACAAACCAGGTGATAAAATCTCTTTGGTTTACAAGCGTGGTGGTTCAGAAAATACGGTAAGTCTTACCTTGAAAAACAAAGCCGGTAATACCGATGTAGTAAAAGTAAGTGGCATTATGGAGCAATTGGGTGGAGACCTTGAAGATGTAGACAAGAAAACCGCCACTGCTAATGAAATAGCAGGTGGTGTGGTTGTGAAAAAAATAGGAACAGGTTTACTGAAAAATACCAAGATGCAAGAAGGATTTATCATTACCAGCGTGAACCAACAAGAGATCAAAAATATGGACGAATTAAAAACCGCTTTGGTAGCAGCAAAAGGTGGTTCAGTAAGGCTAGAAGGTATCTATCCTGGATACAATGGCACTTATGCTTACCCATTGAATTTGAAAGCTGAATAAGAGATAACCATACACATGAAAAAGCCGCTGGAATTTGTTCCGCGGCTTTTTTATTTATTTGATCAATGGGTTGGGTTTAGCTAACCAGATGGTAGACCAAATAATCTCCTGCCATTAATTCAAAGGATTCTCCAGGTTGGAATGCATATTGCAAATCTGAAAATAAACTTTCAAATAGTCCATTTAACCAAGGATGATCCACCCTTATTTTCAAGGCATTTTTATTTGAAAGATTTAGTAGTACCAAAACTACTTCCTGGCCATGCTTGCGCAGATAACCCATTAGTTCTCCGCTATGATCACTGGGCAATACAAATGTTTCACCTAGGGATAATGCTTTATTAGTCTTTCTTAAAGATAAGAGAGACTGAAAAAAAGGCTCCATCACAAAGGGCTGTTTCCAATCAATAGCGTCTTTGTCAAAAAACAGTAGCCTTCTTTGGTTGGGTATTTCTTGCCCACTATAGATTAAGGGTATACCCTGCCATGTTGCTGAAAATACCCACCATGCTTTGGCAGTAAAACCATATTTCTCTTGCTCTGTGCCATTCCAGCTATTCTCATCATGGTTAGAAGTAAAATATAATTTGGTGGCGTTATATGGATATTGGGAATAACTGTGCAGGTTATTACGTAGGTCATTTAAAGAAGCGGCTCCTTTACTAATTTTTTCTGTGGTATGCATCCAGTTCCATGCATAACTCACATCAAATGCTTGATGGTAAGCTGGCTCGTCACATTCTGCTAACCAAAACAGGGGTTTGATTGCATCACATTCTTTTCTAGCATGAACCCAGAAGTCTAGCGGAACTAAATGTGCCATATCGCACCTAAATCCATCAATGTCACATTCCCTTACCCAATATTGCATGGCTTTGATCATGGCTTGGCGCATATTGGCTTGGCGATAATCTAGGTCTATTACGTCTTTCCAACCATTGACTTCTGTAAAAACGCCATTAGCGTCTTTGACATACCAATCAGGGTGTTCAAATGTCCAGTGATGATCCCAGCCTGTATGATTGGCTACCCAATCAATGATTAGTTTAAAACCCAGTTGGTGTGCTGTTTCTACCAATTGCTTAAAGTCATTTAAACTGCCGAATTCCGGATTGATCCTGGTATAACTACTACAGGCATAATAGGATCCTAATGAACCAAGTCTTTCTTTTTGACTAATGGGTGTAATAGGCATTAACCAAAGAATCTCTACACCCATGGCTTTGAGCCTAGGTAAGTGTTTAGAGAATGCTAGAAAACTACCTTCCTCTGTATATTGGCGAATATTCACCTCATAAATATTCGAATCTTTGGCCCAGGGTACCATTGAAAAAATCTTACTCATAATTGCTCGTCTCCTTACAAAGAAATAGTTTTATGCTTACATGAACGTTGATAATCAACCAAAACTAGAAAGAAAGATAAGTCTTTTGCAGGCTACAGCCATCAATATGACCGATATGGTGGGCATTGGTCCCTTTGTGGTTTTAAGCATGGTGGCAGAAATAATGCAGGGGCCTTGGTTCCTATATGCCTGGGTGGCTGGCGCCGTTTTATCGCTGGTAGATGCCATGATCTGGAGTCAATTAGGGGCCACTTATCCCCTTGCCGGTGGCAGCTACAATTTTCTAAAAGAGGGTTTTGGACCCAAATGGGGTAAGCTCATGAGTTTTCTATTTGTATGGCAAACCATGATTCAAGCCCCCTTGGTCATTGCCTCTGCAGCCATTGGATTTGCCAGTTATTTTCAGTTTCTGCATCCCACTAGCATTTGGCAGTCAAAAGCTTTGAGTGGGGCCTTGGTAATCTTGATTGTAGTCTTATTGTATAGGAAAATAGAAGCCATTGGTAAGATCAGTGTGCTACTCTGGTCTGGTGTACTCATTACCATGGCTTGGTTAATTGGCGGAGGATTATTACACGGGAATTTTATGGCTCCCATTCAACAAATCAATGTTGGATTAAAACTGGATTATGCTTTTGCAACAGCCCTTGGCTTTGCTAGTGTAAAAACCATCTATAGTTATTTGGGGTATTATAATGTTTGCCACTTGGGTGGTGAGATTGTTGCTCCTGAAAAAAACATTCCAAAAAGCATGTTTATTTCTATTGCAGGTATTGCATTTCTGTATCTGATGATGAATATTAGTGTGGCTTCTGTGCTACCCTTGGAACAGATTAAACAGAGTAAATTTGTGGTAAGTGAATTTGTACAAACATTATCTGGCCCTACTGCTGCTAATATTGCCACCATTCTAATTTTATGGGTAGCATTTGCATCCGTATTTTCTGCCACATTGGGTTATAGTAGAATTCCTTATGCTGCGGCAAAAGATGGTGCTTTTTTCAAAGTATTCGCTAACCTACATCCCACCAAACATTTCCCGCATATCTCCTTATTGGTATTGGGCGGCGTGGCATTTGTATTTAGCCTTTTATTCAAATTGCACGAGGTAATTAGCGCTATCTTGGCCATGCGAATCCTGATTCAATTCATTGGTCAAGGTATTGGATTGCTACTCTTGGTAAAAAGAAAATCGCACAAGCATTTTGCTTGGAAAATGCCGCTTTATCCCCTACCAGTAATCCTTGCCATTATTATTTGGGGCTTGGTGTTTTTATCTACCGGAAAACAAATGATGTTAGGTGGACTAACGGTAATAGGACTTGGCCTGATTGCTTTTGTGATCAAGCAAAAAAGATTGTCTCAATGGCCTTTTGAACAAAAAGATTAAGCTGTTTTATTGGGCAAAATTTGTTGCGCAACCCATGCTAGGATTACTACTGCCAAAGCACCTACCACATTGAGCCATAAGAATCCTAAACCAATGATATTGTATTTGTCTAATAAGAAAAATGCAACCACTATCAGCTCTCCCAAAATGGCTGCTATAAACACGGCGTTGGACTGTACCTTTTTCAAATAAAAGGCTACCAAAAAAATGCCCAAAATCACTCCATAGAATAAGGATCCCAAGATATTAACCACTTCAATCAAGCTGCCCATACCGGTAGCAAATTCCGCTGTAATCACACAAAAAATTCCCCAACCCAGAGTATAATATTTTGATACTCTATATTCACTGGCACATTGCTCCGCATTGTCCCTGTTATAGGTTGCACCTCTAAATCTTACATGAAAATCAATCATGGTGCAGGACGCCAATGAATTCAATGCAGCGGCAATAGAACCCCATGCAGCTAAGAAAATAATGGCAATTAAAAGACCAACCAACCCCTTTGGTAAAAAGTCTATGACAAAACGCAAAAAGATATAATTGGTATCATTGGTATCAGAAGCAGGAAGCGCTTTTTTCAAGACTTCTTTATAGGCTTTTTGAGTGGCGGCCATTTTCCCAGAGCCTAGTTTCAAACTATCTTTAAAACCTTCATCACCCTTTATTACATAGGTTTTGCTATAGGCTTGTTGTTGTAACTGCTCTTGCATAAACCTATTTTCCAATTTGCCCAAGGTATCGGCATAAGCTGTGGTCTTGGCTTTTTCTGCAACAGCTTGATTAAAGAAAACCGGCGCACTATGAAACTGATAAAAAGTAAAGAGCAAAGCGCCTAGTAACAAAATAGAAAATTGCATGGGTACTTTTACCAATCCATTCATCAACAATCCAATCTTACTTTCTGTATTGTCTTTGGCTGTTAAATAGCGCCCAACCTGACTTTGGTCTGTTCCAAAATAAGAGAGTGCTAAGAAGAACCCTCCAATAACTCCACTAATTAAATTGTATCGGTCTTTCCAGTCAAATCCTTTTTCCGTAAATCCAGTGGTAATCACGTTTAATTTTCCTGAGGCACCACTTACTTTTAGCGCATCGGCAAAGCCTACCCCTGCTGGTAAATAGTGGACTACTAAATAACCCGCTAAAAACATGCCTATAAAGATGATGACCATTTGCAATTGTTGGGTATATGCAACTGCTCTGGCGCCACCACTCACGGTATAAATAATGAGTAAGCCACCCATGACAATATTGGTGTAAAAAATATCCCAACCCAATAAAGAACTAAGAATAATAGAAGGTGCATAGATACTAATGCCGGTAGAAAGCCCGCGTGAAATTAAGAACAGTGAAGACGTAAACACCCTTGTCTTTACGTCAAATCTTTGTTCTAAAAATTCATAGGCGGTAAAGACTTTTAATTTATTGAAGAGTGGTACAAAACTGATACAGATGATGACCATGGCAATGGGCAATCCAAAATAGTATTGCACAAAGCGCATACCGTCTGTATAGGCTTGTCCTGGCGCAGATAGAAAAGTTATGGCACTGGCTTGGGTACCCATGATACTCAAAAGCACCAACCACCATGGCATACTTCTATTGCTCAAAAAATAACCTTCTAGGTTTTTGGCCGTGCGGCTTTTATACAAGCCATAGGCAATGATGCCTAGCAATGTGGCAACCAATACTATCCAGTCTATACTACTCATGAATAGGCGTTTGTAAACCAAATGAAGAATAAGATGAATAGCCCCAATACGGCCA
Source organism: Chitinophagaceae bacterium BSSC1 (assembly GCA_002256435.1). Taxonomy (GTDB): domain Bacteria; phylum Bacteroidota; class Bacteroidia; order Chitinophagales; family Chitinophagaceae; genus Sediminibacterium. The sequence goes on from NKJC01000006.1 coordinate 112,431, forward strand.
ATACAAACAGGTACCAGCCATTCCAGCTGGGAAATAAGGGGATTTTATGTTTTGGTTCCTGCATGTTATTTGTTGTTCTTGCTACTGATTAATCCACCAGCTAGTAATCCTAAACCTAGACCTACAATTAGACCTAGTTTTACATTCTTCAACAAAAGACCAATACCCAAAGCTATTAGTATTAAAGTTACTGCGCCAATTCTTCTACGGGGTTGTTGACTCATGGTTGGTTTTTTGGCATGGCAATTAAATTGGCCATAAGTTTATAAGCCCCTGGAATGCCTGCAGGTAATTGCCTAAACAATACCAAACTCACATAGGCAAAATTACCCTTTCCGTATTTGGCAATGGCCAAACTTCCATTACCTGGTTTTTCTCCTGTATCATTCATGCCAATAGGTAATTCAAAATGCGCATCTACTTGTTCTGCTTGATAAGTACTTCTTTCTTGCACCCAATTCTCAAAATCCTTGTCTGTAATCTTGTTGGGGTAATTAAGTACGCCATGATCTGGCAAGAGAAAATTCACTTTGGCATTTTCTTCTGTAACCCTTGATCCTGCATTCACCATAAAAGGATATGGCCCAACTTTAATGCGCTTCTGCCCTATTTGATTGCTTTTCAAATATTGTACAATTAGGTTACCCCCTTGTTCTACATACCTATTAAAAATATCGTTCTTATTACTTAGCCATTCAAATACATTATGTGCCCGAATACCTAATACAATGGCATCATACTCTTTGAGTTTTTCATCTGTAATGTCTTGTTCGTGTAAGAACTGCAAATCATATCCCATTTGTAACAAAGCATCTGGCACTTTGTCTCCGGCACCAGTAACGTATCCAATTTTCTTACCAGCTACTTTAATTTCATCGGTTATGACATGCGCGTTATTTTGAAAAAAGAAGTGGATGGCAGGAATATGATCATACTTAATGGCACGCAAATAGGAATTATAGACCTGAGTTTTGCCATTTTGTTTTAACAGCAATTCAGCACTAAGCAAAGGGGTTTTATTTGCCTTAAATGCTTTTTCTAATTGAATTTGCTGGGTATACACTGCCCCAGCTTCTAAGTCCATAATAGTATCTTTTGAAAAGATATTATCAGTCTCCTGTTTAATATGTATGGTAACAGGAACTTGCTTACCCGTGAAATTAGCCTTGTATTGCAATTGCAATTTGGGATTGGCAATTTGTTTACCGCCAACTTTGATATTGTTTAAAACCACATCTGGAGTTAATGAAACAATGATTGGTGTAATCACAACAAAGGGTTGGTAAAGCTCTCCCCTTACTGGATCTACATATTTGTATTGCACTTGTCTTTCTGCAGTGAATTTTAAACCATTGATGGTAAAACTAAAATAGGCTGTATATGCAGCTGCACTTTGGTCTTGACCAATCAACATCTGGTCATCAACAGAAAATGATCCAATATCTTCTTGTTGTTTAGCCAACCAATAAGGCTGTGATACTTTTTTAGCTGGATCTACAATTAATGACTTGATAAAACTATTATTTTGGTTGGTAGCTAAGGGCTTGGCCATTAGGCTATCAAAGCTTTCATTGGCGCTGGTTCTCATCCAAACCTGATCCCATTGAACATTGGATTCTTTGCGTTTATTAACAAAGACATTCAGATTCATTTTTTGACCCAACACCCCGTATTCTTCATCTGTAGTAGCTTCAAAAAACAAACCACTGCATGTAAAAATGAGTTCCTGTAGTTCGGCTAATTTCTTCTCCTTCCACAAAGATTTATCAGGCAATTGTTTGATGACTTTATAGAGATCTACCAAAGCATCAACAGAAGCTTCTGGTTGGTCAAATTTGTAATTGGCAATTACCTTACCTATCTTCTCTTGAATAGCTAATCCTCCCTTTATTCTATTCCAACTAATGTCTACCCCATCCATTAAACTGGTCTGAGGCGCTTCTCCTCCAAGTGTAGTAAAATATTCAATTGATGGCCCTCTGCGTCTTGGCCTGCCTTCTCCTTGGCTTTTGTGCATACTCCTAGCTTCTCCACCAATCTCTCCATAACTTTTTCCAAGTAGTGGATTGTAACCGCCTACATCCAATTTAAATTGATCATTGCTAGTAGTATTTGCTCCGCCAAAATTAAACGTATTCCAAAGCAAGCGCTTGGCCTGCCAAGGCTGCACACCATATTTTAATTGTTCGGGAAAACGCTTGGGATCTGCTGCTGCAATAAATGCTTCTGATGCAATTATAGAGGAAGCTGCATGGTGCCCATGCCCTGCTCTAGCATCGCCCGGAAAACGAGCAATAATCACATCTGGCTGGTATTGGCGAATTACCCAAACCGCATCTGCCAAGATTTTCTCCTTGTTCCAAATACGCAGTGCTTCTTCTGCACTCTTGCTAAAGCCAAATTCAAAGGCACGACTAAAATATTGTTCTGCCCCATCCTGTCTTCTAGCAGCCAATAATTCTTGGGAACGAATCAAACCCAATTCAATGCCTTGTTCACTACCAATTAGGTTTTGTCCTCCGTCTCCTCGGGTTAAACTCAAATAGGCTGTGCGGTATAATTTCTCCTTTGCCAGATAGGGTAAGAATCCATTGTTCTCATCATCAGGGTGTGCTGCTACATACAATACAGAGCCCAATACTTGGAGCTTTTGCAATTGCATATATATATCTGCCGAATTGTAGGTAGGTGGAACTTGTGCATTAACAAAACTCCCCTTCAATAATAAACCTACTAATAAGAGGCAGAAAAGCGATTGTGGGATACGCATATGGCAATAGGGATTATAATTGATTATTGTCCAGCTAAGAATACTGCATTACAAAATAAGAGTTTTCCGTTTTCCCAAAACTGTCTAAACATGGGATTGTCTGCTAACAATACAACGGAACCTGAACCCATACCAACGGTACCAAACAACAATCCATCTTTCAATTTAGCTTTTACTTTTACACCGCTAAAACCTGTTACGTAAGCGTCTTTCTTTAACACGCCTACATTCCAGCCATCTTTCATGAATTCAAAAATATTGGCGTCCTGCTTTAAGGTATAATAAAAATCAGGGAAACCAAAAGCCAAAGGATGGGTATTGTCAAGATCTACTTTGTAAATGGCACCAGGTATGGAACCAGTCAGTGCATTGCGTTCTTGGTCTGCAAATTTTTTCAATGCAGCATATTCACTTTTATCTTCTGATTTGTCTTCTTTTAATTTAAAACCCCAATCAGTACCTGCTAATTGTTCTGCGGCAGATTCTAATGCAATGAGCTTACCTCCACTACGCACAAAATCCTTGAGCTTGTCTGTGGTTGGCTTGTCCGTTAGATTTCTATAAAAGCCGTCAGGAATAATCAATACTTGATAATTCTTTAAGTTAAACCTACCCAGGTCATTGGCGTTTACCAAGGTTAATGGATAATCCAATTGCTGGTCAAAGAAATGCCAGATCTCGCCCGCGCCCAAAGAAGAAGTTTGCTCGCCACTCACCAACGCCACTTTGGGCGCGGCGTTGATTACTCTAATATCAGGTGAGCCAAAATCCATACCCTTATCCATAAATCCAGTTTCTACTGCATCTGCTTGAACATGGAATTTTTGACAAGCTTCATTGGCAAGTGCATTCCAATTCACAGCTGTGTTACTGGTTTTCAAGACAATGAGCGTACCCCTTCCATATTCCTTTCCCTTGTATTGAAATGGTGCAGTAGCATATCTGAGCTTTACTCCTTGCTTTAATAATTGAGCCATTAATTTGGCAGAACTAAGCGAGGTATAAGGAATTAATAAACCGTAATTAGAATTGGCTGCAACAATAACACTGGGCAATTTTGCTTCCGTATTTACTTCTAATTTTTCTTTCACCGCATAGGCTTTGATTCCGTATGCATAGGGCAACGCCCATGCAGTAATATCATAGGTATTAGAATCTACTAGCTTGGTCTTTGGTTCTAACAATACCCTAGCCAAAACTGAATTGGTTTGATAAGCACTAACCGCTAAATGAAGACCCTCGTCTACAAAGGATTCTTCTTTTCCAGAAAAATAATTAAAGCCTTTGAACCCTTTATTGCTAATGGTTCCAGATTCAATTCCATTATCGCTCAAGAGTTTTTTTAGAGACATTAATTTGTTTTCATCCTTTGATGTGAGTACATAGGTTTTGTATTCACTGGACTTTGCGGACTTGCTATCTTCAAAGAATTGTTTGTATTCTTTGATCAATCTTTGTTGATTTTTAGAACTGGTTTCAATAGTAGAAATACCGGTAGTATAGTGGTGATTCAACCTGTCTAATAAGGTTAAGGTATCTCCATTTTTATTCAGAATGGCCAATCCACTTCTAATTCCACCCTGCTCAAAAGTCATTCCAATGGCACCTTTGTAAATAGGATAAGTATCACCATAGGAAGGATACAAAAGGTCAAATCTTTCTTTGGTAAAATACAACCAACCATTCTTGTCAAAATAGCTAGCATTGTTTCTTCCAATCATTACTTGAAAATCGTGTTGCCAAGGCGTAATTACTTCATGAAAAGGCTCTGCTGCTGGAGCAAAATAATATGGCTCATTAAAACCCTGTTCGTGATAATCCACGTGTACCTGGGGCATCCATTCATTGTATTTTTTGATGCGTTGTTGAGATTCTACCTGTGTTTGCCAAGCCCAATCCCTGTTCAAGTCAAAATTATAATGGTTACTTCTTCCACCAGGCCAAGGTTCCACGTGCTCCCTTGATTGTGGATCAGCATTGGGATTGGTTCCTACCATAGAATTAAACCAATTCACATAACGGTCTCTACCATCAGGATTGATACAGGGATCCATGATGACTACTGTATTTTTCAACCATTCTTTGGTTGCTGTATTGGAGGGATCTACCAAGGCAAATAAGGTTTTCATGGCTGCTTCTGAAGAAGAGGTTTCATTACCATGAACATTATAACTCAACCATACAATGGCTGGTGCGTCTGCCAGACTCGGTCCATTTTTTGACAAACCTGCCATTTGCAAGTTATTCTGACGAATGGCTTCTATTCTTTTTAGATTCTCAGGAGAAGCAATAATGCTAATCATCAATTCTCTGCCTTCATTGGTTTGGCCATATTTTTCCACCTTTACCATCTCGGGTTTTACGGCTGCTACGGATTTAAAATATTCCACTACGCGGTGGTGCCTTGAATATTTGGCACCAAGAGAATAACCCAAGAACTGATCCGGGCTTTGTAATGCTTGTGCAAACAAAACGTAGGAAATGAATGCAAATAAGAGGGATAAGCTAAGTCTTTTCATAAGAAATAAATAAGGCGTGAATGTAGGCAAACTAAAAAAGACCCACACTTAAACTGTCCACTATTTTTAAACAGGGTTGATAAAATTAGCTGATCCTTTGTCACAAATCGCCTAAATTTCATGCATGAAAATGATCAAAATCCTTGGCTTTGTTACATTGTTGGCTACCAGCTACCAATGTCTAGCCCAAACCAGCCTAGTAGGCCCTGGCAAAAAAATAGATCCCTATCATTATGAGATTACCAAAAACGGGCTATTTAGAAGGGCTGCCGTTAGTTCAGCGCATCCATTGGCCAGTAAAGTGGGTGCTGCTATTATGGAGCAAGGTGGCAATGCCTTTGATGCGGCAATTGCAACTCAATTGGCCCTAGCCGTTGTTTACCCAGGGGCCGGCAATATTGGAGGTGGCGGATTTTTATTAGCCAGAATGAGTAAGGGAGAAGTATTTGGGCTTGATTATAGAGAAGCCGCTCCTGCTAGAGCAAATAGGGATATGTATTTAGACAAAAATGGTAACGCCATTACCATGCTTTCTCAACAAGGTCAATTGGCTTCAGGTATTCCCGGCACGGTTGCCGGATTATTTGCCACTATGCCCTATGCCAAACTACCTTTTTCAGTGTTGATTCAACCAGCCATTGATCTTGCAGAAAAAGGATTTGCCATCACAGAAAAACAGGCCAATGGCTTTAATGGTGAAAAAGCCATTTTTCAAAAACAAAATAGCCAACCCATTGCTTTTGTTAAAGAGACTAAGTGGAAAGTGGGCGATACTTTAATTCAAAAAGAATTGGCTGCTACTTTAAAAAGAATTCAAAAAGACGGTGCCAAGGGATTTTATGAAGGTGAGACGGCAAAATTACTGGTAGCAGAAATGCAAAAAGGCAATGGCATCATTAGCTTAGAAGATTTAAAAAGCTATACTGCCAAACTCAGAAACCCTATTGAATTTGATTATAGAGGTCATCATATTGTGAGTTTTGCACCACCTAGTAGCGGAGGATTATTGATTAATCAAATGATGAAAATGATTGAAAAATATCCGGTTAGTGAATATAAATTTCAATCAGTAAAATCAGTGCAGTTGATGATTGAAGCAGAACGTAGGGCTTACGCCGATAGGGCCGAGCATATGGGCGACCCCGATTTTTACAAAGTCCCGGTTAAAACCCTGACAAGTGATGCCTATTTAGCCAAAAGAATGAGTGACTATAGTCCGGACAAAGCAGGGGTTAGTACTGCCATAACGGCCGGAGCCATTCACGAAAGCGAAGAAACTACCCATATTAGTATTGTAGATGCAGCGGGCAATATGGTTAGTGTTACCACCACCTTAAATGATACTTATGGAAGTAAAACAGTAGTGGCAGGAGCTGGATTTTTATTAAACAATGAAATGGATGATTTTAGTGTAAAGCCCGGAGTACCCAATATGTATGGGGCCATTGGTGGTGAGGCCAATGCCATCGCCCCAGGCAAAAGAATGCTAAGTTCCATGACCCCAACCTTGGTGTTGAAAAACAAAAAACCCTATGTAGTCATTGGCACTCCCGGAGGCACTACCATTCCAACATCCGTTTATCAGGGCTTGGTAAATATCATTGACTTTAACATGAGTGCATCTGATGCTATTAACAAACCAAAATTTCACCATCAATGGCAACCAGATGTGGTGATGATTGAAAAAGATTTTGACGCCAATACCAAAAAACAATTATTGGCCATGGGCTATAAATTGGTAGATCGGGGTGGTATTGGTAGAACAGAAGCCATTCGTATTTTATCTGATGGCAAAAAAGAAACCGCAGCAGATATTCGCGGAGACGATGCGGTAGCTGGCTTTTAAACCAAATGACATGGAAGGATTTTTGAAAGACTGTATAAAGCGATTCCAATATTACAAGGAATTGGGCGATAAAACTTTGGATCAAGTAAACCAAGAAGAACTGCATTGGATGCCCAGTTCCGAAAGTAATAGTATTGCTCTAATTATTCAACATTTGCATGGCAATATGAAAAGCCGTTGGACCAATTTTCTTACAGAAGACGGAGAGAAACCATGGCGCAATCGGGACCAAGAATTTGAGCCCCAGACATGTACCAAGGCCCAGGCATTTGATTTTTGGAACCAAGGTTGGAACTGTTTATTGGATACTTTAGCAGGTCTAAAAACAGAGGATCTACAGAAAACTATTTATATCAGGACTGAACCGCTCTTGGTCTATGATGCCATCTTGAGACAGCTAGCCCATTACCCCTATCATGTAGGCCAGATTGTCTATATTGGCCGCATAATTAGGAATGAGCAATGGAAAAGCCTCAGCATTCCCAAGGGCCATAGTCAGGCCTTTAATGATCAAATGAAAAATAGTTCCCCTGGTCATTAAGGCTTTCTTGAAAATAAATGCTATCAATGGTATCATTTATGAAAGTTTGGTACTGAATTTGCCTAAGAATAGGTATTGTTTAATTTTACCCCCAAACCAACCTGCTTCTGAAGCGAGCCCTCAACATATCAAGAAGAACCTTACTGAGCCTTTTGGCAATCTTATTGTTGCTATTTGTAGCCATTCAAACAGAATGGGTCCAAAATAAGTTGGTTAGAGAAGTCACCGAGCGATTATCCAAACAAATTGGCACAGAAATCAAAATTGACCATGTGAGCTTTTCACTGTTCAATAAAATGAACCTTGACGGTGTCTTAATCAGGGACAAACAGAAAGATAGTTTGCTTTATGCAGGACATGTAAAAGTCAGGATAACAGATTGGTTTTTTTTCAAAGACCAAATTGTACTTAAATACATTGGTCTTGAAGATGCCGTTGTTAAACTGAATAGAAAAGATTCCATTTGGAACTATCAGTTTATGGCCAACTTTTTTGCCAGCCCTGGTCCTAAAAAGAAATCTCCTAACAAATTAGACCTAGACTTAAAAAAACTGGATTTAAAAAATATTCATTTTATCCAAGACGATCGTTGGATTGGAGAAAAAATGGAATTTAAATTAGGTAGTGTGTTGGTAGACGTGGAACGGATGGATTTTAGTAAAGCCATATTTCAGATCAATGAGATTGCCTTAGAAAAGCCCTATTTCAAGCTCCAAGAAATGGATGGGTTAAGACCAGACTCTTTGAGGAAAAAATATGACCCTAATTTCAAGGACACCGCCATGTATTTTAATGCTGGCGACATTGCCGTTCATATTCAACGCATCAAGATCAAAGACGGGCAGGTTTGGATTGAAGCCAATGAAGAAACCCCCATTACATTGTTTGACCCAGAACATATTCGTTTAAGCAAATTAAATGGAAGTATCAATGGATTCCATTTTGTCAAAGATACCATGCGAGCTAATCTTGACTTTTCAGTAAAAGACAGGAGTGGATTTGAATTAAAAAAATTGCAGGCCCGCTTTAGATTTACCCCACAGATCATGGAGCTAAGCAACTTGAACTTGCAAACCAATAAAAGCAAGTTGGGTTCTTACTATGCCATGAAGTACAAAGATTTCAATCATGACTTTGGAGAGTATGAAACAGATGTAACTATGGTGGCTAATTTCAAAGACGCCAAAGTACATAGTGATGACGTGGCATATTTTGCCCCTGAATTAAGTGACTTACATAAATTGGTAGATTTAAGTGGCAATTTTAACGGCACTGTTACAGACTTTCAAGTGAAAAATCTTGCTGCACGTGGAGGAACAGGAAGTATACTAATGGGCGAACTATCCATGAAAGGACTGCCAGACATTAACACTACCAATATCATTTTCAACAATGGCACCATTCAAACCAATTATTTTGACTTGGGCATTATTCCTTCTTTAAGAGATATTGCCGTTCCAAATTTGGCTGCATTGGGCAAAATTATTTATAGAGGTAATTTCAAAGGAACTATTAACAATTTTGTGACTGACGGATTACTGAGTTCAGCACTTGGTGCGGTTAAAACAAATATTAGCATGAAGTTTCCCAATAAGGGGGAACCTACTTATACAGGAGATATAGAAACCAGCCGATTTCAGATTGGGAAATTTCTAGACTATGCCCAATTGGGATTGGTAGATTTTAAAGGCAAGATTGATGGAAGCGGATTTGATATTAATAAGCTCAAAACCTCACTTGACGGAAAAATCAATAGTATTGAATTTAACAATTATGCTTATAGTAATATCATCAGCAAGGGTACTTTTCAAAAAAGGTACTTTAGTGGAGAGGTTAAAATTGATGACCCTAATCTAGATTTTACTAGCGATATAGAAATTGATTTAAACAAACCACAACCTAGTTATAATATTGTGGGAGACTTGGTGTATTCCAATTTAAAAGCTTTAAAACTATACCAAGAAGAAATAAAAATTACCGGTTTATTGGATGCAAATTTTACAGGCACCAATATTGACAACTTTCTAGGCTCCGCCAAATTTTTGAATGCTAGTATTAAAGGAGAAAGAACAGAAATCAGTTTTGACTCACTTAAACTAAGCTCTACCTATATTGATAGTGTAAAATCATTATCTCTTACCAATAATGACTTCAATGCCAGTATTGTAGGAAAATTTAGCATCATGGAACTGCCCGCCAGCATCCAGTCTTTTCTAAACCACTACTACCCCGCTTATATTAAACCACCCAAAACCGTACCCAAGAATCAGGTGTTTGATATAACTGCCAATACCATTTATTTTGAACCTTATTTAAAACTCCTGAATAAAAACCTTAGCGGATTTAATGATGCTTCCGTGCAAGGTTCTATTGATACCAGAAAAAACAATCTTGGCATTACAGCCAACCTACCCTATGGTAAATACAAAAATTTTATTGTATCAGGGGCTCTATTACAAGGCAAGGGAAATATGGACACCCTTAAACTGGGGCTAGATGTTGGTAGCATTCATGTTAGCGATAGTATTCGTTTTCCCAATTCGCATATGGAACTTACGGCCATGAATGACCATTCCATTTTATCCATTAAAACCAGTGCAGATAATACATTAAACGATGCAGAAATTTTTGCAGACGTGTATACTTTTCAAAATGGGTTTCGAATACAGTTTAGGCCATCTAGTTTTGTGTTAAATGAAAAGAAATGGTTTATTGAAAAGAACGGAGAATTGGTAATCAGGAACAATAATATTGACGCTAAAAATGTATTATTAACTCAGGGATTCCAAGAGATTAAAGTAGAAACTGAAGAAGAAGATGGGGGGAATACCAATAACCTGATTGTCAATTTAAAAAATGTATTTCTAGGCGATATTACCCATGTATTTTTCAAGAACCCCAGAATTGAAGGAATTAGTAGTGGCAATATTGTGTTGAGTGATTTCTTTGGAAAATTTCATGCAAACGCCCAATTAAATACGGAACAATTTAGACTAGATGAAGATAGTATTGGGCTGGTAAAAATTACCGCAGCATATGATAGCAAAACAGGGATGATTCCTTTTACCCTTCAATCACCCAATGATACCTACAGGCTCAATGCCAAAGGCAGCTATAATTTGATGGATAGTATTGGAAAACCCTTGATCACTGATATTCAATTAGAAGATAGTAAGATTACTATTTTACACCGTTTTATTGGAGACCTCTTTAGTGATATCACTGGTAGGGCTAAGGGAAATTTATCCATTAGTGGAGACCCTAATGCCCCAGATTTATTGGGCAAGATTCAACTCCGTAAAGCCGGAATGAAAGTGAACTTTACCCAAGTTCATTATTGGATAGATTCTGCAGAAGTAAGTTTTGAAGAAGAAGGCATCAATTTTGGAGAAATCAATATCAGAGACAAGTACAATAACAAGGGGCTTGTCAAAGGAAAATTGTATGAAAAAGGCTTCAAGAACATGGCTTTTGACTTTGACCTGAGTACCAATAAATTGCTGTTGATAGATACCAAATTCAAAGACAACCAACAATTCTATGGCAAAGCCATTGGCAGGGCACAAATGAGTTTTAAAGGTCCAGAGTACAATGCCAAAATGAATATAGTAGCAGAAGCTAATGACAGTTCACATATCACGCTTCCAAATAGTACCAGTAAAGAAAGTGGACAAGCAGACTTTATTGTGTTCAAACAATATGGAAAAGAAATGGAAACCCTAAAGTCTAATAGCAATTTTAACCTTGCCGTAGACTTAGACTTAACCGCCAACAATAAAGTGGATATTGATGTTATCTTAGATGACCTTACTGGTGATGTAATCAAAGCTGTTGGAAATGGCAGATTAAGAATTCATGCAGGTACTACTGACCCCTTAACCATTCGAGGGCGCTACAATATTGATCGAGGTAGTTATGACTTTAATTTTCAATCCTTTATTCGCAAACCATTTGTGTTACTAAATGATGTTGGCAATTATATTGAATGGAATGGAGACCCCTATAAAGCAGACCTACATATAGACGCACAGTACACAGCAGAGCGCGTGAGCATGAGTGATTTAGTGGGTAGCAATAATTTCAGTGGTGCCGTAAAAGCTTATAGAGGTGATGTATATGTAATTGCTCAGTTAAGAGACAAACTGAGTTTACCTAGTATCAAATTCAAATTGGAATTTCCTCAGGGTAGTCCTGTTAAAACGGACAATGAATTTGCAGCTTTTTTAAGTAGGATTGAAAAAGATGAAAATGAGATTTTAAAACAGGTTTCTTTCTTAATTGTACTTGGCTCTTTTGCCCCAACAGGAAATAATAATAGTACTGCTACCAATCCCTACTCTATAGGTGTGAATACTATTTCTCAAATGCTTACCAAGGAAATTAATAAAGCCGTCTCTAATATTCTTTATAAAATTACAGGAGACAAGAGTTTGCGCTTTGACGTAGGTGCATCTGTCTATAGCAGCAATTCCTTACTAGATGTAAATAGTGGTGTTACGGCCAATAGCAATAGCCTTGATAGAACTAGGGTGAATATGAAACTAGGATATGCATTTGCCAATAACAATATTGTAGTAACGCTTGGAAGCGATTTGGACTTTAATGTAAGCAACACTTCTGCCATACAGAATGGAAATTTTCAATGGTTGCCCGATTTTAATATTGAGTTTATCCTAACCAAGGATAGGAAACTGCGCGCCATTGTATTTACCAAAAACAGTTTAGACATCAGTGGCTCTACTTTTGGAAGAAGAAACCGTCAAGGGGTGAGCATTTCTTATAGAAGAGATTTTGATAAGCTATTTGGCAACAAACAAGACGAGATTGAATTCAAAGCACCTGCTGAGGGATTGCCTGTTAAAAATCAATAAAATTATTTGGGCTTTATCTGCAATGGATCTGAAGGCAATAGTTTGCACTGCTTTAATCGGTAGACCCAAAAGTATCTAACAATTCCCTGGCTTCTTACTTGATCAATTTGAACGGGTTTTTCAATGCTGGTAAAATATTTGCCATATGCAGCAGAAACATCCATTGGCAGGTTGGATGGAACAATACAATAGGCATCATCCCCTATTTTTAAACCTGGTCTTTGATGATTTAACCAAGCAAATTTGTGTAAGTCTGTCAATGCCCCTACCCCAATTAGATTCATACCATATTTTCTAGCAGTATAAAATTCCAGATGGCCTCCTGGAAACCATTTAGAAACCAATATTGGGCTATTCGGTTTCATAACACCCGTTGTTTGATCTGTCTTTACCAGTTGGGCAAATTGTTGACTAAAATTGGCCCATCCTGTTAGGTCAAGCGTGGGGCAATATTCCCCATAATTGGCTTTGTCTTGGCTTCCAAAATTAATGGGTGATAACCGAATCAGAGATACACCAAGAGTAAGTACCAATAAGAATAGAACCGCAGTACCAATCAATAGTTTTCTTTTAACAGCTAGTCCATTATTGGCTATAAAAATTCCTGCAAAAAAATAAAGAGGAATATAAGCAGGACCAGTCCAATGCGGCAACGTAGGATTAAATAAAGCAATGCCCCAGAATAAGAAAATCATGGGAAGACTCATACAAAACAACCATACTGCCATTTCTTTTTTCTCAAAGCGAATACTTCTTCTGAAATATGCCCATATGGATACCATTAGCAAAACAAAAACAATGGGGTTTTGATAGACAATTTCACCACCCAATTCTTGTAAGAATGAATCCCATTGCAAACTAGTATGTGTAACCCTTTCTGAGTGGAAGCGATAAGTGATAAAATCATATTGTATATTCCAATACAGGATGGGAATAATGCAGAGCAGGCTAATGATTATTGATACATACAATTGCCATTTTAATAACCATTTTGGTTTTAATAGTAAGATGGAGAGACCAAATCCAGCCCATAAATACAGCCCATGTACTTTACAAAGAACAGCTAGTCCAATCAATGCCCCTAAGGCAACCCAATTAATGAATTTGTCTTCTTCCTCTTTTTGAAAAAGTAATTTGGCCATCAAGTACAAAGCACCTGTCCAAAAAGGCATTTGAGGAGCATCTGGAAGTACAAATAGTCCTGCAATAACCCCGGTATACAAGGAACATTGATACAATAATGCAGTGAAAAAAGCGGCCTTTTGGCTGCCTAAGATTTCCATTGTTTTATAGACAAAGAAACTACCAAATATGGATCCTAGAATTGGGCCTAACCGTAAAGAAATTTCAGTTACCCAGTGTAAGTTCAGTGTGGTCAATTGGATCATCCATCCTACCATGGGTGGATGGTCAAAATGATTCCAATCTGGAGCAATAGCATATGTCCAATAATAGACTTCGTCATTCCCTAATTCTAAAAGTGAGGCTACCACTAATTTTAGTAGGGCAATACCCAAAACCATTAGGACCAACTGCCTACCAAGATTTGGAAAATTTTTATGCATGTTTTGTTGCGTGATTGTCTATCAGCCATCGAACGGCAAGTTCATAGCCCTTTAAACCTAACCCGGTTATACAACCAACCGATTTTCCAGACACATGTGACAACTTTCTAAAATCCTCTCTTGCATGAACATTACTAATATGTACTTCTATCACGGCAGTCTTAATAGCAGCAATGGCATCTCCAATGGCTACCGATGTATGGGTATAAGCTGCAGGATTTAATACTATACCATCATAATCAAAACCCACCCTTTGCAATTCATTCACCAATTCACCTTCTATATTACTTTGAAAATAACTAAACACCACTTCAGGAAAAAGTTTGTGCAATTCAGCAAAGTATTGTTCAAAACTTTGTGAACCATAAATGCCTGGTTCACGCGTTCCAAGCAAATTCAAATTGGGTCCGTTGATGATGGCTATTTTCATTTGATAATATTCATTTACAAATTCAATCCTGCATAATAGATAGCACCAAGCATGGGGGCTTTTTCATTCATCATCACATAAACAGTTACTTCTGCTAATAAATGACGCATTCTTCCACTGGCTTCAAAAACTTGGTTCCAAACAGCTGGATCTAAAAGGTCTAACAATTTAGGCGCAATTCCTCCTGCCAAATACAAACCTCCAGTGGCTTTAAATTTCAATATCAGGTTCACGGCTTCAATAGCTAGGAACCTATTAAAAAGCGCAATGGCTTCAACACAAACAGAACAAGATTTTGCCTTGGCTGCATTGCTTATCACGGCTGCAGGATCCATGGTTTTCATCTGATCCTGTATTGACAAGGAACAGGTTTTATGTTCCACTTGTGTTAAGTATTCCCAAATAGTTACAATGCCTTGACCACTCAATAATCGCTCCCAACTAACGTGTTCGTGCCTTGTTTGTAAAAAGGCAAGTATGTTTATGTCTTGTTTGGTTCTGGGTGCAAAATCAGCATGCCCACCTTCTGTTGCAAAAGGGTGATAGGCTTTCCCGTCAAAGAATAATCCTGCTTCACCTAATCCAGTACCTGCCGCAAGTATTCCAATATTGCCCGGTGTTACATTACTGCCTTTGTGCAAGATGTGTAATTCAGATGGTTTTAAAGCGGCCAATCCATAGGCAGTGGCTTCCAAATCATTCAAAATAGCAACGGGGCATCCACCCAGCATCTCACTGATTTGTACTTGATCAATTTCCCAACTAAGGTTGGTGAATTTTACTTTACCATCAATCACTGGACCTGCAACAGACAAACACAATTTTTGTGGAACCTGTTCTCCAACTAAAAAATCTGAAATGATATTCCCGAAATTCACGTGATCCTTGCTCACATATCTTTTCTCTTTAATAATTTCCATGCCACCTGCATGAAAACGGCAAAGAGCCATATTTGCCTTGGTTCCTCCAATATCCCCAGCTAAAACAATACTGTTTTCTTGGGTTGAAAATCCTTTTTGCTTAAATGCAATGGGAATCAATAATTCAATATCCATGTCTCAAAAACTTGTCTTAAAAATCTTATTTCAAACCTGTGATAAAACCTTCTGATTTAATTTTCTGATACACTGATTTTGTAACAGCATTGGTTAGTTTATCCAAGTTCTCTGGATTGGCCGTTGAAGTAACAGCGCTAAAAATCAACTTGTCTTGTTTCAGAGAATAGATATTAGTTTCTACCAAATAGGTCTTGGTAGTTTGATAATAACCTGGATCATAAAAACGGTTAAAACTATTGTAGTAGTATCCATAGAATCCTCTGTAATAAGTAGGATAAGTACTAATGGTTCCTGGTACATATTGTACGTCTTTATCAACGTCTAATAAGCGCATGACTACTACTGCGTCAAAACCATCTTGCTTTAATTTGGTGCGAACTCTCTCTTTATTTTCTTCGTTTTCACTCTTTGTCAAAAAGGTATAAGAAACAACTCCCTTTCCATTTAAATAACCTGCCATTCTATCTTCAGTAGTTCTTCTATCCGCTTCATTGCGCAAGTGGGCAACTACTAAGATTTTGTTCAACTGTTCCATATTCACCTGGGTATCTGGATCCCTCCAAGATTTTTCAATCTTTGCAACGGTTCCACAAGAAAAGGCAAAAACTGCCATCACTAAAAACAAAATAGTATTTTTCATATGCATGATTTAAAATGAGTGGTTAAAAGCACTCTTGCAAGTTAAAATAAATTCTCCGGGTATTCCAGTTTTCCATTCCTAAGTCTACGCCAATACTTGTTCTAGATCTTTTGTCCATTTTTACCCTAAATCCTGCGCCATAACCAATGGCAGTGCTGTTAAACAAAGATTGGTTTTGAAGATTACTTGAAGCTGTAGTGCCATTGACAAAAACAACCGCACCTAAAAATCCATTGGCGGTTAGAGGAAAGCGGTACTCCGATTCTATGTACATCATATTGGTACCTCTTAATCTGCCCTGAACATAGCCCCTACCTGATCTATTATAGGTATCCCACCCAATGGAAGGAAGTGCCAAATAAGGAATATTCCCACTGGTATTAAATTGCCCCCAGGTCCAAAATGCTAAAATGGAATTGTCTGCTGCGCGATGGTTAATGACAAAGTACTTACGCAAATCATAAAATATGGAGCTGCTATTTTGGGAACTCCCTAAAAAAGATAGGTTTTGCCTATAAGACAATTGCGCATACGCTCCTTTATAACAATTGATAGAATTATCCCTGCTGTCATACAAGAAATCTAATGATAATCCTAATGTGGTATATTTTTCAGGATTAAAGCCCTTTGCTAGCGAATAAGTATAGTGATCTGTAACTCGAAGACCAGGTAAGTCTAAGTCTAATTGCTCATCCCTAATTTGGAAGTGCTTGTCTAGTTGTATGCCCATTCCAACATAAAAATGTTTGGCCACGTTGCGATAGGCTTTTTCATAAAACCTGAAATAATTGAAGCGCATGTTTTGACCAGAATCAAATTCGTTTTTGTTTATACCAAGTCCATAAGTAGGTTGCGCGTACAACATGATTCTAAAATCGCCTTGCATGATCCATTTATCATTTGGAAAGTAGAGATTGGTTCTTAGGTTCATGTAAAACTGCTCCTTGGTAGTAACACTGGCATTTAATAAGGCAGAAGAGATATGGGTAGTTGTAGCCTGACCTAAACGCGTACTAAAGCTGATACCACCTCCAAATACAAAGCCAACAGCTGGACCATAACCAACAACGGGCAAAT
Organism: Chitinophagaceae bacterium BSSC1; assembly: GCA_002256435.1. Lineage (GTDB taxonomy): Bacteria > Bacteroidota > Bacteroidia > Chitinophagales > Chitinophagaceae > Sediminibacterium. Next base: position 129,748 of record NKJC01000006.1, read on the forward strand.
AGGTCTTATATAATTTGCCAACTTGCAAACTGGAATCTGGAGCTTTACCCTTACTCTTTGTATAATGTCTCAGGTAATCAATCAGGTCTTTTTGAGGTGTGGCGTTATTTAAACCAGTGCTATCTGATTGGCCCAATAACCTAGCAGTTTGAAAGAATAGAAAAAATAGTAATAAGTATTTTTTATGGGGATAATGCATAGGCTAGACTCAGGTTGTAAAAGTATCTATTCTAGATGGAAACCGGGGATTCAGGACAATAAAAAAGCCTGTTTCATCTTAAAAGACAAAACAGGCCCAATTATTAGAATGGATTATTGACCCAGTTTGAACACCAAACCGCCGCCTAAACCAAATTGGTAGAAAGAAGAATAAGAAGAAATTCCTGCACCAGTACCACCGGTACCAACATAGAAACCACCACCCACTGCCTGACTAGCAGACATTAATTGGGCTTGGAATTTAAGACCCACTTTAGGCGTAGCCCAAACATTAGCTCCCAAACGGAAACCATATCCAAATTTAGTGGCAGTAGCTGTACCAATTTTAAAACCAGTAATACCTATTAATGCACCACCAAACCCTTCTACTTTGTCATTAGAAACAAAATAACGGTTAATTCCCAGCATGAAATTGTTGATTCCAGCATCATAAGTACCAGATTTTACTCCGCCACTATAATAAGTCATAGGCGCTTTGGTATCTAAACGATTGTACAAAAATTCAATCCCCATCATTTTCTGAGGCTTGATTTCAATACCTGCTCCCCACTGAAAACCACCATTGATGGTTCCATTGAAGTAATCAGTAGAAGAATAATAAGAATCTACTTTATCGCTGAAAGCACCAACAGCGTATCCATTCAAACGGATATCAGATTTTTTTTGTGCAGTAGCATTCATGGCAAAAACCATTGAAACCACTAAAAACAAGAACAGATTTTTCATGTTGCGTTTTTTTATTTTCATTTTTTGACCCTTGTAGGCCAGTGATTGATAGAACGAAAATCGGATTTATCCCTGATTATCCAAAACAGTATGTTAAATACTTAGGATTAACCTTGTACAAAATTATAAAAACAAACATGGGTACCCATTCCCATTTTGTCTACAATCTAATTTGCCTAGTAATCTTGCAATGGCAAATCCCAAAGAATGATTTATTTTCAATTGAAAATGGTTTTTATCATTTAAAGAACTGATTATAGTCATGTGGTAAAAAAAACACATGATTTAATTTTGTGCCCGAGCAACAATCCATATCATGACAAATGCCATCTATTTAACCACTACTGAGCCTTTTTCTGGCAAGTCTATCATTGCCCTTGGGTTAATGAACTTACTTTCTGGTAAAACAGAAAAAATTGCCTATTTCAAACCCATTATCAGTACCAATGGGCAAGAAAAAGATAACCATTTAGAAACCATTAGCAAGCAATTTGGTTTAGATACCCCATATGAAGACATGTTTGCCTTTACCAGGGAACAAGTGGTGGAACTAAGAAATGAGGGTAATGAAGCTATTATGATAGATACCATCATTGAAAAATTCAAGAACCTACAGGAAAAAAATGAATTTGTCATTGTTGAGGGGGCCGATTTTATGGGACGCAGTACCAATTTGGAATTTGATGACAATATTAGTATTGCCAAAAATCTAGGTATTCCTGTATTCCTAATTGTAAAAGGAGAAGACAAGACTGTTCAGGAAACCGTATCTGCAGCTATTTCAACTTACAAATTATTTCAGGACGAGGGCGTTCAGATTCTAACCGTTGTAGTCAACAAATTAACCCCTGAATTAACAGAAGAAGTAATAGAAAAACTAAAAGAAGGCTTACCCCCAGAAGTCATCATTAATGTAATTCCGCAAGACAAAAACTTGGGCAATCCCACTATAAAAGAAATTGTTGAATCAGTGAATGGAACAGCTTTGTTTGGTGAACACCTTTTCTCCAATCAAGTTGATCATAGCATTGTTGGGGCAATGCAATTGCATAACTGTTTGTCACGTCTTAAAAAAAATACCCTAATTGTAACTCCCGGTGATAGAGGTGATATTTTGAGTGGCGTTTTGCAGGCCAATATATCTAAGAACTATCCTAAAATTGCAGGGATTATACTTACTGGTGGATTGGTTCCCGAACCCAGTATTTTAAAATTGATAGAAGGTCTAGATACAGTAGTTCCCATTATTCAAGTAGAAACTGGCACATTTGAAACCGTTAACAAAGTGGCTAGTACTGAATCCAGAATTGCGCACCACAACAAGGAAAAAATTGCACTAGCCATAAGCACATTTGACAAATACATTGACATTAAATCTATTGGTGAAAAAATCAACACTTTTCATACGCGCAACATTACACCAAGGATGTTTCAATACCAGATTGTCAAACGCGCCAAGGAACAACGCAAGCATATAGTATTACCAGAAGGTGGGGATGATAGAATTTTGTTAGCGGCCGATATGCTCATAAAACAAGACGTAGTAGAGATAACCATTTTAGGAATTAAAGAACAGGTTGCTGCAGCTGCTCAAAGACTCAATATTGTCTTTGACTTTGACAGGGTACATATAGTTGATCCTGCTACTTCTCCCCTTTTTGAAGACTATGCCAACACTTTGTATGAATTGCGCAAAGCCAAGAAATTAACCCTTGATATGGCGCGAGACTTGATGTTAGACGTTTCTTATTTTGGCACCATGATGGTTTACAAAGGACATGCTGATGGCATGGTTTCTGGTGCCTTACATACTACACAGCATACCATTAGACCAGCGTTGCAATTTGTCAAAACCAAACCAGGGGTGAATACGGTCTCGTCTGTATTCTTTATGTGTTTACCTAATCGGGTTTCTATTTTTGGTGACTGTGCTGTAAACCCCAATCCTAGCTCAGAACAATTGGCAGAGATTGCCATCTCTTCTGCAGAAACCAGTTTGATGTTTGGCATTGAACCAAAGATTGCTTTACTCTCTTATTCTTCTGGTACCTCTGGTGAAGGAGAAGACGTAGAAAAAGTTAGAAGAGCAACAGAAATTGTAAGAGAAAGAAGACCTGATTTAAAAGTAGAAGGCCCTATTCAATATGATGCAGCAGTTGACCCTTCAGTTGGTAAGAAAAAAATGCCCAATTCAGAAGTGGCAGGTCAAGCATCTGTATTAATTTTCCCGGACTTGAATACTGGTAACAATACATACAAAGCCGTTCAAAGAGAAACTGGTGCTCTAGCCATTGGACCAATGCTACAAGGCCTAAATAAGCCAGTTAATGACCTTAGCCGAGGTTGTACCGTAGATGACGTATTTAATACCGTTGTCATTACTGCTATTCAAGCACAACAAACCATTTAATTCCATCGCATGAACATATTCGTGATCAATTCAGGTAGCAGCTCAATTAAATACCAACTTATCAGTATGCCGGATGCATTTACTATTTGCGCTGGATTAATTGAAAGAATTGGTTCAGATAATGCCAGTATCCAACACAAAACTTTTCATACCGGTACAGAGCAATCTCTCAAAGAAGAATTGCGGATAAAAGACCATGCTATGGGCTTGAAATTGGTGGCCAGTTATTTATCTGAAGGACCTTTGGCCGTGATCAAAGACCCCGCAGAAATTCATGCTGTTGGACACAGGGTGGTGCATGGAGGAGAAAGCTTTTCCAATACCATGGAAATTACTGAAGAAATTAAGGCAAAAATCAAACAACTATTTCCACTTGCTCCATTACACAATCCCGCTAATTTTTTAGGGATTGAAGTAGCCGAACAAATATTTACTACTGCTAAACAAGTAGCCGTATTTGACACGGCTTTTCACCAAACCATGCCAGCATTAGCCTACAGAATGGCCATCCCAAATAGGTTTTATGAAGACCATAGAATTAGGAGTTACGGCTTTCATGGTACATCACACAAATTTGTTTCTGAACGTGCTATTGAATATTTAGGATTAACAAGTTCCAAAATCATTACCATTCACTTGGGTAATGGGTGTAGTATGACAGCTATTAAAGATGGCAAATGTGTAGACACCAGTATGGGATTAGGACCTATGAATGGATTGATGATGGGAACCAGGGCTGGTGATATTGATCAGTCTGTGATTTTTTATTTAGTGAACCAACTGGGCTATCCTATTGAACAGATTCATGATGTTTTGAACAAGCAAAGTGGGATGTTGGGGCTTACTGGATTTAGTGATATGAGAGACGTAAAAGCAAGGTATGAACAAGGAGACAAACCCTCTGTACTTGCCTACCAAATGTATGCCTATCATATCAAGAAATATATAGGGTCTTTTGCAGCCGTTTTAAATGGCTTAGACGCCATTGTATTTACAGGAGGTGTAGGTGAAAACGATGACTTGACAAGGGCCTTGGTTTGCCAACAAATGGAATGGCTAGGATTAACATTAGATCAAGAAAAAAACGCGAAACGTCAAAAAGGAATAGTTGCAATCAACAGCAATGATGCTAAAGTAAAAATACTGATTGTACCAACAAATGAAGAGTTAGAAATTGCCAAGCAATGTTATGCTTTGGTATCTTAAGATATCTTACAGTGCTCTTCTAAAAACCAATACTTGCTTACCTTCTTTTGTAAAGATTAATTCTTCATTGGAAAGGGTGTATGACAAACTGCCCCTTAATAATTGAAGCAAGGGGGTTTCATATTTAGCATTGCTACAAAGCATTCTGGTAGCAGCCAAATTTTCAAAATCAACCAAGTAAGGTGTTACCCTTATTTTGCCAGTAATTCTATTACAACCCGTTGTTCCGGTTAGCGAATTTTCTGTTGTATTAAAAGCTAATTGAGGAATTTCTTTTCCAGATTGTTCTTTGGTTACTTTGTTGCCATTCACATAAAGCAGTTGCCATAGACCGTTAATATCTGGCATCTCAACCACCACTTCTTTGGGTGTGGGTTTTAATTTGATATTACATGCAAACAACCCAAACAGGAAACAGCAAATAAGAATTGCAAAACGCATCTTAATTATTTTGATGGCGCATCATGTCCATGAAATTGTCAAATAAGTATCTGCTATCGTGTGGGCCTGGTGTGCTTTCCGGGTGGTATTGTACACTAAATGCTTGACGATCTTTTAAACGGATTCCTTCAATGGATTCATCGTTTAAATTTAAGTGCGTAATCTCTACATTGTTGTGGTTGCGAACAGCTTCTGGATCTACTCCAAATCCGTGATTTTGCGTAGTGATTTCACACTGACCGGTAATGATATTTTTAACAGGATGGTTTAATCCTCTGTGACCATGGTGCATTTTAAATGTAGGGATATCATTAGCTCTGGCTAATAACTGATGCCCCAAACAGATACCAAATACCGGCTTGTTTTCTTGTAGAATATCTTTTACCGTTGCAACTGCATAAGGCATGGCAGCGGGGTCCCCAGGGCCATTAGAAAGGAAATATCCATTCGGCTGGAATTCTTTTAACCTACTCAAAGGCGTTTTTGCAGGATGCACCCTTACATGTGCTCCTCTTTCTACCAAACATTCTAGAATATGCTTTTTAACCCCAAAATCAAGTACTGCTACTTTAATAGGCGCATTAACATCGCCCAGCTCATATTCTTCCTTGGTACTTACGGTACTGGCTAATTCTAGGCCATCCATATCAGGTACTGCAGCCAATTGCGCTTTCAAAACTGCTACATCTAATTCAGAAGAAGAGATAATACAGTTCATGGCGCCTTTGGTACGAATATGTGCAACCAACGCACGAGTATCAATATCATCAATGGCAACAATATTGTTATCTTTTAAGTAGTCATTCAAATTACCATTTGCCTGAAAACGGCTATATAATTCTTCTAGATTACGAGCTATTAAACCATGGATTTTTACTGAACTACTTTCAACATCTACGTCTTTTACACCGTAGTTACCAATGTGCACATTATTCATGATCAACACCTGACCAGTATAGCTGGGATCAGTAAATACTTCTTGGTAGCCAGTCATTCCGGTATTAAAACAGATTTCGCCTGTGGCGATTCCTATTTTACCAAAAGCTGATCCTTGAAATACGTGTCCATCTGCTAAAACTAAAATGGCGGGTTGCTTGGTCTGAGGCATGTTCAATTCTAATTTGTTTTGCAAAAGAAATACAATTGGCCCTAATTCAGGGATAATCTTTTACACATTGGTCATAAAAAAAGGCAAGACTAAAAAAGTCTTGCCTATATGTTTCAACAGTTTCATGAAATTATTCAGCTGCTTTATCTTCTACTGCTGGAGTTTCTTCTACTGCTGGAGCTTCTACCGCCACTGGAGCGGCTTCTGCAGCTTCAGCTTTCTTTTTAGCTCCACCGGCACGACGAGTCTTTTTAGCAGGTTCAGCTGCTTTTTCAACGCCTTTACCGTAAATTTCATTGAAGTCTACTAGTTCAATCATTGCTTTTTCAGCATTGTCACCAGGACGAATGCCTAATTTCAAGATCCTAGTGTATCCACCTGGACGAGAAGCAATTTTAGGACCAATTACTGTGAACAATTCTTTCACAGCAGTTTTGTCTTGCAATTCTGCAAACACCAAACGGTGGTTGTGGCTGATTTGAGCAGCGCTTTCGTTTTTCTTTGTCTTAGTGATCAATGGTTCAACGTAAGTACGCAAAGCTTTAGCTTTAGCCAAAGTGGTAACAATACGTTTGTGTGTGATCAACTGGCTAGCCAGATTCTGTAATAATGCAACCCTATGTGCTTTTTTACGGCCGAGGTTGTTGATTTTGTCTCCGTGACGCATGACATTTGTTTTTATATCTTATACCGTGTCAGGAATATAAGATGTGATGAATGGGATGGTTTAACTAGGAACCAAGCAGGGCTTAATTGTCTAGGTTATCCAATCCTAATTTGTTCAAATCCATACCAAAGCTCAAACCTCTTTCAGTTAACACTTGTTCAATCTCAGAAAGAGATTTTTGACCAAAGTTTCTGAATTTCATTAGGTCTTCTTGCTCGTATTGTACCAATTCACTCAAGCTGTTAATCTTAGCAGCTTTCAAGCAATTGAAGGCACGTACAGAAAGATCCAAGTCTTCTAATGGAGTCTTTAACACTTTGCGTAATTGCAATACGTGTTCGTCAACCACATCTTCTTTCTTGTCTTCTTTGTTATCAAAAGTGATGTTCTCATCAGTGATGATCATCAAGTGTTGAATCAGAATGCGAGAAGCTTGTTTAACCGCGTCTTCAGGATGGATGGTTCCATCTGTAGCAACGTCTAAAATCAGTTTCTCATAGTCAGTTCTTTGTTCCACACGATAGTTCTCAATAGCGTATTTAACGTTCTTGATAGGTGTGTGAATAGAGTCAATAGCAATGTATCCAAAAGCGGAATCCTTTACCTTGTTCTCTTCTGCTGGAATATAACCACGACCTTTAGCAATGGTTAATTCAATGTCCAATTTGGATGTATTATCCATGGTGCAAATCACCAGTTCAGGATTCATTACCTGAAAGCTTTGAGATCCTTCGCCAATCATACCTGCATTGAATTCAGTGCGGCCTTTGATAGACAAAGTGATTTTCTCATTAGCTACTTCATGATCAACTGTTTTCTTGAAACGTACTTGTTTCAAATTCAAGATCACTTCGGTAACGTCTTCTGTGATACCCTTGATGGTTGCAAATTCGTGGTCCACGCCTTCGATCTTGATACCAACAATGGCAAAACCTTCCAAAGAACTCAGCAATACCCTGCGCAGGGCGTTACCGATGGTCAGGCCGAAACCTGGTTCCAATGGACGGAATTCAAACTGTCCTTCAAAATCTGTTGCTTTTTGTAAAACGATTTTGTCTGGCTTCTGAAAGCTTAATATGGCCATATTAGAACTTGTTTTTTACTGATGAATCTTCTTCCCACAAGAGAAAGAAGGAATATGTTTGAAAAAAGAACCCCGGATCTTTCAATCCAGGTCCTTTTATTATTTAGAGTACAATTCCACAATCAGTTGTTCCTTGATATTCTCAGGAACGCTTTCACGATCTGGCATTGTAATGAAAGTACCTTTCTTTTCATTTTCATTCCAGTCAATCCAGCCAAACTTTGGATTCTTACCGCGGTTTTTGCTTACTACAGCTGAGTTATCAGCGCTCTTAGGTTTGTAAGCAATAATGTCACCTGGTTTGCAAGTATAAGAAGGAACGTTCATCACTTCACCGTTAACGGTAATGTGCTTGTGGTTCACCAACTGACGAGCTTCAGGACGGCTAGCTGTAAGACCCATACGGAAAACAGTGTTGTCCAAACGAGATTCCAACAATTTGATCAAGTTTTCACCAGTAACACCTTTAAGACGCTGAGCTTCTTCAAAAGTTTTACGGAACTGGCGCTCCAATACACCATAAGTGTATTTGGCTTTTTGCTTTTCACGCAATTGCAAAGCGTATTCACCCAAGGTTTTACGCTTACGGGCAGCACCGTGCTGTCCGGGAGGGTTGCTGTTCTTACCCAACCACTTGGCATTTCCCAAGATGGGTTCGCCGAAGATTCTGGAAATTTTGGTCTTTGGACCTGTGTAACGTGCCATTTGTTTTTGTTTGCGATTTTTTAATGACGACCGGGTATCGTAAAAATCTAAAATAGATACCTGGCCCTGTTATGATGATTCATTGGTAGAAAACCTACCAACTCATTATACCCTACGTTGTTTAGGAGGACGGCAACCATTGTGTGGTAGCGGAGTTACGTCTTTAATAGAAGTAACTTCAATTCCTGACTGAGAAATAGAACGGATAGAGCTTTCGCGTCCAGCACCTGGGCCTTTCACAAATACGTCTACACGCTTCAGACCAGCATCAGAAGCAACTTTTGCTGCATCGGCTGCTGCCATCTGAGCTGCATATGGAGTGTTCTTTTTAGAACCTCTAAAGCCCATTTTACCAGCACTGCTCCAAGAAATAACTTGGCCAGATTTGTTGGTAAAACTGATGATGATGTTGTTAAAAGTAGCAGAGATTCTAACTTCTCCTGCTGCGTCAACCTTTACTACCCTTTTCTTGGCAGCGGTTTTTGCGCTGTTTTGCGCTTTTTGCGGTTTGGCCATTGTTGTTTTTTGAGGTGTATCCCTTTTTACAGGGACGCGTTTAAAATGTAAAATCCCGAACTGATTCGGGAACCGTTACACTCTACTTTCCTGTAGGAAGATCCAAGCTGCAACGGATTTTATGAATGCGTAAGTCTAACCTTTTGCAAGGTTAGACTTACGATTAATTATTTCTTAGCGGCTTTCTTCTTACCAGCAACTGTCTTACGCTTACCTTTTCTGGTACGGCTGTTAGTTTTGGTACGTTGACCACGAACAGGCAAACCTTTACGGTGACGCAAACCACGGTAGCAAGCAATATCCAACAAGCGTTTGATGCTCATGGAAACTTCACTACGCAATGCACCTTCCACTTTAAATTCAGTGTTGATGATATTACGGATAGCACCTTGTTCTTCATCGTTCCACTGGTTCACTTTCTTATTGAAGTCAATACCAGCTTTAGTAAGAATATACTGAGCAGTAGATTTTCCGATCCCGAAAATATAGGTCAGACCAATTTCTCCTCTTTTATTCTTTGGTAAGTCAATACCGGCAATACGAGCCATATTCTAATTTTAAGTTTTATACTGTTTTATTCAGGCACACCAATTGGGCGTACCAGTGATTATCCCTGACGTTGCTTATAACGAGGGTTCTTTTTGTTAATTACGTAAAGTTTGCCCTTACGCTTCACAATCTTACAATCTACACTGCGCTTTTTGATAGAAGCTCTAACTTTCATAACAATGCTTTTTTCTTTTGCTAGCCCCCTCCCTAAGGTTGAAATGCCAGCTTATTGGTACCTGAATATTTTTTATCCCTGATTGCTGCCTTATTTGTATCGGAAGATGATTCTTCCTCTACTTAGATCATAAGGGCTCATCTCAACCCCCACTTTATCACCAGGTAAAATTCGGATATAGTGCATCCTCATTTTTCCGGAGATGGTAGCCAATATTTCGTGGCCATTTTCCAATTTCACCCTGAACATAGCATTGCTCAAGGCTTCCAGAATTACTCCATCTTGTTTAATCAGTGGTTGTTTCGACATACAATTTTTGGGGCTGCAAAGATATTAGTTTGCAGCGGAAATAAGAAAATTAAGTGGAAAAAAATCTCAAAAATGTGGAAAAACCCTCCGGATTTCCCAAATTCGGTGCAAATATGGCCTTTTTTTAGCAATTATCCGCCTCCAATTTTGTCCAAAAGACCGTTTTGGGGAGACAATTTTCTAAAACAGGCTAACCGGAAGTACCAGTTCCCAGACATTGGGTTGGGGAACTGGCCTAAATTCTTCAGAAAGTAGTCGGGTATACCTAATTCCAAAACTTATGGGCTGTTGGTTCCACCATCTGGTATCAAAATAGAGTTCGGCACCAACACTATTGAACTGAAATTGAGCCCCAGTTCTTAGACTTTTGCCCACAGTATGATCAAAAAATAGGTTGGACCTGATTCGCTGAACATAAACAATGTTCCCAAATCCCCATTCGGGATAGCAAATGGGCAAATGATAATTAGCGCCAAATTTCCACATTCTGGGAAAGTTAATGGCCTCATACCCTCGAGAGAAAGGAAAATTATTGCTAAACAAGTATTGCTGCATGGTATCCCTAGCCTGATAAGCAGCACTTAATACCAAACTATGGTTATTGGCCAATCCTGGAAGATAAAAGCTACCACTTAAGAGCAATTGTTGGGCCTGGTGACCATTAATATTGGTTTTAAAATCGGCCAATAAAGATTGCCCCCAATGAGCAAAAATTTGCTGCTTGCCTTTTTGAATTTGAGACTGGTAACGAATTTGGCTATTCCAAGACTGATAATCTTGGTCTTTGAGCAGTTTTTGCCCCAATCCTGTCCATTTTACTTGTTCTAAGTTTAAACTTGATTGAAAGCTCAAAGATCTATAAGCATTGCCCCCACTCAGGTTCAAAGGAAGTCTTAAACCAAAATTTGCTTCTGTCTCATTCCAGTGCAAAACTGTGTCTTTGTTCAGGGCACCCGTTCTAGACCAGGTTTGCCCCAATCCTAAGATGGGTTGCAAATAGGACCCACCATACACAGCTTCAAAACCCAGTTTATGACTACCCTCGTTTTCATTATAGGTATAAGCTAGTTGGGATTGAAAAGTATTCAGCACGTTTTCTCCATATATAGAGAAGCTATATTCTGGGGCACTATACATGGGGCGCCAACTATGAAAATTAAAAAACTGAAAAGACTTTTTGTATGCTGATGTTTGAAAACTACTACCTGTTAAACTATCCTGAGGAATCCGTCCAGACTCTGAAAGGGAATTCTTGTACAAGCCCTCTAATTGAAGCGCCTTTAATTCATTGGTCTGCAGGCTACCCTGTTCCCACTTTGGTTGAAATAAGCCTAGCCGATACCCATTGGCTGTAAAGGCAGCGGCCATCAATTGTTGACCTTTCAAATACCCTTGATAAAGACCTGTTGAATAAGAAGCCAGTCTAAATGGTTGATGTACACTATCGGCTACATTTAGCGTCCAAATTTCATCCCTACCATTGGCAGTTCTAGTAAAATTCAGCGCATCGCCTTGCACCAATAAATAACCAATCAAACTATTTGAGAAGGGAATTAAATATTCCACATTGGCATCTGCCCCTTTTGCTTTTTTAAGCAAAGCCATTTGACCATTTGGCTTTCTAGCCGTAAAAAATACATGGTTGTCATTTTTAGAAAATTTGGGGCTAGCTAAGACCCAGCCTTTTTGCTCAAATTGATCCAATAATGTTCCCTGCTCATTTAATGTGATCAAAACAGACTCACCAGTTTTCTTGGTTTCAATGGCGGCAATAGTTTTGGCATCATGAGAAATATCTGGTGAGAAATACCTGGTCTTTTCAGCTATGATAGTTGTCTTGCCTGCGGCGATATCTAATAATACTAATTGGTTATAATCTTGGTTGCCCCACCTAGGATTGGGTTGATAAGCCGCATAGATTAATTTCCCATTATTATAAGAATAGTAATCATCTACCGATAGGTATTTATTTGCAATTTTTCGTTCTTTACCATCGGTTTCTAATAAATAAAAAGCAGGTGCTTGCTTATAGGATTTTTTCAAAACCAAAGTTGCTTGTGTTGCTGTAGGATACGGGTACAGATAATCTGTAACATTGTTTTTTTCTAACCCAGTGACCCATTGAACTGCCGTATCTTTTTGCTGTTGCCATTGTGTTTGGTAATAAGACATGGCGTCATTAAAAAATTGATCAAATTTCTTACCTGTATGTTTTTGAATGGCGTTTTGAAAGGGATAGAAAAAGGGTTTGTAAGCAGCCGCATCTGATGTTACTTTTTGCCAAAGATCATCTCCATAAGTTTTTCTTCCATAAGCTACCAGCAAGTATCCCAAAGGATAATGGTTGGGAGTATAGAACCTATAAGAACCATTGCGTAATTGTTGGTAATTGTATTTTTTTTGATCTAAGTACAGGCTTTGATAAGCCGCTTGAAACAAGGGCAATCTACCCCTACCCTGTTGGGAATACAGGGTTTCAATATACACAGCATCTCCTTCAAAAAACCAATCTGGAATTGACGCCGCGTTTGCCAAAGCTTGACCTTGCTGGCCTAAGATAATGGAAGCAAATTTTGAAAACCCTTTATTAAAATTATTGTATTGCTGCACGTGTCTATACTCATGAATGGCTAAGGTTTTATTCCATTCAATAGCACCCAGCGAGAAAGGATCCTGTGGTGCTGTATTGTAAAATTCAGAACGCCTAGGAGCCAGTGCTACATAGGCGTTTGAGAATGTGTTTTCATTTTGAAACACAATATTCATCTTTCTTGTTTGGCTTCCAAGACTGGCTTTGTTGTTTTTTTGTAATTCGCGAATCCAAGCAGCTACAGATTGAGCTTGGTGATCCATTCCAACCGGATAAATAACTCTAAAAGTATCCGTATTGATTTGCCTCCATTTGGTGTTACTAGGATTCCCCCCAAACTCTTGTCCTTGAGCAGTAACAAAAAAGAATATCAACAGGAAACTATATAAAGGCCTCATTTGAATTTGCATTAGACCTTGAAAATACAACAAAGACTGTTTGATTGAATGCATTTAACTATTAGATTTGAATTCCTTAAAATCACTATATGAAACAAAAAACTATTGCTGTAATAGTTATGACAATGGCTTTATTGGCTTGCCAAAACCAATCTACTACTAGCAATACAATTGATACTAACAAAACTACAATTGATAGTATACAATCCCTTGCTACTTATCTAACAGGTTGTTATGAATACAATGTAGGACAGGATACCATAAGATTAACTTTAAAAGTTAATGGGACTAACGTTAGTGGAGAACTGTTTTATGATATGTATGAGAAAGACAAATCAAGGGGAACCCTTGATGGCCTTCTCAAAGACTCCATTATAGAAACCAATTATGCTTTCAACTCAGAGGGAATGGATTCTGATGCCGAAGTGATTTTCAAATTTAAAAATGATAGCCTTTATATGGGCGAAGGTCCACAAGGGGTTAAAGATGGCAAGGGTGTTTTCTTAGACAAATCCAAGATTCAATTTACAGCAGCATTTAGAAAAATCAAATGCCCCTAGTTATTCCGCCCAACTCATGGTATAGCCTTTGTTTTCAATAGCCAATGCTTCTACTGTTAGTTGCAAGGGATGAAAAGTATCCACCATTACTGCCAATTCCTTGGTTTCTTTTTTACCAATGCTTTTTTCAACAGCACCCGGATGTGGCCCGTGTGGGATCCCCGCAGGGTGTAAAGTTATCATACCTCTGGTTACGTGTTTTCTACTCATGAAATCTCCATCCACATAATAGAGCAGTTCATCACTGTCAATATTGCTATGGTTATAGGGTGCAGGAATAGCATCTGGGTGATAGTCATATAACCTAGGGCAGAAACTGCATACCACAAAATTGTGTGCTTCAAATGTTTGGTGAACAGGTGGTGGTTGGTGCACCCTTCCAGTGATGGGTTCAAAATCATGGATACTAAACGCATAGGGATAGCAACAGCCGTCCCAGCCCACAACATCAAATGGATGGTGTCCATAATGCAATCCATAGAGCACCCCTTTTTTCTTGGTCTTGATTAAAAAGTCTCCTTGTTCATCTTTGGTAACCAAGTTTTTCGGGCCACGAATATCGCGTTCGCAAAATGGTGCGTGCTCTAATAATTGCCCTGCATTACTGGTATATCTTTTGGGGTATCTAATAGGGCTAAAACTCTCTACCAAGAACAATCTATTATTGGCATCTTTAAAACTAATCTGATAAATAGTACCTCTTGGAATCACTAGATAATCGCCGTAGGCAAAATCAATAGTTCCATATTGGGTATGCAAGACGCCTGACCCCTCATGCACAAAAATCATTTCATCTGCATCTGCATTTTTGAAAAAATAATCCGTCAAACTTTGTTGGGGTGCTGCTAAAGAAATCTGACAATCATTATTAACAAGTATGGTTTTCCTACTTTTTAAATAATCTTGTTCTGGTTGAATTTGAAAACCTTCAAAGCTTCTGTGTTGCAGCATGTATTCTTCTGCAATCTTGGGTTTTACCACAATGGGCTCATCTGTAGCAATTATTTCAGTAGGTGCATGGTGATGATATAAAAGCGAATAATCATTGCTAAATCCTTCTGTAGAAAACAACTGTTCTGAATACAATCCACCATCCGCTTTGCGGAATTGGGTATGTCTTTTATGGGGTATTTGACCCAAGGTTTGATAGTGTGGCATAGGAATCGTTAGAGTATAAAAATAATACTTGCTATATTCATTTTAAGAATCATTTTTCATGACTAGGATTGGACTCATTTCTGACACCCATGGTTTTTTAGACCCAGCTGTATTCAAACACTTTAAAGACTGTGATGAAATCTGGCATGCTGGAGATTTTGGCAATATTGCCCTAGCCGATGAAATTAAAGCCAAAAAACCTTTGAGAGGGGTTTGGGGTAATATTGATGGATATGATATCAGGAGCGAATTCCCTGAAATGCTGGCATGGAAATGTGAGGATGTAACGGTTTTAATGCTCCATATTGGAGGATATCCACCCAAATACAATCCCCAAGCAAAAAAGCTACTTACGGATTATCAACCTCAATTATTTATTAGTGGACATTCCCATATTCTAAAAGTCATGTATGACCCTGCAAGACTTTGTCTGCACATGAATCCAGGCGCTGCAGGACATCATGGCTGGCACAAAGAAAGAACCATCATCCGTTTTACAATAGACGGAAGAGAGATCAAAGACTGTGATTTGATTGAACTTGGAAAAAGAGGCGGTCTGTTTTAATTACATACCAGGAAACCAAGGACGTGCAATGGCTTCTCTAAAAGGCCAAGGCACAACTGCCAAGATAATTACCAATGCCAATAAATACAAAATGGCACTGCGCTTGTGTTTTACAGCATCAGGGAAATTTTTCTTGGCTACTCCTTTACCCAAAGTGATCAAGATAATTCCAATCAACGTTCCAGTTAAATGCTCCACAGCCCAAAAACGGTAAACGCTGTCTTTCATAACAACGCCCATGCCTAAGTTTTGGATATTTTGGAAACCCCATGATCCTGCAAACCATTGGTAAATGCCCAACAATAGCGTGGTATGTGCAGCAATCATTAGGAATAATCCCAATTTCTTGTCTGTAGCGGTAAAAGGATTATTGGCCGCAGTAAAATGACGAACAATGTTTACTACCAATAAAATCAAGATAATCCAACGCAAAAGATTATGTAAATGCAAAAGTCCTGTATACATGTTAGTTGATTGATTCGTTTAAAAATAGGTTGTTTTGATTAGTCTACCCAATCTGCTACAAATAGATTGGTGTCCCTGGTTCCACCATTATTTCTGTTTGAAGCAAAAATAATTTTCTTGCCATCTGGACTAAACATAGGAAAAGCGTCAAAACCTCGGTCTCTGCTAATTTTCTCTAAACCTTTACCATTGATATCTGTCAGGTACATATTAAAAGGAAACCCTCTTTTATATTCATGATTACTACAGAAGATAATATGCTTACTATCTGGTGTAAAATTGGGTGCCCAATTGGCTTGCTCTAAAAAAGTGATCTGTTTAGCATCAGAACCATCGGCGTTAGCCACATATACTTCCATATGCGTTGGAGCCACCATGCCTTCTGCTAACAAATCTTTATACTCTTTAATCTCAGCTTCTGTTTTGGGTCTACTAGCCCTCCAAACAATTTTTTTACCATCGGGGCTAAACCATGCACCACCGTCATATCCTAAAGTATTGGTAATGCGTTTTTCCTTACCTGAAGCTAGGTCCATCACATAGAGTTCTAGGTCACCATCTTTATCGCTGCAATAAATCATTTTCTTGCCATCAGGTGAAAGGGTTCCTTCTGCGTCATATCCTTTAGCCGTAGTTAATTGCTTTACAATTTTCCCGTCTAGGGTAGCCATGAAAATATCATAGGAATCATACAAAGGCCAAATGTATTTGTTACCATATTTAGCCCTATCGGGTGTTGGAGGGCAGGCTTCTCCACCCTTGTGTGTAGAAGCATAAATGATGTGTTTGCCATCTGGTAAAAAATAGGAACAAGTAGTTCTTCCCTTGCCACTGCTGACCATTTTTGGCGCAAACACTTCATCAGGTTTGGTAGGTAACTTACCTATAAAAATCTGATCACAATTAATTCCTTCTTTGGGATTGGTCCTTTGAAAAATGATTGATTTGCCATCATAACTCCAATAGGCTTCTGCATTATCACCGCCAAAAGTGAGCTGTCTTACATTTTTAAAATGTTTTTCACCAGCAAACAAAACCGAATCAAGTGGTTTGTTATTGTCTTGTGCCTTTAGGGTAGCGTAGAGCCCCACTATAGCAGCAATCATCAAGAGGGATTTTTTCATAATCTGTTAATATCTGACAAAAATAAGCAGTTGCAGCCATCCAATTCATTAAAAAAATGCCCATAACTGTCATGGCTTTGTATTTTTGTTCCATGAAATATTGTTGGATAGCCTTGAGCGCAGTATTATTTTTTGCATGCAAAAACAAGGGAGATGAATCAAAAGGTAAGGATCCAGAAAAACTAACGCCACAGGTAGAACAACTGGTTAGTGCCGTAGGACAACATCCTGATAGTGTTGGGTTAAGGCTTCAATTAGTGGATGCACTTGACAGTATGGGAAATTTAACATTAGCCATGGTGCAGATGGATTCCTTGATTAAAAAAGACAGTGGCAATTTTGGGCTTTGGTATAAACTAGGAAGTTTAAAAGAAAGATCAGGCGATACCATTTTGGCTATTGGAGCTTATGGTGTTGCAGCTAAAATATACCCAACCCCGGACGTATTGCTCACCTTAGGAAATTTGTTTGCAGAAACCAAGGATAGCAGGGTATTTAAAACCGTGGCCCAAGTGGCTGAGATGCGTTTAGGTAGAACCTATCAGTCTCATTGCGACTTTATCGTAGGCGTTTATTATGCAAGAACAGGCAATACCAAAGCTGCTATTAGTCAATTCAATGCCTGCATTAATAATAATTATGGCTATTTAGAAGCTTATATGGAAAAGGGATTTATTTATTTTGATGCTAAGGATTTTGTCTCTGCCAATCAAGTTTTTCAGACCGTAGTAACAATTAGAAACAATTATGCTGATGGTTATTATTGGTTGGGAAAAACTGCCGAAACCCAACAACTAAAAGCAGAAGCCATTGCCCAATATGAAAGGTCTTTGGCATTGGATCCAAGTTTAAAGGAAGCCAGTGCGGCAATCAGCCGTTTGAAAAACTAGAACTCTAACGGCAATTGCTTAATTTTGCCGCCAAACAAAGAATCATGGCCATTATTGCTCCATCATTATTAGCTTCCAATTTCTTAGAATTAGGTGCAGAAAGTCGCATGCTCAACCAAAGTGTTGCAGACTGGTTTCACTTAGACGTGATGGATGGTGTATTTGTACCCAATATCAGTTTTGGACTACCAGTAATTGAACAAATTAGAACCGCCACAACTAAAATTTGCGACGTTCATTTGATGATTGAAAATCCTGGAAATTATGCAGAAGCATTTAAAAAAGCTGGTGCCGATATTTTAACCGTACACCAAGAAGCTTGCCCTCATTTGCATAGAAATTTGCAGCAGATTAAATCATTGGGAATGAAGCCTGGCGTTGCTTTAAACCCCTCTACCCCAGTCTCTGTTTTAGTAGATGTATTACAGGATATTGAAGTAGTTTGTTTGATGAGTGTGAATCCTGGTTTTGGCGGACAATCTTTTATTCCTTGGACCTTGGAAAAAATTAAGACACTCAAAGCAATGATTCAATCAAGAGGCCTTTCAACCCTTATTGAAATTGATGGCGGTGTTACCCTAGAAAATGCCAAAGAAATTTTATTGGCTGGTGCCGATGTATTAGTTGCAGGTAGTACTGTTTTTAAATCATCAGACCCCATAGCTACCATTGCAGCTTTAAAAGCTTTATAGCTCCCGCTTCATGTTATCAAATTGTTTCCACTTGTATCAGAATCCTTCAGTAGGGAATGCTGCGGTATGTTCTTGATTTTCTATCCACACCTGTGCATAAGAAATAGTAGGATGTTTTGGTCATATCCAATTAAATTTGAGAAAGGCCTAAAACATAGCAAGCAATATCCCGTAATCTCTAAAACGTAACAGTTTGACTGAAAAAATCATCAACCTAGAAACCGTTAACCCCATTGAGTTTTTTGGCGTCAACAATGGAAAACTTGATATTCTAAAAAAGAAATTCCCGCTTTTAAAAATTCTCTCTCGTGGCACGCAGCTCAAATTGAGTGGAGCACCTGAGCAGATTGATTCTGCTAAAGAAAAAATTGACTTAATTATTCAGTACCTAGAAAGGAATGGACATTTGAGTGAAATTTATTTTCAGCAAATTTTAGGTGGAGACGACGCAGAAACCATTGACAATTTTGTAGACCGAAATCCCAATGATGTGTTGGTCTTTGGTCCTAATGGAAAAACGGTCAGGGCCAGAACACAGAACCAGAAAAAAATGGTACAAGCTGCAGACAAGAATGATATTGTCTTTGCTATAGGACCAGCAGGTACTGGTAAAACCTATACCGCCGTTGCACTAGCAGTTAGGGCATTGAAAAACAAATTGGTCAAAAAAATTATCCTCACTAGACCAGCGGTTGAAGCGGGTGAAAGTTTGGGATTCTTACCTGGCGATTTAAAGGAAAAGATTGATCCATACTTACGCCCATTGTATGACGCTTTGGATGATATGATTCCTGCAGATAAGTTAGGCTATTATATGAGTACACGTACCATAGAAATTGCTCCCCTAGCTTATATGCGTGGTAGAACTTTGGACAATGCTTTTATTATTCTAGATGAAGCCCAAAATACCAATGACCTTCAATTGAAAATGTTTTTGACTAGAATTGGAGCCAATGCAAAAGCCATTATCACGGGTGACCCTACTCAGGTAGACCTACCTAGAAATATGCGCAGCGGGTTGGAAAAATCAACTAGAATACTAAAAAATGTAGAAGGAATTGCCCATATTGAACTTAATGAAGAAGACGTAGTACGTCACCGTCTGGTAAAATCTATTATTAAGGCTTATGAGAAAGAAAAGGAAAGAGAAGAACAAGAATACGGACATTCTCCCCAACGATAAGGATTCTATAAGAAAGCGGCAATTGTCGCTTTCTTGCTTTAAGCTCTGTACATTAGCACAATTTTAGGGGCTTTTGAACGTTTAGTTGGTTAGGCAGATGGGGGATTTGCGTTAAATTTGCCTAACTCAGTTTATTGCAGTTGCTGTAAACCCGTGAAAACAAACGATCAATGAAAAAAAGATTCCTTTCCGCACTGGCTTGTTGTTTGCTAATCCAATATGGATTTGCTCAAGCTATTCCTCCAAACACTTCTGGAAGAACAAGATCCACTCCTACAGGAAGTAGCACTGGAGGGGGTGAAAACGTTTTCCCATCTTCTGGCTTTGCGGGTATTGGTACCCAAACACCTGGAGCTGCATTGGAGATTAAAAAAGGAGCAGGCAATGTGCGGAATAAAAATATCTTACTCAAACTGAGTAATGAATGGGCATCTAGTGGTCAAAATGAACCCAGTATCATGTTCTCAAATGGCAATGTCACAGATCCCAAAAATGTGAGCTATTGGACCATTGGTGCAAGGGTTTCAGGAGACAACACTTTAAAAACGCCCCAGACTTTTAAAATCAGTTTTAAATCACCAACAGATGCTGTAGAAAAAGAATTCTTTTCTGTAGATTCTTATGAAGGTAGGGTGAAGATTGGTGATGTACAAACCCAATATGACGGTTACAAACTATTTGTAGAACAGGGCATCTTGACTGAAAAAGTAAAAGTTGCGGTAAAAGATAGCAAGGACTGGTATGACAATGTATTTGACTATGACTACAAATTGATGTCACTGAAGAAACTAGAACAATTTATTCAGGATAACAAGCACCTTCCAGATATGCCCACCACCACTGAAGTAATGAACGATGGTTTGGATTTGGGGAAAATGAACGGCTTGTTGTTAAAAAAGGTGGAGGAACTGACACTTCACATGATTAACCAACAAAAAGAAATTGAAGAACTGAAAACACAGGTAAAACAACTTGCCGCTTCCAGCTCTTCAAAACACTAATTCCTTAGTGTCCTAAAATTTCGTGACCCATTTTATCTCGCTTGGTCTGCAAGTATTTTTCATTGTGGGCATTGGGAACCGTTTCAATAGCAACGGTTTCAACTATTTCTATACCATACCCTTTAAGACCTGCACGCTTTCTGGGATTATTGCTCATCAACTTTAATTTGGTAGCTTTTAGGCTGCGCAAAATTTGAGCACCTACACCATAATCACGTTCGTCCATCCCAAAACCCAAATGAATATTGGCTTCTACGGTATCCATTCCTTGTTCTTGAAGCTTATAGGCTTTGAGTTTGTTAATCAAACCAATACCCCTTCCTTCTTGGTTCATGTAGAGGATAAT
Organism: Chitinophagaceae bacterium BSSC1; assembly: GCA_002256435.1. Lineage (GTDB taxonomy): Bacteria > Bacteroidota > Bacteroidia > Chitinophagales > Chitinophagaceae > Sediminibacterium. Next base: position 150,835 of record NKJC01000006.1, read on the forward strand.
TCCTTTTCCTTCTTGTTGTACCATTTTCATAGCACGGTGCAATTGCTCGCCACAATCGCAACGCAGACTGCCTAAAATATCTCCTGTAAAACAACTGCTATGCACCCTTGCTAAGACTGGTTCATCTAATTCCCATTCACCTTTAATTAATGCCAAGTGTTCTGCACCAGTTGTTTTTTCTTTATACGCTACTAGGGTAAAATCACCGTATTTAGTGGGCATATCTACCCTTACCAGCTCCTCAATTAAAGAATCTGATTTTAAACGATAATCAATCAAATCTTTGATGGAGATGATTTTCAGGTTGAATTTCTTGGCAATCTCTAACAATTGGGGCAACCTAGCCATAGTGCCATCTTCATTCATCACTTCTACTAATACTCCCGCAGGCTCATATCCCGCCAATCGGGCAAGGTCAATGGTAGCTTCCGTATGTCCTGTTCTACGCAAGACTCCACCGGTTTTAGCAATCAATGGAAAAATATGACCTGGTCTACCCAAGTCTGAAGCTTTGGTAGCAGGGTCTATTAAAGCCAAGACCGTTTTGGACCTGTCTTGGGCAGAAATTCCTGTTGATGTTCCTTGACCAATTAGGTCAACCGAAACTGTAAAAGCGGTCTCATGTAAGGAGGTATTAGACCTAACCATGGGCTCCAATTCCAATTCTTTGCAGCGTTTCTCTGATAAAGCTGCACAGATTAACCCCCTGCCTTCCTTACTCATAAAGTTGATTACTTCTGGAGTTGCATGTCTGGCTGCTACAATAAAGTCACCTTCATTTTCTCTATCCTCATCATCCACCACAATCACCAATTGACCATTTTTAATGGCTTCAATGGCATCTTCAATCCTATCTAGCATAAAATTCAATTAGGCTGCAAAACTACGGTAGGCAAATGGAATATCTGACTGAAAAGCGTGTTTACACATCAAATAATTTAAAAATCTTAAATAGAAATCATTATAAATTAAAATTTAATTGCATTTGTAAATTGTGTCAGATATACCTAATTTCTCAAAAAGATTTGGGGCAAAAGATTTAAATCTGGCTACATAACTGGAAAACCGGTAACCCACAAACGCTGCATTCTAAGTTCTGAGTTATAAACAAAAAGAGAACATTTTGTTAAAGAGATAGACTTGGTAACGTAAAATTTATGTGATAATACGTGTTAGTTTACGATTTTAACACCATATTTGCAGCTTTAAATCTGCAATTTATGTTAAATCTGAAGAGAATTTTGCTTAGCGCAATGGCCTATCTGATAGCCGTTTCCGCTATGGCACAGGTTACCAATGGCTCCATTACCGGTAGCGTACGTGATGCAAAAACAGGCCCATTGGGCGGTGCATCAGTAGAAGCGGTTCACGAACCATCTGGAACTAAGTACAAAACTGTTTCTGCAACAACAGGTAGGTACAACCTACCAGGTCTACGTATTGGTGGTCCATATAAGATCACTGTTAGTTATGTAGGTCTTAAAACAGAAACTGTATCTGATGTTTACATCCAATTGGGTGAACCAAGTGTGATTGATGTTGCTTTAACTGATGCCAATGCACAGTTGCAAGAAGTGGTAGTTACTGGTGCCAGAAAAGGTGCTTTGATTTCCAAAGACAGAAAAGGTACAGGTACCAACATCAACAAGCGTTTACTATCTTCTTTGCCTACTTTGTCTAGAAGTATCACTGATTTTACTAAAATGACACCTCAGGCCAACGGTACTTCTTTTGGTGGTCAAGATAACAGAGCTATCAACTTTACATTGGATGGTTCTGTATTCAACAATAGCTTTGGTTTACAAGCATTAAATGGTAGCCAAACAGGATCTACTCCTATTTCTTTGGATGCCATTGAAGAAATTCAAGTAAACGTGTCTCCTTATAATTTAAGAGATGCAGGTTTCACTGGTGCAAGTATCAATGCTGTTACTAAATCTGGTACCAATACTTTTCATGGTACTGGTTTTTACAACAACAGAAATGAAGGACTTGTAGGTACCAAAGGTGGTGCACAAGGAAAGCAAGACGTTGTAACAACTGCATTTGATGTGAAGCAATTTGGTGGTAGCCTTGGTGGTGCAATAATCAAAAACAAATTGTTTTTCTTCTTGAGCTATGAAGGTGAAAGAAGAACTGACCCAGGTACTGCTTTTGTAGCAAGTACTGGTAGCAATAGTGGTGGTAACGTAACTCGTGTTAAGTCTTCTGACTTAGATGCAATGTCTACTTTCTTGCAAACCAAATTCAACTATAATCCAGGTGCATACCAAGACTATCCATTCTTAACCAGAAGTGATAAAGGTCTTGCTCGTATTGACTGGAACATCAATGACAAACACAAATTCAGTGTTCGTTACAATTACTTGAAATCTAAAAAAGACATTTCTATCAGCAACTCTGGATCATTGGGTGGTTCTAGAAACAGTATCAATGCTATGAGCTTTGCAAATACTGCTTATGAAATCAACAATGACTTGTATTCTGCCATTGGTCAGTTGAACAGCCGTTTCAGCAGCAAATTGAACAATGAGATCATTTTTGGTTATACTGCTAATAGAGATTACAGGGCTGTAAAAGGTGGTGATTTCCCAACTGTAGATATTCAGGATGGTAATAGCAATACCTATATGACTTTTGGTAATGATCCATTTACTCCAAATAACAAATTGGATACTGATACTTGGCAGTTCTCTGATAACCTTACTTTCTATGGTGGCAAACACACTATTCAAGCAGGTATCAGCTATGAAGCATTTAACTATGTAAATGGTTTTACTGCACAAATCAATGGTATCTATACTTTCAACAGTTTGGCTGATTTTTATACATCTGCCAACGCTTATTTGGCAAATCCAAATATGACTACCAATCCAGTTGCACTGAAATACACTTCAGCTTTCAGTAATATGGCTGGTGGTGCAGTTTGGTTAGCAGAAACCAAAGCAAGAAACATTGGTGCTTATATTCAAGACGAAGTTGAATTAGAAAAGAATTTCAACCTGACTTATGGTGTTCGTTTAGAAGTTCCTTATTTTGTTGGATCTGGTTATGTAAACACACAAGTTGATGGTTATAATTTCTTGAATGAATTAGGTCAACCTACCAAATTGAGCACATCTATTTTGCCTAGTGCAAAATTGATGGTAAGCCCAAGGGTTGGATTTAACTATGATATCAATGGTGACAAGCGCATCCAAGTAAGAGGTGGTGCTGGTTTATTTACTGGTCGTCCTCCATTTGTATTTATCAGTAACCAAGTTGGTAATAATGGTGTTCAGTCTGGTTCTTTGAACTTGACTTCAGCTGCTGGTACAACTGCTATTCCTTTCAGACCAACTACTCCTTCTGCTGCTCCAGCAGGATTTGTTCCCAACCCAGCGGTACCTGCTCCATCTTATAACATTGCAACTTCAGAAGAAACTTTCCGTTTCCCTAAAGTGTTCCGTTCAAACTTGGCTGTTGATTACAAATTCTACAAAGACATTGTTGTTGGTGGAGAATTGGTATTCACTCAAGCTATTAATAGTATCTACTACTACAATGCTAACTTAACTGCACCAGTTGGTACCTTTAATGGTCCTGATCAGCGTGTTCGTTATGCTAACCCTAACGCCATTTCTGGTGGAGTAGCTACTTTGAATACTGCAGCTTCTGCTATCAGAATTAACCCTAACATTACTGATGCAACTGTAATGAAGAGCGGTTCTTATGGTGGATCTATGAGTGCTACCATCAAATTTGAAAAACCACTTAGAGCTAAAGGATTTGGCTGGATGGTTGCATATAACTTTGGTAGTGCTAGAGATTATATCAACCCAGGATCAATTGCTTCAAGCAGCTGGACTGGTAACCGTTCAGTAAATGGTAATAACCGTCCTGATATTGCTTTCAGTGATTATGATTTGAGAAACCGTGTAATTGCTAACATCAACTACCGTACAGAAATCGGTAAAAATGCAGCAGTTCAGTTCTCTATCTTTAGTGAAACCAAAAACTGGGGTAGGATTTCATATACCTATTCTGGTGACATGAACGGAGATGGTGTTGCAGGTAATGACCTGATGTACATTCCAAGAAATCAAGCTGAAATGAACTTCCAGCAATATACAATTGGTTCTGGTGCAACTGCTCAAACCTTTACTGCTCAAATGCAAAAAGATGCATTTGAAATGTATATCAACCAAGATGATTACCTGAAGAAAAACAGGGGTTCTTATGTTGAGCGTAACGGTGCTTTAATGCCTTATTTAACTAGGATTGACGCTTCAGCTGTTGTAGAATTATTTACAGCTGGTAAAAACAGACATACTATTCAATTGCGTGCTGATATCTTCAATATTGGTAACATGATTGACAATAATGCTGGTGTTAGCTATGTAGTGAATAACAGCTCATTGTTAAACTTCAGAGGTCTTGATGCAAATGGTCTTCCATTGTATCGTTACAACACTGTAAACAACGCATTAGTGTATAGCACTTATCGTAAAGGTGTATTCACTTCTGATGTATGGCAAGCTCAATTGGGCGTTCGTTATATATTCTAAGAGAATTACAAATAGTTATAAAAAAAGACCTCGAAATTCGAGGTCTTTTTTTATGCTCAATTCTTAATGCTAAACTTTCTTCTTCCCATTCTTCACTCTTCACTCTTCACTTTCCTTCACTCTTCACTCTTCATTCTTCACTCTTCACTTTCTTCACTCTTCACTTTACCCCCCATCCCCAAATTAAAAATTCAGGAAAAGCTTGACCCCAAGTTGTTACATCGTGTTTACCCCCTTCAATCAATGTATATTGTATGTGACCATCGGTATAACCCTTGGCTTTTAATTCTACTATCAGGTCTAGGGTATCATCAATAGAATCTATGATGCCATTTTTATTTCTGTCAGCTGTTTCGTCTAAACTTCCACATTGCAAATAAAAACGCAACCATGGATAGAAATCTGCCTTTCTTATTTGTAAATGCATGAGTCTATCTTTTTCATCGTCATAGCCCTCATCATACGCTTTTTTCCTCCACCAAAGTGATCCACTAAACACACCAACCCTATTAAACTGATTGGGTTGGTTCCAAACAAGATCTAAGGCACTAAGTGCACCCAATGAAAATCCTGCAAAAGACTTGTCTTTAAAAGAAGGGATTTTCAACTCCTTTCTTAAAAAAGGAATTAACTCATCAAATATAAACTTGGCATATAATCCAGCTTTTGCACCTCTGCCATCAAAATCAGGAGAATAAGCCGTACCATATTCCATTTTCCTATCAGGTCCACAGTGTATGCCAACACAAATCAATGGTTCTATTGCTGATTTTTCCAACAAGTCATTTAATATATCTTCAAAAGGCATGGTTACCAAATCTTGTCCATCGTTCACCAATAAGAGGCTGTAATGAATGGTGGGATTTCTTTCTTTAGGAGCATAAATATCCAATACTACTTCCCTCTCCAAATAGTCTGAATATAGTTGAAAGTGCAGGATTTCTAACTTAGTAAGGGAACTTGTTACTTGAGTGGTTGGCATTTCCAAAAATAAGGACTGGCTAGAATTTTATCTTTAAAATGTTTAAAAATCAAATTCCTGAAATCAATTAAAAAAAAACCATGTTTTAAAATTTGACCGAGTTTCAGTAAATTGAATTTCTTATATCAGAATCCCTAAAATCAAAGCAATGAAAAAAATAGGTGTGTTGTTTGGTCAAGAACGTAGTTTCCCAATGGCTTTTGTGGAAAGAGTGAATGAAAAGAAAATCCCAGGTATTATTGCAGAACCTGTTAGGATAGATAAAGTAATGCAGGGTGAACCCAGTGATTATGCAGTAATCATTGATAGAATTAGCCAAGACGTACCTTTCTATAGGGCTTATTTAAAAAATGCAGCTATTTGTGGAACGGCAGTGATCAATAACCCATTTTGGTGGAGTGCTGATGAGAAATTCTTCAATAATTGTTTGGCAACTAAAATCAATGTCCCTGTTCCCAAAACAGTGATCTTGCCTTCTAGAGAATTACCCTCTGATACTTCTGACCAATCTTTTAGCAATCTTTCCTATCCCTTGGATTGGGAGACTATTTTTAATTATGTTGGATTCCCTGCTTACATGAAACCATTTGCAGGTGGGGGTTGGAAAAACGTTTACCGTTTAGAAGACAAGGATGATTTTTTTGATAAACACGGTGAAACTGGGCAATTGGTGATGTTATTACAAGAAGAAATTGTGTTTGAAGAATATTATCGCTGTTATTGTATTGGTGGCAAACACGTTAGAATCATGAGTTATGAACCAAGGAACCCACACCATTTGCGTTATGCAGCTGACTTTGCTCCATCTGCAGAAAAGTTAAAAATGATGGAAGACATTGTACTTAGAATAAATGCTTATTTGGGTTATGATTTTAATACGGTAGAGCTAGCGCTAAGAGATGGAGTTCCTTATGCCATTGACTTTTGCAACCCTGCCCCTGATGCTGATATTAAAAGCGTTGGCCAAGCCAATTTTGACTGGGTAGTAGAAACAGCGGCCAATTATGCCATTGAAAAAGCACAGGCCCAGCAACCAGGTCAAGATAACTTGACTTGGGGTGAATATATTAAACGGGGTGCTTCTAAATTAGGTCTCTACCCCTAATCAAACCAATGAAACTGATCAATATTAGCACAAGAACAAGGAGGTCAAATGGGTAATTTGAATTACAAACAGTTCACCCTAGGGGTGGAGGAAGAATATATGGTCTTGGATCCCAACACCAAGGAATTGGCCAGTCATGAACAAAAAATTGTGATTGAGGGACAAAAGCTATTAAAAGACAAAGTGAAAGCAGAAATGCACCAAGCTGTGGTAGAAGTGGGTACCGATATCTGCCAAGATATTGATGAAGCTTTTAAAGATGTTGCCACATTGAGGGGAACTATTTCAGAAATAGCAGGTAGTCTTGGTTTTTGGATGGGTGCTTCAGGTACACATCCTTTTAGTCATTGGGAAAGCCAATTAATCACAGACCATGTTAGGTACAATCAAATTGTGAATGAATTACAGGAAGCTGCTAGAAGTAACCTCATTTTTGGATTACATGTACACGTAGGTATGGAAGACCGAAAAATGGCCATCCATATTGCCAATACGGCCCGTTATTTTTTGCCACACGTATATGCATTGAGCACTAACTCTCCTTTTTGGGAAGGCAGAGAAACTGGTTATAAATCTTTCCGGACCAAAGTCTTTGACAAATTCCCTAGAACGGGGATCCCTGACTATTTTGAAAGTATTGAAGCTTATGAGAACTACGTAAACCTGTTAATTAAGACCAATTGCATAGACAATGCCAAGAAAATTTGGTGGGACTTGAGGGTACATCCTTTTTTCAATACCGTTGAATTTAGGATCTGTGATGTACCCATGACGGTTCAAGAAACCATCACCATTGCTGCATTGTTTCAGGCTATCTGTGCTAAAATTTATAAGCTCCGCTCCAAAAATTTGAATTTCATGATTTATGAGCGAGCCCTGATTACAGAAAACAAATGGCGGGCTAGCCGATATGGTATTGATGGTACATTAATTGATTTTGGCAAGGAAACGGAAGTAAATACCCGTTTGCTGATTTATGAATTATTGGATTTTGTGGATGATGTTGTTGATGAATTGGGCAGTAGACATATGGTAGATCAAATTGCCCGAATCTTTGAAAAAGGTACCGGCGCAGACAGACAACTGGCTGTTTTTCAGGAGACAAATAGTTTGGTGAGTGTAGTAGATTATATACATGACCAGTTTTTAGCTATTTAACTGGCTCAGAATCAAAGATTAACAATCCTGAATGGTCACATTCAGGATTGTTTGTTTTCCTTAGCTGGAGAATCATCTTTCAGGCAACATTTTTGCTAGTAATAGTATCTTATTATAGTTGACAACAAAAAACTCGCCGGTGACGGAAACCGATCTTATTAAAGGATGTATCAAACAAGATGCAAATTGCCAACGAATGCTTTTTGAGCAATTCGGGGGTAAAATGATGTCTGTGTGCTTGAGATACGCGAATGATGCTATGGAAGCCGAAGACATTATGCAAGATGGCTTTATTAAAGTATTCCAATACATCCACCAGTTTAAGTTTGAAGGTAGTTTTGAAGGTTGGATAAGAAGAATTATAGTAAATACAGCTATTAGACATTTAGAAAAAAAGAAATTACATTTCAAAGAGATAGAGGAAAACGGTGCTAATACACCCCAATTGGATCCTTATGCCTATGCGCACTTGGGTCAGGAAGATCTAATGAAGTTGATTAATCAATTACCTGAAGGATATAGGGTGGTATTCAACTTAAATGTGATTGAAGGATATAGCCATGATGAAATTGCAGAAATGCTAAACATACAACCCGGCACCAGCCGCAGCCAACTGGTGAAGGCAAGAAAAATGCTGCAACAACAAATCATACAATTACAAAAAATTGCTGTATAATATGACAGATCAATCGTTTGACAACTTCTTCAAGGAGAAGCTCAAAGACCATTCGGCGCCGGTGCCAGAGGGTCTATGGGAGAAAATCCGCCCGGAAAAGGAAAAGAAACCCATGGGTTTTGTACTTCCCAAACACACTGGAAAAGGATTGATTGTGGCAGCCGTAATTACGGGTGCAATTGGCATTGCTTTGAATACCGGCAAAAGCAAGGACCAACAAGTTGATTCTTTCAATAACCTACCTGAAACAAATAAATCTACCCAAAGCCTATTGACTCCAATTGCTACTCAAAAAGATAAAAACACCGTTACATATACTCAAACTGCTGCTGAGTTTCAAGCACCTTCTATTGCTGCTAAAAATGAATCTATCATCACCAATAGCAATCAGGAAAGCTTTTCACTAAGTAATCCTATCATGGAGCCTAGTAACCAAACACCCAATGGTCAAAATGTTGGTGGTAATTCTTTCATGACTTCCCAATTAGAATTGAATCCTAGTTCAGATGAGCAAATTCCTGATTATATCAGTAATCATTCCAGTGGCAATACCATTCGCATGACCAACCAATCTAGTTTCAAACAACTAGGTATGGTGAATAAACAGTTATCGGCCAATGCGCATGATAAAAAATTCAAAACCATTATTATCTGCCCTACGGTTAGAGGTAAATCTTCCTCCTTTAATACGGATTGGGGAATGGAAATTTATGCATCACCTGACTATGCTTTTAAATCAGTTTCAAATGTGAATGCTTCTGCCCAATACCTCAATAGCAAGGACAGTAGTGAGCAAATGCAAGTAGGTTATTCAGCAGGTATTCGACTAGTAAAACCTCTGAATGACCATTTTCTTTTAAAAACAGGAATTCAGTATTCACAAATCAATCAAAAATTTGTGTACAGAAGTGAAAACGAAATTAAAGTAACAACTGTTATCACGGCTAGGACCATTATTCGTTCTCCTGGAGATACTGTTTTGGTTAGTGATACCAGCGTCTTGCAAACCATTGGTTATAGTGTCAAAAATGTCAAAAACAGGTATCGCAGTATTGATATTCCCCTCACCTTGGGATATGAATTTGGAAACGATGACCTGAGAGTTGGCATTAATGCAGGCGTCATATTCAATGTTTCCTCTTGGTATCAGGGAGAAATGCTAGACACTGCTTATCAACCTGTATCTATTAGTAAAGCCAGTAATTCTTTGTACAAAACCAATATAGGAATGGGGCTTTATTCCAGTATTAGTATTCAGAAAAGAATTAGCGAAAACACGCATTTATTTTTTGAACCCTATTTCCGCTACAATCTAAAAAATATGACCAATGATTTATCGCCTTATACCCAGCGTTTTCAAGTGGGAGGTTTGGCCATTGGGCTTAGATTTAATTTGAACCGATAAGTCTGGGCAACAAAATTATAAATTGATGTATCTCAATAATAATAACGGGATGAACATGAAAAGATTAGCTTCCATTTTACCCATTGCCTTGCTCCTGTTGTTAGGATCATGTGCCAAGGAAGGTTTGAATGATTTCAAACCTTATACTAACAATGAATTAAATGACACTGCATGGGTGAAAACCATTAGCAATACCGCTAATATTTTTTCACTTGCTGATACCCTTTTTCAAAAAACCTATTTTACCGATTCTATAGATTTAACCAAGGACCAAAATATTCAACTTGGCGACACCCTTGAATTGGAATTTAAAGGCAATTGTTTAACTACCGGTACGGGTTTATTACAAGACGGAAAGGCTAAAATTGAACTGATTAAAATCTTGAAAAAAGGGGATTTTATCAAGGCATTTAGACCCAATAGTAGTAATGGATACCCCTTAGAAACCGGAGGTGCTTTTTTCATACGTATCACTAAAAATGGCAATGAATTGGTTTTGGCACCAGGCACTAGTTTGAAAATCAAATGGACAGATATAGAAGCACCTAAACAAAATATGCAAGCCTTTTATGGTAAAGAAGGATTTCCTATTCCCACAAGTGCTTTGGATTCTTCACACAATTGGTTTCCAGACAATGATACCAGTTGGTTAAAACCTTGGGTTAAAAACTCCGGCAATGGTGAAAAAAGGGGCTATATTCTTGAAACCAAAAAACTCAGGTGGATCAGTGCACAACATGTATTGGTACCTAATACCAAGCTGACCAATATTTATGGCATTTTGCCTCCAAATTATACCAATAAGAATACCTTGGTTTTTGCAGTTTTTGCTAATTCAAGAACGGTATTATCCTTAAAAAGCGATTTTACTTCCAGAAGCTTTACAACAGGCAATGTTCCTATGGGGACCAGAATGACCTTAGTTTCCATTTCAAAAATTGATAAAAACTTTTATCTAGGAACCAAATTAATCAATGATGTTGGAACTGTTGTGAATTACAGTTTTACTCCTGAGAAAAAGAGTTTGGCACAAATATTGGAGTATCTGAACAGCTTATAGCGTTTATTATAAGAATCATCGGGGGATGATTTAAAGGGCTGCATTTTTGTAGCCCTTATTTTTTTATAATAGTGGCCTATTTTTTGAAATCAAACAAGGTAGCTGTAAAAACGGCTCTTTCTCTTTTCTTGAAGATAACATCCCAATCTCCTTTGTATCTTAGAACTGAGGGAACTGTGAGACCGGCAAATCTTGTCATTTCTACTTCCATACTTACATCAAAATCATAAACTCCAGCTTTATAACTCAAGCTGTAATTTCTAGCAAGTACTTCTAAAGTTTTCATATTAAACCAAGTAACCATTTGGTCTACTACTATTTGGTCTTTTTTCAAGCCCTTTAATTCTTCTTTAGGTTCTATGGTAAATACATAGGCCAACTCTTTGTGATATTCTACAATATCTAATCGGTAGGTATAATACTTTTGAGCGTGATCATCATAAAGGTCTAACTTATCTCCAATAAAGGGAATTCCTGGAATCTTTTTTCCTGGATTGAAAAACAACATCTTCAGTTGTTCTTTGTGTTTGTCAATTCCTGATTTACCAGATGCAGTTAATGTTCTTCCTTTTACATAATTATTCTCTCCGCAAATTTTCCCCTTGGTAAAAAATAGCCCCGCATATAGTTCGGGTGTGAGATAATTGTAATTCCCTTTTTTATCATAGAAATCACCAGTGGTGCTCTCTTCCAAAACATCCATGGTTCTACAACCATCTACCCTATTCTGTCTTGTTTTACTGCTCAAGGATGCTTTTAAGCCTCCTTTTTTATCCATCATTCGAATATCATTGTAAGAAGAAAAACCCAATATTCTAAGGTTTCGGAAGGCTTTGTAAAATGTTGTATCATCCTTAATGGTCACCAATAAGCGCTTATAGTCAAAATTGTTTCTTACAACTACCTCGGCTAAAGTAAATGGTTGTTTGTCTATGAGCACAGTAGTATCCTGTGCCAAGGTGCAAATAGAACTAAACAGAAATATTAGGATCAGGAATTGCCTCATTTTGGAAATATCATTTTGTAATCAACCTTGATTTTTCCTTTATTGATATCGTTTAGTTTGCCTTGTAATAACTTTCTACGTAATGGTTTTATATAATCTATAAATAACTTTCCGTCAATATGATCATATTCATGCAAAATGACCCTTGCTGTAATTCCATTAAAAGATTCAATATGTTCTACAAATTGCTCGTCTAAATAGTTTAACACTACTGTTTCTTGTCTATATACGTCTTCTCTAATCTTTGGAATACTCAAACAGCCTTCATTATAAGCCCATTCATCTCCTTCTAATTCTACAATATGGGCATTGATAAAGACTTTTTTGATTCCAGGACCATCGGGATATAATCCCAATTCATCTTCTTCCAAGTTTTCAAATATCTGAACACTATCCATCACAAATAATCTGATATCCTTATTAATTTGAGGCGCTGCAAGCCCTACTCCATTGCTTGCATACATGGTTTCCCACATATCTTCAATGAGTTTATCCAAACCAGGATAATCGGCATCAATATCCTTGCACATTTTTCTAAGTACGGGTGCGCCATAAGCTACTATGGGAAGAATCATCTAATAAACTGTTTAGTGGCTGCAAAAATACCGGCAAATGCCCCAACCAGCAAATAGTTCCCTAACTTAATGATTGTAGGTACTCTTGGAGCATAATTGTGGCAGCAATTTGGTCAATATTACCCTTTACCTGTCGGTCTTTTTTCTTCATGCCCATTTCAACCATGGCTCTGGATGCCATTTTAGACGTAAAACGCTCATCTACTTTTTTAATGGGGATCAGTGGAAATTCCTTTTGCAACCTAATACAAGCTGCTTCTACCAAGGGAGTGGCATGCGTTGGAGTATCATTCAAATTCAAAGGGGCGCCAATTAAAATGAGTTCCACTGATTCTTTGGCAAAATAGGCTTTCAAATAGGTGTATAAATCATGGGTGGCAACGGTGTCTAAAGCCGTGGCAATTATTTGCAAAGGGTCAGTTACTGCCAACCCAGTTCTTTTTCCACCATAATCAATGCAAAGTATTCTAGCCATTGTTACAAATATAAATCTACAATTACCAGCACGCCGAATACCACACTGGCAATTCCATTGGCTGTCATAAAAGCAATATTCACTCGGCTTAAATCATTGAACTTAACAATACTGTGCTGATAAACTAGCATTCCAATAAATACAGCAACACCCAACCAATAACCCAAATGAAACCCTCCATACCATCCTGCAGCAATTACAGTAACAGCACTTAAAACGTGAAGTGCTTCTGAAACTTTTAAGGCTTTTTGTGGCCCGAGTACAGAAGGTATAGACCGCAATTCCTGTGATTGGTCAAAGTCAATATCCTGCATGGCATAAATAATATCAAATCCACTTACCCAGAAAAGTACGGTAAAAGAAAACAAAATAGGCAAGAGACTAAAATGTCCTGTCACCGCTAAATAAGCACCAATAGGTGCTAAGGATAAACCCAGCCCCAATACTAAGTGACAAAGTGCTGTAAATCTTTTGGTATAACTATAAAATAAAATCACAAACAAGGCCACCGGCGATAAAAAAAAGCAAATAGGATTAATGGTATAGGTTGCAATGGTAAATATGAGACAGTTGAATATCACAAACCTTAAAGCGCTATTGGGCGAGATAATACCTTGTGGAATTTCCCTTATGGCGGTTCTCGGGTTCTTTGCATCAAAACTCCTATCTAAATAACGATTAAAAGCCATGGCCGCGCTTCTTGCTGTAACCATACAAACCAATACCAATAAGAATTTTGCCAAAACCAATTGCCATGTTTCTGGGAATTGAATGCCCCATCCTAATCTAGCGTCTTCTTTTAAATTAATATCTGCCTTGGTAATAGCCAAGAAAAAGCCAATCATGGCAAAAGGGAGCGCAAAAATGGTGTGTGAAAATTTTACTAAGCTCAGGTATTTTTTAAGGGTGCTCATGGATCTATTGTTGCGAGATTGATTTTTTTACAAATATCTTGATTTTGAAACTTATAAATCTGCTAGTCTGGGTTCTGTTAGTTTCCATAGCAGAATTCCTGCGGCTACGGATATGTTTAAGGAATGTTTCATGCCCAATTGTGGAATTTCAATACAACCGTCTGCATATGCCAAAATTTCTGTGTCAACTCCCTCTACTTCATTGCCAAAAACAACGGCAATTTTATCATCCCCTGATTGAAACTGTTCCAATGAAATACTTCCCTCTGCCTGTTCTACAGCATAGATTTTATAACCATTGGCTTTTAAATCTTGAATGGCTTCCAATGTGGTTTGATAATGCGCCCAATTAACGGTTTCCGTGGCACCCAATGCCGTTTTCTGAATATCCCTATGGGGTGGTTGTGGGGTATATCCACACAAACAAATGGCTTCAATTCTAAAAGCATCCGAAGTTCTAAATACGGAACCAACGTTGTGCATACTGCGCACATTGTCTAAAACCACTACCAAGGGGTTTTTCTTGGCGTCTTTGAATGCTTGAACAGACATTCTACCTAACTCATCCATGCTCCATTTTCGCATACTGCAAAGTTAAACCCATCCATTCATAAATCCGATAACCATGTTTGAACAGTATTTTATAACTTGTTTTACCTAAACTACTATCATGAGATACCAACATTTGATGGCTTCGGTGCTATTGAGCGCCTGCTTATCCCCCGTTTTTGGCTTGGCCCAGGAAGAAAAAGTGGACCTGACCATGATGCAAAAAATTAGAGAAGAGGGCTTGCAACACAGCAAAGTAATGGATATAGCCCTCCATTTAACTGATTTAAACGGCAACAGACTAACCAATTCACCTGGCTATTTAAAAGCAGCCAATTATGCCAAAGAAACCCTGAGTGGATGGGGTCTCACGAATGCAACTTTAGATGCTTGGGGCGAGTTTGGCAAAGGTTGGGAGTTAGAAAAATCCTATTTGGCTATGACGGCCCCTTATTACAAACCATTACTAGCTTACCCAAAAACTTGGACCAGTGGAACCAGTGGCGCTAAATCCGCTAACCTTTTATTAGTGAATATTACTGATTCCGCTTCTGTGCTAGCTTATAAAGGCAAGTTGCGTGGTAAAATTATCTTGATTGACAAATTGGACCCATATACCCATAGTTTCAAGGCGGATGCTAGTAGGTATACAGAAGAAGACCTAGCAAAAATGGCGGCAGCCAAACCACAACCTCCCATGGATACAGCAACTGCCCGTAGAATGGCCGGACAAAGACCTGGCGGTTTTGGAGGTGCACAAAGGGCTTTGAACCAATTAAAAGAAATGGCCAAAAAAGAAGGTGCTGTTGCCATTTTGAGCACGGGTATTCGCAGTCATGATGGAACCATTTTTGCCCAAGGTGGTGGAGCTTATAAAGCAACTGATCCAGAAAATTTCTTAGACATGGTATTAGGCATTGAAGACTATAATACCCTCTTGAGAATAGCACGTTCTGGAGAATCAGTAAAATTGGATGCCGATGTAAAAACCAAATTTCAGACCAATAATTCCCAGGGATATAATGTGATTGCAGAAATTCCTGGCACAGATCCAAAGCTCAAGGATGAAGTAGTGATGATTGGAGCACATTTGGATTCTTGGCAAACTGGAACCGGTGCCACAGATAATGCATCTGGTTCTTCCGTAATGATGGAAGCAATCAGAATTTTAAAAACCTTGGGAATACAAAACAAAAGAACAATTCGTATTGGATTATGGAGTGGAGAAGAACAAGGTTTACTTGGATCAAGGGGCTATGTAAAAAAGACTTTTGCAGATCCTGCTAACATGCAATTATTACCTGCACACGCTAATTTCTCTTCTTATTTTAATATTGATAATGGCACTGGTAAAATCAGGGGCATCTATTTGCAAGGCAATGAAGCCTGTAGAAATATTTTCAGCTCTTGGTTGGCCCCTTTTAAAGACCTAGGTGCTACCGCTGTAACCATCAGCAATACAGGAGGAACGGACCACCAAGCATTTGATGCCGTGGGTTTACCTGGATTCCAATTTATTCAAGACCCTATTGAATATGATACCAGAACCCACCACAGCAATATGGATGTTTATGACCACTTGATAGAAGCTGATTTAAAACAGATTTCTACTATTGTTGCCGCATTTGTATACAATGCCTCACAAAGGGAGGAAAAACTACCCAGAAAAGACCTTCCTAAACCAAGAGGATTCTAAAATTAGTGAAGAATGAAGAGTGAAGAGTGAAGAGTGAAGAGTGAAGAGTGAAGAGTGAAGAATGAAGAGTGAAGAGTGAAGAGTGAAGAGTGATTTTAATGGTACTGGGTACTGTTTTATAAGGGACTGTTTTATAAACTGTGTAAGTGAGGGATAAGTTGCGGTGTACCCCAACTTATCCCTCATATTATTTTTAATAAAACCTAGGCTAACTCGTTTACTGAGATCAGCGTCCATTCTTCACTCTTCACTTTCTTCCACTTCCCTCCTTTCTCTTCACTTCTTTTCCACATCGCGCAAGCAATAACAAGGGCTTGTACGCAAGGGCTTATATTTGTTGCCCATGTCTAAAGCCGTTTCCGATACCCCATTAATGCAACAGCACAGGGCTATTAAGCAACAATATCCTGATGCCATTCTTTTGTTTCGCGTGGGCGATTTTTATGAAACTTTTGGAGAAGATGCCATTATAGCTGCTAGGGTGTTGGGGATAACCCTAACAAAAAGAAACAATGGTTCAGCATCGGCCAGTGAATTGGCAGGATTCCCGCACCATGCATTGGATACCTATTTGCACAAATTGGTGAAAGCTGGTTACAGGGTAGCTATTTGTGATCAATTGGAAGACCCTAAATCTGTAAAGGGAATTGTGAAAAGAGGTGTTACGGAATTGGTAACGCCGGGCATTGCTACCAATGATAAATTATTAGACCAGAATAGCAATAATTTCTTGGCGGCCTTACATATTCAAGAAGACCAAATGGGAATTGCCTTTTTGGACATTTCTACCGGTGAGTTTTTTGTTGCAGAAGGCAACGCTGACTATATGGACAAACTTTTGCAAAGTTTAAAACCTTCAGAAGTCATTTTCCAAAGAAGTCATCAAAAACAGTTCAAAGAATTGTTTGGGCCAAAATTTTATACCTATCATTTAGACAGTTGGGTTTTTGATGAAAGCTTTGCTACAGAAAGCCTACTGAAACATTTTCAAACCCATTCCTTAAAAGGTTTTGGTATTGAAAAAATGTCCATGGCCATTACAGCAGCAGGTGCCATTCTGTATTATTTAAAACAAACAGAGCACCCTCACTTACAACATATCAGCAGTGTTCAAAGAATGGAAAGAGATGACTTTTTGTGGATGGATAGGTTTACCATTCGCAATCTGGAACTCTTGCATACTGGATATGAAAACGGCCATTCCTTGATCAAGGTCATGGATAATACCGTGAGTGCAATGGGAGCAAGACTTTTACACCGATGGATGCTTTTTCCATTAAAAGATTTAACCAAAATTAATGAACGTTTAGACGCAGTATCTACCTGGATTGTAAACCCAGACTTGAGAAAATCTATTGCGGAATGTATTAAACGCTGTGGCGATGTAGAGAGATTGGTGAGTAAGATTCCTTTAAAAAAAATATCGCCCCGCGAAGTATTACAATTAGCCAAGGGACTGGAACAGATTGCCATTATTCATAAAGACTGTGCAGAAATTCCTAATAGTTACTTACAACAAATTGCACAAAAATTAGACCCCTGCACAGAAGTCATGGAAAGAATTTTCCGTGAAATCAATGAAGCCCCTCCAGCTGCTGCCAATAAAGGAAATGTTTTTAATGCTGGTATTCATGAGGAATTAGATGAATTAAGAAATATCGCCTCTGGCGGAAAAGAATTTCTCAATAATATTCAACAGAGAGAGGCCGAACTTACAGGAATCAGTTCTCTGAAGATCAATTTCAACAATGTATTTGGTTATTATTTAGAAGTAACCAATTCACAGAAAAACAAAGTACCAGCTGAGTGGATCCGCAAACAAACACTGGCTAACGCGGAGCGATATATTACACCAGAGCTAAAGACCTATGAAGAAAAAATCATGGGTGCAGAAGATAAAATCTTGGCTATTGAATTGGATTTGTATGACAAGCTACTTCAATACTTGCAAGCCTTTCTTGCTCCCATGCAAATGAATGGTCATTTATTGGCGCATTTAGATTGCTTAATCTGTTTTGCTGAAAATGCTATTCAGAACCAATACAAGAAACCTGACATGCATGACGGTGTTTTGTTGGAACTCAAAGACAGTAGGCATCCTGTTATTGAAAAAAATCTTCCTGCTGGTGAGTCATATGTGAGTAATGATATTGTATTGGATCCCGAAGGCATTCAAGTAATTATTTTAACCGGGCCCAATATGAGTGGTAAAAGCGCTTTGCTCAGGCAAACTGCGCTCATTACCTTAATGGCGCATATGGGAAGTTTTGTGCCCGTATCCGCTGCCAAAATTCCACTTACTGATAAGATTTTTACCAGGGTTGGTGCTAGCGATAACCTGAGTGGTGGGGAATCCACTTTTATGGTTGAGATGAATGAAACGGCTAGCATTATCAATAATATTTCTGCCAGAAGTTTGATTCTCTTGGATGAAATTGGAAGAGGTACTTCTACCTATGATGGCATTTCAATTGCATGGAGTATTGTAGAACATTTACACGGTTCCCCAGCAGCTCCTAAAACACTTTTTGCTACCCATTACCATGAATTAAATGAATTAGAGGCCAAACTTCCTAGGGTCAAGAATTACCATATTACCAATAAGGAACTGGGTAATAAGATTATTTTCTTGAGAAAATTAGCTCCGGGTGGTAGTATCCATAGTTTTGGTATTCACGTGGCAAGGATGGCTGGAATGCCCCCATCGCTGATTGCTAGGGCAAATGAAATTCTAGAACAATTAGAAGACAAACAGGTAGACGAAAACGAGGGTTCTAAAAAACCACGCATTCAGAACAAACCCGATTTGGGAAATCAACTAAAAGAATTGGCTGGCCCAAAATTGCAATTGTCCATTTTTGACGCACACTCTCAAACCTTTCAAGATATCCGTAAAAGATTGGAAGAAACAGACATTAATCAATTAACGCCTGTAGAAGCTTTGATGAAGTTGAATGAGATTAAAAATATGCTTAAATAGTGTTTGCTAATTTTGCTGCAAGATTGGCTTTGATATGGCTTAGCCATTCCTCTTTTAAAATGCTTAAGACAATACTATTTCTTCTGCCCCCCGTTTGGTTGGGCATATGACTTCTGAGTACCCCCTCAACAGTGCACCCAATGCTTTTCATGGCGGCAATACTTCTGGCATTTTGATTGTCTGCCCTAAATTCTACCCTTTCCATACCCAAAGTTTCAAATGCAAATTGCAGTAGCAAAAATTTACAATGCTTGTTAAGCCCTGTTCCTTGGAATGCTTTTCCATACCAAGTATAACCCAATTGTAGGGTTTTAAATGCGGGTTGAATATCATAAAACCGAGTAGATCCGGCATAAGCTCCAGATTGTTTATCAATCACAACAAAGGGATAGGATTTTCCCATTTTTCTTTCTTCCAAAGCCTGTTCTATATAATTGGACAATGATTCTGGAGAATTGATGGGCATTAAGGAAAATTGCCAAATTTCTGGTTCTGCAATTGCAAAATGCTGCAAGTTTCCGCAATCATTACTTTGTAATGGCCGCAATATCACGCAATCATTTTCCAATACATATTCTTTTGACAAATCCATTCTAGGGTTTTGACCCCAATCTACGCTTTCTAAACAATTTTAAAAAGCAAGATTGCTGCTTTTTAACTAATCTTGCAAGCTGAAATAACTAATAAATATTATGTGTGGAATTGTAGGTTATGTTGGACATAGAGAAGCTTATCCGGTAGTAATCAAAGGATTAAAGCGTTTGGAATATAGGGGCTATGATAGTTCTGGGGTGGCATTGATCAATAATGGACACCTAAATGTGTTTAAAAAACAAGGCAAAGTTGCGGAATTAGAAGATGCCGTGATTGGCAAAGACCTTCATTCCCATATTGGTATTGGTCATACCCGTTGGGCTACCCATGGTGTACCTTCTGATAGAAATGCCCATCCACATTTATCTAATAGTGGTGAATTAGCCATGATTCATAACGGGATCATTGAAAACTATGCCCAGATTAAAAAAGAGTTAGTAGATCACGGATACACTTTTACCAGTGATACGGATACAGAAGTCTTGTTGAATTTCATTGAAGACATCAAGAAAAACAATGAATGTAGTTTGGAAGAAGCACTTAGAATTGCTTTAAAAAGAATTGTTGGAGCTTATTGCATTTTGCTGATTTCACAAGATGATCCAGAAACCATAATTGCAGCAAGAAAAGGAAGCCCCTTGGTGATTGGCATTGGTAAAGGCGAACATTTCTTGGCCAGTGACGCTTCTCCCATTATTGAATATACCAAGGAAGTGGTCTATGTAAATGACTATGAAATTGCCATTGTTAGACCTGATGAATTGATTTTAAAGAATCTGGGTAATGAAAAACAAACCCCTTTCATCACCAAATTGGATATGGAATTAGCCGCTATTGAAAAAGGCGGATATGACCATTTCATGTTAAAAGAAATACACGAACAACCCGATACCATTTTTGACTGTTTGCGCGGCCGCTTACAACCAGAAAATGGCACCATTGTTATGGGTGGCGTGGAAAATCATATTGATGCTTTAAAAAATGCCAATCGTATTTTGATTGTGGCCTGTGGCACTAGCTGGCATGCTGGTTTATTAGCAGAATACCAAATTGAAGAATTGTGCCGCATTCCGGTGGAAGTGGAATATGCATCTGAATTTAGGTATCGTAACCCTGTGATTCATCCAGGCGATGTGATTATTGCTATTTCTCAAAGTGGTGAAACAGCAGATACCCTGGTTGCTTTGGAAAGTGCCAAAGCAAAAGGTGCTTTCATTTTTGGTGTTGTAAATGTGGTAGGAAGTAGTATTGCTAGGTTAAGCCATGCAGGAGCTTATTCTCATGCAGGACCTGAAATTGGGGTTGCTAGTACCAAGGCTTTTACAGGACAATTGGCTGTTTTAGCCATGATGGCTTTGAAGATAGGATATGCCAAAGGAACCATTACCCAAGAAAGGTATTTACACCTGATGCTAGAATTGCAAGCAGTACCTGAAAAGGTAAGAGAAATTCTTAGTGACACTAGTAATATTCAACGCATTGCTGAGAAATACAAAGACGCAAGAGACTTCTTATTCCTAGGCCGTGGATACAATTTCCCCATTGCCTTAGAAGGTGCATTGAAACTAAAAGAGATCTCTTATATACACGCTGAAGGTTATCCTGCAGCTGAAATGAAACATGGTCCAATTGCATTAGTAGATAAGGATTTGCCGGTGGTTTTTGTGGCAACCAAAGATTCTTACTATGAGAAAATTGTTTCCAATGTGCAAGAGATCAAAGCTAGAAGTGGAATGGTTTTGGCCGTTGCTACCATTGGCGATGAAATCATTCCTGGCATGGCCGATGATACCATGTATGTACCAGATGCGGATGAATTAATTGCTCCTTTATTGAGTGTGATTCCCATGCAATTGCTGAGTTATTATGTGGGTCTAGCCAAGGGATTGGATGTAGACAAACCACGTAACCTAGCCAAAAGTGTGACCGTAGAATAATTTAATCACTACCTCCCCAAAAGCCATTTGAATGCCCAAAAATATCATTTCAAAAACTGCTTTAAATTCTTTGGGGTATGGATTTATCCAAGCGCCCTATCTTCCAAAAGGAAAGGATGAATATTATTTACGCAATATCCAGAACAGGAATGGTATTAATTACCGCCAGTTGGATGCGTATGAAATTGAAGTACTGGTTAGAAACCGCAATACCAGCGATGACTGGAATAAATTATTGGTGTCAGATGCATTTAACCCCGAACTGGTTAAAAACTGTAAGTTTTATGGGCTGGTTAGGATTGGAAAGCTAGAACCACTTTGTTTGGGTTTTAGTGATTTAAAAGTACCTGTAGGTTTATATAATTCAACCATTATCAGCTGTGACTTTGGTGACAATGTTGTCATTGATGGTGTACACTATTTGGCACATTATATTATTGGTTCTGAAGTAATCATCACCAATGTGGATGAAATGGTTACTACCAACCATAGCAAATTTGGAAATGGCATTTTAAAAGAAGGTGAAGAAGAGGATGTACGGATCTGGATGGAAATTTGCAATGAGAATACAGGTAGAAAGGTTTTGCCTTTTGTAGGTATGTTACCTGGCGATGCCTATTTGTGGAGCAAGTACAAAGACGATGATATTCTCCAAGAAAAATTCAAGCAATTGACGGCAAAACAATTCAAGCCACATAGAGGTTATTATGGCAAAATTGGTGACCGTACCGTTATTAAAAACACCAAGATTCTCAAAGACGTTTGGATTGGTTCTGATGCCTATATTAAGGGGGCTAATAAGTTGAAAAACTTAACTATTAATTCGGGTGAAGAAGGCAGAACTCAGATTGGAGAAGGCTGTGAAATTGTAAACGGGATTATTGGGTATGGTTGCAGATTGTTTTATGGCATTAAAGCTGTGAGGTTTGTAATGGCAGATCATTCACAGCTCAAATATGGCGCTCGTTTGATCAACTCTTATTTGGGTCAGAATGCTACCATCTCTTGTTGTGAAGTATTAAACTCACTCATCTTCCCAGCACACGAACAACACCATAACAATAGTTTTCTTTGTGCAGCAGTGGTGATGGGGCAAAGTAATATTGCTGCTGGAGCCACTATAGGTTCTAACCACAATAGCCGTGGGGCAGACGGAGAAGTAATATTGGGAAGAGGATTTTGGCCAGGGCTCTGCGTGAGTTTGAAACACAATTCTAAATTTGCAAGCTTCACCATTTTATCCAAAGGAGATTATCCAGCAGAATTAAATATTCAGGTTCCCTTTTCACTGGTAAGTAATGATTTGAGTAAGGACCAATTGGTAGTGATGCCAGGTTATTGGTTCTTGTATAATATGTACGCACTTGCCAGAAATGCTTGGAAATATATTGACCGTGACAAGCGCAATGAAAAAATCCAGCACCTTGAATATGACTATCTAGCACCAGATACCATCAATGAAATATTTATTGCTTTAGACTTGTTAGAACTGGCTACAGGCAAAGCGTACCAACATAAGATGCATCCTGGCAAAAAAATAAGCAAGGAAGAATGTATGTCTATTGGTAAGAACTTACTCAAAACTGGAAACAAGATTGTAGACCAGTTAGAAATTCTTGCTGATGGCTTTGAGAATAGCAAGCGCAAAGTAGTTTATACCAAAGTATTAAAAGCGTATAAAGTTTTTGAAGAATTGATTGTATTCTATGGTGTAAGGGCCATGCTTGGCTTAATTAAGCAAGAAGGCATTACCAACTTTGAAAAATTGACTCAAGCTATGCCAGCCAAAACCCAGCGTAACGCTTGGGTAAATTTGGGTGGCCAATTGATGCCCGAAGCAGATTTATTAGTCCTAAGAAAAAAAATCAATACAGATAAAATAAAGAGCTGGGATGAGATTCATGGTTATTATGAAACCATGGGAACCAAGTACGACGAACAAAAAACAGCACATGCTTTAGCTTCATTATCTGAACACTTGGGAATCAATCTTAAAAAAATCACAGCAGAGCAATTCAATAGTTTGATGGGAACCGTCATCAGTACCAAAGAATGGATGGCCAAGGGAATTTATGATTCCAAAGCCAAAGACTTTGTGAATCCGTATAGAAAAATGGTTTATGAAACCACGGCAGAAATGAATGCAGTAGTAGGTAAATTAGAAGACAACAGTTTTATCAAAGAACAAGTAATAGAATTGAAACGGTTTAAAAGAGAGATCTCTGCTATTAAAAAAGCATTTTCAAAATAGAATGCCCAAACAAATTAAAAACGGCTGCCTCTTTTGAGACAGCCGTTGGTTTTTATAGGAATCAATTTTCAAGGATGTAAGTCTTATAATCTTAATCCAACACCCAATTGAATCTGTTGGTTGGTCCATTTGTCTCTTTTATCAATATCGTTGATGTTTGTCAATCCAATATTGTAACGGCCATACAAACGCAGGGTTTTCAAATTCAATTGCAAACCTGCCACCATTCCAAAATCGCCATTGGCAAAAGCTTGTTCTCCATTCTGTAACAAATTCTTGTCTTTGTTCAATAGTATACCAAATTGAGGACCTGCATTCAAGGTTAACATACTGCCTATATTATAACGCAGTAAGATTGGAATAGACAGATAGTTCAATGTAATATCATTGCCAGAAGATGGATTCAATAATGGCTGATACACATTGGACAAACCTGTTCCATAAGTGGTCTTTGTTTGGTTCCATAAAAGTTCTGGCTGAATCCCAAATTTCTGGGTAAAATCAATTTCAGCAAATCCACCTAAATGGTAGGCAAATTCAAAGCCGTCATTAAAAGATGCACCCTCTACTTGATTCAAGTTAGCTCCACCCTTAATTCCTAGACGGAATCCTTTTTGCGCACTTGCGCCAATGCTGATAGTTGTTAAGGCAATCAATGCCATAAATAAATGCTTCATAGTATTGGTTTATTTAATTTACTAATGCCAAAGCCGTGCCAAAAATTGCAAATGAATTAAAAAAAAAGAAAACTAATGGAATCATGTAACAATCAACTAAAGCTTATACAAGTTCAATCACCGTAATCTCTGGCATTATTCCTACCCTACCCGGGTATCCTATAAAGCCAAATCCCCTATTTACATATAATTTCTGTTTTCCATCTTCATATAGTCCTGCCCATTGCTTGTACATCCATTGTACGGGACTCCACTTGAAATATGGGTTTTCCAATCCAAATTGCATGCCATGGGTATGTCCAGCCAACATGAGGTCAATGTCTGGGTATTCGGTTTTTACTTGTGCATCCCAATGGCTGGGATCATGGCTCATTAAAATCTTGAAAGGAATTTGCTCAGTTCCAGGATGGGCTTCCTTCATTTTACCATATTTTGGGAATCGGCCTTTGGCCCCCCAATTTTCAATCCCCAATAGTGCAATCTTGTCAGTTCCTTTTTCTAAAAGCACATGTTCATTCATGAGTAATCTCCAACCCATTTGAGCATGCACTTGTTTCAAGTCTTGCAGATTGGCCGCTTTTTCTTCCTTTGTTGGCCATGCCACATAGTCTCCATAATCATGGTTACCCAAAGTGCTGAATACCCCCAATGGAGCTTTAAGTCTACCAAAAATCACTTTATACTCGTCCATTTCGGTAGCCCTATCATTAACAAGATCGCCTGTAAACAAAATCATATCTGCCTTTTCTTTTAAAATCAGGTCAATCCCATGATTTACTGCTTCTTTATTCTGAAAGCTACCGCTATGGATATCACTGATATGCACCAGTTTGGTACCCTTAAAAGCGGTTGGTAAATTCTCAAAAGCCAGTTTGACCCTTCTTACTTGGTAATTGTATTTGTTGCTGAACCCATATAAAAGGGTGCCAAAAAGAGTTCCCCCAATCCCAAGACCAAGCCAACTCAAGAATAAAGACCTTGGAATGCCAGCACCAGTTTCTCCCATAAATTTCGCCCCAGTTTGTGGTGCCAATTTACTCATTAACCAATAGCTTCCCCTTCTGAGGTCATCTACCATAAAAAAGAGGGAGCCCAATAATTTGGCAAAAAACAAACCTATTAAAATGGCAAAAACATAGTTTCTGAAAAATTTAGACGTTTGCAAGCTTTGTATATAAGGAAAAGATAATAAGAGTAATAATGTAGCCCCAGAAACCAACCAGTATGTCAACTGAATCAGATAGCGCATTTTTTCAGATGATTGCTGGGTCACGGTTTTCAAAGCTTGAAACACATAAAAGTCTAACAATAACATGACCAAGGCAATAATCCACCAGGTACTGGAATTTCTCATAGTAACTAATTTTCAGGGAAGACGATTCTACTTAATTTATATTGTAAAAGCAGGAAAATTGGGTAAAATTAACCTTTTCCATACTTGGGATTTAGAATATAACAGTAGCCATAGAATAATGTTTTCCGAAGATGTATGCTAAAGTGTATTTTTGGCATCCTGCAAAACAGCTATAGATGAAATTGACGTATTTAGGCCATTCTTGCTTTCAATTGGAGATAAAGGGAAAACAAATTCTTTTTGATCCCTTTATTAGCTTTAATGAGTTAGCTAAAGCCATTGACGTAAACAGCATTGAAGCGGATTATATCTTTTTGTCACATGGACACGCAGACCATATTGCCGATGCTGTAAGTATTGCCAAAAGAACGGGGGCAAAAGTGGTTGCCAATTGGGAAATTCATGAATGGTTAAACAAACAGGGTGTATCCAATACCCATCCCATGAATACTGGTGGTAAATGGGAATTTGAATTTGGTACTGTTAAAGCTGTTGTGGCACAACATAGTAGTGGCTTGCCAGATGGTTCTTATGGTGGTAACCCACTGGGGTTTGTATTTATGACGGAAGAAGGTAATTTTTATTATAGCGGTGATACTGGTTTAACCCTAGATATGCAATTGATCCCCAAATGGGCTAAATTGGATTTTGCCCTTCTTCCCATTGGTGACAATTTTACTATGGATGTGGCAGATGCCGTGATTTGTGCAGAATTTATTCAATGCAATCAGGTGGTTGGAATGCATTATGATACCTTTGGATTTATCAAAATAGACCATGAAGCTGCTATTGGGGCTTTTAGAAGCGCCGGTAAAAGCTTATTATTGCCAGCAATCGGCAGCAGCTTGGATATTTGAAACCGGATTTGATCAATAACCTGTCTGTACAATCAGACAAATGGAGGAATATATGGCGATAATCATTGGCGTAGCCAATCAAAAAGGAGGGGTGGGAAAAACTACCACCGCCATTAATGTAGCAGCAAGTTTGGCTGTATTGGAATACCGTACCCTTTTGGTAGACGCGGATCCACAGGCCAATAGTACCACTGGAGTGGGATTTGACCTGCACAATATTACCAGCAGTCTTTATGACTGTATGGTGAATAATACTATTGCTACGGATGTGATCTTAAAAAGTGATGTCCCCAACTTAGACCTCATGCCATCTCATATAGACTTGGTTGGTGCTGAAATTGAAATGATCAATTATCCCAATCGTGAAAATGTGATGAAGGGAATTTTGGACCAAGTAAGAGAAAAATATGATTTTATAGTCATTGACTGCTCTCCTTCCCTGGGCTTAATTACAGTAAATTCATTGGTGGCAGCAGACTCTGTGATTGTACCAGTACAATGTGAGTTCTTTGCACTAGAAGGTTTAGGTAAACTCTTGAACACCATTAAAATTGTTCAAAATAGGCTGAACCCTGAATTGAAAATTGAAGGTATCTTAATGACCATGTATGATGGCAGATTGCGTTTGTGCAATCAGGTAGTAAGTGAAGTAAGAAGACATTTTGACGATATGGTATTTTCAACCATCATTCATAGAAATACCAGACTGAGTGAAGCCCCAAGTGTGGGTAAACCTGTCATCCTTTATGATGCAGAAAGTAAGGGTGCCGTGAATTATCTCAACCTTGCAAAAGAAATATTGCAAAATAACGGACTCACTAAAATGAGTAACGAAGAAAGAATCATTGAATAGTCCCAAATAGCCAGTAAGATGAGCACACCCAAACAGAACAAGGACCTCCTAGGCAAAGGAATCCGTTCCTTATTACAGAATATTGACGCGGACTTAAAAACCACGGAAGGCAATTTGAAAACCAATGTGGTGGAAGAAGCTACTGGTACTAACAGATTGGCCATTACAGAAATTGTGATCAATCCCAAACAACCAAGAAGGGATTTTGATGAGACAGCTCTAAATGAACTAGCCACATCTATTAAACTGCACGATATTATTCAACCATTGACCGTTTCAAAACTGGCCAATGGTAAGTACCAATTAATAGCTGGAGAACGCAGGTTTAGGGCTTCTAAAATTGCAGGATTAAAAGACGTTCCGGTATATATACGTCAAGCAAACGATCAACAATTGCTAGAATTGGCATTGTTGGAAAACTTACAAAGAGAGAACCTCAATGCAGTTGAAATAGCTTTGAGTTATAAGCGCATGATGGAAGAGCTTAGCTATACCCAAGAACAGGTAGCAGAGCGCATGGGCAAAGAAAGAAGTACCGTTACCAATTATATTAGACTGCTTAAATTACCACCAGATATTCAACTGGCTGTACGCAATGGCTCTTTGAGCATGGGACACGCAAGAGCACTGGTGAATATTGATACCATTGACAAGCAACTGTTTGTTTTCAAAGAAATCAGTTCAAAAGGTTTGAGTGTTAGGCAAACAGAAGAATTGGTGCGTAAAATGTATAAAGCAGACAAACAGGGAGCTGTTAAACCTTCTGTAAAAAACGAGCTACCACCTGCATACAGAAAAATAGAGGATAATTTAGCATCGCATTTTGGAACCAAAGTCCGAATGGCGCATAACAAAAAAGGCTATGGCAGTATTAGCATAGAATATTATTCATTAGAAGAATTGAATAAAATTTTAGACGCTATGCATGTTACGGTCAGTTAATCCTACATGAATCCATACCGAATTCTCATATTGTTGTTGGTGAGTTTCTTGCTTGTTCAGCAAACTAGTGCGCAATCAGACAGCAGCAAAAATGCTATTGTCAAGACCAGCACCGCAGGAGCCATTGCTGATACCAATAACTTGGTTAAGAAAGACAGTGTGGTTAAGCATGATCCCAGAAAAGCCACAAGAAGGTCTGCCATAATTCCAGGATGGGGACAGGCATATAACCGTGAATATTGGAAAATCCCCTTGGTTTATGGTGCTATTGCCATTCCTACTGTAATGTTTATTTATAACAATAACTGGTATAAAAAAACAAAATATGCCTACGAGGCAAAATACACTTTTGAAACTACTGGAGACACTACCGGATTAGCCGCCATTGATCCAGACTTGAAAAACCTGAGTACCACATCGCTTCAGAGTTATAGAAATAGTTTTAGACGCGATAGAGATTATAGCATTCTATTTTTCTTATTGGCCTGGGGACTAAATGTAGTAGATGCTACGGTTTTTGGCCATTTGAAAGATTTTGACGTGAGCAACAACTTAAGCATGAATTTAAAACCGCAATTCAATCCCAACACAAAGAGCTCTGGTTTAATGCTCACTTTCCATCCAAAGAAACCAGAGAAAAAACTCTATGAAGTAAGATAGCATTGCAAACACCATTACTATGAATATTGCACTAATTGGTTATGGCAAAATGGGTAAAGCCATTGAACAAATTGCCCTTTCGAAAGGACACCAAATTGTTCTTAAAATAGACATTGATAACGCAGCAGATTTTAATGCCAGCAATTTGGCCAAGGCCGATGTAGCCATTGAATTCACCGGCCCCCATAGTGCTTTCAATAATGTCATGAAGTGTTTGGAACTGGGCATTCCCGTGGTATGTGGATCTACTGGCTGGTTAGATAAATGGGATACAGTAAAAGCTAGTTGTCAAGAACATAGTGGTGCTTTGGTGTATGCCAGTAATTATAGTATTGGGGTGAATTTGTTTTTTGAATTAAATAAATACTTGGCAGCCTTAATGGAATCACACACCGAATACAATGTATTAATGGAAGAGATTCATCATACAGAAAAAAAGGATGCGCCAAGTGGCACTGCTATTACACTTGCTGAACAGGTTCTGGCAGCCATTAGCAGGAAAAAACAATGGGTAAATGATACCGCAAGCAATGCTGAAGATCTTTCTATTATTTCTAAAAGAATAGATCCTGCACCCGGTACCCATACCATAAAGTATACCTCTTCTGTGGATGACATAGAGATAACGCATACTGCTCATAACCGTATTGGATTTGCAGGTGGCGCTGTTTTAGCTGCAGAATTCTTACAAGACAAAAAAGGTATTTTCAATATGAAAGATGTGTTGGGTTTGTAATACAATTATCATCTTTCTAAGAACAAAAAAGCCATGCAGTTATCATTGCATGGCTTTTTTGTGTTCCTTCCTGAAATAAGTTTACAGGAAAATGGACTTATGGTTTTGTTCCTAATTAGATTTTAAAAGAGAATCCCAATTTTATATTAAATGCTCTAGAAGTACTTACAGCAGGAATGGGTTGATTCCAACCAGTTTGGGTGGCTTGTAATTCTAAACCAAAAAGTCTAACACCTGCTCCATATTCATAAATCAAAGCATTGGCGGAAGTACCAACATTGGAATAAGTCATTTTAGCATTTCCTAGGTTTCCCAAAAGAAAAATTCTGCCTAGAAAAATATACTGTCTTACCCCAGCTTTAATGGTTGTCATTCTCAAATTACCGGCAAGGTTTCCACTAGTGTTGGCAAAAGTTTGATAGCCCAAAGTTCCAACCAACATGGTAGAACCTAGTCCTAAACCACCACCTGCTTCACCGCCTATTCCAGACTTATACGCGTCTTTAAACCCACCATTACTTGGGGTGGCGTAGTTGACATTGGCAAAAATTTGTGCATGTGGCAATTTGAACTGTGCGGAAGATTTTCCAGCAACAAAAAGCATTACCAACAAGGTCAGGATATACTTTGTATTTTTGTACATATTTTTAATTTGTGTAAAGAAACTGAAATTCTTTAAATTAACCCTCAAATTAACGGCTGCTAGCCCATAAATCATGCTATCCAAGAAAACACAATACGCATTTAAAGCACTTACCTATTTGGCAGAACAGGAAAAAGACGTGCCCGTTTTAATTGCCGAAATTTCTAAAAAGAAAAAAATACCACTCAAATTTTTAGAAAACATCTTGCTTGAACTGCGTAAAGCTGGCATGTTAGAAAGCAAGAAAGGTAAGGGAGGGGGCTATTTCTTAAAACAGGATCCCAATAAGATTCCATTGTCAAAAGTGATGCGTTTAATTGAGGGCCCTATT
Source organism: Chitinophagaceae bacterium BSSC1 (assembly GCA_002256435.1). Lineage (GTDB taxonomy): Bacteria > Bacteroidota > Bacteroidia > Chitinophagales > Chitinophagaceae > Sediminibacterium. The sequence continues at coordinate 181,798 of NKJC01000006.1, forward strand.
GCTTTATTGCCTTGTGTTAGTTTGAATTTTTATAAAAAATGTAAGGATTGCGATGAAAAAAATTGCGGTCTCAATCATGTGATGATTGAAGTAAGAGATAATATGCTTCAGATTCTTGAAAACAAAACTGTAGCAGATTTAACAGGTAAATAATCCTTTTGGAGTATTGCTCATATGATAATTTATTCATATTTTTCAAAAAAAATACCCAATGAGACAATCCCTATTACTTGCTTTTTTACTTCTAACAGGTTTTTCAGCCTTTTCTCAAGACAGTCTGACTAACATTAAACAGTCTTCTTCTAATGGCTTGTCTGTTAAAAGAAACATTGTTAAATGGAACCTAAGTTCCTTGGTCTTTAAAAACTACCATTTTACTTACGAAAGAGGTTTAACCAAGCATATATCTGCTTCTATCAGCTATAGATATATGCCCAAAGGAACAGTACCTTTTGAAAGTCAGCTGACTAATGTGATCAATAGCAATGACATCAATTTTAGCAAATTTCAGATGGGCAATAATGCACTTACACCTCAGCTAAACTTCTATTTAGGAAAGGGCAATTTAAAAGGATTCTATATTGCCCCTTTTGGACGATTTGCCACATTTGACGTATCGGCACCTGTAACCTATACAACAGTAGTTAGCGGCCAAAATGTGAAAACAACTGCTGACTTTTCAGGTTCTATTAAGTCTTCTAGCGGCGGATTGTTAATGGGCATTCAGGCCAATCTATCTAAGTCCATTGTACTAGATTTTTGGTTAATTGGTGCTCACTATGGCACAAGTAAGGGAGACTTAGTTTTTGTTGCCCCACAACCCTTGAGCGCACAAGAACAAGCATCCTTACAACAAAGTTTAAATAATATCTCTGCTGATCCATTTACATTTACTACAAGCGTAAATGCTAATGGCGCTGTCATTAAAACCGATGGTCCCTGGGCAGGTGTAAGAGGTCTGGGTCTTGGAATAGGATTCCGATTCTAGCTTACCCTACTGCCAATTTCAGGCAATTCTCAACTAGCGAATACGTAAAAATATAAGGGTTCTACTTTTCAATTAAAGTAGAACCCTTCTTATTTTGTGTATCTTCTTTTCACTCTTCACTTTCTTCCCCCTCTTCACTTTCTTTTCACTCTTCACTCTTCACTCTTCACTCTTCACTCTTCACTCTTCACTCTTCACTCTTCACTCTTCACTCTTCACTCTTCACTCTGAAAATTTGAAAAATTATTTTTTCAAATTTTCAATCATATCCAAAGTCATTTTGTCAAGGTCATATTCAGGCTTCCAACCCCAATCTTGATTGGCTACAGAGTCATCAATACTTTGAGGCCAACTATCGGCAATGGCTTGTCTATAATCAGGCTCACAGGTCAATTGAAAATCAGGAATGCTCTTTTGAATAGAAGCTGCAATTTCTTTGGGAGAGAAACTCATTCCAGAAATATTATAAGAAGTTCTAACAGAGATTTGATTAGCAGGCGCGTGCATCAATTCCATGGTTGCCCTTATGGCATCTGGCATATACATCATGGGCAAGTAACTATCTTCTCTTAAAAAGCATTTGTATTTTTTCTCAGCCAGTGCTTCTAGATAAATTTCAATAGCGTAATCCGTAGTTCCCCCACCAGGTGCAGACTTATAACTGATGAGCCCTGGATACCTGATACTGCGTACGTCTACCCCATAGCGTTGGTGGTAATAATTGCACCAGAATTCTCCTGCGTATTTACTAATCCCATATACCGTGGTAGGTTCAATCACAGTTTGTTGAGGACAGTTTTGTTTTGGTGAGGTTGGACCAAAAACTGCAATACTACTTGGCCAATAAACTTTGTCTAAATGCTCTTCCCTTGCAATGTCCAATACATTGAGTAAGCCTTGCATATTTAAGTGCCAAGCCAAATTGGGATTCTTCTCTCCGGTGGCAGAAAGAATGGCAGCCAATAAATAAATCTGAGTAATATTTTGGCGAATCACCTGAACATGCAGCATTTCTTTGTTCATCACGTCCATGCTTACATAAGGACCAGTACCTTTTAATAATTCATTTTCCTCTCTTAGGTCAGAAGCAACTACGTTGGCAGAACCATATATTTTGCGCAATGCAAGAGTTAATTCCACTCCTATCTGTCCGCAAGCACCAATTACCAGAATTTTATCTTTAGCCATATGAGTTTTTTAAGGGCTTCAAAAATAAAGCTATTCACCAAACTAACAGTGGTTATCTTTTAGATTGTACCCAAGAATGGAAGGTCGGTTGATTTCACTTATTTTCGCAAGCGAAATTGTATTTCATAAAAACCCGCCCATGCTACCCAATTATTTAAAAGCCTTATTTCAAAATCAGTCATATAATCCCAACCATTTTTTTCTAATTGCTGGACCATGTGTGGTAGAATCAGAAGAAATGGTCATGGAAATTGCTCATCGGGTTTCTGGAATCTGCAAAAACCTTGAAATTCCTTATGTTTTTAAGGCATCTTATAGAAAAGCTAATAGAACCAGTGCCAATTCTTTTACGGGTATTGGAGATGACAATGGACTTGGTTTGATTAAAAAAGTGGGTACTCAATTTGGTTTACCTACCACTTCTGATATTCACGCTCATGAAGAAGCTGCCATGGCGGCCCCTTTTATAGACATTTTGCAAATTCCCGCTTTTCTTTGCCGTCAAACAGATTTATTGGTGGCTGCTGCCGAAACAGGAAAGATTGTCAATGTGAAAAAAGGGCAATTCCTAAGTGGACCATCTATGAAATTTGCCGTTGACAAAATTCGCAGAGCAGGTAATGAACAAGTAATGCTAACAGAAAGGGGGAATAGTTTTGGCTATACTGATTTGGTGGTAGACTATCGGAATATTCCATGGATGCAAGAACACCAGACTCCTGTAATCATGGACTGTACCCATGCCCTACAACAACCCAATCAAACATCAGGCGTTACTGGCGGTAATCCTCAATTAATTGGAACCATTGCCAAAGCAGCCATCGCCACAGGCGCAAATGGGCTGTTTATTGAAACCCATCCCAAACCATCAGAAGCCAAAAGTGATGGGGCCAATATGTTACAATTAGATTTATTAGAGCCCTTGTTAGAGCAATTAATTAAAATTCGAAAAGCGGTTATCTAAATTCAAATATTTGAAAATGAATGCATTGGTCTCTATAAGAGATGCCATTCTGACCGCAAATGAGATTAACAAACTACCAATTACGCAGGGGATTCCTACGAGCAGCCAATATATAATTCTTGATATTAATCCAGAATGCTAGGATCATGTATACCAATATTGGGGAACCCATGGTTAGGAAGGAGATATAAATAAACCACATCCTGATCTTAGAGCTGGCAATACCAAACTTCTCCCCAATGGCGGTACATACCCCGAATGCGTGCATTTCTATGTTCTCACGGATTTTCTGCATGTTATTAATTTATGGGGGATTAAATCCAATGTAAAACTAGACAATTGAAATGATAATTTGTTCAAAACAGTTTGTTTATAGACCCTGTTTTAACGTAAATTCGCGCAAACCTGAATTAAGAATAGGATAATCCTGCTTTTAGACGGTAAGACTGAATTTTTTATCTTCTCAAATCATAAATTGTTATAGCTATGGCTTTTGATATTGAAATGATCCGTGCCAGGTACGCAGAAATGCCGGCAAAAGTTGATGCAGCCCGCACCGCATTGGGCAGACCGCTGACCCTATCAGAAAAGGTCTTGTTCTCCCATTTGCACGCCGATCAGGCTTTGAGTGGATTTGAACGTGGAAAACACTATGTGGATTTTGCGCCAGACCGTGTAGCCATGCAAGATGCTACCGCCCAGATGGCATTGTTGCAATTTATGCAAGCTGGACGCCCCAAAGTAGCAGTACCTTCTACCGTACACTGTGACCACTTAATCACTGCCAAAGTAGAAGCCAAACAAGACTTACAAGTGGCTAACTCAGAAAGTAAAGAAGTGTATGATTTCTTGGCTTCTGTTTCTAACAAATACGGTATTGGATTTTGGAAACCAGGTGCCGGTATCATTCACCAAGTAGTATTAGAAAACTATGCATTCCCTGGTGGAATGATGATTGGTACTGACTCACATACAGTGAATGCAGGTGGTTTGGGTATGATTGCCATTGGTGTTGGCGGCGCTGACGCTTGCGATGTAATGGCAGGTCTACCATGGGAATTAAAATGGCCCAAGTTGATTGGGGTTAAATTGACCGGTAAATTGAGTGGTTGGACCGCTCCAAAAGACGTGATTTTAAAAGTGGCTGGAATTCTTACTGTAAAAGGTGGAACCGGTGCAATTGTTGAATATTTTGGAGAAGGCGCAACAAGCATGAGTTGTACTGGTAAAGGAACCATTTGTAATATGGGTGCTGAAATTGGTGCTACCACTTCTACATTTGGTTATGACGAGAGCATGAGCCGCTATTTAGCTGCTACTGGCAGGGCCGATATTGCTGCTGCTGCTGATCAAATCAAATCTTACCTGACTGCAGATCCTGAAGTATATGCCAATCCTTCACAGTATTTTGACGAAGTGATTGAAATTGATTTGAATACTTTAGAACCACACTTAAACGGACCATTTACCCCAGATTTGGCTACCCCTATTTCTAAAATGAAAGAAGTAGCTGCTGCCAATGGTTGGCCAACTAAGGTAGAGGTAGGTTTGATTGGTTCTTGTACCAACTCTTCTTACGAAGACATTAGCCGTGCGGTAAGCCTTGCCAAACAAATTGGTGAGAAAGGTTTGAAACTGGCTGCAGAATTCAAAATTACTCCAGGATCTGAGCAAGTACGTTATACCATTGAAAGAGATGGTTTCTTAGGCGTATTTGAATCAGTTGGTGCAGATGTATTTGCTAATGCCTGCGGACCTTGTATTGGTATGTGGGACCGTGTTGGTGCAGAAAAGAAAGAAAGAAATACCATTGTACATAGTTTCAATAGAAACTTTGCCAAACGTGCCGATGGCAACCCCAATACTTTTGCATTTGTAGCTTCTCCTGAATTGGTTACTGCATTAGCTATTGCGGGTGATTTAACCTTCAACCCATTAACAGATACCCTTACCAATGATAAGGGCGAACAAGTGAAATTGGATGAACCAACTGGTCAGGAATTGCCCGTTCGTGGATTTGCAGTTGAAGACGCTGGCTACCAAGCACCTGCTGCTGATGGTTCTGGTGTATCTGTTGCTGTTGATCCAGTTAGCAAAAGGTTGCAATTATTAGATCCATTTGCTGCTTGGGAAGGAACTGATTTAAAAGGTTTGAAACTCTTGATCAAAGCAAAAGGAAAATGTACTACTGACCATATTTCTATGGCAGGTCCATGGTTGAAATTCCGTGGCCACTTAGATAATATCAGTAACAATATGTTGATTGGTGCTGTCAATTTTTATAATGAAAAAACAGACAATATCAAGAACCAATTAACTGGTGAATATGGTCCAGTTCCGGCCACACAGCGTGCTTACAAAGCAGCTGGCATTGGTTCAATTGTAGTGGGTGATGAAAACTATGGAGAAGGAAGTAGCCGTGAACACGCAGCTATGGAACCAAGACATTTGGGTGTACGCGTAGTGTTGACCAAATCATTTGCTAGGATTCATGAAACCAACCTGAAAAAACAAGGGATGTTGGCATTGACATTCAATGACAAGTCTGACTATGAAAAAATTCAGGAAGATGATAGCGTAGACGTGATTGGTTTGACCAGTTTTGCGCCTGGCACACCGTTGACATTGGTATTCAACCACGCTGATGGCTCAAGTGATACTGTTGTAGCCAATCATACTTACAATGAACAGCAGATTGAATGGTTCAAAGCAGGAGCTGCCTTGAATATTATCCGCAAACAAGTTGCTGGAGCATAATTCAGCAATTAATCATACCAAAAAGGCTCCGATTGCTCGGAGCCTTTTTTATTAGTAGCATATAACGTTTATTTTTCTAATCTTCCATTCATCCATCCCACAACAGCACCTGTAATAATACCCATACAAGTTGCTGCCACTAAGTCTATCAATGTACCTTTTAGTGTATACAAGTTGGAATTACCGTACATGGTAAAATCATATCCTGCGGCAATTAAAAAACTAATAAAAGCGCCATCGGCTGCGCCATCAAATAAATTATTCACTTTAGACCATTTGTTAAAAATATAGGATAAGGTCAAAGACATAAACAAGGATCCTAGAATCAGTGACCACCAGACCATTTGTTCCGGGTTTCTAGCTACTCCGCTGGCGGTTCCTGCATTCTTTGCTAAGACTTGCGCAAACAATACACCATAAATTAAATAGCCACCAAAAAAGGAAGCAACGCCACCTACTAATCCGGAAATGTAAAATCGTTTCCTATTCATATGACAAAGTTTAGGGAGAATATCAAAAACAAGGTAATTGTTAATCTCTGAATTTGCAATACGTTTTTTAAAAAACTAAAGTTGCCCCATGGTTTTATGCAATTTGTCTGCATGGCAGCTTTTCTGTAATTTAACCGTATGAGAAAAATAGTCTTAACCAACATGCTGTTACTGATTTTTGGCGGTCTGATGGCCCAACAAAAACCAGCCTATATTTTATACAATAGCAAAGGGAAAAAAGTATCCTACCAAAAAATGATCAAACAATTGGTAGAAAATGATGTAGTCTTATTTGGTGAATACCATAACAATGCCATTGCCCATTGGTTGCAACTAAGCGTTACCAAAGATTGCCAAACTAAGAAAAATTTGGTGTTGGGTGCAGAGATGTTTGAACAGGACAACCAAACCGCACTAAATAGCTATTTGAGTGGAAACCTAACAGCTAAGGGGCTAGACTCCTCTGCAAGGCTTTGGAAAAATTACCCAACTGATTATGCACCCTTAGTCAATTTTGCTAAAGAGCAAAAAATAGCTTTTGCAGCAACCAATATTCCAAGAAAATATGCTTCTATAGTTGCCAAGGGCGGATTCCAAGCATTGGATACCCTTTCTCCAAAAGAAAAGTCATGGATTGCGCCATTGCCCATTGCTTATGATGCCAACTTACCCGGTTACAAAAACATGATTGCTATGATGGGTGGACATGGTGGCGAGAATTTACCCAAAGCCCAGGCCATCAAAGATGCTACTATGGCTCATTTTATTTTAGCCAATTCAAAACCAGGAGCTTTATTTATACATTACAATGGTTCTTACCATAGTGAAAACTATGAAGGAATAAATTGGTACTTAAAAAATCAAAGCCCCAACATTAAAATTGCAACCATAACAACTGTCTCACAAAAAGACATTAACACCTTATTAGCTGAGAACAAAGGGAAGGCTGATTTTATTATTTGTGTTGATGCAGATATGACCAATACTTATTGATAAAATTTAAAAACTCCGTTCATAAAAATACCCACTTGGGGGTATCATTACCATCTTTACTTGCATTAGATTTGTCTTGTGAACTAATATTCACACTCCGGGGGGAGGTAGGCTTTTAGCCTAAAAAAAGTTGCGGCATAGAATCTATGCCGCACTTTGTTTTATATACACCAAACTCATAGGAAGAATTTATTATCTTCCTATGACAAAATCCCACATATGGAGCCTACCCTAAATGACCCTATTGATCAGTCTTGGACATATCTTAAAAAATTGATTTTTAGAATCAGTGCCATTTATTTTTTATTTCTTTTTGAACCATGGAATTATCTTCAACAAATACCTGGAAGTAATTATGTCTTAAAATATTGGTTTCAACTATTGGATGCAATTGTACAAGGGTTGAACAAATATTGGTTTCACATAAAAGATGAATTGGTTTACCCCAACGGAAGTGGTGATACATCATTTGGTTGGGCACAACAATTTAGCATGCTAGTCTTAGCGCCTATAGTAGGTGTCATTTGGAGTTTGTTGGACCGTAAAACAAAGACTTTTGAACAATGGGACTATTGGCTTAGAATCTTTGTAAGGTATAGTATAGCTAGTGTGGCTTTTACATATGGCATATTGAAGGTTTTTCCTTTGCAAATGCCCTATCCCCTACTTAGCCAAATGGCAACGCCGCTAGGCGATTTTTTACCCATGCGTTTCTCTTGGATGTTTATAGGTTATTCCCACCCATATGAAACATTTTCTGGAACATTAGAAGTACTTGCTGCTTTATTGCTTTTTAATAGAAAAACAGTGAATATGGGCATTTTTATGTGTTGTGGCATTTTCTTAAATGTCATGATGCTCAATCTCTGTTATGATATTCCCGTGAAGATCTATTCCATTAACCTTTTTCTTGCTAGCATATTTTTATTGCTAAACGATGCAAAAAGGATGTTTGCTTTTTTTGTTTTGAATCAACCTGTAGGCATAAATCTATCTTGGGATTGGATACCCAATCAAAAATGGAAAAAAATTGGACGTTGGGTAGTTAAATCAGTATTTTTTATAGTGTTCTTTGGCATACCTTTTTATCAAGCTTATGACAGTTACCAGCAGGAAAAAAATGTAGCATCTTTTAAACCCTTACCAACTGGCGTGTATGATGTAACTTCTTTTGTACGCAATAAGGATACGGTACCTGCTTTGGTTTCAGATACCATTAGATGGCAAAATTTGATCATGGAAAAAGGGCATCTAGGAAGTGTAGGTTCTAAAGACAACCAATTCCGTCAATTATATGGCAGGGGCTATTTTAATATTCAAGAAGATAGTACCAGTAAGCAATTAGAGTTCCGTAAATCAAGATCCGATAGCCTACCTTTTGCTAGGTTCAAATACTTGACAAAAGACAGTAGCATCTATTTATGGGGCAAACTTAAAACCGACTCTTTACATATAGTATTAAAGAAATCAAAAAGACATTTTCAATTATCAGAGAATCAATTTCACTGGCTAAGCGAGGCAAATAGGTAATTCAAAACAGGATAAGACATTCAGCTGATTTATTTGTAATTTTAAGCATCCAATTACTTTAACGATTGCTCATGAATCAGCCAATCTTGACCGCCTTAGGTATTGCAATTTTTGCCATGCCTATTCAACACCATTCCACTGCAGACCCTGTTACTGCAGCTTCAAAAACAGCACAAGTAACGGTGTATACTACTGCTGAAAATAGCAGTTTCAGGTTGACCAAAACGGCAACCCTATCTTTTAGCCCCTATGGTCAACCCTTTGAAACAGAACCAGCTATTTTTGTAGACCCCAATAAAAGCTTTCAAACTTTTGTAGGTATTGGAGGCGCACTTACTGACGCCTCAGCTGAAACCTTTGCAAAACTACCACAGAACAAACAAGCTGAGTTGCTGGATAAACTTTATGGAAAGGTTAATGGTATTGGCTATACCCTAGCAAGAACCAATATTAATAGTTGTGATTTTTCTAGCGATACTTATACCTATGTTACCGAGAATGATAAGGAACTGAAGTCATTCAATATTGACCATGACCTAAAATATAAGATCCCCTTTATCAAACAAGCCATTGCTGCTGCTGGTGGAAAACTAACCTTATTTGTGAGCCCATGGAGCCCTCCAGCCTGGATGAAAGATAATCACTCCATGCTACAAGGCGGTAAACTCTTACCTGCTTATTACCAATCATGGTCTAATTACTATGTGAAGTATATCTATAGCTTGCAAAAATTAAATATTCCAGTTTGGGGATTGAGTGTACAAAATGAACCAATGGCCAAACAACGTTGGGAATCTTGTTTGTATACCGCTGAAGAAGAAAGAGATTTTATCAAAAACTTTTTAGGACCTACATTAAACCGTTCAGGGCTTGCTGATAAAAAGCTAATTGCTTGGGATCACAATAGAGATCTGCTCTATCAACGTGCCAATACTATCTTGAGCGATCCAGATGCTGCCAAATATGTTTGGGGTATTGGATTTCATTGGTATGAAGACTGGACTGGAGGAGGAAAATTATTTGACAATGTTAGGCGCGTTAATGAAGCTTTTCCAAAAACCAATTTAATTTTTACTGAGGGTTGTGCAGAAAGTTATGATCTTAAAAAAATCAATGATTGGAAATGGGGAGAAACCTATGGAAGGTCTTTGATCAATGACTTTAATAATGGAACAGTGGGATGGACAGATTGGAATGTTTTATTAGATGAAAAAGGCGGACCAAACCATGTGGGTAATTTTTGTTTTGCCCCTGTACACGCAGACACCAAAACAGGTGAATTAACCTATTTAAATTCCTATTATTATATTGGGCATTTTTCAAAATTCATTAGGCCAGGGGCCAAAAGAATTATTAGTTCTACTAGCAGAGGGCAATTGTTAACCACTGCCTTTAAGAATATAGATGGCAGCATAATAGTAGTAGTAATGAACCAAAGCAATGAATCCATTCCTTATCATATGGGAATTGGAAATAAGGCTGTTGCATATACCAGTCAACCACATTCTATTCAAACACTGGTTGTAGAATGATAGTTTGTTTAAATTTTAGTGCTTTAATCAGAGATAATTAGTCAACAAAATGATTACTGCGCTTGGGTTTATAATAATTTAAATGATATATAAGTTTGCCATGAAAATATACCATTGCCTGATAAGTTTTTGTTTAATGGTTCTTGCTAGTGCTTGTAGCAAAAGTGATGGTGGCGGTTCAAGCAATGCTAGTCTTCCTAAAGCCAGTATTAATGATGTTAGCAATTTCAGAAGCAGTAGTAATTCTGTATATCAATTTACCGTGAGTTTAGATATTAGCAGTACCAGTCCGGTATCATTAAACTATGCCACAACAGAGGAAACAGCCAAAAACGGAACAGATTTTAAATCAAAAACTGGCGTATTAACCATTCCTGCCAATTCAAAAACTGGTGTAATTGAAATTGAAGTAATGGGAGATAGTACTAGAAAAGATAATCAAACTTTTAGTATACAATTGTCCAACCCTGTGAATTGTAGCATTGTTGCCGGTAAAGGGGTTGCTACATTGATTAATGAAAATAATAGCTATTTTCCAGTGGCTAATACAGGTTATAGCACTCCTACTACTTACCCCGGTAAAACCTTGGTTTGGAGCGATGAATTTTCTGGCAATAGTATCAATACAAATTTTTGGACCATGGAACAAGGGGGAAATGGTTGGGGCAATGCCGAGCTTCAAAATTATACAGACCGAACCCAAAATGCATTTGTATCAAATGGCAATTTGATTATAGAAGCTAGAAAGGAAAACTATAATGGTAGTAATTACACTTCTGCAAGAATGATTACCAAGGCAAAGAAAGTATTCAAATTTGGCAGAATAGATATTAGGGCTAAGACGCCTAAAGGCAAAGGTATTTGGCCAGCACTTTGGATGCTGGGTAACAACATTGACGCAGTAAGTTGGCCCGCCTGTGGAGAGATTGACATTTTAGAATTACTTGGCCATGAACCCAACAAAATCTATGGTACATTACATTGGGGTGTCAATTCTAATACACATCAATCAAAGGGAACCAATTATGTACTGCCGTCTGGTAGTTTTGATCAAGAGTTTCACGTTTATAGTATTCTTTGGGAATTGGACCAGATTAAAATATACATAGACGATAAGCTTTTCTTCACTGCCACTAAAAATGATGTTTCAGGCAACTATCCTTTTAACAGTGACTTCTTCTTTATTTTCAATATTGCTGTGGGAGGCAATTGGCCTGGTTCACCTGACAATACCACTAGCTTTCCACAAAGAATGGTTGTAGATTATGTAAGGGTCTTTCAATAGGGTTTTGCAAGTATATTTGAGTAAAGAACTTACTCATGACAAGCATCCGTACCGCCATACTTTCTTTTGGCATGTCTGGCCGTGTATTTCACGCCCCTTTTATTGCATTAGACCCACAATTTGAGTTAGTAGGTATTTGGGAAAGAACCAGTAATGCTTCTTTAGAATTCTATCCTAACATCCGTATTTATCGTTCATTGGAAGAAGTATTGGAAGACGCAAGTATTGACTTAGTCATTGTCAATACCCCAACATATACCCATTATGACTATTGCAAAAAAACACTGCTTGCAGGCAAACACGCAGTAGTGGAAAAAGCTTTTACTACTTCTGTGGCTGAAGCCATTGAACTTGACCAAATTGCTACAGAAAAAGGATTAAAATTATCTGTTTTTCAAAACAGAAGATGGGACTCTGATTTTAAAACAGTGAAACAAGTTATTGATCAAGGACTATTGGGCAGTATAGTAGAAGCAGAAATACATTTTGACAGATTTAAAGAAGAATTAAGCCCCAAATTACACAAGGAAAATCCTGGACCTGGGGCTGGTGTATTGTATGACCTTGGACCACATTTAATTGACCAAGCCTTGGTACTTTTTGGCATGCCAGATGCAGTATTTGCTGACCTTAGAATTACAAGAAAAGGATCACAGGTTGATGACTATTTTGAGATTTTGTTATACTATCCCAAATTGCGTGTTCGCTTGAAATCAGGATACCAGGTGAGAGAGCCATTTCCATCTTATGTAATTCATGGCAGTTTGGGCTCCTTTCATAAATCCAGAGCTGATGTACAGGAAGTGGATTTGCTGGCCAATCAAAAACCCAATAGACCTGATTGGGGAACTGAACCCATAACTGAACAAGGTTTGTTGCATACCGAAAAAGATGGTGTATGTATCCGCGAAAAGATCCCTACACTTACTGGAAATTATACTGCTTATTACCATGCTGTTGGTCAAGCCATCAGCCAAGACAAAGCAATGCCAGTAAGTTCTAGTGAAGGTATTCAAGTGATGCAGATCATAGCTGCTGCTGCAGCAAGTCATGTAACCAGAACTGTTATTACACTTTAATCCACCACCACAACCATTCAGCATGAAAATCATTTATTATTTGTTGCTGTTGTCTTTTGTTAACATTGGCTGTAATACCCAACAGTCAAAAACAAGTTTTAAATCTATCCCTGTGACATACCCAAATACACTTAAAGACAGCACTGTTGATCACTATTTTGGAATAGCAGTTCCAGACCCATATAGATGGCTAGAAAATGATACTGCGGAAAATACCAAACAATGGGTTGCTGCTCAAAATAAAGTAACAAATGATTATTTAAACCAAATTCCATTTAGATCTACTATTCATCAAAGACTTGAAGAATTATGGAATTACGATAGCTATTCCGCACCATCACACGAGGGTGACTATGTATACTATTACAAAAAAACAGGATTACAAAATCAATCCGTTTTATATCGCCAGAAAAAAGGGAGTCAGGAACCAGAAGTGTTTCTTGACCCAAACAGTTTTTCTAACAATGGAACTACTTCGTTGGCTGGTGTTAGTTTTTCAAAAGATGGTTCTCTTGCGGCCTACCAAATTTCTGAAGGCGGAAGTGACTGGAGAAAATTGATCATTATTGATGCTATAACTAAAAAACAAATTGGTGACACATTAATTGATGTTAAGTTCAGTGGTATTGCATGGAAAAAGAATGAAGGCATTTATTATTGCAGTTATGACAAGCCTAAAGAAGGAAGCCAATTAGCAGGCAAAACAGATCAACACAAACTTTTCTTTCATAAACTAGGAGACAAACAAAGCCAAGACCAACTGGTATTTGGTGGATCTGCTACACCTAGAAGATATATTGGAGCGGAAGTTTCTGAAAATGAAAGATGGTTAATCATTTATGCAGCCAATAGCACTTATGGCTCTGAGGTTTATGTGCAAGACTTGTCAAAACCTTCATCCATTGTTACGGTTGTAGATAATATGAAAAATCAAACTGGGATTCTTACAGTTGATGACCAATATTTTTATATTCAAACTGATGTAAACGCTCCCAAAGGAAAAATGGTTGTGGCTCCTATTGATCAACCAGCACCAGCCAATTGGAAAACTTTAATCCCTGAACAAAAAGAAGTGCTTTCCGTTACCAGTTCTGGTGGGCAAATTTATTGTAGCTATCTCAAAGACGCAATTACCAAGGTTTTCCAATATGATTTGTCTGGAAAACAAATTCGTGAGATTGCCCTACCCGGTTTGGGTTCTGCATATGGATTCTCAGGCAAGAAAGCAGACAAGGAGTTGTATTTTACATATAGCTCATATACAACCCCATCTACTATTTACAAAATGGACATCGCCACAGGCAAAACTGAGGTTTACAAACATTCTGGTGTTAAATTTAAATCTGAGGAATACGAGTCTAACCAAGTTTTTTATACCTCAAAAGATGGCACCAAAATACCCATGATCATCACACATAAAAAGGGAATCAAACTGGATGGAACCAACCCCACGCTATTGTACGGCTATGGCGGTTTCTCCGTAAATATTACCCCTTATTTTAGCACCAGTGATATTATTCTTTTAGAAAATGGTGGTGTTTATGCAGTTGCCAATTTGCGCGGAGGTGGTGAGTATGGAGAAGAATGGCATGTGGCTGGCACCAAGTTAAACAAGCAAAATGTTTTTGACGATTTTAGCGCCGCAGCCAAGTACTTGGTAGATAACAAATATTGTAGTAGATCCACGCTAGCCATACAAGGTGAGTCAAATGGCGGTTTGTTGGTGGGTGCTTGTATTACACGCGAACCGGGTATTGCCAAAGTAGCATTCCCATTTGTAGGAGTCATGGATATGCTTCGCTATCATAAGTTTACTGCAGGAGCAGGATGGGCTTATGACTATGGTACATCAGAAGATAACAAAGAAATGTTTGAATACTTAAAAGCCTATTCCCCCATTCACAATTTCAAACCCAACACTGCTTATCCAGCAACCTTGGTCATGACTGCCGATCATGATGACCGCGTGGTTCCTGCTCACAGTTTTAAGTTTACGGCTACTCAACAAGCAAATCATCAAGGTGAAAACCCTGTCTTGATTCGAATAGAAACCAAGGCGGGTCATGGTTCTGGAAGGTCAACAGAACAAGTGATTAAAGCAGAAGCCGATAAATGGGCATTCCTATTTTACAATATGCAGATACAACCAAAATAATTCATGCACCCTTTTGTAATAGGCATTCAAAAAAGTTTTCAAATCCATGCAAATCCTTCATTGGCTTTGGGTATGAAAGCCTATATGTTGCACCAGTTTGAATTTCTTGGTATTAAAGCACCACTAAGGGATCAACTAACCAACACTTATTTGAAATCCAATAGATTGGAAAATTGGGAATCATTAGAAATAGTGATGAAGGAGCTTTGGGCCCTACCCCATCGTGAGTTTCAATATTTTGCTATTGATGTTTTAAAAAAACACAAATCACTCTGGACGGCTAACAGTGTAGATTTAATGGAATACTGTATTTGTGAAAAAAGTTGGTGGGATAGTGTAGACGGCATAGCCAGTGAATGGTTGGGTACTTATTTTATTCAATTCCCAAGGCTGGTTCCTAAAATTCCCAATAAGTGGAATAAGTCTGACAATATGTGGTTACAAAGAAGCAGTATCCTTTTTCAAAAAGCTTATAAAACTAATACCAACCAAGAGCTATTAACCAAATACATTCTGCATTGCAAAGACAGTCAGGAATTCTTTATTAGAAAAGCCATTGGCTGGGCATTAAGAGAATATAGCAAGACCAATCCTGATTGGGTTAGCCAGTTTGTTGCAAAAAATACGCTCTCCAATTTAAGTGTCAGAGAAGCCTTAAAACGGATCAATAAACTTGGCTAAAAGAAAAAGGGTTGAATACCTAAGTACCCAACCCTTTTAAAGTCTATAAGAACTATTACATTTTCTTGGCGTCTTCTAAAAATTTAGCCAATCCAATATCAGTTAATGGATGTTTTAACAAACCAAGGATAGAATCCAATGGGCAGGTGCAAACATCGGCGCCAGCCTCAGCTGCTTTGACAATATGCAAGGCACTACGGATTGAAGCCGCCAAGATTTCTGTTTTGAAACCCTGAATGTCATAAATATGACGCATTTGACTAATCAGTTCCATGCCATCCCAACTACTATCATCAATTCTACCAATAAAAGGAGAAACATAAGTTGCTCCTGCTTTGGCAGCTAGAATAGCTTGACCAGCAGAAAATACCAAGGTACAATTGGTTCGAATACCGTTATCGGTAAACCATTTAATGGCTTTAATCCCATCTTTGATCATAGGAACTTTCACCACAATATTGGGGTGAATGGCGGCTAGTTTCTTACCTTCTTCTACCATAGAAGCAAACTCAGTAGACAAAACTTCTGCACTGATATCCCCGTCAACCAGGTCACAGATTGCTTTGTAGTGAGCTGCAATGGCTTCTTCGCCTTTAATGCCTTCTTTGGCCATTAAAGAGGGATTGGTGGTTACACCATCTAAAATACCCAATTCATTGGCTTCCTTAATTTGGGCTAGATTACCCGTGTCAATAAAAAATTTCATGTATGATGTGTTGATAGATAATTGAACACCTTAGCAGTAGATATTTGCAAACCCTTACACTAGTTTACAAAAGAAAAAAAAAATGGCAGGCTACTCACATCGCACCGCTCAACCACCTATCCTTGCTGTATTCCTACCCTGGGGAGTTTCAGCAGGAGCTGGTCGTGTAAGACCTGCCGACGCAAAAGTAAGGTTTGAAAATTAATTTTATTGCTTTTTTTAAATAAATCTCTTACAGAATTAATGATATGCGTGCTGGACAATATCTTTAATGCGTTAATTACCACCAATATGCGCTTGTACAAATGCTTTATTTTCCTCTTGGCTTTAATGCTTTTTTGTCAAAAGCCCAAGGCACAATCCGCTTTATTACATCCTGGGTTTGACAAAGCGGAATACCTAGAATTATTGAAAATTACTGCCAGACAAGTAGATACACCTTGGATCAAGGTTCAACCCCCCGCATCAGAAAAATTTAAATTGGTCTATAGATCTGCCACCATGGGTTTGGATAACAGATGGGACCTTTGGGTAGCAGACAATGGTATTGCTGTAATTAGTATAAGGGGAACCACCACTAATATAGTTAGTTGGATGGAGAATTTTTATGCCGCCATGGTTCCTGCAACTGGCACTATTCATATTAGCAATACCGACACCTTCTCTTATCAATTGGCCAAAAATCCTAGAGCGGCCGTTCATACGGGTTGGTTAATTGGCACTGCTTTTTTGAGTAAAGACATTTTACCAAAAATTGATTCTCTATATAAAACAGGATGTAGAAATATGATTGTATTGGGGCATTCCCAAGGTGGAGGAATTGCTTATTTACTAAGTTCTCATTTAGCCAATTTGCAAGAGAAAAAATTAATCCCTAGTAATATTCAATTCAAAACTTATTGCAGTGCCGCTCCCAAACCTGGCAACTTGTTTTTTGCTTATGAATATGAAAGTAGGATGTTGGATGGCTGGGGATTCAATGTGGTCAATAGCGCCGACTGGGTTCCTGAAACGCCTTTGTCTGTTCAGGCGCTGAGCGATTTTAATCAGACCAATCCCTTTACCAATGCAAAACCCATCATCAGTAAACAACCCTTTCCTAAAAATATTGCCCTCAAATATGCCTATAACAAATTGAACAATGCGTCTATCCGTGCGAACAAACGTTATGAGAAATATTTGGGCAAAACGGTTGCTGGAATTGTTGCTAAAAGTCTTCCTGGATTTGAAGCACCAGAGTACGCTTCAGGATTTAATTATGTACGCGTAGGACCCACTATTGTATTATTAGCCAATGATGCTTATTACCAGTCTTTCCCAGACAATCCAGAAAAGATTTTTGTACACCATTTTATTGACGCTTATTGGTTCTTGGCCAACCAATTACAAGACAAACACTAGCGCAACCCCAACCTAGAATTTAGCTGGCTAATCCCCACCAATTCATCGTGTCTGCCACTTAGAGAGCGGTAGTAAAAAAGAATGCAATACTCATTTTCTGTTTCCCAATAATTCCCATCTGTTTGAGAAACATCTAAAGGTGCAAGGGGATTTTTCAGGTCTTTGAGTGCCATAGTATAACTATAATAGCCTTGCTTGAGTAACAAACGCTTGACAAATTTTCCGTTTGCCGCATCAAATTTCATGAGTGATGAATCACTAGTTTGATTTCCAGTTAATTCACCAATCAAATGCACTTGTTTACCAGACATTGCTAATAAGTCTGTGGGTTGATAACTAAAATCTACCCAGGCATAATCACTCTGCCACCAAGGATTCACAGATTCCGTACAATTGATTTCTGTATAGCCGTTTCTGTCCTGAAAATTGATATAGGAAAAACTACTTCTTGTTTGATCTGTTTTTACAGTTACTATCACAGGCTCTACGGTTCTGTCAACTTTTACAATTCTATCGCTTTCAAATCTAAAACTTTGCAGATCGGCCCACCTATATTCTTTACCTGCAGGAAACACAAAATCTTGTTCCCCATTGTATTCTAACAAATGACCACGAATAAAAACGGGTTGCTTGTCTGTAACCGCATCGCTCCAGCGATTGTTTTGCATAACCAACACTTTTACCTGTTGGGGGCTCATGAGGTTGAGTTCTTTAGTGTCTACTGAAAACTGAATTTTTTGGTGAGAGCGCAACAATTGGTTGTCATAGGGTTGTTGCACTTGCGCCCCAATGGTTACACGCTTATCAAACACTAATACCCTTTTAGTGAAAGCCAATTTAGAAGTATCCCCGTCTAAATAAACTTTTAAAAGATAGTTACCACTCATGATAGGCATGGCATTTCTGTCAGGCAATTGCGCTTGGTAATGCACGTACTTTTGAGCTGCAATAGATGCTACCCTATATTGACTAAGCCTTACTTGGTTAAAGCCTTTGATATAGTCAAACACGTTTACATTGGCGGGGGTCCAATCAGCATTACAAAGTTGATAGGTATAAAAGAAGTTTTTGGGATAATTGTTAAAATCGTCAAAATGTAATTCTAATTGGTCGCCAGTATTGAGTTGAAGAATAGGTAGACTAGATTGATTGTTTTGTTGAAACAACTTTACAGCATGAATACTAGGCAAATAGATCTTATCAGGTAATCGCTGAGCGATGGCTTGACTGCAGCAAAGCAATATAAAAAGGCAGACCCTAACTTTCATGAAATAGATTATAGTCAAACTTACAACAATCCCCCCCTACTGCAAAAGCATTTGCTGCATTGGCCCACTGGGTGTAGTTTTGACAAAACCCAAGCACCTGAGCCTAGCATTTTACATAGCAAAACGAATAGCTTTTACCAAACAACGGTCATTTGCCCGATTTATCATTCGATTGTCTGTGATTGCCACTGCCGTAAGTGTCATGTCAATGATTGCCACACTGGCTTTTGTAAATGGGTTTCAACAAACCGTTTCTTCCAAAGTATTTAGTTTTTGGGGGCATATACGGGTACAAAAATTTGAACCCAATAAATCCTTGGTGGCTGAGGAAACTCCTATTCAAAAAAGCCCCAAGATTGAACAGATTCTTCGTTCTCAACCTGGTGTGGTGCAAGTGCAAACATTTGCCACCAAGAGTGCGATTGTTGAAAAAAACAAAGAGATAGAAGGAGTATTATTAAAGGGTATAGAAAAAGGATATGATAGTCTGCAACTCAAACCATTTATACGCAAAGGCAGGTGGTTGCAATTTGTAGATAGTGGTTACAGCAAAGAAATATTGGTTTCAGAACAATTGTCCAAACAATTAAGTATTGCGCTGGGCGATAGTCTAAGAATCTATTTTATCTCATCAACCAATGGCAGTAGAAATTACAGAAAATTGGCGGTGGTAGGCATTTTCAAAACAGGTATTGAGGAATACGATAAACTCTTTGTGATTGGTGACCAGCAATTGATTAGACTCATGGGTAATTGGGCGGTAGATGAAACAGGGGGATATGAAATTTTTGTCAAAGATTATCGGCAAATGGATCAAATTTCTGCTAATTTATCTGATAGGCTTCCAGCAGAATGGATGAGTAAAACCATCAGAGAAGTGCATCCCAATATTTTTGATTGGCTGAATATTCAAGACGTAAATAGGAATGTGATTTTTATAGTGATGGCCATTGTGGCTAT
This sequence comes from Chitinophagaceae bacterium BSSC1, assembly GCA_002256435.1. Classification (GTDB taxonomy): domain Bacteria; phylum Bacteroidota; class Bacteroidia; order Chitinophagales; family Chitinophagaceae; genus Sediminibacterium. The sequence goes on from NKJC01000006.1 coordinate 201,776, forward strand.
TATCAACCTCATTACCTGTTTGTTAATTCTGATCTTAGAAAGAACCAGGATGGTGGGCATTCTCAAGGCACTTGGAGCAGACAATTGGCTCATACAAAAACTGTTTTTGTACCACGCAACCGTGATTACATTTGCAGGTATTGGAATTGGTTTAGTTGCAGGACTGGGACTTTGCTTTTTACAACAATACACTGGCTTTATTAAACTTGACGAGACAGCCTATTATGTTTCCGAAGCCCCCATATATATAATCTGGTGGGAGGTTTTGGCTGTTTGTGCGGCTACCACTTTGGTTTGTTATTTGTCATTGATTATCCCAACCTTGCTGATCAGAAAAATTCAACCTACCAAAGCCATTCAATTCAGGTAATATTTTTTTTATTGAGCCATCACTTGGCTTTCAAATGAGAGACCAAGATACCAGTAGCAACTGCTGCATTTAAGGACTCTGCCCCACCAAATCTTGGAATAGTAATAGCCTGTTTAATCAGCGGCTGTATGGGTTCACGAATGCCCTTAGATTCATTCCCAATCACCAATAATCCCGTTACTGGTTTTTCTAACTCATACATAGATAACCCTTCTAACATGGCGCCATAAACAGGCAGTTTGGTAGCAGTTAAAAATGCAACTATATCTGTAAAATAGACAGGTACTCTAATAAAACTTCCCATAGTAGATTGAATCACTTTGGGATTATACAGTTCCACCGTGTCTTCACTGGCAATAATTTGGCTAATCCCAAACCAGTCCGCAATTCGGATTATGGTGCCCAAATTACCCGGATCCTGAATACCGTCTAATACTAAGCTGAGTTTTTTGGACAGGTCTGGAATAGATTTTTGAATTTTCTGCTCACAAACCAAGATCACTTGATTGGCAGTTTGCAGCCCCGTCATTTTCTCCAGTTCTATCTCTGACACTTCCATGAATCCTTTACCTGTCTTGTTTTCAGCCAACCAAGCCGCAGTTGCATAACCCTTTACAATCTTATAATCACTGGCCAAAAGCTCTTCTGCCAACTTGGGGCCTTCTGCAATAAATACCCCCTCAGCTGCCCTTTGTTTTTTCTGGCATAAAGATTGAATATATTTGAGCTCATTCTTACTGATCATGTGCATGCGTTTGAAACTGGCTAAAGTTAAATGGTTTTCTGGGCTTTTCTGTCTTATTGCCCTCCTGACTTTGGCCGGGTGTTCAGAAGAAAGAAGAACAAAAGTGGTGGACTACCCTATTGGTAAGCCATTTATGTATGGCAATAAAGTGGTTCTAAAAGGAACTGGCACCAAAGACGAACTCAAAAAACTAAGTACTGATCTGAATAATTACTGGGACGATTCTGCCAGAGTTAGAAAAGAACAACGCTTTCTTTTATGGTATAGAATCAAGAATCCTCCTATATATGACAGCTTGAATATTATTCGTTCCGTGAATTTCATGAATGCTTATTTGAATTCGCAGGGCTATTATTATGCCAGTTTCAAAGACAGCATACACAAGGATAGTATTGGTGACCAGATAAGGGTCAATGCTACTATTACCATCAACCAAGGAAAAAATATTAGCATAGATTCTGTTGGGTACCAATTAGACGATAGTACCCTTCAACAATTGGCTAAACAAAGAATGGGCGAAAGTGACATTAAAAAAGGCAGCCCCTATAGTAAACAATTAATTAGTGCTGAATTAGATAGGATGATTGGTATATATAGACGCAATGGGTACTACAAACTAATCAGAGAGGACTTATACGCAGAAATAGATACCACAGACATAAGTTTGATTGAACTCACCCTTGATCCATTCAAACAGGCAGAATTGATTGCCGCATCTGCCAGAAAACGCAGACAAAATCCCACCTGGAATGTAACTATTAAGAAAAGACCAACAACCGATTCAAGCAAGCTCACTCAATTCAAAGTGGCCAATATTTATTACTATCCAGAAACCAAGATTACGGATGTCATAGATTCTCTTACTACAGCTAAAGGATTTAAAGAAGAACAGCATGCTGACAATTACATGCGATTCCAAGTAGGTAAATTCAAATATCAACCACTGAAGGAACATACTTTTCTCAGTAAGGGAGAACTCTTTAATGAAGAGTCTTATTTTAAAACCATGAATACCTTGGGGCAGATAGGTGCTTGGCAACAAGTAGACGGTAAAATTATAGAAAGAGACAAAGACAGTTTAGACTTATATTTTTACTTGGTACCCGCTCTCAAACAAAATTTTACTGTAGACTTAGAAGGCAGCCGTAATACAGGAGATATTGGCGCAGGAAACCTTTTTGGAATCTCAACCAACCTCTCTTATAAAAACAGAAATGTTTGGAAAAGGGCTATTCAATCTATCACCAATTTCAGAACAGGGGTTGAATTGAATTTGAATTTGGGAAATAACAATAGCAACCAACAACTGGTACAAACATTCAATATTAGTGCGGGTCATACTTTTGCTTTTCCAAAAATTATACAACCCTTTAAAAACTGGAAAGCATTAAGCACTGTTGATAATAAGCGCACCCTACTGTCTTTTAATGCAGCCTATGTAGACAGAAAGGATTACTACAAACTCAGGTCTATTTTGGGTTCTTGGGGATATGAATGGAAAAAAGTGCAAAGAAGGTCAGATGACACTTGGCTATTTAAACCTATAAATGTAGAACTCTATTCATTAGACACATTGCCAGGTTTGGACACCCTGTTTTTAAAGAATCCATTTTTGCGTAATTCTTTTAATACGGGTAATATTTATAGTCAGAGTTTATCCTATACCAAAACCATCAATGCCGCCAATAGGAAAAGCCATTTTATTAGATTGGGGCTAGAAGAAACCGGATTAATTTTTGGTTTATTCAAGGGTTTAAGAAATGATATCTACAGATATATTAAAGTAGAAGCAGAGTATCGCCAGACCAAGAAATGGGAAAAGTCAGAAATGGCTTATCGGGCATTTGGGGGCATGGGTTATAATTATGGTAATTATCCAGGCAACAAAGAGATTTCTACCCTGCCCTTCTTCAAACAATTTGCAGTGGGTGGCCCCTATAGCATGCGGGCCTGGGGATTGAGACAATTGGGACTAGGCAGTTCTAATACTTATGATAGCATTCTTACTAGTAGTTTTAGGGATCGCTATGGCGATATGGTATTGGAGTTTAACGCCGAATATAGGTTCACCATGGCTACCATTGCAGGCGTAAAAATTGGTTCTGCGCTCTATTCTGATATTGGCAATATCTGGAACTTGAAAAAAGACCCATCGGACCCCAAAGCCAGTTTTTCTCTGTCTAATTTGGCCAATGATTTAGCCATTGGGGTAGGCACCGGTTTGAGACTGGACTTTAATTATTTCTTGATCAGATTGGATTTTGCATATAAAGTAAAAGACCCCATGCGTACGGTTAATGGGGGCTGGATGAGTATTAAAAATTTCAATTGGACAGATATCAGAAGCAATGGAAGAGAAGTGTCTAACTACGCCTTACAATTAGGTATTGGGTTACCTTTCTAATACAACCTATCTATCAGTTTAAAAGTATTATGCTTCATTGTCTGCTGCTGATGCATCAAAGCTTTCATTGGCTTGTTCAATTCCTGTTTCAGCTTCAGCTGCTCTTAGTGCTAAAACTTCCTGTTCAAAATCAATTAAGTTGGTGGCATCGTTTACACTAAAATGGCCAATCCTAGTTCTACGCAAACTGCTCATATAGGCCCCTACGCCAAGTGCTTGTCCAAAATCATTGGCCAGGCTTCTAATATAAGTTCCAGTTGAACAAACCACTTTAAAATAGACCAAGGGGCCTTCTATTTTCTCAATCTCAAAAGCGTGAATGGTTACCGGCCTAGGTTCCACTTCTACAAACTCTCCTTTTCTGGCAGAAATATAGAGTCTTTCTCCATTTTTCTTAATAGCTGAATGTTGGGGAGGTAATTGTAAAATATTCCCTTTAAAAGGTTCTGTTGCAGCATGAATTTGCTCCATTGTCAGATGCTCAATAGATTGGAAATTTTCAGGATCTGATTCCAAATCATAAGTAGGCGTGGTAGCGCCAAGGGTAAAAGTACCGGTGTACTCTTTTTCCATTCCCATGTACTCATTGATCTTCTTGGTAAATTTGCCTGTGCAAATAATCAAAAGACCTGTTGCCAATGGATCAAGGGTACCCGCATGCCCAACTTTTTTTACTTTAACAATGGCGCGTACTTTATTGGCCACGTCAAAACTGGTCCATTCCATAGGCTTGTCAAACAACAAAACCTTTCCATCTAAAAATCCCTGTTTCCATTGCATTGGGCAAAAATAACCAATAAGGAGCCCCTACTTGGCATTATTCAAAAAAAAACTATATCCCTTTGCAATGAAATCTATTTAACAGGAGTCATATGTTTACCAAGACAATGGAAACAGCGCAGTTGATCAAAAGATGCATCAAAAAGGATAGGGCAGCCCAGGCGGAGCTCTATGCCCTTTATGCGCCAACCATGCTGGGAATTTGTTATAGGTATACTAAAAACAGAGAGGACGCGGAAGATATTCTGCAGGAAGGATTTGTGAAAGTATTCCAGCACATGGAACAATTTCAACAAAAAGGGGTCTTTGAAGCATGGCTTAGACGAATTATGGTGAACACGGCTATTAGTTATTTAAGAAAGCATAGCCGATACCGAAACCAATTACAGGTAGAAGACCTGGTACTTCACCCAGTAAGTCAAGAACAGCCCGCCATTCAATTAGACACCAAAGAGTTAATTGAATGTATCAGAAACCTACCATTAGCCTATCAGACCGTATTTAACCTGTATGCCATTGAGGGTTATGATCACCAAGAAATTGCCAACCTGTTGGACCTGAATATCAATACTGTGAGAAGTCAATATAGTAGGGCAAGGACCATGCTCATACAACGCATTCAACAAGAACAAAACAACACTCAATCCAAGAACTATGGAGGATAAATTTGAACATCAAATAGCTGATCAGGTCAGCGGGTTCCAATTAACCCCTAACGCCCAAGTTTGGAAGGGAGTTGCTTTGGAATTGGACAAAGAGAAAAGCAAAAAGCGCGGGATATTTTGGTGGATGCCACTGGGTCTTTTGGTTGTTGGTCTTACTGGCTGGTTTTTATTTACATCAACAGAAGCTCCATTAATTCCAAATTCAGAACTGCCTCAGAAAAATGCTAAAAAGGAATTACCCAACCATTCAATTCCATTTAAAGATTCTATTGCAATTGTTAATCAAATAAGCCCTTCAAAAGAACCAGTTGAAAAAGCAAATTCAAATAGCCTAATACCTACACCAACTCAAAAGGGCTCAGCGCAAATGGTCCATAATAAAACAACACAACCCAATCTTCCAATTCAGGTTTCAAAAGAAATAACTGAAAAACAAAATACTGCAGTTGAACAATCTAGTATTGCATTGTTGGTTCAGCAAAGCCAGCAAACGCAGCAGCAACAGCAGCAGCAGACGCAGTCATCGTCTACATTCACAATTGGCATTGACAGTTCACAAGCATTCAATGAAGTTGGTAGTAATGTTAAAAAGAATGAAGTAATTATTCAAGAAACCAAAACAAAAAAAGACAGCAATATTTCCTCGCTCACAACCACTTCCATTCTAACCAAAAAACCTACTAAAGCGTCTTGGAGATTTCAGGTAGCTGTTGGCAGTACTAGATTATCTGAATTTAGCATTTTTGGAAATAATGTTGCAGCAGACCTAGCATTTGCCAATAATAGCTCTGCCATAGTTGCTGGCTTCCCTAATACAACAAGCATTGAAGCATCCAAACAAGGATTCCATGCAGAAATGGGTGCTAGCAAACAATGGCAGTTTTCTAAGCGATGGGAATTGTCAGCAGGATTATTATATAGGTATTTACAAAACCAACAAATGACAGGCTTGAAAAAAGACAGTAGTTACTTGGTCAGCAGTCAATCAAGTTCAAATAACAAAGCCATTACTGTAAATGGTTATTATTTAGCAGGAAGCCAAAACAGTTTGATTAACCGTGCACATTGGTTGATGATACCCATTCAAATACATTTTAACCTAAACCCTAGTTCAAAACTCAATTGGCTACTCTATGGGGGCACTAATTTGTCTTGGAATTTTGCTAACAATTGGCTTCTTCCTGATCAGGCAAATAACATTATGTATGAATCAAGACCCTTGACAAATATTATTGGGATACATGCTCAACTAGGCATTGAACTCCGTAATCAAAAAAGTCAATCCTTATCATTGGGTTGGGAGAAAAGTATGAATAGCATGAGCAAATTAAACCAATCCAAACAATATTGGAATCAGCTGCAGGTTCAGTATAGTCAACCCATTTATTTGAAAAAATCCTATAAAAAATAAGCCATGAAAAACCATTTTTTCATTACTCTTCAAAAGCTGTTTTTTTGCCTAGTCATCTTTGCATTGAGCGGATGTTTAAAAGACAGTGCCAAACAAAGCTATACCATTACCAGACCCATTTTGGCCAAACTTGCTGATGTTAGATCAGGTATTAAAATAGAAGGACCGGCTGTAGTTTCAGAACCGGGCAAAATGTATCTCTATGGGAATACTATTTTTTTAAATGAAACAGGAAAGGGTATTCATATCATTGACAATAGCAATCCAGCGGCTCCAGTCAATAAATCTTTCTTGCCCATTCCTGGTAACTATGACATGGCTGTGAATGGGAATATCCTTTATGCAGATTGCTTTACAGACTTGTTGACTTTTGATATTAGCAATCCGAATCAGATAGTATTAAAATCATTTATTAGCCAAGTTTTCCCAGACAAACAATTACAAAAAGGTTTCTATATTGATAGCGGGTATTGCGCCATTGGATGGAATAGCAAAGACACTAGCATTGCTGTAGGATTGGGAACAGACCAAGTTATGTGGATGGGTGGAGGCATGTTATTCTTAAGCAGCTCTATAGCTACACCCTCCAGTTTCTCTTCTGATAAATCTGCCGCAAATGGCAAAGCAGGTTCCATGGCCAAAATGGCCATACAAAATGGATGGCTATATGGGGTCAGTAATTTAAAATTGCAGGTCATTGATCTTAGTCAGGCAGACAAACCTTTCTTATCAAAATCCATTCAAACAAACGCTGTTAATGAAACCGTATTTCCCTTTAAAGACAAACTGTTTATTGGTAGCCAAACTGGGATGAGTATTTATAGTGTAAGCAGTCCTGCTAGCCCACAATTTCAAAGTATGTTTTCACATGCTAGAGTTTGTGACCCAGTGATTGCAGATGATACACATGCTTATGTAACCCTACGTTCAAACGGATTAACTTGTATGGGTAATCTAAATGAACTGAACGTTTTGGATATCCGCAATATTCAAAGTCCAATCCTATTAAAAACCTATCCCTTTACACACCCAAAGGGACTTAGCAAAGAAGGAAATACTTTAATGGTATGCGATGGAGAAATAGGGGTAAAGATCTATGATGCTAGCAATCCAGAAAATCTCAAACTCATACAGAATTTGGCTTTGGAAGAAGCTTATGATGTAATCTGTTATAACAATATAGCCTATATCACTGCTAAAGACGGTTTGTATCAATTCAATTTTAGCAAACCAGACCAAACAAAATTGATCAGTAAAATCAGCATTAGCCATGAATAAGAAAACAAGCTTTTTATTGTTATTACTGGTACTATCCCATTTTGCATCAACAGCCCAGTCCACCAAATCAAAATGGCATTTTAAAAGCACCAATCTCATTGGCTATATATTGGGTGAACAGGGTAGTAAATTCAGTATGCAAAGCATTAATGGATTTACAAAAAACAATTGGATGATGGGCATAGGAGTTGGCATTGACCCATATGGATATAGCAGTATTCCTGTTTTTCTAGACATTAGAAAATCAATGGGCAAAAAAGCTTGGCAGCCTTTTGTTTATGCAGATGGAGGCCCCAGCTTTCCCTTGCCAAATCCAGACCTTCCAAAAACTTGGTCATCAGGTATACCAGCATTTGATCTAAATACTGGTTGGGTAGCTGAATTTGGTATTGGGTTACAAAAAAAGATAGCTGGCAGTACGCAGTTTGTTATGCAATTTGGCTATAGTCAGAAATATTATTCTTTTGTAAACCACAATAATAATTTTGTTTTTATTGGCGGAACCTGGCCAGAAACTACTACTTATGAATACCAATATAGAAGATGGGCTTTCAGAATGGGAATTACGCTTTGAAAGTGAAGAGTGAAGAGTGAAGAGTGAAGAGTGAAAAGTGAAAAGTGAAAAGTGAAAAGTGAAGAGTGAAAAGTGAAAAGTGAAAAGTGAAAAGTGAAAAGTGAAAAGTGAAAAGTGAAAAGTGAAAAGTGAAAAGTGATTAACTAAAACAAAAAATGCCGTCTTATGGACGGCATTTTCAGTTGAATGATTTGAGCAATTCTAGTACGCCCTTGCAAACAAAACCCTTTGTGTAGAAGGGTTTCCGGTAAGGATGCACTTACCTTCTTCCAAAGGATTGTCCAAAGGAATACAACGAATAGTAGCTTTTGCCAGTTCTTTAATTTTGTCTTCGGTTTCACTTGTTCCATCCCAATGAGCAGATACAAAACCAGCTTTGGTATCTAGAATTTGTACAAACTCTTCCCAAGTATCGGCTTGGCTAATATGCGCATCGCGAAAAGCTTTGGCCTTATTAAAAATACTGGTTTGAATATCTTCTAATAAATCCTTGATATAGTTTTCAATGCCATCCAAACTCACACTTGTCTTCTCTTTAGTATCGCGCCTAGCAACTTCTACTACATTATTTTGCAAATCACGTGCACCAATGGCCAAACGAACAGGAACACCCTTCAATTCATACTCTGCAAATTTCCAACCCGGACGTTGATTGTCTGAGTCATCATACTTGACAGATATGCCCATGGCTTTTAATTGTTTTACAATAGCTCCTACCCTTTCATCCAATTGCGCTTTCTGTTCTTCTCCTTTGTAAATAGGAACAATTACCACTTGTATAGGTGCAATTTTGGGAGGCAGAATTAATCCATCGTCATCGCTATGCGCCATTACTAATGCACCAATTAAACGCGTACTCACCCCCCAACTAGTAGCCCATACATAATCTAATTTATTTTCCTTGTCAGAGAATTTTACGTCAAATGCTTTGGCAAAATTCTGACCCAAGAAATGCGAGGTACCAGCTTGTAATGCCTTACCATCTTGCATCATGGCTTCAATGCAATAAGTATCTTCTGCACCAGCAAAACGCTCGTTGGCAGATTTGATCCCCTTGATCACGGGTAAAGCCATCCAGTTCTCTGCAAAGTCTGCATAGACTTCTAACATCTGCTTGGTTTCTGCAATAGCTTCTGCAGCAGTAGCGTGTGCGGTATGACCTTCTTGCCATAAAAACTCAGCTGTACGCAAAAACAAACGCGTACGCATTTCCCATCGTACCACATTGGCCCATTGGTTTACCAAAATAGGCAAGTCTCTATAAGACTGGATCCAACCTTTGTAAGTATTCCAAATAATGGCTTCACTTGTTGGACGCACCACCAATTCTTCTTCCAATTTGGCTTCAGGATCTACCATTAATTTCCCTGGTCTATCTGGATCCGTTTTTAAGCGATAGTGTGTAACCACGGCACACTCTTTTGCAAAGCCTTCTGCGTTCTTTTCCTCTGCTTCAAACAAGCTTTTTGGCACAAACAAGGGGAAATAGGCATTTTGGTGTCCGGTGTCTTTGAACATTTTATCCAAAACATCGCGCATATTTTCCCACAATGCATAACCATAGGGTTTGATGACCATACAGCCCCTAACAGCACTATAATCTGCTAGTTGTCCCTTGATTACTAAGTCGTTATACCATTGAGAATAATCCCCTTCTCTGGTTGCCAATTCTTTAGCCATTTTCGTTTTGTGATTTCTTTAACAAATTAACGGTTGTTCGCAAGCTAAATGGCAAACTATTTGTCATACAAAAGTCAGATGCCTTTTCAGCATCGCAAATGTATGTAACTTCACATTATCTAACTTCTACAAACCTGCTACCATGAAAAACACTTTACTTTTAGCTTTACTTGGCATCGGTTTACTTTCTACCGGCTGTTCAACGGCTTACAAATCTAATCAGACACCTGATGATGTCTACTATTCACCAGGTAGACCCATGGAAGAGCGCGTGAATACACGTGTAGAAGAAGAAAAAAAGCAACAGTACGATGAGTACGTTAGCAATATGGATGACAGGTTCCTGCGTATGAAGGTTTCTAATTATAACCGCTGGTTCATGCTAGATGATTATACTTATTGGAACGATAGTCGTTATGATTTTAATCGCTACAATTTGTATGGTAGTGGTTGGAACAATTATAACTGGAATAAACTAGGTGGTTACTATGGTTCTGGTTGGGGTTATTATGATTACTACTATCCTAATGCAGGCTGGTACAATCCAAAGTCTACCATCATTACTTATTATGGTGGAAAAATTCCTACCACTGGAACAACTTCAGGTTCTGCTATTACGGCTTATAGGAACAAGACTTATAACAATAACAACACTGGTAATATTGGCTATAATTCCAAAACGGGTATGCCCATTACTTCTAACAACAATAATTCCAGTAACAATTTTAGTAATCTGATGAAAAGGGTATTCAGCCCTGCAACTAGCAATAGCAATAGCAGTTCTTATGATAGACCTGCCAGAACTTTTGACAATAGCTCAAGCAACAATAGTTCAGCTAGAACGTCTAGTACACCAAGTGCCACTACCAGCAGTTCTGCAGGTGGCAATAGTGGTGGAGTTAGTAGTACCGGAAGCAGTGCCAGTGGTGGCCGCGTAATTCGCAATTAAAACAATTCAATTTTCAGCGCATTAGAATCATTCTAACATGATTCCCACTATTATCATACCCCTATCCAAATAAAAATCTTATGAAAAAATATTTACTACTCATCAGTCTCATCAGCAGCAGCGTGCTGATGGCGCAAACACCAGAAGACGCGTTGCGTACCGCCTGGTATACTCAAAATGGTTCTGGCAGAAATACTGCAACCGGTGGCGTTATGGGTTCTCTTGGTGGAGACATTACGGCCAACCACGTAAACCCTGCGGGTTTAGGTTTATTTAAAACCAATGAATTTGTGTTGAGTGCTGGCATGCATTTAAATAACAATAAATTCAATTATAGAGGCACGGATACTGCTGCCAATAAAAATGGATTTAATTATGGCGCATCGGGTTTGATCTTGAGTTCTTCTCCCAATTACAAAACCAAATGGACCAGTTCTGCATTTGCCATTTCTGTAAATCAAATTGCCAATTACAATAATCGCATTCAGTTCAAAGGCTTCAATAATTTTAGTTCCTTCTCTGAAAAATACATTGAAGAACTAGTTAGAGACAGGGCCGATACCAATGCTGCTTTGAGCAATTATATTTTTGGTTCTTCTTTGGCCTTCCGTACTTATTTGGTTGATACCATTCGTGGTGCTGGTGGAGCTGTTGCAGGTTACCAAAGTTTGGTACCTATTTCAAGTGGTGTGAATCAATCTTATGATGCCATTACATCTGGAGGCTTTCATGAGATTGCCGTTGGTGTTGCAGGGAATATGGCAGACAAAATGTATGTAGGAGGATCTTTGGTTATTCCAGTAATCAACTACACACGAGAATTAACTTATTCTGAAAAAGACCCTACCAGCAATGCCAATAATGATTTTGCAAGTTTTGAATTCAAAGAAAAATTCAGTTCAAGAGGAATTGGTCTTGGATTAAAGCTGGGTATGATTTACAAGCCACAAGATTTCTGGCGTATTGGCTTTGCCTTTCATACACCTCAGTTAATTGGATACAAGGATGAAGTGCGCGCTAGCATGATTACCAATACTGAAAAATACGCGGGTGTAGTTTCCGAAAATAGTGATGCCCTCAATAGTGGCAACCCAGGAAAAGGTGAATACAATTTAATTACACCCTATCGCGCTATTGTGAGTGCAAGTTATGTATTCCGTGAAGTAAAAGACACGCGCAGACAAAGGGCTTTCTTAAGTGCAGACTTGGAATATGTGAACTATCGCGGAGCTAGATATTCTACCATTGACAAAAACAATACTGCACTTGTTCAATACTACCAATTAGTGAATGAAGAAATCAAGGATTATTACCGTGGCAATTTTAATTTCCGCATTGGTGGAGAATTAAAATTCAATGTATGGATGGTTCGTTTGGGTGGAGGATATTATGGAAGTCCTTACGCGGATCATTTACTTAAAGCTGACCGTATTGTAGCATCTGGCGGGTTGGGTTATAGAAACCACGGCATCTTTATTGATCTTAGCTATGCGCACGCTTTTCAAAAAGACGTACAGTTTGCTTACAGACTCAATGACAAACCCAACACATTTGCCAACCAATTAGGAAGCAGGGGTACTTTAATGATGACTTTAGGATTTAAGTTCTAAGACTTTTTCAACTGATAAATTTGAAGCATCCATCCACGTGATGGATGTTTCTTTTTTAAACCAAGTCATCTGTCTTTTGGCGTATTGACGGGTATGCTGTTTGATTTGTTCAATAGCTATTGCTTCAGAAATTTCACCCTTAAAATGGGCAAATAATTCTTGGTATCCTACGGTTTGCAAAGCGTTATTGTGTTCAAAGGGCATTAAGCTTTTGGCTTCTTCTAGCAAGCCCTGTTCAAGCATTTGATCTACTCGCTGGTTAATGCGTTGATTCAAAATTTCTCTGGGCAATTCCAACCCAATCTTAACTATTTTAAATGGTCTTTGTTTTTTTTCAGCCTTTCTAAAATTCAAAATAGAATCACCTGTTGACAATTTAAATTCCAAGGCCCGCATCAATCTTTGGGGATTCTGTTGTTCAGATTGCAACCAAAAATTGGGATCTAACAATTGTATCTGTTCCTGCAACCAAGCCAATCCTTTTTGTTCATAATCCTTTATAACCTGCTCTCTAATGGCTGGCGCGATGTTTGGCATTTCATCCATGCCCTCCGTGAAAGCTTTGATATACAAACCCGTACCACCCACCATAACAATGCTTTGATGTTGTTGAAACAATTGCGCTGATTTTTGCAAGGCATATTGCTCAAATACTCCTGCATTCACCCTGTCATGAATGGAATGCGAATTAATAAAATGGTGGGGAACCATGGCCAGTTCCTTGGCCGATGGTTTGGCTACCGCAATACCCAATTCTTGGTAACACTGCCTAGAATCGGCCGAAATAATTTCTGTGCCAAGTGCTTGCGCCAACTGAATAGCAAAGGCAGTTTTACCAATAGCTGTTGGGCCGCAAATAATAAATATGGTGGACGCCTCTTGCAATGGATCCCTTAAATTAATTGGCTGTGCTTGTTCTAGATTGCTTAAAAAGCATCTTCATCATGACTTTCTTCTGCACCCTCACCCTCATCACTATCCTCTGAGCTATCAGATTCATCTCCTTCTTCTCCAAACCCGTCGGTGGCTTCAGTAAGGTCATATTTCTCTTCGATGTCGGCAAATTTATCGCCTAACAAACTCTTGGTGCCATATTGTTGTGGTCCAATACCCTCTACCCTAGAAACAGAAGGATAAGCTAGCTTACTGCTTTCTTCTTTGCTAACATTAATCAACTCTACTAAGAATGTCCAATTTTTGGCAAAATCATAGACATAGATAAATTTCTGGTTAGTATCCCTGATCTCAGAACCAATGGTTGTTTCAGACATCATTAGTGGAGCTACCAGATAAGCTTTATCATAGGTTTCCAAAGAAATCTCTCTTCCTCTCTGCCAATTATCATTGCTTCTATAGAAAGTAGCCTGGTGCTTGCTATCAAACTCATAAGACTTTAAAATAGCCAAATGCAAGTCTTGAAAATGCTGGGTGTGCTTGATTACAATATCACGGTACACCGCATCGTCTTCTTCCAGATAAATTCTAAATTTTAAAACAGCCATTCTCTTGGTTGAGGTTTAAGGGTTGTAAAGCATGCAAATTAAGCAAGTATCGCTTTGAAAAACAAAATTCTGTATTTATTCACTTAATGACAATCCCAATTCAGCCCCTTTTTCAAGCATGAACCTAAAAGCAGACTCATAATCATTGGGAATTAGTCCGTCTAAAATGGCTTCCCTAATGGCGTCTTTGATCAATCCCACATTTCTTCCAGGACTTAGTTTGAAATGCTCCATGATCATTTCTCCGGTTATGGGTGGCTGCCAATTGCGCATTTGATCCTTCTCTTCTACTTCTTTCATCCGCAATTTGACCAGCTCAAAATTTTGCAAATAGCGTTTTACTTTTTGCTTGTTCTTACTGGTAATATCGGCGGAGCATAAAAGCATTAAACCGTCTATATCTTCTCCGGCATCAAATAACAAGCGTCTTACGGCACTATCCGTAATATTTTCCTTGGTCAAACTAATGGGTCGTAAATGCAAGGCCACCAGTTTTTGCACCAGTTTCATTTTTTCATTCAAGGGTAGTTTGAGCTTGCCAAAGATTTTAGGCACCATTCTAGCCCCTACCATTTCATGTCCATGAAAGGTCCAGCCATGGCCTTCTTCAAACTGTTTGGTAGCTGGCTTGCCAATATCGTGCAAAAGCGCTGCCCAACGCAACCATAAGTCATCTGTATGTTCTGAAATATTATCAATGACTTGTAGGGTGTGGTAAAAATTGTCTTTATGCCCGTGACCGTCTATGTATTGGGCCCCGTGCAATTCCACCATTTGAGGAAACACAATTTGTAGCAACCCTGATTGATAGAGCAAGTCCCAACCAATAGAGGGCTTTTTACAAAGCATGATTTTATTTAACTCGTCCGTAATCCTTTCCTGAGAAACTATTTTAATTCTGGAAGCCTGTGCTTGAATGGCTTCAAATGTTTCAGGGACAATATTAAAACCCAATTGGGTGGCAAAACGGATGGCACGCATCATGCGCAAGGGATCATCACTAAATGTTTGCGCAGGCGTTAAGGGTGTTTGAATAATTTTTGCTTCAATGGCTTTAAGCCCATCAAATGGATCAATCAATGTTCCAAAATCGGCCTGATTCAAACTAATGGCCAATGCATTAATGGTAAAATCTCTGCGGTTTTGGTCATCTTCTAAAGAGCCGGTTTCTACTTGAGGTTTTCTACTATCGGGTTGATAGCTTTCTTTTCTAGCACCTACAAATTCAATTTCAAAAGCGGGCAATTTAATCTGTGCAGTTCCAAAATTTTTGAAATAAGCCACTGTTGGTCTGGGCTCAAACAAATCTGCTACGCGATGCGCTAAAGCAATGCCATCGCCCAAGCAAACTATATCTGCATCCTTGGTTGGGCGGCCAATGATTTTATCACGCACAAAGCCTCCTATTAAATACGCCGGCAGGGATAATTCTGCCGCTGCCTTGGCTATTTTATCAAAAACAACTTGTTCTGTATGGGTAAAACTAACATCCATCTGCGGCAAATGTAAATGCTTTCTTTGTTTAAGCGGGCAATGTGGCCAACAAGTCTGTTTGATCTATGAGATAAGCACAATTAAAATGGCCTAGTGGGCATTCTTTTCTGCCATGAATACCACAGGGTCTGCAATCCAATGCCTGCTTTAGTTCTACTATATGTTTGTTATCCGAAAGCGGTCCATAACCAAAGGCTGGAATGGTAGAGCAATAAATGGCGGTTACTGGAGCATTCACGCTTGAGGCAAAATGCATGGGTGCAGAATCATTTACATAATTCATAACGGCGGTTTGCATTAAGGCTGCCGATTGCAGAAAATTTAACTGCCCTGCAAGACTAACGGCATTACTAACATTTGCAGCAGCCAGAATACGGTTACAGGTATCTGCGTCCGATGGTGCTCCAAGCAAATAAACTTGGTAATGCTTTGGAATTAATAGTAGCAGCTTTACCCACTGTGCTTCTGGGTACTGTTTGGTAAACCAGACAGAAGCTGGAGCCATACAGATATAAGGGCTATTAGTGTAAGCAGCCACAGCATTATAGTCTGCATCACTGGGATACAGTCTTGGTCTTGCAGCTTCTGGTTGTGTCTCAGTGACTATTAATTGATGGTTGCGCTGTATTTCATGTAGGTCAATATCGCCCTTGCTGAAAATATGTTTGATGCGTTTACTGAAGAATAGGCTAAATGGATTTTTATCAAATCCAACAGTAGTTTTGGCTCCAGAGAAAATGCTAATCAAACCAGTAGCGGCAAATCTTTGTACATTAATTAATAAATCAAATTTGCGCTGTCTAATCTCTTTGATGATTTGTAAAAGGTGCTGGTATTTATTGGTTTTCTTATCCCAGACCAATACCTCTTTTACAAATGGGTGATTCTTAAAAAGGGCTTCATTGCCTTTTCTCACAAGGATACTAATTCCCGCGGCTGGGTATTGTTGATGCAAGGATTCCAATAATCCTGTTGCCAGAACTACGTCTCCAATAAATGCCGTTTGGACAACTAGAATTTTTTGCATTCGGCAAATTTACTAGAATATTGCTAAGGCAAATAAAGGTTCCGAATCTTTATTCATATTCCAATTCATTGCTGAAAAACTCCCAGTCAAAAAGAATAAAACTGCAAAAAATTTTGTGCAGTGTTTTAATGGTTGCTAGGTCTAGGTACAATTTTGCCATACTATCAATTTTTACTTGCTTTTACGCTACTTTAAGTTTGCAATAAAATACCATATATACAAGCAATTCATCATAAAGTTTGGTGAAATCTGGTAATTATGAATTCTATAACGCTATAGACGGAATCTATGGTCAATTAAGACCCTGAAATTGTATGTTTGCAAAAAAAAAGCAAATGTCATTACAAGCATTGATCCTAGAAGCTTGGGATAACCGGGAATTATTAAAAGACAGTAAGTATTCAGACGCCGTAAGGGCCGTAATAGAAGAAGTAGACAAAGGTAGGTTAAGAACAGCTGCTCCTTCAGAAAATGGCTGGGTAGTGAATGAATGGGTAAAACAGGCCATCCTGCTCTATTTTGGCATTCAACAAATGCAAACCTGGGACTTAGCACCGTTTGAGTTCTATGACAAAATGTTGCTCAAGAAAAATTATAAGGATTTAGGCGTAAGAGCGGTTCCACACGCGGTGGCGCGATATGGGGCTTATTTGGCCAAGAACGTGGTATTAATGCCTAGTTATGTAAATATTGGAGCCTATGTAGACGAAGGCACTATGGTAGACACTTGGGCTACTGTGGGAAGCTGCGCTCAAATTGGTAAAGGTGTACACTTAAGTGGTGGCGTTGGTATTGGAGGTGTTTTAGAACCCCTACAAGCGAGCCCTGTAATTATTGAAGATGGTTGCTTTTTGGGAAGCCGTGCCATAGTAGTAGAAGGGGTAATAGTAGAAAAAGAAGCGGTGTTAGGGGCCAATGTAGTACTTACCAAGTCTACCAAAATCATTGACGTAAGCGGTTCTGAACCCATTGAATACAAAGGCAGGGTTCCTGCTAGGTCTGTTGTCATTCCTGGTACTTATGCCAAGCAATTTCCTGCAGGTGAATACCATGTAAACTGTGCATTGATTATTGGAACACGCAAACCCAGTACTGATTTAAAAACCAGTTTGAACGATGCGCTTAGAGAATTTAATGTGAGCGTGTAGTTTTCACTTAAACGGGTTTAATGCCGAATAGCAAAAAAGATACAGCATACCAATTAACGGTCTCAGGATTTCTGATCACATTGTTGGGTGCTGTATTTTTTTCTACCAAAGCCATTTTTGTAAAATTGGCATTTAAGCAAACAGGGGTTGATGCCATTACCTTACTCAGTTTGCGCATGTTGTTCTCCCTACCCTTCTATCTTGTTGCTGCTTGGTTGGGTGCTAAAAAAGAAGCCATCAAACCTTTGACCAAGAGGGATTGGTTTTATGTTTGCCTTTTGGGAATCTTTGGTTACCACTTAAGCAGTTTATTTGACTTTATTGGCCTACAATATGTGTCAGCAGGGCTTGAAAGACTGATCTTATTTCTCTACCCCACTTTCTCAGTCTTGATCAATACCTACTTTTTCAAAACCAAACTGAACCGTACCCAAATCCTTGCCCTTTTGTTAACCTATCTGGGCATTGGGATTGCTTATTTTGGAGAATTAAAAGTTGACAATACACATCCTGGATTTTATTTTGGTTCTCTCATGATTTTTCTTTGTGCTGTTACCTATTCTTTTTACTTAGTTGGCACGGGTAGAATGGTAGCCAAGGTTGGAGCCACTAGGTATACTGCTTATGCCATGCTATCGGCCACCGCCGGTATTTTCTTGCAATTCTTAGTTACCCGAAATATATCTTCAGTTCCATGGAGCCCTACTCTATTCTGGTATGGCTTGGTATTGGCCTTGGTTGCAACAGTATTACCCTCTTTTATGATGAGTAATGGCATGAAAAGAATTGGCAGTAATAATGTTTCTATCATTACCAGTATTGGACCAGTATCTACTATTATTCAAGCCCATTTCTTTTTGGGAGAGTCCATATTACCGGCCCAAGTTTTTGGAACCATTTTGGTTATTATTGGGGTGTTACTCATTGGCTGGCAGTCTAAAAATGCCACAACTACCCCCGCCTAATATCGGTTAAACAATTGCTCGGTTTCATTTACCGAGGGTTTACCCCCACTTACCGAGACTAGTCTACCAACAACCTAAACCCTGTTTTGGAGCTTTAAAACCCACACTAGATTTGTGTAACAAAACCAAAACAAATGGACAACAATCAAAACCCAATCAAACACAACAACGGAAGTAATGTAATAGGCGGCCTAATTCTAATAGGAATTGGTGTAACCCTGGTAATGCGTAAAATGGATTTTCCATTCCCTGACTGGTTATTTACTTGGCCTATGATTCTGATTTTAGTAGGATTTTATTCTGGCGTGAAACACAATTTCAGAAACAATTCTTGGATCATCTTAAGTGGCATTGGCGTATTTTTTCTCTTAGACAAATTTATTCCAGGCCTTACCCTAGCACCTTTCTTTTGGCCCATCATCATTATTGCAGCGGGTATTCTTTTTATACTTCGTCCATCTGGCATGAGAGAGAATAACTGGGGATTCAAAAAAGGAAATATGCATCAGGGAAATTGGCAGGCTTATGGCAGCAGTACAGGCACTGACAATAATGATTTCCTCAATATTCAATCTGTATTTAGTGGGGTGCAAAGAAGCGTTTTATCCAAGAATTTTCAGGGAGGCAAAGTTTCCTGTGTATTCGGAGGTGCAGAAATTGATTTAACACAGGCTGATATTAATGGCAGGGTTGACCTAAGACTTGAAGCTGTATTTGGAGGCATCAAATTAATTGTACCTGCACATTGGCAAGTGATCAATGAAATTGACGGTATCTTCCATGGTGTGGATGACAAAAGAAGGGCCCCTGCAGGAGCTTATAACGATGTAAGCAAAACCTTGGTTCTAAAAGGATCAGCTGTATTTGGCGGAATTGAAATCAGAAGTTACTAATTCCCATAACGGACCAGTTGCTCAACTGCAATTGGTCCGTTTGGGCTTGGTTAACAGAATAAAATAACTTTACTTTATTGCAACTCATTAAGCCCTCAACAGAACTTGACCTTGAATAATCCTACAACCAAACAACAAGTATCCTTTTTCTTTGCCAGCAGTTTTGTGGCAGGATGGATACTTTTTTCTTTTTTACAATTCAAGACCTTGAGCAATTTTGGCGTGGATTGGTATTCGGCTTCGGTTGATGCAGGAATCAGTTATTTGTGTTTAGCGGGTGCCGGTCTAATAGTGATCAATAATATGAGGTATTATTTACCGGGTAAAGAAAAGTACTGGTATGTAGTAGTGCTAAGTTTAGGTCTTAGTGCAGTTTGGCTAGTGGTTGTTAGGGGAATTCTATGGTTGTTCTTACATGAGAATACTACCTATATGCAAATGCTTTCTCAAAGCTTGTATATCAGATTTTCTTTGTCTTTCTTGATTTTAGGCTGCATTACCATGGTTAGTCTGCTTTGGTACACCCAACAAAATGAGACGCAAGCTCAAGAAAAAAAGGTTGAACTAGAACAATTGGCCAAAGACGCTGAACTATTCAAACTCAGGCAACAATTACAACCACATTTCTTATTTAATAGTTTAAATAGTATTTCTGCTTTAGCCGGTTCTCAACCAGAAAAAGCCAGACATATGATACAACAACTGTCTGATTTTTTAAGAGGCACTTTGAAAAAAGAAGACCAACAATCTGTTCCTCTTCAGGAAGAAATGGCATATCTGGAATTATACCTAGACATTGAAAAAGTGCGATTTGGACATAGGTTAGAAACCCGTATTGAAATCAGTGAATTGGCAGGTCAAGCACTGATACCTCCCATGATCCTGCAGCCCTTGGTAGAGAATGCCATTAAATTTGGTCTATATGATACCATTGACGCAGTAACCATTTCTATTAAAGCAACTGTAGAAAATCAAAACTTAGTTATTCTGGTTTCGAATCCATTTGATGAAAATAGCCAATCGTCTGAAAAAGGAACAGGATTTGGATTATCTTATATTCAAAGAAGGCTATTCTTATTATTTGGCAGAACTGGTTTATTGAACAGTAGTAGCAAAGACCAGTTGTTTACAGCAGCATTAACTATACCCCAAACTTATATTGAAGACCCAAACAAGCTTTCATGAAAATAATAATTATAGATGATGAACCACTAGCAAGGGGCTTGGTGGAAGAATATTTGAGCGCATTTCCAGAACTTCAATTGGTACAATCATGTGGAGATGGATTTGAGGGATTAAAAGCCATTCAGACACACAAACCAGACCTAATTTTTTTGGACGTACAGATGCCCAAGATCAATGGATTTGAATTATTGGAATTATTAGAAAATCCTCCTGCAGTTATTTTTACTACTGCTTTTGAAGCTTATGCCATACAAGCATTTGAAGCACATGCCATTGATTATTTGTTAAAACCATTTGGACGTGATAGATTTGAAAAAGCAGTTAAAAAATGGCTAGACCAACAACAAAACCAACCCAATACAAAGGCTTTATTAGAAGCAGTAGCAGCAGGTACAGGGCAGCAAAATAGAATTGTACTCAAAGAAAATAATAAGATTAAAATCATCCCAACCAAGCAGGTATTATACCTAGAATCGGCAGATGACTATGTAAAAATTCATACAGCTGAAGGGGCATATTTAAAGAATAAAACCATGGCTGAATTTGAAAGACTTTTAGAGGGTCAAGACTTTGTGCGGATTCATCGCTCTTATCTGGTACAAGTATCTTTAATCACCCGTTTGGAACCCTACGAAAAAGATAGTCAGCTGGCCATTTTGAGCACAGGTCAAAGATTACCGGTTAGTAAATCGGGCTATGCCAAACTTAGGTTAGCATTAGGTTTATAAAACCTGACCCATGTCATAGGAATTAGCAGGGATTAAGATTAATATGCAGACTGAATAGAACTGCTTCACATGCAAGATCCAAACCCCATTACCGGACTCACCCAATCTCAAGTTGCCGCATCCAGAACTGCTCATGGCAGCAATACCCTAGCATTTAAAAAAGAAAATGGTTTTTGGGAGGCATTAAAAACCCTTGCCAAAGAACCCATGGTAGTCTTGTTACTTGCCGCATCGGTTTTATACTTTATCAGTGGCAAAACGGGCGATGGCATTTTCTTAGGCTGTGCCATTGTGTTGGTTGCGGCTATTTCTCTGTACCAAGATTCTAGGAGTAGGAATGCCTTAGAAAAATTGAAAAATTTTACAGAACCTAGGGCCAAGGTTGTTAGAGATGGACAAACCATTGAGATAAATTCGGATGAATTAGTTGTAGATGATTGCATGGTCATTGAAGAAGGCAGTAGCATTCCTGCCGATGGTTGCATTATTCAATCCAATGACTTTTCTGTAAATGAATCTATTTTAACGGGCGAATCCTTTGCTGTTTTTAAAGACGCAACAAAAGAAGACAATCTAGTATTTGGGGGCACCCAAGTAGCCAGTGGATTGGCCATTGCTAGGATTACGGCCATTGGCAACGAAACAAAATTGGGTAAGATTGGAAAAAGTTTAGAATCTATTCAAGAAGAGAAGACGCCACTAGAAAAACAGATAGCCAATTTTGTACAAAAAATGGTGATGGCAGGAGCGGTGATTTTTGGGATTGTGTGGCTCATAAATTATACTCATTCAAAAGACGTTTTAGATAGCTTGCTTAAAGCGCTAACGCTGGCCATGAGCATATTGCCCGAAGAAATTCCAGTTGCTTTTACCACATTTATGGCATTGGGTGCTTGGCGTTTAATGCAAATGGGCATTATTGTCAAACAAATGAAAACGGTTGAAACATTAGGTTCTGCAACGGTCATATGTACAGACAAAACAGGTACCATAACTCAAAACAAAATGAGTTTGGCTGGACTATACTGTTTAAAAGAAGCACAAACTTATTTGGGTGAAAATGAAATTGGGGCTAATGGAAAGGACCTCATTAGAACGGCTATGTGGGCAAGCGAGCCTATTCCATTTGACCCAATGGAAATTGCACTGCACCAGCGCTACCAGGATCTATATTCAAACGATGAACGGCCAGATTTCCGAATGAAACATGAGTATCCCTTAGAAGGCAAACCTCCAATGATGACCCATATATTTGAAAACAAAAAGGGGGAGAGAATGATTGCCGCAAAAGGGGCACCAGAAGCCATTATTGCCGTATCAAATTTGGGAGATACAGAGAAAGTTAAGGTTGAACAAGCCATCTTGAATTTTACCAAGGAGGGATACCGTGTATTGGCCGTTGCCCAATCTAATTTTGCAGAAGAAAATTTTCCGGAAAAGCAACAAGCTCTACCCTTTGTGTTTATTGGCTTGGTAGCTTTCTTTGACCCACCAAAGAAAAATATTGCTACTACACTTGCTCATTTTTACAAAGCAGGCATTAATGTAAAAATTGTAACAGGAGATAATGCTGCTACCACTTTATCCATTGCAAAACAAATTGGATTCAAAGGAGCTGATCAAGAAATAAGTGGTGATCAATTAATGAAATTGACAGACGATGTTTTAGAAAAACAAGTCCTGGAAACCCAAGTCTTTACACGAATGTTTCCAGAAGCCAAGCTTAGAATCATCAATGCTTTAAAAGAAAGTGGCCAGATTGTTGCCATGACTGGCGATGGTGTAAATGATGGACCAGCCTTAAAAGCTGCACATATTGGTATTGCCATGGGCAAGAAAGGAACAGAAATTGCCAAACAAGCAGCATCTTTAATTTTAGTAGAAGACGATCTAGGAAAGATGGTAGATGCTATTGCCATGGGAAGGCGTATCTATACCAATTTAAAAAAAGCCATTCAATACATTATCTCCATTCATATTCCTATTGTGCTCACGGTGTTTTTACCATTGGCATTAGGATGGATTTATCCCAATATTTTCTCTCCGGTGCATATCATTTTCTTAGAGTTAATCATGGGACCAACCTGTTCTATCATTTATGAAAATGAACCAATGGAACAACATAGTATGTCTGAAATGCCAAGAGAGATGAGTAATACTTTCTTTAATTGGAAGGAGCTCACAACAAGTATTATTCAAGGGCTCATGATTACCGCCGGTTGCATGTTTACTTATTTATGGGCTGTTAAAAATGGCGCAGATGAACCAAGTACCAGAACCATGGTTTTTCTTACATTAATCAGCGCCAATATATTTTTAACTTTAGTAAACAGATCATTCTACTATTCCATTCTAACAACACTAGGATTCAAGAATAATTTGGTTGTTTGGATCATTGGAATCACTATTGCAATTACTGTTGCGCTAATATACATTCCTGTTCTAAGTCAATTTTTTGAATTCCAAGTTTTGGATAGTAATCATACACTAATAGCAGGATTAGTAGGCTTTGTTGCAGTTATTTGGTTTGAACTTGTGAAATGGTATCAGCGTTTAAACAGTCAAAAAAATAAGATTAAGGAATAATTTCAAACGTTTTCGGGGTATAAATAGCAAGAGCAAAGC
Organism: Chitinophagaceae bacterium BSSC1; assembly: GCA_002256435.1. GTDB lineage: Bacteria > Bacteroidota > Bacteroidia > Chitinophagales > Chitinophagaceae > Sediminibacterium. The sequence continues at coordinate 225,809 of NKJC01000006.1, forward strand.
GATAAAAAATCAGGACCTTTAACAAAAAATCTTGCCATGCGATGCTATTATCCCAAAGCTGGAATCTTGACCTTAATATTGTTGGTTAGTCAATATTTGTCAGCTCAAAAAAATCTTGTTAGTTTCTCCCCTAATCATCAAATTGCTTTGACGGTTTCCCTAGACACAAAAGGGCAATGCAGCTATAGTAGTAATTTTCAAGGCAAGCCAATTATAAATCCATCAAGCCTTGGGTTTATCTTAGCTACTCCTGCAATTAACCTGAATCGCTTTCAATTGGTTTCAGTAGATAGTAGTTTAACTGACAATACATGGAAACCAATTTGGGGTGAGCAATCACAGATAAGAAATCATTATCGCGAGTTAAAACTAGGTTTAAAGGATCTTGGAAAATCCGGCATACTAATCAATCTTATTTTTCGTGTGTTTGATGATGGCATTGGATTTAGATATGAGTTTCCAAAACAAGATGGGCTAAACTATTTTGTTGTTGCTGAGGAAAACACCCATTTTGGATTAACAGGCAACCATGATGCTTTTTGGATTCCAGGTGACTATGATAGCAATGAATATGCGTACACCATAAGTAAATTGTCAGAAATAGACGCCATAGCTGTTGCAAAAAAAGAAAAAGACATTGCGGTTACAAGTTTGATTGGGCCCACTGCCGTTCAAACACCCCTGATGTTAAAATCGGCATCGGGAATTTATTTAAATATTCACGAGGCCGCATTGATCAATTATCCCGCCATGAACTTGGTTCTTGATAAATCAACCATGCAATTTAGGTCTCAGTTGGTTCCTGATGCAGTTGGAAATAAAGCCTATTTACAAGCTCCTTTTCAAACACCTTGGAGAACCATTGTGGTAAGCAATAAAGCCACCCAAATTCTTGCTTCAAAATTGATACTCAATTTAAATGAACCAAGTAAAATGCAAGATCCAAGCTGGATTAAACCACAAAAATTTGTAGGCATGTGGTGGGAAATGCATACAGGAAAAGCCACTTGGCAAAAAGAAGGTGGAAAACATGGCGCTACCACCGAAAGGGTAAAAACCTATATAGACTTTGCTGCTGCAAATGGGTTTGATGGCGTTTTAGTAGAAGGCTGGAATGTGGGTTGGGAAGACTGGTTTGGGAATTGGAAAGAAAACGTCTTTGATTTTGTAACCCCCTATACTGACTATGATGTAAATGCTTTAACCAAATACGCACAATCTAAAAATGTGCGGATTATTATGCACCATGAAACATCTGGTGCTGCTACCAATTATGAACGCTATATGGACACAGCTTATAGATTTATGGTGAATCATGGTATGAATACTGTAAAAACGGGCTATGTAGGAAAGATTATACCAAGGGGTGAACACCATGATGGGCAATGGATGGTCAATCACTATCTAAGGGCTGCTGAAAAAACCGCTTCTTATAAAATTATGATTGACGCACACGAACCGGTTCATCCTACTGGCTTGCATAGAACTTATCCTAACTGGATGGCTAATGAAGCTGCTAGAGGCATGGAATTCAACAATGCTCCTACCCTAGGCATGTCTCCAGACCATACTACCATCTTACCCTTTACACGGCTAATGGGCGGCCCTATGGACTTTACACCGGGGTTCTTTCATTTACAATTAAACCAGTTTGTTCCAGAAAGAAAAACAAGGGTTAGAACAACTTTATGCAAACAGCTGGCGCTTTATGTAACAATGTATAGTCCTTTGCAAATGGTCTCAGACCTACCAGAAAATTACCTGCAACACCCCGATGCATTACAATTCATCAAAGACGTGGCTGTTGATTGGGACAAAACCATTATCCTTGATGCAGAACCTGGTGACTATATCAGCATTGCTAGAAAAGCAAAAGGAACTAACAATTGGTTTTTAGGAGCCATAACAGATGAAAATAGCCGAACCATGGACCTACAATTGGACTTTTTGGATGCCAATAGTACTTATATAGCAACAATTTATAGAGACGCAGTAAATGCAGATTGGGAAAAGAATCCAGAAGCCTATACCATTGAAGAAAAACTGGTTAAACCAAATGATATATTAAAAGTCTTTTTGGCCAGAAGCGGGGGTGTAGCCATTAGTTTTAAAAAGAAATAAAATGAGTAGTCCATTTTGAAATTGACGAAATTGTTGCACTAATTGCGGACTATCGTATCAAGCATTTTTAAGAAGCGCCCTATTTTTGTGTTGTATAAGTTTAGGGGCTTATATCTAAATAATCTGGCCGTGTTTCTACACTGGCCATTTTTTTTGCCTCAACTGCAAAAAAAAAGCCACCCAAATTGGATGGCCTGCTTTCTCATAGCAGTGTATTAATTTCTAAAGACCTTACCCAATTTGATTTCATTAGTCAGTCCTACAATAGAATGAATCTCGTTGTCAAGTTTTTCTGATTCCGCTTTTAACATACCTAACATTTCCATTAATTCTGCATCAATTACAGCACCTGCTTGCAATGAAAGTAATTCTGTTAGTCCTTTAATATTGGCTAAGGGCGCCCTAAAAAGATGCGATTGACGCCAAGCAATACTTTCCAATGCTTCTATATAGGCTACATTTTTCAATTCGTTTAACTTCTTTTCATGAATATCATTAAAAACAAAACTTACACCGCAAATGTTCTTGGCGTCATCAAAAACGGGAAAGAATCCAACACTATGCCAAACAAAAGTATTTCCGAGGGGTAGTTGCACTTCCAAATCAGATTTTTTACCTTCTAGTGCCATTTTAAAATAAAATAGGAATCGCTCAGAAGTACTTTCACAAAGACATTCATGGAAATTAATCCCCTCTATCACACGAATCTTGCGGTATGCCCTAATACGATGTTCTGCCATGGTATTAAAGAACAATACCTTACAGTTTTTGTCAAGATAGACAACACTTTGTGTTGTACTATTGATCAGTGATTGCAAAGGATAATCCACAGCTAAATTCATCCTGAAAAGGTTTGAATGATTGAAAAAAAAGCGTGCGGATTAAAGAGAGGCGAGCACAAGATTCTATGCTAGTGTGAAAGTACATTGAATATTCAGGCCTTGATAGCTGTTCCAAGTCAGAATACAAGAGTTATTCATCAACTATCCATCTTTAAAATGTCAATTTTTGAGGACAACCTACTTGAGTATTGCACAATTTTGTGTATTTCTTGGTCCATTTTCTCCGTTTCTGCAGTAATCATGCTTAATAAATGCTTGGTTTCGGCACTTAATTGTCTTTCTGGGTTTCGCAATAATAACTTTGAAAGACCAATGATATTGGCAACAGGTGCCCTTAATAAGTGTGATTGTTTCCAAGCAATTTTTTCTAACTCAGAAACATAGGCTTCATTTTTTAGAGCGGCCTGTTTTTTCTCTTGAATATTACTTGCTATAAACGAAACACCCAAAATTGTAGATTTCTCATTTACAACAGGAAAAAAACCAAAATAATACCAAACCAATTTACCCTCAAGAACAATCTGCCATTCCATTTCACTGATTTGCAAATTCATGGCTTTTTGAAAACAGTCATGAAACCTATCTTCCATACCTACAAACAAAAACTGCTCAAAATCATCACCCACACAAACCTCTTTACCCGTCCTTTTCAATAAACTATCTTTTCCAAGTTTATTAAAGTATAACACTTTACCCTTTTTACTCAAATAATAAATACTTTCCCTGGTACTATTGATTAGGGACCTTAGGTTATAGTCTTGCTTTTCTAACTCAATAAAAGAATCTTGCAATTTTTTCTCTAATGGCATATAGTTAAAAAGAATCACCACCAAAAAAGCTACAACTGTAAGCAGTGCAAGCGCTATTTGTAACTTATAGATGAACAGGTATTTAGATTGGGTGTCTTGAAAAAAATCATCTGCTATTCTCTCTAAACAAGTTTCAATAAGTATATGCAAATCTAAAAATGACTGAACACTTGAAACCTTTTTGCTCACCTTTGACTTTAATACAATTAGACTGTCCCTCAATTTAACCATCTTTTTCTTGAGTTTCAGGTTTTCCATGTCATGAAGACCTAGTTCTTCATCTCCATCAATTAAAGCATTATTGATTTTTTCTAATTTAGAAAACTCAAAAAGAATTTGATTAAACTTAACTGAATCTTTATCGTTTGAAACCCTATGGTTACCAATTCTGTTCAGGATTAATTGTTCCTTACCTAATAAATTAATAATCTTAGCATTATCCATCTTAAGGTGCTGAACACGTTGCATGAAAACCAGATTGCCAAAAATCACAAAGACTGTAATGGCAACTAATAAAAGGTATTTGATTTTCACAGCTCTAGAGAGCAATTTCATGACATTAGGGATTTCAAATAAAATAATAAGCGTTCCTTTCAACTAGGAACACTTATTATTAATCCGGGGGGAGATTATGTCAAATTTAAGACTAGGAAAACAAAAGGATTGTCACTTAATGACCTAAAAACAAAACAAATTCAGCAGAATCAAGGATAAATGTTATTTCTTAGTGTATTGCAAAGGACTTGTACCATATTTTTCCTTAAAACATTTACAGAAATACGAAACAGAATTAAAACCAAGTATATAGGCAATGTCTTTAACAGACCCCATATTTTGCCTGAGCATTATTTCTGCCTTTGCCAACTTGTAGGAAAGCATGAATTTACGCGGACTTTTTCCATAGATTTTTTTCATCCAACGCTCTAAAGTAGATACACTCATTAGCATTTTGCTAGCAATCTCCTCTACACTTATATTGGCATTGTCTGAGAAATCTTCCATGATGGCAGAAATCTGCTTTTTGAAATTATTCACAGGTGAATCGGCTTGATAATTTAAATTAGTCAATTCGCTTTTCTCAATAGTTGCCTGTTTTTGTTTGTGAACTGCTACTTGATTCCTAATCTTCAAAAACAGATTATTAGATTTAAACGGCTTTACTATATAATCATTAGCACCTAATTCAAGACCTTCCGTAATCTTGTCTTCACTATTAATGGCACTCATTAGAATTACCGGAATAGCAGCTAGAGCTTCATTATTTTTCAACAATCTAAGAATGGAAAAACCATCCAATGGAAAAGGCAACATAATGTCTAACAAAATCAGATCAGGAATCTTTACTTCTAGATACTCTATTAATTTAGATCCATTTTCTAAGGCAGTAATGCCAAATTCATTTCCTAACAATTCCACCAATGCTTCCCGCAACTGTTCATTGTCTTCAACAATACAAACTGTAGGTTTCATAGCAATCTTATTTATTTGCTGTTTTTAAATCAAATACCACTGTAACAATTCCATTTAACCCGGCCTGAAAACTCACATTTCCACCCATTTTATTTGTTAACTCATGTACAAATGAAAGACCAATTTCTAATTGTTCTGCATCCATTTTTTGCAAAAAATTTGTTGCAATTTTTGAGGACAATTCCAGAACATTAGCGGTTTTACATACATTTGAAATGGCAAGCCTAAATGATCCTTTTACATTTTTTATATCTACCAATACTTCTGTTCCTTTTTGTGAAAACTTCAAAGCATTATCCAATAATTCAAAAAAGAGACATCCTGTTTCATCTGGATATTGTAAAGCTTGAGATAGTTCAATTGAAGTGTTTAAATCATCCAAACGCTGATAAAACAAGGCTCTTGATCTAGCCATTTCCAAAAATGTTTCTCCCGCCATATCTAATCTTGATAGCCCAGGTATGCTTTGAGATACTCCAGCGGATGGAGTTAGTGTAAGCGAATAGAAATCCTTTAGCCTTCTGAAGGAATCTTGCATGGTATCACTACAATGCTTTAAATATTTGATATACTGCAATAACTTCTTATCCTGTTTTTCTTCAGATTCCTTCTTTAAAATATCAGTCAAAAAACGAACGTCTTTCATGGGACGGCTCATTTGAATATCTAGTAAGGAAAGGAAATTGGCATTGAGCGATTCCATGTTTTTAAGCTTGTCTGCCATCAAGCCAAATTTCCCAAGTCTTGTTTGGATGGTGCTTAGTAAGTCTTTGAATTTATAGGGTTTGAAAACATAATCATCCGCACCCATATTCATCACAATTCTAAGGTCTTCATATTGGGCTTTTGCGGTAAGGATAATAAATGGAACAGTTGCTAGTTCTGTCATTTTAATGGCTTTGAGTACTTCTACCCCATCCATTACAGGCATCATCATATCACAAATAATCAAATCAGGTTTTTCTACCATGGCCATTTGCATCCCAATCATGCCATTCTCTGCTACAACCACCTTGTATTGACTATATTCCAGAAATTCCTGTAAGGATTCTCTAATTTGAACATCGTCTTCTATCACTAGTATTTTCTCGTGCATGCTTAATCCAAATTATAGGGTAATTCCAAACTGATTTTTGTATACTTTCCTATCTCACTATCTATATGAAGCGTTCCCTTATGCTGTTCTATAAAATATTTAACTACCACCAAGCCTAATCCCGTACCCTCTATTTTATCAACATTGGTTCCACGGGAAAATGGCTGAAACAGTTTTTTCTGATCTTCTGCACTAATTCCAATTCCTTGATCTTCTACCACTATTTGACATTTCTTTTTCAGAAACCGGATAGTTAATATTGGGGCAGACTTTCCTTCAGAATACTTGAAAGCATTGCTTAGCAAATTGTTTACAATATGAAACATCATCCTTTTATCAAAATGAATGTCAACTGGTATTCCTACCACCATAAACTCAATGCTTCTCTTGTCTTTCCAAGGTTGATAATGTTCTTTGATCAAATCTTCTAGAAAACTAACAACAGAGAGTTCTTCAATTTGCAATTGGAATTTGCCAGATTCTACTTTGCTCACAAATAAGAATTCATTGAGCAGGTTGGTCATTCCATCTATTTGGTGCATGACCGTATTGGTATAACGTTCTATTCCAGAGACCCTAAAATGTTGCAATCGCATCATCAATAATTCCGTATTGGACAATATCACAGAAAGTGGGGTTCGCAATTCATGCGATACCATGTTCATGAAATTGGTTTTCAATTCATTCAAATACTTTTCCCTAGCCAAGTTTTTCTTGAACTCTTCCTCTATCCTAACTTGTTCAGTAATGTCTGTGAAAAAAACTATTATTCGGGGTGAATTCCAATCTTTTTGAATGAATTTGGCAAACTGATATTTCAAGTTCACTTTATTTCCTTGCTTGGTATTAATGGTCAATTCTCTGCTGCCCACCATATGCTTTTCATTTTTAAAATAAAAGCTAATGGCATTTATAAAAGACTTTTTACCAACACTGATAATGTTCTCTAAATTTAAATAACCTACTTCTGGCAATTCATGCCCAGTTACACTGGTCCATTTTGAATTAACAAAATGAACATTTTTATCCGCATCCATGGTTAAGACTAACTCATTGCTATGTTCAATCATAGAAAGAAACAAAGCATGGCTCTGGGCTAATTCAATTTCAGATTGACGCATTCTGGTAATATCAATACCATAGCCAATCATACTGACAAATTTATCATCCTCAAATACTGGATAAAACTTTCTTAAGGTATGTGTATCTCCATGAACAGCAGAATGATTTGTCTCTTCTAACTCAACACTTTTTTTGGTCTCAAACGCTTGATTAAATGCCCACCTTCTTTTAACGGCAAAATCAACTGGCAGTTGCTTATAATTTGCGTAGTCAAAATCGTCTTTCCCAATAATCCACTTACTCATTGCAGTAGATTTAACACCTACTTTATTGACAAACTCGTATTGATGTTCTTTGTTAAAAATGGCTATGTCTGCCGGTATATTATTTAAAAGGTTTTCAAAAAAGTTTTTTTGACTGGTCATAGCATCCAAAGATGTTACCAGTGAAGAAACGTTTTTATATACCCACAAATGCCCCTTGGTTTCCTCGGAATTGAAAAATTGATAGTCACGCAAAATGGACAATCCATCAGCAAAAGACAATTGCTCATCTATTACATTTTCTGCTTGCTCATAGATTTGAGCAATCCGTTGAACAAATTGCTCTGGGTCTTTAAAATATTGTTTGCTTTCCTGGGCTGCATTAGAACAATCCATCCCAACCAAAAATTCAGGCGCTACAGGAATATGAAAAAGTTCACAGAAATAATGGTTCACATAAACAATTTTGTGATCGAATGACTCAAACAAGAGTGCATCCGAAATTCTGTCCAATATATTTTTGAACAGCATAGATTGTTTATGGGGGTTATTATCCATTAATATACTTCTAATTTCCAGCAATACAAGACTGTACTTTTTCTAAGAGTTGGGTCTTATCAACAGGTTTTTCTAAATAATAATCGCACAATTCTAAACGGCCTTCGTCTTTAGAATTGTCAAAGTGCATAGCAGAAATGCAGATTGTTTTCACTTTGCCATATTTTTTGGGGTCTTTGGCTAACAGTTCTAATACTTCAAACCCATCCATATCTGGCATATTCAAATCAAGCAACAGAATTGTCTGCTTCTCTAAATCCGCATTGATAACTGAAATGGCTTCTTCACCGTTCTCTGCAAAATTAAAGTTTATATATCTGCCCTTTAGCATGAAGTGAATAATATATTGATTTATTTTATTGTCATCCGCAATCACAAATCTGATAGTATCCATTTGATTTTCAGTATTTAACAGCTGCTCCATAATTTAAATTTGTCAGTAAATCCCGGGCTCTTACTACAAGCATTCTGAGGCTTTTACTGCAATTAATCCAAGAAAAAAATAAAAGCAATTCGTTAAACAAAATATTAATCTAGATTAAAATAAGCATTCCCTCATTCGTGATAGCATTATGCAGAAATTGTCATTTAGACTGACGAATTTGTGCTATTTCAATGTTCTAACACGAATGTTAGTTTTGCTTTTTGTTTAATAATTTACCCTTTTTTCATCTAAAAGCCTAACAATTCTGCTGAAATGGGTGAAAGGGAAATAAAATCGGCTGAAAATGTAGCAAAAAGGCCCCTTGCTAGCTATTGCGGCAAATACTGCCCTTTGACCAAATATTGCTACAAATATTGCAGTGCCTCTCTTATTAAATGCTTGATTCTAGGCATGGTTTGATAACTGTAAATAGGAAATTTATGGAAACAGAAAAACATGAACGCTTTTATCATCATCTATGTAGGATTTGCTTGCATTTTGCTTTTTGTTTCTTCCAAAATGCGCAAAAAAGACAGTACATTCTTCTAGAATTACTACAAATCACTACATCAAAAAAATCTGTTACAGGCTTCCATCTTCTACCAATCGGATGGTCCAAAAGTCATCTGCATAATTTGGGTGGCTGATATAGTCAAATGGCATCCAAGCATAGCCATTTTTGCCCCAAGACTCCCCCCAAGAATTTCTAATTAAGCAACGTTTTTTTGCTTGATCATAACCAACCGCCATCACTGCATGCCCTCCAATCCTGCTTTCATCTTTTTGGGGCATGGGAATAACCGCATTTTTACCCATTGACCAAAAACTTTCATACACGGAAAATCCAAATACAAATGGAAACCCCTCGGCTAAACAGTTTTGCAATTGGGTGATCTTCCAATTTTCTAGCCGCATGTATTGTAACACTTGATTTTTCAGGGCTTTTTTATACAAAGAGACAGGTGGTTTTTGTGTAAATTGATCAATCAAATAGGGCCAATCAGATTCTGGACATACGCCATCTCTGTTCAAGGATTTAATGCCATCGCGGATAAACGCACCACTATCTGAACGCTCAGTTTGAATTTGCACTCGCTCATTGTAATAAATAAATAATCTAGAGGGAATAAAATTAGCAATCTGTTGTTTCATTTGCCCAAATTGAAACGCAGCACCTAGTGCATTGGCTGTGCAGGAGCCAAGACTACCTTGATCATAGACTATTGGACACTGTTTACGCAAGTCTACGCTTTCCGGAAGCTTGCGCGATATCTTTCTAACTGTTGCATATAACAAATCACGGTGATCTGGCAGGTCAGGCAACCAGCCAAACTGAAAGCCCCTTTTAGATGGCATAGACATATAATAATTGTTTGATGACCAATCAAGTAGGGGCAAAAAAAAAACAACACAAAAACCGGGGGGAGATTGATGTTGTTTCTAAAACTGCAATGTTTCTACAAACATATCTGATTGTTGTTGCAACAACATCAGTGATTTCACCGAATTTTTTCTGTTTTTTAACGCCTATTTTCACGGTGAAATCACCGACTCCTCCTTAGAATGGCTATTTCTTTTGAGCCAATAAAAACAAAGGCAAATGGGGTGAATCAACAAAAAAACCGCCACAATTAACTTGTGGCGGTTTTCAGTTTGAATGCATACATTAAATATTTCTACCCGTATTAATAATGCTGACGCCCTTGAACTTAGTAGTAGAACAACCATGAGACACCGCACTTACCTGCCCAGGCTGCCCCTTTCCGTCAAAGAAAGAGCCGCCAAGGCGATAGTCTTGTTCTCCAGCAATGGCAGAACAAGCATTCCAGAATTCTTGGGTATTTGCCTGATAGGCTGCGTCTTTTACAAGACCCGCAATCTGTCCATTTTTAATTTCAAATGCCAATTGACCACTGAACTGAAAATTGTAGCGTTGCTGGTCAATAGAATAAGAATTACGACCAAACATATAAATACCCTTCTCGGTATTCTTGATCATATCGGCCACTTTTAATCCCTCCTTATTGGGTTGTAAAGACACATTTGGCATACGCTGGAATTGAAAATTTTTCCAATTGTCTGCATAAGAACAACCTTGAGAAGCATTTAAGCCAAGCATATGGGCTTGGTCTCTGGTTACTTGGTAATTGACAAGTACGCCATTTTTAATAATATCCCACTCACCGCATTGAACCCCCTCGTCATCATAGCCAACAGCGCCTAGGGAGCCCTTCTGGGTCTTATCCCCTTTAAAATGAACTATCTCACTACCAAATTTAAAATTGCCCGCTTTCCATTTGTCTAGCGTTAAGAAACTAGTACCCGCATAATTGGCTTCATAGCCCAATACCCTATCCAATTCTGTAGGGTGACCTACAGATTCATGAATGGTTAAAAACAGATTGGTAGGATCTAGGATCAAATCATATTTACCAGGCTCTACTGGTCTAGCTTTGATTTTTTCTGCCACTTGTGCACTGGCCAAACGCATATCGGCTAGAATATCATATCGGTTTCTATAGAGTTTGAAAATACCATCTATCTCTTCCTTTTTATCTGGAATCAGATACTCATAGCCCATCCCCATAGGGCTACTCAATGCATTGCGCGTTTGGAATTTTCCTGAACCGGCTTCTATTTTGGTAACAGTAAAGGTTGGCCAAATTCTATGTATGTCTTGGTCAATATAAGAGCCTTCAGTAGAGGCAAAATATTTTTGCTCATTGATACAGAACAAAGAGCTATTTACAAAATTCACACCGGATTGCAAAGCAATATCATTGGCTTGCAACAAGAGGTCAACTTTGTCTTTCAAAGGCACGTCAAAAGCGTTTTGTAAAATGGGTGTTTTCCAACTCACTTGTCCGTAACCCTTTTGTGGAGCCAGTTTCAGCGGCTCTTCTAACAAAGGTGCGTTGAATTTGGCAATCTGTACTGCCAATGCTGCAGTTTTAGCAATGCTATCCGGTGTCATGTTATCCGTACTAGCAAATCCCCAACTACCATTGGCAATGACCCTAATGCCCATACCATAAGATTCTGTGTTGGCAATATTGTCAACGCGTTTCTCACGGGTATTGATAGACTGATTCAAATATCTACCAATGCGCACGTCTACATAACTAGCCCCTTTGCTGGTTGCTGCATTTAAAGCAATATCTGCTAACCGCTTTTTGAGCGCTAAGTCTGCAGGTTGTAATAAGTCTTCTGCTGCCAAGAGTTTTGCAGGACCTATTAGACCTGCACCAGCTGTCAATCCTGACAAGTATAAAAAGTCTCTTCTTTTCAATTCAATACATTTAAAATGAACAATCTTTTACCAAGAAAAGACCCCGAAGGGTCTTTTGCATGTATTAAACAGCGTCTGAAAGTGAGGTAAATGTAAAGTCTCTGATCTTCATTGGAGGAATCAGGTAACTTCTATTTGATTCAATGCTGATGCTTCTTTCAGCCTTGCCCAATGCTTCTACATTGTTTAGCATAATCACAGGGCTTTCATTAAACCTCAAGTTCTTAATAGGATATTTGATTTGTCCGTTTTCTATGTAAAAAGTTCCGTCTCTTGTAAGACCTGTTAATAATAATGACTGAGCATCTACCAAACGGATATACCAAAGTTTAGAAACCAAGATTCCGCGTTCGGTACTTTTGATTAACTCTTCTAATGAGGCTGTTCCGCCTTCCATGATAATATTGCTAGCAAAAGGACCTGCCGCTACATTTTTCTTTTGCGCCCAGAACTGAGAATAGCTCAGGTTTTTCACCACGCCTTTTTCAATCCAGTTAACTCTATCAAGCGCAAAGCCTTCAGGGTTCCAAGTTGCATCTGGTAATTCAGGATGAAAGGGATCAGAATAGATGGTTACTTTTTCATCCATCAATTGTTCACCAATTCTATTGCCACCACCGGGTTTGCTCATAAAACTTCTGCCTTCATCTGCTGTTCTTGCGTCAAATCCACGGAACATATTTTCCAACATATAAGTTGCCGCAACTGGTTCCAAAATCACCGTGTATTTACCCGGCTCAATGGCTTTGGCGTTGGCCGATCCGTTGGCTTTTTGAGCTGCAATTCTAGTAGCAGCAGCAGTGTCTAATTTGTTTACGTCATTAAATCCACGTGCTGCATAGCCTGATCCAGTTCCTTCTTGGTTACGCGTAGTCACAGAAAAAATTACATCGGTTCCTTTGTTATAACCAAAGAATCCTTTGCTATTCATCACGGCTACAAAACTGGTTCTGTTTTCAATATAGCCCGCAGATTCTAACTTGTTGTCTTTAGAAACTTTTATGCTTTTTGCAACTGCTTCTGCCCTAGTATCAGGTTGAATGGCTGCAGTAGCAGGAATAAAAGACTTGGATTCTTTGTAGTCAACAGGACCACGCATGGGCATGTACTCCGGATTTTCTGGAGAAAGTTTTGCCAATTCTTCTGCGCGCTGTACCACTTTTTTCAAAGAAGCGTCGTCAAATTCATTAATGGTAGCAGTGCCCGATTTTTTGCCATACACGGAACGAATAGCCAGTGTAAGTGTATTGGTATCACCTGCTGTAGATACCGCGTTACGTGCGTAACGAATATTACCACCTTCTACACCACTAAGCGATACTTCGCATTCGTCTGCGGTGGAATAAGCCAGTACTTTTTTCAAAAGGGCTTGTGCGTCTTCTTTATTGAGTATTGCCATGTCTTTAGATTTTTCTTGCTGTGTTAATTACGTTTACTCCGTTAAAACGGGTGGTTGATGAACCGTGTGATACGGCATTGGATTGACCCGGCTGGCCCTTGCCATCATTGAAAGCACCACCTAAACGGTAGTCCTCTTTATCGGCAATGGCAGTTACGGAATTCCAGAATTCCTGTGTATTAGACTGGTAAGACACGTCTTTGAGCATGCCTACAATTTTACCATTTTTCACTTCATAGAAACTCTGACCACCAAATTGGAAATTGTAACGCTGTTGATCAATGGAGAAAGAACCATCACCAATAATGTAAATACCTTTCTCTACATTTTTGATTAGGTCATCCACGCTTAATTTCTCCTTGCCTGCAGCAAGAGAAACGTTTGGCATTCTTTGAAACTGAACATCGTTCCAACTTTGTGCATAGCAACAACCATGACTTTCTTTCATGCCCAGCATATGCGCTTGGTCACGAATGGCTTGAAAATTAACTAGCACACCATCTTTGATAATATCCCATTGTTTGGTTCCAACGCCTTCGTCATCATAACCCACGGCACCTAGTGAACCATATTGTTTTTTATCAGCTACAATATTTACCAGCTTAGATCCAAAATTGAACTTCTTAGAATTCAATTTTTCTAAGGTTAAGAAACTGGTTCCTGCATAGTTGGCTTCATAACCCAATACCCTATCCAATTCAGTTGGGTGTGCTACTGATTCATGAATGGTTAACCACAAATGAGAAGGATCCAAGATCAAGTCATACTTACCTGGTTCTACTGACTTGGCTTTGATTTTTTGTTTTACCCCTTCTGTAGCATTGGCTATATCTTCCATCATATCATAACGGTTCTTATAGCGCGTTACCACACCTTCCACTTTTTCAGCAGGGTTGGCATTCAAATATTCATAACCCATACCAACAGGAGAGCTCAATGCCTTAATGGATTCAAACTTACCAGAGGCTTGGTCAATTTTGGTCACTGTAAAATTGGGGAACAATCGATGAATGTCTTGGTCAATATAAGAACCATCGCTACTAGCAAAATACTTTTGTTCGTTTACTGCAAGGATAGCAGAGTTGACAAAGTTTACACCACCTTTCATAGCTAGTGCATTTGCAGCCAAGAGCAGGTCTACTTTTTCTTTTACTGGAACTTCAAAAGCATTTTTCTCAATGGGCGTTTTCCAACTCACATCTCCATAACCCTTTTGTGGTGCAAGTTGTACAGGATTGTCCAAAATTTTAGCGTTGGCTTTGGCTACTGCTACAGCGCGTTCTGCTGTACGGGCAACCCCTTCTTTGGTTACATTATTGCTAGAGGCAAAACCCCAGCTACCATTGGCAATTACTCTAATACCTACACCAAATGATTCGGTGTTGGCAACGTTTTGTACACGGTTTTCACGCGTCACAACAAATTGGTTTAGGTAGCGGCCAATTCTAACATCGGTGTAAGTAGCGCCTTTTGCTTTTGCTGCAGAAAGGGCCACATCGGCCAACTGTTTTTTAATGGCTACATCCATGCCCCCGTTTAAAGCGGCTTCCACTTCAATGGGGGTAGCATGCAACATGGAACGGGGAATCATAAATGCCCCCATGCCCATGGCAGTGTTTCTTAAAAAGTCTTTTCTATCCAAAATAATCAATTTTACAAATGAATAATTATACAGCGTCTGACAATGATGAAAAAGTAAAGTCCCTGATGCGCATGGGTGGAATCAATGCTGATAAGCCAGATTCACCACTTACACAACGCTCAGGTTTGCCCAAAGCATCCAAATTATTGAGCATGATTACAGGGCTTTCATTAAAACGGAAATTTTTAACAGGGTGTTTGATTTTCCCGTTTTCAATATAAAAAGTTCCGTCACGCGTTAATCCAGTTAGTAACAATGTTTGAGGATCAACAGAACGGATATACCAAAGTCTGGTGACTAAAATACCTTTCTCAGTTCCTTTAATCAAATCTTCTAAGCTGGCATCCGTTCCTTCCATGATAATGCCATCTGGAGAAGGAATGGGTTTGGCATTTTTCTTATTGGCCCAATAGCGAGAAAAATACAAATTCTCTACTACCCCTTTGTTAATCCAATTCATTCTTTCTTGTGGCCTACCATCACCACTCCAGGTAGATGTTGGCATTTCTGGATGTTGCGGGTCTGAATAGATGGTTACTTTATCGTCTACCAATTTTTCACCCAATTTGGTTTTACCACCAGGCTTACTCAAGAAACTTCTTCCCTCATCTGCCTGTCTGGCATCCATGGCAAAAAACAAATTCTCCAACAATACAACTGAAGCTGCGGGTTCCAATATTACGGTATACTTACCCGGCTCCAAAGCCTTTGCTGCAGCAGATCCTGCTGCTTTACTTGCTGCAATCTTAGTTAGAGTATCTACATTTAATTTGCTTACATCGTTGTAAGATTTTGATGCGTAACCAGAACCCTTTCCGTCTTCTGTTCTAAGGGTTACATTAAAGTCAACGCTTGTAATAGTGTTGTAGGCAAACAAACCATGAGAATTCATCATAGCAGAAAATCCTGCACTATTTTCCATGAATCCAGCAGCCGTTAATTTATTTTCTTTGGCAATCTTTAAACTGGTGGCTACAGCGTCTGCTCTGAGTTTGGGGTCAATGGCAGCAGTAGCTGGTACATAGGTTGCAGACTCCTTGTATTGTTGTGGTCCCAAAAAAGACATAAACTCAGGATTCTCAGGAGCTAGCTTTGCCAACTCTTCAGACCTTCTTACCACTTTCTCTAAAGACGCATCATCAAATTCGTTGATGGTGGCCACACCTAATTTTTTCCCATACGCAGATGATACCACCAAGCTGCTCCTGCTAATTCCACCACTGGTAGAAACCGCATTACGAGCATACCTAATATTACCACCTTCTGAACCACTTAGGTTTATTTCACATTCATCGGCTTTTGAGAAAGCCAGTACTTTTTTCAGCAATTGTTCTGCCTGTGCTTTGTTTAATATAGCCATGATTAGATTTTTCTTGCAGTGTTAATAACATTGATACCATTGAATCTTGTGGTAGATGCACCATGTGATACGGCACTTACCTGACCAGGCTGTCCTTTACCATCAAAGAAAGAACCACCCAATCTATAATCACGTTTATCGGCAATCGCCGTTACAGAATTCCAGAATTCCTGTGTATTAGATTGGTAAGCCACGTCTTTGAGCATGGGTCCTATTTTACCATTTTTAATTTCATAAAATAATTGACCGCTGAATTGGAAATTGTAGCGTTGTTGGTCAATACTATAAGAGCTCTCACCAACAATATAAATACCCTTCTCTACATTTTTCACAATGTCTGCGGGGCTCATGGTTTCTTTACCTGGCTTCAGAGAAATATTGGGCATCCGTTGAAACTGAACAGAACTCCAGTTATCGGCGTAGCAACAGCCCTGTGATTTTTTCAACCCCAAAATATGTGCTTGGTCTCTGGTAGCTTGATAGTTGACCAAAACACCGTCTTTGATAATATCCCATTCTTGTGTTTCTACACCTTCATCATCAAACCCAACTGCACCAAGGGAATGAGGTTGCAATTTATCAGCTACAATATTGACTAATTTGCTACCGTAATTAAAGTTGCCAGATTTCCATTTGTCTAAGGTTAAAAATGAAGTACCTGCAAAATTGGCTTCATAACCCAACACCCTATCTAATTCTGAGGGGTGACCCGATGATTCATGGATGGTTAAGAATAAATTGGTGGGATCAATGACTAGGTCATATTTGCCAGCATCTACAGACCTGGCAATCATTTTTTCTTGCACTTGTTTGGCACCGTCTTTGGCGTCTTGCAACATATCATATCGGTTCCTATATAAATTACCTGTTAATCCCTTGATGGTTTCACCAGCAGAAGGATTCAGGTATTCATAACCCATACCCATGGGTGAAGACAAGGCACTCCTAGTTTCAAACTTTCCTGAAGTTGCGTCTATCTTGGTAATAGAAAATGTTGGCCAGATTCTATGAATGTCTTGGTCAATATAAGAGCCATCGCTACTAGCAAAATATTTTTGTTCATTTACCAAGAAGAGTAAACTATTCATGTAGTTGGCACCACCTTTCATAGCAGCATCATTCACACCAAGCAGTAAGTCTACTTTTTCTTTGATAGGAACTTCAAAGGCATTTTTTTCAATAGGTGTTTTCCAACTTACTTCTCCCTGACCCTTTTGAGGTGCCAGTTGCACGGGCTCGGTTAATAAGCGGGCATTTTCTTTGGCAATAGCAACCGCTAATGCAGCTGTTTTTGCAATGCTATCTGTATCAAGATTATCCGTAGCTGCAAAACCCCAACTACCATTGGCTATGACCCTTATACCAATCCCATAGCTTTCTGTATTGACTACATTCTCCACTTTGTCTTCTCTGGTAATCACAAACTGATTCAGGTATCTACCAATGCGCACATCGGTATAACTAGCACCCTTTGACCTAGCAGCATTTAAGGCAATATCTGCCATGCGCTTTTTTTGTGGAATATCAAATCGGGTTTCTAATAATGCTGCTGCGTCTACTTGATTGGCATATAGCATTGATTTTGGAAGAAAGAGCGCCCCCATTCCCATGGAAGCGTTCCTAATAAAGTCTTTTCTTTTCAAAATGCATCAGGCTTTATAGGTTGTATAATAAACTCAATATAAGCAACTAGACCAAACTTACCACGCCATTTATCATATTATTCCAATTTGGATTCTATCCACAGAACGGCTAGCCCCAATAGCAAAATCAGCCAGGCCCAAATTGCGGGAACGTATTGCCTTTTTGGTTGCAATGGCTCCAAGGTTTTGGACTTTTTATCATCACCGGAGTTAGCTAACCAGGTCTTTGTTTGGACAATATTTTTAGACCATTGGGTTAATTGCCAATCCTTTGTATCAAAGACATACCAAGGTTTTATTTGACCACCAGATGTAACCAAGTTCTGCCAGCCGGATTGCTGAGGCCAAAATTGCCCCTCCTGTTTAAATGCATATATGGCATTTTGTTGCAAATAGATTTTTGAACCAGAAACCAGGGATATGGAATCTTGAGCAAGATCTTTCCATTGAACTATTGGTACAGGATGATGAATAAAATCCATACCCGAACCCAGTGTCCATGATTCTTTGATTGCTGTTTGACTGGCCACTGATTCCAATAATTGGGTCCAATAAAAATCATAATCCCATTGTTTTCCAGCCAATGACCAAAGATGGGTTTGTCCTAAAGTGCTGTATCCAATTTTACCCATTCCCTCCAAATAAATCCCTGCCAATACCCTACCCTTTGCATCTGAGACTAGGGTTTGCATTTTTGCAGAAGGCAACATCATGAGATAAGCGTCTTTGTTGATCATTGGATGCCAAGTACTATCATGACCCTGCATTTTCAAATATCGATTGGCACTTGAACTGTCCTGAATATTTTTTAATACAAGTGCTTGATCCAATAAAGCCGCGTGTTTTAAAATGGTATCTGTGGTGACCAATAAACCCAAACCTTTTTCTCTAATAGCAGCCCGGACCTGGTATTGTTCCATAGCTGACAAATTATTTAATGAAGCTTCATCTGTTAATAGCAGATCAAAACTAGAGAGTAAGCCAGCGTTGATGTTGAGCAAGTTGGCGCTAGCGCGATTGGAGAAGGCTTGATCAAATATTTGTTTACTAATCCTAGTTCTAGCAGCCAATTCATACCCATGATCTGTAAGCCAATTTTTTAAGAATTTTTGTTCAAAACTAGGAGCGTCTTGCAAAAGCAGCACCGATATGGGCTTGGGCGATTGCACTATAAATGGAATGGGATTTTTAGACAAAGTATCCTTACCCTTTAAAAGCAATAGTTGAAAATTACCCGTACCCAAATTTTTGGGACTTGGATTAAATTCAAAACGATTACTGCCTTGAGCACCCAGATTTCTTTGATCAATGACTAGTAAACCTGATACCAGTTGCAGCTGCAGTTTTTGTTGCTGAGGATTGCTTACGCTTCCTTGAATTAAAAGACCTTGCCCAAGGGAAATTTCTTGCTTCCAATGAATACTAGCAATCCCTGTGGGTAATGGACTTGCATGAAAACGGGTGGTTGATTTGGGAATGTTCCAAACACTGGTATCGGGCAAGCCATAACCAAATACATGTATTTCAGCTGCTTGGTCAATTTGTGATTGATCCAAATTTTCCCAAGAGACTTTTACTGCATTTGACTTATTGTATGCGGCAACAGTATCTTTTTGATAACCTCCGGTTAAAATCAACAAATGATTATTACCAGAAATAACTGAACTATTATCAAAAGGAATTACCAATAAGGCCATACCCAATACAACCGCCAAGGAAGCCCATAATCTTAACCAACGTCTACGCTGAATGGGATTTAAAAAAACTACTCCCAAAAATACCATTGTCAACAGGACAATACCTATCAGATAAAAAATCATCATGGTTTCCTGTTTAAGTGAATAAAATATTGTTGTGATAGACCACCGTCTGCTGAACGTTGTTGCAGGTTGGGCAACCTAGTTGCTGTTTGTAATAATTGCTCACAAGCAGTAATGGCTAAATGTCTATCATAATTGGTAATAGGCATTGACGTTTGTAACTGTTCCATGATTCTTTTCATGGCTTCAAAAGCCAATAAATATTTGCCGGGTTTAGCAATGGCTTCTTGGTGCAATTGATTCAAGGTTTGATTCAAGACAAGCAGATCAGATGGCTGTTTACCCATACCAAGCTCTAAAGAAGCTAACAATCCCATCCCTTGTCTCAAGACTAATAATGGATTTGTATTTACTGGTGCTGTTTGAATTTTAAGTGGAGGAACAATTTTACTCAAATCGGCCGTTAACCTTTTTTCTAATTTTATTGGAGTTGTTTTCTGACTAGTCTTAGCAACATAAGCCCTTGATTGTTGTTGTAAATCTTTGAGCAAACGAAGTGCCTTGTATTCAAAAGGCAGGGCTTCTTTTGGAAAAAAGGTACGGAGTTGCAATTCAGATTTCCACATTTCATTTAGAATAGCTTTTAATTGCATCTTGGTTTGAGGATCAAAAAAACTGGCGTCTTCCGCATTATCGTGTTTGTGAGAAAACTCATCCATAATGGCTGATGCATCTCCAAATACCGCGGTGCCATGATCGTGTTCGTCTTCATCATGACCGCCCCCTACTTCTCCCATAGATTCCTCACCCAAAAATTTACCATAACGCAAACGGAGTAATTTCTGGTCAATCCCCAATGAATTACTTTTTTCTTTAAAAGAATCCAAAGGCATTTTATCCTTGTCTTTTAACAATTGCTCTGTTTCAATGATGATCTGTCTTTGGCTTCTGAAAAACTCCGGTTTTAGGTTCAAACTATTGATGACAATATCGGTATTCATCAATTCTGCGGTATCGGGCAAATTGATGATATGAATATCTGACCTAGCTTCTTGTCCATGACTATCTAAAGCTTTTACATAATAATACAACTCATCTCCAGGCTGCATCTTAAGCGCTTGTAAATTAATTGTCAAAACAATTTCCTTGTTTAATTCCTTTGGCCCAAACTGACCAAGGTCTCGCTCTTGGTCTTGAAATTTTACAGCTTCTCCACCCCCACTTGCTACTGTTAACATGAGCTTGGCTTGAGCAATGCCAAAGTCATCACTGATACTAGCTTTCAGGGGAACTTGCAAAGAAGCTCCATAATCAAGGGTTTTATAAGGAGCCGGTTCTTTGATTCTAATAACCGGAGGCAGGTCATGCACCAGTTCTATGGGATAGTGTTCAGACAAGGTTTTCCCAAAATTGATCTGATACAAACCATTGGTAATGACCTTGGTTTGAAAACGCCATTTGGTATGTACAGCATCTAAGGGTTTAAAATCTTGTGGAATTGAATCATTAAAGCGAATATTTGGAGCTGTGTTACTGGAATCAGTAACTATGATCCATTCTATGACAGAACCTTCTATGGCATTGATTGCTGGTTGTTCTTGTTGCAAATTTGGTTTGCCAGTATAAGTAGGTGGCTGAATTTGAATATGCATGGAACGGATGCCTGCAACTACTATTTTTGACGCAGGTAGTTCCACTGGATTTGCATTTTTGTTTGAATAAGACCAATGGAATAAACCCACTAGCAATAAAGCCATTAAAACAGTTGTTAATGCGCCAATCCAAATGCTTAATGCTTTTACAAAAGGAGGTTTGGGCTGCAATTCTAAGAATACAGATGCTATTTTCTGACGCTGCCATTGCTCCAATTGCGTTCCTTGGTCTGTAGGTTGAAACAATAGATCAGCACTGTCTTCCATTAAAGGATAGTTAGCATTTAAATAGGCTGCTAGATCCGTCTCTGACAATTTCCATTGTTTAGGAAAAAACAAAATCGCCATCACGGCTATTAGTTCTACTGCAAGCAGCCAAAGATTAGAAACAGGATGCAGGCATTGAATCAATAAAAACAGAAAGGCCAACAAGGTCATGACACGTAATAAAAACAATCCCGCTTTTAAGAACTGCCATTGCTTATGCAGCAATTGAATATGAGGTAGGTGATGCTGCTCAGCCATGGGTTTTGTTTTTAGTTTGATAAAAAACAATCACCCTTTCTATGATTAAAAATACCAACAACAAACCCCAGATCCAATGACTCAATGGTTGTTGACTAGTGGAAACTGTTGGACTATTTTGCCCCTGATTTTGAATGTGTTGTTCAGGCAGTATTTGAACTGGGTCCATGGCTAGATGACTAGGATCAAATGGTTTTGAACCCAATAAAAATTCCTGCATCAAACTTGGAAATGCGGGACTCCAAACCAATCCATTCCAATCAGGATGAAAACGGGTATTCATTAGATACTGACCATTTCCTCTTTTTTGTAAAACCGCTTGGCCAAATCCATCTTCCCAAATCAGTTCTCCCTTTAACTGCATGGGAATGGTTTTGTATAATGGAATCTTTTCTTGAAGGCTAACTGTACTAGCATAGATTTGGGTTTGCACTATTTGTTCATTACCCAATTGATAGGACCAGGTATGCTTAGAATTGTTCTTAGGCAAGGGCTTATCTGATAGCCAAAACAACCAATCTTGGCCATCAGGTATTTGAGTAGGATTATTGAATTTAGCAACCAAGATGGTATCACCTCTAACCATCTGAATGGCTTTACAAACAGCCAATAAATAATCGGCATCAGCAGCATAGTCATCTGCCAATACTGCAATGCGAATGTTTTGTTTGCGTTTGTTGATTCCTGTATCAACTTGGGTAGGCATAGAATAGGTTTTCCAAACCATGGATCTATGCAATATTGGTTTTACGCCCCTATAATATTGCAATAGTTCAGGTGTATACAAATGCAATTGATAATTCGCAGGCACTTGCTTTTCTAATAGACTAGCCAATGCCCAGAGATTAGGAACAGGTTCTGAAGAATTGGGCTTACTTGAATCAGACTTTAGATCCAGTGCGGGAAAACCGGGTTCCAAAGCATGTAATTCCATCCCCTGTTGCAACAAAGAATCAATGCTTTTTTGGTGCATTTGATAGGCCATTTTCATGGACGATCTTGGTACCATCACCCATCCCTGATTGCTTTGTTGAGTATTTGAGTTCCAAATAGGTTGGGCTAAAAACAAGGAAAGTAATAAGATAATTAAACACCTTAGAATTAATAACCAAATTTCCGTGAGTTGTAGTCTAGAGCTTCGCTTGCTGGGCGATGGATCCATGAAACGAATGCTTCCAACTTCAAGTACTTTTCCGGGTTGTTGGTTCCACAAATGAATGGCAATGGGAATGATCACACCCAATGCAGACCAAAGCCATATAGGATTCAAAAACTGCATTAGCGAGCGGATTTATTTCGTTGGTTCAAATAATCCCTAAGGGCTCCGTCTAATGGGTCTTGTATATTTAGTTGATGCAAACGTATTTTTCGGTTCAACAATTCTTTTTTAATAGTCTCCTGATAAGCCGCTCTTTGTTGCAGGTAGGCAGATTGTAAAGTTCCTGTAATAGGCATCATTACACCTGTCTCCAAATCTTTTAATCGTTGATAGCCTTTGAAATTTCCTTGTAGTTCATTGTCACTCACCAATTGAAAAACCAAGACCTCGTGTTGCAAGGATGACAAGGATTGCAGTAGTTCTAGGATCTCATTGTCCTGCTGATAAAAATCAGTGATGCAAATTAAAAGTGCTCTCCTATGGACTCCGCTAAAAATCTCTTTATATCCAATAGGATCAGTAAACACACCTGCCGCTTTTATTTGTTCTAATTGGTGCAAAAATCTGGGCAAGTGCTGACTATCTCTTTTAGCAGGAAGAGAAAATAATTTGCCGTCTTGTAATACATCTAGTCCTATAGCATCGCCCTGCTTCTGAGCCAACCATCCCAAAGAAGCGGCTAAATAACGCGCGTATTCCATCTTACTAATGGCCCCATCTCTGTGGTTCATAGAATTACTGGCGTCTACCAAAAATCGGACTTGGATACTGGTTTCAATTTCTGATTCCCGAATATAATATCGGTCTGAACGCGCAAACATTTTCCAGTCAAGAGAACGCAGATCATCTCCAGGTTGATAGCTGCGGTACTGACTAAATTCCATACCCTCTCCCTTGATGCTACTTTTATTAAATCCTTCCATAAAACCGTCAATGGTGGTCTTTGCCGCCAAGGGTAGGTCTTTGATAGACAGGAGAATTTTGGGATCAAGTAATTGGCTCATGAATCAAATTAAGACAATGCGTTCTTGGGTCTAGGAATGGCTTCTAACAAATGACTAGCCACATCATCAGAACTAATGCGTTCTGCTTCTGCTTTAAAATTCATCAAGAGTCTATGTCTCAAAACAGGATGCGCCATGGCACGCAAGTCTTCCATAGTTACTGCATATCTACCTTTGAACAAGGCCCTTGCCTTAGCCGTTAAAATCAATGCCTGTCCAGCTCTTGGACCTGCACCCCATCTCACCCATTCTTTTACGTATTCAACTGTTGAAGTATCAGGTCTAGTTGCTCTTATCAATTCCGCTACCCATTGTACCAATTCATCCGCAATATGTACTTGACGTACCATTTGTTGCAATGCCACAATTTCTTCTCCATTGACAACCGGGTTCACAGTAGCTTTTTTGGAACCAGTTGTGTTACTCAAGATGGCCGTTTCTTCAGCAGCTGTAGGATAACCAATCTTAATATATAATAAGAAACGGTCTAGTTGTGCTTCAGGCAAAGGATAAGTACCAGATTGTTCAATGGGATTCTGCGTAGCAAGTATAAAGAAGGGTCTGTCTAGTGGATAGGTTTGTCCACCATAAGTAACTTCAAATTCTTGCATGGCTTCTAACAAAGCCGATTGCGTTTTGGGAGGTGTTCTATTGATTTCATCGGCCAACACAATATTGGAAAAAATGGGCCCCTTGTTGAATTTGAAAAAACGCTTCCCAGAACTATGGTCTTCTTCCAAAATCTCCGTACCTACAATATCTGTTGGCATCAAGTCTGGGGTAAACTGAATTCTTCTAAATTTTAAGTGTAGGGCCTGACTCATGGTACGCACCATTAATGTTTTGGCCAAGCCAGGAACTCCTTCTAACAAACAATGACCGCCAGCCAATAAGGCAATGAGCATTTCTTCTAAAATGCTATCCTGACCCACAATCACTTTTTGAATTTCCGTTTTGAGTAAGGAGAGTTTTTGAATCAATTCCTGCAACTGTTTTTCTGATTGCTCCAAAGCGTTCTATTTATTAGATTAAAATGAAATCTGTTATTTCTTTTTGAGAAACAAGGAAATTAGACAGAAATGAAGGAATTTTAAAAAAAAATACACCTGCGGAAGGGCAATGGTCTAAATATCTCATGAAAAGTTCCAAATTTAGTTTCACCAGGTTGCGATATCTCTCCGGAGATTGGGATACGGATGTAAGAATGCCCTCTAATATTCTGAATTCTCTGGTAGAATATACCAGCATTCCAATTGAGCCACAGGAAAAAATTGTAGACCTGAGCAGTCAGGACCTATTTCAAGCGCCATTTTGCTATCTCAGTGGACACAAACTGGTTCAGTTTAATGCTACAGAGAATGCGCATTTTAAAAAATATGTAGAGAATGGCGGCTTTGTGTTTGTAGACGATTGCAACCATGATATAGATGGTTTGTTTGCCAAATCATTTGAAGCACAAATGGGTCAAACTTTTGGCGCGGGCCGATTAAAAAAAATCCCCAACACCCATGACCTCTACAAAAGCTTTTTCAAATTTGAAAAAGGACCACCTACCACGGGTTTTGAACTAAATGGCTGGGGCGATGATATAGTGCATGACTACCTCAAAGCCATAGAAATTAATGGCAGAATTGGCGTACTATACTCAAATAAAGACTATGGTTGTGAGTGGGACTATGATTTTAGAAACAAGCGATTTTTGTCTGAAGACAATACCAAGTTTGGGGTTAATATTATTGCTTATGCCATGGGGTCTTAAACAATAGTTCCTGTTGAACCAGTTGCACAAGGCGTTAATTCAAATATTTTATTTGGAACAAATCCTTTTTCTTGCTGGTGCGATACAAAGAGCACCGTTGTTTTGGTTTCTTTTCTAATCTGTTCAATCATGCCTATCACCATGGCTGCACTAGCATCATCCAAACCAGATGTGGGTTCATCCAAAATAAGTAGTGGCGGGTGTTTGACCATGGCCCTTGCAATTAAGACCATGCGTTGTTGCGCAGCTGGTAAAAACTGAATGGGTTTGTTTTTCAATGCAAGTAAGCCCAAATAATCCAACCATTCTTTTGCCAATCGCAATTGCATTTCAGAAGGCTTGATGTATACGCCAATGCTGTCCATACAGCCAGAAACAATCATTAGTTCAATGCTATCCAGTCTTGAAAAATGCTGAATCATCACAGGATTGAAATAGCCAATGAATTGTTTAATGTCCCATACGGTTTCTCCCCCACCCTTTTTCATCCCAAACAAATACAAGTCTTGTCCATAACCCTTGGGATTATCCCCTGTAATCATGGATAATAAAGTAGACTTTCCAGAACCATTGGGGCCCTTGAGTTGCCAGCATTCACCAGCTTGAATAGTCCAATTTATTTGATCTAAAATGGGACGCTCATCATAACTTACACAGAGTTGCTTCATTTGCACCAATGGGCCAGTTGGTGCTTGAATGGTTTTGATTGCTCTTGGAATGGGTCTAAAACTATTTTGTGCTAAATGCTGGTCTAGGTATTGGTGAAAATCCAATGCTGTGTCAAAAGAATGAATGGATCTATCTTGATACCAGTGAAAGGATTGAATAAATGGAAGAATGTCTTTTTGTCTTCTCACCAATTGAATCACAGGTTTGGTTTCAGCAATCATTTTCATGGTAGCCAAAATACTTGCCTGACCTTGCAGATCCACATGGTCATAGAGCTCATCCAATATAAAATAATCGGCTTTGCCAAATAGCAAATGATTGAGCAGGGCTTTTTTCTGCTCCCCGCTAGACAAACTGTGTAAGGGTCTCTGATATTCAGATTCTAAACCAGTTTGGCCGTGAAGGAACTCTTCTTGTAAAAAAATATCCAAGATTCCTGCAGAAAATTCGGCTGCTTTTTTCCCTGTTAAATCTACCCTGGGTATGACCAATTTCCCTTCCAATAGGCTTTGAATCAGCTGGTTGGAACTTTCTTGATGTGGTAAATAAATAACAATATGTACAAAAGAAGCCATGGCACAAGTTAAATCAGAATCTAAAAAGAACCCAATACCAAGTATAAAAGACTAGTTTTGCGGCCGGTTTCCAAAAAATCAGTAATTATGAGAAGAGTCTTGAGTCATAGAAAAATATTAGGCGTAAGCGAAAATGCAGCTTTGAAAGACTTGAAGTCTGTATATCGCAACCTGATGAAGGAATGGCATCCTGACAAGTTTCATGACAACCATGAGCAAAAAACAGAAGCTGAAGAAAAGAGTAAGAAAATCATTGAAGCCTACCATTTTCTAGTAAGCATTGCTCCTGAAACCAAGGAACAAATGATGAGTGCTTATTTAGAAACCACTAATAATGCCTCTATTGACGATTTTGAATACAAGTCAGAGCTCTTGCGTATTAGTTTTTCTGATGGTACTACCTATGAATATTTTGGGGTTCCAAAATCTATCTATGTAAAATTGGTGAATGCAGAAACACCACAACGTTTTGCTCGTAGACATATTTATCACGAATTTTTGTACAGAAGCACTAGTAAATTGGTAGCGGGAGAATAATTAGTCTTTCCAAGTTTCTATTTGCAAATCATCAATTTCTTGTCTACTCTTGGTAGACCTAAAAGCAAAATAGCCACCAGGATAAGGTTGGGGGTCTTTCCATTCAAAGAACTTGACGCCATCCACAGTATAACTAACCAGTCCATTGAGCACTTCAATGACTATACTATAGGTTTTATTGGCTTCTAATAAATGAGGTGCATCAGCAAAATCAATTAGTATTTTTTTATCTCCCTGAAAGTATTTTCTAAAGCGCGTACTGGTATTGTAATTGCCCCCCATTCCTACATAATAAAGGTTTAGGGAATCATATTCTTCAAACCTACTCTTCCTATTAAATTGCAAACCCCCAGGAGGATCCTGTGCGTGAAAAAATTGGTTTAAATCAGAAACACGGTCATTCACACCACCTGCCATGATCAGCTTACGTTTATAACTAATTCTAATATTAGTAGGCAATTTTTGACGCAACCAAACTGTGGCACCACCCTTGGTATCCAAGATTAATTTTCCATCTTTTACTTCTACACGCTCGGCTGCATCGGGCATTTTCTCAATGGCCCAAATGGAAGCATTGATAGCATTGCTAAAGTCTTCTTTGAAGATGGTTTCCCAGTGACCTTTTTGCGCCTGAACTTGCATTAGGCAACAACAGCATATTATGGTCATCCATTGTTTCATTTGGCTTCTAATTTAATGGCATCATACATGATTCCGGCTCCTGGTTTGCATTGCACCATTCGTAGTTCAATAGTATTATTACCGGATACTAAATAACTAGATGGAAATATTAATTCTTTTAGTTGATAATATCCTCCTGCCACTGCAGACCTATAGACACTGGCGTCATTGCCCATCCTTAAGGTTTTGATGATTTTCCCATTCACCATAACGTCTAATTGAGGATTGCGCGCACAACCCGCCACAGCAATGGTTAAGCAAGCGGAATCAAGATACTGTTTTGTATTTGAAAATTGAATTTTCCAAGACCCTTCCTTGGTTTGAGCATAATACCAATCTTTGAATTCAGACTTTCCAATAGTATAATCCAAATTTGCCGGTGGCTGAAACATCAAATCGTAAGCCCTTTTATGATCCGCTAATTTGAAACCAGTAGTTTTCCTATCGGCCTGGCCAATTTGCCAAATAAAGTTTCCATGAGTAGCAGGTTTCCAATTGATCTTACCAAGGTCTTGTCCCCCTTTCTTGATGCTAATATTTGCTTGTTGGAACTCTTTGGTTTGATTAGACCCAAATGCATAGAGTGTATAGGTTCCAGGTCTAATTGCCTTAAGTTCAAAACTTCCATCTGATTTGGTTTTTACATCATAGGTATAGCCCCTACTTTGCGCCTGCCAGTCATAACCAGGGGCTGCTAAAATAACGCGAGTGCCTTCTTGGGCAGGTTTTCCATTGAGCAATAATTGCCCAATAGCATTCCCCCTTTCTAAAGGATATTCAGGATGAGACATCCAAGCATAAGGCCATTTGGCTTGCTCTGATTTGGCCATTGATTTTGCCTTGCTCCAAATTTCAGGAATGGTTTTGCCTTCGGCGATATATAAAAAGAAGGGACCGTTGAGTTTTTTCCAATCATCCGCAATGAGATTATCGCCTTTGCGAACATCACTGAGAAAATGGCCACAGTTAAACATATTGATTAAGAAAGGCGTGCTATGTACATTTTGATATTGTTTGGTGGGACCACCATTTAAATACTCATGACTTGGATTAATTACAAATAGGCCAAACCCTTTGCTACCAGCCATTCCATGTACAAATCGGTCTTCAATATAGTCCGCATAATCGTACTTGGTATAATATGAACTATCTGGCATTAGAAAGGTCCAGTCCTGCACATCATGGGTTAGCTCTGACATCTTTGGCATGGGTCCTTGAATACTATCTCTCACCAAATGGTAATCAAACAGAGATTCATCAGCTTTAATTCCCCAACGGGTTTGACCATAATTACCAACACTATCTTTTGTGTGATGAGACTCTAGTAAATAACAATAAATTCCTGTATCACCAGACTTCAAAATATAGTGCAGGTCATAGGTAAAATGATTGGATGCAAGGTGCAAAAAACTCAATTCTACCAAACTATCTGTTTGTTTAACTACGGAACAAACAGATAGATTCATGTTAAAATCTGGTGCCAATAAATAAGCCCTACCCCCTTTTCCAAGTAAATTAACACCTCTAACTGTAAGAGCATTTAAGTCCGCATTGCTTTTATTAAAGGAAACTGATAAAATACCATTCTGCAATTGAATAGTATTTGCTGTTTGCTGAACTGTTACCTTCTGGGCCAATACTAGCAATGGAAAACATAAGAAAGATAAAAAAACAGTTCTCATAATTGGCAATTAAATATACAAGCTATTAAAAAAAAGATATTAACTGTCATGAGCCATGATGCCATCTTGTTTTTTAAAAATAACTAGATCATTGGCTGCCATATCCTGCCAGTTGTTAATACAATTTGATAGAAAAAAACGTCACCTGTTCAACAAATTAATTGAACTTATTGAAATAATTAAACAAACGAGTCATATTAAGCTATTTCATATTCGCATGTATAGGTCTTTCCATTTAAATTTACTTAGAATTACTTGCTGCAATGGAAGAGAAATTAATGAGTATTGGTCAAAAAACTGCCTTTAATTGGAAATATGCTTTAGGCCTTACATTGGCTTATATTCTTTCCGGATTCTTTTGCATTTTGTATTTGAGCGTACCGCCTGATAATTACTCCTTATTATGGCTTCCATCTGGAATTGGTTTAATCTTATTTATGGCAATGGGGTATTCTGCTTTGGCATGGGTACTGATTGGAAGTTTTGTCATAAACACTTATTACAGTTTTATTAACCATCATTTTATACCTACATTAGAAACTACTTTATGGGGATTTTCATTTGCTTGTGTTGATGTAATAGAAGCATTTATAGCTTGGAAAATTGTTCTTTATTTAGAGAAGAAAAACAAATTCCTGTTTTTTACCCGCAATTCACAATTGATTTCTTTTTTTGTATTTGTTTGCTTAATTCCATCTGCCATTACTGCATTAGGACTAGTTGCCTTAGAAATGGCCAAAGCCGGCAAGTTGTTTCCTTTACCCATCTTCTTTAAATTTGCTACTTATTTTACAGTTGGCAATGCTATTGGTCTATTATTAGTATCTCCACTTTATTGGGCTACTAAAAACAGAGACTATTATCCAAATGAACACAAAAAAGGGGCCATTAGTATCATAACCATTATTGCTATTCTCATTTTAGTTTCATTTGCTAAAATTCCATCCCTTGTATTTGTCATTATCCCGCTTTTAGCCATCTTGGCCAAGTATGGCAACCTTTTCTATTCTATCATTGGCGCGTTTGTAATCTGTATTTTATTGTCGCTAGGAACAGCCTATAACTATGGTTTTTTTGCTGTTCATATGGATAGTGACACCACTTTTGAAACAGTTCTTTTCTTGCTTTCATTGGTGTTTGTGCTTCTATTTTCAACTATCGCCTTTGGCGAATTAAACTTGCACAAAAATAAATTACAAGACTTGGTAGATGAGACTGTAAACACTTTAGAAATCAGCGAACAGCAATATAAGGTGCTAGCTGAAAACGTCATGGATGTAATTTGGGTATTGAGCCTCAAGTTGGGTAGATTCACTTATATCAGCCCATCCATTTTACAATTAAGAGGGTTTACATCAGAAGAAGCACTCAAACATAGATTAGAAGATAGTTTAACTCCGGATTCTGTAAAAAGGGTTAAAGAAAGATTGGCTATTGCAACAAATGAGTTTCTAGCAAATCCTAATGAACTTGTTTATTATTATGATGAGTTTCAACAATACCATAAAGATGGTAGCATTATTTGGATTGAGACAGTTACACACTTGATCAAAAACAAACAGGACGAATTAGAAGTGGTTGGCATTTCAAGAAATATTAGCAAACGTAAAGAGGCAGAAGCCATTCAACAAGCCACCAATAAAAGACTTGATGAATTAAACGCTACCAAGGATAAATTCTTTTCTATTATTGCTCATGACTTAATGAGCCCCTTTAATACCTTAATTGGATTTAGCAGCCTATTGAACAGACAGTCTGCTAAGAACGATATGGAAGGTGTTGCCAAAAGTGCCAAGTTCATGCACGATGCTGCTGAAAAAACCAAGGAACTTTTAAAGAACTTATTGGAATGGTCTCAAACACAAACGGGTAGAATACAATTTAATCTTGAAACAGTTAATCTAACAGAATGTGTTCATGAAGTCATGGATTTGTTCAAAGAGACCGCTGAACAGAAAGGGATTGAAATGAAGTTGAACATTCCTAATGAAGGCCTAATAACAGCAGACAGATATATGCTCAGCACCATTCTACGCAATTTAGTAGCCAATGCCATCAAGTATACTTATCCAGGTGGATTTTTACAAGTGACTGCAGAACAAAAAGAAAATGAGTGGTTGTTTCAAGTAAAGGATAATGGGGTTGGTATGGAGTCTGAACTGTCTCAACAAATTTTTCAAATAGGTGCTCATAAATCAGAAGCTGGCACCCAGAAAGAACAAGGAACAGGTTTGGGTTTGATTCTTTGCAAAGAATTTGTTGAAAGACACGGAGGCAGTATATGGGTAGATAGCAAACCTGGAGCTGGAAGTGTTTTTGGATTCAAAATTCCCATCAAATAAACTATAAAGAACCTCTTTGTATTAAAGAAAACGGATTCACCATTTTCCTTGTTTCCCCTTTTAAAATACAATTAGCAGCGGACACTCCCATTTCCTTAAAATTGGTTGTTACCACAGTAATATCCAATAGTTCCTTTAGAACAGATTCATTAAAAGAAATAATGCCAATATCTTTTCCCAATTCCATTTTAGTTAATCTGGCTTGTTTTACAACCAGTGCCAAATCGTCCTCAGAGGTTACAATATAAACGGTCTTTTTTTGCAAACAATTCAAACTTGACCTTGATGAAATATTAAATGTTTTGTCATTTTCAAGACAATACTTTCTAATCCCCGTTTTTAACTCCTGCGGATGGTGATCTGTTTCATCCAATAACAAATCTATTGCACTATATTTTTTTATTAGTTTTCCAGAAGCATTTAAAGCACTATAAATATCGTGTTCAAAATCTTGGTGAATAGAGGTAGTATTGCGCCCCAAACCAGCAAAAGCTTTGTCTAAAATAATCAACTCTTTTTCTGGAATACGCAAGAGAATCTCTTTACAATCTTGCTTATTAGCATTTAAATAAAAATGGGGCATCACTACATAGTAATGATACTTACCAAGATTATTATCTATAATTTCTTTGAGTGTATTGGGGTTGTAGTAATGTATCTGTAAATCTACCTTAGCCTTCTTACCAAGGGTTTCTACTATGGCATCATAGACCATTTTCTTATAAGAACTCAACTTATTAAAAATCAACAATACTTTAATTTGGGTATCGGCTTTGCCAATAACAAAATAGCCTTTCCCCTTCCTAGATCCAACTAAACCTTCTTCCTTTAGTAGATTATATGCTTTTTCAATAGTATCTCTGGCAACTTTGTATTCCTTACTAAATGCATTGATAGATGGCAATGATTGATTTTTAACTAAAATTCCTTTCTCTATATCTCTTTGAATGGCTTGAGCAATTTGTTTAATTTTAGAAATACTATGATTGTCTATAATGGAGAAGCGATGCATGAATTAAAGTTACGATAAAGAAAATTGTGTTTTTTGAAGATCTTTATAGTGTTATTATGATTCTTATATTTCAACATTGCTGTTTATCCAAGAAACAATATCATTAGAAATTTATCACCTCAATATTTATTCATCTTATGTAGTACAGATAAACTCAATTTATTGTTACATAATGATGAATAGTAAACCTATTCCATCCCTTCTTTGTTTTTGATTCCACCGCCCAATTAAATCCCCCATCTGGATGCGGCCAATAAACCATTCTTGCCAAACCTGCGGGCATCTGGGCTTCAAAACAAATGGCTTCAGGATGTATATCAGAACCATCGGCCAACCGGCCCTGTGAATTTTTACCGTCCGATGTAAAAGACCAAAAACTAATGACGCCATCTAGTAAACCCAACATAGCTTGCTCTTCATAAACACCTTTCCCAAAATTCCATTTCACGGTTAGCTTTAGATAATTAGCACCTAGCACTGGCTCTAATACCCTAGTACAACTAACAGGCCCCATTGGCGTATCGGCTTTTGCCACCCAAGAACCAATCAAGGGAGCCAATATGCCCAATTTTCCGCGTCCTTTTTTCCATGTATTTTTTGGAGCCATATTAAAAATTTAGGCCTTCTTGTTTAACTCATTTATAAAAGGTTGGTGATAAAAACGCTTACCTGTGGCTTTGTACAATGCATTGGCCAAGGCTGCAAAAATGGGGGGAAACGGCGGTTCACCCAAGCCTGTTGGGTCAATATTATTTTGAACAAAATGCACGTCAATTTTTTTAGGCGCTTCTTTCATGCGAATCATTCGGTACTGATTCAAATTTTGCTGGGTAACAACACCCTTGTCAAATTTGAGCCCCCCAAATAAACTATTACCAATGCCGTCTACTACAGCACCTTCTACCATATTTTTAGCAGCGTCAGGATTTACCACAATACCACAATCCAAGACGGAAACCACCTGCTCAATTACAGGCTGACCGCTTTTCATGCTAACATCAACCACGTGAGCAGCATAAGAATTATGACAGAAATAAGCCGCCACTCCCCTATGCGTTCCCTTGGGTGTAGCAGTCCACTTAGATTTTTCTTTCACCAATTCTAAGACGCCAATATATCTAGCGGCATCATATTCATTGTTTTTACCAACGGGGCTAGACTTGGCTTTTTTCAATAATTCAATTCTAAAATCAATAGGATCCTTGCCAATGGCATGTGCTAATTCGTCTAAGAAAGACTGCTCTGCAGAAGCAATAAAGTTTGACCTTGGTGCTCTAAAAGCGCCAATGGTAATATTGGATGGCAGTTCCCATCCTTCAGCCAAATAGTTGTCAAAAGCACCAGCAGGAAAACGATTCTCATGCACTGCGTGTTCAGGAATACCACCCCCTTTTATATGTATAGCAATGATATTGTTATTGGCATCTAGCGCTGCTTTGTAAGTAACTATATACGCTGGGCGATAGACACCATTGGTCATATCGTCTTCCCTAGTATAGATCAATTTTACGGGGGCTTTCATCTTCTTAGAAATCAAACCCGCTTCAATAATATAGTGACCATATGCCCTTCTACCAAAACCGCCACCCATGCGGGCCAGCTTCATTTCAATTTTGTCTGCAGGCACATCTAGGTTGGCTACAATGTTTTGCTTCATCATATCAGGGATCTGAATAGGCGCTACAAAAAACGCTTTCTCATCCGTGATATGCGCAAAGCAACTAATGGGCTCCATAGTATTGTGTGGCAAGAAGGGAGCAGAATAGGTTTTTTCTATGACTTTTTTGGCAGTTGCAAATGCCGCTTCAGGGTCGCCATCCTTTCTCAACACCCTGGCTTTTTGCCCTTGTAGCTCCAACATTTTTTGCATGTGCTTGTCCGAGCTTTCTAGTCCAGCAGGAATAATGGTCTCTTCTTTTCTTCTACCAAAATTAGTAACCATTTCTTTAGTCTCAACAATGGGTTCCCATTGCGCTACCACTTTTTTTCTGGCATTGATTACTTCCCAAGTGCTATTACCCACCACAACAATCAAGTGATTAAATGTGCGGGTATCAAAGCCAGCACGCTCATATCCTTTCTTGTATACTTCAATATCAAACACGTCTTTGATGCCGGGCATTTTCTTGGCTTCCGTTGCATCAAAAGATTTTAACTGCATCCCAAAAGCGGGTGGGTGAATGGCCATGGCAATGAGCATACCTTCTACCTGATAATCCATGGTAAACAAAGACTTACCAGCAACAATCTTGGGGCCTTCTACATTTTTTTGAGGCTTGCCCACCAAATTATGTTCGCTTGATTTTTTCAAAACCGGATTGCTTGGCACTGGCAATTTAGAAGCAGCTTCTGCCAACGCCCCATAAGTGCTTGTTCTATTGCTGGCTTTGTGAATAACAGTTCCATTAGAAGCCGTTAGTTCTGCTACCGGTACATTCCACTGATTGGCTGCTGCTTGTAACAACATCCATTTAGCAGTAGCTCCTGCTTTTCTAAGTGGTCCCCAAGCAGAGCGGATAGACTGACTACCACCCGTAAATTGGCTTTTGAATCTAGGTGTA
The DNA here is from genome assembly GCA_002256435.1 of Chitinophagaceae bacterium BSSC1. Lineage (GTDB taxonomy): Bacteria > Bacteroidota > Bacteroidia > Chitinophagales > Chitinophagaceae > Sediminibacterium. The sequence goes on from NKJC01000006.1 coordinate 261,705, forward strand.
TCATAGTCACCCATTTCAACTGTAATTTTCTTCCAATCCACTTCTAATTCCTCTGCAATCAACATGGGAAGAGAGGTCATCACGTTTTGACCAAATTCTGGATTGGGAGACAAGATCTTGATTTGGTTATCGGGCAAAATTTTGATAAAGCCTGTGAGCTCTACCCAATCTTTGGCGCCAGTTGCCGCTCCCATTACTTCTGTAGGTTTTAAACTGGCCAACCAGCTAAAACCCAATAACATTCCACCACCGGAAATGGAACTCACTTTCAAGAATGACCTTCTGCTAGTTTTGTTTTCCATGGTTATTTTTTTGACATGTTAGCTGCTGAATGAATGGCTTCTCTAATACGAACATAAGTACCACACCTACAAATATTACCACTCATGAAATTGTCAATATCTGCATCTGTTGGATTGGGCTTTTGTTTAAGCAAGGCAGCCGCAGCCATGATTTGACCGGTTTGGCAATAGCCACATTGTGCTACGTCAATATCTAACCAGGCTTTTTGTACAGGATGATCCCCATTTTCAGACAATCCTTCAATGGTAGTAATTTCTTGGGTAGCTGCTGCCGATACGGGCAATTGGCAAGACTTCATGGCCATGCCATTCATATGAACCGTACAAGCGCCACAGGCGCCTACGGCACAACCAAATTTGGTTCCCACTAAATGTAAGTGATCACGCAATACCCAAAGTAAGGGAGTTGCAGGGTCCACGTCTACCGAATAGGTTTTGTGGTTGACTTTTAGGTTCATTTTTGCCATGGTATGCCGTTTAGATTGCACTAAATTACTTATATCTTCTGACCAAAAGTAAGTAGGTTATTATCAGGATCAAGCAAGGAAAACTCCAATTGTCCCCAAGGTTTTGCTTGTAAAGGTCCATTGGGATGTATACTAACTTGATTATCTAATAGCGTTTGGTACAAGCCTCCAATATCATTGGTTCTAATATAGACCTGTCCATAGTTGGTTGCAGGGTCTAAGTCTTTGTATTCAAAAAAATGAATCTCAATGCCGTCTTTTTCTACCATCAGGTAAGGCTTGAAATTTGGGTCTCCCAATTCTGTAAATCCCAATTGGTTTACATAATAATCCCTGCTAATGACTTTGTCACGCATGGGAAGTTTGGGGTTGATGGCGGTAAGCATACTAACAATTTAAACTATGGGTTGAAGCATTTAAATTAATTACATTTAGCCTTATGAAGGAAAATAATTTACAAACGCCCGGGGTATATATTAATGAGATTAATGTTTTTGCAGCACAGAACTATATTATTCAACCAGACAGTCTTGCAGTATTGGATAGTTTGGCATTTGAAATGAATCAATTTTTCAGGGCTAAATATTTAAATAAAGAGGATTTAGTTATCATCCAGTTTCCAGTTGCAATAGACGGATCAACAGAGATAAATACTCAAAATAAAATTTTAATTTGTCCTATATCACTTGAACCAGGAAAAGCAACAAATAGCTTTAGTGGTTTTAGTTTATTAGTCATGTCAAATTTTGCCAATCCCCTTGAGTCATTAAAAATAATACAGGCCTGCGGCGATTTTTTAAATTGGATAGCACCCAATGGAAAAGCTAATAACCTAAAAACAAATCAAGCTTTTAGTATACAAGCAACAGCAATGGATATGCAGTTGCAGCAACAAATTTTCCTAATGCTAGGCTGCCTTTACAAGCCCGCAATTTTATATAAAATACATTTCAAGGACGAAGATTTTACTAACTATTTGCAATTACCCAATCCAGGAGAAGTCAATCAAGAATTGATTAAAAATTGTCTTGAATCCGATATCAATAATTTATTAAATCAATTTGTGTTTGAACCAAATCATCAAGGTTCCTGGCTACATATTAGATACTGGGCAAATAAAATATTAGATATTTATTGGAAAAGAGGGTTTTTAATTGGGAAAAATGCTGAAGATGCTTTTCAAGTTTCAATGGATATCAATTCAACTATGACAGCGCAAGACTTAATGAATGGAACCCAAATCTTGAGTGTTAGAATTTGTTTAAAGGAAGCTGATTGGTTACAAATAAGTTTTACAAGAACCGTTTCTACCACGTAGAGAATACTACTGCAATTTTTTATTCTCGGTTAACTCCAAACTTTTAATGGCGCCTAATGGTGCAATTTTTACTGTTTTACTACCCTTGGCTATATAGAAATAATAAACGCTATTAGTATTGATCAAATAGACTTCTTCTGATTCACCGCTATTATAATTGAGTTTGTTATTGTATTTAATATCTCCGGACTTGATCTTCTTAGCAATGATGGTGCCATTTCCTACACCCACTCCTAAGAAAAAGGACAATAAACCAAAAGCAATAAAATTAATGGCATGGTCTCTAAATACATTCTCTACTTCCTCCTTTGAGTAATCAGATTTTAGTTTCAAGGACTTTTGAATCCAGGCTTTGTGCCGATATTTTTTTAATAACATGGCGTATCCATACATGCCAAAACAAAATCCAATAATACCAAACAAGAAAAGCGGATGAGAAGTCATGGTTGCAATAGGACTAATCAAAATATCCATGATGGTGGAATACTTGAGAATATTTATCCCAAGCATATAGTGAAAAACGCTTTCTTTAAAAAGACCAATCAATACTAAGTATAGGTATCCAAATGGGAGTAGCTTCTCTAGCTTATCAGTGTATTTCATGCATTAGGGATTTGCGCGATAAATATACGTAACCAAGGAATAGGACAAACAGCTATTGAAAAACCTTATGCCCTAGTTCTCTCCAGAACCCATCTTTTAGACCATCAAAATGATCAAGGGTTAAATCTTTTACTTGATCTAACACCAGATAAGCTGCATCTGAAGTTTTTTGTGCTTTAATATTTCTAAAAGTTGCTCCTGTTACTTGGTCTAAGATAAATACGGGTCTGTGGTCAGGTTTCAGGAACTCCACGCTAACATCGCGCAGCAAAATATTGTTCACGTGTCTAATAAAAAAACCATAAGCAGGAATCACCCCAAATTTATTGGGATCAGGATAGCGCTTTTCAAATTCGGGAACATGAATGGTATCAAGGTCTTTGGCTGCTCCCCCTTTGTAATAAAGGTGAATATTGCTCAATTCCACTTTGGCAATATCATGACCAGGAATGCCACTGATAATGGAGGCAGAACTATCATCAACAGCATTATAGACATTTACGTTGCTGATGCTAATTCTTTGTGCTTGTCCAATCACCAAACTATCGGGTCCACGCATACGCGCACCCAGTCTAATAAAAAAAGGTGAGTTGGTTACATCCCGCATGGTAATATTGCTGATAGTTACGTCTTCTAACAATGCGCCATCAACAGACTCCAAAGCCAATCCTCTGCAATGGTCAAAGACACAATTAGAGATGGATATATTTTGAAAACCACCATTGGATTCTGTGCCCATTTTAATTCTACCCGTTGGCGCTTTACGATAGTCTTTTTTGTAAGTTCCATCTAAGACAGATCCTTCAAAATAGCCACTCACAATACAATTGGTAATGGTCACATTTTTGGTGGGTCTAGGATAACCCAAGGCAAAACTGCTTTTTAAACAGATAGCGTCATCGCTAGGAGAATTAATGGTACAGTTAGACACGTGTACCCATTGACAACAGTCTATATCCATGCCATCTCTGTTGGTATCCATGGTAATATGGTCAATGGTCAGGTGGTCTACTCCCGTTGCTAGAATCCCAAACCAACCTCCGTGTTTGATGATAATATCGCGCAGCAATACATTGCGGCAGTTTTTGAGTGCTATAGATTTATTGGCATAATTGTTTCCACCTTTTACTTCTCCACCCAATAATCCCCTACCCCAAATGGTACCACCTTGAATAGAAACGTTGTGCAGGTTTTCACCCCAGATGAGGCTATTGTGAAAACGGTTATGCCCAATATCTGTAAACTTATCAATACTTGCACTGATGCTTGGTTCAATGGCATCATATTCAGCAGAGTCAATTTTAGAAGCGGCAATAATGGTAGCTGCGCCATCTAAAAGCAATGTGATATTGCTTTTCAAACGAATAGAACCAGTGAGGTAATTACCCGCTGGAAAATAAACAGTTCCCCCACCCTTGGCTGCGGCAGCTTCAATAGCAGCATTAATAGACTTGGTGTCAAGGTCTTTGTCATTGCCTTTAGCACCATAAGCTATAACGTTATAGTAACTGGTTTGGCCGCTGGCCGATAGTACAAAACATAATAAAAGGGGGAAAAGAAATTTCATGGCGCTTGGTTTAAGAAGATTCCACCAAGCTACAACCAATTGGATAAATTTTATTGATTTAAATACCAAATAGTTCCATTTAGGACTGTTGCAAAAGAAACCCATAACAGATAAGGCAGCAATAACCAAGCAGCCAATTTGGAAATTTTTGAAAACTCAAAGATGGTTAAACAAATAAAGAATAGCATCAACACAATATCAATCAGTGCTAACAGACTAGAATGAAAATTAAAAAAGAGGATACTCCACCAAAAATTCAAAAAGAGTTGGATGGAAAAATACATCAAGGCTTTTGTTTTCATGTTGATTGGAAAAAGTGATTTCCAAACCAACCAAGCGGAAATTCCCATCAATAAATACAAAACCGTCCAAACAGGGCCAAACAAATAACCAGGAGGATTCCATGAAGGTTTTAGTAATGCATCAAACCAAGGGTTATTGGCAACACCGGCCAATAATCCACTAATAATTCCTACACTCTCACATAGTAAGATGGTGAGTACCAATTTTCTTCCGCTAGTTAATTGCATGCCAAGTATCATGATACAATTTATGCTTTGTTTTTGGAATGAAGGTTTGGAAATAACAGTGCCAGTGATTGCTGGTGCGTAATGTATTTGTAAATCCAATTAATAAAAACCACAATCCTATTTTTAAAACCAATCAACAAAAACAAGTGCAAGGTCATCCAGATCAGCCACGCAAAGAATCCACGAAAACTCAAATGGGGCTTGGCCAAATCAACCACGGCTTTGTTTCTTCCAACGGTAGCCATACTGCCTTTGTTGGTATAGTGATAAGGAACTAAAGGTTTGTTTTGGGTTAGCCGTAAAAAATTATTGGCCAAATTTACAGATTGGTCAATGGCTACACTGGCTAGTTGTGGATAGCCTCTGGGAAATCCATCCGATGCCATTAAAGCCACATCGCCCAAGGCATAGACATTGTTTGTGCCAATTACTTTGTGAAACGCATCCGTTGGTATTTGACTGGATTTGGAGACAAATTCTGGGGCCATTCCTTGTGGCACATTCCCCTTAACACCTGCAGCCCAAATGACAAAGGTTGATTCCAATATATTTCCATCTTGTAATAACAGTTGTCTACCATTGTATTCTTTAACCATGGTATTGAGCATGACCGTAACGCCTAATTTTTCTAAATACGCTTTGGCTTTTGCTGATGAGGCTGCTGTCATTGCTCCTAATAATTTTGCAGAGCCTTCTAAGAGGTAAATATGCATTTCAGCAAAATTCAACTCAGGATATTACAATGGCAAGGTATCCGTTTTCATCTCTGCCAAAGCCCCACTTAACTCAACTCCAGTTGGCCCACCACCAACAATGACAATGGATAATAATTTTTGGGCCTTTAAACTATTGGCCGTAATAGCATTTTCAAAATGTGTTAGCAAAGTATTTCTAATTTGCAAAGCTTCCCAAGTGCTTTTCATAGGAAAGCTAAACTGCTCAATGTCCGTATTGCCAAAATAGTTGGTCACTGCTCCTGTAGCAATCACCAAGTAATCATAGGTAAAATTTCCGTTGGTAGTAATTACCTGATGATTGGATGCATCTATTTGGGTTACTTCTGTAACTCTAATAGATACATTCTTGCTTTTTTGAAAAATATTGCGGAGTGGAAAAGAAATATTACTGGCGTCTAAATTGGCCATGGCCACTTGATAAAACAGTGGTTGAAATTGGTGGTAGTTGTTTTTATCAATTAAAGTAATGCAATAATTGGAATGGTTGTTTAAGGTTCTAGCCAGTTTTAAACCCGCAAATCCAGCGCCAATGATGACTATTTGTTTTTTGGCGTTTTGGGTATTTTGGGCATAGCCTGCGGCGATGGATTGTAAGCTGTTGTTATATTCAGCAAGTGTGGTTGCATTAATCTGCGGATCTTCCACAGATGGAATGGTCACCGTCATTTCATCTGCAAACTTGGACAATTCAGGATAGTTCTCCTGAATATTAGCCGTAGTCTCCAGTATCTCCTTATTTAATTCCTCCTTGGTTTTCATGGGCAGTATTATGCCCTACAAAAATGAATGAAACCAATAGTAAAGAATTACACAGTTCTAAGTCTGTGTTATATAATTCGCGTAGAAAGCATATTTTAAGATGTATTATTAAGGTTCAAGACGCCGCTTTAAAAGTGGAATTATTTTAATACTGGCAGTGAAATAGTAGAAGCATTGTGGAAGATTTTAATGGTGGCTTTTTTAAAGTCTTCATTCTTTGCTTCATAGATATTCATAAACTGTTGTGGGTTGCGGTCTACAATGGGGAACCAAGTACTTTGAATTTGGATCATCATTCTATGACCCTTTTTAAATGTGTGTGCCACATCGGGTAATTCAAATTTTACTTTAGTGGGTTTGTTTACTTCAAAAGGAACTGGTTTTTCAAAGCTATTGCGATACTTGCCTCGCATGATCTCTCCTCTTACCAGCATTTGATATCCGCCCATTAAATAGTTGGATCCTGATTCATATTCAAAATCGTCTGGGAACACGTCTACCAACTTTACTACAAAATCTGCATCTGTACCTGATAAGGCCACCATTAGGTCGGCGACTATCGGCCCAGCCAGTGTTAAGTCATTTTCTAGTATGGGTGTTTGATACACCAATACATCCGTTCTACGTGCAGCAAAACGCTGGTCATCATTCATGTATTCCCTATAATGCCTATTGGGTTTGGATTTCATGAGATAGACGTCTGAGATATAGGCCACGGGTTTGGCAGGATCACTCACATATTGGTCAAAACTACTAATGGCTGAACTAGCTCCTGCTTTTGCAAAAGTCCCGTTCTTACCCAATGCCCATTTTTCCATTTTCAAATTGTCAATAGGCCAACTTGCAAACTGCCTCCACTCATTGGCACCACTAAAAAAGATATTGGCTTCTTTAATCTGATCAATGCTACCCTTGTTTTTCAAATAGTAATTGAAGAAAGGCAGCTCTATATTTTTACCATACCATTCGCTGGTATTAGAACCCCATTGTACATTACCCAATTTGGTGCCATCGTTCAGACCCCACTGTCCATGGTGCCAGGGCCCCATGACAATTTTATTGTTATTCTTAGCTTTGGTTTCAATGGCTTTGTACAAATTCCATGCGCCGTAACAGTCTTCCGCGTCAAACAAACCACCTACAATCAGTGTGGCAATATTGGGGCTGATCACAGATACATTTTTGCGTGCATTGCGATCCTGCCAAAATTGGTCATAATTGGGATGTGCCATCAGGTCTTTCCAAAACTGAATACTATCGCCCATTAATTTGGTAAAATTAGAAACCGCACCAGTTTTTAAATAGAATTCAAAATTGTCTTCAATAGGAAATTTAAACCCAGTTGGCCCTACTGTGGTGGGCTTGGGTCTTGGCTTACCAAATCCTGAGTAGAAGGCAAAACCATCAGCCAACATAAAGGCGCCATTGTGGTGAAAATCATCGCCCAAGAACCATTCGGTTACAGGTGCTTGAGGGCTTACTGCTTTAAGTGCGGGGTGATTGCTATGCGCAGCAAGTGTGGCATAGAATCCAGGATAGGATGTACCAAACACACCCACGTTGCCATTATTACTAGGAATGTTTTTTACCAACCAGTCAATGGCGTCATAGCTATCGGTGGCTTCGTCCGTTTCATTGCCCTTTTTATTGGGATTAAAGGGCCGCACGTCTTCAAACTTGCCCTCACTCATCCAACGGCCTCTCACGTCTTGAATCACGTAGATATAGCCTTCCTGAAAGAAAGCTTTGCGCGGGCCATTCCAAATTTTTGTAAATATATTCTCTCCATAAGGCGTACAGGAATAAGGCGTTCTTGTAAGAATAATGGGATGCTTCTCCGCATTATTCTTTGGTGCGTAGACGGTAGTGAAAAGTTTGATTCCATCTCGCATGGGAATTAAGTATTCCTTCTTTGTATAGTTATTGACTACCCAGGCTGAGTCAGCTATTTGGGCAAAAGCAAAGATAGGTGCGAGCAATAAGATGATTAGGCCTCTTTTCATGTAATGATATTGAGGTTCTAATCTACGAAATAGCGGGGAAAAATAGGATATTATTGATGGATACCCCAAGTTGCTTCTTGTCTAATTAATGGTCTAACCATTTTTTAAACTCAGCTACTCTTTCCCTACTTACAATCTGGGCATCTCCTTCTATTTTGCTAGCACTAATTGACAACCGGCTGTTAAAATGGGTTTTTACTTTTTCTATTGCTTGAATATGGATAATGATTTGCCTATTGATTCTAAAGAAATCTTGTGGTAACAACAATTGTTCCAATTGGTCTAGTGTATAATCAATGATGTATTTTTTTCCCTTATTGGTTACTAGGAATGACAACCCTTCTTTGGTTTCAAAATGATGTATTTCACTTGTTTGAACCGTATCAATGATTTCACCTTGCTTTACCAAAAATCGACTCTTGTATTGTTCGGTCAATTTTTTATAACTGTTAGCAAATGATTCAATTAATTGCTTACTAGCAGATTGCTGTTGCTTATTGTATTTATCCAAAGCAAACTGAACGTCTTGAAGGGCAATTGGCTTTAATAAATAATCAATACTATTTTGTTTGAAAGCCTGAATGGCATAATTGTCATAAGCGGTGGTGAAAATAATAGGAGAATCTATGTTTATCTGCTGAAACACAGAAAAGCTATTGCCATCGGCCAAATGAATATCCATGAAAATCAAATCACATTGTAATCCCTCTTCAAAGTGCTTAACAGTAGCTTTAACGGTGTCCATGAATTGAATAATCTCAATGCTGTTGTCTACTTTTTTTAAGAGCATGGCCAAATGCTCCGCAGACAATTTTTCGTCCTCAATGATGACTACTTTCATTCTTGAATCATTAGGGGTAAAACAACTTTGAAAATTTTGCCATCATTGACTATTTCCGGTTTTTTTTCTGCAAAATAAGCATATCTAGAAGCAATATTTTTTAGTCCGGTTTTGGTGCTTGTCACTTTATCAGACCTCAATTGAATATTATTCTCAATAACCAAAACATGATCATGGGTATAAATTTTTACCATTAACGGATTGGCAAGAGATGCTTCGTTGTGCTGAATGGTGTTCTCTACCAACATTTGCAAACACATTGGAGGCAAAAAGCTATTTTTATCTTCATCAGCAATATTAATAGAGAAATCTACTGCTGTTTCAAACCTGATTTTCAATAGATAGGTATAATGCTGTAGAAAGGCCAATTCATCTGCTAAACTTACCAGTTCTGCATTTTTGTTGTCCAACACATACCTATACACTTTGGATAGTTCATTGATAAAGTTGACTGCTTTATCCTGATTTTGATAGACCAAGGAAGAGAGTACACTTAAATTATTGAATAAAAAATGTGGGTTGATTTGATTTTTGAGATTTTGTAATTGAGCTTCGGCGCTCTGGGTCTTGTATTTTTCAACTTCCAATAAACTGTTTTTCCAAGACTTGAAAAAATCAAACCCAACATAAATAGCAATAAAGGCAAGTGCAAAAAAGATTGCCGGAAAAAAAATCTCCCTCATTTTCCTATCTACAAGAACACCATCTCCAAATCTAATTTGGTGCAAGGTATACATTAATAGAAATAGGGTAAGCGCAGTAAATAACATAAACGCTATTGCTTGTGCCATCAACCTTTTTTGAGGAAAATCTATCCAACTATATTTTTTATTCAACCAATGATCAATTTGCTTATTGCCTTCCCATAAAAAAACAATGACAATAGAAATAAGGAATAAATCAGGACCTATTAGGTCTTCAATCCTAAGAAAAATCAGTTTAAATAGCAAAGCAATAACCAATGCTATTAGCAACTTTATAAAAAATAGATAGGCAACACGTTTCATAAGATGGAGTTACAAATGAATGGTTTTTCCAGACATGACACTATACTGTTTGCCGCTCTTTTTAAAATAGACTGTGGATGCACTAGGATTAAAGACCATCTGCTTATCCACCGAAAATTGTAATTGTTGGAAGGCTTTGAGATAATCTACCAAATCAATATGAGTGGTATAATGTACACTAGATTGTTTGGCCAATGATTGAAAGGTCTTTTCTGTTTCTTCCCATTTAGCTTTATCATTAGCCATTTCCCAACTATGCCCCCAAAGGTCAAATAATGCCAAATCTTTGGTGTTGATAAACTCGTGGACTAATTGATAAAAACGGGCTAATTCTTTTTTGTCATTCTCTGGATTGTTAGGTTCCCAAAAAGCTTTGGCAAATTGGTGTACCGTTGGATGCCATTTTAGAAAATTATCGGGAATCTGAAAGGCATAGGTATCATTCACTGTTCTAGCATATTCAATGCCAAGTCCCTTGATTACATCTACCACTGTGTCATTATGATTCCCAAAGGGATAGGCCATTCCCCTAACAGGGTAACCCATTAATCGCTCTAATTCCTTTCTGTCTTCAACTACTTCATAAACTATATCTATTTTAGACAAGCGTGTTAGAGGGGGGTGATTTGCAGAATGAACAGAAACCTCATGCCCTATGAAAAGCGCTTTGATTTCTGATCTGTTCAAATACCCTTCCGAACCCAACTTATTAGAATTTAAATGAAATGTGCCTTTAAGTGCATATTTATTCATCAGCTGAACCAATTGGCGGTCTTCTGTTCTACCATCGTCATAGCTAAGAATCAGGGCCTTAGATTTTCCTTCAGGGAATAGTAGTTCAATGATTTCTCCAGTTTTTGCTTTTTCAGGGTTGATTTGAGCCAATGCCTTATTACAAAGACCTGCAAAAATTAGAACAACAAGTATACGCTTCATACACATTTAATTATAGTCTTAAATCTAGGTATTAAAGTAAAGTTTTGGAAACAGTTTTCTTTTCCTGTTTATAATTACAGCTGCTATTGAAGCAGAAAGAATTAAAACACCAATTACAAGCAATATAAATGTTGTATTGGGTGAAGCATCCTCCACAACTGACCAACTATTATTTTCAAGTTGCAGTTTTACTTCATAATTATTGACATTGTTTAAAAGATATTGTTTCTGAGGCAATGCATTTAAGGTTAGAATTAGCTCACAGAGACTCACTGGCATATCTTTAAACAAGGTATTTTTTACATCAATGGAACTGATTTTTTTAGGCACATTGGATAATTCAGCAAACAAAGTGGTTTCATGCCCCAATATCACTTTGGGGTTGATGAGTTTAATGTTCTCATTGTTTATGACCACATTACAATTTTTTTGAAAATGCTTGATCACTAATAATTGAAACTCCTCAGGACTTTTATATGCGTTCTTACCAAACAAATAATCAATCTCACCTTCAAATGCTGTAATAGAACTTTTTACCACTAGTAAATACTTACCATTCTGTTCATAGATCATCAGGTTTGATAAATCTGGTTGATGGGCTTGAACAATGTTTGCGCTTAGCAATAAAAAGACAAGAACAAATGACTTCATGATGCTTAGTTGAATTAGTTAGCGTATGCTCCAGCCAAACTATTAATGAAATTATTTGCTCCAGCTTTGTCTACATGGTAGTGATAACCTCTAACGGTATCAGAATGTCCCCTACTGGCATCTAGATCAGTATATTCTGTTCCTGCAGCACTCAATCTTTCATACATGCCAAATCCATCTAAAGCATAACCTATCATAGCAGCATGACCATCAGTTTGAGTAATTTTCTTAGACACACCCATAGCAGCATGATAGTGATATCCAGCACCCATATTAATATGCCCACCAGCATCATCAAATGGAGCTAATGTATAAGCAGCTAAAATTATATTTGCAGGTGCAGGAGCATCAAACACCACACCATTAAATGCAATACCTCTAATGGAAGGCCCAGATGACATTGGGCCGCCACCAAAACTAATTGGAGAGGTTAACTTGATAGGGGTAACTGGAATATAAATAGTTTTAGTTAGGGTAGATACATAAGATGGCAGACATTCTACACAATAGTTTTTATATGCTGCTCCAACATTGGGGTTAGCCGCAGCCTGACAATCGGCTTCTGTAAGTGTTTTGGTAATAGCGCCTGTGCTAGTATTGTACATTTGCCAAGTAGTATTTTTGTAAAATGTTGCTAGGTTTTTAACAAAGGCTCCATCAACATCATATACATTACCTCCGTCTAACCAAATGCCTCCTTTTGATTTATCATCACTAATATTGGAAGGACACCAAGGGCCCATGGAATGGTCTGCTGGGGTGCTTTTTGAAACAATTTTATAACAATCAACCGTTGACCCATTAGAGAGAGTACGTGATACAATACTAATGGGTTCGGATAATCCGGCAGTTATAAAATTGGCAGACTCCACTTTAACAACCAATGCAGTGGTGTCAATTATTTGATCTTTTTTACCGCAAGAAGCCAGCAAGATTAAACAAAAGACTAAAAAATTTAATTGAACAATTTTTGACAGTTTCATATAGGATATATTTTATGGTGATCAATACGGGTTTAGACGATTAAATAAATAAAACCCTTTGCTAGAATTGCATTTTATATACCAGGTTTGGAAAAAAGCCTAATTGGTAGGTTGTACTAATGCTTTGGTTTCTATCGTCATAAGACTGAGAGAATACATTTTTATGATTTGTTACATTCTGTAAATCCAAAGAGATGGTCTGAGAGAATCTTTTTTTGCTGCTATTCAACGTATAACCAGCTTTCAAGTCAATTCTATAGTAATTATCGTAATTACTTGAATATACATTGGTAGACAATTGTTCCCTACCAGTAGCATTTGAAGCAGCAAGATCAATGGGGGTATAAGCCCTACCACCTGCGTTGGTGAATTTAAAATCAACAGAAAATTTATTCCTTTTTCCTGTTCCAATTTTCCATTCCTTTCCCGCCAATAAGTTAAACACATATCTCCCGTTAAATGCAGTGTTCCTTTCTATCCCATCGCTGGCCGTATATTTTGAACTATATAATGAAGAAGTAAATAATCCATAATAGCCCTTTGAGAAAAACTTTTCAATAGTCAATTCAATACCATAATTTTTACCCGTACCCTTATTGGTTAAACTATCTTGTAAATCTGTTTTAAAAGTAGACCCCGTATTGAGCATGGAATAAGTACTAGAATAGTTTGTGACTGGTACATTGTATATTGATTGATAATACAATTCTGTTTTAATGCGCCAATCACTGGCCGGTTGAATATTATAGCCCAATACAAAATGGTGGCTTTTGGTAAAATCAAGATTCAAATTATTGTAGACCGTTTTACCAGCCGTATTGATGGATTGTAGAAAATAGACATTAATCGGTTGCATTTGCGCATGCAATCCATATCCAAAATTGAAACTGCTTTTGTTGTTAATGGAATAGATTATTCCAAGTCTAGGTTCTACTGCAGTTGAACTATTTAGGGCTAAATATTGGGTGTGTATGCCAGCATTCATGGTCCATTTTTCACTCAAATTGTACTTTAGATGGGCAAAGGCCTGGGCTAGATTAGTAGAACTATTATAATCCCATACTTGTTTGTAAGACTGGCTAATATTTTCCTTGGTTTTATAAAATAAATCCAAGCCAATGATTTCATCTTGAATCCCAGCTTTTACAAATAGTCTGGAAGAAATTTTGGAGTTATAAGTAGTACTAAAATTGATGCCTGTTTTTGCTACGTTACTAACTTCTTTGATAAAACTGGTTGATGATGGTCTATCAGAACCATAGCCTGTTTGGTCAGTACTGGAATAATTAAGACCAATGGTAGAACTAATGAAAGATTTTTTATTGATTTGTTTAAAATGGTTTAACCCAAGAATGCCAATCTTACTAGCAAAATCAACCTGATTCCCATTTCCATATAAAGTGCTAGAACTACCTCCGCTAATATTGATGGTGCTAGTAGCTAAGATTCCAAACAAGGAAAACTTACCCAATTTACTGGTGCCACTATTTAATTTAAATGATAGATCCTGGTAAGAAGGTGTAGATGTTGTGCCAATATTCACTCCCAATGTTTGTGCAACGCCTGCCAAAGCATACCTATACCCTACAAGATATGAGGCATCGCTTTTTTTGCTAAAAGGGCCTTCGGTAGTGGCTTCTAATCCAGTAATCACCCCTACTTGCAAAGTGGTTTCTCTTTTTTTGTTATTCCCATTTCTGAATCCCAAGTCAAAAACACCAGCTGTAGCATTGCCATATTCTGCAGGAAAAGCAGAAGTAAAGAAATCCGAGCTTTTTAATAGATTGGTGTTTAATGCACTCACGGCGCCACCAGTGGTACCAACAGAAGCAAAGTGATTGGGATTGGTCACATTCATGCCATCTATTCTCCATAACACTCCAACGGGCGAATTACCCCTGATCACAATATCATTTCTACTATCGTCTGGGGCACTTACGCCAGCAAAATTGGCTACCAATCGAGCCGGGTCTGATCTTCCACCTGCGTATCGGTTTACCTCTTCCATGGAAAAAGACCTAGCGCTTACACTGGCCAATTTATTAATGGTGCCAGCTTTGTTGCTGGATGTTACTACTACTTCTTTTAATTGATTAAAGGTTTCTTCCAAGGCTATATCCAATATCACTTCTTTACCTGAGGTTACCACTACATTGGGAATAGTCATGGTTTTATAACCTGCGCAAGTAATACTAATGTCATATCTATCAGGTGGAAGATTGGGAATGCTGTATTTTCCAAGGCTATCAGAATTGGCAGCTTTTTGCAAGGCAATAACTTGCAGACTTGCACCTACTAAGGGTGTTTGTGATAATTTGTCGGTAACGGTACCGCGAATGTTTTGTGTGTTTTTTTGTGCAAAAGATGCACTACATATCAAAACTGTGATAACCAGAAAATACTTGCCCATTGTTCCATTCAATTGATTGGGCGCAAAATACTGGCAGTACTTTGGACGGACTGGGCTAAACTAGTTGAGTTGTTGAAATTGTTGG
Organism: Chitinophagaceae bacterium BSSC1; assembly: GCA_002256435.1. Lineage (GTDB taxonomy): Bacteria > Bacteroidota > Bacteroidia > Chitinophagales > Chitinophagaceae > Sediminibacterium. The sequence continues at coordinate 276,904 of NKJC01000006.1, forward strand.
TTGAGTTGTGAGCCATAGATTTTTTGGAATACCATTTGAATCTATAATCTCACCAACACCCCTTTTCTTTTGACAATGCTTTGATAGTCCCACTGAATGGTTCTGGATTTTTTTAGACATCGCTTTAGCGTAGTTGGCTTAACCTCACTTGCTTGGTTGTAAAAGATGGATGCGTCTTTGAATTTGCCGCCTAGTATGTTGAGGGCATCTTCTTCAAAATCAGCGCCGCTCCAGAACATCAGACGGATGCCTCGTTTCTCTTTGCTGTATCCTACTATGGGGTTGCCATTGATAAACCAAACTGGGTGGCCGTGCCAGATCTTGCTTTCTGCTTCTTTGAGTTCGGTGTCTATCAAAGAAACCAATAGGTTGCAGATATCTTGGTCTGTGGAAGTTTGAGTGGCGTTGTAGGTTTGAATGGTGGGATGCATAGGTATTAGATTAATCAACTAGTCTATTAGGAATATCCATTTGTGTATGTAGTATCCTAATAACATCAAGTTCCGTATCAGAAATAATATAAAAAATCAAATGGGAATTGACTTTAAAAAATCTATATCCTTTTCTTAAATGTTCCGCAGACTTTCCAGCAGTTGGATTTTCACAAAGAAATTCAAAGGCGTCAATTAGATCATTGTAATACTTATCTGCCTGGCGTAAAGACCAAGTATCAATTGTATAATTCCAGATAGATTCTAAATCAATGCTGGCTTGTTCCCGGATAAAAAATCGAAGTTTTTTCATTTTCTACGTTCATGTAATTTTTTGAGATGGGCTTTGGGGTCAAAGTTTTCTACCCTTGGGCTTTTCTCTCCAATTACAAGCGCCTTAACTAACAATTTCTTTTTCTCTTCCTCTTCTTCCAACATTCTTAATGCTGAACGTATTACTTCACTAGCCGAATTGTACTTTCCAGAAGACACCTCCTTTGAAATAAATTCGTCATAATGTTCACCCAATAATATTGAAGTGTTTCTTGCCATAAAATTGAATTTCAAACTAAATATACCAATTCTTGGTATATTAAAAGCTAGATTTTCTTTAGTTGTTTTGGAAAAATTACCCTCCTATAAAAGAAGCTAATTATCAATAAGAATCATAGTGAAATAATTTTACAAGCAATCATGACAACCTGAATTATATTCGTTACTCTTTCAGCAATGCTTGAATTTTCAGGTTAATTACATCCCTACTCAATTGCGCCTCTTTCAAAGGAAGCCCCGCCTTCATCCCAGGTCTTTTGTGCCCAATCAAGGTCAGCCATGCATCTTTCATAATGGCTTGTCTTTCTTCTACTAGTTTAAAAACAGCATCGCCATTTTTAAAGCCAGACAAGGCCGATGGTATATCCGTGGCTTTTGCTAGTTCTTGCTGACCTAACTCTAAGAGTATCGCTTTAGCCATCACAAAATGGCCTAGGTCATTTGGATGAACTCCATCTTTGGCAAAGAGAAAAGCAGTATCAACCAAACGGCGGTCTTCTAGGAATTTTTTCATTGGACCGTGAAGGTCTAATACATCCCATTTCATGGAATACCTAGAACTGATGAGCCAATCTGAATATAGATCCAGCACATTGGCATAGGCTGCCCCTTTTCTTGGGTCATAGACAGGAGGGGTAATATGAACAATGGGTGCACCCGATAAAAGTACCTGCTCATGCAACTGCTTGATGCCGTCTTTAAACTTTTGAAAACGCTCATCATCAAAAGGCAAATAAATGCCATCGTTCATCCCGTAACAGGCAAAAACCAAATCTGGCTTGATGTTGGTTAATGCTCTTTCTAATCGCTCTTGCAAAACCGGACGGGGAAACTGCCCGCCCGCATGATTGGGTTCAGACAATCCAGAAACCGTTTCACTGGGTAATCCCAGATTGATGATTTCAAAATTTCTTTGGGGATATTTCAGCGTTAGATAGGCGTCAATAAAAGAAATGTATTTACCGTTGTAGGTAATGCTGTTTCCCAGAAATAAAATGCGCTTAACGCTATCGGGAATGGAATAGGATTGGGCATAGGTTTGAACACTAAGCAGGATTAGGACTAAGTATAGAATGCGTTTCATGGAAGTTGCTTAGTGGGTTTGGTTATTGGTATTATGCTGGCGCGATGGTCTATGAAAAATAATCCTATTTAAATCTTTCTTGGAATTCCTACATTCATTCCACAAAAGTCTTTATTTACGGGAAGCAGGAGAATTTACATCTATTTCACGAATCGATACCATCTTATATTCCGCCTGATCGCCATCTGTTCTCATGAGAAAGGTTCCGTGACCATCTAAAATAATTTTTTTAGGATCGGCATAGCTGCATCCGGTTATTTGTAAAGATTGGACAGGCCAATTGCCTTGATCAATTACCTCACCAACTTTAACCCACACACCACCGTTTTTAGGATTTCCATTAGAAACAGAATCAATATAAACTTCCATTTTCACTTTGGTATTATGCTCTATATTGTAAATAATGTACTTCATCCCAATCCATATGTTGGGAGGTAAAGGATTACCATTCCACAAAGGATCCTGGGTATGGAATCCTGAGCCCGACCAATAATCACTTGTAGGATGTTTTAGCTCTTTTTCAAAGTCCCATTTACCATCGTGACGAAATCTACAATAATAGGTAGATGCATCACAATCGCTGCCCTGAGAAGAAGCATGACCCAACGGGCCTGTTCTAGCACCAACAATCATCCCTCCATATGCAGGTCCAGAATTGCCAATTCTTCTATAGTATGCAGTAAATTCTGTGTTTAAGAAAAATTGCTCACCAACCTTTGTGGTGCGCATAGAATTAATATGAAACCGAGGACTGACTCCTGACATATTCATAACACCTTTCCCATCAATGTGAAATCCTTGGGTACTTCCACTATGATCTTCCGTCCAATCGGTTGGGTCGTAAGGGTCTGGAGCATATTTAATGATTCGGTCAACGCCATTATTCCAATGTACTGAAGTCCATTCCCTAGTGCCTGGTTTAGTATGGTAGAATTGAGAGATCCCGAATACATCTGTAGGCTTAGATCCAGTTTGTGCTGAGATATGTTGAAATAAAAAGATAAAAACAAAAAATATCACTCCAGTTGGAACTGAGAGCATAGTATTACAGAATTTAAATCTTTTTACCATAGCAAGTTTAGAAGTTAAATTTATGTGTTTTACTTTAAAAGGATTTTGTGGGCCTAATAGCTGGCGCGATGGTAATTGAGGGAAAGGAATAATACCTGATCCTAACTTACCGATTCATATACTGTAATCCATAAAGACCAAGCTCCAAACTCTTTCCGATAAATTGAAAATAATTCTTCCCCACAAAGCCCCCCGCAACTATTTGCATAAAAGAAAGCACAATATTGATTATCTCTAAAAAAGATGGGGATACTGAAGGCAAATAGACTTTTTCCGTAAGAGTTATAAAAATTACGCCACCCATTTGCTCTGTCTTTGAATATAGCTGTAATAGTATCCTTAGGTATCGATTGTGAATTAGGGATTTCAAATTGATTCCAAAGACTTGTATCGGCTTGTTTTTGTAATTCTTTAATGATGAACTGCTGTTCCTCTTTTGATAAAACAAGCGAATCTATAATTTGAACTTTATGATTCTCAATTCTAAAATTATACAATACTGAACTTCGCTGTAGTGCTTTTAGAATTTCATTTTGGGTATAGCTGTTTATCCCTTTAGTATAATATAAAGGAGTTCCGGGTTTACTTTTGTTTTGGGTAAACTGAGTTAGGAAATCGAGTGCTTGTTTCTGGGTAGTTTGGGCGTTTGAGGTGGAGATGAAGTATGAAAGTATAGTTAATAAAAGGAGTGAGCGCATTGAATTGTTTTTAGCTAAGGCTTAACCCTAACAACTTGATTATCCTTGAGAATAACAATTTCAGTATTCTTTTGCTTCTTAAATTCAATCAATTTTTTGTAGACCGTTTCAAGGCCTACAATAATTTTATTATGAAGCTCCGTTTGTTTTTCATTTTTTGTCATAATACTTTTTTAAAAGGTCAAATTTTGAGTTATCCGTAACCTCTAATTCTAATCCAGTAGTTTTTTTTCCAATTAAAATATGTTTACCAAAAGAATTGTCAAAAATCAATGCACCATCAACTATAGGAAGATAGATATCAAAGAGATTTTTTATACCTTTTATGTAGCGCCTTTCTATTACACCTGCTTCAATATTGTGTCCTCCTTCTGTGACTCTAATTCTAACGCGCTCCTTAGCTAATTCCACATTTTGAAGCCAAAAGAAAAGTAATGTTACCGTATAGCCTTTTCGTTTTGCTTCTTCAACTTTCAATTTATAACTTCTAGTTGAAAGGGTAGTTTCAAATGCAAAACTTTCCTGGTTCTCTAAAAGCTCGGCTATTCTTTTCAACATTATACGACCTGCTTCAAAAGCAACCTTTTCTGGTTGAAAAGGCGAAAGTCCTTTGGCAATTTCATCAGCATTCACAAATTCCTTACAATCAATAATTTCAGGCAAAATAGTAAATGAAGCTGTTGTTTTTCCAGCACCATTACAACCTGCTATTATGTAAAGGTTTTTGTCCTCCATTATAGCAAATTTACAGAAATACTTTTTTGGTTGGTTTTCTTATTTCAACTGAAATTTTAGAATCAGCGGCATATGATCACTCAACCCAATCCAATCGTCATACTCCCCCATAGTAATAGAGCTTAATCTCTCGCAAAAGCTCTGAGATGTAAAGCAATAATCAATATGATAGGGTTTCTCCTTCTTTCTTTGGAGATAGAAGGTTGGATGGGCTTCTTTAATAGTTGATCATAGTAATGGATGTTCCTTACCGTTCTATATATCTTCCTTCTTGGGCATTGTTTGCCTAGATGGCTAGGAGAATGAATGTTTGCTCTCTCTGTTACTTGGGGATGATGTATTTGAGATAAGGGTTGTGGGAATTATTGCTGGCGCGATATCAATTGCAAAAATTCAATCGTACAAATATTAGAGAAACAACTAGAATCCATATCTAAAGAAAAGCATAGCACTTAACCAAGGTTTTGCATTATTATTCAATGCATTTTGAACACCTGCCCCAGGAATGGTATACGCTATATGTCCATGCCAATACCATCGTCTGTTTTGAAAATACTTTACTGTGATATTGAATTCAGTTCCATATTCTTTTTTGGTCATGGTACTCAATGCAGGGTTTCCACCAATATTATTGTTATTGGAAGCATACATGTAAATAGCTTGAGGAACCAATTCAATTTTTGGAACAGGTCTTATATTGGCTTGTAATTGGTGAACAGTTATATTGCTATTTTGAACAATTTTAAAATGGTTGGCACCAATTACCCATTCCTCTCCATTGCCACCTGAAAGTAAGGGATCCCATCGTTCATATTGTTCTGTATTGGGATTATCCCCTGAAAAATAGGCATACCTGTATCGCAAAGTTGGAGCTCCCTTTTGTTTGGCAAAACTCCAACCAAATTCAGTATATCCTGCAAAGGCAGACATATTAAAATTGGAATTTGTTTCATAACCAATTTCTCCTTTGAAAAACAAACCAGGTGTATTGGGTGGTCTATTTGCGTAATAACGAAGGTTGTACAACTTTAACCCATTTCTTCCCAATACTGTACCAGCAGGCGTATAGTAGTTAAAGTTGGATTTGGGAACATCTAACATCATGATACCAACTTGATGCGCATAACCATCACCCCATTCAGCATTGAATCCCCTGATCACCGTTTTGGAATCAACTATGCTCAGTTCATTGGGATCAAGTTGAAAAACTTGTAAGAGTAAGTTGTTGTATTTAATAGCAGCAAGACCAAGATAATCTGCTGCCCAACGAGGATTTAATTGTAATGCTGCGCGATTGTCTCCATTGGAAGCGGTATTGCGAATGATAAATCCATTGCCAACCGAGAACTGTTGCCTACCAAATGAGAGGTTATAGGTGAAACGATTTCCAGATGTAGAAGCATTAGTCCCCATCAAACCAAGAAAAGCGTCTTCCACAGCTCCATATGCCCTTGATTCGCTGGTAAAAAGCTCTCTACCAGCTGAACCACTAGCAATATAACTGAGGCCACCATAGAGATACCTATTCTTTTTGGCAGAAAGGGTTGTAATGCCATACAAACCACCAGAAATCCATCCCTCTACCCAACCCGTAAACCCCTTTCCTACTGGGCTTTTTGCCAATGGGTTTCCATTGAGCATGGCATCATCTCTACCGTACCAAGCATTATTGTTGGAGTAAAGCATTTCCGCCATAGCAATTTTAGTAGTCAGTAATGATTTGTTATCCTGATAGAGAATGGGAAAATCTTTTTCCCCCATGAACAAACCAGTTTTATCTTTTTTCTCTTTTGCAATTTCACTGACTTCAACAGTGAGTGTAATGTTGATTCCTCCTATTTGAGATGGTTGAATTTCATATTGGGCAGATGCTACTTCTTGCAGTTTGCGCACTTTATTGGTATAGGCTTCTAATAAAATGGTACGAACCGAAGACTGTGGAAAAATGGGAAATGCCCGTTTAACGGTTTGCTCCAAATTTTTCTGCGCAATGGTGTCTGATAATTTGTTTTGAAAAACATACACCACATTGGTAATCCGCTCACCTTCATAAAATGCATTACTTACCTGAGCAAAAATGTTATTTGAGCTCAATAGAAAAATGCAACCAATAAAAAGCTTGAAAAATTTCATAGGGTTTATTCACCAATTAATAAGCTGTCCAACCACCATCCGTTGGATAAAGGGCTCCGGTTAAATTAGATGCTTCATCAGAAAGCAAGAAAAGTATCACAGCTGCTTGCTCCCATACAGTTGCCATACGATGCTTTGTATCGTTCATCATTAATAGACTTTCTGTTTTTGCTCCACCCATTCCAGTGATACCACGCTTTTTCACTTCTTTTACAAATTCAAAAGCCTTATCTGTCATGGGTGTTTCAGTAGCAGCCATATTTACAGAATTGACTCTTATGCCATAAGGAGCGTAATCAATGGCAGCACTTCTGGTTAGACCATTTACCGCGTGTTTACTGGCTACATAGGCTGGGTTTCCAGCTAAACCGGTAAGACCTGCAATGGATCCAACTGTTACAATAGCTCCACCATTGCCTTGCTTTAGCAATTGCTGAAGTACAGAACGCATAGATTTAAAAGTACCTGTAACGTTAATGTCTATCACATTGTCCCAATATTTGTCCGATGCTGCATCAACAGCAGTTGGCAACAATTCTTTTTGCTTATCATAATCAAAAGCATCACCAGAGAAAGTACCATCCATGACTCCTGCATTTAAAAGAGCCAAATCAATTTTCCCAAATTTGAGTACCGCTTGAGCCACCAGGTTGTTACAGTCTGCAGTACTTCTAATATCTGTTTTTACAAAAAGGGCTTTGCCACCTTCTTTTCTAATGGTTTGGGCAGTAGCTTCACCTTGTGGTAACCAATCGGCAATCACAACAGAAGCGCCTTCACGGGATGCTCTAATTGCAGTAGCGCGTCCAATACCTCTTGCACCACCGGTAATGATAATCACCCTTCCTTTGAGTCTATCCTTGGAGAAATAATTGGAATCAATAGCTGTGATATTGTTTTTTTTAAAGCCCGTTTTTTCTTGGGCCATCAATTTTCCCATGTTACCCAACTGGGTTAATAGTAAGATTGATATAAAAAGTGATTGATTCAGTATTGGTTTCATTAGTTTCAATTTTTCATTAAAAGTATGGCTAAATTCAAGAACCTATGTAACGTTTATTTAATGTTTTTGTTCATAGTACAAGCTAGAATGGTCAAATCCCTATACACCCGCATCAACTTCGGATCAATCTCAGTAAATGACCTGTTTGGGTCGGGTTTGCTTGCTGGCGCGATGGTCAAAGAGGGCTTTTATCTAAGGCTCTTTGGTTAAACTAGTTTTTAAAGTGTAACAGATAAATTCAATCTTCCCCCCAACCCTACTTCAATAATTTTTTGCAAAGTTGAAATACGAACATCTTTTATATCATTTTCAACTTTTGAAATATAGGCTTTATTGGTTCCACATTTATCAGCCAGCTGTTCTTGTGTCATACCTTTCTCTAATCTTGCTTCCAATAGCAATGCACCAAGTTTAAAACTTTGATATCCTTTTTCAAATTTATCTCTTTTGAGAGAACCCTTTTTGCCATATTGCTCGTCAACTAAACGGGAAAGTGTTTTAGTATTCGCTTTTGTTTTCATAATACTCCTTCATAATTTTTAAAGCCTTCTCAATTTCAAGATTAGGGGTCTTTTGTCTAAATCTAGCAGGCGCAATTCAATAAAACAAAAGTAGTCCTAAAGGGCAATTTTAAAAATATTTATTATTGTATTTTCTAAAATACTTTATGTATTCATCTACAGAGTAATTGTTAACTAAAATTATTTTATCAGGAGATTTTAGCTGTTGTAAAATGACAACATGACTATATTATTTGTTTACATTTATTTCAATGATTGAAGGTAATAAATACATATATAAAACCAATACTTCATTCTTGGATTATGAGTTTGAAAGTGTTGGGCCAAAAGGAGTTATAAAAAAAGTAGCAAGATTTAACTTACTTGAAAATAATATTTACAATTTTGGCTTTGGAGACTTAAATCATTTAACAGGAGAAATTAGCGATACTGTTGTTAGTAATAATAATGACGGGGACAAGGTTTTAATTACTGTAGCTAGTATTATTTCTGATTTTACGAGTATTTTAAAAGACTCTGCAATTTTTATTAAGGGAACAACCCAATCAAGGACACGCAGATATCAAATGGGAATTAATAAGTATTGGTTTCAAATAAATACACTCTTTGAGATTTACGGTTTAAGAGATAATAAATGGGAATTATTTCGTCAAGGTGAAAATTATGAGGCATTTCTAGGTAGGAGAAACCCTGATTTATTGATTTAACTAGAATTTTATCCCCTTCCTTAGAATAAAATTTAAAAAAGTATTAGCTTTAATTTATGGGTTTGAAACAAAAAGCAATATCACCAAAAGCAAAATCATCTCAAAAAAAAGATGCTATTGTAAGTGAATCAGTAGGCAATTATGAAAAACATCCATTTTTCATAAAGAAAGCTGCTGCGGCTAAGGCATTACTTACTCAGGTTGGATTACCCAAACAATTAACATCAAAGAAATCAAGCGTTTAGGGCATTTACACACCCCTATCTCCTACACCCCCACCAACTTCCCATAAATCTCATTAAAGTATCCACTGGGTTGCATATCACCCAAAGGATCATCCTCCCAACTAGGACTGATCATATTGTGTCCATTCCCATCTCCATTCCAGCACCAACCTATTACAGTCATGCCTTTTTTCTTGGCGTATTTGACGCAACCTGCCCAGTCACAATAGCCGGTACCTGGCTTATCTTCTATAGGGCCAAACTCTCCAACTAGACAGGGTTTCCCTGTTTGGAGTATCCTGTCAATGTCTTGTCTGCTAAAGGTAGCTGAGCCGTTCCAGGAGTCTTTGTAGATATGTGCCGATAGCGCAATGTTTTGGTCTGTAATTAGAGGTACGGCATCGGCGGCTATTCCTGCATCCTGCCCCCATCCGGGTAGGTCAATGATAATGTCTCCCGCGTATACTGTTCTGATGAGAGATATAGCTGGGTTGTAGGCATCGGCGTAAGCCTCAGGGCTTAGATTGTGTGGACCCCATTCATTCATGAGATTGATAATGAAATTGCCGCCTAGGGTTTGATAGTTGTCTTGCCACCACTGAGCGGCTTGGATCAGTTCTTGAGGGTCATTGCTGCCTATGGCGTCCTTTTTATGATAGGTGGCTATTACATGATAGCCATTGCCTTGGGCTTCTGCTATCCAGGTGGTGGCTGGTGTTACGGAAGTGGGTTCAATTTCTATGCGAACCGTTTTAATGGCGGGATAGGTTTGCATGAGGGGATATGCAAAGTTTACGTTGCCATTGTTGTAATACGATGGTTGGAGGTTGACTCCGTTGGGGATGGGGAGGGCGTTGAGGATGGTCATAGGCTGAGTTGGGAGTTAGGGGTTTGCTGGCGCGATGGTAATTGAGAGAAATTTGAATTTACGCGATTCTAGTTGATATATGGAACATTAGATTCAAAGATGGTAATCCATTTTGTCCAGGTGCTTTTCTTTCTTATGAAAATGGCACATACTTCCTCACCACATTTTATTCCACAGGTAGTGTGATAGTAAAAGATGCAATATTGGTTGTTTCTAAAAAATATGGGGATGCTGAAGTTGTAGAGTGTTTTACCATAGACTTTAGAAAAATAATTCCAACCTTTTGTGGTGTCTTTGGAAATAGCGGTTAATGTATCTAGTGGAATTACTTTTGAATTGGGGATTTTCAATTGATTCCAGAGATTGGTATCTGATTGTTTTTTTAGTTCGGTTAGGATGTATTGCTTTTCTTCCTTTGTCAAGATCAACGTGTCAAATACTATTATTTTACCAGCCTCATATTTTCTGTTATTGAACATCTCTTCGCGTTCAATGTGTTTGGAGATTGCTTTTATAACGTTTTGGTTTAGGCCTTTGGAGTAGATGAAGGGGGATTGCAGGGTGGTGTTGGAGAAATTAGTTAGGAAGGTGCTTGTTTGGGCGGATGAGGTAAAGCTGAAGAATGAAAGAATTGCTAAAAGTATGAGAGTACGCATGGATTTGGAATTAGTATGCCTAAATAGTGATGATGCCTTAAAGTATATCAGCTATTTAAATGACACTGTCTCATAAAGTGTGTAAGTAAAATATATGGGTTCAGCTTTTTAATTAAAGTTGAACCCTTTTTTCAAAGATAGTTAAGAACTGATTTAGGATAAGTCCCCAGTTATGTATGGGCATTTTC